>CAWGOG010000004.1:0-353445 GCA_963824205.1 uncultured Verrucomicrobiae bacterium | reverse complement strand
GCCGCTACGTTCGCGCGCGCGAATGAATGATTATCTGTTGTCGGTTTTGCTCGGGGTGGTGGAGGGGTTGACGGAGTTTTTGCCGGTCAGTTCCACGGCGCATCTGCGGATTGTTGAGGCGGTGCTGCACCTGGATCTGCACGATAGTTTTTGGAAGATGTACACCATCGTCATCCAACTGGGGGCGATCCTGGCTTTGCCGGTTTATTTTTGGAACCGGATCCTGAAATTTCTCTCCACGTTTCCACGGGGCGAACGGAACGATCGCAATCTCATTACTCATCCGCTGACGCTGACGATGATTGCCTTTGTGGTCACGGCCGGGCCGGCGTTTCTGTTGAAGAAGAAGATTTCGTCGAACCTGGAGAACCTTCACGTGATGGCGTGGGCGCTTCTGATCGGCGGCATCATCATGTGGCTGGTGGACGCGCTTTGCCGGAATCCGCGCACGAATCACATGGAAGAGATGACTCTTCCGCAGTCGATCTGGATCGGCGCCTGCCAGATTTTCTCGGCGGTTTTTCCGGGGACGTCGCGCTCGATGTCGACCATCGCCGCCGGACAGATCGCGGGAATGTCGCGGCCTGCCGCCTTGGAGTTTTCATTTTTCCTTTCGATGCCGACCATGATTGTGGCGACCGGTTATGACCTGCTGAAGACATTGCGCCCGGGTCACGCCGAAACTTCGGGCGAGAATCTGGCGCCGTTAGTCATGCATGGACACGAATGGATCGTGCTTTTCATCGGCATGATTGTTTCCTTTATCGTCGCTCTCGGTGTGGTCGCGTGGTTCATGCAATGGGTGCGGACGCGCGGTTTCACGCCATTCGCGATCTATCGAATCTTGTTAGCAATTGTTTTATTCTTTTGGCTGATGCGCGGAGGCGCCTGAGAAATGGAGTCCGAACGAATCCTGCCTGATCTGCAAAGTTGTGTCCTGTGCGAAGACGTCCGTTGCGAATTCAACGGCATGCAGACCCTGGTGGGTGTGCTTAACGTGATCGCCGCGCCGCAGTTGCCGATCAATTATATGCGGCTGTGCATCTGGACACGCTGGTGCAGTGGCTCAGGAAAGTTCAAGCAACGATCACGCATCGTCGGGGTTGATGAGCAGCAGGTGATCGCCCAGGCCGAGGTCGAGTTTGTCCTCAAAGAAATGGAGGGGCACCACGCGACCAACGTTCACTATTTCGGCGGGGTGCAGTTTCAGCAATACGGGGTTCATCACGTCGAGATTTACCTGGATGAAGAGATGAGACTGCGGTTCCCCTTGCCGGTCCTCCAGCTCGTCCGCCAGCAGTAGGGGCCGAAAGGCTGAAAGCTGAAAGCGGAGGCTAAGAACGGCGTCGCGGGAGCCCCGCCGCTCCAAGGGAAGCGGACGAGACTAGCTCGTCCCTCCACCTTGGCGATGGGGCCTGCCGCCAGAGACCCGCCTTCGCTAGGCTACGGCTGGCAAGCGGCGACAGCTAGCAGGCCGAAAACACTGGGTTTCCGTAACTACCGGCTTGCCAAGGGGCTCCGGTTTAGATAAAAAGGGTGCGCTCCATGGTGAAAACGTCTGTCGCCGCCTTGGTCTGCGGTACCCTTTTCGTTGCGCATCTTTCTGCGCAGGAGGTGTTTAGTGGCGACCAAAAGGCCAAGCCAAAGTATCCAAAAGCGGAAGTCGCCAAACCGGAAGTCAAGGTCGAGAAAGCAATAGCCGTCGCTCCGGCCAAGCCCAGCACGACCTCGGCTCATTCGGCGCCGGCGCAAAAACCGGACAATAATTCTGCCAAGAAGATCGCTGCGGTAACAACCGCGAAACCAGCCAAGACGGAAAAGGCCCAGCCAGCAGTGGAAACTCCGGCGAAGCCCGCGGCGACGATTACGAAAGCCACGCCGACGGTCATGCCCGGACAGCGCGCTCCGGCCGCGACACCTTCGCCGATTGTTAAGCCTCAGCCTCCGCTGATTGCGAAAGCGCAACCGGCGAAGACGAATTTAAAGTCGTCAGTTACCAGCCCGAAAGTGGCGGTCGCGCCCGTTCCGCCGGCCACCAAAGTCGCCAAAGCGGTATCGAAACCGGCGGTGGTGGAAATTCGTGCGCAACCGAAGGTGGAAGCGATTGTGCCTAACAAGGCTATCGCCAAAGAGAATAGCGCAAACGAATCTCATCCGGTGGCCCCGAAAACGGGAACGCCGATGGATTCCCATTCCAAAATCGCCGGCTCCAAGGATGCCGCGAAGAATGGGAAGCCTGAAGTAAAAGCGCAGTCGGCCGCGAAAGTCGCGACCTCGACGACCCCAAATGCCTCCGTGGCGGTAGCGAAGGCTCCGGCGCCTCCAGCGGAAGGGCCGAAACATGATGTCGTCATGCCGGTTAAAAAGCCTGCTGTTGCGCAAACCAAGTCCAACAAAGCGCCCACTGTAACTAAGACGGCCGTGCCTGCGATCAAACCGGTGGAGGACACCGAGGAAGAGGAAACGGCGACTTCCGCGCGAGTCGCTACGAAACCCGTCGTCACGACAACTAAGACTGCTGCCGCGAAAAATTTCGCGTTCCCGAAGAGCACGTTCGACGCACATTCGATTGCCGCGGTGCCGGCCTCACTGCAAACGCGCAGAGATTCATCCAATGCACTTACGAGGGCCGCTCTTGTTCAGAATAATTCGGCAGAGAGTGTGATCCCGTCTCCGGTGAACGATCATTTTGAAACCGCCTTCACCAAACTTGCGGACGGTTTTGATTTTCCTGTCGGACGTCCGGACGCTCAGGGTTACTATCGCGCTCGCGGTTTCCGTTCGCATGGGCATCTCGGCGAAGACTGGGATGGCGTCGGCGGCGGCGACACGGATTTGGGCGACCCGATTTATTCGATTGGGGACGGCCTGGTTGTCTTTGCCCGCGACTGTCACATGGGCTGGGGGAACGTTGTCATTATTAGGCATAGTTATCGCGAAGGCGGCGCCATCCGGACGATCGATTCACTCTACGGACATTTGCTGGCCATCCTCGTTCGCAATGGGCAAGCGGTCGCTCGTGGACAAAAAATCGCCACCATGGGGACGGCGCACGGTCTTTACGACGCGCACTTGCACCTCGAGATTCGCAAGAACATCGAGATCGGGATGAGCCGGGCGGCCTTCGCGCAAGATTTCAGCAACTATTACGACCCCTCAAATTTTATCACGGCCCACCGGCATTTGCAGAACAGTACCGGCAGTTATCGCGTGGCCATGAACACTTTCACGCGTGATTCGCGCATCCGCTGGGACAAGGTGCGCAATTATTCGCACGCTCACACCGGCGGCGGGACGAGCCAGTCTGCGGCCGCTTTAAAGCGGGCGCTGGCGGCGAAAAACGAATAACGGCGGCTTTCGCCGCTGGGTTATTTGTTGTTGGTGACGGGATCCCAATTTTTTTTGCGAAGGCCAGCCGCAACGGGGCAGCGATTCTTTGGTGCGCGGCCGGGCTTTCAAACCGCCGCTCAGAAGAGAGTGGGTAGAGAGGCGATTGGAAGCAATCGCCTCCCTACCGACGGCTTTGCCGTGCGCCACTCAGGCGCGCCAGAGCAAGAGGATCAGAATGATAACCACGAGCAGTCCGCCGCCCGGATAATAGCCCCAGCCGGTGGCATAGGGCCACGCGGGCAACGAACCGATCAGAGCCAGAATTAGGATAATAAGTAAGATAGTGCGCATGTTGTCTTTATTTACGAAATTCGAGTCGCCGCTGGACGGCTCTTTTTAACGACTTAACGTCCGCAAGCACATGGCAAACACGATCCTGGTTGGCGCTCAATGGGGGGACGAGGGAAAAGGCAAGATCATCGATGTCCTAACGGCAAAGGCTGACATCGTTGTGCGCAGCCAGGGCGGCAACAATGCTGGCCACACCGTTATTCATCGCGGCCAGACGTATATTCTTCATCTTATCCCATCGGGAATTCTTCGCCGCGGAAAAGTCTGCGTGATCGGTAACGGTGTCGTGGTTGATCCGGTAGCGCTTGTTGGGGAGATCGAAGGTTTGCGAAAAATGGGAATCGAGATCGGGAAGAACCTGCTCTTGAGCGACTGCGCCCATCTGGTCATGCCGTATCATCGCGCCTTGGACGAACAGCGGGAGCTGCGCAAGGGCCATGTGAAAATCGGAACGACAAAGCGCGGCATCGGTCCGGCCTACGGAGACAAGGCGGCGCGCACCGGGCTGCGAGTTTCCGATCTGATGCAGCCGCGTTTGTTTTCGAAAAAGCTGCGGGCAAAAAACCAGGAGAACAACAGCATTCTGCGCGCGCTTGGCGCCAAGCCAATCGATTTCGCCATTGTGAACAAGCAATACCTGGAGGCAGGCGCAAAGCTTCGCCCCTTCGTGGCCAACACAGTGGTCTATCTGCATCGCGCTTTGACCCACGGGAAAGAGATACTGTTTGAAGGCGCACAGGGAACGTTTCTCGACATCGACCATGGGACATATCCGTTCGTAACGTCCTCTAACACGACGGCCGGTGGCGCGTGTACCGGCACCGGAGTTCCACCGCACCGAATGGATCGTGTCCTGGGGGTGATGAAAGCCTACACGACGCGGGTGGGCGAAGGCGCCTTACCGACAGAGGACGATGCGCTGGCCGATCGCCTGCACAAAATGGGCCGCGAATTTGGCGCCACTACCGGGCGCGCCCGGCGGTGCGGCTGGTTCGACGCAGTCGCAACCCATTACGCCGCCATGATCAATGGCATCGATGAAATTGCGATTACCAATCTCGATGGCCTGGATGAGGTTGATCCCATTCAGGTCTGCGTTGGTTATCGCTTGAATGGAAAGCGGCTCGATGTTCCGCCCTGCGACGCGGACCAGCTGGCGAACTGCGAGCCTATTTACGAAGAGATGGCCGGTTGGAAAAAGTCGACCCACAACGTGAAGTCATTCTCCGATCTTCCTTCGAAGGCGCGCAAATATGTTCGGCGAATCTCCGAGCTGACGGGCGCAAAGTTGACCATGGTTAGCGTGGGGCCGGCACGAGGCCAGACCCTCTTCGTTTGATCAGATGGTTTCGAAGAGTCAGCCAGTGCCCCGCCATGTGGCCATCATCATGGATGGCAACGGCCGTTGGGCCAAGCAGCGCGGATTGCCGCGAATCAAGGGCCACGAAAAAGGAGCTCAAGCGGTGCGCGAATGTGTCGAAGGATGCGGCGAGCTCAAGATTGAGTACCTGACGCTCTACGCGTTCTCGGCTGAGAATTGGCAGCGCCCAAAGACTGAAGTCTTTGCCCTGATGCGTCTGCTTGAGAAATTTTTGAAGGAAAAAACTCCCGAGTTGCAGGAGAAGAATGTGCGGCTCCAAGCCATTGGACGCCTAACGGATCTTCCATTGCGTTGTCAGAAACAGTTGCATTCCAGCATTGAAAAGACGGCGTCGAACAACGGATTGACCCTGATCCTCGCGCTGAGCTATGGCGCGCGGCTGGAAATCATCGATGGGATCAAGAGCCTCCTGCGCGCGGTTGAGCTTGGCCACATCGACAAGGCAATGATCGACGTGGAGATGTTCAGCAAACATCTTTACACACGTTATTATCCCGACCCCGATCTTCTCATCCGCACTTCCGGTGAGATGCGGTTGTCCAACTTCCTTCTCTGGCAGCTTTCCTACACCGAGATGTATGTCACGCCGACGCTGTGGCCGGATTTCACGAAAAAGGAACTGTTCGCCGCCGTGAATGAGTACGGGCGAAGGCAACGCCGTTACGGCGGAGTGGAGGAGTAGGGCCGCTCCTTCGGAGCGGAAGCTCCAAACTTCAACATCCAAGCTCCAGAGAAACTTAAAGTCACAAACTCCAAAGAATTATGCGCTCTCTTCCTGTCCATCCTGAAGCGCGCAGACGCTGAAGGATCTCTCCTGACGGAGCGAATGACGTGCTTAGAAGGCTCCGGCTATGATTAGTTGTCGCTGGCTTCGCGTTACTAAAGAAGCGCTTCGGCGACGCTGTCGGCAACGGCGCGGCCGCGTCGAGTGAGAACAAGGTTGCCGCTCGTTTGTTCGAGAAGGCCGAGATCAAATAGTTCGCGGACTTTCTGCGTCTGAACCAGCGTCGCGGGAAGCCCGTCGCGCGTTCGAAGAGAAAGGGCAATTCGTTCAGATCGCTTATTCTCCGAGGTCAGTGTTTCAATCGACGCAGTCGCCGATTTGCCGGCAAGGACTCGATCGGAATACGCGCGATAATCGGCCACGTTCTGCGATCGCTCCCATCCAATGGTGCTGAAAGCGCTCGGGCCGATCCCGAGATAATCGGAACCCGCCCAGTAGCCATGGTTATGCAGAGAGGCGAATCCGGGACGGGCGTAATTCGAGATTTCGTATTGCTCGTAGCCAGCTGTTTCCAGAGCATCCATGGCGATCTGAAAATGCGAAGCTTCTTCGGTCTCAGACGATTGAAGCTCGCCGCGCGCATGACGTTCAAAGAAATCCGTGTCCTCCTCATACGTCAGGCAATAAGCGGAGATGTGATCGGGATTGAGACTGATGGTTTTCTCGAGAGTCTCCCGCCATTGCGCCTCCGTCTGGCCCGGCAGGCCGAACATCAGATCGATGCTGACGTTGGAGAATCCGGCGTCACGGAAAACCTGGAATGAGTTTTCTGCCTGGGCAGCGTTATGTTCGCGTCCCAGGAGATGCAAGAGTTTGTCGTCCCAGGATTGCACGCCGAGGCTGATTCGCGTGATGCCGGAGTCGCGGAGCATGGCGGCTTTTTGCGGTGAAACGCTCCCGGGATTTGCTTCAACGGTCCATTCCTTGAGCCGGGACAGGTCGAGGCGTTGATGAAACCCGTTCAGCAGGCCTTCGAGCTGTGGGATTGAAAGGGCTGTCGGAGTTCCGCCGCCAAAGAAAATGGTTACTGGCCCGACGGGAAGATCTGTGGCCCGCTGCTCAACCTCCGCTAGAATGGCGGCACAAAAACGGTCCGTTTCCGAGCGGTCCAGACGATCCTTGTAAAAGGCGCAGTACGGGCAGATTCGCGCACAAAAAGGAATATGAACATAGATATGGCGCAGAGGCTCTAACTTCTCCACCTTATGGCCGAAATCCCTGTTCATTAACGGTGCAGCAACGTCTATGGCTGTAATACGGAATCTAGTCGCTCTTTTTCTTTTCGCGACGTCCCTCGCGCAGGCGCAGCTTCCGCTGCCGGGTTTGTCCCCGACAGCGCCACCGGCGACACCTACACCGAAGCCCGCTCGCTCGGTCGTCTTTGTGGCGCATGACTCGGAGGCGATCACGGATTTCCATCCGGATCCCAAACTCGTCCGAAGCATGGTTGATCGCCTTGTCATGGCGGTTACTGGCGAAACCGATCTTGGAAAGGCCTGGGGTTCGTTGGTTGCCCCTAACGACAGGATCGGCATCAAGATCTCCGCGGCCGGCGGACAACTCTTCTCAACGCACCGCGAGGTGGTCAACGCGATCGTCGACGGCCTTGTGGCCGCCGGCCATTCGCGCAGCAGCATCATTGTCTGGGATCGATCGCTTACGCGGATCAAGGAAGCCGGTTATCGGCCGGGACAGGAGGGGTACCAAATGAGAGATATTCCTCCCAAGACCGGTTACGATGAGAAGGCGATGTTCACCGCGCCAGTGCTGGGCCAACTCGTCTGGGGTGACCTTGAATATCAGAGGGATCTGGGAACGATCGATCCGCTTAGTGAATCGCAAAACACCAGCAACGTCAGTCACATCGCAAAAATTCTGTCGCAAGACGTGACCAAGGTGATCAACGTCCCAGTCATGAGCAGCGCAGAGATGACCGGGATCGCCGGTTGTCTCTACAACATGACCCTTCCCAACATCGACAACTGGCGCCGATTCGCTCAGGGGAATCGGTTTGGCGCGACCAGTATCGCGGAAATGTACTCGCATCCGCTGATTGGCCAGAAAGTCGTTTTGAACATTGTCGACGGCCTGGCAGCTCAATACGCCGGCGGCCCCGAATCTCAGCCACTTTACTCCGAACGGCATGCGACCATCTATGCCAGTAAGGATCCGGTTGCGCTCGACTCAGTTGTTTTGAGAAAGATCGAGGAATGGCGATCTCGCGGATCTCTGCCGAAGATTGGAGACATGGCCGGCTATGTGAAGGCGGCTGCCTTTGGCGGCCTGGGAAACGAAGCGCCGGAAAAAATCGATATCAGGAACGTTGGTCGGAATCGTTAGGCCAATGACACGCGCGCAGGTGTCAGGACAGGAAATGCAATTGACCGGCGATCTTCTGAAATCGGTTTCACGCTCGTTTTATCTTTCGCTGCGATTGCTGCCCGAAGCGCTGCGAAAGCCGGTGAGTCTGGCCTACCTGCTCGCCAGGGGCACGGATACGCTGGCCGACACGGTGCAAGTTCCGGCGGATACTCGGCGCGAGAAATTGAAGGCTTTGGCGTCGGCGATCTGCCTTGCGGACGCGACTCCTGTGCGGGATCTCGCGCGCGGATTTGCCGGGTTTCAGACCAATCAGTCTGAGCGCGAGCTCATCACTCTCATTCCGGAATGTCTGCAAGAGCTTGCACAGTTGCCGGCGGCCGATCGCGCGGAGATACAGACCGTCCTGACGAAAATCACGCACGCCCAGGAATTGGATCTGGAGAGATTTGGTGATGGCGCGGAGCTGCGCGCCCTTGAGTCGGCTGCCCAACTCGACGAATACACCTACCTCATTGCCGGATGTGTCGGAGAATTCTGGACCGAGATGTGTTTCCAGCACCTCGAAGGCTTCGCGGACCTCTCGAAGGAAGAGATGCGCGCCCTCGGGCGGGAATATGGATGCGGTCTTCAGTTGGTGAACATTTTGCGCGACTCTCACGCAGATCTTCGAGCCGGCCGCTGCTATCTCCCGGCAGAAGAGCTGAGAGGGAATGGAATTTTGCCAGGCGATATTCTGAGCCGGCCGGACGGAGCGCTTCCCGTGATCGACAAGTGGCTGGCAAAAGCGGAAGAGGGCCTGAAGGCCGGAATGAAATACGTGAATGCGATTCGGCACCGGCGCGTGCGCATCGCAACAGCGCTCCCAGCGTTGATCGGAATCCGCACGATCAAGGATGTGCGCGCTGCGGGAGATCGTGTTCTGCGGGAGAAGATCAAGATTTCGCGAAGCGCCGTGCGGACAATTCTCGCGCGCGCCGGCGTTTCACTGGGGTCGCGCAGCGTCCTGCAGCAGATGTTTGAAAACGTCTGAGTTGACCAACTCTGCGCCAGCACTCACCCCCCTCGGCACCAATTGCCTCGGGACAAGTGCCGAACGTTGGAATTACCGAAAATAGTTCCGCTGTTTTTCCGAAATCGCTACGTCCAAACGCTCGAGAACCTGAAGCATATCTTCCCAAACCTTGCGCTTTTCTGACGGCGCCTGATTCCGGAGGAGATAAGAAGGATGATAGGTGATGATGAGCGGAGTCTCCTGATAGGAATGCCACGTGCCGCGGAGTTCGCGCATGGTGCCACGGAAGCCGAGCAGACCTTCAACAGCGGTTGCGCCCAAGGCGACCAAAACTCTCGGCTGGATGATATCAATTTGCTCAGCCAGATAAGGCAGGCAGGTCTGCATCTCCTGTGGAGTGGGCGGGCGGTTACCGCTCGTTGCGCCGGGTGTATCTGGACGGCATTTCAAGATATTGGCGATGTAAACGTCCCCGCGCGCGAAACCCATTGCAGCAATGATTTTTGTGAGCAACTGGCCGGCACGACCCACGAAGGGTTCGCCTTTCGCGTCTTCGTCCGCCCCTGGCGCTTCCCCGATGAACATCAGGTCGGCATCGGGATGTCCGATTCCAAAAACCGTCTGCCGTCGCGAGCTGGCGAGATGCGGGCATTTCAGACACACACTGACCCGTGCCTGAATCGCTCCGAGCTGATCTTTTTTCCCGGGGCTGGCAGTAAGCCGTTGCTCGATGAACGATTCCAGTGTCCCTCGTGACGCCACCGCTGCACGAGGCGATTCCTCGCGAAGCCTCTCGAGCGCTGACACAACCAGGTCGAGAGCGTTGTGGAATCGCATCGTATGGATCATGTGAACTTTTGCATCTCACTGCAATCGCTTTCATGATGGACCGATGAGTTCGCGCCTGAGCGATTACGATTTTGACCTGCCACGCGATTTGGTCGCTTCGCGTCCTCTGCCACAACGCGACGCATCTCGCATGATGGTGGTTCGGCGCGATTCGCAGCAAATTGAGCACAAGAGTTTTCGCGACCTTCCACAGTTTATCCGCCCGGGGGACCTGTTGGTGTTAAATGATACGCGCGTCGTTCCTGCGCGAAGATTTTCCGATGACGGCCGGATCGAGTTCTTGTTTTTGGAACGGCTGGGCGATCGGCGATGGCGCTGCCTGGTAAAGCCGGGCCGCAAAATGCGGCTCGGCGCGCGTGTTGAAATCGATGCGGTTCAAGGAAATGTCGTGGACGTTTCGCCTACCGGCGAGCGGACGATCGAGTTCCAAACTGAAGTCGATATGCATGCCGGTGGAAGCGTTCCAATTCCGCCTTATCTCGATCGGGAGAGCGACGATGAAGACCTCGTGCGATACCAGACGGTCTACGCCCAAAAGCCTGGAGCCGTTGCCGCGCCCACCGCGGGTCTCCATTTCACGGGAGATATGCTGCAGCAGCTCCCTCATGCTTTTCTGACGTTGCACGTTGGTCCCGGGACATTTCAGCCGGTGCAGTCGGACAATGTCGAAGAGCATCGCATGCATGGTGAGCGTTTCGAGATTTCCGCGGAAACAGCCAACAGAATTAACTCAGCCGAACGCGTCATCGCCGTCGGCACCACCTGTGTCCGGGTGTTGGAATCGATCGTTTGCGATAGACAGGACAGTGGTGCCCCAAAAAGGGACAACAGATATTTTTATTCGCCCTCCTTTTAAATTTCGACGAGTGGGAGCGCATGTTGACGAATTTCCACCTGCCGCGCTCAACCCTTCTCATGCTCGTTAGCGCATTCGCCGGCCGGGAACCGATTTTGCGCGCTTATGCCGAAGCCGTTCGCGAACGGTATCGTTTCTTTAGCTATGGAGATTGCATGCTCATTCTGTGATATGATTCGCGCTGCCTATGACGTCCGCTAACGAACCGCACGGTGAACTGGTTATTCAGACAATCGCAATGCCGAAGGATACGAATCCGAGTGGCGACGTCTTCGGTGGATGGCTCATGTCGCAGATGGATCTCGGCAGCGGCATTCTGGCGACGAAGACGGCCAAATGCCGCGTGGTCACGGTTGCCATGGAAGGCATGGCGTTCTTACAGCCCGTGCGCGTGGGAGACACGGTGGCCTGCTATGCGCGGGTCGACAAGATCGGGCGGACTTCCATGACGATCCCGGTGGAAGCCTGGGTTAGCCGTTATCGCTCCGGCGAGATGGTCCGGGTTACTGAGGCGGTCTTCACCTACGTTGCGGTGGATTCAGAAGGAAAACCGATCCCGGTCAAACGAGATCGTTAGGCCTATTGGCTTTGGGACTCCGGAGGAACCTGGGAGTGAGGTGGAGTCGCTTCGGATTGCCCTTGCTGCGCTCCGGAAGAATTGACTGATTGCGGGCTTTCGCTCGTCCCCGAAATTTTCGGTTCCGCTGAAGTGCCTTTTGGAACCTTCATCTTCTTATACTTCGTCGTCATTTTCACCCGGTTATGGCTCTGCTTTTGCACATATTTCGCATAGGCGAGCTGTTGCCGTCCTGAGGACGTGAAGTGCGCGCAGGCAGGAAGGAGGCAAATGACGGCGCACAGGAGTGCGACGGTTCCCAGTCTTCGTTCCAGCATGAAGACCGGGAGAGCAGATGCTGTGCGCGCAGGGAGCGCCGGGCGTGAGACCTACAGGAGTTCGCGAATCACCTGAAGCGCGTTTTGATAGATCTTGCGAGAGCCGCCCCTGACAAGCTCGTCTTCGAGGAGGTGAACACTGTCGGGGCTGCCCGCAGGAAGCACCTGATGCGCACAACTGACGCCGGGTTTGCCCCGGGAGACCTCGAGCAAGTCCTTTCCGGGGGGATGCACCACTCGAAACTCCACCTCTTTCGATAAAAGCGAGATCCTGCCGATCGGTTCACCGGCCTCTTCACTCAGTTTGATTTGAATGGTTCGCCCATTCTTGTCGAGAACCGTCAGGTCTGTCTTGTCCGCTTTGGCCTGAAACCGCCAGTGGAGTTGCGCGGCCAACCATCCAACGAGCAGAATAGCCGTCGAGCGAAATCCATTTGCGTGAACAATTTCTACGCGATCAATCGCTGCGAAATGATGATGCGATGCCGGATGATCGAAGAATTGGGCCAGGCCGAGCCGGACTCTAAACAGCCGGGTCCAATTTAGATCGCACAGGATCACGCGCTGGCGAGCCTGCGCGCTGCGCTGTTTCCAAAAGAGCCAGTTGTGTCGGCACGTCGTGCCATTCGCGACTGTCATAAATCAGGCGATCGACCCAGCTCCAAAGCTGCGAATCGATCGGATCATGGAACTCCCCCTGCCACCAGAGATAAAGTGGAAGATCCGAATCGAGATGGGCGAAAACGATGTTAGGCACCAGATTTGTGCATGGGCCCTGGACAAGAAACGAGATTTGTTCGGAACAAATTTGTTTGCTGCCGGCGCGGCTGACGTGGCAATGCGCGCCGATCCAGGCCTCGACGTGATTTTCTTTCGGGGCGGGCATCGGCCGCGATCACGATCGCGCGACATGCGAGATTCTCCGTCAGTTCGGAAATGAGTTTTGTGTTTGCCTCAAGCGAGCCCGGAAGCTTCGCTGTAGACCGCCAGGTTAACGAGCGAAGCGCGCGTGGCTCCCTCGTTTTGTTGCCAGAGCTTTTTCAGCTCACGATCGATCTTGCCGACTTCGACCGGAAGGCCGGGGGAATAAGACCTGGTTGCCGCCGGCATAAGATTCAGAAGCGCGCGCCAGGCGCGGCCATCGCGCGCGAGCAATTCATCGGCCGCTGCCGGTCCCCACGACCCGGCAGGATAAAACTCCAAGCGGGGGCGCATCTTCGTCGAGTGCCATGCTTCCTCGATTGGATCGATGAACGCCCATGCCTCTTCGACCTCGTCGCGTCTCGCGAAAAGGGTGGCGTCGCCGCTCATGGCATCGAGAAGCAGGCGTTCGTAAGCCTCCGGGCTCGGCTTTCCCGAACGATGTGCCGTAATGGAAATCCATTTTCACCGGTTCGATGCGCAGGCTGGTGCCGGGAATTTTCGCCTGCATGCGCAGCGATATCCCTTCGTCCGGTTGAATCCGGACGACGAGAACATTTTGATCGAGAGCGACCGATTCCTTGTTGAACAAAACGCCCGGCGCCTTTTTGAAGTGAACCGAGATTTCGGTGCCCGACTTCGGGCAGCCGTTTTCCGACGCGCAGGTAGACTGGCATGTTGGCGAAGCGCCAATTATCGATTTTCAGGCTCAGGGCGACGAAAGTCTCAGTGGTGGACTTGCGATCTACTTTTTCTTCGTCGCGATAACCCTGCGACCTGTTCGCCGGCGATGGATCCGGCGGCATATTGTCCTCGGACGGCGTCTAGCGGTCACGTCCGGTCCGGTGATGCGACGGAGTGACCTAACGACTTTGACCTTCTCGTCGCGAATGGCGTCGGCGCTCAGGTCGGTCGGCGGCTCCATGCCGATGAGGCAAAGCAATTGCAGAAGATGGTTCTGGACCATGTCGCGCAACGCGCCGGCGGTTTCGTAATAGCCGCCGCGACCTTCCACACCGAGTGTTTCGGCGGCTGTGATCTGGATGTGGTCGATGTATCGACTGTTCCAAAGTGGCTCGAAGATCGCATTGGCGAAACGCAAAACGAGAATGTTCTGCGCGGTTTCTTTTCCCAGAAAATGGTCGATTCGATAGGTCTGATCTTCGGAAAATGATTTCCTAACGACCCTATTTAGTTCGCGCGCGGAAGCCAGATCGGTCCCGAACGGTTTCTCAACGATGACGCGCACCCAGCTTCCTTCCTGGGCCTGATTGAAGCCCCATGGCTTTCAGGTGTTTCAGGATGGGTTCGAATTGGTCCGGCGCGACCGCTAGGTAAAAGAGGCGGTTACCGCGCGTTCCGCGTTCGGAGTCAATCTTCTTCAGGCGCTCCGCGAGCGATTTGAAGCCGGCTTCCTCCGAAAAGTCGCTTTGATGATAGAAGATCGATTGCGCGAACGTCTTCCAGATATCGTCACGCACGTTTTGACGGGAATATTTCCGGGTCGCTTCTTCGATTTCCTGGCGAAATTGATCGTCGTCTTTGGGGCGTCGGGCGAACCCGATCACGGCGACAGCGGGAGGCAGTTCGCCGTCAGCGGCCAAATTATAGAGTGCCGGGACCAGTTTGCGATGAGTCAGGTCTCCCGTCGCACCAAAGATTACGATGCTGCAAGGTTGCGGCACTGCTCGGGTCGACAGGCCTTCGCGCAATGGGTTCGCCTGCGGATGATCGGTCACATCGGCCATGCCGCCGGAGACTATACGGAGAAGGCAGGCAGGTAAAACCACGAGTTAAGCGGCGGTTGACCCCGTCGGCACGATTTTCGCTCCGCCATGGCAGCGCTCGCGTATCACTCGAGCCGCGGCATGAAATCAGGCTTTTGGAACGACCTCGACCTCGGCGCGGAAAGGGTTGATAACGGCGCTGTTCCCGAGCGTTTCGCTGCTCCTTGGTTTCATCGCCCTGTACGAGCTCTCCGCGGCTGAACGACGCGCTCAGACCTGGGTCTGGCATAGCCTCGAAGTCCGTCACGAGATCGCGCGCGCTCTGGCCGCCCTCGCCACCGAGGAATCGTCAACTCGAGATTTCGCCCTAACGAAAAGCGACGAATTTCGCTCGGCCGCATTTTTGGCGCACGATGATGTTGTTAACGCTCTCACGCGGATCGCCAGGGACGTGGCCGACAATGGCTCCGAGCAGGCCCGGCTCAATTCCATTCGCAGCATGGTCAATGAATGCCATCGCATGAACGAAGCGCTGCTCGACTTCAGGCCCAGCCGGCGCACCCGGTCTGGTCGCCGAGGAAAGACAGCAGACAGAATTCGCCCGCACGGCGTTGCTGGAGATGGAGAGCGAGGAGATGTCGATTCATGCGCGGCGGACGGCGCGGCTCGAGCAAATACGCGACATCAATATTGTGGCCACGGCGATCACGGCGGCGTTCGGAATTGGAGGCGGATTCATCGCCGTCTATTTGCTGAGCCGATCGACCGTCCGACGAATTCAACGGATCGGAGACGACGCCGAGCGACTCGCCGCTGGTCTTCCAATTAAAGAGAAGGATGCCGGAAGAGATGAAATCGGCCGCGTGAACGAACAACTCCAGGCAACCAGCGCGCTTTTGGCCGCCCGGACGAACGCGTTGCGCGAGAGCGAAGCGCGCCTGCAATCCATTCTTGATAACACTTCTTCGATCATTTTCGTGAAGGATCTGCACGGGCGCTATCTGATGGCCAATCGCGCAGTTCGAGCGCGTGTTCGGAGTGAAGCGCGACGCGCTTATTGGGCGCGATGTCCACTCGCTTTTTCCCGCCGGAGTTTGCCGATGTCTATCGCGAGAACGATGAGCAGGCTCTGGCCAGTCTGGCGCCCGTGGAATTTGAAGAAGTGCGCTCCCCATAGCGACGGCAGGCACACTTATCTTTCGATCAAGTTTGCTCTGCGCGACGCGAAAGGCGCGCCCTATGCCGTCTGCGGCGTTTCGACAGACATTACTGATCGCAAGCGCGCGGAAGAAATCTTGCGCCAGTCCACACGATCAACTGGAAAAACATGTGCAGGAACGGACGCTCGAACTTCAGGAAACAAACACGAAGCTGCGCGAAGAGGTCGTCCAACATCGTGAAACGGCTGAAACGCTCAAACGGACCAATGCACAGCTGCTTCAGGCGCAAAAAATGGAGGCGCTCGGGCCAGATTGCCGGCGGCATCGCGCACGACTTCAACAACATCCTGACCACCATCATGGGCTACGGAATGCTTCTGCTTCAGCAGTTGCCAGAGGCGGAGCGTGATCAGCAGTCCCGTTGCCGAAATTCTGCGCGCTTCCGAGCGCGCGGGCTCGCTGAGCAAGCAATTGCTGGCCTTCAGCCGGCCGCAGGCGACCGATCCGTCTGTTCTCAACCTCAATGCTGTGGTGAAAAACGCGGAGAAGATGCTCGTGCAAGCCATCGGCAGCCGGATCAAGCTAACGAAGTCCCTCGATCCGGCACTCGGTCAGGTGCGCATGGATCAATGCGCAAATCGAACAGTTGCTCTTGAATTTTGTGATCAACGCGCGCGACGCCATCAAGGCGCAGGGCGAGATCGAGATCAAAACGGAGAACGTCTCACTCGAAGCTGATGAAATTAAGCGCGACATTGAAACGAAAGATTTCGTCTGCCTGACGATTCAGTGATACCGGCGAAGGCATCCCGCCGGAAATGATGGCCAGAATCTTTGAGCCGTTTTTCACCACCAAACGCCCTGGACAGGGAACCGGCCTGGGCCTGGCCACTTGCAGCGCGATCGTTCAGCAAAGCGGAGGCTGGATCGCCTGCCAGAGTCAGCCGGGAAAAGGCACCGCGCTTTACCGTCTTCCTGCCCAGAGTCGAGGAAGATGCTCGAGACCCTGAACCTCCGACCAGGAACGGTGCTCTGCCGCGAGGGCCGCGAAACTGTTCTTGTTGTCGAGGATGAGCCCTCCGTGGGAAATCTGTTCGAATGTCTGCTTCGCAAGCTTGGTTATGAAGTCTTGCGTGCGGAGCATGGTGAGGAGGCCGAGCGCGCAATTGCCTCCCGTAAGGAAAATCCGATTGATCTCGTTCTAACGGATCTCGATATGCCGCGCATGGACGGGACAGAGCTCGTGCGCCGGCTGGCTCAGTTCCAATGAAGGGCTCAAAGTGATCCTGACCTCCGGCAACGGCGAACATTTCCATCGCGAGGACGGCGGGATCGACTTCGAATTTTTGTCGAAGCCCTTCAGTATGCAAACGCTCGCAGCAAAAGTCCGCGAAGTGCTCGATCGTTAGGCACAGCCGCTGCTTTGCAGCGGACTCCGGTCAGTAATCGTAAAGGCAGCGGAAACCTGCGCATCAATTCCCGCACTCTTCCGCGGACCTGCTCGAGAGCGTCGGGATCATCGCGCTTGTTAAGCGCTTCGGCCACCAGGTCCGCGATCTCGAGCATGTCTTCCTCTTTCATCCCGCGGGTCGTTACCGCCGGCGTGCCGACGCGAATACCGCCCGGCTTGAAGATCGGATAGGTGTCGAACGGAATGGCGTTCTTGTTCACCGTGATACCCGCGCGATCCAGAACTTCCTGCGCCTGTTTGCCGTTGATCTCTTTCGGGCGCAGATCGACCAGCATGAGGTGATTATCGGTGCCGCCGGAGACAATGCGGAAACCATGCTTGGCCAGGCCGGCGGCGAGCGCCTTGGCGTTGACCACGACCTGCCGCTGATAATCGCGAAATTGCGGCTGGAGCGCTTCGTGAAAGCAAACCGCTTTGGCTGCGATCACATGCATCAATGGTCCGCCCTGAATTCCGGGGAAGACCATGGAGTCGATTTGTTTGGCGAATTGCTCCTGGCACATGATGATGCCGCCGCGCGGGCCTCTCAAACTCTTGTGGGTGGTCGTGGTGACAAATTGCGCGTGCGGAACCGGGCTCGGATGCTGCCCGCCGGCCACCAGCCCGGAGATATGCGCCATATCGATGAAAGAGCAGCGCTCCGACTGAATCGGCGATTTGCCGAAGTCGTGGAAAATCAAAAACGCGCGGGTAAGCCGACGCTCCCGCGGTGATCATGACCGGGCTGCGTCTCCTCGGCCTGTTTTTGCAGCGCGTCGTAATCGAGCGTTTCCGTGTTCTCGCTCACGCCGTAGTGCGTGACCTGGTAAAATTTGCCGGAGAAATTCGCCGGATGGCCATGGGTCAGATGGCCGCCGTGCGCGAGATTCATGGTCAGAATCCTGATCGCCCGGTTTAATGGCGGAGAAATAAACCGCCATGTTCGCCTGCGCGCCGCTGTGCGGTTGGACGTTCACATGTTCGGCGCCGAAAAGGCGTTTCGCGCGATCGATCGCCAGTTGCTCGGCCATGTCCACGTTTTCGCAACCGCCGTACCAGCGCTTTCCCGGATAACCTTCGGCGTATTTGTTAGTCAGAACACTGCCCTGTGCTTCCATGACCGCGCGGCTGGTGAAATTCTCCGAAGCGATCAGCTCGATATTTTCGCGTTGCCGCTTTTCTTCCGCGCTAACGACATCGAAGATTTCCGGATCAACGCGTCGCAAGGCGTCGCCATAGACAAATTTGTCCCGAAGTTGAAGAAGGCGGGGGATTGGAATGCGGTGCGTCTGCCATGGTGAGATGAACTGCGCCGCCGGCTCGCCGGCCGCCGGGACGGGCGAATTCGCTTTGTTCTACGAACGACAGCACGCTGGGTAAAGCGTTTTTAATCGTGCGGGCGCAAACTTCGTAAACGTCGCGGCCCAGACCGATGGGATCGGGAACGTCCCGCCAGACCGTCGTGCCGCTTTCTTCAAATTCGCGCAGGAGATAGGACTTGTCTGCGCCATGCGGAAACAGGAGATGAATTGTCTCCAAATGTGCGCCGGTCATCGCGAAAATGTGAGTCGCGCGCTCGACTAATGTGGCTGTGAGCGGCTGGCTGCGAAGATGGCTGATATCGATTCCTTCGGCCGCGCAGACTTGGACGGCATAGAGGCTGGGCGGTTGCCCGCGGACCGCGTGAACGCCGGCCGAAGAGACTTCGATATCGTGGCGGCCGCGCGACAAGATGGTGAAAGAGCCCTTCGGCGATTGGGCTGCGGCAAATATTACCCGTGCAGACGAAAAGGACGCTTTTCACGATGCGCACCCGAGCATCCGGGCGCACAAGGAACCTAGGATCGAAGATCGCCAAGTCAATTGGGCGCGGATGGGGCAGAGCTAGTGACGAAGAAGGGTAAATGCTGGCGCAGAGTTAAGCCAAACAACGTTTAGCATTTGTCCTCCGCCGTCTTAGAGGCGGAGGAGGGTGAATGCTGGCGCAGAGTTTACTTTACCGCGATGTGAGTGGCGGGGATGCGGCCGTGTGATTAACATCGCGGCATGCGTTCCGCGTGGAAGCGACTGCGATATCGGCTTGAATGGTTGGGTCTGCGCCTTGCCGCGACGCTCGTGCCTCTGCTCCCGCAATCGTTTTGGATCGGCCTTTCGCGCATTGTTGGTTCAGCGGCTTTTGCCCTCGATGGCCGCGCGCGTCGCGTCGCCCTTTCCAACCTCGAGGCTGCTTTTGGAGAGAGATTTTCTGTGGCCGAGCGCCGCAGAGTAGCGCGCGGATCGTTCCAACATTTTTCGCGTACCATGTTGGAACTTCTCTGGAGTTCCCATCTGAATTCTCAGAATCTCTCCCGACACATCGAAATGGTGAACGCGGATGAAATCGAACGGCTTGGGCCAGCCGGTCATTTCATCATGGCGGTCTATCACTATAGCAACTGGGAGTGGTTGAGTGCGGCCTGCGGCTACAGCCAGATCTACGGCACAATCATATCGCAGGAATTTAAGAACAGTCTGCTTGATCCCGTCTTTAAAGAGCTGCGCGAATTGCCCGGACACGAATTCATTCCGCGGCACCGCGGGGTCATCCGGATGTACAAGGCGCTCAAGCGTAACAAGGGCGTGGCCCTGTTGATCGATCTCACCCTGCCGCCGCGCGATGGGGCTGTAGTCATCGATTGTTTTGGATTGAAAACCAGCGTGACCGCCGCTCACGCCTGGCTGCATAAGCAAACGGGAGTTCCAATTTTTCCGGCGCACGCCGAACCATTGCCCGGTGGCCGGTACCGCGTGGTTTTTCATCCGACCATAAAAGACGTTCAGCAGAAGTCCGAGCAAGAGATCGCGCAAATGTGCTGGGACGGGTTTCAGCCGTATGTAGAGAGGAATCCGGCGCCGTGGCTTTGGATGTACAAACATTGGCGTTACAAGCCCGCCGAAACGGATCGCAAATACCCGTTTTACGCGCAGACACTTCCGCGATTCGATCGCATGATTGCGGCGCCCAACTTGGTTATCGAACCACCGAGCTGAGGCCGAGGCTGGCTCAGGGCGCCTTGGCGGAATGGTTGACAAAAACGGCTCTCACCCGTCCAATAGACTGTATGCGAAGTCTCTCCCGTTTGCTTCTCCTCGGTGGCCTGGCTGTTAGTCCCTGGCTGACAAGTTGTTCGACCGGTCCGCTGGCCACCTCGAGTGGGGCGAATTATCATGTCGTGGCGCATCGCCCGAGCGATCCAGACAAGGTTCGAGTGAAAGTTTCGCTGTCCAAGCAGAACATCTACGTCATGGAAGGCGAGCGTTGCCTGATGGCGGTGGCCTGTTCGGTTGGGATTCCGGCCAAGCCGACGCCGAAAGGGAACTTCAAGATTTACGCGAAGAACGAACACAAGCGTTCCGGCTCCTACGGATTCAGCGTCAAAGGAAACCGGGTCGTGCCGGCGACGAGCGCAATGGGCGGGCACCTATGTCGGTTATCCGATGGGCTACTGGTGCGAATTTGCGCCGGCTTATGGATTCCATCAGGGCTTCGTGCACCCGGTTCCGCGCAGCCACGGCTGCATCCGTATGCATGGAGAAGCGGCGCCGAAATTCTACGCCTTGGTGCATATCGGCACGCCGGTGAACATCGCGACCACGCAACCGGAAGACGCCACTCTTGGCCAAAAGTGGCCCGCATCGACGATTCGCAGGACGCCCGATCCGGATCCGCATTTCATGATTACGCGACGCGGCCTTTCGCAAGCCGAGCGGACCTCTGCTGGAGTAGTTAACCAGAGGCGGTGCGCCGCCCCATTCTAATTTGAGCACGAATCTGATTTCCAGCGGCACGACCGCGCGCGAGAAAGTCAATCTGCGCACGCCCGAAGTGATGGCGGCCGTGCAGGAGCAGGTCGAATCGCATTATCGCAGTGACATTGTCGACAAGGTCCGGCGCACCGGCGGGATTGTTTCGGTGGGCGACACGACAGTGCGGCTGGCGAAACAATTCGGCTTTTGCTACGGCGTGGAGCGCGCGATCGATCTGGCCTACGCGGCGCGCAAAGTTTTCAAGGACCGCCGGCTCTTTATCGTCGGCGAAATTATTCACAACCCCGAAGTGAACGAGCAAATCTCGTCGTTAGGCATCAAAAACCTGATGGGGAAAAATAAGCAGGCGGACATTTCCGATCTCGGCCCGGAAGATGTCGTCATCGTGCCGGCGTTCGGAACCGAGCTTTCCATCCAGCAACAAATCAAGGATCGCGGTTGCCAGATCGTCGATACCACCTGCGGCGACGTCATGAGTGTCTGGAAACGCGTTCGCAAATACGCCAGCGAGTCCGCCACTTCGATCATTCATGGCAAAGGCCGAGCACGAAGAAACCAAGGCGACAAGTTCACGCGCGCTCGGCGACGGCAAGGGGCATTATCTGGTGGTGCTCACGCTGGCCGACACGGATTACGTTTGTGATTACATCCGGCACGGCGGAGACAAAGCAGGAGTTTCTTGAAAAATTCCAAGGCGCCTATTCGGCCGGGTTCGATCCCGACATTCATCTTGCGCACCGTCGGCGTGGCCAACCAGACCACCATGTTGCGCGGCGAGACGGAAGAAGTTCAGCGCCGGATTCGCCAGGCCATCACCGATCGCGACGGGGCAGAGGAAGGCGCGAAGAATTTCCGTTTCTTCGACACCATTTGCGGCGCGACCCAGGAACGGCAGGACGCTTTGCGCGAGTTGCTCGACGTGAAGATGGATCTGCTCCTCGTGGTCGGCGGCTACAACAGCTCGAACACGTCGCACCTGGCTGAGATGGGCGAGGAAAAGTTGCCGACCTATTTTGTTCTGAATGCGTCGCGGCTGGTTTCGCCACAGGAAATCATGCATTACGATCTGCATCAGAAAGAAGAAGTGATCGCCAACAATTGGCTGCCCCAGGGGCCGGTCGTGGTCGGCATCACCGCGGGCGCTTCCTGCCCGAACAACCTGATCGAAGAAACGCTCATCCGGCTTTTCGAGCTGCGTGGGATTTCGCGCGACGAGTTGGACGCCGCGGCATAACGGCGCCTCTTCTGTAGCTGAAAATTCAACCCTCACCCTAACCCTCTCCCTTCCGAGAAGGGCGAGGGAAGAGACAGACCGTGTTTGAATGCGCCACGAGCCATGGAGGGATCGAGCTCCGGCGAGACTGCACACCGGCGTCGCAGGAGCTCCGCCCTCCATTATTTGCAGTGCGTGCGATATACGTTGGGCGACATCGTCTTCTTCCTCGCCCCGTGAAACGGGGAGAGAATGAGGTGAGGGGTAGTTTACAACGCTAAACGCAAGCACGTCTCGAAAAGCGATATTACTGACGTTATGCGCGCAATTTGGAAAGGCAGTATCAGTTTCGGACTGGTTAACATCCCCATCGCTCTTTACCCAGCGACGCGGAAAGAAGACCTCAAGTTCCGGCTGCTGCGTGAGAAGGATCTTGAGCCCGGTAAATTACAAGCGGGTCGCCGAGAAAGACGGCAAGGAGGTTCCATGGAACGAGATCGTCAAAGGCTACGAGTATGAGAAGGGAAAGTTCGTTGTCCTCAAGGAGGATGATTTCCAGAGAGTGGATCTCGAAGCAACCCAAACGGTCGATATTCAGGATTTCGTCGATCTGGATGAAATCGACCCGATGTATTTCTACAAACCGTATTATCTCGAACCGCAGAAAGGCGGCGACAAGGCCTACGTGCTTCTGCGGGATGCCCTGACGGACAACAAGAAGATTGGGATCGCCAAAGTGGTGATCAAAACGCGCCAGTATCTCGCCGGCGTGAAGCCGGAGAAGGATGTCCTGATTCTGGAGCTGATGCATTTTGCGGAAGAGCTGGCCGATCCGACGAAACTTCACGTGCCGCGCAAGATGGAGGCGGGTAAGCGCGAAATGGATATGGCAAAGGCGCTTATCCAGAGCATGAGCAGCGAATGGAACCCGGGAAATACAAGGATGACTACCGGGAAGCCTTGATGGACGTCATCGAAGAAAAGGTGGAACACGGCGGCGAAGAGATCGAAGAAAAGCCGCGAGCGAAGAAGGCCCCGAGCAAAGTGATCGACCTTGTGGAGGTGCTAAAGCAAAGCCTGGAGCAATCAGGCGGGCGGAAGAAAGCAAAAGGGCCGAAGAAGGCGAAGCACGCGACACGGCACAGTCACAAGAAGGCGGCGTGAAGCCAATGACGAAGGCGCCGCGCGCACTTGGTTTCGTCATTAGGCATTCGTCATTTTGCCCAACCTCCTCTACAGTCAGCTCCATGCTCGAGTATGAGCTCTATCTGCCGTTGCACTACAACGATGGCCGCCCGATTGACCCGGAGAAATTAAAAAATCTCAAGCGCCGCCTGGTCGATGAGTTTGGCGGACTCACGCATTTCCGGCAGGAAAACGAAGGCCTCTGGAAAATCGGCGACCACACTTTCCGCGATCGAGTCGAAATCGTGCGCGTTCTTGCCAGCGATGAAGCATCCGCGCAACGCTATTTCGCGCAGCTGAAATCCGATTTGACCCGTGAATGGAGCCAGCAGGACTTTCTGATCGTTAGCCGCCAGGTCACGGCGGTTTGAATTGGCCTCACACTTTCGGCGGACTGAGGCTTTTTAGTGCTTCAATAGGACGCGGGTCCAACTACTCGGTCATCTCGAAGCAGGCGAAGCGCGCTGAGGGATCTCCCATCCGGAGCTGAGATTACACAACCATAACCTCTCGAGTGGCCAGGATGGTTGCGTCCGTAGTTCACGACAGCGCGTGGCTCATTCGCGTGACTTCATCGCCGCGTGAGAGATCCTTCGCCGTCTTCGCGGCTCAGGATGACAGAGTTAAGGCGTCGGCGATGGCGCGTTCTATTTTGTGGACGCCGTCACCGCCGAGGCGATGATCCAGCTCTTCCAGGCGTCGAATAAGGTCCAACACCTCGGAGCGCGCGTAGGGTCCTCCCGCGGCCGCGCAGAAATGCGTGCGGCAACCAAAAGGGCGATCTTCATAAATGAGGCAATCGCCCGTGGCGGCGTCCAGCATCGGACAGGCTCCCGACAATGAAGACGGGAGTCGTGTCCGGCCACTCTTTCGCAAGGCGACAGCTGCAAGAATCGCTTCGCCCTTCGTCAACAGCGGCGTGCGACCGGTGAGCTTGAAATGGCAACAATCCTTTCGCCTTTCGCAGAAACGCTCGACTGGCCTCTCAGCCAGCGCCTGGTAAATCGCGCGTGTCTCAGCGCAGGCTTCGTCCAAGGGAAGCGGCGGTTTTGTTGCCATCCTCATGTTTCTTTCGCCATCGCCTTACCAGCGATCCATCCGGTTGTCCACGCCGCCTGGAAATTGAATCCGCCGGTAATGCCATCGATATCCAAAACCTCGCCGGCAAAGAAAAGTCCGGGTGTGATTCGACTCTGCATCGTCTTTAGGTCGACTTCGCGCAGATTGACGCCCCCGCAGGTTACGAATTCGTCCTTGTTCAGCGACTTGCCCGTCACGGGCAGCCGTGTCCGGGAAAGATTTTCGACTAACGAATGCGTTTGTTGGCGGCTCAAGGTTGTCCATTTGACTGCTGGACCGATTCCCGAGCGGCGTCGCCAGCTCAGACCAGAGACGCGCCGGAATCGCCCTCGAGCGGCGAATTGAGTCACATGGCGATTGGGATGTGACTGGCGCATTGAGCGGAATTGTTCCCGGATCTCATCATCCGACATCTCCGGGATCCATTTGAGCTGAATTTCGAAATGATAATCCGAATCGTGGAGAATCCGCGCACCCCAAGCGGATAGGCGGAGGATTACAGGGCCGCTCAAACCGTTGTGGGTGATAAGCACGGGCCCTTGTTCGCGAAGTTTCGTTCCAGGAACAGAAGCTTCCACCGCGGACAGGGAGATTCCAGCGAGGGCGTTCAGCCAGTCCGCCTGGATGTGAAATGAAAAGAGGGATGGCACCGGAGGATTTACGCGGTGACCGAGGGATTCAAGCAAAGCGACCGACCCGGGGCTGCGGCACCCGCCGGTGGCCATCAGAACTTTGTCGGAGGAGAACGTCTGATGCTCGGACGAGAATATCAGGTCGAAGCCTCCGTGGGGATTTCTTCTAACGGACTCGATACTGGCTCTTGAGAGCAGTTTGATCCTGAGGCGCGCGGCCTCTTCCAGAAAACAGTCGATGATCGTCTGGGATGAATCGGACAGCGGAAACATCCGGCCGTCTGCTTCGACCTTCAGGGTTACGCCCCGGTTCTTGAACCAAGTTTCGGTATCGTTAGGCGAGAAATGATGAAGCAAGGGCACGAGCGCGTTTTCTCCGCGCGGATACTGCTCGGCCATCAAGCGTGTCGCCGCGCAGGCATGCGTTACGTTGCAGCGTCCGCCGCCCGAAATTTTGACTTTGCTGAGAAATTGCGAGGCGCGCTCAAAAATTACGAGCTCGAGGTCAGGATTCGCTTCCGCGCAATTGATCGCGGCGAAGAATGCGGCCGCGCCGCCACCAACGATGGCAATGCGTTTTCCGGCGTCCGCGTCAGGCATGACTTGACTGTGGCATCAATGGCTTGACAGCGGAAGACGCGGGAATCAGGCTCGCGCTCTATGAACGCGCTTTCTCGCTACGCCGATCCCGGTTTACTGCCTCATGCGTCTGATTGTGGGACTTCTCTTCGCCTGTCACGGAGGGCAGAAGCTCCTCGGGTTTCCGCCGGGCGGCCACGGCGCTGAGGGAGGTTTGATGCTGTTTGGGGCCTGGGTCGAGCTCGTCTGCGGTTTTCTGATCGCCTTTGGATTGCTGACTCGCATCGCTGCCCTTATCGCTGCAGGTGAAATGGCGGTTGCCTATTTCATGGCCCATTTTAGCGCCGACGAATTTTTCCCCATCCAGAACCACGGCGAACCTGCGGTAGTTTATTGTTTTGTTTTTCTCTTCATTTTCTTCCACGGTCCAGGAGCCTGGAGTATCGACGCCCTGATCAGCAGGGGGAAGACGGCCACAGTCACGAGCTGATTTTCACAGGAGGACGCCATGAAGGGTTTGGTTGGTTGCCTGGCGGTTTTTTCTCCTCTCTCACGGTTTCAGCCGAGGAGATGAAAGATTTTGGGAAGGATCGGCTGAACAGTTCGCCCCGGCACGGAGAATGGGTTGAGATCCAGTCCAACGGTCGGTCGCTGAAAGCGTTTGTTGTCTATCCGGAACGCAAGGAAAAAGCGCCGGTTGTGCTCGTTATCCACGAAATCTTTGGCCTGACCGACTGGGTCCGCAGTCTCTGTGACGAACTGGCGGAGAATGGCGTGATCGCCATCGCTCCCGACTTACTCAGCGGACAGAAATTTGAAGATATGGACGGCGCCCGCAAAGCGATCTCGGCGCTGAAGGAGGAGGCGGTGAAGGCCGACCTGGATGCGACGGCGGATTATGCGCTAACAAAGATTCCCGCCGCCAACGGCCACCTCGGCGTCTGCGGCTTTTGTTGGGGCGGCGGATGGGCCTTCAAGTACGCCAATCTCAATTCAAATCTGAAGGCGGCGTATTCCTTTTACGGAGCGACCCCGGACGATCCGTCAAAGGTGAAAAACATCGCCGGCCCGGTCTATGGATTTTATGCCGAGCTCGATTCCAGCGATTACAGCCACTGTTCCGAAAGCGGAAGAGTTGATGAAAACTGCCGGGAAAAAATACGAGCCGGTAATTTACAAAGGCGCCGGGCACGGTTTCATGCGCTCTGGGGATCCAGGAAATCCAACCCCGCGCGCGGCCGATCGGACGGCGCGCGATGAAGCCTGGACGCGCTGGAAGGCGCTTCTTAGCGGGCTGTAACCGACCGCCGGGTCTAAAAAAAGAGGGACGCGCCGGAGCGCATCCCTCCATGCAACCATTGGAATGCTTGCGGGGCTACGCGTAGCTTGGAGGGACGACTTCCGTGTCGTCCCATTTCTGAATCCCTAAGGCTCGTTAGGCTTTCTGGAGCGCGAGGTCGAGCACTTCGAGTAGAAAATCCGCGTCCTGTTCGTTGAGGCACATTGGCGGCGAAAAGCGGATGGTTTGACCCCAGAGACCGCCTTTGCCCAGAAGCAGTCCCATATCCTTGGCCGTTTCCACCACTTGGGCGCACTCTTCTTTGGCTGGTTCTTTCGTGCGACGGTCTTTGACCAGCTCGATGCCAAGCATCAATCCTTTGCCGCGAACGTCACCGATCACGTTGTGCTTTTGCTTGAGCTCGTTTAAGCCGGTTAGGATGCGATTGCCAATCTTGAGCGCGTTCTCCTGAAGCTTCTCTTTTTCGATCACTTCAAGAATGGCCTTGCCCTGCGCGCAGACCACCGGGTTGCCGCCGAAAGTGTTGAAAGTGGATTCGCTGGCTCAAGGCCGTTGCAATTTTCGGGGTAGTGACAACCGCGCCTAACGGACAGCCGTTGCCGATTCCCTTGGCCATGGTGACGATATCGGGAATAACGCCCTGGGTTTCAAATCCCCAGTAATGCGTCCCGGTCCGGCCGAACCCGGCCTGGACTTCGTCCGCTATGCACACGCCGCCGGCTCGCCCGGATATGCTCGTAAGCGTGTTTCAGATAGCCGTCAGGAAAAACAATACAGCCACCGACGCCCTGAATAGATTCGGCAATGAAGGCTGCGACCTGGCCCGGGGTGGCGAAGTCGAGCACTTGCTTAACGTCGTCCGCATATTTTTTTCCGGCATCGACATCGTCGCGACCCCAGATTCCGCGAAACGGATCGGGAGCGAGCGCGTGATGAACTCCGAAACTATGGGGGACATTGAATTTCCAGGTTCGATGCGCTGTCAGTCCCATGGTCGCGGCATTTCCGCCGTGATATGCGTTACGCAAGGCAACCACGTCGTAATTGCCAGTGTATGCGCGCGCCATCAGAAGAGCCAGATCGTTAGCCTCCGATCCGGAATTTACGAAATAACATACCTTCAGATCGCCAGGCATTTTCGCGGCGAGGTCTCTGGCGTATTCCACGATGTTCGGCTGCAGATAGATCGTCGTGGAATGCTGAAGCAATTCGTTCTGGCGATTGGCGGCTTCAACCACCTTTGGGTGGCAGTGACCCACGCTCACGGTGACGATGCCTCCAAGCGCGTCGAGGTAGCGCCGCCCGGTCTCGTCCCACACATATTGCATTTTGCCTTCAACCATCGTGAAGGGCTTTTTGTAGTAGAGGAAAATGCCCGGGTTCAGAAATTCCTTACGCAGACGGAGAATCTCATCGGGTGAAAGTCCGGTGTATTTTTTTGGTTTGTGATCGAACGGCGGCAGTTCAGGTGTCTTCATGCAGGTCTTGGAGAGAGGGGAAGGGTTTCATTTCCTTTCGTTCGATAAGTTGCCGTGCGCAACAACAGGTAGGCGACAAAAGCGATCGCGAAGCCCACGAACCACGCATAATCGTAGAGGCGCACGAGGAATGGCGGACACGGCTGTCGGGTCCGACAAGTTTCACGGTGACGAGAAACCCCGGGAGATTTGGCAACACCGCGATGAGCAGTGAAAAAATCGCAATCAAGCTGAACCCTCCGGTGTAGCGATACTCACTATTGGGCTGATAAAGCGCGGCCAGGTGCAGCTGTTTCCGTCGCCAGACGTAGTAGTCCGCGATCATGATTCCACCGATCGGGCCCAGCAGGGCGCTGTAGCCAACCAGCCAGGTAAAAATATAGCCCGAAGGATCCGCCACCAGTTTCCAGGGCATCATCAGTACTCCGATGACTCCGGTGATCAGGCCGCCGGCGCGGAACGAGATCCTGTGCGGGGCAAGATGAGAGAAATCGTTAGCCGGGCTGACGACGTTCGCAGCGATGTTCGTCGCGAGAGTTGCAATGCATAACGCCAGCATTGCGACGACAAGGACGGCCGGATTTTGGAAACGCGTCAGAACATCGACCGGATCCCAAATGGTCTCGCCATAAATAATCGTTGTCGCCGAGGTCACGGCCACGCCGATGAAGGCATAAAGCGCCATCGTGAGGGGCAACCCGAGCAATTGACCGATCACCTGATCCCGTTGTGAACGCGCGTAACGCGAGAAATCCGGAATATTCAGTGAGAGCGTTGCCCAGAAGCCAATCATTCCGGTCAGACCGGGCACGAAGAAGGCGAAGAATTTTCCCGCTTTCGGTTGGCCGGGATCGAATGCGGATGGCTGCGACAACATCGGCCCAAAGCCGCCGGCATGGCGGTAGGCCCACCCAAGCAAGAGCAATCCGAGGGCGATGAGCAAAGGCGCTTTGATGTTGAGCAGCCAACGGATGCAATCGATCCCCTTGTAAACCACCAGCATGTTGATCGCCCAAAAGAACATGAAGCAGGCGAACTGCGCCCAGGTGATTCCGAGCAGACCGCCATGGTTTTGCGCAACCGCGGGAAAAAAAACCGACATGATTTTGTAAATGGCGTTTCCACCAATCCAGGCCTGAATTCCGAACCAACCGCAGGCGACAAACGCGCGCATCAACGCGGGAATGTTCGCGCCTTTTGTTCCAAATGATGCGCGACAAAAAACGGGGAAGGGGATTCCGTAACGCGTTCCCGCATGCGCGTTCAAGATCATCGGGATAACGACGATGAGGTTACCCAGAAAAATGGTGATGATGGCCTGCGACCAGTTCATCCCACCGCCGATGAGCGACGAAGCCAGCATGTAGGTCGGGATGCATGCGGACATCGAGATCCATAGGGCGGCAAAACTTCCAACGCGCCAGGTTCGACGGCTTGCGGGAACCGGCGCGAGGTCGGCGTTGTAAAGGGGGCTGTTCTCCATGTCTGGCAGAACGGCCGGATCAACGTCCGGGGCGTAATGGGCGGGATCGGGCGTCGGCGTCACAAGGGGTGTGATCGTGCCCTTGGCAAAGGCGTCTTGTCAATCGAAGCGATTCGCCTAGTCTCGCGCCCGGATGCTAAGCGAAAATATCTCAGAAAATCCGGTGAGCGCATAATAATGATCCTGCGATTGATCAGCGCTCTCGGTATTGTCGCCTTCATCGGGGTCACCTGGGCGATCTCTTCGAATCGCAGGCTCTTCCCGTGGCGCACCGTCATCTGGGGAATGATCCTCCAATTTGGTTTTGCGCTTTTCATTCTGAAAACAACCGTCGGCCTTTGGCTCTTCGATGGCGCCAAAGTGGTCATGGATCAACTCAACGTCTACGCCAACGAAGGTGCCAAGATGGTTTTTGGTCCGTTAGGCAGCGGCGAAGCGCTCACCAGGGCGTTCGGTGAAGATCACGCCTACGTCTTCGCGGTTTCGGTTGCGGCGACAATTATCCTGATCTCCACCCTCTCCTCGTTGCTTTATCATTGGGGTGTTCTGCAAAGAGTCGTGGCCGGCATGGCCTGGGTCATGATGAAAACAATGCGCACCAGCGGAAGCGAGAGTCTGGCTGGCGCGGCCAATATTTTCCTCGGCCAGAACGAAGCAGCCCTCGTCATCAAACCATACCTTCCGAAGATGACCCAGAGCGAAATTGTCGCGCTCATGACAACGGGCTTTTCTACCATTGCCACTGGCGTGATGGCCGTTTACGCGGGCATGAAAGGGATCAACGCGGGTCACATTCTGACGGCGTCGGTCCTGGGCGCGCCGGCCGGCTTGTTAACCGCGAAGGTCGTCTTTCCCGAAACGCGACCCAGCGAAACGGGCGAGCGCTGCCACTTCGACGTCGAGAAAACAACGCTCAACAGTTTTGACGCGCTTTGTCAGGGTGCGAGCGAGGGCATGATGCTCTCCATCACGGTCATGGCCATGCTGGTGGCGTTTGTCGCGCTCGTCGCGCTGGTAAACGGGTTGGTCGTCTGGCCACAGACTATGTTCGGAGCGCAAAGCCCGCTGACTATTCAGCAAATTCTCGGCTGGATGAATGCGCCTTTCGCATGGCTGATGGGCGTGCCCTGGCACGATTGCGCAGTGATCGGGCAGGTCCTGGGCGAACGAATCGTGACTAACGAGTTCGTCGGATACCTGAACCTCTCGAACTACGTCAAAGCCAATCCCAATGCGCTCGATCCACGCTCGGTCACGCTGGCGAGCTATGCCTTGTGCGGCTTTGCCAATTTTTCCAGTATCGCGATCCAAATCGGCGGCATCGGGGCGCTGGCACCGTCGCGTCGCGAAGACCTTGCCAGGCTTGGGCTGAAATCGATGATTGCGGGCTTGTTAGCCTGCTATCTCTTCGCCGCAGTCGTAGGCGTTTTGATCTAATCAGCGCGAACAGCGGACGAGACAAGCTCGTCCCTCCCGGTTTATTCCACACGCGTTGAGGCTTGGAGGGGCGAGCTTGTCTCGTCCGCAGCGAAAATCGAGCTGAAAGCTTACTAGTTTCCGGCCTCTGCCCAGGTGCGGCAATGGACAAAGACTTCGGGCTTCCTCCAGGTAACGGCGAAATAGGTATCGCCGAGTTGATCGAACATCTTTCGGGCGAACTCGCGATCCTCTGCCAGGCCGGCGAGTCGAGCGGCCAGGTTCTTGATTTCAAAGGATCGCGGATATTTTTGTAGCATAATCGTTAGGCCGTCGCGTGTCTTCGGCCAGAATATGCGAGTGTCCTTGAAAACGTTGTCGTAGTAGTTCCAATTTGCCATGACTATGCGGGCGTAGATTTCGGCGCCCAATCCATCCGGCCGGGCGGCGGCATCTTCGGCATACGATTCCCATTCCCCGGGATGCCCGAACCACCGGGGCAGAAGCGAGTTGGCGCGCTGAATATCGAAGCTCCAAAATGTTGGGTCGAAGGATTTGGCTTCCTCGACCAGGTGACCATACGCGGTTTCGTCCCAGGACTGACCGAGCGCAACGCTGAATTTTCCCCTATACCAACAGGGATCCTTTTCAGAAAGCTGTTTCGCCTCTTCGAGAACTTTGCGCGCGGCCTCGTTGCGTTCTTCGAACAGTCGCCAGCTCTCATCGGCCACCTTGTCGGCGTATTCGTGTCCGCGAGCGTGCCACGCATAATCGGTAAAGAAACTCGCGTAGGCGACGCGCGCTGTGATCGATTGCGGAAATTTTTCAATCCATTCGCGATGAATCTTATCGTGCAGCTGCCACATACTCTCGGGTTCTTTATCGCTACACTCAAAAGAATCGTAGAACTGGACCAGTTTGCGCGATCCATTGTCGAAGGCCGATTTCGCAGCGCGAACGTTCGCGGCTTCCTTCTCCAGCTCATCGAAGCGGCGGTTATTGTAGAGCAGACGGATCTGTTTCCGATAAGCGTAGATCTCGTCGAGCACCGGATCCCTGACCGCTTTGAGCTTTTGGGCGGCGGCCTTTTCATCGGCGGTCAGATGGAGCGAACCGTCCGCTTTTTTGTCCTTAGAACTTGCCGTGGATTTCCTGTCACACCCCGTCAGTACCGGGATGACTGCGACCACGAGAAACGGCAGTAATAAAGACCGTGACAACATAGTCTCTCTGGGAGCGCGGACTAGAAGTGGTTCGGCTCTCGCTGTAACAACTTTCCGCGCCCCACTTCGCCGACGAATTTCCCATCGCGGGCGGCGACGTTGCCGCGGACGGTAACAACATGGGGACGACCCTCGATCTCGAACCCTTCAAACGAATTGTAATCAAGATTCATTGAATGAGTTTTCGCGGAAATGGTGCCGCGATAGTTCGGGTCGTAGACCACAAGGTCGGCATCGCTTCCGGGTTGGATAGCGCCTTTTCGCGGGAACAGTCCGAATAGCTTGGCCGCTTGTGTGCTCGCGGTCTCCACGAATCGATGCAAATCGATGCGGCCTTTCTTCACCCCATGCGTGAAATACAAGTTCACGCGGTCTTCCAGCGAAGGAATGCCGTTAGGGATTTTTGTGAAATCGCCTTTGCCCATGTCTTTCTGCACAAGATCGAAAGGGGCGTGATCGGTGGCCAGAGTGGCGACCAACCCTGAGCGAAGCGCATTCCAAAGCACGTCCTGGTTCTTTTTGTCGCGCAGCGGCGGCGACATGACATTCTTCGCGCCTTCGAAGTCTTTCTCGGCGTCGGTCCGGTCGAGCAAAAGATATTGGATCAGTGTTTCGACCCAGACATTGACTCCGCGTTCGACTCCGCGCGTCGCTTCGTGCAGCGATTCCTCGCAACTGGTATGGACGATGTAAACGTGAGCGCCCGTCATCTCGGCAAACGTCATGAGATGATGGACGCCTTCCGCTTCGACCAGGGGCGGGCGGCTCGAGTAATGCCACTCTGGCCCGGTCTTGCCTTCGGCTAACAGTTTCTTTTGCAGCTCAAGAACGAGATCCGGATTTTCGCAATGCGCCGTCGTGATGACGCCGAGTTTTTTCGCGAGCACGAGAGTCTTGTAAAGTTCTTCGTCGGTAACTCCGAAGGCGCCTTTGTATGCGAGGAAGATCTTAAAGCTGCTGATCCCGCGCTTAACGATCTCGCGGAAATCGCGCTCGGCTTCGTCGTCGTAGCGGGTCACGCCCATGTGAAAGGAGAAGTCGCAGGCGCTTTTACCTTGTGCTTTGCCTAACCACAGTTCGTAGGCCTCGAGAGGTTTATCGCCCCGGGCCGGGCAGACCATTTCGATAAAAGTGGTCGTCCCGCCCACCAAAGCGGCTTTACTCGCCGTCTCGTGCGTATCCTTGGCGTAGGTTCCCATGAACGGCAGATAAATGTGCACGTGCGGATCGATGAAGCCGGGGAAAACATACTTGCCGGTTGCATCGACAACTTCCGCGCCTCTCGGCGCTTCGATGTTCCGATCGATGCGCGTGATGGTTTCGTCTTCGCAGAAGATGTCCGCCACGTAGCGCTCGCTCGGCGTGACGATTTCTCCGCCTTTGATGAGAAGTGGCATAAGGATTATTTAGCCACAGATGAACAGAGACAGGCACAGATTCGAAGACAGAAAATATCTGTGTCCATCGGTGTCAATCTGTGGCGAAGAAGGCTCTTCCTATTTTGAACTCCGCCAGACATCGCCCACGTTGTCGCCGAACCAGCGCGTTGAGACGACTTTCTGCTGTGTGTAAAACTGCACGCCCTCTTTCCCCTGAATATGAAGATCCCCATAGAAGGATTCGTCCCAGCCGGTGAACGGAAACATGGCCATGGTCGCGGGCACACCGATATTGATTCCGACCATACCGGCCTTTACTCGGTATTTGAATTCGCGCGCGGCTTTTCCGGAGTTTGTGAAGATGGCAGCGCCATTCCCGTAAGATGAACGGTTTGCCATCTCAATGGCCGCGTCGAGGTCGCCCATGCGCATAACGTTGAGCACGGGCCCGAAAACTTCCTCGCGGGCAATGGTCATTTTGTCCTCGACGTTATCGACGATGGTCGCGCCGATGTAGAATCCGTTAGGGGCATCGGCTACCTTAATCGAGCGTCCGTCAGCGATAATTTTCGCACCTTCCTTTTCACCAGCGGCCACGAGGCTTAGCACGCGGTCCCGGTGTTGCGCCGTGATCACCGGCCCCATGTCCGGCTGCGTTTTTACATCGGTTGGACCGACTTTGATCGCGCGCGCGGCTTCCACCAGGCTCGGAATCACGTGATCGGCAGCTTTCCCCACGGCGATAGCGGTCGAGCCGGCCATGCAGCGCTCGCCGGCGCAGCCGAACGCGGCCGTCGAGAGCGCTTCGACCGTACGAGAGACATCGGCGTCCGGCATAACGACGATGTAATTTTTCGCGCCGCCATTTGCCTGGACACGTTTCCCGTGTCGCGTTCCGGTTTCGTAGATGTGTTTCGCAACCGGCGAAGAGCCGACGAAGGAAATGGCTTTCACCTTGGGGTGCACCAAGAGGGCATCGACGCATTCGCGACCACCGTGCACAACGTTGAGAACACCTTTTGGCAATCCGGCCTTCTCGAGTAACTCGATGATGAGATTGGAAGTCAGCGGAACTTTTTCGCTCGGTTTCAGAACAAAAGTGTTTCCGCACGCCACAGCCAGCGGAAACATCCACATCGGCACCATGGCCGGAAAATTGAAGGGCGTGATGCCGACGCAGACACCGAGCGGCTGATTCATTGTTTCGCAATCAACTCCGCGCGCCAGTTGTTCGAGCGTGTCGCCCATCAGGAGTGTTGGAACGCTGCAGGCGTATTCCACGTTCTCGAGTCCCCGATAAGCGCTGCCTTTCGCTTCAGCGAGCGTCTTGCCGTGCTCACGCGAGACCGTCTCGCAGATGCGATCGAAATTCTCTTCGATTAATTGGCGATAACGGAAAAACAGGCGCGCGCGTTCGACTGGCGGAGTGTCGCGCCAGGCCGGAAATGCCGCCGCAGCCGCTTCGACGGCTTCATCGACAACATCGGCACCGCAGAGCGGAACTTCGGCAATGATGTCGCCGCGCGACGGATTGAAAACGGGCGTCGTGCCGACGCCGGTGATCTCTCGCCATTCCCCGCCGATAAAAACCGGACAACGGGTAAGCGTTTTGCCATTGCGACTCGTCGTTGACGAGGAAGAAGCAGTTGATGTTGTCATAATAGAGCGCTGTTCAGATTCGGGGTAGCGCACTCGTCTCGAGTGCTGGTTTCGGCGTCTCGCCGAAACGATCTTTCGCCTTCAATTTGCACCACTTTGACGACCTCGAACAGGGAAGAAAAGTTCGCGAAGACGAGACGTCTTCGCCAGCACTCGAGACGAGTGGCCTACCCGGAATCATGGCCTTGCGCTTTACTCGCGCGAGAGCGCGTCAGATTGCTTAACGAAGTCGTCCCCGCTCCACTCGCTGTCGGCGCGTACGATTTTCTTGGCGGCCGCAGCTGCGTCGGCCGCAGCTTTGTCCTTCGCCTTGCGCTCACCCTGCATCCGAACCAGTTCGGCGTGCGTCGTGAAGTAATCGAGGCTCTTGCCTTTGAAATCAGACAGGGTTTCAAATTTGTGTTTCTCCATGAAGGCGAGCAGCTCGTCGCACATCCGCTTCACGCAATCGTAACCGAATTTCATCACGCCGGTGCAAACCTGGGTGGTGTCGGCGCCGAGCAGGATGAATTGCGCAGCGTCAGTTCCGCTTTCGATCCCACCGATTCCCGAAAGGCTTCGGCCCGGGAACTCTCGGCGAATCAGCGTGGCAATTTCCATGACCATGCGAAGAGCGATCGGCTTCACGGCTTTGCACGAATAACCGCCGGGCGTGGTAAAGCCTTCGACGCTTGGCTCAGGTCGCAAGGTGTCGAGATTGACGCCAATGACACTGCGGATGGTGTTGATTGCGCTAACGCCTTGGGCGCCGCCACGAAAAGCCGCGCGGCTCGGATCCGTGATCCGGGTAACGTTAGGCGTCATCTTTGCCCAGACTGGTTTCTTGGCCGCCGCCATGACCCAGCCCGTGACTTCCTCGACGATCTCTGGATTCTCGCCCATGGCCGCGCCCATTTTCCGCTCGGGGAAGTCCATGCGGGCAGGAGAAGTTGAGCTCAAACGAATCGACGCCCGCTTCCTCGCAGCGTCCCACGATCTCGCCCCACGCGTCCTTGTTGTACTCTTCCATGATGGACGCGATCAGGATTCCGTCCGGATATTGGTCCTTACATTTCTTGAATTCCTCGATCCAGATCTTGAACGGCCGGTCGCTGATGAGCTCGATGTTTTCCCAACCGACGACTTCCTTGCCGTCAGCGGCGAAAAGCTTTCCGTAACGCGGGGCCACGTTAACGACCTTGGAAGAATCGAGGCTGACGGTCTTGGCGATGACCGCACCCCATCCTTCGCGGAAAGCGCGCGTGATCACATTGAGGTTCGTGCCGGGAGGCCCCGAGCCAATAACAAACGGGTTCGGAAGCTTCAGTCCGTCGACAGTGTTAGCGAGTGTAGCCATATCTGTGTCCTATTAAGGAAAACTCCGCTGTTTAGCAGGTAACGCGGAAAATTTCGACACAAAAATGTGAGGCTAGACCTTACCGGCCAGGGCACTAAATGACGAATGACCAATGCCCAAGCACGAAGGAATGACAAAGAAGCCGCTTTATCGCCATTCAGGCTTAGGCATTCATTGCGTCATTCGAGCTTCGTCATTTGTCGGCAGATCCAGCCCATCGCTTTAGATGCGAGGCTGTCGAACGCGGCCACACACATCTCCAGATGTTCTTCTTTCGTATCCTCGATCTTGTTATGGCTGATCCCATGGAGACTTTGCACAAACATCATTACCGTCGGTATCCCGGAGCGCGCGACCTCGGCGGCGTCATGCAGCGGACCTGATGGAAGACGATATTGTTTCGCACCGGTTTCCGCGATGGCTTCGTCGCTGAAGCGCCGGAGGTCCTCATTAAAAAGAACCGGTTCGATCTGCCAGATGCGTTCCCATGAAACGGTTACGTTTCCTTCCTTGGCGAACCGTTCGCTCGCTTCCTGCGCTTCCTTCAGCATTTGCGCGAGCGCCTTCGCGTCCAGGTGACGTTGATCAAGAGTGATACGGCATTCCTCGACCACGCTGGTGACAATTCCCGGTTTTGTTAGGCATGAGCCGATCGTGCAAACGCCGTGACCGCTGCGCTCCGCGATCCGGTAAATCTCCGGGCTCATCTTGGCCGCGGCCAGGAAGGCATCGCGGCGCCGGTTCATCGGGGTGCTGCCGGAGTGCGCCGCCTGGCCTTTGAAAATGATCGCGTGACGTTCCACGCCAAAGGTGCCGAGAACCGTCCCAAGGGGGAGACCGAGATCGAGCAGAACCGGGCCCTGCTCGATATGCAGCTCGATGTAGGCCGCGGCGTTCTTCAATTCTTCCCCGGCTTTCTTCACCTCTTCGAAATTGATTCCGTGTTCCTTGATTGCGTCAGGCAGCGAAATTCCGTCCTTGTCCGTTAGGACGCGTGCCTCTGCCATGTCGAGGTTCCCCGAGCACGCGGAGGAACCGAAAAGACTTTTCCCAAAACGCGCGCCTTCTTCGTCGGCCCAATCGACAAGGCGAACCGTCACGGGCGGTTTCCCGCCGTACTGAGCATGAATTCGGCGAAGAATTTCTGCGCCCGCGAGAACGTTCAGGCATCCGTCGAGCCAACCGCCGTTAGGCACAGAGTCGAAGTGACCACCGATGAGCAGCGCCTGGTCGGATTTTCCGCGCAGCGTGAACCATGTATTCCCGGCAGCATCGTTGTGGATCTCGATACCGGAGAGCGGTTCGAGTTTTGATCGAAGGAACTGGCGTCCTTTCGCCCAGGTGGGGGTGAAGGCCACCCGTTGGGCGCCGTTTTCGTCCCCGGTTAACGAGCGAAGCTCTTTCAGTTCGGCAACGGTGCGTTTTGGATCGAGAGGCATGTGCTGGGTAGCAATTCTGCGTAGATTTCCGAATTCGATGCCAGTCTTTTTCTCGCCTTTCGGGTAGCGCACTCGTCCCGAGTGCGCTACCCAGAATGCGCTAGTGATGTCTGTCCCATTCGTCCGCGCACTGATTGATCGCGCGAACCTGCTCGTCGGTCAGGTTTATTGAGACAGATTTGCCACCGCCGTCGAGCGGTTCGAGCATGAAATCCGTGCCCTCGTAGGCGACATGGAGTCGAAAATGATAGCGGAGCGGTCTCTCGCCCGTCACCAGCCGCTTGTAGTAATTCTCCAAGTGAAGGACATCGCTCACTTGGCTGCCCGTGTACATCACCACGGAAGCTTTGCCGGGCGATCGCGCATGCGGCTCGCAGTCTGTCCAGGCCCAGAGCTCGCCGCCGTCGCGCTCCGCCAGACAGAGGCAGTCTGTCAGCGGCCGATCGAGCAGCAATGTCACCGGTTTTTCGCCGATGTAGGTCAAGGTAAACTCGATATCAGGAAGCCGATCGGGAGAGGTCGTGTTCAGGACGCGCGCGTTCGATCTGAACTGCTGGGAGAGTTCATCCTTTTTTCGATTGTCATTATAGGCGCGCGCTTCCTCAGGAGAGACATGGATCTTCGCATTGGTAATCAAGTTGATCTGGCTGAACCGATCCCGCCAGAGAACTGGGAGGGAGATCGTAATTGGAATTGTGAAGTCGCCTGCAGTGATACGAGTGAAATAGTCCAGCCCGAGCAGTGGTGTAATTATGTCCTGAACTGAGTCGCCGTCGATGAGGTCACGAGGGGAGCCGCGTTCGAAGGCAAAGAAGACAGGCCCGCTATTGATGACTTGTCGCCGCCATCCTCCACCGGGCGATTCCATATGACAGTAATGTTTCATCGCTCGATCGAAGCTCGCCGTTACTCGCTCCGACCCATGATAGGAAACGGTCACTTCGATCGCCGGCGAGACTCCGTGGAAGCGCGCCTCGACCTGCCGGGCCGCAACCGTGAATTCGTCTGGCAATTCTTTACCCTGGCAACAGCAGGCGCCGAGCATCAGTACCAGAACTTTTCCGGCTGCGTTCATCCCTCCACGATCACGTTCGTGAGTCTCATGTTCACTGCATCGACCAAGCCCTGATCAGTTAGTTTCAGCGCAGGAATAGGGGATAGGCTGAGGAACGACAAGGCCATGAAGGGCGCCTCAAGTTTGCATCCCATCGATTCAGCGGCGGCATTCAACGCCGTAATTTTCTCGATAACCGTTTCGAGCGGCTGATCTGAAACAAGTCCAGCGATCGGCAGAGGCAAAGCTGCGGTCACTTTACCATCGCAAACCGCCACCTGGCCGCCTTTCATCTCCTTCAACGCTTCGATGGCAGCGATGATTTCATCGTCATCCGTTCCAACCACGACAACGTTGTGGGCGTCGTGTGCCACAGTCGAACCGAACGCGCCCTTGCGCAGCCCGAAGCCTCGGACAAAGCCGACCCCGACATTCCCGGTAGCGCGGTGCCGTTCGACCACGACCAGTTTGAGAATATCTCGCGACGGATCCGTTTGGACTTCGCCATCGATGACCACGGCTGGTTCGATGATCTCCTTCGTGATGATCTGACGCGGAACAATTTCGATTACCCGAATGCGCGCCTGGCCGCTGGCACGGACCTGCAAGTCAGCAGGCGCATTGTAACGCAGATTCATCGTGCTTCGCGGCTGAAGGGTTTCGTTAGGCAGTTCTCCGATGTAACGGCCGCCCTCAGCGACGAGTTGTCCCTTCTTGTAGACCTGGCGAATTTCCATCGCCTCGAGATTGTCGACGACGATGAAGTCAGCCCAATATCGCGGGGCGATGGCGCCTTGATTCTTCAGCCGATAATGACGCGCCGTATTGATCGTCGCCATTTGGATGGCTGTTATCGGGGCGACCCCATGGGCCACGGCCTTACGTACGGAATGATCGAGATGGCCTTCACGAACGAGATCGCCCGGAAGCTTGTCGTCGGTGGCGAACGAGCAATTTGCCGAATTCTGCGGTGTGACCAGTCCGATAATGTCTTCAAGGTTTCGCTCGGTGCTTCCTTCGCGGACTAACAACTGCATGCCCAGACGCAGTTTCTCCCGCGCTTCCTCGATATCGGTGCTCTCGTGGTCGGATCTCACTCCGGCGAGCGCGTAGGCGTTCAGATTTTTGCCGCGTAATCCCGGCGCGTGGCCGTCGATGGCTTTGCCTTTGCCCGCGCGAATTTTAGCGAGCTCGCTCTCCTGTCCCAGAAAGACTCCGGGATAATTCATAAGCTCGGCGATCCCGGCGATGCGGTCGTCGGCGATCATCAACGCGAGATCGTCGGCCGTAAATCGCGCCCCCGAAGTCTCGAGTGGAGTCGCCGGAACGCACGAAGGGAGCATGACAAAAAAGTCGATCGGAAGATTTTTTGTCGATTCGAGGACATAACGGATCCCGTCCATTCCAAGGACGTTGGCGTATTCGTGCGGATCGATCACCATCGCACCGGTCCCGTGCGGCACGACTGCGCGAACGAATTCGCGCAGCGTCACCATTGAACTCTCCACATGAAAATGCGCATCGATCAGGCTGGGGGCCAGATAGGCGCCGTCGAGGTCGATGACTTTCCTGGCCTCGTAATCGCCGAACCCAATAACGCGGCCATCATCAACCGCGATGTTTGCCGGATGAATTTCGCCGCTCATGACATTCACGAGCCGCGCATTCTTGAAGAGTAATTCGGCGGGCTCCTCGCCGCGCGCGATACTCAGTTTGTGTTGAAGTTTTCTCACGCCAGCACCTGCTCGGCTGTGGCGTGTTCCGTTCGCTCTTCCGTTCCCTCGCTTCGGCCCTGACACGCAGCGATTGCGTTTGAAATCGCTTCGCAGGTAGCCGGCGAGTCGAGCGGAATTTCCCGGCCCGGTTGACCAAATGCCGCGATGGCATCGCGAATGGCTTCACGAACAGAGAACGCGAGCATCAGTGGCGGCTCGCCGACCGCTTTGCTTCCGTGAATAACGTTGCTCTGCGTCGCTTGCGCGAGGAAAGCGACGTTGAACGTTTCCGGCATGTCCCCCACCGCCGGAATCTTGTAAGTGTCGGGCGAATGCGTCAGCAGCTTGCCGGTTGAATCCCAGACAAGTTCTTCCGCCGTGAGCCAGCCAGCGCCTTGAACAAATCCGCCTTCTATTTGTCCGCGGGCGACACTCGGATTTATCGCGTCGCCGGCGTCATGAAGAATGTCGACGCGTTTGATTTGCATCATGCCGGTGAAGCCATCGACTTCGACTTCGCTGACCGCGGCCCCGACGGCAAAGTAATGAAAAGGCTTACCCTTGCCGGCTTCGCGATCGAAATGGATATCCGGCGTCTTATAGAAACCAGTGGCGCTCAAACTTGTGCGAGCAAAGTAGGCGCGCTGGAATAATTCGGCCAAAGGTAAGCGGATTTCCGGCGCCTTGCGGTCGCTGAAACTATTCCCGCTAAAGACAATCTCGGTTTCAGTCGGTGCCCTGTGATTTTTTTCCACCAGCATTTCGATGGCGAATGGAAGCAACCGCGCACGCAGGACGTCGCAGGCATTCTTGACCGCGGCTCCATTGAGATCGGTCCCGCATGATGCCGCCGTGGCGGACGTGTTCGGGACTTTGTCCGTCCGCGTATGCATTACGCGGACGCGGTCGGGAGTCATTCCCAGCTCTCTGGCGGCGATCAGGCGAATATTCGTGTGAACGCCCTGCCCCATCTCGGTGCCGCCATGATTAATCTGTGCCGTACCGTCCTGGTACAGAAGGATCAACGCGCCGGCCTGGTTGAGATGCGTGGTGGTGAAAGAGATTCCGAATTTCACCGGCGTGATCGCAATTCCACGCTTGCGGTGACGGTTTTGCTTATTTGAAGTCTGAAGCGCAGCGCGGCGTTTCTCGAGATCGCTGGTCTCTTTCAATTCTTTCCAGACTCGCTGGATGCGGTTGTCCTCGATCTCCTGTCCGTAGTGCGTCGTGTTGGTTTCGCCTTTGCCGTGGTAAAGATTGCGCTCGCGCACGGTTTCGGGCGTTAAACCGGTTCGTCGGGCGATTCGGTCGATGATTTCCTCGATGACGAACATTCCCTGTGGGCCGCCAAACCCGCGGAAGGCGGTGTTGGAAGCGAGGTTCGTTTTCGTGACCGTGCCGCTGACCGCGACCGTCGGAATGTAGTAGGCGTTATCAAGATGGAAGACCGCGCGGTCTGTCACGGCGCGGGATAAGTCGAGCGACCATCCGCCGTTGGAATAAAGATCCGTCGCGACCGCGTGAATCTTTCCATCGCGATCGAATCCAACGCGAAACTTTGCGAAAAACGGATGGCGTTTCCCGGTGATCATCATGTCCTGGTCGCGATTCAACCGCACTCGAACTTTGCGGCCGGTTTTCGTTGCCGCCAGGGCCGCAAGGGCGGCCACCATTGCAGCCTGCGTTTCTTTTCCGCCGAAACCGCCGCCCATCCGGGGACATTCGATGACCACGCTGTGCATCGGGAGATTAAGCACATGCGCGACGATATGCTGCACCTCCGATGGATGTTGAGTGGAAGAACTGATGAAGATCGTGCCGTCTTCGCCTCGTTCGGCGCGGGCCGCATTTGTCTCGAGATAAAAATGATCCTGGCCGCCGAACGAAATCTCGCCCTCGAACTTCAGCGGCGCAGCTGCCAATGCGCCTTCGACATCGCCGCGGCGAATGTAATTCGGTTCGGTGTGAAAACTGTTTGCCGCGATGGCTTCCTCGGCCGTGAAAACCGCGGGCAGGGTTTCGTATTCGACAACGACTTTGGCGGCGGCGGCGCGGCACGCCTCAGCCGTTTCACCGACTACAACGGCGACGATCTGCCCATGATAAAAGACTTCATGATCGGCCAGGAGAATCTCATCGTGCCTGACGGCACCGACGTCGTTCAAACCCGGAACGTCTTCCGCTACCAATACGGCCGCGATACCGGGCATCGCTCGCGCGGCCGAGACATCGCGGCGAAGGATTCGAGCGTGGGCATGGGGTGAGCAAACCGGCCAGACCTCCAGTGTTCCGTCGTCGGTGGTGACATCATCAACGTAGATCGCCTCACCGGTCACATGTTTGTGTCCGCTTTCATGCGGAGTGCCGGCCTCGCGCTGGCTTAACGAACGACAAATTTTGTCGCCAGAGACGTTCTTGGTCTCGTCGGAGTGAAAGAACTTGTGGACCAGGTTGGTAATCAGCCGGCGGCGAAACAGGGCATTGCCGCGCACGTCCGATATGGGGGTGAACTCCTGTTCGAGGACCGGGAGGACATGCCTGAGCGTCTCCTCGTTCCACATCCGACCGAGCAATGCTTCTTCGGTTTTTCGGGCGCGCATCGGCATGGCCGCAACTCCGCCAAAAGCAAGCCGCGCATTGCTGATCGCGCCGGTGTCATCGAATTCGAGCGAGAAAGAACCAGCCACCGTGCTGATATCCATTTCCCGGCGCTTCGAAACCTTGTAAAAGCCGCGACGCACATCTTTCCCCTTCGTTAGTCTGGGAATCACGATCGTTTTCAGGATTTCACCGGATTTAAGCGCCGTCTTCCGATAGGCGACGAAAAACTCTTCGATCGGAAGTTCACGCTCACCAGCTTCCGACGCGAGCACGAGGCGCGCGTCGAGCGACAGAAGCACCGGCGCAGAGTCGCCGATAGGCGAAGCGGTCACGAGATTGCCACCCATGGTCGCGCGGTTACGGATCTGGCGCGAACCAAACCACTGCAACATCTCGGCGATGGCCGGAAATTCCTTTCCAAGAAGTTCGTTAATGCGTGTGAGAGTCGCGGTCGCTCCCACTCTCCATTCGGCCTCGGACGATTCTATCCGCGCAAGATCGCCGATTGCTTCGAGCGAGATGAGTGTCTGAAATTTTTGATACCGCTTCGTGATGTCGAGGCCGAGTTCCGTCGCGCCCGCGATGAGACGAGCCTCCGGGTGTTTCATCATCATCGCGAAGAGCTGCTTCAAGGTCGCGGGGCGGAGGAATCGTTCGTCATCGTTCGCATAACGCACAGGTCCAAGACGTCGGGACGCCGTTGTCAGCAGCTGCATCGAATTGATCGGCGCCATTTCGCTTTTCGAAAGCATCAGCGGCCGCATCGCGAATGGCGCGATACCCGGTGCAGCGGCAGAGGTTGCCGCACAGTTGCTCGTCGAGCTGGCCGGACGTCTTCAAATCGGTTCGGTAGTAGCCCTCGAACAGCGACATGATAAATCCGGGCGTGCAATAGCCGCACTGCGATCCGTGATTTTCCACCATTGCCTGTTGAACAGGATGAAGTTGGTCGCCGGCGACGCCTTCGACGGTTATGACGTCGCGCCCCGCCATCAGTGGCAGCGGAACGAGACAACTATTGATTGCGCGGTAAGCGGGCTTTCCCTTGCGGTCGCGGTCGATGATCGCCACCGAGCACGCGCCGCAATCACCTTCTGCGCAGCCTTCCTTCGATCCTGTCAGGCCGCGCGAACGCAGCCAGTCGAGCAGGGTGAGGTTTGGAGAGACGTTCTCGACGCGGACCTCTTTGCCGTTCAGTCGAAACTCGATTGCGGTCTTCATCACGAGGGCGGGACGCAGGATGAGTCGATCACGCGCGAGGTCAGTGGAGGGCGAAGCTCCTGCGACGCCGGCACCCAAAGGTCTCGCAGGAGCTCGACCCTCCATTTGATCCGGTGTGTGAATCGCGTCACTTCTTCCTCCGGGCCTGCAGGATCTTGAAAAACGATCGGGAACGAAAATCTTCGATCGTTAGGCCTGTCGCCAGTGCTTCTTCCTGTGTGATCGCCCCACACGCGAGTCCTCGAAGGAAAAAATTCAACAGACCCTGGCCGGTGGCAGCGTCATCGAAAACATCACCGAAAAGGGATGCCAGGGCGGCTTTTTCGACAAATGCCTTTAACCGATTAGCGGCGCTTTCCAATCCGGAAAGGAAAAAGAGATAGACCGCGGCATAACGAGTTACGAGTTGCGCCGGATGAAGGTCCCATCCCTGATAAAAGCCGTTGCGCAGAGAGTGGAGGTTATCCTCGAATCCAAGGCGCCACGCCTGATGGACGGCTTCGCGGTTCGCCTTTTCTTGTTCGGCCGTGAGCTTTTCACCGGGGGCCGCGCGATGCGGGCCGACCGGAAGAATATTGGTCGCGCCGTCGGACAGGTGAATGCCGGTGCCCGCCATGGAGACGAGCATCGTTTGGCGCGCGAAATCGCACGCGGGATGTCCCATGGCTTGATAGGCAGCCGTGATGCCGGTGGAGGCGGTATAATCGTAAACGCCGAAATGAATGCTTCGGCAGCGTCCGTCGCCGGCATCGACCAGGGAATGCAGGGTGGTCTCGCCCTTGTGATTGATAATCGCCTGGGGTGTCTCAATCATCGGTTCGATGCGCAACGACCCGGTTGACAGGCCGGTTCTTGTTTCCAGGAGCGCGAACGTTCGAACGGCTGCGTGCATCTGTTCGGGGATCTGAACCTTCGGAACGGTAATGACAAAATTATCCGGAAGCTTTCCGCCGGTGGCCGAGACTAACGACGTGATGAAAATATCGAGGGTGCGAAGGCTGCGCTCACGAAGATCTTCGTTGAGCGGCTTGATTCGGATCCCGATGAATGGCGGCAGGCTTTTCTTACGAAGACCATCTGCAACTTCGGCGGCGCTGGAAGCGGCGTGCCCGTCTTCTTCCTCATCGGCGCGATTGCCATAGCCATCTTCAAAATCGAGGCGGAAATCCTCGACCGGTTCACGTTTGAGTTTTTCGACGATGCGGTCGTAAATTTTCTGCGCCAGCTGCTGGTCAATCTTCAACCCGAGCGCGGAAGCGAGCGTCGCTGCGTCAGGCGCGAATTCTTTCAGACTGCGGAGGGCGACTTCGCCGAGGCGTTGCGCGGAGTCAGCCTTAAAAAGATGCGCGCCACCATACACCGTGTGCACCGCCTGGCGTCGGTCCGATTCGCCCGGGTAGCGCCGCATGAATTCCTTATTGGCGGCGCTCAGCTCGCCGGTGACGGAAGCGAGTTCGTCCTCGGTCAGGTTATGGGTGTGCGAAGCCATAAGGGGAGTTCTGCCATCTGCGTAAGGGAGTTCAGGTGTATGTCGGCCTAACCAATTGGCCAGGCAATCGGTTTATTATCCTACCACGATCGAAAATCGTCTGCCCACGTAAAATCGTTTGGATTAATCGTCCCCGGAGGTTTCGCCCCAGATAAGGCGTCTGGCGATGCCGATACTCTAGCGTCTCGAGGGAAATCTGTTCGTTCTCCTTGGGATCGAAGAGCGCCAGGTCGGCATCCTTGCCGATTTCGATGCCGCCCTTGCCGGAGATCCGGAATCGCGCGGCCACATTTCGGCTGGTCAGGTCGCCGATTCGCTCGTTTGAAAGCGAGCGATCCTGGGCGGCGTCGAACAACAACGGAAGCAGGTGCTGACAGCCGGAAATTCCGCCCCAGACTTCGAAGAAGTTACGTTGCTGCTTCATTTCCGGCGGTGACGGCGAGTGATCCGAACCGATTGTGGTGACGGTCCCAAGATTTTTCCAGAGACCCTCCCGCTCTTCATGTGATCTCAAAGGCGGCGCGCATTTGGCCGTAGGGCCAATTTCTGCCAGATCGGTTTCGGAGAGGACAAGGTAATGAGGACAAGTCTCGCAGGTAACATCGACGCCCCTGGAATGTGCTTCTGCCACTGCCTGAACGCCGGCTCCGGTGCTCACGTGGACGATATGCAGTTTGCATCCCGTTTCAGACGCGATGTCGATTGCCTGTCCGATCGCTTCCAGTTCCGCAGCGATTGGGCGGCTCTTGAGATAATTGGCGATGTTCTCGTGTCCTGCAGCCAAAGCTTCGCCCGTTAGGCGGCTCGTCATCTCTTCCGACTCCGCATGCACCGCCACGAGCAGATCGAGGTCAGCCGCGATGCGCATCCCTTCGCGCAACCTTGGCAGATCGATGCTTTGAAAATCGCTGATGCCGCTATTGCACATGAAGGCTTTGAGGCCCACGACGCCGCGCTCCTTGAGTGTCTTCAGTTGAGCGAGATTGCCGGGAACGAGTCCGCCCCAAAGACCGAAATCGACTAGGGAATTTTTTCGAGCTGCCTCGAGTTTTAGATCGAAGCTCGGACCATCCAATGTCGGCGGATGCGCATTGAGCGGCATTTCGAAAATTGTGGTGGTGCCCCCGCGCGCCGCCGCGCGCGATCCGGTTGCGAAACCTTCCCAGTCGGTGCGGCCCGGCTCGTTGAAATGAACGTGAGCGTCCATCGCGCCGGGCAGAACGACGAGGCTGGTAGCGTCGAATTCTCCGGTGGCCGATCCGCGGAGATTTTTTTCGAGTGCAACGACCTTTCCATCCGAGATTCCGATGTCGGTTTGGGCGCGAATAATGAGATCGAAGTCAGGCACGTGGGAGAAACTCCAATGATCAAACTCCAAACTCCAACAAAGAATGCGCTATGCGCGACTCTTTTGGACTTGGCATTCGAAGTTTGAAGTTTGGATTTGAAGTTTCCGTCGCGACTCAGCCGGCGATGGTTCCCCACATCCGCAACCGGCTTACCCCGCCGTCCGGGTAAATATTTAGTCGCACATGCGAGCATTCGTTAGCCGGGTTCAGTTCCTTCTCAAAAAAATGCTGCGTATCCGCTTTGAGCTTCGTATTCGGCAGTATTTCGTTCCAATGCACCGATCCCAGATCGTCGTCCTTCGCTTCCGGCGCGAAACATCCTTCGATAGTACAACTGTCGGGATAATTTCCTTTGAAATGGTTTGTATCGACCTCGATCTTTCGAATCCTGCCGGGGCGGCCCAGCTTCAATATGATCCAGTCGTAGCCCGGTCCTCTCCGCCTTTTGGTCTCCCAGCCGTCGCCCATGTTTTCTGAGCGGCCCGGCATGATCAGATTGTTCATCGAAGAGAAAAACATGTCGCTGCACTTGAGCGCCACGCCCCCGTTTTCAACCGCGGCGAGATCGATCAGCTCGCTGGCTTTAACCTTCGTCCAGTCAGGCACAACCGTCCCGTAAACCCGGAGTCGCGCGACGCCGCCGTCTGGAAAAATATTGAGCCGCACGTGTGTCCATGTGCCGATTTCCGAGAGGGCGAAAAGATTTTGCGAGCCCGGCATCAGCGGCGATTGCGCAAGAATCGCACTCCAGGGTAGTGCATCGATCGCAGATGCTTCTGTCGGAAAGCCTTTCTCAATCGCGACGGCGTCGAGCGATGCAAACGGCGGGTGATTTCCGAGAAAATGATTTGTGTCGATGTCCACGTTCCGGATCACTCCGCGCAAACCGAGCTTGATGACGCACCAGTCATGACCCGGAGTGCGGCGCCGTCGCGTTTCCCATCCGTCCATCCATTTGCCGTGATCGGTGTATCTGTCCGGGATGAAAATGCCGCGACCTGGTTTGAGGAGATTCTCCTTCTCGGCAAAGAATTCGTCATTCGCGAAAAGCGTCGCGCCACCGACACGCGCTGAAGCCAGATCGACCTGACCGGCGGGCGCGGATGCTTTTGGATCAGGCGTGCTCATGCGAACTTTTATGGAACCTATAGATGCCGAGGATCTGGATCCGCCGGAAACACCAAACTCCAACGTCCAAGGTCCAATGAAATTCCAAACATCAATCTTCAAAATGCGCGCAAGGGGAAATTTGGAGCTTCGGTTATTGGTGCTTCTCGTAAATTGGATGGTGTAATTCGCTGCTTCTTCATCAGCTTCCGCGGTAGGTGCTATATGACCATGGCGAGACGAGCAGGGGAACGTGATACTTCGCGGTTGCTTCGGAGACGGTAAAGCGAACGGGAACGCGATCGAGGAAACGGCGCTCTTTGAAATAATCGCCGACCGCAAACACCAGTTCGTAGGTGCCGGTCTTCATTTCCTCACCGGAAAGAAGAGGCGCGTCGACGCGGCCATCAGAATTGGTCTTGACTGTTTTTATAAGGCGCGACGGATCCACCGACCAGATTTCGATGGTCATTCCGGCGGCCGGAATTCCGTTTGCAGTGTCGAGGACGTGAGTTGTTAGGACACTCATATGGGGAGGGTGCGCGCCTTGCGCGGCTTTTTCGAGAGTTGTGCGCTGGGTTGCTTCATTCGACCAGATCCTTCAATCGCAGATCGGCGATCTTAAATATCTCTTTCAAGGCGGTATCCATTTCCTGGGCTTGTGAATTGGCGAGGCGGCGAGGGAACGCCTCCAAAATAGCCTCTTTCTTATTTAAACGGGCGCAGATCACGAAAGGGAAGCCGAACCGCTCCTTATATAATGAGTTATACTTTTGGAATTCCCCCCGTTCCTCGGGCGAAATGTTGCCGAGACCGGCGCTGGCCTGCTCGCGGCCCGATTCCGCTGTCAGGATGGCGTCACCCACCAGATCCGGGTGCGCTCGAATCAGGCAAAGCTTTTCCTCGTCGTTTGCTTTCATGACGGTATCGCAAAGTGCGGCCAAAAAATCGGCGCGATCGTTGAAAGGACGCTTCCCGGCGGTCCGTGCCGCGATCCAGGGTGAGTGCTCGAAAAGGGGTGCAAAGACACGGGTAAATTCGTGCCGCTCAAGCGTGTTCACCTTGTCGATGTTTAACATCGCGTTATCGCACTAAATCAATTAAGCACAGGAGGCAATGCCTAAGCTGACTAGTCATCGTTACGGAAAGGCGCGGGTCCGCGTTTTGAAGATCCTTCGCGAAGGAAAAACGCACCGCATCAAGGACATCGATGTGAAAGCGCTGCTTCAGGGTGATTTCGAATCCTCCTATACCGAAGGCGACAACAGCAAGGTGGTCGCGACCGATTCGGTTAAGAACACGATTAACGTTCTGGCGAAACAAAAGCTTGGTGATGAGATCGAGCGTTTCGCCATCGCGCTGGGAGAGCATTTTCTCGAACGCTATCCCCAGGTCGAGAGCACCGTCATCGATATCGCGGAACGCGACTGGGCGCGCATGACGAGCGACGGGGTCGGTCAACCGCACGCGTTTCTGGGTAACGACGGCTCGCGCATGACTGCTCACGTCGAGATTGGTCGGAAAAATCGGCTGGTGCAGGCGGGAGTGCGCGACCTCATCATCTTGAAATCGACCGGCTCCGGGTTCGAGGAATACGTCAAAGATGAATTTACCACCTTGCGTCCTACGAAAGATCGGATTCTCGCGACGTCGTTTACGGCCACCTGGACTTTTTCGGCGCTGCCGGATGATTGTCGCAAGGCCAACAAGGCAGTGCTCGATGCCATGCTGAGAGTTTTCGCGGAAACCTTCAGTCCGTCGGCCCAAACCTCGCTCTACCAGATGGGTGAAGCTGCGCTGGCCGTGTGCCCGGAAATATCGCGTTTGGAAATGGCCATGCCTAACAAGCATTGCCTGCTGATCGATCTTTCGCCGTTTAAAATGGAGAACCACAACGAGATCTTTCAGCCAATCGACGAGCCGCATGGCCAGATCGAAGCCACCATTGAGAGATGACCGATGCATTTTTCGATGAACTGATCGCGGCGCGAGAGGCGAGAAAATCGTGCGCCCTGGTCACAGTCGCGGCGACGCGTGGTTCGGTTCCGCGGGCAGCCGGCTCGAAAATGCTGGTTTACGCCGACGGGACGTTCAGCAGCACGATTGGCGGCGGCAAGTTTGAGGCCCTGGTGATCGAAGACGCAACCAAAGCCATGCAATCGAAGCAGCCGCTGCTCAAGACTTATCCATTGCACGAAACCTCTCCGGAATCGTTCGGCGCCATTTGCGGCGGCGAAGTCACGCTGCTCATTGAACCGCAGCTTCTCAGTGAATCGATTTTTCTTGTTGGCGGCGGGCACTGTTCTCAGGCGATCGCGCGGTTGGCGCTCGAATGCGGTCTTTTTGTAACCGTAATCGAGGAGCGCTCTGAAATGACGGCAAACCTGCCGCGCCCAATTGTTACCGTGCGTGACAAGGACGCGCCTGAGTTTATTCGCGGCCGCCAGTGGAAGAGCGACGAAGCGATCGTCATGGTCAGCCGCAATTACGAACTCGATCGCGAAGCCCTCGCGGCCGCCTTGGAAATCAAAGGTGCCGGCTATATCGGGATGATCGGTAGCAACCGTAAGGTGCAGCGTGTTTACGACGAATTGCGAAAACGCGGCGTCAGCGAAGAGAGCCTCAAGGAGGTTTATGCCCCGTTAGGCTTGGATATTGGCGCGGACGCCCCGGTCGAAATCGCAGTCAGCGTCCTGGCCGAAGTATTGGCTGTTCTTCGCGGGAAGAGTGGCAAGAATCTCAAGGCGCTTTCGAAATCATAACCTTCAAACTCTCCGTTTAATTCTGTGACTTTCGAACAATTATCTTCGCTCGCGCAAATTGTCGGCTCGGTTGGCGTGGTGGTGTCTCTGGTCTTTGTCGGTTTACAAGTCAGGCAAAACACCGGCGCGCTCGAGCGTAACGAGCATAATTCCACCATGGCGCAGTGGACCGTGATCCGCATGGCCATCGCCAAACATCGCGACATTGCTGAGCTTATGACTGCTGGTCTAAACGGAGAGCGTGTTCTGGATGCTGCCGACCAGCTGAGGCTGGAGCAGATGCTGCAGGAAAACGCCTGGGCCGCTTTTCACATTTGGGACCGAACCCAACGCGGTGTCTTTCCGAAGGGAACGTTCGAGTTGACCGCCGGAGCGGCCCTGAAGGGTCTGCTTGCGACAGCGCGCGGCAGTGTCTGGTGGCGCACCGCCAAACATGTGGGCTTCATTCCTGGATTCGTTGCCGATGTCGATGCGATCCTGGCCCAGGACAGCCAAGCGTCCATTGTGGCGAACACTCCGGCGAGCAATATCTGAGCTGGTTTCGTTAGGCAAACGGCAGACCGTTCAGGTGGCAATTCTTGCGAACTCGGCGTTTATGTCGCCAGGAGACAGATCGCCGCGAAGGTGAGCAGGAAATAGGGAACCAGCACGGCGGCGCCGGCGTAGTCCTTGGCCAATCGCTGGCCGAAAAAGAGTGCCAGGATCGCAATTGCCGACAAGACCGCACCGAAAAAGGCGCAGACAGAGCCGCATTTCAGGAGAAGCAGGACGCACCCCGCTGCGCTGAGTGCCCCGGCCCCGAGTTCGAAGACGGTAATGAACGCGACCATCGCCGGGACCATTTTCGCCAGCGGACTCTTGGCGAAGTGCCCTTTGAGCCATTCGAGGTTGCCGCGGCGATCAATCACCTTGTCGATGCCCGACTGCAGAAAAAGAACGGCCAGAAACGCGGAGGACAGGATCTGCATGACGTAGAGAGCGCCTGCCAGATTATGGGAGATCATCCCTCTATCTAGCGACGGGCGGGTGGCTTTCGAAAGCCGAAACTCTGGTTGCCACCAAATTATCTAGTGGCAGCCGCCTGAATTCTGGCAAGAGTTGAGGACCAATCCCTCGTCTCTATGAAACTAATTCGCACTAAGCCGTTTAGCGTCTTGCTGGTCCTGGTCGCCTTTGCCTTCAACGCGCAAGCGCAGAACGATCTCAATCTTCCTGACGTCAGCCAGGCAGCCACGATCAAACAACGCATCGCGCTGACTGATGTGACCATTGATTACCATCGGCCTCTTGTTAACGGCCGGAAAATCTGGGGCGCTCTTGTGCCTTATGGCCAGGTTTGGCGGGCGGGCGCGAATGAGAACACAACTTTCGAGGTGACAGATCCGGTAACCATCGAAGGCCAGGCGTTGCCCAAAGGAACCTATGGTCTGCACATGATTCCAACCGCCGACACTTGGACGGTTATTTTTTCCAAAACGACCACAGGCTGGGGCAGCTATAGCTACAAACAGGACGAAGACGTATTGCGTGTCACGGTCAAGCCCCGCGCTCTTCAGGACAACGAAGAAGCGCTCGAGTACGAATTTGAAGACCTGAAGCCGACGTCGGCCACGGTCACTCTGAAATGGGAGAAATTGGCGGTACCGTTCAAGATCGCAGTGACCGATCAGACGGCCCTGGCGAACATCGAAGCGCAGATGAAAGGGCGTGGTCAGTTCACCTGGCAATCAGCCGATGAAGCCGCGACCTTTTGCCTGACGCACAACATCAATCTTGAGGAAGGACTTAAGTGGGCCGACATGTCGATCGCTAACGAGGAGCGCTTCGATAATCTAAGTACGAAAGTCGATTTGCTGAAGGCGCTTCATAAGGATGACGAAGCGAACAAGACGTGGGCCAAGGCAATGGAGAAGGCGACCTCGGTCCAGCTGTATTCGTATGGCCGTCGCCAGATGAACTCGAAGAAATTGGACGAAGGTCTCAATATTCTGAAGGAAGTTGCGAAACGCTGGCCGAACGAACTCTACGGCCACCTGGCACAGGCGCGCCTGAAATCCTCCACGGGAGATTTCACCGGGGCTGCTGATGAAATGAAGAAAGCACAGGCTCTCGCACCGGATGCGCAGAAAACGGCCTTGCAACCATTGATCGACCGGCTGCAGGCGAAACAGGACATTAACAAGTAGGCCGGCACCTGCGATCCTGAGCTTGGGGTGGAAAGGGAATGCCAGCGTGAGGAATAGTGGGACGAGACGGAGCTCGTCCCTCCACGCTACGCTGGACGTGCATAAAAAACCTCGTGTTGCATGGAGGGACGACCTCCGTGTCGTCCCATTATTTTTAAGGTGAGGGCGATTTTCGTCTGCGTAATGACTGGTTCGTTAAGCGCGATGCTTTCGTTTGGGTCGCTTGCTGCGACAGCTCCACCGCTTTTCCCGGACTCAATGGATGCGAGTGAGATTCAGCTTCGCCTGGAAAAGCTCAACGTCCTCGGGCGAGTTCTGTACTTGGCGGCGCATCCTGACGACGAAAATACGACTCTGATTTCTCTTTGGTCTAACGGCTCGCTTTATGATGCGGGTTATCTCTCAGTGACGCGTGGGGACGGCGGACAGAATCTCCTCGGCCCGGAACTGCGGGAAAAACTCGGGGTCATCCGGACACAGGAGCTTCTGGCGGCGCGGCGTGTGGATCACGGCCGGCAATTCTTCACCCGCGCGGTCGATTTCGGCTTCTCGAAAAATCCGGAGGAAACGTTGCACTTTTGGGATCACGACAAGATCCTCTCGGACGTCGTCTGGGTGATTCGTAAATTTCGGCCAGACGTCGTGGTGACGCGCTTCAGTCCCGAGGATCGGCTGACGCACGGGCACCACACGGCCTCTGCAATACTCGCCACCGAAGCCTTCCCGGCCGCGGCGGACGCGAAGAAATTCCCAGAACAACTTTCGCTGGTTCAGCCATGGCAACCGAAGCGTCTGGCCTGGAATACGTCGCCCTTCTTTTTCCAAAATCGAAATATTCCATTCGATCCCTCTGGCCTAACGACAATGGAAGCGGGCGGCTATAACGCTCTTCTTGGAAAATCCTACACCGAGCTGGCCGCGGCCAGTGTCAGCATGAACAAAAGCCAGGGCGTCGGAAGTCCAGCGCGGCGCGGGAATCGGACAGAATATTTCAAATTGCTCGCGGGCGAACCGATGAATGGCGGCCTTTTCGATGGCGTCGAGACAACCTGGAAGCGGGTATCGGGCTCGGAGGCAGGGGCGGCGAAGATCGCCACGGTCATTGCGAATTTTAATCCGAAGGATCCGGCTGCTTCAGTGCCCGGCCTTTTGGAAGCGCGCGACGAACTCGATAAACTCAAGGACGACGACTGGGTTCCCCAGAAGAAAGCCGAGATCGATCAGATCGTAGCGGCATGTCTTGGTTTGCACATGGAGGCTTTCACGGAAACGCCCATCGTTAGTCCGGGTCAAACCCTCGCCGTCAAACTGGAGGCCATCAGGAGATCACCTGTTGCAGTCCAATGGACCTCATTTCGATTTCCGTCGGGAAGCGAGGTTCGCCTGGACTCGGAACTTCCGTCCAACCAGCTCGTCACCAAGGAAGCGAGCGTGACGGTTCCTGAAGGCGGACCCTACTCGCAGCCGTATTGGCTCCGTGAGCCTGCGACCGTTGGAACATTTGCCGTGCACGATCAGCAACTGATCGGTCAGCCAACAAATCCGCCGCTGTTCCCGGCTCAGGTAAACTTGAAGGTCGCCGGTCACGACCTGGTTTACACGCTCGAGACCAAGCTGAAAACGGTCGACCCGATCGCGGGCGAAGTTCGCGAATCGATCGTGGTGGCACCGCCTGTTTTTGCCGAGTTCCTCGACCCGGTAAACGTCTTTCCAGACTCGCGCTCCAAGGCCGTGCGTGTTCGAGTCGTGGCGTCGGATGGGCCGGTCAAAGGAGAAATCAAACTCTCAGCGCCGGATGGTTGGACGATTATTCCTGCCTCGATTCCCGTGGACCTCAAGAACGCGAACGCCGAGATCATGGTTGAGTTTGAAGTTCGTCCACCGGCCCAGGCGGGGCAGGGGATCTTAAAGGCTGTCGTCTCGGTCGGCGGGAAGGATTACTCCTATTCGCACGAGCGCATCGCTTATCCGCACATCGGGGTCCATATTTTGATGCCACCGGCGGAGGCCAAGCTCGTTAGGGCAGATATTCGTACCGCCGGACATCTGATTGGATACATACCCGGCGCGGGCGACGACATCCCGGCGGCGCTCCGGCAAATCGGTTACAACGTCAAACAGCTCGGCGATGGTGATATCACCGCTGAAAACCTGGGTCAATTCAGCGCGGTTGTTCTCGGCGTGCGGATATTCAACACCCAGGATCGAATCCTAACCTGGCTTCCACAGCTGATTGAATACGCCAAACGGGGAGGAGTGGTTTTGATCCAGTACAATACCACGGCCGACCTTAAATCGACCGACTTCGGTCCGTATCCGATGCAACTCTCACGGGATCGCGTGACCGATGAAACGGCCGAAGTGAAATTCCTGGCCACGGATCATCCGATCGTGAATACCCCGAACAAAATTGGCCCGCGCGACTTCGAAGGCTGGGTGCAGGAACGCGGTCTCTATTTTGCGAACAAGTGGGACCCGGCCTGGGTTCCGATTTTGTCGAGCCACGATCCGAATGAAAAACCGCTCGATGGCGGCTTGCTGGTGGCGAAGGTGGACAAGGGCTATTTCATTTATACCGGCTATTCCTGGTTCCGGCAGCTGCCGGCCGGCGTTCCGGGAGCCTATCGCATCTTTGCCAACATGGTTTCGTTAGGGGTGCGATGAGCGAGTCCAAGCAGTTGCGCGAAGAGGAGTCAGGCTGGATCCGGGCCTACAGTTTTGTGCTCGCGTTCTTCGCCGTGGAGATTTTGCTCCTTTATCTTTTTACCGTCCGGTTTTCGTGAGCCGGCTCGACTACCTGGTCCTCTTCGCCACGGTTCTGGCGATTCCTCTCTACGGGCTGTGGAAGACGCGGGGCAAAGAATCGTTAGGGCACTACCTGAAGGGCGACAAAACGATTCGCTGGGGCACGATTGGACTCTCGGTGCTGGCGACCCAGGCAGGTCCAATCACTTTTCTTTCCATGCCGGGCCAGGCCTACGAAAGCGGCATCGGCTTTATCCAGAATTATTTTGGCCAACCGCTGGCGCTGCTGGTGGTGTGCGCGGTTTTTGTTCCGATCTATCAGAGGCTAAAGGTCTTCACCGCCTACCAGTATTTGGGGCAACGGTTCGACCAAAAGACTCAGATGCTCGGAGCTTTTCTCTTTTTGGTGCAACGGGGCATTGCCGCCGGGATCACGATTTATGCGCCGGCAATTATTCTTTCGGCGATTCTGGGCTGGCAGCTGAACCTCACCATCTGGCTCGCTGGCGGCTTCGTGATCATCTACACGGTCGTGGGTGGGACTACGATTGTTAGTCTGACGCAACGCTACCAGATGATGGTCATCCTGGCGGGAATGGCCATCGCATTCGGTGTCGTGGTTTACCGTCTCGCCCCGAACATCTCCTTCGGTCACGCGCTTACGGTTGCCGGCAAGCTCGATAAATTGCAGGCGGTCGATTTCTCGATCGACCCGCATAAGCGCTATACGTTTTGGTCGGGGGCGATTGGCGGATTCTTTCTCGCCCTTTCCTATTTCGGAGCCGACCAATCGCAGGTGCAGCGCTACCTGGCGGGGGACTCTCTTCGTTCCAGTCGGATGGGATTGCTCTTTAACGCCATCGTGAAAGTGCCGCTGCAGTTTCTCATTCTTCTGTTAGGCGCGATGGTTTTTATCTTCTATCAATTCGAAAAGCCTCCGGTCTTTTTCAATCGGCCGGCCTACGAACGCGCGGTGGAACACGGGGCCGGTCCGCAGTTAAACGAGTTGGCGGCCAGGGAAGATCAAGTCTTCCAGCAGAAACGGGCGGCGCTGCAGGCTTATGCGACAGAACCATCGACGGAAAAGATGGAGACAATTCGAACACTGGACGCGCGCACGCAGGCGCTACGCACCGAGACCAAACAGGTTTTGAATCAAAACGGCGCCGACCCGAAGAGCAAGGAATCGGATTACGTGTTCATCACCTTTATTTTGCGGGAATTGCCACGCGGCGTGGTCGGCCTGCTGGTGGCCGTGATTCTTTGCGCCACTATGTCGGCCACGGCGGCGGCCTTGAATGCACTCGGCTCGACGACTGTGGTCGATCTTTATAAACCATTGCGTCACGCCGTGCGGAGCGATCGTCACTACGTTGTCGCGACCCGTTTTTTTACCGCAGCGTGGGGATTGGTCGCCATCGCGGTGGCGTCCTTTGCCAACCTGGTCGAGAACCTGATCGAGGCGGGGAATATCCTGGGTTCGGTCTTTTACGGCAGCATTCTCGGTCTATTTCTGGTTGCCTTTTTCGTTAGGCACGTTCGCGGTTCGGCTGTTTTCTTCGCCGGGTTGAGCGCGCAGGCTTTGGTTTTTGTGCTCTTCTTCACCACTGGCATTGGTTATCTGTGGTATAACGCCATCGGTTGCGCGGCCGTCGTTGCGCTGGCGCCGGTTCTGCAACGGACGATATTTCGCGCCCAGCCGACCCCGGCCTGATCACGCATGCCTGATCCCATCATTTGTTTCGGCCAGCAGCCGTGCGGGATTTTTCCGAAGCGATTTCTCTTCGCCAAGATCAAGAGCGCGCGTCAGCTGCAGCAGCAGGTTGGCGGGACGATTGTTTTTTTCTATCACGATAGCGACCACGATCCGCGCGAAACGATCACGGTTCTAAAAGATCGCTCCACCGGCGAGAGCGCTTCGCTGAACTTCGAGTTCGAGAACAAGATCCAGAAACTTTATTCGCCGCTTTACTTGAAGCGCGTTGTGCCGGCCTGGAAGGCAAAGATGGAGCGACAGCTGCCGGCGTATGTCGGGCCAGAGCTGGCAGAGAAATTCAAGGCCGCCGACAAACCAACGGTCGCAGACCTTTGCCTGGCGATGTATGAAAGCATGGGTTTGATGGAAGGGATCAAAGTCATGCGCTCGAGCGATCCTTCGTTCCGCGCTGTGGCCTGTGCGATCGAGGATTATTTCGTCGATCTTCCGTACCAGGGGGAGGTTGTGCGGGCGCGGGCGCGTGACGGGAAATTCTGGCTGCACAAGGGCGGAGACAAATTTGTCGAAGTCCCCGCGCAAACTCACGGTCGCGAACAGGTCAGCGCGACTCGCGACACCCGATTTCGTTGGATGCAGAGCGTTATTGGCTGCACCCATTATATTTCGGGGGCGAGCGAACAGGATTACATCAACAAGGCGGACGGACCGGGTGTGACTTTTATTGAACGCGAAACGATCGCGGATTCCGGCGATGCTTATATTGGCGAGGAATGAGCCAGGATCGTCTTCGAATTGGAATTGCCTGCTTTCCCCTGATTGGCGGGAGCGGAATTCTGGCGACCGCGCTCGGCGCTGGGCTGGCCGGCCGCGGCCACGAGGTTCATTTTTTCAGCTACGCCCAGCCTGTCCGACTCGACCTAACGACCCCGAATCTGCACTTTCACCTGGTCGAGCTGGCGCATCACACGCTTTTTCCGTGTCCTGATTACACCCTGCCGTTGGCGGTGAAGATGGCGGAGGTCGCATCGAAGGTGTCGCTTGATATCATCCACGCGCACTATGCCGTGCCGAATGCGCTCGCCGCCGTCCTGGCCGCGCAGATGTCCGGCGTTTCGCCCGGCATCGTCACAACTTTGCACGGGACCGATACAACGTTGTTAGGTCAGGATCCAGCCTATCGACCGGCGATTGAGTATGCGCTTAACCGATCCGACGCGGTCACGGCGGTTTCGCAAAGTCTGCGTGAGCAAACGCGTGAGATATTGAAAGTTTCCGGGGAGATCGACGTCATCTACAACTTCTTCGTTCCACGGCCGGCCATTCGCTCGCGCGAAGAAGTCCGCGCGCAGCTCGGTCTCGGCCATGAGTTTGTTATTCTTCACATGTCGAACATGCGGCCCGGGAAGAGGATCGATCTCCTTCTGAAAGCGGTCGCGGAGATGAGGACGCGCGATCGGATTCGCCTCTTGATTCTCGCGGGCGGGCCGGCAGAACCGTACCAAGGAATGATCGATCAACTCGGCCTGCGGAAAACCGTTCTCATCAGGCCAAAACGAAACCTCGGTCGAAGAGTTTATTCAGGCGGCTGACGCTGGACTCTATTCCTCGGATTACGAGAGCTTCGGTCTGAGCATTATGGAAACGCTTTCCTTCGGAAAACCGGTAGTTGCGTTCAGGGTCGGGGGGATTCCGGAAGTGGCAGGCAGATCGTATCCGCTGTGCCCTTTTCCCGATACATCCGCGCTGGCGCGGGCCATGGACGAAGTGGTGGAGTCTCCCGAGCGTGCCCGGGAGCTAGGAGAACAGGGCCGCCAGCATGTCGCCCGTACCTTCTCTCCCAGCAAGATTTTGGACCGCTACGAGGAGGTCTACGCGCGCGTGGGCGACCGCCACGGTCGAAGCATTCTCGCGTAAAACTTTACTCGTTAGGGGTCCTGACTCTGGGGACACCGCCAAGAGAAACGAGCCGGGTGTCGTTGGCCAGCAGGAGGACTGCTCCCTCGGCAAGATCGAGGACTCGCGCTCTCCGCTCAATGCGCGGCTCGCCTTTCCACATCGGCACGCTGTCCTTGTAAAATTTCACCCAGGAGGAACCGTCGTAATAATACGCGTAAACGACATCATCAAGCGAGCAAGAGTACGGGCTCTTCCAGAGCACCAGAACGTAGCGGCGACCGTCCTGCAGCAGTTTCTCCGAGTGAGTCGAGCCAACACCGGCAGCGTCGAGAGCACTGGCCAATTCGCGGATCGAACTGGCTCGCTCGGGCATATTTGGCCAGTCTCTACCGGCGATCCCGGCGGCGCCGGCTGACAAGGTAATAGCGAATGTGAGCAGACAGAATAGGGGGGATATTTTCATGCCGTAATTTGGCATGGCTCGACTCATTGACGAATAGAATTCCCCACGCCGATCGGCGGCTGAATTCGGCCGGAGGTAGCTCGCAAAGTCCCAATCGCCAGCTACAGCGAATCGACTGTCGCGACAATAACCTTCTGCGGAGCGGCGTGGTCCGCCGTCTTGACCAGGTGGCTCAGGGGCATCAGCACCGCGATGAAGCTGAGCATGAGGCAGGAGTACACCACCGTCTCCAGGATATTTCTGCGTTTGTCTTCTGAGCGGAGAAGCATCGCGTAGGTGGATTGGCTGAAGTGCACTGCCTGATTATTTGGCTCAGCGTTCGTTTTCATAGTTTCAAGGTTGGGATGCGTTCGGGTAGGCGATCGGATTCAAGTTTCTGGCGAGGACGCGTCATTTTGATTTGTCATCATCGTTCCTATTCATAGACGCCGGCGCGGGCCGCTCTTGTCTCAGGCGGCGAAAGAATCGCCTTGGCTCATCTTTCCGTTTTCCGGGTTGCTTTCCGGTTCGCTCCATACTAGATCAGGAACGCGGGGTGGAGCAGCCTGGTAGCTCGTCAGGCTCATAACCTGAAGGCCGCGGGTTCAAATCCCGCCCCCGCAACCAATTTACTTGCCGGGCAGGCGCGTCTGGGCAAATTTCAGCCCCGCTCAATCGAGCGGCGCAATCGATCCAGAGTAGCTCAGTGGTAGAGCGGTCGGCTGTTAACCGATTGGTCGTAGGTTCGAATCCTACCTCTGGAGCCACTGCTTAAGTCTCGAGAGCGAGGGGCGCCTCTCACAATTCCGTGGCGAGCCACGCTTTCTTGGCGGAAGGTAATGGTACGGCCCTTTGGCGGCCAAGATTAAAGCCAGCGCCGAATGGCAAAGAGAGAGGCACTGAGTCCGGCCAGGTTATCTATGAATTCGAATCCTCGCTTTCGCGCTTACGGATTGTGCGCGGCGCTTTGCCTCGCAGGCCTGGCGGCGCGGGCAGAAGACGTTGATGCCTTGATCGCGAAAGGCGATCGATTCGACAAGCAGATGCAGGCCAAAGAGGCGCTCGAAAGCTATCTGCCGGCTAACAAGCTCGAACCCGACAACGTGAGCCTTCTTTGCCGGATCGCACGGCAGTACCGGCACTTGATGGCCGACGCGACGTCAAAACAAGAGAAGCTTCAACTGGGCAACGTCTCGCTCGAGTACGCTAATCGGGCTGCAAGTCTCGCCCCGAAGAATGCAGAGGCGCAACTTTCGCCCGCCATCAGCTATGGGAAAATGCTCCCGTTGATGGGCAGCAAGGATCAGGTGAGCGCCTCGCCCAAAATCAAGGCGTCGGTGGATCGTGCTCTCCGGCTTGATCCATCCAACGACAACGCCTGGCATATTCTTGGCCGATGGAACAGTGCGCTTGCCAATATCAACCCGGTGAAGCGGGTTCTGGCCAAGGCGCTCTATGGGGAATTGCCGGTAACGACTAACGAAGCTGCTGAGAAATGTCTATTAAAGGCGATCGAAATTAATCCCAACCGATGCATCCATCATATCGAGTTGGGACGCATTTACGCCCAGATGGGACGCAAAGAGGAGGCACGCAAATGCATTGAGGAAGGGCTGGCCATGCCTAACAAGGAAAAAGATGATGTGGAGATGAAAGAGATCGGACAACAGCTGCTGCAAAAGCTCTGACCATCCGAAGATTGAAATAACGCTGTCGCCCTTATCCACTTGTTGTTTCCGGCCCTGCCGACATGTCAGCCAGGCCGCCGCCCATGAACTGATGGTGCCATAGTTGGGTCGCAACGACTGCGGCCAGACCCAACTCTACCGAGAGTCGAGGGAGCGATCCGGCCCGCAATTGCCGGAATTCTTTGCGCCAGCGCGCGACCTCCTGGAAATCAAAGTAGCCGGTTCGGCGCAGTGAATCTTCGCTCAGCAGCTGCGCGATGTACGGCGGTTCCGGGTCCTTGTGGAAACTGTCGAGCGGCGCGCGAAAGATGACCTTGCCACGCCGAGCGATTGATTTTGGAATCCAACGCTCGGCCAGCAAACGGAGCAGATATTTGTCGTGGAGTCCGCGCAGCTTCCAGCGTGGGTGCAGTTTGGCGGTAAAATCAAAGATTTCCTCATCAAGGAAGGGATAACGAACTTCGACTGAGGAATGCATGGCTACGCGGTCACCTTTGGCTTGCAGGAGATGGCCCGCCAAAAGGACGCGCGCTGCGACCCAAACTCCGCGGTTGAGCGGCGCCCAGCGCTTGGCTTTTTCCAGAGGAAATCCCAGCTCGCCCCACGGGTGGCTGTCATTCATCACTTCTCGCATCTGCTCGGAATAAAAGCGCAACTTCGAAATCGCGAGTAACCCATAGGAATCGATCCAGGCGTTTGGACCGCCGAGGGACCCTTCCACGCGCTCGCGCCATTTCCGGGAAAAATGCGGGACTTTGTTAAGACGCAGATAACCGCTCTTTGCCCAAAAGCTGAGATTCAATCCAGGCACGAGGTCGAGAAAGCCGAAGAGCTTGGCTGCCTTGTACCAGGGATAACCGACCAGCCACTCATCGGCGCCTTCGCCAGTCAGGACGACTTTCTGGCCGTTGGCATGAACTCGTTGGGCCAACTTGAGCAGGGCACCGCAGGAGGTGTCGATCACCGGAGCTTCGGCGGCTTGAATCAGGCGGGGATAGCTCTCAATCGCATCGCGATCGCTGTACCTCTGTACAATAGGCGGTTTAGCCCCGATGTGACGGGCCGAAAGGCTCGCGGCGCTCAGTTCATCAAGCTCCGGCTCATTCACTCGCACGGTGTAAGTGTTGATCGCGGGACCTTTGAGACGGCAGGCGAGCGCGAGAATCATGCTTGAGTCCACACCACCCGAGAGATAAGAGCCCACGGGCACATCGGCCCGCAGCCGTTCCTCCACCGCCTGCACCAGGAGGTGTTCGAATTCATCCACTAACGCGCCCGGATTGCTTCCCCATTCCTCTTCACCCTGCGCTGGAAAATCCATTTCCCAGTAAGCGCGTTCGACAATCGCGGCGCTGGTGCTCGAACTTCCGGGCGTAATCCGCAAGCAATGCCCTGGCGGCAAAAGTTGAACTCCTTCAAAACAAGTTCTCGGTCCGGGCATGGCCGAGAAGGTGAACACGTGATCGAGCCCCGTGCGGTCGGGCCGTGGTGGAACCATCCCCGAAGCGAGGAGGCCTTTTATCTCGGAAGCGAAAAGCAGCCAATCGCCCTGACGGCTCCAAAAAAGCGGTGCGATGCCGAACCGATCACGTCCGAGATGAAGTTGTCGCTTTCGCTCGTCCCACAAGGCGATGGCAAACTGGCCGCGCAGACGCTCCCACATCCCTTCGCTAAGATCTTCCCAAAGATGCGGGATGATTTCGGTATCGCAGTGGGTCCGGAAGCGGTGGCCTTGCCTAACGAGTTCCTCGCGCCGCTCGACATAGTCGAATAATTCGCCATTGAAGACCACGAAAGCGCTGCGGTCTTCGTTTGTCATCGGCTGCTGGCCATCGGCCAGGTCGACAATACTCAGCCGCCGGGAAGCGAGTGAGATCCCCGGTTGCTCAAGAAACCCCTCTTCGTCCGGACCGCGGTGAGTGAGGGCACGCGCCATTCGCCGGACCGCGCCTTCCGGGGCCGGCCGCTGGCCGGCCAAATCGATTAATCCCGCGATTCCGCACATGATTTCGTAGATTGGGGTCGCAGTCCTGCCTGCTTACTCGTGGGACGCTCGGGGCGAGATGATTTGGAACAAAAAAATTCCCCGACAAGCATCATGCAGTTAACATCGCAGAGGGTGACAAAAGATAAAAGATGTGAAAATGATCTCCGGCAACGCGGACCGGCTATGCTAGAATCGAATTGATGTTATCTGCGTGAATATCATACCTTCCATTGACGTCATAACTCCGCGCGCGGAAGGGTAGCTGACTTGACTTGACTTGCTCACAGGCAGCGCTAATCAGTCCGCCCCTGTCGGGCAACTCACGACCATGCAAAAAGAACGTATTGCCATCATTGGAGTCGGGTGCCGTTTCCCCGGCGGGGTGAGTTCCAAGGAGTCTCTTTGGGAGCTTCTCATCGAAGGCCGTGAAGGCGTCGTGGAAGTACCGCCTAACCGCTGGAACGCGGGGCGCTATTATGATGTCGAACCGGGCGTCGCCGGAAAGTCCATTACCCAGCGCGGCGGATTCATTGACGCTATCGACCAATTTGATCCGCAGTTTTTTGGTATCTCGCCGCGAGAAGCTCCTTACGTAGATCCGCAACATCGACTGCTCCTGGAGACGGCCTGGGAGGCGATCGAAGATGCCGGGCTTGTGCTCGATTTTGAGCGCGGAACCGATCTGGGGGTTTTTGTCGGTATCTCGCATAACGATTACCAGGGAATTCAAAGCTCGAGCTTTGATCATTTCACCATCGGGCCTCACACACCGACTGGAAGCGCGCATAGCATTGCGGCAAATCGAATTTCCTACTGCCTGAATCTCCGCGGCCCGAGCATTGCCATGGATACGGCCTGCTCATCCGCCCTCACCGCGGTTCATGCGGCCTGCGAGCACATCTGGGCCGGGCGTGGAGACGCCGCCTTGGCGGGCGGTGTCACGGTCATGATTACGCCCGGCGGGTTTATCGGATTTTCGCAGGCCGGGATGCTCTCGCCCGAGGGTCGGTGCGCGGCCTTCGATGCTTCCGCCAGCGGATTCGTGCGTGGCGAGGGCGCCGGCATGGTTCTGCTCAAGCGGCTTTCTCGGGCGATCGCCGATGGCGATCCGATTCAGGGCGTGATTTTGGGGACGTCGACCAATCAAGACGGACACACCAACGGCATCATGCTTCCCAGCCCGGAGGCGCAAACGCGATTAGTGCAAGATGCCTGCCGGGATGCCGGGATCGCGCCCGAGGAGATCGGATTTGTCGAAGCTCACGGAACCGGGACAGCCGTGGGAGATCCGATCGAAGCGCACGCTCTCGCGGAAGCTCTGTGCGGGAATCGATCGGCCGACGCACCGCTGCCAATAGGCTCCATAAAATCCAATCTTGGCCATTTGGAAACCGCGGCCGGCGTGGCCGGGCTCCTCAAGGCGATGCTCGTTCTCAAACACGGACAGATTCCGCCGAGCCTCCATTTTTCGACGCCGAATCCGCACATTGATTTTGAAAAACTCAAGTTGCGCGTGCCGACTCAGCTCGAGTCTTTCCCGAATGGGACGGCTGAGCGCATGGCCGGCGTCAACTCCTTCGGATTCGGTGGGGCGAACGCCCACGTCATTCTAGGCGAACCACCGTCGCATCAGCCGGAGAAAACTCCGGCCATCTCCGGTTCCCGGCCGTGGCCAGTGATGCTTTCGGCGCGTTCGGAAACCTCGCTTCGAGTCTCAGCAGCGAATTTGAGCGCCTGGGTCAAGGAACATGCCAACGCCAACGGCTGTTCGCCGATCCTGCCGGATCTGACCTATTCGTTAGGCGTGCGGCGGAACCATCATCCGCATCGGTTGACGCTGGTAACGTCCAGTTGGGCGGAATTAACCGAGGAGCTCGACGCGTTCGCCAAGAAAGAAGAGAGCCCGAAAATCCGCGCCGCTTTCACAGCGCGTCGGGAGCAAGCACCGCGGATCGGTTTCATCATGAGCGGACAAGGTCCGCAATGGTGGGGAATGGGCCGCGATTTGATGGAGCAGGAGCCGGTCTTTCGCGAGATGATGGAGCGTTGCGACGCCGCGCTCTCTCCGTGGGCTAGCTTTTCTCTTCTCGAAGAACTGAATCGCTCCGAAGAAACATCCCAGATGTCACGGACGGAGATTGGGCAGCCCTCCATTTTTGCAATGCAGGTGGCGCTTGCGGCGCTCTGGAAATCGTGGGGTGTGCATCCATCAGCCGTCATCGGCCATAGCGTGGGTGAGATCGCGGCCGCATGTATCGCCGGCATCGTCCCGTTGGAAGAAGCGGCGCGCATTGTCGCTTTGCGAGCGCGTCTCATGGAATCGTGCGCCCGAGGAGAGGGGACCATGCTGGCGGTTGGACTGCCTGAGGAGGAAGCCCTGGCACTGATCGCGCGACACGATCGAACGGTCACGATTTCAGCCTTCAACGGGCCGCGTTCTATCACGCTGTCCGGTCCGCGCGTTTCACTCGAGGCGATGGCCGCCGAACTGGAGTCGCAAGGCGCGTTCGCGCGACTCGTTAAAGTGGATCATCCGTTTCATCACCCGCTCATGCGACCGGCTTCGGAGGCCTTGGAAGCAGCCCTGGCCGATCTCAAACCGCAGCCGGGCGAAATTCCTTTTTTCAGCACGGTTACAGGCGATCGCTGTGCGGGTGAAGCCTGCGTCGCGGCGTATTGGGCGCGGGGCATTCGCGAGCCGGTCCGTTTTGCCCCGGCTGTGACCGCGCTGGCCGACTTCGGCGTCGATGTTTGGCTGGAGCTGAATGCCCACCCGGCCTTGGCACATGCGACGCAGGAATGTCTCGTGGCTCGCGGAGAGAAAGCCGTTACGATCTCTTCCGTTCGTCGCGAGCGTGAATTTGAATCCATGCTCGAGACGGCTCTGAGTCTCCACCGCGCCGGTGTTGCGCTCGATTTTTCCGCGATGACGCCTTCCCGTCATCTGCTTTCGTTGCCGGCTTACGCGTGGGAAAAGGCGCGCTGGTGGCATGAGTCGAGCGATGCCCGTGATGGCCGACTCGCACCGGGTGGGCGAGGTCTGTTTGATATTCGATTGCCGCGCGCGATGCCCACCTGGGTCGTTAGGCTGGATTCCCGTCACATGGCCTTTTTGAAAGATCACAAGGTCGAAAACCATGTGATCTTTCCAGCGGCGGCGTTCGTCGAGATGGCCCTGGAAGCCGGCGTCCAGTTGTTCGAGGGACATCCCTTTGTGGTTGAGGACTTCGAAATTCGCAAGCCGCTCATTCTGCCGGATCCGGCATTAGGGGTTCAAATCGAGTTTTCCTACTCGCCTAACGAACGCACGTTTGCCATTCAAAGCCGTTTCGAACAAAGCGTGACCTGGTCACTCCACGTCGTGGGCACGCTCCGTGGTGAGCGCACGGAGTCGGCCTTTGTTGATTCAAAGTGGACTCAGCCTGCCGGCGCTCAATCCCTGGTAGTAGACGAATTCTATCGCCACATGGGCGACCTTGGGTTGCGTTACGGCGAGGAATTTCGACCGATTCAGGAACTGTCAGCCGGCGCCGGCCAATCGGCGGGACGCGTCGCTCTGTCGAAATTGATATCTGTCCGGGCTGGCGAGTATGCCGTGCACCCTGTCCTTTTCGACGGAGCCCTTCAGGTGTTCTCCGCCGGAGCGGCCACCGTCGAGGGTCGCCAGGCCCGTATGAAGCTGCCGGTTGGTTTTCGCCGGATTCTCTATCTCGAGTCACCCGGCGCCTCGACTCGCGTTTCGGCAAAGGTCGGAGAGTTTGGCGACGACTTCCTCGAAGGGGACATCTCTCTATATAATGAGGAAGGTAAGGCTTGCGTGCTGGTGGATGGATTTCGAGCCATCAGCCTTTCCGGTGCGGGCCGCTCTGGCGCGCCGGGCGGCACGCGCGGTTTAGCATACCATGTCGCCTGGCAACGAGTGCCTGACGAATCGCCCAAACCGGCACTGGCGCCGCTCCCGTTGGATCAGTTGAAGGCCGCGGCCCAGAGCGCACTTAGCCATGTGGTCGATGTTCGCGGCCAATCCGAGCTCGAGGCGGCGCTTTGCGCCCTTGACGATCTGGCTGCCGCACAACTGGCGCGCGGGCTGCGGGAAATGGGCGTGGCCACAAATATTCCCTTTGATGACGCGACGCTTCAGATAGCGCCAGCAATGGGACCGGTCTTTGAGCGGTTGATGACCGGTCTCGTTAGGCACAGCTTGCTCCGGAGAAAAGAGATGGGATTCGAGGCGGCGCCGGATTTTGCGCAAGCGGCCGACTCGGCCGAGAAAGTTCTGCGCAACTATATAGAGAAGCATCCGGCGCATTTTCCCGAGGCGCTCCTTTGTGAAGGAAACTGTGCTGAGTTGGGCTCGATCTTGCGCGGTGAAAAGGACGCGGTGCAGGTCTTGTTCTCGGGGATCGGTGCGGAGTTACTCGATCACTTTTATGGCGACGGTCTTTTCACCAGCCATTGGCTGGCAGCCATCGCTGCGGCCGTGAGCACGGCAGCGCGAAGTTTGCCTGAGGGACGCAGCCTCCGGATCCTGGAGATCGGAGCGGGCACGGGAGGATTGGCCTCGCAGGTTCTACCGCTCCTGGAGCGCGGCCTGCATTCCTACACATTCAGCGATGTTTCAGCCGCGTTCTTCTCCGGCGCAGCGCAAAAGCTGGCGGGGTTTCCGGAAGTGCAGTTCAAGATTTTTGATCTTGAAAAACCGGCGGCCGCGCAGGAACTCGAAGCGGGGACATTCGATTTCATTATCGGGACCAACGTGCTGCATGCTGTCAGCGATGTGCGTGACGCGCTGCGGAATTTGCACGGGCTGCTCGCTCCCGGCGGCAGTCTCATTTTCATGGACACTGCCACGCCTCAACTTTGGACCGAGAGTGTTTTCGGACTAACGAGCGGCTGGTGGCGATTCACCGATCGCGATCTGCGGCCAGAACAACCGCTACTGAAGAGAGCACAATGGGAAGCGGTGCTGCAGGAAACTGGTTTTGTTGAGACGGCTTCGTTGCCCGGTTTGATCGGCCCAACTGGAGGCGAGGGCCAGATCGGTCTGTTGGCCCGCAAGTCTTACGAGGGAGCTACGGTGCCGGGTCAGGTCCCCTTGCAAGCGCCAGAGGAGAAGTCATGGCTCGTTTTCGCCGATGCCTCCGGAGTGGGTGAAACGTTGATTTCGCGGTTGCGCGCACTTGGCGCCAAGTGCCGCGTTGCCAGACCGGGAAAGGATTTCGAGTTCGATGGCGACGACGCCTTTACCTTGCGACCGGGAACGCTGGAAGATTGGAAAAACCTCCTCAAGAATTGCCAGGGCTCCACGCCGGAACGCATCGTGTACCTTTGGAATCTCGACACACGTGTCAATGGAGCGGACATGGCGACCAATCTGGACGCACTGCTTCATCTCACCCAGGCGCTCGAATCCAACGCGCCCGCGGCGAAATTGCGCCTGGACTTGGTAACCCGAAACGCTCAACCCGCCGGCAGCGATCATCGACCGACGGCGGTGGCGCAAGCGCCAAGCATCGGATTGATGCGCGTTATTCTGAACGAATATTCCAACCTTACGTGTCGTGCCATCGATCTTCCTCCGGAACCGTCCTCGGCGGATACGACATTGATTTGGAACGAGCTTTCTCGCAAAGACGGGGAACGCGAAATCGCCTTGCGAGGTGAAGCGCGCTACGTTCGACGACTCGACCGCGGCCACTTGTCCCGCGAGCAGTGGCTCGATCCGATTCAACCGTTGCGATTGGAATCCCGCGAGCGCGGTCGTCTCGACACGCTCCATTTTGCTCCGTTCGAATTGCCACTATGCGGCCCGAATCAGGTCTTGATTGAAGTGAAGGCGGCCGGAATGAATTTCCGCGACGTGCTCAAATCACTGGCCCTTTATCCAGGCGACGCTCCGGATGCGAGAATTTTTGGCGATGAAGTCGGCGGCATCATTAAAGCGGTCGGCTCGGACGTCATGCACCTGGCGCCAGGAGATCGTGTGTTCGGACTGGCCGTCTTTGGAATTGCCACCCATGCGATCGCGCGTGCGGGAGACGTGCGACGGATACCGGCAGATCTGACATTCGAGGCGGCATCAACGATACCGGTCGTTTTCATGACCGCGTGGTATTCGCTGCAAAACGTGGCGCGACTGCGGGAACGCGAGCGCATCCTTGTCCACGCGGGCGCGGGTGGCGTCGGAATGGCCGCGATCCAGATCGCGCTCCATCTTGGCGCGGAGGTGATCGCCACCGCCGGCAGCCCAAGCAAACGCGCTTTGCTCAAAACTCTCGGCGTAAAGCACGTGATCGACTCGCGACGCGGCGATTTTGCTGAGTCGGTGATGAAGATAACAAATGGCAAAGGAGTGGATGTTGTTTTGAACGCACTCGCCGGCGACGCCATCCCGATGGGTCTCTCCTGCCTCGCCGAATTCGGCCGCTTCGTAGAGATCGGCAAACGCGATATTTACCAAAACACGCGCATTCCGCTCCGGCCTCTGCGCAACAACGCGTCATTCCATGTCGTCGCCATGGATGCGGTTTTCCATGGTAACGAAAAGCTGACCAGGGAGCTGCTGGAGGAGATTTCGGATCTGGTCGAAACGGGTGCGTTACGGCCGCTTCCTTTCCGGGCCTTTCCTGCCTCCCGCATTGATTCTGCGTTTCGACTCATGGCGGGCGGAAAACACATCGGCAAGGTTGTGGTCGCATTCCCGACTCCTTTTGTCCCGCGGCGTGGTGAATTGCCCGCTCCGGGATTTGAAGTCAAGCCGGACGGATATTACCTCATCACGGGTGCTTTCGGTGGCTACGGTAAAGTGCTTGCTCGATGGTTGGTTGAGTGTGGCGCGCGTCACCTTGTGCTCACGAGCCGGAGCGGCGCCTCTAGTCCGGAGGCTGGCAAATTTGTCGAGGACCTGCAGAAGCGCGGCGTCGAAGTGCGCGTTGTGTCTGCGGATGTCGGCGCGCCAGGTGATGTGCGGCGGCTTTTTGCGGAGATCAAGTCTGCTGCGCAACCGCTGCGCGGTCTCTTTCATCTCGCGATGGTCATCGACGACGCCCCGCTCGCGGCGCTCACGCCCGAACGGATGCGGACCGTCCTCGGACCAAAGGCAGACGGCGCATGGCTCCTCCACCAGGCAACCCTCGATTTGAAACTGGATTGCTTCGTCATGTTCTCTTCGGTGTCGAGTATTTTTGGTAATCCGGCTCAGGGAAATTACAGCGCGGCTAATGCCTTTCTCGACAGCCTGGCGCACCATCGTCAGGCACTTGGCCTTCCTGCGCTGAGCGTAAATTGGGGCGTGCTCGGCGGCGAAGGCTTCGTCGCGCGTAACGAGCGTGTGGCCGATTTCCTTGCCCGGCAGGGCACAACGGAGATCTCGCCAGGCGAAGCGACGGCCCTGCTCGAGTCGTTCCTGCGCGCTGGAAGTGCACAGGCGATTTCGATTCGGGTCGATTGGGGGAAATGGCGTCAATTCTTTCGAAGCATGCAGGAAAATCCTGTTTTGGAGCGAATTTTCGCGACCCTCGAAAATCAGGAATCAGTCAGTACCACCAGTGATTGGCGAAGCCGGATTGATGCGGCCTCGCCCGCCGAAAAACAGACTGTCATCTGTCAGGCCGTGCGGGAAGCCGTTGGTTCCGTTTTGCGAGTGAAGCCGGACAGCTTGCGTGACGACCAGCCGCTGACGGATCTTGGCCTGGATTCGTTGATGGGTGTCGAAATAGAGACGTCGCTTGAGGCGGCCGTGGGCGTGGCCTTACCGCCAACCAGTCTCATGAGGGCGCGAACCATTGGTCAGATCGCATCACTAATCGCCGGCCATCTCGGTGGCGCTGAGGTTAACGCAGAGTCGGCACCGATAGCGGTGCAAGCCGAAGCGGCCAGTGCAGTCGATCTGGATGCCATGTCTGACGAGGAGATCGAGCGTCTTCTCGGCAGTGAATCGGATTCGGAGAAGGCCGAGACGATCGAAGACGCTGCTCGTTAGGCCAGGTCTCGTGCAATCGCGGTGCCATGCCAGTCGATCCACGCGCCCGTCTCAAACAATGGCTTGATAGTGGTGAAGCACAGCTTCATCCGCTGACGCTTCCACAGCGGGAACTCTGGGAAGCCTCTCCACTGGAGGTCGAGAACAACGCGAATCACATCTGCTGCCTGATCGATATCCACGGTCCCCTGACTGAGCGCGAATGCCGCGCTGCCATCGGACGTGTGGTCGATCGTCAGGAAGTTTTGCGCCTCTCCATCCTTCCTGGCAAAGAGGGTCCGCTGCAGATGATTCGCAGGAATTGCGGAATCAATTTTGATTTTCGTGAAGTCACGTCGAGCGACGCTGAGACTGAAGAATTGGCCACGGAGATTTTTCGCGCCCCGTTCGATTTGATGAAGGGACCACTCTATCGGGTGGTCGATTTGCGCCGCGCGGCCAATCATCACGTGCTCGTCTTCGCGATTCATCATGCGATTGCCGATGGCTGGAGCCTCGGCGTTCTGGTTCAGGATCTCTTTGCCGCTTACCTCGAAGTCGTGTTGGGATCCTCGAAACCTCTGCCGCCGGTCCCGCAGACTTACTCGGCGTGGGGCGCGGCCGAACGCGCTTTCTGGAAGCCGGAAATGCTGCAGGAGCGGGCCGAGTTTTGGAGAACCAAGTTAGCCAACCCGCGCCGAATGTGGGCCTCGCCGATCCCTCCGGGGCCGGCGACGCGATGGCTCTCCTCAATCGGTCCCGCTCTTACTAACGAGACCCGCGAACTGGTTCGTCGAACGGGCGTGACGTTGTTCAGCGCATTGTTCGGGGCCTTCCAAATTGCATTCGCCGAATGGAGCGGGTTTGATGATCTCGTCGTTGGGACACCAGTCGCGAATCGCTCCAGGCAAACAGCGCGAGACACGATGGGATATTATGCCGGCATTGTACCTTTGCGCGGGAAGGTCGACCGATCACGCCTTGCGGCCGATCATTTGCGTTCGAGTCACCGGCTGACGGTCGATTCGTTTGCCAACTCCATGCCTTTTGCCGAGTTGGCCCATGCGCTCGGCGAGAAATCGGAGGAGGGATACAACCCAGTTTTCGAAGTGCGCTTTGCGTTGCAGAATCATCCCATGCCGGAGATTTCGCTGCCGAATCTTTCCGCGCACCTGAGCATGCGTTCGACCGGCACACCGCGTTTCCAACTCGCGTGCGAAATCACCGAAGACCGCGAAGGTCTGGAAATCGCGTGGCTTTTCCGGGAGAATCTGTTTTCCCCACGTGACATTGAAAGCCTCGATGGCATATTTCAGCGAGTACTGGCGGGCGTCTGCCGTTCGCCGGAGATTCGCATCTCTGAAGTGTTGAAATAACCGCATGAACGAAGCCTCTATCGATGAAGAGTTTAGTGAGATGCACGAGCCGCATTGGGTCTTGCGGGGTGCGTTTCAACTTCTCGTTTTCGGCTTGGTTTTGGCCGAAGTCATTCTCGCGATGGCGGTCTATCGCGGCTGGATCTGGCTGGCCGTGCCGATGGTGCTGGTAGTCAGCCATTTGATGCACGGCCTCCTTATCGGCCTGCATGAGGCGGCTCACGGGCTTCTCCGGAAAAATCGACGTTTCAATGAGTTCGATGGGATCGTGATTGGCACGCTGAGCCTGATGAGCTTCAGTCTCTACCGCGTTATTCATCAAACGCATCATGCCTATCTCGCGACAGAACGTGACTGGGAATTTTGGCCATTTTCCCACACGAACATTCCACGGTGGAAGAGATGTTTGGCGGCGTTTTTTGAGCTGAATTTCGGATTGTTTTATGGCCCGTTCGTTTTCCTGCGAGCCTTTCTCGGTTCCTCGACTCCCGTTCGAAGCCAGCGCATTCGTCGCCGGATTTGGGCGGAATTGGCGCTGACTGCCGTGATCTGGGCTCTGCTCCTTTGGACCGTGACCGCATTCGGTTTGTGGAAATATTTCCTCTGGATGCATCTCGGCCCGGCATTTTTGGCGGCTAATTTGCAGAGTTGGCGCAAGTACATCGAACATGTGGGAATGACGGGCGACACGGTCAACGGTTCGACCCGGAGTATCGTGGCCAAGAGCTGGCTGGGACGGCTGCTTGCTTTCACCCTGTTGCACGAACCGTTTCATGGCGTGCATCATCAACGGGCCGGCCTCCCCCATGCCTTCCTGCCGCAGCACGTGGAGAAATTGCAGCCGACCAAGCCGGGCGAGCGCATGCCCTACCGAGGTTATCGTTACGCATTAATGGACGTGATGCGCTGTCTGGCCGATCCGCGCGTCGGGCCGCAGTGGCAGACCATTTGATAAGGAGAATTTAGAAGAGCAGGTTCGTTCGCTCTCCATTACGCCAGCTCATTTGTGGCCGGCCTAACAAGCGCAATCAAGTGATACAGCCTGCTTCCAGCGACGCCGCCCTTCTCGCGGCCAAGTCTCTGACCCGCGAATTCGACGACGGACACGTCAAAGCCCTGCGCGGAGTCGATTTTTCCATCAACCAGGGTGATTTCGTCGCCATCACCGGACCAAGTGGCTGCGGTAAATCGACTCTGCTGCAATTACTCGGGGCGTTGGATCGACCGACTTCCGGAACCCTCCTTTACCGCGGAAGCTCGCTGCCGGACCATCCCAATCCTTCGGCCTACCGAGCGCGCGAGATTGGATTTATTTTTCAAGCCTTTCACCTTCTGCCAACTTTCACCGCTTCTGAGAACGTGCAGATTCCGATGTTCGAAACCGAGCGCTCGGCTTCAGAACGGCGCGAGCACGCTTTCGAATTGCTCAAGTTGGTTGGCCTCGAGCATCGGCTGGATCATTTTCCCTCGAAACTCTCCGGAGGCGAGCGTCAGCGCGTGGCTATCGCCCGCAGTCTGGCGAACGGGCCTTCTTTGCTTTTGGCGGACGAACCGACGGGTAATCTCGACAGCGAAAATGCGCATGCCGTGCTCGATCTCATTATCCGGCTGCAAAAGGAACAAGGCCGCACCATGGTGCTCGTCACTCATGACCCGACGATCGCCGAGCGCGCGGGAAGGATTTTTCGCATGAAGGACGGTCGAATTGTGTCGGACACCAAAACATGACTTTCTTTACCGTTGTCATTCGCGGTCTTTGGCGCCGGCCTTTGCGCACCGGATTGACCCTCGCGGGAATTTCCATTGGCATCGCCGCGGTCGTGGCCCTGGTTGGGATGTCGCGCGGCTTTGAGAAAAGCTGGCAGGTAGGCCTGAAGGCACGCGGAACCGATATCGTCGTCAGTAACAAAAGCGGCTCGCTCACGCCCAAGCCCTTTGATGCCTCTGTCCGCGATCGTATCGCCAGCCTTCCGCGTATCGCCGCGACCTGCAATCAGCTCGTGGAGGTGACCAGTATTGAAGACTCTGACCTGATGATTCTTTCCGCCCGCGAGTGGGGAGGATTTACCTGGCACAATCTTGAAATTGTCTCCGGACGCATGCCCAACGACGCCGCCGAAGAGGCAGTCGTTTTGGGCCAGACTGCGGCGGAAATCCTCAAGAAAAAAGTCGGTGATCCAATCCAGATTGAGACCAAGTCTTTGAAGGTTGTCGGAATCGTCAAAGGTGGCGCACTCGTTGAAGACGGGTCGGTTATTCTTTCTTTGCCGCTCCTGCAGGGAATCATGGGCTCTCCCAACCAAATCAACGCCATCGACGTTCGCGTGACTCCTTCGACGAGCGAGCGACAGATCCGGGAACTGACCCAACTGATCCAGCAAACAGTCCCGGAGGTCCGCGCCGTTACCGTGAGCGAGCATCTAAGCCACTTTGAGGGATATCGCATGGTTCGGGCCATGAGTTGGGGCACTTCTCTTCTGGCCGTGCTTGTCGGTGTTCTCGGCGTGATGAACACGATGCTCATGACCGTTTTTGAGCGAACCCATGAAATTTGCGTGCTGCTCGCGGTTGGTTGGACGCGCCGCCGTATCATGCAGATGATTCTTTACGAATCCGCGCTGCTCGGTCTTTTTGGCGGTGCCGTTGGCGTGGCCATCGGAGCCATCGGCGTCCAGGTCCTGGGGGCCACGCCCGCTATTCGGGGGCTTCTGCAGCCGGACCTCAGCCTCCCGCTCCTTGGACTTTCTGTCGTCATCGCAGTTTTCGTTGGAATCATTAGCGGGCTCTATCCCGCCTGGCGCAGCTCCCGGTTAATGCCCAGCCTGGCGTTGCAAGCCGGATGAGGCACTTTAATCCGTGAAGCCTTCCTTTATCGTTACCCTTGCCGCTGCGGCGCTCTCTACCATTTGCGTTCGCGCTGAAGAACCGACGGCGCCTAAGCTGTCCGCCGCGGAACTGGCCGATCGGATCGAGGCGACCAGTCAGGGAAGCGCACTGATCCGCACCAAACTCGAAGTGCAATCACCTGGAGGCGCTAATCGCGTTCTGCAGCTTCAAATCAAACAACGCCGCACCAAAACGGCCACCGATCTTGTATATCAGGTGCTTTGGCCGGACGAGCACAAGGGCGAAGCGATCATCTTGCGTCAGGCGCAGGGTACGGCGACCGGCTCGATCATCGTTCCGCAACAGCCGGTTCGTACGCTCAAGTCATCCCAAATGAGCGAGGGCCTGTTCGACAGCGATCTATCATATCAGGATGCGGTCGAGAATTTCTTTGCCTGGAAAAAGCAGACGATCGTCGGCGTGGAAGTCATCAACGGAGTGAACTGTCAGATTCTCGAGTCCAAGCCCGACAACTCTTCCATGTCGATCTACGCCAAGGTGCGGAGCTGGATTGATCCCCGGCGTTTTGTTCCGTTACGGATTGAAAAATATTCATCCGCCGGCGAGTTGATCCGCCGCATCGATGTCACGCGGGTGGCGCGCGACGAAAAACACAATCCCATTCCGGCCAATCTTACGGTGCACGGGCCTCGGAAAAATAGCGTGACGCAATTCAATGGCGCGCGCATCGACCAGGACGCGAATTTCACCGATGCCGATTTTACCGCGGCCGGTGCTTCGCACTGATCGGGACAACTTTCGCCTAACGAAGTTTTACGGCGTCTTCCACGAGCCGGCCGGCATTGAGAAGGCCCGCCTCGGAAAGGCGTGGCCCGATTAATTGCAGGCTCGTGACGCGGATCTTCGAGCCGCGCAGCGGCACTGGGAGGGCCAGCGCCGGGTTGCCGGCAAGATTGACTGCGGCGGTGTTTTGCAAAGGAAGCATCTGTGCTTCCCGAATTCCTACTCTCAGGTTGAGTAGTGGGAGTTCCGGCGGATTTTTTTGAAGGGTTGGCAACGCGATGAAGTCCACTTTCTCAAAAGCCTTGCTGAGCGCCCGCTGCCACGCACCTCGCCTGGACAAAGCGCCGCGGTAACGCGTGGCGTTGTTTATCTCGCCGAGCCGAAGGACCGACTGGGTTCGCGCCGTCACGGCGAGCTGAAATTTCTCGTTGCTGATCCACGCACCCGCTGAGGCAGCGGTGGTGCCGTCCGTCTTCGCCTGTTCGAATTGTTTGATCAGGTTTTCGTCCAGGACGACCACTTGGAATCCCGTTCTGGCGAGGGCGGCGTCGATTGCTTGATCGATTCTTCGATCTGTCCCTTTCAGTTTGAGCCGTCCGACCCGGATACTCCCGGCGGTGGGCTTGGCTGCCCTGGCCGCCGCATACTTGGCCGCGAAACCATTTTCCAGAAGGTCCATGCCTTCAGCCGTACGAGCGATGTCTTTCCCCATCGGGCCAATAGTATCGAGATGCTTGGGCTCAACCGGGTAAGCGCCCTGGAGTGGAACCAAACCGAATGTTGTCTTTAAGCCGACTATGCCGCAACAGGCAGCCGGCACACGAACTGAGCCGGCCGTGTCCGTGCCGATAGCCACGTCCGCCATTCCCGAAGCCACGGCAACGGCATTTCCAGATGAGGATCCGCCCGGAATCAAATTGTGCCGCAGGGGATTCACCGCCGTTCCGAAATATTCGTTCATCCCCGAGGGCGAGACGGCGAATTCGCTCAGATTGGTTTTGCCGACGATCTGCACGTTACGCTGGCGCGCGATTGCCAGACAGGCCGCATCCCTGGTCGCGGGCTTGTGAGTAACGGCAAAGATCTCCGAACCGGCGGTCGTAATCACGCCCTTCGTGTCGATGTTATCCTTAACCGCGACCCTTAGCCGCTTGCTCTCTGGATTCGGTGGCCAGTAGTGAATGAAGGCGCGGTTTCCAGAGAGCTTAGCCGGCCGAGGTACGATCGAGCAGCCACCGCACAAGACGAGCGATGCCAGCGCGATCGGCAACCACCTAAAATCAGCGCGGCCGGGATGTTTCATCCGCGCAACGCTGGATGTCCGCGTGTTTTTTGCAAGTGCGATTGCGAAAAAGCAGAGTCTGTCGAACGCGTCTGGTCGGAGCGCATAAACAGTTCCCAGCACGCCTAACAAGTGTAATCTCCGCCCAATCGAACGCCCGGCCAGATGTGTGACAGAAACGTTAGTCGTGATAGGCGAACGCGCCATTTCTCAGCGGATCATAAGGGACTTTACCGTTTAGCGCTGTCGCGTAGACGAAGCCGTAACGATCCTTCTTAACGTCCACCGGCTCGAGAAGTAAGTGCTTGTTACTCGCTTTCTCCGTGTATTCCTTCAGCACTCTGACGGTTCCATTGAAGCCCCACATCAGAAATCCCGTCCCGAAAAGTCCGCCATTTGGATAAAGCTCGTTCAACCCGGCCATGGCATGAAAGCAACTGATCGCGACTTTGTTTTTTCGATAAAGACGGTCGTCAGCGCGATACTTGATCGTTCCTCCGTCGAGGAGTTTTTTGCGCTTCACTGCGAGATCAAACGCGGCCTCTTTGATCTCATAAGGTCCCCACATGGCTACCGCATTCTTTTGATCCACCGCTAGTTTGATCGTTTCCGCGAGCGTAAAGTTTCGGCCGGGCAGTACGGGACACTTGTTGTTCTGGGGAATAAGCTCGCTAGCCGGGCCGTCAAAGACACACAGATTGGGATTAGTCATGAAATCGCTCGGCAGCCAGCTGATGGTAAAGGCTTCAAAGTTACGATTCTCTGCCCCTCGAACCGTCAGACCAGGCGTCAGCCTGGGCTGCTTGTTATCCGCCAGGACTCGAATCACAGAAATAAACGAGTGTGAATGTTCCGGGTGGTTCCCGCGGTCCTGGTAGGCAAACGGAATGATAAAAAACCGATCGCGCGGATTATTCCCCTCACCAAGGCGAGCCGAAATTTTGGCTTTGATGTGATTTGTGACCTGGGTGTAAAGCGGCACGTCGTAGTTTGAAAAATCGACATCCCGACGGGGCAAGCCCAGCTGAGCGCATCCGGCCAAGGGCAAACCAAGAAGCAAAACGAACGTTCTGAAAGTCATACGATGCAATTACCAAGGAGCGCCCTCAATTGGAAGGCGTTGGTCGGTGAACCTCGCTCAAGGGTCGGGTCTTTTTGGCCCTGTCGGAAAAGGGTGGTAAGGCGACTCGCTGTCGGAAGCGTTAAGGCGTGGCGCCCGGCTCGACTGGCTTCTCTTCCGGCTCTAATTCCTGATGTAGTGTAGGCGAATTGAAGAGGTCATCTGGAGGCGTGAAAAAAAGCAGGATTCTCGTCGGCACAGCCAGTTGGACCGACCCCGGTTTCGTTGAGCGCTGGTATCCGAAAGGGATGCCGGCGCATCAACGTCTCCAGTGGTATGCCGAACAGTTTGAGATGGTCGAGGTGAACTCGACCTTCTACGCAGTGCCCGACGCACGCACAGTCGAGCGCTGGTGCGCGGCGACTCCGTCCCAGTTCCTTTTCGACCTAAAGTTGCATCAGCTCTTTTCGTTTCACGCGGTCCGGACTAAAATGCTGCCGCCAGCGTTGCAAAAAACAGCCCGCTCGGACGAGGCCGGTCGCGTTGTCGTCACGGAATCTTTGCGCGATGAACTGCTGAAATATTTCCTCGCCGTAGCCGGTATCCTAAAACGAGACCACAAACTGGGAGTTTTACTTCTCCAGTTGTCCCCAGCGTTTTCACCGCGTAAACATGAACTCACGGAACTCGAACCTCTACTCGTTAGGCTAAAAGATTATGCGATCGCAGTTGAATTCAGGAACCGTAACTGGACCGCGCCGGCGGAACTCGATTCGATCGTGAAATTTCTGCGTAGCCATCACGCAACCTTGGTCAGCGTTGACGCGCCGCGTGACGAGCATTTTACGGTCATGCCGTCCGACGTCGATGAAGTCACCAATCCACGAGTGGCTTACCTGCGCTTGCACGGTCGCGATGCGACTGCTTATAAGACGGGCAAGACGGTGGCGGCCCGGTTCAACTACGACTACAGCGGCGACGAGATAGAGGAGGTCGCCGAGCGGGCGAACAAATTGGCCGCGACCGCCGAGGAGGTTCACGTGGTCTTCAATAACAACGCGCTTGATTACGCTCCGCGCGCGGCTTTGCGCTTGCGCAAAGCCCTGAAACAAATCGTGCGGACGCCTTCTGAGACACCAGAGCTCTTTTAGATTAACGTTTCCGAGCCATGCCCGAGATCTTGCCAGGTATTCCGCGTGTTCTTCGAGAGGGTCCACGATTGCCGCGATCGATGGCCCACCTGAAGCAGTGGCTGGCCGATCATCACATGACCCTGATGGCGATCGCCGATACGCCGCACTCGATCGCCCTCGGATCGGCTATCGGAATCTTCTTCGGATTTACGCCGCTCTTGAGTTTGAAGACATTACTCTCGATAGCAGTCGCGTGGGTCTGTCGTTGCAACAAAATCGCTGCGGTGATCGCGGTCACATTGCACGACGTGCTCTTCTTCGCCATGCCGGCAATTTATTTTGTGGAATACAAGCTGGGCTGCTGGGTCCTCAGACGGCCGGCGCCGATGCACGATCCGTTCGAGCGGCTTCGGCTGGGGCACATATTTCACTGGCGGGTGTTTAGCCACCTGATTTGGCCCGCATTAATCGGGTCCATGTTCCTGGCAATTCCCTGTGCGATTGCGGCTTATGTCATTCTGCGGCTGCTGGTTCGGCGAGCCCGGGAGACCGCCGGCCCGCGTCCTGCAGGCCGCTAACTGGTCCAAGGGACCGCCCCCCGGGCGGGCCTTTTCCTTTTGCGGGGCACGAGAGTTGCAGCAGGAGAGCGCCGCTGATGGCCCTGTTATGAAACCGACGGGAAAATCGCGCCTTAAATATAATATGAAACCTTTCATCGCTCTCTTCTCAGGCCTGCTTCTTTGCTCGTGCGCCGACATGAACGTCACCAAGACCGACGTCTCGACGCCGGCTGGTGAGGCCGCTGGCCCGATCGACGCCAAGGACTTCAAATCCATCGGCGTTCGCGTGACAAATTGCGGAGTTGGCGCTTCGAATCCGAGTGCGATCTACATCCGGCCGTTTTGCATCGATACAGCTGTCTTTGAGGGCGACGAGGCCAATTCGCAGGGTGAAATGCCCATCCGCAAGGCGCTGGCTCCGGTGGAGCTGGCGGAAGACATGAAGCAGGAGCTCGAAAGAATCGCTCCGGCACGCATTATCAACGAGCATCAGTCGCCGCGCGTCGGCTGGTTGGTTGAAGGCAGGTTCGAGCGCGTCGATGGGGGAAGCCCGCTTGGTCGATTCTTCTTCGGTAATTTCGGCGCCGGTCGTTCTTTCCTGGCATTGCACGTCAAGGTCACTGATGTGACCCGCGGTGAAGTGGTCTATGAATTCGACATGGCGGGCGGAAGCCGCGGCCAGGGCAAGTTGGGAACTCTCCGCGCGAGCGGTCTTGGGAAAGCGACACACTTCGATCTGCGCAACGCCGCACAGCGGACATATATCGTTCTTTCGACCAATCCGTACAAGTTCGGGCAGGCTTCGGACGTCGTCCTGCAATAGTTGCTGGGAAGCGAGTCGCTTCCCCGACAGCAGCGGGCTCGAAGCGCGATTAGGGTTGCCAATAGTGACCCGGCGTTTAAGGTGCTGCCGTTCCAGCCGGCCGTGATCTCTTTTCGTCGATTTTCTTTCGTAATCGTAGCTTGTTGCGTAATCGCTGGCCCGAAGCTGGCGATGGCCGCGCAGGCCTACATCGTTATCGACTCCAAGACCGGCTACATCCTGCAGGAGCAGAAATCGAAGGATAAGCGCCAGGTCGGCAGCCTGACAAAAATGGCCACCGCCGCGGTCGTCCTTGATTGGGCCGAACACAAGGGTGGAAGTGTCGGAGAGGTCGCGACCATTCCTCCGGAAGCGTTTACTGGTGTCAGGGAGAACCCGATCGGTTTCCGTCCAGGCGATCGCATTGAATTACGCGATCTTCTCTATGCGGCCCTTGTCCAGTCGGACAACATTGCCGCTTACACATTGGCGGCACACGTCGGGTCAAAACTGCAGTCGCTCATGCCGGCAGCTGGCGACAAGAAATTCGGGCCCGTGGATACCTTCATCTCCCAGATGAATGCCCTGGCGAAGCAACTGAAAATGGAACGGACGCGCTTCGTGAATCCTCATGGGATCGACGAGAACGTGAAGCCGACGCCATTTTCGACCGCCGAAGACATGGCGCGTCTGGCCCGCTATGCCATGAACAAGGCCGGGTTCCGGTTCTATGTTTCACAAAAGGAGCGCCAAATATCCTTCGACGATTCCGGGCACAAACGAAATTACATGCTGCGAAATACTAACGAGTTGCTTGGACGCGACGGAATTGACGGCGTGAAGACCGGACAAACCGCCAAAGCCGGCGAGTGCCTGGTGTTATCGGCAAACAAGGACGCGGAGGTCGTTCAACAGGGCCAAATGACGACGGTTTATCCGCGTCATCTCATCATCGTTATCCTCGGCAGCACCAATCGGTTTGCCGAGGGCGATCAACTGGTTCGCCAGGGCTGGGACCTTTACGAGCAATGGGTTGGCGCCGGTCGCTTGGTCCAGCCGGAAAAGATGCTGTAAATTTCAGCGCCGTTTTTCATGAAGCCGCGCGTGGGTGTTTTAACAAGTGGCGGGGATTGCCCTGGGCTGAATGCTGTCTTGCGCGGGGTCGTTCTGGCTGCGGAAAAACTCGGCTGGGAAGTCGTTGGTTTTCGTGACGGCTTCGAGGGCCTCCTGCCTCCCGGGGATTTTGTCATCCTCGATCGTCACAGCACGGACGGGATCATGGCCCAGGGCGGAACGATGATCGGGACGACGAACCGCGGCCATTTCATTGCCAAGATCGGAGCGGGGGATCGTGCCATCGTGGCCGAAGACGTCATCGAAAAAGCGCGCGAGGTGCTGAAGCAACTCAGCGTTAAGTCGCTCATCATCGTTGGCGGCGACGGCTCGATGACCACCGCGCTGCAACTTCAGGAAGCCGGGATCGATTGCATTGGCGTACCGAAAACAATCGATAACGATCTTGAAGCCACGGCCATGACCTTCGGTTTTGATTCCGCCGTAGCCATGGTGATGGACGCGCTCGATCGATTGCACACCACTGCTACCAGCCACAAGCGCGTCATGGTCGTCGAAGTCATGGGACGCCATGCGGGGTGGATCGCCTTGCATGGAGGAATAGCCGGCGGGGCCGACGTGATTCTCATTCCTGAAATTCCCTTCGATTTCGAAAAGATCGCCGAAGCGATCCGCTGGCGAGACGCGGCCGGTGATCTGAGTTCGTTAGTCGTGGTGGCCGAAGGAGCCAAGGCGAAGGACGGCCAACAGATCAAACGCGATATGGAATCGGGAGAGTTCAGGCTCGGCGGCATCGGTGACATCGTGGCACGTGAGATCGCGGCGCGGACGGGCAAGGAAACGCGCACCTGCGTGCTCGGTCACTTGCAACGCGGCGGCGCGCCCACCACGCTCGACCGGATTTTAGGCACCAGGTTTGGTGTCAAGGCGGTGCAATTGGCCAACGAAGGCCATTTTGGAACCATGGTCAGCTATCAAAATTACCAGATGCGGCACGTCTCAATAGCAGAGGCGGTTAACCGTCTCCGGCTAGTCCCGCCTAACGGTGAGATGGTGCAGACTGCGCGGGATGTGGAAATTTGTTTTGGGGATTAGAAACTCCAAATTCCAAGCACCAACATCCAGAGAAATTCCAAGCGCCAATACTCAATGACGAGAGCTTGGGGCTATTTGGAAATTTGATTATTGGAGGTTTATTGGGGCTTAAGCCGCTAGCCAATGAAGGTTGAAACAACCGTCATCTCAATTTCAATGAGCTATTCTGCATGAAAATCGTTCTGGCATATTCAGGCGGCTTGGACACGTCGGTCATTCTTCTCTGGTTGAAGAAGCACTACGACGCCGAGATCATCGCGTTCTGTGCCGATATCGGCCAGGAAGAAGAGCTGGACGGTCTGGAGGAGAAAGCGAGCAGCACGGGCGCGAGCAAATGTTACATCGACGATCTGCGCGAAGAGTTCGCCCGCGATTTCATTTTTCCCATGTTCCAGGCCGGGGCGATCTATGAGAGTCAGTATTTCCTCGGGACGAGTATCGCGCGTCCGCTGATTGCCAAGCGCATGGTTGAGATCGCCCGCGCGGAGAAAGCGGGAGCGATTGCACATGGCGCCACCGGGAAGGGGAACGATCAGGTGCGCTTCGAGTTGACCGTCGCGGCCCTCGCTCCCGAACTCGAAGTCATCGCTCCGTGGCGGGATGAGCGATTTCGAAAGGAATTTCCCGGTCGCGCGGAGATGATTGCGTTTTCAAAGAGCAACTCCATTCCGGTCACGGCCACGGTCGAGAAATCGTATTCCATGGATCGCAATCTTCTGCACATCAGCTTTGAAAGCGGCGTGCTCGAGGATCCATGGTTCGACGCCAGCGGGACGGAAATGCGCGACATGTATAAATTAAGCGTTTCTCCGGAGGATGCGCCTAACGATCCTGAATTTGTCGAGCTTGGATTCGAAAATGGCAACTGCGTGGCCCTCGATGGCGGCAAGCTTGGCCCGTTAGCCGTGATGCAGAAACTGAACAAGCTCGGCGGCAAGCATGGCATCGGCCGGGTCGACATCGTGGAGGATCGCTATGTCGGAATGAAAAGCCGCGGTGTCTATGAGACTCCCGGCGGCGCGATTCTTTATTTTGCTCATCGGCAGGTCGAGACGCTGACGATGGATCGCGAAGTGATGCAATTGCGCGACAGCCTGGTGCCGCGATATGCCTCTCTGGTTTATAACGGTTACTGGTTTTCGCCGGAACGGGAAGCGCTGCAGGCGTTCGTCACCGAGACACAGAAAGATGTTACGGGCGTTGTCAGATTGAAACTGTACAAGGGCAATATCATTGTCGCCGGACGCAAGAGCCCCAAGAGTCTTTATGATCCCGACATCGCGACCATGGAAGGCGATGGCTCCGGTTATAATCAGGATGACGCCACCGGCTTTATTCGCTTGAACGCGCTGCGCCTGAAGGTCCGCGCTCTACGCGACAAGTTGGTGTAGCTTCGAGCAGCCGAGGTACACAAAAAAGGCACGGCTGGTGTCGCCGTGCCTTTTTCGAATTACCTGATTTGCAATTAATCGACGTCGTCGACGATCACGCGGTCAACAAGCATGTCGTTGCCTTCTTTCATGTAGTGAACGTGAACTTTCGAGTTCTTTTTCACACGTGAAGCCTCGATCACTTTCCCTGACGGGGTGACGTAGGTGACGGTCTTGCTGAAGCGGTAGTGAGTCGGCTCACCTGAACCGGTGTTCAGAACGATGGACGAACCCGGGGTATATTCCGTGATCGTGCCGTTGGCTTCGGTGGTGGTGGTGGTTGATTCAGTCGTGCCGCCGGCCGACGTGGTCGTTGTCGTCGAGCTCGTTTGAGCCTGGCTGACGGAGACTACGAACGCTGTGGCACAGATCAATGCTAGCAATGCTTTCATGTTAATTTCCCTTTGTTAATGTTTAATTCTTCTAACCTTGCGCATTTGAGACGCGCGCTTGTCTCCACTTATTCGGATTATCTGCGTTTGATGCGTGTAAGCCGCACGCACTCAGTGAAATAATTTTGGCGGAGCTCGCCGTATACTCGGGCTCCGGGGCGTTTTTTCAGGCAATAGGCGGCCTTGCGACTGTGTCACCGCGATTTATATTCCAGGATGGCGCTCTTAAGGCGCCTTTCTGAGGAGGTTAACTATGCCAACTACAGTTGCTGCTCCCACCAAAGCCCCGGCTACCGAGGCTGATTTTCTTCCGCTGGAAGGAACGGACTACGTTGAGTTTTATGTCGGCAACGCCAAACAAGCCGCCCATTTCTACAAAACGGCCTTTGGCTTCCAGAGCCTTGCGTATTCGGGGCCTGAGACCGGCGTGAAGGAAAAGGCGAGTTATGTTATTCGGCAAAACAAACTGACTTTTGTTCTGACGACGCCGCTGCAATCAGAAGGACCAATCGCTGATCATGTTCGCAAGCACGGCGACGGAGTGAAAGTGCTGGCGTTGCGAGTGCCCGATGCGACCTCCGCCTGGAAAGAAACGACCAAACGCGGCGGCAAAAGTTATCTCGAACCGAAAACGCTCAAGGATGATCACGGCCAAGTCGTGATGAGCGGTATTCATACCTACGGTGATACGGTTCATCTGTTCATCGAACGCAATGATTACACCGGTGCCTTTATGCCGGGTTATGAGAAATGGGAATCGAAGTACAACCCGCCGGATACGGGGCTTCTCTACGTCGATCATTGCGTAGGCAATGTCGGATGGAACCAGATGAATCCCTGGGTGAAATTTTACGAGGATGTCATGGGGTTCCGAAATATCCTGACCTTCGATGATAAGGATATCTCGACGGAATATTCCGCGCTCATGAGCAAGGTAATGAGCAACGGCAACGGCTTCGTGAAATTCCCGATTAACGAGCCGGCCGAGGGCAAGAAGAAGTCGCAGGTCGAGGAGTATCTCGATTTCTACAATGGCGAAGGAGTTCAACACGTGGCCATCGCCACCGGCGATATCGTCAAAACCGTGACCGAAATTCAGAAGCGGGGCGTTGAGTTTCTCAACATTCCGTCAACCTATTATGATGAGCTGCCCGATCGCGTCGGCCACATCGATGAAGATCTGGAGCCGTTGAAGCGCCTTGGCATCCTGGTCGATCGCGACAATGAAGGCTATCTGCTTCAGATCTTCACCAAGCCGGTGGAAGATCGGCCCACTCTCTTCTTCGAAATCATTCAGCGCAAAGGCGCCAAGAGTTTCGGAAAAGGAAATTTCAAGGCGCTCTTTGAAGCGCTCGAGAAAGAACAGGAACGCCGGGGAAATCTCTAGTTTATGCCGTATTACCAGAAGCTCGGGAAAATTCCGCGGAAGCATCATATCTGGTTTCATCGGAACGGCTCCGGGCCGAGTTACAAGAACGAAGGCATCGCCTACGAGCACGTCATCACCACGCAAGGGTTTGATGAGGCTTACTCGATCATGTATCACCTGCGGCCGCCTACCCGGGTCCGCAACGTCGAGTTGATCAAACATTGGGAGCCGAAAAAAGTTACCGACAGTCCGTTGCGCCATCATCATCTGAAGACTGCGGATATTCCGCGGCGCGGCGATCTTTACACCGGCCGGATTCCGATGGTGTTCAACCAGGACATGATCGCGTATCGGGCGCGGCCGGCCAAGACCTACGACAAATTCGAGTATTATAAAAACGGCGGGGCGGACGAAATTATCTTTGTCTTCAAAGGCGGCGGCGTCGTCGAATCCCTTTTCGGTAAACTGCCTTATCGCGCGGAGGATTATATAGTCATTCCGCGAGGCATCACCTATCGGCTGGTGCCAGATAAAGTTGAGGAAGAAGATTATCTAATTCTGGAATCAGTCGGCCCGGTGCGTATTCCCGCGCGCTACCTTAATCACGACGGCCAAATCAACATGGGCGCGCCGTATTCCGAGCGCGATTTTCATGGGCCCAACGAAATGATGACCGTCGACAAAGAGGAAGACGTTGACGTTCTCGTCAAAGACGGGAGCCGTTTCACTCGAGTGACGATGGCCCATCATCCCTTCGATGTCGTCGGATGGGATGGCTATTTATATCCATTCACGTTTAACGCTGCGGATTTCGAGCCCATCACCGGCACGGTTCATCAGCCACCGCCGATCCATCAAACATTCGAGATCCGCGGATACGTGGTCTGCACTTTTGCTCCGCGAATGCTCGATACGCATCCGGAAGCAGTCAAGATTCCGTGGGTGCACGACAACGTCGAAGCCGATGAAGTCTTCTTTTATGTGCGCGGAAATTTCGGATCGCGCCGCGGAATCGAGAGTGGCTCGATCACGCTGCATCCTCGCGGCATTCCCCATGGCCCGCATCCTGGCACCATCATGGCGAGCAAGGATGCGCTGCGCACCGAAGAATTGGCGGTCATGTTCGACACGCAGCACACCCTGGAGCTCACCGAAGAAGCTCTGAAGCTCGACGATGAGAAATATCCGCTGAGCTGGCTCGATTAATTCAGAGGCTCAGCAGAGTGCATAATCACGAGACTGAATTGCAGGCAGCGGAACGCCGATTGGCCAGCATTCGGCCATGCGGCGCGGCCAAGCTGGCCAGCCTGGAACAAGCGTTTCACAAAATCCTGGAAGCGGTCGGCGAAGATCCGGAACGCGAAGGCTTGCTCCGAACGCCCAATCGCGCCGCCCGCGCCTTTGAGTTTCTAACGAACGGGTATCGGCAAAACCTGGACGAGGTCGTCAACGGCGCCATTTTTTCTTCCGACGCGAGCGAGATCATTCTCGTGCAAGACATTGAGCTTTATTCCATGTGCGAGCATCACCTGCTGCCGTTCATTGGACGCGCGCACGTAGCCTATATCCCGAACGGGAAAGTGATCGGCCTCTCGAAGGTCGCCCGTATCGTTGACGTTTTCGCGCGGCGTCTGCAAATCCAGGAACAACTGACCGTGCAAATCGCTGACGCTCTCATGAAAACACTGCATCCAACGGGTGTGGCCGTGGTTGTGGAAGCGAAGCATCTTTGCATGATGATGCGCGGCGTCGAGAAACAGAATTCGGTCATGAAAACTTCCTGCCTCCTCGGGTCTTTCAAGGAAGACGCGCGCACCCGCGCGGAGTTCCTCGCCCTGCTCAAGGAATAACGGCCGTCATGCTGCTGACGGTCAGCAAGCGCCTGGAGTTTTCAGCTTCGCGCCGGCTGTTTGTCCCGGAATGGAGCGAAAAGGAAAATCGCGCGGTTTTTGGCCCCGAAACGTCGGCAAGGTTCGGCACGGGCCGCAATTACGTCGCCTGGTTTCATCTTCACCGGCCCGGTTGATCCGGTGAACGGCATGCTGATGAACATCAGCGAGATCAAGGAGCGGGCCGGCGAAGTCCTCCATGAAGGTTTCGACCATAAATTTCTCAACTGCGACAACCGCGCGTTTGCCAAGGTTGTGCCGAGTACCGAAAACGTCGCCCGGGAATTGTTTCTTCGAGTGGAAGAACGCTTTCGCGGCGCGTCGGCCCAACTGGTGGCATGTCATCTCCGCGAATCGGACAGCCGCAGTGCGACTTACTACTTCGACGGTTCGGTGGACGATAATTACTGGCTGGAGTTTTCCGCCGGTGGTCGAACGATTTCGCCAGAGTTGAGCGCCGCGGAAAATGAGCGGCTGTTTGGTGAAGCTACAAGGATTCACGGACACAACTACAAGTGCCGAATTACTTTTCGGCGCCGGTCATTCGATCCTGCAACTCCGCTGGTTCGATTTGATGACGTGGAATCTTGTCTGCGGACAATTCGCTCCGAATTGGATTATCGGAATCTAAACGCCGATGTGCCTGCGCTGGCGGGGAAGGCCGTCACTACGGAAACGCTGGCAATGTTGATTCTCGAACGCAGCCAGTCCGCCGGGCCTGCTCACCGCGTTCGTCTTCATGAGCGAGACGATTTTTTTGCTGAAGCATGGCAGGATGGCGGCGTCTTTCTGGGAATGCGCATGCCGTTCTCGGCGGCGCATCGTTTACACGTGAAATCGGCTTCGGCGGAAGAGAACCTGGCGCTTTACGGGAAATGCAACAACCCCGGGGGACACGGCCATCAATACCTTATCGAGGCAACCGTGGGCGGGGAGTTTGATCGCCGGAGTGGAACGCTGGCTAATTTTACAGACATCCGAGACGCGATATCGTCAGCCATTGCCCCTTGGGAAAATCGTCATCTCGATCGAGAGACTGACGATTTTTCCGGAGTTCCGTCAACGGGAGAAAATATTGTTCGTGTCTTGTGGCCGCGTCTGGACTCGGGAGTTAAGCAGCAGTTAGTCAGGTTGCGTCTCTGGGAGACTGCGAATAATTGCTTCACTTTGCGGCGGACCTGAGCTCCAGGTCACGATTGCCCCTGAATTGACCTTCCCACGGGAAGCTGACAGCTTCCCTTACAGTTAGATTCATGAAACGGTACCTGATCACAGGAGCCAGCCGCGGAATCGGCCGCGCCATCGCAGAGAAGCTGGCCGGTGATGACATCGAATTGCTTCTGCATGGCCGCGACACACTCGCGCTTGGCGAGGTTTGCCGAAAGCTCAAGCCATTGTGCAGCCGGGTGGTGCCGTTGATCCATGATCTCGCGATAAGCGAGGGAGTTCGGGCGTTAATTCGCGAGGTTGGGCGCGCATCCGCTCGATCTGCTGGTAAACAACGCCGGCATCGCAATCGTGAAACCATTCGCGGAGATCACGCACGTGGAGTGGGAGCAGACCCTCGGAGTCAATGTCACAGCGCCCTTCATGCTCACACAGCATTTTGCCCCGCGCATGAAACCCGGCTCGACGGTGGTCAACGTTCTGTCGGTCGCTGCGAAAAGCGGATTTCCGAACTGGAGCGCCTACTGCATGAGCAAATTCGCGCTTGAAGGATTTTCCCAATCGGTCCGCGAAGAACTGCGGGAGCATGGCGTTCGAGTGATCAACGTTTACCCGGCAGCCACCAACACAGAGATTTGGGATTGCGTCGCCGGCGATTGGCCGCGCGAAAAAATGATGCCGCCAGAAGAGATCGCTGACGCGATCGCCTTTGCGCTGTCGCGGCCGAACCAGATCGCAATGGAGAACATCACTCTGACGAACGTTAAGGGACGCCTGTAGACTAGGCTGGACACCATCACTCACCCACAATGGCTCCCCGTCTTCCCTCGCGGCTCGGGATGAGATACCGCGATATCCAATGTTCTATTCCTGTCATCCCGAGGTGCTGCAGCGCCGAGGAATCCCCCACTGGGAACGGCGTTACACGAATAGGGCCCCGACTCTGATCGTCACCCAGTGCCTCAAATCGAGGCGGTGGGAGCCGCCACTATTCAGGGCTACCTTCGCGAGCCCTGCAGCGTCGCCTGATCTTCCGGTGTCTTGTGGTAATCCACCAGCCGAAAACCCCAGCCGATAAGCGTTGCAAGATCTTTCGTCGCTGACTTCTTTTCTTCCAGGAACGTTTTGATGCGCTGCTTTAGTTCCGGCTGCTGATCGGTGGTGTCGAGAATCTCGAAGATCTCCATCGACAGAAGCCAATCGCCGTGATGTTCCGCCTGCTGGGTCTCCCAGATTTCGCCTAACCGTTCGTATCCGGTCTTACTGTCCCGAATCTTTCGCACCTGCGCATAAAGGTTCTCCAGTTTCTTGCGTTCGGCGTCCGAAGGAATTTTGATCGTGCGTTCTTTCGGGACGAGGGCGACTTCAAGATAAGCGTCTTTGTCGGCCGGTCCGTTAAAAACCGATGTGACTCGATCGCCCACAGCCATGTCGTAAGTGCCCCAGCTTGGCTCGAACAACAGGCGGTCGCCGTACTTTACCGTGCAGTTTGAGAAACTAACGAGGATCGGTGTGCCGTTATGCTCCTGCATGCGCTCGATTTTTCCTTCGACCGTGATCCCGCTCTCAAATTCGAGGCGCGCATTCTTGCCTTCACGCAGTTCTACCGGTTTCCAACTTCCGATGGGTGAGCCAAACCCTTCCTTGTGATAATCCCGTCCGTGGCCTTGCAATTGTTTGTCGCCAAGCGCCAGAGCAGTCGGGCCTGTTGTGCGCAGATAAATTGGCTGGTTCTTATTGTCACTCAGGACTTCGGTGAAAATGCCTGTCACCTGCAGCCCGCTGGAATACTGGCATGTGGCAACGCGGTTGCATTCGATCGCTTTGTTGATGCCTTCGAGGCCGCCGACACGGAATGCCATCGTGCTGGCGAACTCTTCCAACACATCCGTCAGGTGTTGAAAGTCGCGACAAACAAAGAGCTGTGGCTGCTTCGTCGTGATGTCGAACGGCTGGTCTTTTGCATCGATCGAGTACCCCAGTTTCTTTACGTTCGATTCAAGACACGATACCGACTCACCGATCGAAGAAAGCAGGCCGGCTCCGTAAATCTTCGGGCTCTCGAGCGTTCCGATGAGGCCGTATTCAACCGTCCACCAGTGCAGCCGCGATAGCAGAGCCATCTCCGACGGTTCGCCGAGGTTCTGCTGACGGTGTTCGACTTTGCGGGTGGCGGCGGCGATCTCGTCCGGGTCAGAGTTAGGCAGCTCCTTCAGGATCGAAAGATGTCGAATGGCTTCGTAAAGCTCGAAATCTTTGCGCGACTGCATGGCCTTCGCTCCAATCTCGCCGAAGCGTTGAAGATAATCGGAGTATTCGCGATCGACAATGATCGGCGCGTGTCCCGCGGCTTCGTGAACGATGTCCGGCGCGGGCGTATACTCAATGTGATGGATCTGACGCATGTCGCACGCAATCACCAGAACCTTGTAAGCTTGGAATTCCATGAACGCAGCCGGTGGAATGAAGCCATCAACAGCCACCGCTCCCCACCCGATGCGGCCGAGAATTTCGTTCATTTCCTCGATACGCGGGATGCGTTCAACCGAAATGCCCGTGTCGAGTAATCCCTGGAAATAAACTTTGTGAGCGTACTCCTTCAGGAAGAAAATGTTCTGGCGCATGATAAATCGCCAGACCGCATGATCCACCGGGGTGTAATCGTCGAAACGCTGATCGACCGCGAACTGAAGAAGGTGCTTGGGCAGCGATTTTACCGCTGCGTTTGTGTGGCTGAATGGCTGAATGCTCATCGGGATGAGGCCCATTTGGCGAGGCCATTATAGGATATGACCGTTTCGGAGGGGTTCAAGGTTCATTCAGGGCAGGGGAATCGGCTTTCCATTACCCGGCGGCCATTAATCTGGTTGAACTGCTTTTGCCTGGATGCGCCCATCGTTGCCACGGTTTGGCAGGGCCTTTTCGCGGTTGCGTTTCATTTCCAGTTGGCCTTGGCAGATCGTCTCGCTCTTTTCCTGACTGCGTGGTGGATTTATCTGGCAGATCGGCTGGCGGATTCCCTCACGGCTGCTCCGTCCTCGATGTTGACCGCCCGCGGCGCGTTTTGTCTCCGCCACCGGCGCGCCTTCCCTGTCGTGTTCGGGCTCGTTGGGCTCGCGGACGCGGTGGTCGTTGTCGCGGCACTCGACCAATCGTTGATCAAAGCGGGCGCGGCTCTTGGCGGAGCAGCGCTGGTTTATTTATTCGTCAACTTTCGGTATGGCCACGTCTGGCAGGCGTTGCCGATCAAGGAATTGGCCGTTGGATTTCTTTTCGCGGGTGGAACCACCTTCATTTTTGTCGTGCGCGCCCCGTCCGATCTTCTTTTTGTATCTGTGTTCCTGTTCGGCTGCCTCTGTTCCCTTAATTGTTTGAGTATCGCCGTCTGGGAGAGAGACCTCGACCTGGGGCAGGGGAAACATTCGTGGGCCACGGGGCATCCACGCTGGATCAACCTCGTTAGGCCGGGTTGCCTTGTCATGGGGGTTGTTTCATGCGCTCTCGGAGGCCGCGTTATTCCACCGTTGCTGGCCGCGGCCTTGGCCGCCGGCAGCGGACTACTGTTGCTGCTTCATTTTATCGATGTTCGGGAAGGCGAACGCACGGCGCTTGCCGACATCGCTCTTCTGGTCCCGGCAGTGATCTTTCTCCTTCCCGGCTTGTGGTGAACTTCGACCGCGTCGCTCGGGTTTATCGGTGGCTCGAATATATCGTATTCGGGCACGCTCTGGAACGAGCGCGCGTCCGATGGATCGACGACCTCGACGGGCCCACCCGAGGTCTGGTTATCGGTGAAGGCGATGGACGCTTCATTTATCACCTCGCGCAAAAGTGGCCCAGTCTGAAGATCGATTGCGTTGAAGCCAGTGCCGAGATGATCGAGCTCGCGCGGCGACGTCTTCAGTCGCTCCGGACTGACGCCTCAACGATCAGATTCATTCAGGAAGACATCCGCGACTGGTTGCCGGTAGGATCTTACGACCTCGTCGTCACGCATTTCTTTCTCGACTGCTTCGATGAAAACGAATTGGAGAAAATCTGTACGCAGGATTGCCGCGGCCCTTTCTGACAATGGCGTCTGGCTACTCGCGGACTTCGCTGTCCCGGATCGCGGCCTTGGACGAGCTTTCGCTCAGTTTCTGATCGCGCTGATGTACCGCTTCTTTCGCATCTTCGCCGGGTTACAGGCAAAGCAACTGATCGATCCAACGCCGTCCCTGCTCGCCAATCGGCTCAAGTGCACTGATCGCGCGATATCGTTAGGCGGAGTGCTCAAATCCGAGCGCTGGCAAAAGGAGGGTTACGGGCAGAACGAATGGAATCGGGCGCCGGCCAGCTTCGTGCGACCGGCCTGACTCTTGCTCAGGACTTTTGGCGCTGTTTTTGATGGAGAAGAACCTGCTGGCACTCATTTCAGACGGCTTCCGAGAAATCCGAAGCAAGGCCGTCGCTCATCTCCGGCTCAGAGATGTGATTGTGTTCCTCGAAAGCATGTGGAACCACGAAGCCGCGGTCCCCGGCCCTCTCCTTCGCGAAGCCTTGTCTTCTGGCGCGTCAACACCGCGCGTTGAACAAGGGCCGCCGCCCTGGTTCATCGGAATGACCTCCGAGTTTCGCAAGTCAATCAGCAACGTCGATCGCAAGTTGCAATGCTGCATCGTCGAGGCGTTAAACGACATCGCGGAAAATCCTACGAAACTGCGGGGGGAAATGCTCCAACCACTGACCGGGACACTGCAGGGCTGCTGGTCCTTTCGCCTGGACGACGCTCAATTGATTTATTTCGCCGACCAATCGTCTGGCGATATTACTCTGCTGGCCTTGGCGTCGTTGGGCTCGCCCCCGAAGGCGTCTCTTAAAGTCTTGCTTCTCGAAGACCGCGATGATTTCCGGGAGGTTCTTCACGACTACCTGGTCTCCCGTTCTTATCAGCTCACATCAGTGCCGAGTGGTGTCGAGGGCCTGCACGAGATCATGAAGAGCGCCTTTGATCTCATCATCTGCGACATGGTGATGCCGCGAATGGGAGGCGAGATGTTCTACCACGCGGTCACGCGCGTTCGGCCGGCGGCTGGCCAGCGGTTCATTTTCTTTTCGGGCCACAAGAACAACCCGGCGATTGAGCGTTTCTTTCGGGAGGTGAAGGCGAAGGTCCTCTACAAGCCCTTCAACCTCTCGGTGCTCGACTCGGCGATCGACGATGTTTTTCGCAAACTGGGCTAGTTAGACCCTGATCGAGCCGCGGAACGCCCGGCCGCTGTAGTAGGACTCGGCGCCGTTGTGGCCCACAAAAACGCGGCCGTAGCGGCGATCACAATAGAGCGCCCCGCCAAGCTTTCTGATTTCGGAGGGCGTCTTTATCCAGCTCGATCTCTTGGTATCGAACTCACCCAGCTTTTGCAGTTCGAAATATTGTTCCTCCGTCAGAAGCTCAACCCCCATGGCTGCGGCCATGCCAACCGCGCTACCTTTCGGCTTATGTTCCTTTCTCGAGGCCAACGCTTCATCGTCGTAACAAAGACTGACCCGGTCACCGGGGGTTTGGGCCGCGCAATCGAAGAAAATGTATTCGCCCGTCTTTTTATCGTGACCAACTACATCCGGTTCGCCACCGGTTCTTTCCATCTCGCTCAGTGACCAGAGTTTTCCGCCGTTAGCTTCCAGCTTTGTCTGTACCTTGGACCATTCGAGACCTTTATGTCGGGCCATGGAGTTCTCGAACCGAAGCTTCAGTATTCCGAGCAGTTTTGTCCGTTGTTCGGGTGACAATTTCTTTTTTGTTTCAGCGCCTTTCATGAAAATCTTCCCTTTGAGCCTGAGTTATCCTAACGACACGAGTCAAATAGCGATCGCGTTTGATTGTCGCGCACGGATTGTCAGCCAAACCTTTCGAGCGATGAAGAGAACGATCTGGCTCAACAGAGCCGTTCCAAAGCCGACGAAGTAAATGGCGGCGAGCCATGCGGCCACTCCGAGGATGGCAAAGACGGCCCCCGTGTACATCCAATATCCCGAGAGCATCAGGGCCGGAACAAAGATATATCGGGCGCCCCCGGCGTATTGTTGGACCTGCGCAGGGTCACCATAGATGAATCCGAGTATTGGAATGGTAATAATGAGATGAAACCAGCGAAGAATCGAACGTTTGGCGGCACTACTGATCATTTTGACTCCTTTCGTTTGAGGATTTCCTACCTAAAAAATCAAGCAACATCTCAGGGGCGTCGTTTTCCGGCCGCAAGGCCCGCGACGACAGCGGGAAGCCCCCCGAGCATTTTAGCCCAGCCGAATTCCGCCCCTTTGAATGCCTGATTGCCGAACGGCAGGGAGACGTCGAAGCCGGAGTGCTCAAGGAGAAGTCGCGTCCCCTGGCCGTCGGGCTCGAGCTGGAAGCTCACCTGCGTATCAGCGAGCCCACCGGCCGACCACGAGAAGGCCAGCCGACTGGGCGGTTCGCACTCCAAGACCTGGCAGTGCACGGTCAGTCCGGCAAAATTCACTTTCGGGTTGGGCGGCACCTGGAAGGTGAACTGATGACCAACACGCGGCTCGATGTCGTTAGGGAACATCCACTCGGCGAGTGTGGCGCTTTCGGTGAGCGCCCGCCAGACCTGCTCCCGCGGCTGTTGAATCTGAATCTCTCTCCGAATGGTTTTTGTCATTCTTTGCTTTTCCTGGACAGCTGTTTCTGAAGCCGCTGAAGGCGATCGTCCCAGAACTGCTCGTATTGCGCGATCCACTTTCGCACCGGGGCGAGTTGTTCCGGAACCAGGCGGTAACGGCGTTCGCGGCCATACCGCCGCTCTCGTACCAGACCGGCGTCGAGCAAAACACGAAGGTGTTGGGAGACGGCCGGCCGGCACATGTCGAAATGGGCCGCAATGGCGCCGACCGGCCGCTCGGACTCGGTGAGCAGATCGAGCATCTTCCGTCGTGCGCGATGGCTGATCGCTGCGAACACATCGGGTTTGCGGCGGGAAGCTACGACCATGGCGCTAATATGCGTAAGCAATCGCTTACGTGTCAAGTCTCTAGCGGCACGCCTGAGTCTGCAATCGCGATCGCCCTGAATGGCTGCCCGGTATTGTTCGCGCTCATTGGCCTCCATCATCTTGATCTGAAGCCTAGACGGGCGGGCTGGCGAATCCGCGCGAAAAATCTTTGGGAACCCTCGGGCGGATTCAAACAGGCTCTGCGAACTCCGCGATCTCCGCGGTGAATACTTCCCGACGGGATCAGAAGATGATGACGGTGTTCCCTTCGGAAACCATGTCTTTCACGCGGAAGGCGTCCCAATTGGCCAACCGGATGCAACCGTGACTGGCGGCGCGGCCGATGGTTTCGGGATTGTTCGTCCCGTGAATTCCGATGCCCGTCTTATTGAGCCCCATCCAAAGCACGCCCACGAGATTGTTAGGCCCGGGCGGGAGGTTAAAGAAATTTTCCGTGCGCACCCCGTGCTCGAGCATGCCTTCGTCGTAACGGAACCATGGCAGGGTCACAATGCCGACAATTCGCCATGTGCCTACAGGCGCGGGCAGCGCGGTTGATCCGGGTGTGATCGGGAATTCGGAGACGAGCTGCTCGTTTTCGAAAACTTCCAACAGGCGCTCCTTGGTATCGACATAGATCTTGCGCGCGGCGAACGCTTTGTTCAGCGGGAGTTTTTTTTCCGTTACGTTTTCGATCTCAAAGGGGAGAACGTTTGGAACTTTCAGAATATCGCCGGGTTTCAGAGTATCAGGCTTAAAGCCGGGATTGAGTTTTTGAATGTAATCCTCGGAGGAATGGAATCGCTCGGCGACGAACTCAAGCAGGGAAGTGTAAGGAAGATATTTCAGCATCGCTTGATCGGCGTGCTCGGTCGGGATGGTGCCCACGAATGCGAGATCGTCTCCCTTGATGGTGTAGTTCGTGTAAACCACCGGCACCTGATCAAGCAGCCATTTGTCGACCGCGCCCGTCTTGGGCATGGCGTGGGCGTGTTTGTATGAGATGAGGGCCTTGCGGAAAAATTCGCCCATTTTGCCGTCGATCTTACCGGGACCGAAGTCGGCATTATCGAGGAAAATCTGGAGCTGTGTGGCGGTTTGCTCGTCGTAGTTAGGCAAGGCCACCGGGAAAACCTGCTGTGCGGGCGGCGCGCTTTTGGGAACCGACGTTTTTTCTTTGGGAGACGCGCTCTTATGCGGAAGGGGAGTCCCTCTCTCCTGGCCCTGGGCCTGAAGGAGAGCGAAGCAGGCCAGAAGAGCGCCGATGAAAACCTTCACGGGCGAAGTTATGACTGCAAAAGGCCGCACACGCAAACATTGAAAGATTGGGCCACCGCCAGCCACGTGCGACCTGGAGTTCAGACTGGTTGTGCCAATCCAACGCTCACTGGGAGCGGCGCACACCAGCGCGCCGTCCGAAGACGCTTCGACCACGGCGTCGCCGTGGCAATATCTGTTCCCGGAAAGATTGTTGGACGGCGCACTCGAGACCGCCGATCCCAGTAGGTCAGGTCCTTCGATTTAGCCTTAAGTCGTAGCCTAACGGGCGTCGCCTTTCGGGAACATCGCTTTTTCAGGGGCGGCGTTCATTGCCGCCAGGAGCTTGGGAACTAATCGGCTTTTGACACTGCCGGCCTCTCGCGGCGCGACCACATAGCGCACGATGGCATCGACCCAGGTGACATCGTCAATGCGGAAAAAAACGCGCGGCTGTTCGCGGACTTCGAGCTCGTCGACGGGCGTCTGCGACAGCAGATCGCGATAGACCGCAATTCGTTCTTTCATCTCTGCGCCGATCTCTTCGGACACAATCCGTTGCATGGTTTCGGCGACAAATTTCAAGTCGCTTTGATAGGCGATCTGCAATTTAATTTCGTTCCAGATATAGGGGAAGAGCGGCCAGGAATAATTCCAAACGATTGAGTTGAGCACCTTGGAATTCGGGAACTTGATGATTCGGCCGCTGGGATGGTCCCCGGAAATGTATTGTCCGCCGAATTCCCAAAGCGTGGTGTCGAGGTAGCTCACATCGATGACATCGCCCGTGGCATCGTCGATTTTGATGCGATCGCCGACGCGGTATGGCTGCCGCACGAGAAGATAAATCCAGCCGATGAAGCTGGTCATGGGTGTTTGCACGGCCAGTCCGACGATGATTGATCCGACCCCGAGGGCGGTCAGGGCGGTATACCAGTTGGCGAAAACCATCGAGATGGCGACGACGGCGGTCGCGAGGGCAGCCACCAAGTGGACAATTCGCTTCAGGGTGTAGCGCGTGGCCGCCTCAGAAACCCGGCTGATGCTGTAAACGATGATTGCTTTGGCGGTGGCAAGAAGCAGGACAATTACAGCGACGCCCCGAAGGATTCGATAGGCCAGGAGCGTTCGGTTCGGTGGAACCGGGATAACTTTCGCCGCGATCAGGAAATAAATAGCGGCGCATCCGAGGAGGATCACGATATGGGTGAGAAACCAAAGCCTGTCCCGCCGCTCCGGCACGGCTTTTCCCGGGCGTCTTCCGCCGGTGCGCGCGAGCTCTTCCTGAATTTCGGGCTTCTGAGTGATCTGTTCGGCGACGTCGACCATCACAAAGAGATCGAACGCTGCCTTTACAGCGGCGGTATCAGCTTTGTAAACTGTGAGTTATGAATGAACTCGTCCAGATGGTATCCCAACGTTCCGGCTTGAGCCCGGAGAATGCACAAAAAGCTGTCGAGGCCGTTCTCGAAATCCTTAAGGAAAGGCTACCCGCGCCGCTCGCCGCTCATCTCCAGTCTTTTGTTGATGGCGGAATGCAGGGCGGGATGGGAGCTCTCGGCGCGGAGGCCACCGACATGATCAAGGGCAAGCTGGGCGACATCGTCGGCGGAATGTTCGGCGGAAATAAATAACGTTACCCATCGTTCGCCAGGTTCCGCGGTCGCTTACAGCTACGGCGTGACCGCCCGGCGGCCCCTAGGCAGTTTTAATCCAGGCGCGCAGAACCTCTGCGACGCTCCAGGCTTGCGCTATGCAGCCGCCGGCTCGATGTGGTTCTCGCGCATCGAATACCTCACTGATGGTGCCGAAGCCGTCGTCGCTCAAGTGCACCGGAAAAACGTCGAGGAACTTGCGGGCACCCTGCTTGTCATCCGGATGAAGTTTCAGCCACGCATCAATAAATGGCCCGATGAGCCATGCCCAAACCGTCCCCTGGTGATAAGCCCCGTCGCGAGAGCGAAGATCGCCCGCATAGAGAGGTTTGTATTCCGGATCGTCCGGCGAGAGCGAACGCAAGCCAACGGGCGTGAGGAGTTTTTGGCGAGCGATCTCGATGACCGGCTCCCATCGTTCCTGGTCGAGCACAGGGTGGTCGAGTGAGATGGCGAATAATTGGTTAGGCCGGCAGGATCGGTCGTAGGTTTCGCTCGCGCCGTTGCAATCGATGACATCGTAGAGGTAGCCGCCGTCGGCGTACCAAAAGCGGCGGTTGAACGAGTCGCGAGCCTGCCTGGCGCAGTCATCGTAGCGTTGCGCGGCCGATTCCTGCCCGTTTTCCCGCAGCCAATTGGTCAGGAGACAAAGCGCGTTGTACCAAAGGGCGTTGATTTCGACCGCTTTTCCGCGACGCGGGGTTACGACCCAATCACCCATTTTCGCGTCCATCCAGGTGAGTTGATAACCTTCCTCGCCTTGCACGAGCAGCCCGTCGCTCGGATCGACGTGAATATTGAATTTGGTCCCGGCGAGGTGACGATCGGCAATATCGACTAGAGCCGGCAGAAGCAGACTAAGAGTCCGGCGATCCTGCGTCACTTCGGCATAGCGTTGAAGCGCGTGAAAGAACCAAAGCGTGGCGTCGGCCGTGTGATACAAACCCTGTTTGGCGCCATCGGGAAACATATTGGGGATCAACCCATCCCGGATGTAGTAGGCGAAGGTGCGAAGAATGTAACCGGCTTCCAGCCAGCGCCCAGTCGTTAGGGTCAATCCTTCGAGACTGATCATGGTGTCCCGGCCCCAATCGGTGAACCAGTGGTAACCGGCGATGACCGTGCGCACTTCGTCACCGGTGGCGTGCGCGCGGGCGGCTTCCTCGAAGCGTCCGGCTGGAGTAATGACAAACTGGTCGGCTGCGAAAGCGAGCTCGGCGGCCACGCCCTGGCGCGCTTCCGAATGAGCTTCTTCCAAAAAGCGCGCCCGTCGCTCGCGCTCCGATGCCAGCGCCTGTTCCGGGCTGAGAACTTCGACGATCTCCCACTTTTCGGTCGAGCCCAGGAGAGTGACGGTGTCCTGCTTGTTGAGATCGGCTTGAAAATGCCCCGGACTCCAAAGGTCTCCTTCGTAGGAGTAACCGCGGCTGAGCTCGCTTCGATAGATCACCTGAGGGATCTTGCTCGACGCGATGGTGAACTCAGCGTCCTCCCCGCAGATTTTCATGCGCAGGGTGGGAAAGCGCGCCGCGGCGATCTCGTAGCGGCCATCGATTGCGGATATTTTGTAGGGTCCGGAAGTTCCTTTGTTCACCTGCATTTCGTGATGCCGAAAATGAAAGGCCGGCCGGAGCTCGAGGCGTGGACGTTTGCCTCCGGCAAGCACGCGATAAGAAACGTGGACCGTATTCTGCAGGTGAAGAAGAGAGACTCGCTTTTCCAGGACGATGTCGCGGACCTGGTAAAGCCAAACGGGCAGGCCGTCTTCCAGCCGGAACTCGCGCAAAAAATCCGCGCCCGGCAGGTGAAGTTGTCCGCCGGCGCGTTCTTCGCCGCCTAACGAAATGACATCGTCGTCGCTAAAACGGAGGAATTCCGAAACATGATTCCACATCACGACTCGTCCCAGCGGGGCCGGCAGCGCGGCGATGAGCAGTCCGTGATAACGACGCGTGACCGCGCCGGAAATGGTTCCAGAGGCATAACCGCCGAGACCGTTGGTCACGATCCATTCGCGTTCGAGCAGGGCTTCGCGGGACGATTGATTGCCGTCCCATTTCATTGTCCGGACGACAGTTGGCCGGTAAGCGTTCTCCATGCGAGGGTCGAAACTAGCGGGCTTTCGGTTTTTTTCGCGGCTTGTTTGTGGGCACGGCGTGAAGGGCGACGGTTTCCTCGGCAAAAATCGTCCACCCGTCATCGTCTACCAGTTTGCGTGGACCAAGTCCCCCGTACCTGGCCGCCTCGCTTGTCCAGAGAGTCTGCCACTCGTGTTTATCCGGTGGCGCCAGAAGCGGTTCCGGCGCCGGACTAAACACGTGCTGATTCGCCAGGTTCACCAGGAGCAGGCGTTCTTCGCTCGGTTTCTCCGCGAAATAACGCAGCACAAATGAATCGTTCCCAAGAACCGCGCCATCGACTCCATTTTGCCGGAGGATGCGGAACCTCGGATCGGTTTGGCGAAGTTGAATGAGGTCGTGATGCAGAGCGGCAAGCTGCGGGTACTTGGCGCGATCGTTCCAGTCCAGTTTACTGCCTTCGAAGGTGCTGCGGTGGTGGGGCACCGGCAACCGTGCCTGCACATCCGGTGTAGCCACCGAGGGGAATTGGGCGAGGAATTCAAAGCGTCCTTTGCGCACCGCTTCCTTCAGCTGTTCATCGCCTACATCGCAGAAATAGCGAAAAACAGCAGAAGCGCCAAATTCCTGTCCTTGAAATAACATGGGAACCCACGGGCCTAACAACAGCAGTCCGACCATGGCACGGTAACGCCCAGGCGAGGTCAGGTAGCGGACGCGTTCGCCAAAGGCGGTATTGGCCACCTGGTCGTGATTTTCAATGAAAGAGATGAACGCATCCGGTTTGGTGCCGAGGGCGGGATACCCTCGGGGTGCTTCCTGCCAAACGTATGGCTGACCCTGAAACAGGTAGCCGTATTTCGCCGCGGAAATGAATTCCTGCGGACTGCCGCAGTAGTCCGTGTAGTAGGCCTCGCGAATTCCAGTGAGCGCGACCATGGCGGTGTGGTGCCAGTCGTCATTCCACAAGCCGTCGAGATCATCCCCGCCCTGAGCGCGCGGACGAACCAGCTTTATTTCCTGGCGTTCATTCTCGGCGACCAGGACGATCGCGCGATCGCCGGCGGCGTCGCGGGCGGCGCGACCAATCACGCCGACGATGTAATCATCCGATTTGTCGTGAATGCTCTGGGTGGCATCGAAGCGAAATCCGTCGAAATGAAATTCTTCGATCCAGTAACGACCGTTAGTGACGAAGTATTCCCGAACCGGCCCGGAATTGCTGCCGTCAAAATTGATGCAATCGCCCCACTCATTGGGCAGCTCCCGGTTAATGTAATCATCGGAAAATGCCCCAAGATAATTTCCATCCGGCCCGAAGTGGTTGTAAACCACATCGAGAATGACGCCCAGGCCTAACGAGTGAGCGCGATCGATAAAAAAGCGCAGGTCCTCCGGATCGCCGTAAAGATGGCAGGGAGCAAACAAATTGACTCCATCATAACCCCAGCCGAAAGCGCCGGGGAAATCGGCGATGGGCATCATCTCCAGCAGGGTGATGCCATCGTCTCTTAAGAGCGGTAATTTTTCCGCCGCCGCCCGCCAGGTGCCTTCAGGAGTGAAGGTCCCGATATGAAATTCGTAAATGATTTGACCGGGCAGTTGAAGCCCGCGCCATTCCGAATCGTTCCATCGGAACTCGCGCGCATCGATCACCATCGAAGGTCCGTGCGGGCCCTGTGGCTGATAGCGCGAGGCCGGGTCGGGATAATGACTTTCCTTTCCGTCCAGGCGGAAGCGGTAAAGACTCCCTGCCTTGGCCGGTGCGCATCCGGAAAAGTATCCGCCTTCTTCTCGCGTGAGCGTGTGAAGGGTTGGGGTGGCCTTGCCCGACGAGCTCTCTTCGAGAACGACATCCGCTCGCTGGGCTTTCGGCGCCCACACTCGAAAATGAGTCTCATCCGTTCCAATAATTTCCGCGCCGATGGGATACCGGCGCTCGATTGTCGCGTTCATAGCACTCTTTGGCGCGGTGATAGCGGATTGGGTGGGGGCGTCGGTAATTTCTCTTTTCATCCGAAAAACAACTAATAACAATGGCGGTGCTCGTCCGCCCATTGCCCAAGATATTCCGCGTCAACCTTGCACGAAAAACGGTGAGAGCGATAACACATGGCCCAAAGGTAACGGTCGTCAACCATCCGTTGGTTGCAGCCAGCCTGACGATTCTTCGTTCCAAGCAGACCGCTTCAGCGGATTTTCGGCGGGCCTTGCAGGAAGTTTCCGTGCTGCTCCTCGGTCATGCTTCAGCAGCCTGGGAGACAGTGGCCCATGAAATCGAAACGCCGCTCAGCAAATGCAGGGGCGAGGTTCTGGCGCGCCCGTTGGTGCTGGTCCCCATTTTGCGAGCTGGTCTCGGAATGCTCGATGGCATGCTCGCGCTGCTTCCGTTAGCCACGATTGGCCACATTGGGGTTTATCGAAATGAAGAGACGCTCAGTCCGGTGACGTATTTTTGCCGGTTACCATCCAACGTTGCCGAAGCCCAGGTGGTGCTGGTCGATCCCATGCTGGCCACAGGTAACAGCGCCTGCCAGGCGGTCGCTCTTTTGAAAGACAGCGGCGCCACGCGTATTCAGTTCATCTGCCTGGTTGCGTGCCCTCCCGGATTGGAGCGCTTGCAATCGGCGCATCCGGACATCGAAATCGTCACGGCGGCGATCGACCCGGAACTGAACGAAGTCGGTTACATCGTGCCGGGCCTCGGGGACGCCGGCGATCGATATTTTGGGACGACCTAACCAATGACTCCATCATCCAGCTCCGAGATTCGAATCATGAAGCCGTTTGAGGACGGCTACACGATCATGAAGGCGATCCTTTTTCAGCCTTTTGACCTGACCAAATGGCTCGTCATAGGTTTCGCCGCTTTTATTGCCGGACATTTCACTGCCGGTGGAGGCTTTTCGCCCCCGATGAATTGGCATCCGCCCGGAAGCGCGATGCGATCTGGAGCCGATACGACCGGCTTCGATCTTCAGCATCATTTCGGGTTGTTCTCCGGTCTTATCATCGGATTAGTCATTTTTTGCGTCGTGCTGGTTCTTGTCTTCATGTGGATCAAGGCGCGGGGCGTGTTCGTCTTCACCGATTGCATCGTGCGTAATCGCGCAGCTATCAAAGAGCCGTGGCGCGAATTTCGCCGCGAAGGAAACAGTCTTTTTCTCTTCACCGTTGGCCTAACGGCGGTAGTCCTCTTTATCGTCGCGATCATGGTGGGTGCTTGTATCCTGGTGGCGACGCTGGGCCATCTCTCGCGCCAGCAAAGTGCTCTTACCCTGATCACCCTTGGAGTGCTCGGCTTCTGCGTCTACATCTGTATGGTCGTGACTCTCGGACTGATCGGTTACTTCATGCCCATGGTGATGTATCGGCGGCGATGTCTTTCGATGGAGGCATTCAAAGTGGTGGCGAACCTCATCTGGCAGGATCCGGGTGCATTTATTTTATTTGTGCTCTTCGGCATTCTTCTTTTCCTGGGATGGCTGATGGTCGCCTCTGTCGTTATGTGCGCCACGTGTTGCATCGCGCTCCTGCCGTACGTCGGAACGGTAATCATGCTTCCTGTCTTTGTTTGGTTGCGCAGTTTCGGGCTCCTCTTCTTCCGGCAGTTCGGTCCTGATTGCGACGTCTGGGGAGGAGCGCCGCCCAGTCTGCCGCCGCCGCTGCCTCCAGCGCCGGCCGCTACGAAGTAAACAGCCGGCCTAGGGCCGTGACGAGCAGGATAACGACGGCGATCAAGGCAGCCAGTGGCCACCATCGACGGAGCTGCTTGTCGGTCACCCAAAGCTTGAAAAGCGACAGGTTTCGCAATCGTTGCCAGTTTTCTTCGGTCATCGCACTGCCTGCTCAGAGGATACGGCTTGATGTCCGGGGTGTCATATTCAGGTTCCGCGCTGCGTCAGCCGGAGTTTCACAAGTCTTCGGACTAACGACTTCGGCAATGGCTTGTCGGGTGGAAAACGAATCGTGCCCTTGCTGACCTCGTAATTTTTGAGCTCGGTTTTCGATAATTTCTGCACGACCGACCCCGGATAAAAGGCGCAATGTTTTGCACCCGCTCCGTAACCAAGAAGGAAAGTCCCGTTATGCCTGAAGGCTGGGATGCCGTAGCTAATGCATTCCTCCAGGTTTGGCGCAGCGGCCTTGATGTTCGCGCGCAGATTTTGCAAGGCTGTCCGTTTTTCCGCGCTGAGCCCTGAGAGATAGGTGGCCGGAGTCGCTGGTTTACGCGCCGATTTTTTCGAGGCGTCCTTGTCTTTTTTAGGTTTTTTCATCTTCGTTTGCAGCAGAGGACGTGTCGCCGCAGCGGATGACCCTCAGGAATCAGAGGATGATCAAAATCGCCGTCGGGATCACGCACAAAACCTGGGCGTTTCGTAGGGATCGAGATCGGATGGCCGCCGAGAACGAAGCTTGATCGACTTCATGGCCCAACGGGCAGGGCGTTGGGATACGTCAGAAACAAGTGGGAAGACACGGAGGTCATCCCTCCAGGGCGCGTGTGTTTCTGCACCAAGCGAGGAGATCCGGTTCGCTCGGCAGGCTCGTGGAGCGACCTGTTGGAGGGACGAGCTCCTGCTTGTCCCACTTTTAGAGCATGATTAACCATGACCACTTCGCTTTCGCGCAATATCATACGCTTCTACGAGCAGTGGCCTCACCGTTGTCTCAAATGTCGCATCGCTCGGATTAAGAATGCAGACGAAGAACTGGGGCGAGTAAACCGGGTGAGGCATCAGCTTGTCCAAGGCGGTGAAGTCGTAATCGGACGGCGAAAAACCCGCGTTGAACAGGGAACGGAATTTATCTCGCGACAGTCCGATATTCAGCCGGAAAATTCCCGGCCGGTTCAGATTCGACGCGTTGTCGAATTCGCCGTAGTCCTTGGTGACGATCGTTGCAAAAGGGAAAGCGCCGGGGGTCTCTTTTTTGCCATAAAAGAAAAAAGTATCGCCCCACGAAATTTCCGGGGAGCCCGATTCGGCCGAACCGATGACGATCCGCGCTTCGGAAAATGTGCGGGCGACAAAGCTCCTGATCTCGTCTTCAGTCATTCTCCTGAGTGAGCATCCGATTGGGGGTGTGAGCAAGCGCAGGCCTGGCTGTAGCGGCGCTCTATGAGCGTCGCATTATTCGACCGACGGTCATAGACCGCCGCTACAGAAGAGTGGGAAGTTAACTGTTCGTCTTGTCTTCGGAGACGATTCGCTTGGCTCGCTCGACATCTTCTTCTGCTACCTGCACCCGGACGCCGCTGGCGAAGAAGTAATGGGGCACCAGGGTCGCGCTATTTTCGTCCGGAATGAAAGACTCGATGCTCTCGCAGCCTAACAACATCTGGAGGCGGAGGGCTTCGGTCAGGTCCACGCAATTGGCTATGGTGGTCACTTTATCAGCCTTTCAGATAGAGGGATGAACTCCCGTAATCGATCACGGCGGATTGGGCTTCGAAGACGTCGATGCCGAGGATGACGTCGACCGATTTGTCGCCTTTGGTAGCGAGGGCCTGGTTCACGTGGCTCAAATCCATGGCGAACAGGGCCTGCGTTTTTGGCTGGATCTCGCCAATCATGAGCTTCGCGTCAGGCAGGTGATAGATTTCCAGGTTAGCGCCACCGGCTCCGCCGCCGACCGCCGGCATTTTTACCTGGTTCAATGACAAGTCCTTCGCCAGCGACAGACTAACGACTGTGCTGGCCGCGCCGGTATCGATCAATACGGCGATGTCACGGCCGTTGAGCGTTCCGGATGTATGAAAATGGCCGACCACGCTGCGCTTCAACGGAACGCGCTTGAACCCCTGCTTCTCGAGAAATTCCGGCAGACCGGGCTTGGGAGATTTGTCACTCATCGGTCATGGCCCAGAATTTACGGACCGCGCTTGGCCATGTGCGGCTAATCACACTCTCGCGCGCCTTTGCACCCATGGTTGTTCGTTTCTCTGCATTCGTCGCAAGGTCGCGAATCGCTCGCGCGAAATCTTCTGCGTCGTGCGATTTGGTAACCAGTCCATTGCTTTGATCGTCCACCAGTTCTTTCGGGCCGCCGGAATCCGAAACGATGACCGGGACACCGGACGCCTGTGCTTCGATAATCACGTTCCCGAAGGTATCGGTGGTGCTGGGGAAGACAAAGATATCTGATGAAGCGTAAGCGGTCGCGAGATCTTTCCCGCGCAAATAACCGGTAAAAAGCGCATCCGGGAACCGCCTCCGCCAGGGCCTGAGAGTATGGGCCATGTCCCACCACGAGCAGTTGAACCGGAATCTTCTCGTCGCGTAGTCGCCGATAAGCCTGCGACCAGAACGTCGAGATCTTTTTCTCGCGACACTCGTCCAACGTAAAGGAGTCGCACCTGCACCGTTGGTTTGGCCGAATTTGTCCCAGAAGTGCGGGTCGCTTCCGGCTGGGATGAAAGAGTTCCGTATCGAGTCCGCGGGGTAAGAATCTTCAGTTTCTCGGGCTCAAAGCCGCGTTTGATCCAGCTCTGGCGATACTCCTCGGAGTTAACGAACACGGTATCCAGCTGGCCATAGAACCAGTGCATGTAACGCCACGCGACGCTTTCCAGGAAACTGTCCTCGGTCAGGATGCGGATATATTGCGGAAAGTCCGTGTGATAAATGCCGCTCGTCCGCAGGTTCAACATTTTCGCGGCCAGCAAAGCCGTTAGGCCAATCGGCCCGGGCGTGCTGATGATGATTTCGGTGAATCTCTCGCGCTGAATGTAATCGAGCATCTGCATGATCGGCGGGAAGCTCAGCTTTTGCAGCTCATACTCGGGGAGCTCGAATTCGCCGATCGGCTTGAAATTCATGATCGGGATGTCGTCGATCTGGAGCTCGCTGCGCGACGTCACCACGGTCAGGTCTTTTCCTGCGGCGGCGGCCGCAGCGGTCATCTTTCGAATGGTCGTGGCCACACCATTCACGTCTTCCAGGGTGTCGGTGAACCAGGCGCGTTTGGTGTTCTTGAGCGCCGGCGGAATCTCCCCCGTCAGTTCGAGAAACACGCTGCGCAACCATGAACGCGACGGCGCGTGACTGCTGAATCCATATATATACGGCGCGAGGATTACCAGAATCGGAGCGATCGCGCTCAACGCCTGGATGCTTTCAACAAGATTGCCGGTGCTGAGTTGCTGAACGAATTTCTTGAACAGACGATAGGTCAGTTGTTCGGCGACAAGATTCGCCATGACGAACGTGCGACGCTCCGGATCGGGGATGGCGCTGATTTCGTCATTCAGTCGCTTTTTAACGTCGGCCCGGGCGAAATACCGCGAGAGCTCTTTCCACAGCGACATGTTCGCCGGCTTGATCAGCTCAAAGATTTTTCCGGAAAGGACGCCCTGCGCGAAGACGGACGCTTTCTCTTTCAAAGAGAGTTCGGTCGGATCTCGCCCTTCCATGAAGCGAGAGAACATCTGTTCGAGCAGGGGACCGGTGGGTCCGAGCTTTTCGTGCAGTCGATCCTGGATAAAACAGCCGACGGTATTGTAGAAGCCGTGCGATAAGGCGAGGGGCGTGCCGCCGTGCCCTTTCGCCAGGCAACGCCCCTCGCGAATGTCGGAGAGAAGGGCTTTAACCGATCTGACTTTCGAGGATGTCTCTGTGAAGGCCGAGGCAACGAATTGACCTCCATGATCGTCCGAGCCGGCCACGAAGATCTTCTTCCACGGCTCCGCGTGGGTGGGGGCGAATCCATGACGATTAGCGAATTCCTCGACTTTCGCGGGGGTCAGACCCTTGAAAAGAAGCTGAGCGAGATCGGACAGAAGGGCATCGCGCAGGCCGTTGATGCCTTCGAAGTGCTTGAAGAGGAGGATGAGCCGTTCCAGATGCGACGCCTGAAGCTTGCCGTTGATGCTGAATAACGGGTGAGCAACGGCGTGGGTAAGGTCTGGCCTTTTGGAGGAATTTTTGGAGATCAAAAATGTTATCGCGCAGCGCGACGATTTCCGCGTGTTGCGCTTCAGTCAGCCCCCAGACGAGCAAATGAATCTTGCACGGATCTTGCGGAAAATAGGTCGTAACTTGCTCGCTGATGAACGTGTTGGGTAGATCCGAAATGCGGAGACAGCCCTCGATCGTGTCGTGGTCCGTTAAGGTGACGAAATCCATCCCCGCTGCCTTGAGCTGACGGTGCAGCTCTCGCGGATCGGAGTAACTGTCGGGAAAATCGAAACGTCGAAAGAGCCACTCTTCCGACCGATCACTGTAACGCGAATGAATGTGGAGGTCGCACTTGCTCATGTTGTGGCGCGCTGTTCGGCGATCCAGTCACGATAAGTGGTCGGAGTGCGTATCTCTCTCACGTTACCTATGAATCGTTCGATCTGACTCCAGATGTCGGGAAATCGGTAATCGGGGGGATGAATGCTCAGGCGCATCAGCCGATGGTCGGTCATTGTTTGGAATAGCGCACGGTTCCAGGCCAGGCTAACGGAGCGACGCCACCTGTTGCGAACACTATAGACGAGGGAGCGCGCGGGGAAACTCTGGCCTGACCGGAGGTCCAGGACCGTTCGCAGGCGGGTGGTGTATTCCATGCCGGCATCACGCGCGGCTTGCTCGCCCGGCGGGTTTAACAACCAGGCGGGCGCGATAAAACCGCGAGGCTGCAACCCGGCGGCGGTAAAAATCGCGTAGGCCTTTTTGATTCGTTCCAAGGCGTCGTCGTAGGGCAAATCGAAAAACTCCCCTTCGTCCTGCGTGTAAATCCTGGTGACGAAAAGCTGACTGATTGATTCGGCGGCTCTCCGCGGCCGGCTGTGGAAATATCCGTGAATGACGATTTCGTGTCCCTGTTCTTCCAATGTTCGCAGCCACTTCAGGAAATCGGGGTCATCCGAGATCGACCGACGATGGTGATAATGAGGGACGACGAGGAGCGAGGAAACGCGGACGCCCTGGCGGCCCAGTTGGGTCAGGATCTCTTCGGTGACACCGCGGGTTTCCGGCGCGACGTCATGGATTGAAACGACGAGAGAATCATTGGAGGCACCTGCACTAGCCACGGCCGGAAGGAATTGCGTGGCCGTGGCGGTGCTCATGGTCGCAAATTTTCGTGGCCATGCGACCAAGGAACAAGCGTAAAAAGGCGGGGCGGCAACTGTAGGGCGGCGATCTTCGCCGCCCGGGGTGGGGTGGTAGCGGCGGTCTATGACCGTCGCAAACCTTAAGGCGGGAAGAGTGCGACGGTCACAGACCGCCGCTACCGAAGACAGCTGGCATTCATGCTCCCGCCATTTTCATTACGATCCGAAACTCCTCCGCAGTCAGCGGCATCACCGACAGCCGCGACAGCCGAACGAGCTTCATCTCTTTGAGCCGCGAGTTCTTTTTGATCTCGTGAAGTGTCACCGGCGCCGGCAGTTTTTTCACCGGGACCAGATCGACGGCGCTCCAGTCTCCCTCGGTAGCGGTCTTATCTGTATAAGCTTCGCGCGCTACCTTCGCGAGACCGACGACGGCTTTCTCGTCACCGCTATGATAGAAGAGCACATGATCGCCTTTCTTCATCGCGCGCAGACTGTTGCGGGCCGAGAAATTTCGGACACCGGTCCAGCTGGTGCCCTTCTCCTTTACGAAATCCGACCACGAATAGGATTCGGGTTCCTGTTTAACCAACCAGAAATTCTTCATCGAACTCATTATCGGAAGAGAGAGGGATTCGACAACCTCGTTCCTTTCACCCAGACTCGTTCAGATGGCGCGCGGCATTTTTATTACGTTTGAAGGCACGGAGGGTTGCGGGAAATCCACCCAGGTGCAGAGGCTGGCCGCGCGCCTCGGTCAATCCGGCATGTCCGTTCTCTCCTGACGCGCGAGCCCGGCGGCACGGCGATTGGCGAGACCATTCGCGATCTGCTGCAATTCGCGCCCGAAGGGAAAGGACATGAAACCGGAGACGGAGCTACTCCTGTTCGAGGCCAGCCGAAGCCAGCTGGTCCGCGAGATCATTGCACCCGGCTCTTGCTGTTGGCACCTGCGTTATCTCGGATCGATTCTTCGATTCAACCACAGTTTATCAAGGAGCGGCGCGCAAATTGGATGCGAAGACAGTGGCCGACTTAATCGCGTCGCGGTGGGCGATTGCATTCCCGATCTGACCTTCGTTCTCGATGTCAACGAAAAGACCGTGAAAGCACGAATGGAAAAGCCGCGGCCGGCCGATCGGATGGAGCAGGAGCCGGCCGAATTCTACGAGCGAGTTCGCCAAGCCTATCGACGAATTGGCCGCCGACGAACCGAGTCGCGTAATTCTGATTAACGGTTTGCGTTCGGAAGACGACATTGAAGCCGAAATCGGGAATGTGCTCTCCGCCCGCTTCTCTGACTTCAGCGTCAATCCGCAATCCGCCTGCACGCGGATGAAGGAGCGGCCGGGCTTTCCATCCGAAATTCGAAATCCTAAACGATGGCGTTCACACCCGAAGCTGCGCTCAATTATCTGAAGCGAGCGCATGAACAGAATCGGCTTGCGCACGCCTACTTGATTTCGGGCTCTCTCGGCAGCGGAAAACGGAAACTGGCCGCGCATCTGGCCGGACTCGTTAACGCGACCAAGCCGGAAGATGTCTTTTCACCGCGCGCGCGCGATATTTATCTGGCGGAGCCGGAATCGAAATCTCGTCGCATCGTGGTCGAGCAGGTGCGAGAGCTGGAGCACGCCCTGCAAATGCGAGCGGCTAACGGCGGACGAAAAGTCGTGATCATTGCCGAAGCGGATCGACTTCAGCCGCAAGCAGCGAACGCTTTTCTAAAGACACTCGAGGAGCCGCCAGATCATTCGCTGCTCCTTCTTCTGAGTGCGTTGCCGGAGGTTCTGCCGGACACGATCATCTCGCGGTGTGTTCCGATTCCACTCGCGGCTGTTGAAATGGTCGCGGCCGCTGAGGAAGGGGAACTGGTCGAGCTTCTTGCGAGACACCGCCCGCGAGCCTTCATGGAGTCTGCAGCAGGCCTACAAATTAGCGCAGGGCCTGCAGCGGTTGCTCGGGAGAATTCGAGAGGAAATTAAAGAAACGAACGCGGAAGCGGAAAAGCAGGAACAGGCGCGCTACAAAAATTCCACTGACGGCCGCTGGCTCGCTGATCGGGAGGATTATTACAAGGCTTTGAGCGAGAGCCAATATCTGCGCCGACGGGCACACCTTCTCGAGACCATCTTTGCCTGGTGGACGGACGTCCTGCGCGCGCGCAGCGGCATTAGCGATTTCAACCTTCCGGCGCTGGCAAAGGAAACGCTAGTCTGTCGCGGAACGATTCACCACCGGCGAAGTGCTTCGCCGGATCCGGCGGCTCGAAGAGTTGCGCGATCATCTTGGACGGAACATTCAGGAAACGCTCGCCATCGAAGTGGCTTTCCTGCGGATCTTTGGGTCGTGATTTTAAACACGGAAATCGCGGCACTGAGGCCGCTCCCACATTGAAAGCCGGAACAAAAAAACGTCGCACCCTGGCTGTGGCACTGATCGGCCATGGTTTCATGGGACGGGCGCATTCGAACGGCTGGCGGCAGGCGCCGCGTTTCTTCGATTTGCCGGCGGACATCTCGCATGAAGACAATCTGCGGCCGAAATCGGGGCGGACGCAGCGAGCGGCCGAGTCGTTAGGCTGGGAAAAGGCCGAGACCGACTGGAAGCGGGTCGTGGCGGATCCGGAAATCGACATCATGGACATCTGCACGCCCTAACGACACACATGCGGAGATCGCGATCGCTGCGGCCCGGGCGGGTAAAGCCATTCTCTGCGAGAAGCCTCTGGCCCGTCGGTTTCTGAGGCCCGCCAGATGTGGCAAGCCGTTCGCAAGGCGCGTGTCACCAACATGATTTGTCATAATTACCGCCGTGTTCCGGCGATCGCTCTGGCCAAGCAAATGATCGAGCGCGGCGACCTGGGGATCGATCTCTATCATTTCCGGGCTCGTTATGCGCAGGATTGGCTGGTTGATCCGGAATCTCCCGCTTCCTGGCGATTGCAGCTCCGCGTTTCCGGCTCAGGCGCTCTGGGAGATATTTTTTCGCATGCGGTCGATCTGGGCCGATATCTAGTCGGTGAATTTCGCGAAGTCTGCGCTGACATGACGACCTTTATCAAGCAACGTCCCGGTGCGGTGATGGATCAGTCGCGCGCGAGCGAGAGTCGACGTCGATGACGCCGTGAACATGATCGGCCGTTTCCGGCAGGGGACTCTTGGCGACGATCGAAGCAACGCGGTTCGCCAGCGGACGCAAGAATGCGCTCTCTTTCGAGATCAACGGGAGTCGTTGGTTCGTTAGCGTTCGATCTCGAGAACATGAACGTCCTGCGGTTCTTCAGCGCTCCGGTGATCCGCGATGCGCCAGGGTTTCCGCGAAATCATCGTGACGGAGCCTTCACATCCGTTCGCAAAAAATTGGTGGCCACCGGGCCATTTGATTGGTTACGAGCATACCTTTGTGCATTCGATCGCCGATTTCGTCAAGGCCGTGGCGACGGAAGAAATCTGCCGCAGCCGGATTTCGAGGATGGATTGCGAAATCAACGGGTTTTGGAGGCCGTGGCTCAGCAGTGCGCGGACCCGTCAGCTGGGTAAGCTCTGATAGCAGCGGTCAGAATGTCACTGGCGGATCAAGGAGCGGCGACTTGTAAGTTCGCGCCGTCTAGAACATCGGCGGCCTGAGACGAGTCGCTGCCCAGCTTGTTTTCCACTTGCGCTGGGCAGTGTCGTTTTTCTGGTGCGTTCAAAAGGACACATGAGATTTGAGAACCAAGTCGCGATTGTCACCGGGGCCGGGCGCGGGATCGGACACGCCATCGCGGTGAAGCTGGCCAGGGAAGGGGCCCGCGTCGCCTGTGTCAGTCGCACGGCGGAAAATGCCCAGCGCACCGCCGACGAAATTAACGCGAAGTCAAGGCGGACGCGGCGAAATCATACGCGGTCGATGTCTCCGATCACGCCGCCGTCCAGGAAACGGCGGCGCGAGATTCTGCAAGATTTCGGCAGGGCGGACATCCTGGTAAACAACGCCGGCGTCACCCGCGACGGGCTATCGATGCGCATGCCGGTTGAGGATTGGGACATTGTCATCGAGACGAATCTGCGCGGTGCCTTCAATTTCGTTCAAGCCATCGAGCGGACGCATGATCAAGCAGCGCAGCGGCCGCATCATTAACATCAGTTCCGTGATCGGACTGATTGGCAACGCCGGCCAGACTAATTACGCCGCCAGCAAGGCCGGCCTCATCGGCTTCACCAAATCGCTCGCGCGCGAGTTGGCCAGTCGCGGGATCACGGTCAACGCCATCGCTCCCGGCTTTATTGCCACGGATATGACCGGCTCGCTCTCAGAAGAAATTCAGACGAAGATTCAAGGCACAGATTCCGCTCGGGCGCGTGGGGCAGCCCGAAGAAATCGCTCACGCGGTGGCGTTCCTTGCCTCATCCGACGCCGCATACATTACCGGCCAGGTGCTTTGCGTGGACGGCGGGATGGTGATGTAGTTTGCCTGGCCGCCGTAGCCTTGGTGAAGCTAACGGCTCGAGTGCAACCTCTTGACCGATTCAACAACATCTTTAAGCGCCACCGGTGACAAGATGAGGTGGATGTGATCTACACCAGGGACAATTGTCACCGGCACGTCTTTTCCGGCCTGCTTCAGAACCTCGGCGAAGCGGTCTGGATAATAGACTTCGTCGTTTTCGCCGATGAGAATCTGGAAAGGCTGATGCATGTTGCGGAGATCTGCGAGATAATCTCGGTGCGGCCGAAAGTTGGTTTCCAGCGCGTAGGAATATTCCGAGGTCAAAATTGCCTTTGTCTTTTCGCTCACGGCGAAGCGGAGGACTGGGAGCGAATTGAACGTCCGCAGACCGAATCCATTGAGAATCGACAGCGCGATGATGCGCGGAACACCAACACTGGCCCAACCTCCGCCGGCAGGTCGTAGATTCGGTGCATCCTGACTGAAAAACGGGGCCAGAAACAAATAGCTCTGAAAAAGATCCTGCCCAGTGCTGCCCGCGAAACGCAGGGCGAATCCGCCACCGGAGGAGAAGCCGATCAAAGTCACAGGCCCGGCCGGTGAAACCGCACGCATGAAGTCAGTGAGATCGTCTTCCAATTGTCCTACGTAGCCGATCTGTCCCTTGTCGCCCGAACCACCGTGGCCACGGATATCCAGCGCATAGCTCGTAAACCCTGCAGCGCTCAATTCCTTAGCCATCAAATGCATGCTGGAGCCGGTGGCCGATGAGCCATGAATCAGAACAACGCAGCCCTGACCCGGGCTTGGCGCGGCGGATGCATAGGATCGGTAGGCCAGCTTTGTTCCGTCGCGAGCGCTGAAGTAGGCCGGCGGCGGCAAATCCGAAAAATCCACAGAGCTGAACGGATCGACGATGCTCCCCATCGGGTGCGGCGTCCCTGGGCCACCGAAGATGATGGCGATACCGAAACTCGCGACGACCACACCCAGGCAGATAAGAAAGACTCTCTTCATCACTGCCTAACGAGAAGTAGACAAGCCTTCGTCACTGATGGCGAAGATTCGTTCACCTGTTCCGAAACGCGAGGGGAGGAGTGATAGCACAACTAGCCGACCGCGGCCTGCGGCTCGTCCGGCAGCGAGATTGCCGGTTCGCGTTTCGGAGCCTTTTCACCTCGCGAAAACGCGATTGTCTCGCGTTCGGGGACTGGCGAGGCGGTGCCATTTTCCTGCGCCGGGACGCCGAACCGAGCACAGTAGTTTGCGAAAAGGCGTTCGACATCGTCGACGCGTAATCCGAATTGGGACGGCTGGTAACGATGAAAACTCGTTTGGTCGGCCGGTTGGGCGGCCAGGACCCGGCGCATCACGGCGTCGGTTTCTTCCGACAGCGACCAATTGAAGTGATCATAAACGCGGCGGACGGCGTCCATCGGATCGCGTTTGATGGCGTCGTAAGAAAGATCCAGCACGCGCTCACTGGAAAGCCGGTCTCGCTCGCTCATGAATCGTTCGGTCGCATCAGCCCAGTAAGTCAGGGCTTCACGGCCGATGAGCGAGGGGTCGGCCGAGTCGCTGAAGATGCGGCGAAGCATTGTTACCAAACTCGATACTGAAGTGATGGCGTCCAACGGTGCCCGATGCGTTTGCACGAAGGCGGCGTCCGGATAAATCGACAGAAGATCGCGCAAGGCGAACATGTGGGCCGGGGCCTTCAGAACCCAGCGGCGCGGTTCCCGGCCGAATTGAAGGTGCTGGAGGAAACGCCGATGACACTCATAGGCGGGTGTCATGCTTTGCTGGAGATACCAGGCCCGATACGACGGGATATTGTACATGGTATCGAATTGGTCGCTTAGAAAACTCAGGCTCGTTAGGCTGACGCATTCCTGTGGCAATCGTGCGCCAACCGCGTGCAAGCGCGGAAAGTCCGGCGCCAGCCACCGCAGGCCCTGCAGGCTCCGGTTAGTCCGGCGAATGCGCTCCGATTCTCGGGAGTTGCCTAACGGAGAAGGCTCCATCACCTGCCATGTCAACGGGGCCTGGTGTTGCGGATCGGCTGCCAGCAAGGTGTGCAGAATGGTTGTACCGGTTCGCGGAAGACCGAGAATAAAAACCGGCGCGCGAACTTCTTCCCGGTCGATCTCGGGATTGCATTTGCGGTCGCGTTGCAAAAGCAGGCGATTGCGAAGGCATTGAAGCGTGTCGGCATAGAGCGCGAATTTTCCGACAAGATTCAGGCGCGCGTCGCGCTGGGCCGATTCGAGCAGTCGCGAAAGGGGCTCGAAGAAGTCGCCCGGCCCAAAGTCGTCCAGGCCATATCGGTCCCGGGCTCTGGCGATGAGCCTTGCGGCCGTCAAAGGCTTCGGGCGCAAGACCGGCCTTTTCCGCCAGGGCAGCGCCGTGGTTCAGGCAGCGGACCGGCCACGGGGAAACCGGCTTTTCCAGGGTCGTCGCCTCGCGCATTTCATAGCGATATTCGTGAGCTTGCGTGTCTTAGCAAGAATCAAAGGCAATCGATGGAAAACTTTTTTGCTTGCCCTCGATTTGCGCGCTGCTCTCTCCCGCCTGATCGTTTGGAATGACGACAGAGAAAGCTACTTTTGGCGCCGGTTGTTTCTGGGGAGTAGAAGAGACGTTTCGAGCGTTGCCCGGGGTCAAATCAACCGCGGTGGGCTACGCCGGGGGGACCAAGGACAATCCGACCTATGAAGATGTCTGCAGTGACGAGACCGGCCATGCCGAAGTCGTGGAAGTGGAATTCGATCCGCAGGCGATCGATTACACGAAACTGCTCGACGTTTTCTGGGCGAACCACAATCCGACGACGCCGAATCGTCAAGGGCCGGATGTTGGAACACAATATCGCTCGGTGATTTTTTATCACTCGCCCGAGCAAAAAGCCCAGGCGGAAGCGTCGAAGGCAGCGTTGGGGAAGAGCGGCAAGCATTCGCGGCCCATCGTGACGCAAATCGAGCCGGCGCCGAAATTCTGGCGCGCGGAAGAGTATCACCAAAAATATCTTCAGAAGCGCGGACAAACGCATTGCGCGATTTGATCCCAGTGACCCTATGTTTGACTCTGCGCCAACACTCACCCCTCCTCCTCTAAGCCGCAGCGGGACAAATGCTGAACGTTGGGAAGATGAAGGCTGAGGTTGTTCGGACAACGAATTTTGTCGGCGACGCCTCCGCGTTCATTATCGAGAGGGCTCGTGAAGCTCTTGCCGAACGCGGTGAATTTCGTATCGCGCTCTCCGGAGGAAACACGCCGCGGCCGGTTTATGCGGAACTGGCCAGATCGAAAAACGAACTACCGCCTGAAAAACTTGTCATCACATTTAGCGATGAGCGTTGTGTTCCGCCCGACGACAAGGATAGCAATTTCAAAATGGCGCGGGATGCATGGTTCGCGCCGGCGAACGTCCCGGATCGATCAATTATTCGGATGGCCGGCGAAAAAGAACCCGCGGTGGCCGCGGCGGAATATGAAGCAGCCTTGAAAGAGCACGCAGCGAATGAAGCCGGCGGAATCTATCGGCACGACCTGATTCTGCTCGGGATGGGCGATGACGGGCATACAGCCTCGCTCTTTCCCGGAACCGCGGCCTTGGACGAAAAGAATCGTTGGGTGGTGGCGAACTTTGTTCCAAAAGTGAACTCGTGGCGTCTGACCTTCACATTCCAACTGATCAACGCGGCCAGGCATGTTTGTTTTCTTGTGAATGCCAATAAGTCGCCGGACTTAATCGAGCAGATTTTGGCGGGCGACACTGGTTTCCCTGCGGCGCGGGTCCAACCGGAATCTGGGAAACTGACGTGGATACTCGGGGAAACGCCCACAGATCGCCGGTCTGGCGGTCCCTCGGCATGATCTCCGCTTTTAGCCTGCGGCGTTAGGCTGAAAAATGCGCACTATTATTGTCACCGGCTCGGCCGGCCTGATCGGTTCAGAGACGGTTCGCCATTTCGCGCGGGAAGGCGCCCGCGTGGTCGGAATCGATAACGACATGCGCGCCCGTTTTTTTGGTGCGGAGGCTTCTACCTCCAAGACACGAGAGCAGTTGAAGCGCGAATTTCCGGGCTACGAACATCACGACCTGGATATTCGTGATGCCTCGAAGGTGCTCGATCTTTTCCAGAAGGAAAAAGGAAAAATTGCCGCAATCGTGCATACCGCAGCCCAGCCGTCCCACGATTGGGCAGCGCGCGATCCACAAGCGGATTTTACGGTGAACGCGAACGGAACTCTCAATCTCCTGGAAGCTGCCCGGGCATGCTGCCCGCAAACGCCATTCGTTTTCACTTCAACGAACAAGGTTTACGGCGATACGCCTAACCGGTTGCCGCTCCGCGAGCTGGAAAAGCGGTGGGAGATTGAGCAGGGCCACGAATACGACCCCGGGATTTCCGAAACCATGAGCATCGATTACACGAAGCACTCGCTCTTCGGCGCTTCCAAGGTCGCGGCGGACATTCTCGTTCAGGAATACGGGCGATACTTTGATATGCCGACGGTTTGTTTTCGCGGTGGTTGCCTAACGGGCCCGGCACATGCCGGCACCGAGCTGCATGGATTTCTTTCCTACCTGATGATCTGCACGGTCACTGGACGGCCCTATCGTGTCTTTGGCTACAAAGGGAAACAGGTCCGCGACAATATCCACAGTTTCGACTTGGTGGAGGCATTCGCGGAATTTATTCGCTGCCCGCGTGCCGCTGCGGTTTATAACATCGGCGGCAGCCGTCACAGCAATTGCTCGATTTTGGAGGCAATTGATCTTTGCCAGGAGATTAGCGGCAAAAAATTAACCTGGAGCTACGAGGAAACCAACCGAATCGGGGACCACATTTGGTGGATCAGCGATGTCCGGAAATTCCAGAATGATTATCCGAAGTGGCAGTTCCGTTACGGAATGCGCGAGATCCTAACGGAGATTCATTCTGCCCTAACGAAAAACTAGATCAACGCTTGAGCGTTGCTGTCGGGAACCACGCTTCCAGGCCGGGCGATTTCGTCGTTCCCTGCTGATAGATAAAGCCGGTTAGGCGCGGGTAATTATCCAGGTCGCTGCGCCAAAGAAAAATGCCTTCATATTCATGGCTGCGTTCTTTGAACCGGACTCTCAAAACGAGCGCATGATCCGCGGGTGGCGAGGCCCGATCGATCGCCGCGAAGCCCTCGACCGCATGATCGCCAATCCGGCGGATGATAAGGAAAGCATCATCGGGCACAGGTCTGAGTTCGACCGTGCCCGAGTAAGTCGCACTTGAGCCGGGCTTGCGCCCAATGATTTGATATTTCCCGACGAAATAGTCGGCCGGAGGAAGATCTCGCTCAGGAGATTCGGCGAAGCATGAAGACGTCAGGACGGCCTCAAAAAGGATGACAGCGAATGCGCCAGCTAAACGGCGCATCGATCAATACTGCTCGCCTTCGTCTTCTTTCGGCTTTACCCAGTCTTCGATTCCCCAGACGTTGATCATGCAGGCGATCAGATAGAAGAAAAACAGGCCGATGCCGAAGCCGGCGGAGGCAAAGGCCGCGATAAAGACGAAGATGCCTACGGGAATGGCTCCGAACATCCAGAGAACCCCGGCGAGTTTGTGTCCTTTATATATGTGTCCCAGTCCGGGGATCACGCTGAGAAGAACCGCCACGGCATCGCTCGCTTTGCCCTCCGCGGTCTCGGCATTCGTCCGCGTCCAATCACACTGGTCGCACGCTTGCGCGTTCTTAGGAATCATGTGCCCGCAGTAAGGGCAGGGCATCTCGTCCGACTGTTCTGTCGGCGCGGTTGTCGTTGGTGCGTCAGTGTACTCCACGGAAATTCAATCGACGCCAAGAACGTCACAAGGTGTGTCCATTTCGTCAAGCATTCTTCGAGGAGGATCCAAGGAGCGGCGGTCGGTGACCGCCGTTTGTGTAGTTCGGGGGCCGGAGGACGCCGCTCCTTGCTTTCATCGAAGCCATACGCGGGCGTGCAATTTCGTGGCACACACGCAACAATGTGCACATGGCGCATCTTCGCGAGGTTGTGAGCTACATCGATCGTTATCTTCGCATCACCGAGTTTGGCGATTCGCCAAATGCCGTTAACGGACTGCAGGTGGAAAACTCAGGCCGCGTTACGCGAATCGCGGCCGCCGTCGACGCGTCCACCCGCACGTTGGAAGCAGCTGCCCGGCAGGGCGCGAATTTCCTGATCCTCCATCATGGAATGTTCTGGGGTGGCCTTCAGCCGGTCACCGGTGTCATGCGACGCCAGCTTGGAATCGCATTCGAGAACGACATCGCCGTTTATGGAGCTCATCTCCCTCTCGACGCGCATCCGGTTGTTGGAAACAACGCGCGTCTCGCCGCAGCCATCGGTTTGAAATCGTTGAAGCCCTTTTTGGAATATCAGGGCCGTTGCATCGGCCTTCGGGGCACGTGGTCGGGATCGCGCGAACAGCTTTTGCGGAAAACGGAGACGGCCCTCGGTGGCCCTGTTAAATCTTTTAACTTTGGTTTCTCGAAACCAAAGAAGGTCGCGGTCGTTACCGGTGGCGCCGGCTCAGACATTCATCGCGTCGGCGCGGCCGGGATCGACACCTATATCACGGGGGAAGCGCCGCACTGGGCTGGCGTCGCCGCGGCTGAATTGGAGATGAACCTTTTTCTTGGCGGACATTACGCCACTGAGACTTTCGGCGTGAAAGCCTTGTCAGCGCATCTCTCGAAGAAATTTTCGCTGCCGTGGGATTTCATCGATTTCCCGACGGGGCTTTAAGGCCGCTGCTGGTTTTCTCTGCAGGCAAATCCCAACCGGAAGTGTCTGACCTCTGCTCAGGCGCGCTTTGCCGGTTTCGCAGCATGGCTACGAAGCTTGTTTGCGCGTGCCAAATCTGCTGCCGCCTCCTGGTGGTTTCCGGCCAGGCTTTCCTCATGCGCGGCTTGCACCCACACATTGGCAGAATTCGGCGCGACCGCCGTAGCTTTGCGCGCGTAGGTCAGGCTGTCCTTGCCTTGGCCCATTTTTTCCGCGCACACGCTGAGACCCACCCAACCTATGTAGCTCGATGGCGCGAGCCGCGTGACCTGTTGGAAAGAGCCCATGGCTATCCGGAAATGCTTTTGAGACAATTCCGCGACGCCCAATCCTAAATGAGCGAGCACCAAATCCTGCCGGATCGACAGGGCTTTGTGAAACCCGGCCGAAGATTCCGGGTAATTGTGCAGAGCCAGAGCAAGCTGCGCGTGGATGACCTGAGCCGGAAGGCTTTTGGGATAACGTTGCGCGAGGCGCCGAGAATCTTCGAGCGCGATTCCGAAATTGTGTGCCTTCGCTGCCACGACCATATGCTTGGCCAGAGGATCGTTAATCGCCGGGTCCACGAACTTCTCCGGAGGCGGAAGTTTTCCGAGTAATTGATCAATAGAAGGATCTTGAGCCGCGTTGACAGCGGTTAGGGCGGCGGTGAAAAGGAAAACTATAAAAAGCTTCATGAGTGATTGTGGGGCTTGTTCATCGGTCGAATTGCGCGTAGAGGCAACCATGATTTTACGCTCTTTGCTGAAGCCAACGCTAGTGGTTTTAGCAGCGGCAAGTGTGTGCGGTGTGGCCAGGGTCGAGTCGGCCTCCTGCGTCTGGAAGGTTACTTCTCCCAGTGGCGGAACACTTTACCTTGGGGGATCTATTCACGCACTCCGCAGCAGTGATTATCCTCTTCCGCTTCCGTACAATCGCGCGTTGGACGCGTCCTCGAAGCTTGTTCTCGAAGCGGACCCGGATGCCATCAAGCAATCGACAAAAGGATTGGTGAAGGCTGGCCAATACTCTGGTGGAGACAGTCTGCGCAAGCACGTTGATCCCCGCACTTATGAATATGTGCGGCACTTTTTCACCCTGCAGGGTATTCCCGAGGAAAAGTTCAGCCGCTACCGGCCTTGGATGATCGATTTGATGCTCGAGTCGCCGCCTTCCGAAAATCGCCAGCTGGGGGTGGAAGAGTATCTGAGGAGTCGCGCTCTCGCGGGGCATAAGCCAGTTGGTGGATTGGAATCGGCCCAGGAGCATATGTCTCCCTTTGTAGGACTCAGCGATCGTCAAAGCGAAGCTCTACTTCTTGTTTTCTTCATTAACCTCGGGCGCGCCTCTGAATCGTCTGGTCATAGCAAGATGCTCGACGCCTGGCACCGGGGCGATACCGAAGCCCTGTCGGTCCTCATGCAACAGGCTTACCAGGATTTTCCTTCGTTTAACGACCGCCTCATCGGCGCCCGTAACCGTCGCTGGATCCCGAAGATCGAGGAATACCTGAAGAGCGGCCAAACCGTCTTTGTTGTTGCCGGGGCCGGTCACTTTGGTGGCAACGACGGCGTCCTGACGCTCCTTCGCGGCCGCGGTTATCACATCGAACAGCTTTAGAACAACGCGCGTTTGGCGGCGAGCCGACTGATCACGGGATCGGTCAGGGAGAATTATTCGCTTTCGTAACCGGGGACTTGATGTTCTGTGTTCGCCAATGGCGGCCCAAACGCCTCAACGAGTTAGCGCCCGCAGCACGGGGTTAGTCGGGATCGCCGTCCTTTCAAGCCGTGTCCTCGGCCTTGTCCGGGAGCAGGTTTTCGCGGCTTTGTTCGGCGCCGGGCGCAGCCTCGATATCTTCACGATTGCGTTTCGTGTCCCCAATTTGCTTCGCGACCTCTTCGCGGAAGGCGCGCTCTCGACCGCATTCGTAACGACTTTTTCGAAAAAGATCGCACTCGAAGGCGACAAGGCCGCGTGGCAATTGGCGAACAAGATCGCGACTCTGACGACGATCTTCATGAGCGGCGTCACGATCGTCGGGATCATTTTTTCGAAACAGTTGATCGCGGGCGTGGCCGGTGGATTCGATGCCAACGACCAGGCCATGACCACACTGCTGACCCAGATCATGTGGCCGTTCATTCTGCTCGTTTCGCTGGCGGCTTTGGTGATGGGGATGTTAAACGCGAAAAATGTCTTCGGAGTGCCGGCGATGGCTTCCACCTTCTTCAATATTGGATCGATCATCGCGGGTGTGTCGTTAGGCTGGTGGTTTGATCCCCACTTCGGGCGTCGCGCGCTGTTGGGGCTTGCCATCGGCACGCTCGTTGGAGGCGCCTTGCAGTTCCTGGTTCAGACACCCACGCTTTGGCGGATTAATTACCGATTCCGGCCGGATTTTAAATGGCGTGACGAAGGTGTTCGAACCGTGCTCGGTCTCATGGGGCCGGCGGTCATCGCCGCGAGCGCGGTGCAGGTCAACGTGCTCGTGAACAGTTCATTTGCCTCCTACCTGGAGAAGGGTTCCGTCATCTGGTTGTCGATTGCCTTTCGGCTCATGCAATTGCCGCTCGGGATTTTTGGCGTCGCCATCAGCACCGTCACTCTGCCGCTCGTTTCTCGGGCGGCCGCGGCCGGAGATATCGCCGGGTTTCGTTCGGCGCTGTCACACGCCATGCGTCTTGTTATGCTTCTGACCGTGCCCTCGGCGATCGGATTGTTTCTGCTGGCCGAGCCGATCATCCGGGTGATTTATCAGCACGGGCACGTGACCGCCTACTCCGTCTCCCAGATTGCCGGGGCGCTCCGTTTCTACGCCATCGGGCTAGCCGGATATTCCGCGGTCAAGATTCTGGCGCCGGCCTTCTACGCCTTGGATAAGAGATATCTCCCGATGATAATCAGCTTTCTGTCCATTGGGACCAATCTGATTCTCAACTGGATTTTCACATTCAACCTCGGACTTGGTCACCGCGGACTGGCCCTCTCGACCAGTCTCGTCGCGATCATCAATTTCCTGCTCCTCTACGGGATGATGCGCCATCACACGCGCCGGCTCGAGAGCCTGGCCATGTTTTCACTCCTGGCCAAGGTTGCCCTGAGCGGATTGCTTCTGGCGGGCGTTTGTGAAGCGTCGAATTACTTTTTCTTTCATCACTCGCTGCGGCTGTGGCAGGAAATCATCTGCCTCAGCCTGACGATTGTTATCGGCGCGGCGGCTTTTTTCGCGACCGCCTTTCTCCTCGGCGTCTCCGAAGTGCGCGATGTGTTAGAAGTGGTTAAGCGTCGAGTAACGCGCTGATTTGGAGGGACGAGCTTGTCTCGTCCGTCCCATTCGGAAGGCATTTACAACGCCTGATCCAGATCCTCGATCAGATCGTCGGGATGCTCGAGTCCCACTGAGACCCGAAGCAGTCCTTCAGGCGATTGCGTTCCTGGTCCCTCGACCGACGCGCGGTGTTCGATCAGACTTTCCACGCCGCCCAGGCTGGTCGCGCGGATAAATAGCTTCGTTTTCGCTGCCACCGCCATGGCGGCTTCGCGGCCGCCTTTGACCTCGAGCGATAGCATTCCGCCGAAGGCGGACATTTGCCGGGCGGCGACATCGTGCGACGGGTGCCCGGGCAACCCGGGATAATGGACGCGATCGACCCGCGGATGTTCGGCCAGGAAACTAGCAACCTTCATCGCATTCTCCGAGTGAGCCTTGATCCTCCAGGGGAGCGTGCGCATTCCGCGGAGAACCAGCCAGCAATCGAAAGGCGAGGGGACGGCACCGCCGCAATATTGAATCTTCTGAACGCGTTCGAAAAACGAGTTCTTCTTTCTGGTAACAAGAACGCCGCCGAGAACATCACAGTGGCCACCGAAGTACTTGGTGGTCGAGTGAAGGATGAGATCAAGGCCCAGATCGAAGGGCCGCTGAATCACCGGCGCCCAGGTGTTATCGCAAACGCACAAAGCTTCTGTCGTGTGCGCAATTTCGGCGATCGCCGCCAGATCCACGATCTTCAAAAGAGGGTTCGAAGGCGTTTCGGCCCAGACGAGTCTGGTTTCCTTGCGCAGTGCCTTTTTCACCTTGTCGATGTCGCTCATGTCGACGAAGTCAGCGCGGAGCCCCCATCCGACAAAAAACTCCTTTAACAGGCGCGTCATCCCGTAATACGCGTCCACGTGCGCGAGAATGTGATCACCCGGCGCGAGCGACTGGAAAAGGGCCATGGCTGCGCCCATGCCGCTGGCGAATGCGGCGGCAGCTTCGCCTCCTTCGAGTGCGGCAATTCCTTGTTCCAGCGCGGTCCGGTTCGGGTTGCTGTTGCGCGTGTACATGTGCCCGCGGGAATAACCGCCATCGGCGTCGCGCTCGAACGTGGTCGACAAAGAAATAGGCGCGGAGACTGCTCCGCTGGTGCGATCTATTTCGTGACCAGCATGGACGGCCAGTGTTTCGATTCTCATGGGAAGCCTCTCTCGGAGGCGACCTTACGAAAAGGCGGCCGATTGTCGATCATGCAGGCCGGTTTTCGATTTGACGGGCAGGCTATTCACGACCAAAAGGACTTCTGTCCGGAGGTATTCTAGCTCCGATTCTCCCATGCACATTTACGACGATGACGTTTTCCGGATGGCTTGTGACCAGTTTCACATCATTGCGGATTACCTGAATATCGACCGCAACGAGCGCGACCGGCTGATGTATCCGAAGCGCGCCATGGCGGTGACGCTGCCGATTCACATGGATGACGGGAGTGTTCGCACCTTCCAGGGGTATCGGGTTCAGCATCATTTGACGCTCGGGCCGACCAAGGGTGGAACGCGTTTCGCCCCGACCCTTTCCATGGGTGAAACTGCCGCGCTGGCCATGTGGATGAGCTGGAAATGCGCCTTGGCCAATTTGCCTTATGGCGGGGCCAAAGGCGGCATCGCCTGCGATCCGGCGGAGCTTTCGCGCACGGAACTGGAAGCAGTTTCGCGGCGTTACATGCAGGAAATGATCCCGTTCGTCGGGCCGCATACCGACATCATGGGCCCTGACATGGGGACTAACGAACAGATCATGGCCTGGTTCATGGATACGTATTCCGTCTACCAGGGCTACGCGGTGAACGAGATCGTCACCGGCAAGCCTGTCGCCATCGGCGGAACGGAGGGGCGTCGCGAGGCCACCGGTCGCGGCGTAGTTTATCTGGTCGAGCGCGCCATGGACATCATGAAGATCGATCCGGAGAAGAGCACTGCGATTGTCCAGGGATTCGGCAACGTCGGCTCGGTCGCAGCTTTGTCTCTCGCCTTGAAGACGGGCGTGAAGATCGTTGGCATCAGCGACGCCTTCACCGCGATTTACAATCCCAAGGGAATCGACGTCAAAGCGGCCGAACAACATGTCATCAAAAAAGGAAACCTGCGCGCCTTCGATCAGGGTGACAAAGTTGATCCTAACGAGATGTTGACCATGAAGTGCGACATCCTGATTCCCGCCGCGGTCGATCGGGTGATTACGGAAAAGAATGCCGGCCAGTTGAAGTGCCGGATCCTGGCGGAAGGGGCCAACGGTCCGACGACCCCGGACGCGGACAAGCTTCTTGATCAACGTTGGAACGATGTTTTCGTGATCCCGGACATTCTTTGCAACGCCGGCGGTGTGATCGTTTCCTATTTCGAATGGGTCCAGGGATTGCAAAGCTTCCTCTGGACGGAAACGGAAGTGACCGACAAGCTCTTCCGCATTCTCGAGCACTCCTTCACACAGGTGATCCGACGGGCCAAAGAGCACAAGATCTCGCATCGCACCGCCGCCATGGCCATCGGCGTCGAGCGTGTCATGAAGGCGAAGAAAGCTCGCGGACTCTTCCCGTGAGCCGACATGAGCTTTTCGCATCGCGCTGAACAGCGGGGCGACAGGCTGGTAGACGTCCTGACGGACGAAACCGAGGGATTGCGCATCGTCGTTTCGCGTCTCGGCGCGGAGCTCGTCAGTGTGGCCCGGCGAGATGCCTCCGGTAGGTGGCACGGATTTCTCTATCGCGATAACGATCTTGCCGCCCCTGCCAGCGGCTGGGCGAACCACGCCACCGTCATGGGGTATTTTCTGCACCGTTTGAAGGACGGGCGAAGCGTTTACCGCGGCCGCGAGATTGCCGGCGGCACTCACAGTTTCCTGCGCGCGAAGACTTGGAAAAAGCTCGAGAGCGAAGATCCCGGTTCGCTGAGCTATCGAATCGAGCCGGGAGATTATTCGGACACGGAGTATCCGTTGAAGGTTAGTCTGACCCTGGCATATCGCCTAACGAAAGGAGCAATTGTTACAATCTTCGAGTTTGTAAATCACGAGACTGAGCTGACGGCGCATCTCGAGTTCGGGTTGCATCCCGGTTTTGCCGCGCAGTCGTTTGACAGCTTTCATCTCGAAATGCCAGCGGGCCGTTACCGGCGCTGGTTTTCGCCGAATAATTATCTCTCCGGAGAAACAGAGGATATCGATTTCCCCGGCGGCGAAATGCCTTTCAAGCGAAACAATCTGAGCGGGTCATACATTCTCGAACTGGTTGATGTGCCCGATGGCCGATTTCTTTATCGTGATCCTCCTTCCGGGCGCGAAATCTTGCTCGACCTGACAGGCGTGCCGTATGTCACGCTTTGGTCCGATGGCGGGCCCTTCCTGTGTGTTGAACCCTGCTGGGGCCTAACGGATCGTGACGACCAGCGTCCTTTCGAGCTGAAAGATGGAATTCAAACGATTCCGGCTCGCGGAACGCTGACGGCATCGTTTACCATGAAGCCGCGGGTGATCACCGAGCTGAAATGCGTCTTGCCACCGTACTATCGGAAGGTTCGGCCGGTCCCTTGGCGGTCGTCGCCGCCGACGAGAAGACCTGGCTCGCGCTGCACGATTTTCTGACCTTCTTCGGTTCCAGGGACCTTCCTTCGAGGCAGGCACCGATGCGTGAGTTTCTTCCCCTTCTGATGCCGCGCTTCTCCGAGTTGACGCGAAAAGTGAGCGACTGGCCGGAACATGGCCGCATTTTTCAACAACGCGGCGGACGTCCGGTCCGGGTGAGTCGTTTACTGGCCCCCATTCAGTCGCCCCCCTCGATCCGCGACTTCTGCGCCTTTGAGGAAAGTTTCCGCAATCTCTGCCGTCGGCGCGGCATTGAAATGCCGCAGGCATGGTACGATGTGCCCGCTTTCTATTTTTCGAATCCAAATTCTCTCATCGGATTCGAAGATGAAGTCACGGCGCCGAAGGGCGAGACCGAACTCGATTATGAGCTCGAGCTGGGAATTGTCATCGGCCGGCGCGTGCGCAATGTCCCCGCGGCCAGCGCCTGGGATTGCGTCGCCGGGTTTACTATCGTTAACGACTTTGCCGCCCGGGAACTTCAGCGACGGGAGTTGGTCGTCGGCTTTGGGCCGGCGAAAGGGAGCGATTTCGCCACCGCCATTGGTCCGGTGCTTGTTACGCGCGATGAATTTAGCGACAAGATCGATGGCCGCGGGTTGCGGTTAGATATGCGTGCCCGGGTGAATGGCCGCGAGTTGTCGCGGGGCAACAGCAGCAGCCTCTTCCACGCAATTCCGAGAATGATCGAGCACGCCTCGGCCGATGCTGATCTTTATCCCGGAGAAATCATCGCCACCGGTGCGATTGGCGGCGGCTCCGATCCTAGAGCTGACGCCGGAAGCGACCAATGGATGGTTGAAAGCGGGCGATACCATCGAGCTCGAAGTGGAGCGGATCGGAATCCTGCGCAACCGCGTGGGGTCGCGCTAAACAAGCCGGCGTTAAGCCGCTGTTGTCTGGAGGAACCAGCCGCCCGCAAAAGAAACCGCGCTGTTTTCAACGCGGTTCTCTTTTGAAGGCTGATCAGGCGCCCTGACGGGGACCGCCGCCGCTCGCCGTGTGAGTCGGGTTTCCGCCTGACGCCGTATGGGTCGGGCTGCCACCTGACGCGGTGTGAGTCGGCTTTCCGCCAGACTGGATATGTGCGCCACCGCCTTTGGCATCTTTGATCGGCTTCATATCACGAACTTTGGGATTCTTTTTGTTTTCCATATTTTGTTTTTTGCTTTGGGTTTGTTGGTTTGAGTCAGACCGCAAAAGAAACCGCGCTGTTTCCAGCGCGGTTCTCTTTTGCTTTCGGAATTACAGTCCTTGACGAGAACCGCCACCGCTCGCCGTGTGAGTCGGGCTTCCGCCTGACGCTGTATGGGTCGGGCTGCCACCTGACGCGGTGTGAGTCGGCTTTCCGCCAGCTTGGATGTGTGCGCCACCGCCTTTGGCGTCTTTGTTAGGTTTCAAATCGCGAACTTTAACGTTTTTCTTTGCCATAATATTAGCTCTGCTGTTTCGGGTTACTGTTTCTTGTTATTGTTGTGTAGGAGGCACCGAAGAACAATTGACGCCCGCCACCGACGACATTCTCCTTAGGGATCAGGTCATCTAAACGGATCAACGTTTCTTTCCTGCGCTTAGGCCGTCGATTTCCTGAATCTCCGGCGGGCGCATTTTGTTTGTCCTTTGATGCACTCACTATGTGCTCCGTATTAACACCATCTATGCCACGGTCAAAATTCGAGCGTGGACCGCAAAAGTGGTGGATCATAAAGCTATGTGGGAGATCAGTTTGCGTCGTAACATTTTCAGATTAATTTTTTAAATGGCAAATAAGCGGAGTCTGGATTGGCCTTAAAATAAGGCCAGCGCTTTTCAAAAATAGACCATCCCAGTGATGCGATTTTAGGCCAACATCCCGAGGGCTTCCGAGGCCCTGTTAAGGAGAGCCTCGGGTCCGCTCTCTTGCTTTGCCAGGCGAGGCAGAAAAGGAGTCGTCGCAGCCGAGAGCAGGTCGCTCATTTGAGATCGCAGCGAAACGGTGTCGCGGGGGGCGTCGTTCTCCACTCGCACATCGAGCGCTCGCTCAAGGCGAAGTCTGGTCTAACGAAATCGCTCCACCCTGGACCAACGCCGGCTCTGCTGGCGCTCGAGAGGATCTCTTGAGAGCAAAAGAAACCGCACTGTTTCCAATGCGGTTCTCTTTTGCCTTCTGAATTAGTTGCCCTGACGAGCGCCGCCACCTTGGGCGCCGCGGGTCGGGTTGCCGCCTTGGGCATGGCTCGGGTTCTGATGTCCCTGTTGGAACGGAGGATTGGAATGGTGGATTCCCGGGCCTCCGCCTTTGACGTCTTTCTTCACTTTCAGATCACGAACCTTGGAGTCTTTCTTGTTTGCCATAGTATTTATCCTCGCTGCTTTGGTTATTGGTTTGTTTGTTGTAGTTAATCCGGATGCGGCGAAGAACCCATTTGTGGCCCCCAGGAAATTTCCCGCTGGCCACGCTTTTGTTCTTCATCGCATTCATTTCTAGGCATCGTATTAACACCATCCATGCCAGTCCAGAAAAAGGGGAAAATCGAGGACGAATTATCCATTCTAAGATTCTGATTATCAGTCATTTATAAACCTAACAAATCTTGCGGACAATAAAGTCGAGTGGGTTCGTTAGGCCTTGATTTGAGGCCATGTTGATCCAAAATAAGGCCATTTAACGGCTCACTTTAGTCGGTATTCTTGAGATGCCGCGCCAGCGTCGCGCGGGAGATCCCCAGTAAGCGCGCCGTCTTTCGCTGGTTGCGGTTTGTCTGCTCGTAGACAAACCGAACATGACGCCGAACCGCAGCGGATAAAGTCAGATCCATATCGCCGCTTTCGCGGTGATGATTTTGAGTAGTGTCGGCGGCGTGAGCCTCCCGTTCGCGTGATTCACCGGCCGTGTTTTCAACCAGGTCCGGTGGGAAGACGACGTGCTGCGGCAGAATGACGTGCCCATCGCAAAACAGCGTCATCGTGCGCACGGTGTGGCTGAGCTCGCGCAGATTCCCGCGCCACGGATGGCGCACCAGTTTCTCCATCGCCTCGGGATGAATCGCGGTGATCTTTTTCCCTTCGCTGAACGCGGCCGCTCGCAGTTCGGCGGCGATCAACGCCGGCAATTCTTCGATCCGTTCGCGCAACGGCGGAATGAGCAGCGTCAGCCCGTTCAGCCGGTGAAAAAGATCTTCGCGAAATTTCCCCTGCCGCACCCGCTCGCGCAGCGAACAGTTCGACGCGCAGATGATGCGCGCGCGACAGGTCAGCATTCGCTCGGAGCCGAGCCGTTCGAATTCGCCATACTCGAGCACGCGCAGAATTTTCACCTGGGCGAGGGGACTCATCTCCGAAATCTCGTCGAGAAAAAGCGTGCCGCCGTCGGCCAGCTCGAACTTTCCTTTGACCGTTTGCTGCGCGCCGGTGAAGGCGCCGCGCTCGTGACCGAAGAGCTGGCTCTCGAGCAACGTGTCGCTCATGGCCGAGGCGTTGAACGAGACGAACGGCTGCGCGGCGCGGGCCGACGAATTGTGAATCGCGTGCGCCAGCAAGGTTTTGCCGGTGCCGGTTTCGCCTAACAACACCACCGGGCACGTCCGATCGCGCCGCCAGCGCGGCGAGCTGCAGGCAACGCGCCATCGCCTCGTTGCTGGTGGCGATGTCCTCGACCTTGAGTTTGGAAAGCGGTTCCTGCATTACGCATCGGCAGTCGGCGGAACTACTCGCTCATGTTCTCGCGCAATTGATGGATCGGTTCGAGCGCGTATTCGATCGGGCTGCGCCCGCCGACCACGATGTGCGCTTCGCCGCGCATGCCGACGCGCAGCGGCAGCGACTTTTTCCCTGGCGAGATGGCGGTTCTATCCAGCGAGGCCAAGGCGATAAAATGCGGGCCATCCGGCGCCGAGACCGCCGATGGACTGATCCAGTCGAGTTTGCCGGTAACCGCGCCGTAGCGCTGATAGGGAAACGCATCGAAGAAGTAGCGCACCTTCTGGCTGCCCGCGAGCTTCGGAAGACCGGCTTCGTTGAGCGTCAGCCGCGCGCGCGGTTTGGCGTCCTGCGGCGAGAGCTGGCAAAGCACCTCGCCCTGTTGCACGACGCTGCCGACGTCGTTCTTCTCGAGTCGAAATAACCACGGCATCGTAGGGGCTGCGCACGGTGAGCAGATTGTCTTTGGTGTTTTCCAGGTCGCCTTTCAGAGCGGCCAGGCGGATTTTCAGCTTCTCGATCTCGGCCACCTGCTCCTGCCGGAGGCGTGCGTGTTCCGTTTCCATCCGGTGCAGATCGAGCGTCGTCTGCTGCAAGGTTCGCTGCGCCACGCTGAAATCTTTTTCCGAGCCGGCCAGGTCGAGCTGAAGCTTTATGAATTCGACCTCCGACTCGCCGCCTTGCTTCGCCAGCTTTTCCATGCGGCTAACCAGGTCGCGGCTCGTCCGCGTGTGGTTTTCGCGAAATCCGACTTCGCTTTGCGCCTGCTCGATCTCCGCCTTCTTGATTTCCAGCTGCGCCTCGTAGGCGGTATCGAACTGCTGCAAGCTCTGGGTCTTGCTCTTTGCAGCTCCTCGCTCATGGTGCGATTTTGCGTGTCCCATCCGCGAATTTCGTCCGATCGAAGAACAAACAATTCCGCGCCTTTCTTCACCGTTCTGCCTTCCTCGACCGCTTTGGTGATCACGCCCTGCCGTGGGCGATTGAATCGGATCAGCGCCGCTCGCCGGCACGAGCACGAACGGACAGCGCACCGTCTCCGGCAGCTTCACCACGATCGAGCAGAATCAGCGCGACCGAGATAAATCCCAGAAGCAGCCAGGCCGTCCAGCGAACGATCCACGGCGGCGGATCCTGCGGCAGCATTTCCGATTCCGTATCGATCGATCCGCGTAGTCCTGAGTGTGTTGCTCATTTAGTCCATGTTCGATCTGCTGGCTCGACAAGATAGTAATAAAGGCCGCGCTGCGCCATCAGTTCATCGTGATTGCCGACTTCGGCGACGCTTCCTTTTTCCAGAACGACGATGGCGTGCGCTTCGCGAATGGTGCTCAGGCGATGCGCGATCACGATGGTCGTCCGGCCGCTCATCAACCGGCCCAGATTGTCCTGGATGGCGCGCTCCGATTCGGTGTCGAGCGCGCTGGTGGCTTCGTCGAAAATCAGGACCGGCGGGTTGTTGTAAATCGCGCGGGCGATCGCGATGCGCTGCTTCTGTCCGCCGGAAAGCGAAAGGCCCGATTCGCCGATCTTCGTCTCGTAGCCCAACGGCAGGCGCATGATGAAATCGTGCGACGCGGCCGCCTGCGCCGCGGCCAGGACGCGATCGAGATCCGGCTCGGCATCGCCGAAAGCGATGTTGCGCGCGATCGTTTCGTTAAACATGTGGTTCTCCTGCAAAACCATTCCGATGTGCCGCCGGACGTCGCGGTAGTTCAGAGTTTTCAGATCGACGTTATCGAACAGAATTGTTCCTTCGGTCGGCTCGAGCAGGCCGGCGATCAGTTTGATCAGCGTCGTCTTGCCGCAACCGCTTCGGCCGACGAACGCGACCATTCTTCCGGGCGCGATATCGAGGTGATGTTGCTCAGAATGTTCGGCGCTTCCGGCCCGCCGTATTTGAAACTGACGCCGCGCAACTCGATGCGTCCTTCGAGGCTGTGCACCGGCACGAGGCGCGAACGATCGCGACCCTGTTCCGGTTCCTGCTCGAAAATGTCGTTAAGCCGATTCAACAAAACCGACGCGAGCTGCATGTTGTCCCACACGCCGAGCGTGCGCAGAATGCCGCCATAAGCCATCGCCGTCAGCGAACTGAAGGCGACGAAGCCGCCGACGCTCAGCGTGCCGTGCATGACCTGGGTCGCGCCGACCCAGAGAAAGATCGCGGTCGAAAGCATCCCGATGGTTTGCAGCACGCTGTCGTAGGACATGACGATGAAGCTCGACCTGAAAATCTTCTGCGAGACGGAGAGAAACTCGTTGAGCATCGTGTCGCGAAAAGACGCTTTCCGCGGCCGCGGCTTTCACCGCTTCGATCCCTTTGATCGCGTCGATCTGGTGCGAGCTGTATTTGCCCTGGCTTTCTTCCACGCCGGCGAAGAGCGGTCGCAGACACTTTCACCGAAAATACCATCAGCGCCGGCGTAGAGCGGCGTGGTCGCCAGAAACGCCAGAGTCAACAACGGGCTGTAGATCAGCATCAGACAGAGCGAGCCGACCAGCTAAATCAGCGCGAGCATCGCGCCGATTCCCTGGCCGACGGCGAATTGCCGCACCTGCCGCGCGCCATCGAGCCGGCGCTGGATGTCGCCGGTTCGCCGGCTGGTGAAATAAGTCATCGGCAGCGACAGCAATTTGCCGGCTGAGAAAATCGAGGATCGCCGTGTCCAGCCGCACCGCCGCGAAGGCGAGCAGATATTCCTGCGCCAGAGTGCAGAACTGCACGAAAATGATCGCGGCAAACATCCCGAGCAGGATGGTCTTCAGCAGGCCGAGATCGTTTTCCACGATCACCCTGTCGACCACCATCTGGGTGAAGACCGGGAACAGCAGCTGCAGAACGCTGACCGCAACCGCGAGCCCGAGAACCTGCAGCAGGATGACTTTGAACTTGGCGAGGAACGGAAGAATCCAGGCCAGCGCCGGCTTGCTCTCCGGCGCGTTCTCGAACGCGGTCGTGTAATCGAACAGCGCGGCGTAACCGGTCCATTTCGCTTCAAATTCTCGCCGCGGAATCTTGCGCAATCCCAGCGCCGGATCGGCCACGCGCACGAAATCCTTTTCGACGTCGTAGAGCACGATCCAGTGATTGCCTTCCCAGTGGACGATCGCCGGCAGCGGCATCATCGGCAGATTGCGCAGCGAAACTTTGAGCGCGCGCGCGGCCAGGCCGAACTCCGTGGCGGCGCGGCAAAGCGCCTTCAGACTCGTGCCATCCGTGGCCGTGTGACAGAGCTGGCGGATCCGCGAGAGGCTGACTTTCTTGCCGAAATGCCGGCAGATCATCCCGAGGCTTGCGGCGCCGCAATCCATCTCGTCGATCTGCTCGATGTGCTCGATCTTTTTGATCCGTCCGCGTCGCTTTTTGAAGTAGCCGTCCTCGTCGACAAACGGATCCTGCGCCATCGGCGCTCGGTTCGGCCGGCTTCTCGCCATCGAGCTCGACCTTGTCCTGCACCTGCGTTTCCGCCGGCAGCATTTCGGTGGTGAAATCGAGCGGGATGCGCGCTTCCGTTTTCGCTTCGTATAGAGCCAGCCGTTCGCTCAGCAGTTTTTCGAATTCGGGAAACCGCCGCCGCAGATCGCTGCACCGCCTTCGGATCGAGCGCGAGCAGCCGGCAATCGGTGAACGCTTCCACCGAAGCGGCCCGCGGCGATCCGTTGAGAATCGAAAGCTCGCCGAAAAAATCGCCTTCGCGATAAAAGGCGAGATTGCGCTCCTTGCCGTTCACGCCGGTAAAGGCGCGCGCCCGGCCTTTCTCGAGCACGAACATCGGCCCGGCCTCATCGCCTTGGCGAATGATCAGTCTGCCCTTTTGCACTTCCACGCGGCTCGAGATTCTCGATCACGCTGCGCAAGCGCCGGCGCGGGCAGCTCGTCCGAAATTGCTGAATTGATAAAGGAAACTTTGGAGCGCGCGGCTGCGGCCGGTCATCTCGACGTAATGCTTCAGGTCGGGAACCTGTTTGGCCAGCTGCGAGGAAATCGTTTCGATCGATGCGCAGCACGTCGACCGCGGTGCTGCAACGCACCGAAGCGCTGCGCTGTCCGCCATCCGCCAGCGCGGCTTCGCCGAAACTGTCGCCCGGCTTGAGCGTGCCTAACGGAATTTCTTCGCCGTCAGGTTTGATCTTCAGCGCGCGCGCGCGGCCCGTGAGTCAGAATGTAAAACGAGTCCGCCGGATCGTCCTGCCTGACGATGACGTCGCCGAACTCGTAATGCTCTTCGCGGAGCAGCGGCTCGAGCGCTGCGAAATGTTCTTCGGAAAGAAACTTGAACGCCGACGAGCGCCGCATGGTTTCGAGATCTTGCGCTCTCATATGCAGTGCGCGGCGCTCATGAACAGAGGCGGTTCTCGACATGGCGGCCGGTGAGCTCCGCGAAATGTCGCGATAATAACAAGATGATCGATGCGTTCCTGCACGGCGGGGTCGTCACCCTGAGGTTCTTTTTTATTGGTCACCCGGTAAAGCTCAAATCCGTCTCCCGCGGGAACTGGATCGAGCAGGTCCCCGGGCGAGACGCTGAGAAATTTCTGCTGCAGCTCCTGGGGAATGTCCTCCTGAAGAAAAGAAATGACCTTGTAGGGATAACGGCCTTCCATGGCCACTTCCTCCATCGACATCCCGTCGTGCTTTGACGCAAAAAGCGCCTCCTGCGCCGCGTCCTTCGATTCCAGTTCGATGACCTCCGATTCGAAACGCGTCAGGGGCAAACGAACTGGCTCATCTCCCGCTGGCGCGCTTGCGGAGTAAGCAGCGCATCGCATTCGCCGGCGAAATTCGGACCTCCATGCGCAACATTTTATCCGAGCCACGTGGAATCGCGCCGAAGCGACGCCAGCCATTCCGGCAGATCGGATTCCGTCAGGCCAGTTCGCGTTTGAGGAAGAGTTTGCGTTCGGCCGCGATCGCTTTTGGCGTCACTCTCGGATCCGCGCGGCCGCATCTGCAGCCAGTCGCCAGGTGAGGGCGGTTGTCATTTTTTCGAGCTGATCCGAAAGAATCAGCTCGACCAGGAAAAGGCGGCGTGTTTCCGTCGTCCGCCGCCCGGTATTCGACAGTTTCCGGCGTGACGCTTTCGCCGAATGTTTCCGCTGACACCTGGCGTGCGAAGTATCTGCCGAAATCGTCGAGATTCAGGCCGCGGCCCGCAGCCACTGTTCGGTTTCTTCCGCAGTGATTAAATCGTGATTATAACGAAATTGTTCCGCCGCCGCGTCAATCGCATCATCACTCAGATCGGTCTCGTTATCGTCGACATGTTTTTCGGCCGCCACTCGATGGGAAAAGAAGTCCAGATCAGGACCGAGATCGCCGCGAAACAAAGCCGCCTCGATGGCGTCGCGAGCCGTGATATTCCTGGTCCTTAACGGCACAGACTACGAGATCCTCGTGCGACACTGACTCGGCGTTTGCCATCAGGTTGGGGGTTGTAGCGGCTTTAGCGAAGAAAGTCGAGCCTGTCGGCTGGCCCAATCAGCCTGCCCCGTTAGTCCTGCAAGGAGCGGGTCCAAGGCAGCCCAGCGGTTCCTGCAATTTCGTCATTCGCGTGTCGCGCTGCGCCTTGGCGCAGGCGGGTCATTTCCGGCGGCCCGGTGAAGCATTTTCTCGCTTGCCAAAGCCGCAGAGGCCCGGCATTATGTTCATATGAACATCTACCGCATAAGGGCGGCTTTTCTCCGGCGCCGCGTCCGGCGCCCCAAACCGACCCAGTTGGAGCTCAACCTATGGACGAAGACCCGCCGCTAGAGCGTCTTCGCTCCGCTTTCGACTTGATTCGCGAACGCGCGACCTACGCGCTCCGGGTCATCGCCGAATTCGAACAAGTGAAGTCCTTGCGCTGGCGGTGTCTCGTCTGCGGCCACGTGAAAGGTTTTACCCGGCGCGTCCCAGCCGAAGTCGCTATTCCATGCCCGAAGTGCAAGGGGTCCGATTTTATTAAAGACTAAATGCGCGCAGACTGTCTCGATCCACTCAGGCTCTCGTCGCGCCGTAGCCTTGGCGAAGGGCGGATGTCCGTATGCAAAGGCTGAGACTCAATCAAGGACTAACCGAGACGCCATTCTCGCCCTGTGGTCGTCGAAAGATTCGTAGTTGGCCTGGTCCAAGACGCCAAAATGGAGGGACGAGCGCAGTTCACCCGCCGCCGCCGGCCTTGTCCTATTTGTCGCCTCAGACTCCGCCGCCTCCGGTGCTCCCTTTCTTCCTTTAACCACAACTCCATCGCCTCGTTACTCCATCGCTCCACCCCCTGTAATTCCTCGCCCGACAGATTGTTCAGGTTGGCGTAATCGTCGCCGCTCACAATAATCTTCAGGTAAGGAGAGTTCGATAAACAGGGTGTCAGGGTGTTGATCGCCAACGCCGGGAGAGAGACAACTCCCGGCGTTTTCCTTTGGATCCCGGAGCTCTGTCATCCTGAGCCAGGTTTTTTCACGCTCGCCCCCCAAAGTTATTCACAACCCGATTTCACAAAAGCGTTATCCAACCGCAACCGAATCGACACAAGCGCGGTTTAATCTTTAGACATGGATATCGACGCTCTTCACTCCACGCTTCTCACCGTCACGCTCGTCTCGGAGAAGCTTGCTTCAATCGCGCGAGATTTGCCGGGGAAAAATGGCACGGCAAATATCAAGCGCGCCCTCATCGATGCGGAAAATGATCTTCGCGTCGCCAAAGCGACGCTCGCCGGAGAGCTCGGATTTCATGTCTGTCCGCGTTGCTGGCCGCCCGAGCTTCTCACGGTCGACCGCCAGGGCGCCGAAACCTGCCCGGCCTGTGGCCAGCGCGTGTGCGATCGCGCCGCCTAGGGCGCCGATCGTTCGTTAGGGGACGGGTTGCGGTGAAGAAATCTCCTTAATCTCAGCCGTCGCCATCTGGTACTCGACAAAGCTGCGCTGGTTTGTCCCGATACATTTCTCAAAGAGTTGAAGCGCTCCGTCGCGGTCTCCCGTGCTCAGGCGTTTTGCTCCGGCGTAGAACCACGCTTCGCACAGCCTTCCGGTGTTAACGCCGTGCCTATGAGTGATTCCCGCGGCCTGTTTCATTTGAAACCAGTTTGGTTTGTTAGGCTGATGTTCCGCTTTGCCTGTTGAATCGTTCGCACCCTCGAGCAAATCCGCCTCGGTCGTTTCGCCGCAGACGAAAGCAACGAGTCGGCTCGTCCAATCAAACGGCAGTCGATTCCGATTTCTCTCGAGGTACTCTCTGAGCTCCAGCGTCGCACCATCCTGCTCTCCCAATCGGCAGCGTGTTATCCAGATGGACAGCCTGAGGTAGCCGGAATCACCCGGGCCCAGTTGAAGCGCCTGGTGAAACTCGCGCAGAGCTTCGGAGTAACGCCCCTCCGCAAAGAGCTGATTTCCAATCCTGCGGTGCGCTCCAGCATCCTTGGGATCGATTTCCAAGGCGTGAGTATTCTCCTTCCGTGCGCCATCAGCATCGCCACTAAGCCGCTTAATTGTCCCGCGGAGATTGTAGGCCTCGGCCATCCTTGGAAGCAGGGACAATACTCGGTCAACGTCGCTATTTGCCGCCGCGAAATTGCCGAGATGCACCTCGACCGCGCCGCGCTCGAAAAACCCTCCCGGGTACGTTGGATTGACCGCCACCGCGCGGTTGCAATCGGATAATGCGTCTTCGTAATCGCCCTCGCGAACGTTGATTTGCGCGCGTACCACCCACGCGCCTGCAAGTCTGGAATCTAACTGAATTGCCTGTGCCTCATCCGACCAGGCTGCGTTCACGTCTCCTCTTCGCAACTGCACCACGCCGTGTTGATAGCGTGCGACCGCCAGCTTCGGATCAAGTTCGATGCTGCGATTCGCCTCTGCCAGCGCCGCGTCCAGGTCGCCCTTACGAAGCTCAAGCATGCTTCGAAGGCCATGGGCTCTGGCGCTTTTCGGATCGAGTTCCAAGGCGCGCCGAATATCGGACCCCGCGGTCTCAATGTCTTTTTTCTGCAGGTCCGCCTCCGCTCGGTTAACGAGTGCCTTGGAGTCTCCAGGAGTCATTGACAGAATTCGGTCGAAATCGGCAATAGCCCTGTCGTAATTATGCTTTTGTGTCCATGCCAGTCCGCGATCAAGAAGAACACGCGTGTCGGCCGCATCTTCTCGTAGCGCGACGTTATAGTCCTCAATCGCACCATCATAGTCGTGCTTAAGGCGCTTGATGGTGCCGCGGACGTAGAACACGTCTTTTAGTGAAGGCTGAATCTGGATGGCCCGGTCGAGATCCTTGAGCGCGGCATCAAAATTTTGCTGCTTCATTTCAACCACGCCGCGATCCGCGTATGCAGGCGCTAGTTTTGGATCTAATTCGATCGCCCGGTTAAAATCGGCCAAGGCCCCCGCAAGATCGCCTCGCTTTTCCTTTTCCGCGCCGGCTCTCCCTGCCTTTTGCGCTGCCGTACCAAAACCTGCGAAGGCTACCTGTTGAACATCTGGGTCTCTTGCCGCGCACACGGACAACGCCAGGATCGTGAGAAGAAAGCTTTTGAGGATATTATGCAACGCCCTGATGTATCACCGACCGAAGGCAAGGAGAGGCCAAAAAATTACCATTTCGTCACTCGGCATTCGTCTTCGTCATTTCACTAAGGTGATCTTCCAGAAGTCGTCCGAGAGATTTTCGTTCAACAGATATGCGTAAGGCATGGTGAAGTAACCTTGCACTCCCCAATCCGTGCCCCACGAATTCCTCATCCGAAACCGGTCGGCCTTGTCGTCGTAACCCACCGCGACAACGGCATGGCCGCCGACCACTTGTTCGCGCGGCGCCGGCATCGGCATGACGCCATCCTTCGCCACTTCATCACTTTCAAAACTTTCGTAAACCGTGAACCCGATTACGAAGGGGTAGCCGGAAGCGAGACACGCTTTCATGTGCGCAAGGACGCGCGGCACGCGTTCATACTGCACGGCCGTGTGCTTGAGCGCTTCCTTGTAACATTTGGTTGATGGCTTCTTCGTTAGGCGGGTATTTCCCGGAAACGGATCCGGATCGTAAGGCCAGAGCTTCTCGGCACACACGCCCTCGCTCGAGACACTCTTGATGCCGTCCCGGATCATCGCGCCGGAATCCTGGTCGACCGTGTGCTCGATGACGCGCTCATTATAATAGATGAAAAGGCGCGATGGCAGAAAGACGCCCCGCATCTTCTGTTTCATCTGGTCGAACTCGATCGCGCCGGCAATGGCGTTGGCCGTGCAGCTTCCAATCTCGCCCTGGTCGTAAACCGGTGGACACTTTTTCGTTAGGTCAACACTAACCGGCAAACGTGCCAGCGCGCGCGGGCTGGCCTTGAGAATGTAATCGCGGTTGTCCGGTAAATCCGGAATCCAGCCGTAGCGTGCTATTTTCCGAGGCATAAGGGGAGGGGATGCACATGCTATGCCATTGATGCCGGCCGTAGACCTACAAAAAGAATGAAGTCGAACAAGTTCCCATCTCCGTCCAGCGCGATTCCATTTCAGCTTTTCAGCTTGTCAGGATTTCAGCATTTCATTGGAGGCAAGGGGATTATCCAGCGCTTTGCGCCGGCTCTGGAGAATGAGCCGTTGCTTTGCGACCCTGCGCTTCGCGCCCCCACCAGCCGAACAAGTTCTCATCTCCTGCTCTAGCGCGAGATTCGCATTTCAGCGTTTCTCAGCTTGTCCGGTTTCCGCTATTTCAGATTGGAGGCAAGGGAATTATCCAGCGCTTCGCGCCGGCTCTGGAGAATGAGCGTCGCTTTGCGACCCTGCGCTTCGCGCCCCCACCAGCCGAACGAGTTCTCATCTCCGTCCAGCGCGCGATTCCATTTCAGCTTTTCAGCTTGTCAGGATTTCAGCATTTCATTGGAGGCAAGGGGATTCGAACCCCTGACATCCAGCTTGCAAAGCTGGCGCTCTACCAACTGAGCTATGCCCCCGTTGAAAACCGAGAACTGAGACGGGAATGGTAGAGGAAAGGCGCGAAAAAGCAATTCATCGGAGCAACGTAATGGGCGTCGGGCTCCGTCAGTTCTGATACCAGAAATCCGAGATCTCCCACCAAAGGTAGTTGGCAATCAATGCCACCAGCAACACCAGCAGCACCTGGTATCGGCGCGAAACGGACGTGCGCTCCTCAAACGACGTCTCGCATTGACGACAGCGAAACCTTTGCGGCCGGCTTGATGCGTAGATGATATTGAACAGAATTCCGCCAAAGTGAGAACCAAGTCGGCTGTGAGACGGTCCGAGTGATGAGCCGGCAAGATGTCCGCCCAGAGAATGGCAGCGAGGACATGAGATAGTTGCAACTGAATCTCCAGCGGGTTGGATCAAAGAGTAGGCCGCGGTTAGGCAAAACAGAAAAAGGAGCAAAGCCGAGGCATGAGCGTGCCAACTTTCGGGCGGGCGATGGATCCGGTTGAGTTCAAGCACGACCAGCAGCACGGCCACGCCGAGCAGAAAAACGACCCCGATTGTCTTAAGAACGCCGGTTAGAATATCCTGAAATTTCAAGCCGAACACCTAACCACATTCCCTTGTTTTTTCCGGCCCAAATATCGCCCTCGGCACGGTGAGAATTTTAGGAAATTCCATTATTCTCCTCTGGTTTCTCGTGAGTAATAGGCTTGGTTCGGGCTGACAAATTGGTAGTTTGCCCCCGCTAAGATGACCAGTCTCTTCTTCCTCTCTTCCCAGGAGAGGACTGAGGTGAGGCCGTTGAATTTGGAGGTCTGTCTGGAACTTGTCCGCCCTTGATCAAGAGCACGATTAAGAGCATGAGCATGATCGCGTGCCGATCACTCCGCCATTCCAAAACTCCATTACTCCAGGGAGAATCGAGACCCACATCCCTGCGCGGCTCGACCGCCTGCCATGGGGCCGTTTCCACTGGCTCGTGGTAACCGCTCTCGGTGCCACCTGGATTCTCGATGGCCTTGAAGTCACACTCGCCGGTGCGCTCGGCGGAATTCTTACAAGGCGTGAAACCCTCGGCCTTACTGAAACGCAGGTGGGCGCCAGCGCCACCGCCTATCTCGCCGGCGCAGTCATCGGTGCGCTCATCTTTGGTTACGCCACCGATCGGCTCGGTCGCAAAAAGTTATTCTTCATCACTGTCGGCCTTTATCTCACGGCCACTGCGCTGAGCGCATTTTCCTGGAGCTTTGCGAGCTACATTTTCTTCCGCGCTCTTACCGGCGCCGGCATCGGCGGTGAATACGCCGCCATCAATTCTGCCATCGACGAACTGATTCCCGCGCGTGTCCGCGGACGAGTCGATCTGATCATCAATGGCAGTTATTGGGTCGGGGCCGCCATGGGTTCGGGTGCGACGATTATTTTACTGGATCCACGATTTCTGCCGATCTCGTTAGGCTGGCGATTCGCCTTCGGTATCGGTGCGGCTCTCGGCCTTGTGGTTATTTTCTTTCGGGGCTGGCTTCCGGAAAGTCCGCGCTGGCTCATGGTTCACGGTCGCGCCGAGGAAGCGGAACAAATCGTCGGCGATATCGAGAAATCGTCCGGCTTCAGCGCCGCCGAGGTAATTCCGCCCGGTGCCTTGCCCGCGCGAATCATCACCCGGACGCACACGCCTTGGCGCGAAATCTGGCACACCATCGCGCATCGCTATCGCGCGCGCTCCTTCCTCGGCCTTGTGCTCATGATTGCCCAGGCGTTCTTTTATAACGCCATCTTTTTCACTTATGCGTTGGTCCTGACTCGGTTCTACGGCGTCCCTGCGGAAAGTGTTGGCGGATATCTTTTGCCGTTCGCGCTCGGCAATGTCCTTGGGCCGCTTCTTCTCGGGCATCTCTTCGACACCATCGGCCGCAAGCCCATGATCGTGATTACCTACGCCGTCTCCGGCCTGTTGCTCGCAGTCAGTGGCTGGCTTTTCCAAGAAGGTTTGCTCACCGCCCAAACGCAGACGCTCGCCTGGACGATCATATTTTTCGTCGCCTCCGCCGCCGCGAGCTCGGCTTATCTCACCGTCAGCGAAATTTTTCCACTCGAGATCCGCGCAGTCGCCATCGCCATTTTTTACGCTGTCGGTACGCTCGCCGGCGGAGTCTTCGCTCCCTGGATTTTCGGCGCGCTCATCGGAACGGGATCGCGCGACGCGCTCTTCATCGGTTATCTCGTTGGCGCTGCGCTCATGGTTCTCGCCGCCGTCTGCGAAGCCATCATCGGGGTCAAAGCCGAGCGCGTCTCCCTCGAAGAAATCGCCGCCCCGCTCTCAGCAGAGGCAGACTAATTGAATTTGGAATCCAGGAAGCCAGGAATTGAGGTGAAGAAGCGGCCGAACCTCACTGGGCAAAATCCTGGGCCTACCTTCCTGATTTCTTGGCTTCCAAATTAATTAGAATATCCGTGTAATCCGCGGTCAAAATCTTATCGACGCCGGTTAGGGAAGCGCACCATGCTTAACGCATGAGCGCTACCATCCGTTCAATCCTGATCCTTTTCCTCGCTGTCGCGCCGATCCTGCGCGCCGACGAAAATTACGCCGCTAAATACCAGAGCTTACGCGACAAAAAAGCCGGCGATGCCGAGCTTGAAGCCTTGCTCACCGAATGGCGCGCGAAAAAATCGGACGATCCCGAGGCGTGGGTGGTGAGCGCGAATTACTATTTCAACAAGCGCCAGCTCAACATTTCCAAAAAGAAACCGGAAGCGGGCGATATTCCGCTTAAGAAAAAGGACACCGGAGAGGAGGGGAGTGTTTCATTTCCGCTCGATCCTGAGAACGCCAAACGCGCCGCCGATCTGCTCGAGGAAGCGACCAGGAAATTCTCCGATCGCCTCGATATCTGGTGCGGGCTCGCCTTCATTTATCAGGAGAGCGGGAATTTCGATGCCCAATTTCCCGTTCTTCAAAAGATGGTGGCCTACGCCAAGGCGCATCCGGCGAATTTGCTTTGGATGGGGAACAAGATTCTCAGATCCGCCGGATAAGTTCATCCCGGAAAAGCTGCACGGCTACGCCATTTATTATGAGAAGAAAGAGGACGAAGATGACGACAAGCGTTTCCTGAAAATGGCGCAGTTCGCGGCCGAGCAATATCCGAATCATCCCTACGCCTTGAACGATGTCGCCTTGTATTATTCCGTGGAAGGCGACAACGAAAAGACGAAGGAATGGCTGGAGAAAGCGCACAAGGCCGATCCAAAAGATGCGCTTGTGCTGATCAATCTCGGCCGGGTCTCAAGCGATCTGGGCGACGATGCCGCCTCTAAAAAATATTACGAGGAAGCCGTCAAAGTGGATCCCCAAGGGCGAGAACGCCCAGGAAGCGAAAGATGCGTTGGCGGAGCTCAAGAAAGGAAAGAAGTAAAAGCGGAAAGCGGAGAGCTTGGAGAGCGCGAGCATTCTGCTCGCTTCGACCGGCATCCTGCCGGCGTTTTGTAGGGGAAGCTGATAGCTTCCCGCCTAATAAATAACGGAAGGCAACGCCTTCCCTACAGTGCAGTCCTGCTCGCTGCAGCATGCGGAATATGTGATGCAGGCGTGGCGTGATCACCGCACCGAGACGTTACTTCCAGAAAGAATCCCGCGTAGTCTTGCCCTTTTCTGAGTTCCGGTTTTCGTAATTGCAATCTGCGATTCAGGGAGTCCGAGGTTAAAGCCTTTTCAGAATTTCCTGCTTTCCTGGGTTCCTAATTGATCCAACTCCTGGAGTCCTGGCTTCCTAATTGAAATGATCCCGGCCTCTTTTCCTTCGTTCCGGCTTTCCTAGGGATTGCGGTACAACAAAAATGCCGACCCCATCAGGGATCGGCATTTTATCGATGTTTGCAGCAAAGACTGAATTGTGCGTTACCACGTCGTTTTCCTTGAGCTCTGGTTTCTTTCGATTCCAAAGTCTTCACGGCATATCCGATCATCCCAAATGCCCTTGTCCTGGTAGGGGAAGCGCTCTGCTTGTCTTCCAACTAACTAACTACTTCCCCTACGAGGAACTTGGTGAGCATCTGAAAAGATCGGACTTAGCCGTCGACCTATTCAACCGCCTCTTGCCGAGCCGAAGCTCGAGAAGGGCAATGAATTCTCCTTAGAAAGGAGGTGATCCAGCCGCAGGTTCCCCTACGGCTACCTTGTTACGACTTCATCCCAGTTACTGCTCATAGCGTAGGCGGCTGCGTCCCTTGCGGGTTGGCACGCCGACTTCGGCTACAAACAACTTCCATGATGTGACGGGCGGTGTGTACAAGGCCCGGGAACGTATTCACGCCGTCGTAGCTGATACGGCATTACTAGCGATTCCGGCTTCATGGAGTCGAGTTGCAGACTCCAATCCGAACTGGGCCCAGTTTTGACTAGATTTCCTCCACCTTGCGGTCTCGGATCGTTCTGTACTGGGCATTGTAGTACGTGTGCAGCCCTGGCCGTAAGGGCCATACTGACTTGACGTCATCCTCACCTTCCTCCCCGTTTCACAGGGCAGTCTGAACAGAGTGCTTCCCAACAAAGGGAGTGGCAACAGTTCACAAGGGTTGCGCTCGTTGCGGGACTTAACCCAACATCTCACGACACGAGCTGACGACAGCCATGCAGCACCTGTGCAAATTGTCTCTTTCGAGACTCGCTGGCTTTCACCAACTTAGAGATGCATGTCAAGGCCAGGTAAGGTTCTTCGCGTTGCATCGAATTAAGCCACATACTCCACCGCTTGTGCGGGCCCCCGTCAATTTCTTTGAGTTTTAATCTTGCGACCGTACTCCCCAGGCGGCACGTTTAACGCGTTAGCTCCGGCGCAGAAGGGGTCGAATCCCCCCACACCAAACGTGCACCGTTTACTGCCAGGACTACCGGGGTATCTAATCCCGTTTGCTCCCCTGGCCTTCGTGCCTCAGTGTCAGGAACTGTCCAGAGACCCGCCTTCGCCACTGGTCTTCCTTACGATCTCTACGCATTTCACTGCTACACCGTAAATTCCAGTCTCCTCTCCAGTCCTCAAGCACCGCAGTATCAAATGCAGTTTCGGAGTTAAGCCCCGAAATTTCACACCTGACTTACGGCGCCACCTACGCACCCTTTACGCCCAATGAATCCGAACAACGCTTGAGACCTCTGTATTACCGCGGCTGCTGGCACAGAGTTAGCCGTCTCTTCCTCTTCTGGTACTATCAATACACGCACAGTAAATACGTGCACCTTGTTCCCAAATGACAGGAGTTTACAACCCGAAGACCTTCATCCTCCACGCGGCGTCGCTCCTTCAGGGTTTCCCCCATTGAGAAAAATTCTCGACTGCTGCCACCCGTAGGTGTCTGGACCGTGTCTCAGTTCCAGTGTGACTGGTCGTCCTCTCAGACCAGCTACCCGTCAAAGCCTTGGTGAGCCGTTACCTCACCAACTAGCTGATAGGCCGCGGGCTCATCAAGAAGCGCCAGGTTGCCCCGGCTTTAATGTTGGAAAGATGTCTTCCCTGATCATATGCGGTATTAATTCGCCTTTCGGCGAGCTATCCCCCACTTCTCGGCAGATTGCCCACGTGTTACGCACCCGTTCGCCACTAAAACTTCAATTGTATTGCTACAGCTGAAGTTCTCGTTCGACTTGCATGTCTTATCCACGCCGCCAGCGTTCGTTCTGAGCCAGAATCAAACTCTCCGTAAAAAACGATTGGGTTGTAGCCGGGATCGAAATCCCGATTCAGTTCCCAGAGTTTGCGTTGGCCAATGCCTCGCTATAACGACTGGCCGATCTGACTTTCTTACCTGACTCCCATCTTCAAACTGATCCGTCTTCCGGATTGAAGCCAGGGTTTGTCCGATCTTATTAATCTTTCCCCCCGCCTGCAACCGAGGGCAAAATTGTATTTTTTAATCAAAGAAACCAACACCCAGGCCGCTAAGCCTGAGCTTGGTAACGCACAATTCAATTTTCGCTGACTATCTATAATCTCATCGCCGATTCCTGTATTCGCCGCCCTCTATATATAGAGAGACGACAAGTCGTGCTCAGAAACCGCGACCAAAGCTGTCAAAGATCAAATGTCCTTGCCGGTACAAAAAAAGACCCAGCTGCCTGACACGATTAACCAGTAACCGATTACAGATAACTGAGCTCGCCTTGAGCTCGACCAGAACTTCCAGGGAATCTCCCAGGAACCCGCCTCGCGGGACTGGCAAGATAGCCGACAGCGATTTGCTGTCAAATGTCCTGTTTTAATTTCTTAGGAAAAAGGCTTCGCCGCTGGGGAAACGAGTCAATTTAGCGCCCGAATCACGGCAAATTCTGTTTCAATTCGGGGCTTGGTGTCTTTTACAGATTTTAGACATTCTCGTCTGGCGCTTACCAGATGGATCGACTCTTTGAGCCGCGAGTCGGTTAACTAATCTTGTATTGATTGGCGCATGCCGCCCCGCGAGACGGCGTGTTCATCACCGATCCCATCTCAACTCGCGCCTCAATCGCCTGGCTTTAGCAGAAGATTGAAGAGCTGATCCGCTCCGGCCTGCCATGTCCTTCCGACGAGGTCGGGGGATCGTAGGAGCATGAGCTCCTTCTTAGGATCGAAATCGGCTGTGCCGTGCAGATGTTTGAACAGACTCGATGGCACTGCGAACTCAAAAGATTTGTCGTCCACCCGAGCGCTCACGGTGCCCCATTCGCGCGCGTCGTCGCCGTATCCTTCAGCCCCAAATTTGAACGTGTCGATTTTATCAAACGGTCCATTATCCAAACGGGACGCAACCTTGACGCCGGCGCTGCTTGTTCCGTCGGCGGTTTTAATCGAGACACCCGTGACGGGCGTGTGTGCACGCCAGTCGGTCGACTCGCTGTAGAATGTGAAATCGATCCCGGCTTGAAATGGATTGGCGATGCTCGGCGAGAGTTTCCAATGGTTCTGAATTTCGCCCAGGTCGTATTCAACCTCTAACCAGGGAACAATGCGGTCGTCTTGCGCGAAGCCCCTCATCGCGAGTTGGGGGGCTAACGCCGGACGGCCCCGACCATGTTCCGCCGGAGGCAGCGGATCGGCCGGGTTACGCGTAAATCCATAAGGAATCTCGACCCAATAGGTTTGGGTTGGAAGTCGCACCTCAATCCATGCTTCATCAAACGCGTTGCGCTGCCAGGCAAAGATGTAGAGCCGCGAACCTGTCCATCCTCCGGACATTCCAACTCCGTCCCAGTCATTTTTTGGCTGGACCACGCTCGGTTCGACGATTTGCCCGTAGGGCAAGTGCATTCGCACTACGATTTTCTGCGGATCGACGAGCGCTTCCGGCGGCTTCGGAACTTCCGTTGCTGCGCCTTTTTGCGGCGCCCCCATTTTCCCGAACCACATAATATCGAAACGAAAATGCTTACCCTCGCCATATCCGCTGGAGCCGATCATGAACTGTCCTGTTCGTTCAGGAGCACCAGGAAAAACGAATTGGGGATACCGAATGTATTTCCAGCAAACATTTCGGAGATCGACATCGTCTCCGGCGGCCGCGGAAACCAATCGCAAAAGAACGATTGTGATAACGCAGACGAAAGCTGCGCGCGCAACTCGGCATGTGCGGTGAGGGGTCGTGGCAATAGAACTTTAGGCGACTTGCCGGATCCGCGTCAAACAATGCGCCAAGGACAGCGGCGAGAAATCGCCACCCTACATTCCGTTTGGCGTGGACCCAGGCGCTTTTTCCGAGGCTCGCTCCGCCTCCCATTTTCCAACGCGACCTTCGGTCCGAAATTCTCCTTCCAACTTCTGAGCCGTGCCGGCTTTTTGATCGCCAGTGAGCGCAATCGATTCGTGTTTTTCGAAGACGAGCGTGGCGGTTAGTTTTCCGTCGCTCCATTTGCCATCTTGAAAAGTGCCCGGCCCTGTATGGGCAGTTTCGATGGTGCCGGTGACCTTTTCTCCGTCTACTCTGAGATTCATTTTTCCAGGAACAGTCTGATTCTCCAGCAGGAAGCGGAGGACCCAGTCACCGCTAATGGAATCTCCCGCATGGCCGGCCGTTTGAGCGCGCGCTATTCCGAGGAATCCGAGGCTAACGAAAACGACGAGAAACCGCCTGAGGATGTTGTTGGACATACATATATGACAGGCGCGAGAAAAAAGGGTTACAAGGAAAGTCGTTAGAAGTTGCGATTCTCTAAATCCAATCGGCTTTTTTCTTCTTGGCTGCGGCTAAGGCGTTGACGACGGCTCGGCGTCGTTCGACGGCGCGAGGGTAGGGGAAAGTGAGGGTATCGATTCCGCAGCCTCGATTCTTATGCGCACAGCGTTGAGTCGACTCACGGTCACTTCGTTTGGATTAAGCTTGAACGCACGCGCGTACGATTCCTCGGCCTCGTGAAGGTGTCCAAGATTCAACTCGAGGTCCCCCACGGAAACTTGAATATCTGGGCTGTCCGGTTGTTTTTCGGCGAGACGATGCGCGACCGTGAGCGCTTCGTCCATTTTGCCAGATGCGGCAAGCCGTCGGACTCGCGGCCACGAATCGTTGGCGGGCTCAAAGTGGATCTGAAAATAGCTATTCAAAACGAGAGCGCCTAACAAAACGATGACAATGACCCAGGACATTCGCGTTGTCTTCCTTAGAAGCCTGAGTTCTCCTACTATTTCGTGAAGGGGATCGCCACTCATCTCAGGAGGTGTATCGACTGCGAGACGGCCGTAGCCAAGCAAAAATCCCGCACGAAATGTCGGAAAGAATAGGACGATCATTGCGATCATAGCGAAAATCCGGATGGCCGTGCCGACGGCTGGATCCTGAGAAGATTCCATCCAGCCGTAGAAAAGCTCGAGGATGAAATCGATCGCTGTTATCGGAAAGAGGAACTTCCAAGCCGTCCTGTACGCTACGCGGTGAGTAGGTGAAGGCGTAGAGAAAGTTGCCGACGAACAACAGAATAACAGAGCACGTCGAAAGTTGTCGGAGAAGGAAAGGTCGGGTAGTCGGCCTGTGCGGCGCGGTAATCTCTACTACAATGAAAAGCGCCAGTAGCCCGAGTGAGTAGGCGAGCATCCATGGGCGAACTTTCAAAGATTTCACGAGTTAAGCACTGAGGGCAGGCGCGTGCGCTCCCTGGATGAGAGCGTAAAGCTCCGTGGGAGCCACGCTCCTTTACCGAGTTTACGATCGAACTTACTCGATCGTTATCCCGCCGCTGGCGTAACCGGGCACGGTGTTTGTCAGAGAAACGCCCGTGCTTGTGATGGAAAACACCATGAGGTAACGCGTTTGCGCTGTGACCGGGATCGACAGGCCAGTGGTGATTCCGTTGCTGGTGGTCCCGGTGGCCACGACGCCCGTCAGCGCCGGAGTTAGTGTTACGGCGGCGCCTGGCACCGGCAGGAAGAAGTTATCGGGCGTCGAAGAACTATAAAGTTGAGCGGTCACCGTCACCGTGGTTCCGACTAACGACTCTGCGCTAGTTAGGCTAAAATAGGCAGCAATCGAGGTCAATGTGCCGTCGCGAGGCACGGAGAAAGCGAAGTTTGTGTTTATCCCGGGGCCACCTCTGAGGTCGATAAATGGGCCAGAGGGCAGGACGCTGCTAGAGTTGCCAAACCCGATCAGACCAAGCTGATTCGTGAACGCGCCGAGAGTTGTGGTTAGCGTGACAGGCGTGCCCGAGGCGAAAGGAATAATTGAGCCAGCGCCGGATTCGCCAGTTGCCCCTGTCGCGCCGGTGGCACCAGTTGAACCAGCTCCGGTCGCACCCGTGGCACCGGTTGAACCCGTTGTGCCGATGGGACCGGTGGCACCATTCGAACCAGAGGGGCCCGTTGCACCGGTGATTCCGGTTCCGCCTGTTGCACCCGTTGAACCTGTGGCTCCGGTTGTGCCTGTTGGGCCGGGGGCACCATTTGAACCAGACGGACCGGTTGCACCAGTGTTTCCGTTCGCCCCGCTCGCACCGGTTGCGCCGCTATTACCGCGCGGCCCAGTGGGGCCGGTTGCGCCCGTCTTGCCGGCCGGCCCGGTTGGTCCCGTTGCCCCGGTCGGACCCGTTGGTCCACCCGGCGGCGGCTGCTGCTTTGCGGCGCTGATGCCGGCGGTGACAAAAAACAGAGCAATATGAAGAGAGAGAATGCGGAGGACCTTCATGAGGGCGAGCACCTAAGCCGAAACGACGACGACGGCAAGCTGTGGGTTTAAAGACGGAATTGAATTGCGGATCGCGGATTTGTCGGTGGTCGGTAGTCAGTGGTCCGTTATCTGTGGTCTAGATTGAGCCGGGCACACGCGCTGCTAGGCAGGATGCAGCTCCCATATGCCTGCGCTCGCCCTAACCGCCTGGTTTTTACGTAAACGCTTCCTGATTTTTGCTCTGCTCATCGGGATCGCTTCCGTTTCCGCGTTTGGGCAGCCGGTTTTTTTCAATGTTCGAAAACGCCCTACGATCGTCAGATGGTTCGCGTCAGCTTCACGCTGGCGACGCGCGCACCGACGGAAAGATCGAGTTCGATCTCATCGCTCGCGCTGGACCAGTGGATGACCGAGCTGCGCGCGATTCCTTATCACTATTCCAAGTACTGGCAGACGCCGGCGGAAGTCGGCGACGCTCGAGGCGACCGATTGCAAAGGCAAGGCGCTGGCACTTTACGCAAAGATGCGGCAGAACGGCGCAACGAACCTCTGGCTCGTCATTGGGAAACATCACATTTACGACTCGGTCACGCACGCCTGGTTGGAATGGGAAACGACCGCCGGAACTTTTGTGCTCGATCCGACTTTCAACGAAACACCGGTCAGAACGGCGGAGCTAGATCCGATGATCTACCTGCCGATTTACGCGTATGACGGCGTCCGCAAATATCGCGTGTCTAATGCCGGCTCTTTCGCGCCGACAACGCGCGTCGCCAGCGGCGTGAATGATCGAAGCCGCCTTCCACTCGTTAGTCCTGCGACCCCGCTTATCGGTCCCGCGGGAGCTCGACCCTCCATTTCTCCGGTGTCACTCGCCAAATCGACACAATATCTTCCCGTTCAAAGCCAGAGCCAACAGCCGTGCCCGCCGATGGCATATGCCGATGCGCCAAGCTCCATCTCAACGAATCGATCAGCCTTAACCCGACCAAGGCGCACAAACAGACGCTGAAAATTGCGGTGTTGGGTTGCGGAATAACGAAAGAGACGAAGGTGTTTTTGAGAGTGACCGATTTAACCGGTCAAGCTCTCAAGAGCATATTTCTTGAGTAGCTAACGACATTGCAAGCGTGTTCTGAGCACTGTTCGATCTCTGGGGGTTGGCGGAGCTGCTAGCCTTTGATTTCTTTTGTCCGAACCCGAACGGCAAAACGATCGGGCTTTGCGCCGCCGCCGTGCTGACAGGCGTAGACTTGGGTGAACTCCGCGCCGAATAGCAGAATCTGCGAGGAATAATACACCCACAGGAGCAGCGTCACCAAAGAACTCGCGGCTCCGTAGGCCGAAGCGGCACTTCCACTTCCCAGATAGAACCCGAGTGCCCATTTCCCGAGCGCGAACAAGACGGCGGTCAGCACCGCGCCTAGCCAAACGTCTTTCCATCGAATCCGTGCGTCCGGGAGAACCTTGAAGATCATGCCGAAGAAAAAAACCAAAACCGCGAGATCGAAAATCCAATAAGCTCCCAGGGCGACGACAATACCACCCGTCCACAAGGCCTGGATCCAACGACTGAAAGCCTGGAGGAGCGTTTCGATTGTGAGCGAGACGAGCAGAACAAAACAAACACCGCCGACCATGGCGAAAGAGAGGAAACGCGAACGCAAAAAGGCCCAGACGCCGCCGCCCGGTTTGGCTTCGACGCCCCAGATGGTGTTGAGCGCGTCCCGCAATTGTCCGAAGACGCCGCCGGCTCCGCAGAGCGCGATGATTATGCCAAGGACGGTGGCCCAGGCATTTTTCTCCGATTGAGCCGCTTGTTTCGCGATACTTTGCACGCTTTGGATCGCGCTCTTATCCAGGAAGTATCCCAATTGCTCGGTCAGTCTGCTCCAGGCCCCGGCCGGATCGTGACGAAAAACGATTCCGATGATGGCCAGCAGGAGGATGACGAGAGGTGCCAGAGAAAAGACGGTGTAATAGGCGAGGGCAGCGCCCAGTTGAGGCGCTTTATCTTTCAACCATTGGTCGAAGGTTTCTTTGAAGAGAGCGATCGTAGTCGCAGACAGTGAGGTCCGTTTAGCCATGCAATATTCCGCGGCTACTTCTCGCCTGCTACGCTAGTCTCCAGGACTTCCCCGCGTTTGGCATCAGCCTCCAGCAGCGCGGTGTTAATGGCGAAGGCCGCTTGCATGCCTTCGGCGGCGGCGGCGATGACGAGTTGCACACCGCGGGTCGCATTTCCGGCGGCGTAAACGCCGGGCACATTCGTGGCGGTGTTTTCACCGCACTGGATGCACCCATCGGCCTCACAGAATTCGCAGCCGAGCTGTTCCGCGAGTTGCGAGCGCTGATGTTGACCGGGTGAAAAGAAAATCGCCGTGCGCGCAAGCTCGCTCCCGTCCTGAAAACGGATGCGCTCGAGCTTGTCGCCGGTGCCTTCGAGCCGCGCAATCGGTTTGTCGATGACGCGCACGCCATTGCGCTCCATCGGATCGAGGACATCACAACCGCACTCAGGCGCGCCGTTCGTGCAAAGAATAACATCTTTGCTCCAAAGCAGGAGCTCGAGGGCGAGGTCGGCCGCATCTTTGCTGCACCCAAGCACGGCCAGCGGCTGATCGCGATGTTCCCAGCCGTCGCAGTAGGGACAGCTATGCGCCGTTATGCCATAAAATTGCCGGAAGCCATCTATCTTCGGCAGCTCGTCGACCAAACCGGTGGCGAGTAAGAGCATGCGCGAGGAAAATTGTTCGCCCCCTTCGATCGTTGCAGTGAAGTGACACTGGCCGCGTTCGACTTGGATGACTTTCGCGGAACGGATTTCGATGGTGTCGTAGCGCGCCAGCTGTTCCCGACCGATCTTTAGAAACTCGGCCGGGGGAATGCCGTCGCGCGTGAGGTATCCATGAAGCGCGTGTGAAGCTTCATTGCGCGGATGGCCGGCATCAAAGAGAAGCGTGCGCCGCCGGCACCGGCCTAACACCAAGGCTGCGCTCAGGCCAGCTGGTCCGCCTCCGACAATGATCACATCCAGTGGAGTGTTTGCGCAGGCAGAGTCTGATTTCGCCGATTCTTCTTTTCGCGTGTTGTGATCCACACAGAGATAAACGGCCCCGCCCTGGCGGTTACGCGTAACTAGCGAATGATTCCATCACAGAACCCATGGCACTTAATTGGCCCCTATTGCTCGAGCGGCATTGAGCTGGCCCAAAAAAAACTGGGCGACCGAGGTCGCCCAGTCACGAAATGGAGATTTGTTTATCTAATTAGTGATGATCGTGATCGTAATCACGGTCGTGGTCATGATGGTGCCACCGATGAATTGTCCGAAGGTGAACGTGGTTCCAGTCGCCGTGGCGTTCGTAGTATCCGTGAACCCAATGGTGATGCTCGTAGTGACCGGGCACCCAGACGTAATGCCATCCGTAATCCCAGAACTCTGGGCCTTCGTAATACGGGCGGTCGCCGACGTTAATTTCCAGACGAATCGCCTTTGCCGAAGGGCTGAACATCGCACTCACCGCGATCAAGACGGACAGGAAGAGTAGGAGTCTCGTTTTCATCATGTAGGGTTTCGTATTACAAAGCCCCTGCGGATGCAAGCTCTCGTTTCCGGCCTTCAGGGCAGCGACCGTCAGAATTTGCCATTGCGGAAGGAAGTTACGTCCGTTTTCGAGCGAGCATCATTCCATCGCGGACGGTCAGGCAGACGTTTTCGACGCGTGAGTCGCCTTGCACCAAGTCGTTGAAGGCGACGATCGCGCGAGTGTCGTCGTCCTGCGGATTGAGCACTTTGCCGCTCCAGAGGACGTTGTCGGCCACGACGAGTCCGCCGGGTTTGAGCAACGGCAGGCAGGCTTCATAATAGTTTGAGTAGTTAGGCTTGTCGGCATCGATAAAGACGAGATCGAGCGGGCCGGTCAGAGTCGTGATCGTCTCCAGGGCGGGACCCATGCGGATGCTGATTTTGTGTCCGTGAGGACTCTCCGCGAAGTAGCGTCGCGCGATCGCTTCCGCTTTCGGATCGATCTCACAGGTGATGAGATTCCCGCCATCGGGCAGACCTTCAGCCATCATGAGCGCGCTGTAACCGGTGAACATCCCGACCTCAAGAATTGTGCGGGCCCCCGTCAGACGGACAAGCGTTTTGAGAAAACGGCCCTCGATGACATCGACCTGCATCTGTGGCCGGTCCATCGTTCGGTAGGTTTCTTCCCGGAGACGAATGTATAAGTCGGATTCCGGCGCCGTGTGATCACGGGCGAACTCCTCAACCGCAGTGTCGATGAAGCGTTCCATAAAACCGCCTACGTCGGAAATCTCCAGATTCTCCGCCAAAGCCCGGATTCGTCCAGGGACCGTTGGCTATTGTCCAAGGTTTCCCAGCGGCGCCTGCCTAACTAATAGACGCAATTAAAATCCAAAGATCAACGCCACGCTGGCGTTGTGCTCGCGCACGTTTATCGATGGATGACTGGTGTAGCCGGCACCGGTATCACCCACGGTGTGGTAATCCGCGTTCCCGAGATCGATATATTGGTATTGGCCACGCAACCGCCAGTGATCCGTTAGGGCATATTCCAAACCGCCGCCGACCATCCAACCCACGTGGGTATCATCGGTGCGGCCGGAGTTACGAAACGACAAGTTGTGCTGGATAACGTCCTGTTGAAAATCGACATCGCCAAGCGCGAGACCGCCGGTCACATACGGTAGCCAATGACAAAACGCGTAGCCGATTCGCGGCGCTGCCGTGAACAGATAATGCGTCTTGAAGGAGGTCGCGACGGAATACGTGTCCGGGTCTCTTGGAAAATTGACGCCGAAAACATCAGTCTCGTCGGAATTACGCAACCAGAGATAGCCCCCGGCAGCTTCCGCTCCCAGAACCCACTTGTTCCATTGGTAATTGTATCCGATCAGGCCGCCGGCTTCGGCGCCACTGGTGTCCAAATCGTGGCGGGCTTGCGAGTTGACGGCATCTCTGTCAGCCACGTCGATGGGGTTGGGGCCGTTCCAAAGTCCACCGAGATTTAAATTGATATCGGTCGCAGCGAATTTGTAGCCGCCGAAGGCACCCACATAAAAGCCAGTCCAGTTAGGGCAGGCGGGCGGCATGGGAGCAACCTGCTTCATTTCTTTTCCGGAACCTTGAATTGGTTCCGGCCCCGCGAAAGCAAATCCAGCGAGCAAAAGGGAAGCGGAGATGGTGAGAGCAGTCTTCATGCGGCGATTTTGGCAGAGAGAGCCGAAGCGTCAATGCCGAAGGCCAGGTCGAGGCAGCGGGACAGAAATCAGAAAGAACAAAATCAGTCGGGATCGAAAATATCGTAAGCTGCTTACGATGCGGAATAATGGAAACCGCACTTTTTTGAAGGAAAGTGGAACAAAACAGCGCTCATTTGGGGTCGCGATCAAAGCGATCCCCTCTGTGTGCCAAACCTTTTCCTCAAAGTGCGGCGAAACTTGCTGTGGATTCTGTGTATCTTGTCGGGGAACAATTCAGTAACTCAGGGATTTTTATGCAATTGAACAGCAAATTGGCGCAGGCACTCTCGTTGGTTTTTGTCGTGGGCGTGATGACGGCGAGCGTGAGCTCGGCGACGCAAACGACTCCGCCTGGAGGTACACCCGGGCCAACGGGCGCAACCGGCACGCGAGGTGCAACCGGCCCGACTGGACCCACGGGTCCGCGAGGCCCCAGTGGAGCGAGTGGTGTGACCGGAGCGACAGGCGCACAAGGACCAACTGGCGCCACCGGCCCGAGCGGGAGTCCCGGATTAAATGGATCGACCGGCGCAATCGGAGCGACCGGCGTGACCGGCGCGACTGGAGCGACAGGAACGCCCGGACCGGTCGGAGCGACGGGCGCTTCAGGTATTTCCGGTGTGCCCGACTACGCTGACTTCTTCGCTTTAATGCCGCCCGATAATGCGGCCACAGTTTCGCCCGGGTCGGCCGTGGCATTTCCGAACGACGGCGAATCGAGCGGCACAGGTCTGATCGTCAGAACCGGCTCGGACACATTTCTTCTGGCTGAACCCGGTGTTTACCAAGTCACGTTCCAGGTGAGCGTGACTGAACCGGGTCAATTGGTCTTGGCGCTCAATTCGGGCGCAGGGTTTCTTGAAATCCCTTCGACCGTCGTCGGACGGGCTACGGGGACCAGCCAAATAGTCGAAACAGCCCTGGTGAGGACGTCGACAATCAATTCGACTCTTCAGGTTCGTAATCCTGCGGGAGAATCTGTTGCTCTCGGCGTGACTCCATTGGCGGGCGGAACAAACCCCGTCTCAGCACATCTGGTGATCATCCGATTCCAAGGCGCAACTGGACCTACCGGGGCAACTGGCATCACTGGCGCCACTGGGTCCTTAACGACACCACGTCGAGACGGAATCGAAACTTTGAGGCCAGGAAATCTCCTATGAAACTACAATTAGTTAGACTGCTTTCGTTACTTTTTATCCTCGGCGTAATGACGCCGGGCGCGAGCTCCGCCAAACAGATGCCTCCGCCGACAGGTGCGACGGGACCAACCGGCGCCACCGGTGCTACGGGACCGCGCGGTGCCACCGGTCCTGTCGGGCCGACCGGCGCGCGAGGTCCCTCCGGAGTTACCGGACCCATCGGGCCGACTGGCGCGAATGGAACAACTGGCGCGACGGGTCTCACGGGTCCCATCGGCCCGAGCGGAATGCCGGAGCAACTGGCGCCACCGGATCGACTGGAGCAACGGGCCCCGCCGCTGGGCGCCGGGCTACTGGCGCGACTGGACAGGGCACCGGACTCATTGTTTTCTCGAATGGCGTCATCCTTTCGGGAGCGACCGTCGTTTCGGCTGCGCCGGTCTTGTTAGGTTTTGGAAATCACACCACCGAAGTCATCGATGGGAGTGGCCAATCCACTTCGCCTCCGGAAGCGGGCGGTTTTTCCTTCCCGGTTCCTTCGAGCGGCACCATCCAAAATCTTCAGGTCAGCGCCGACTTGCTCGTGGCCTCGGTTGTGTCGATCAACGTGGTAGGCTTGCAATATGATTTCGAAGTCTTTGTCTCTCCCTCTGCGCCGAACAATGGCATCGATCATTTGTCTTCGCCCTATGTCACGACCCATTGACCACCTCGGTTCATTTTGGATTTCCCAACGTCATCACCCTGGGACATTCCGCAGTGCAACGAACATCAACGCGGGCGGGATCACGGTTAACGCCGGCGATCGAGATCGGGGTTCGCGTCAGGACGCTCGCGAGCACGGATCCGTCCGCCGCCGACATCACTCAGTTGTCCTTTAACGCCAGCGTCTCGTTCACTCCGGACCCTCCGTCGAATTAGGAAGACAGGGTGCGTTAGCGCTGGGATTTCTAATTCGATTCCTTTGCGTCGAAGCCTTCCCGGCTGAATATCTCGGCGGCATCATCGTGCTTGGCGGCTCATAACTATCTCAAGGCATGGAGGTTCATCAGCTTCGGTATTTTGTGGCGGTGGCGGAGGAGGGGAGTTTTTCGCACGCAGCCGAACGGGAACACGTCTCGCAACCTTCCTTAAGCCAGCAAATTCAAAAACTGGAAGCGGAACTCAATCAGCAATTGTTCGATCGGTTGCCGCGTTCGGTCGTTCTTACCGAAGCCGGTCGTGTCCTGCTCGAGTATGCGCGGCAGATTTTGACCGGCATCGCCGATGCCCGCCGCTCTGTGGCCGCGCTCGAGACTGAAGTCATCGGAAGACTGTCGGTGGGCGCCATCCCTTCGATCGCGGTTTATGTCCTGCCGCGTTTGATCGGGAATTTTCAGAAGGCCTACCCAAAAGTCAGTTTTGAGTTGTTCGAGGATACGACCGAAAAACTGGCTCAGCGTCTCGAAGATGGGACCCTGGACGTGGCGCTCGCGTCCCTGGGCGACCAGACCTCGACGCTGGCTTATGACTCGTTAGGGAAGGAACCGCTTGTGCTGCTCGTCCCGGAAAAGCATTCGCTGGCGACCAGAAAAACGATCAAGTGGCGCGATTTGGCGTCGGAGAAGTTTTTGCTTTTGCACGAAACGCATTCGGTGTCGATTCAGGTGCGACGATTGCTGGCCACGAATCATCTCAACCCTGAAGTGGCGCTGCAGGGCGCTCAGTTGGTCACGATCGCGCGGATGGTGGCTGCGGGACTGGGAGTGACGGTCATCCCGGAGATGATGACGGAAACGGAATTTATTAAAGGTTGCGTGGCGGTACCTTTCGCGCCGCCGGTCCCGACGCGAGAACTCATTTTGCTGCGAAATCCGCTGCGCGTTGAGAGCAAGGCCGCAGTGGCCTTCCGCGAGGAGGCCGCCGCAGCCTTCAGCAAGTTGAAGCGCCGCTGACGAAGAATTCGCTTTTTTTACCGCATCGCTTTGAGCGCCTGGATCATCGACCACACGGGCCACGAGGCGGTGATCGAGATGATGGCGAAGAGAGCGAACTCGGCAACCACGCTTGGCCGCTCACGTTGAGCGTAGCGTTTGCTCAGGAAACGAAAGGCGCGCAAGCGCACCGGGGTGGCTTTCGTATCCAGCATCCGGCCCTTCAGGGGAGTGCTGCTTAAAGTTAATGTCTGCATGCCTAACTAACGACTAGACACGCGACTTTGTGAAATACGTGCTGCCTCTGGCGGCGATAGGCAGAACCTATTAGTGGCCGGTCATTTCTTTTCTCCCGGAATCTTCGTTGCTTGCCAGGCAACCGCCTGCCATTTGTTGTCGCGTTTTACGAATGTGCCGGTGTTGAAGTAATTCGAGACATCGGTTTTGTCGCCCTTCCTGGTCGTGGCGACCAAACGAAACGCGACCACCGCGGTGGTGTCGTATTGTAAAATGCGAATGTCTTCGGCGCCATATGTGGTCGTTCCTTCGTCGGGTTTCTTCGGCGCGGCCGCTTCCGTTTTCATGTCGTGCAAAATATCCGCCTTGCTGAGCCGTTGGCCGGCCGAGCGCGTGTAGATCAACTCGTCGGCCCAGAAACGCTCGTGCACCGCCAGATCGTTATGCGCCGCGCCCTCAAGGAACTCTTTCAGCAATTGCGTCAAGGTCGCGGCATCGGGCGCGCTCGCCGGTGATGCGGATGGTTGCGAGAAGGCGAGCATGGGCGAGAGAATGAGAGAAAAGAGCGCGGTCGTTTTCATCGCTCAGCGATAACACCTTTGGCGCCAAAATGGAAGAATTGGCGTGCTTTGAATCTGCAAACTGATGTCGCCGAAAGAAGACTGAAGTCTAGGCAGGGCAAACAGAATTTTGATGCGTCGTTAAGTCGCTTCTAAGGATTGTTCCGCAGGCCGGCACGCCTTGTCGTTTTTCGTCGGCGGCTCGTTTGCTGCAAAGGCCGCTCCGAGAGTTATGCACAGGAGGAGAGAGCCGACGGCGAGCCGGTGCATCATATATATATGATGCGGGACTGCGGCTGAATGGATTCAAAAGAGTCATCCTCAGCTCGATCAAGATCGGGAGCATGAGTGCGAGTAGGATGAATTGCCAAAAGGCTCGACCTTGTAACCGCTCTGCGGTCTGCGCGAGCTCTGCGGTAAGGATGGCACCGGTGATGATTTTTCATTGACGGCTGTTATATATCGGAGCGATATGTTGTATCAACATATATGGCTTCACGGGCGCTGGATCGCGAATTAAAGAAGGGAAGCGCGGAGTTGCTGATTCTTTCGCTGGTGGAAGACCGGCCGCGCCATGGGTATGACATCGGCCAGTTGATCGAACTGCGCTCGCGCGGCGCGCTTCGGTTCAATGTCGCCTCGCTCTACCCGTTGTTGTATCGCCTGGAAAAGCGCGGCTGGATCCGTGGACGCTGGGTTGAGAAAGCCGGACAACGGCGGCGGCGATATTATCGCCTGACAGCCGCCGGTCGGAAGGTCCTGGCGTCGCAGCGCGACGGTTGGCGGGATTTTGTAGAGGCCATCGGAAGAATAACGGGAATCGAGTATGCCTGATTTCAAAGCGGAGATCCGGAAACAACTGGTGGGATTGCAGCTCCCGCCCGGGCGCGAAGGGGAAATCGTGGAAGAACTTTCCCAGCATCTGGAGGACGAGTACGAACGGGCAATAACACGCGGCGCCAGCGAAGCGGAAGCAAAGGATTCGGTGCTGGATGAGTTGGATGTGGCCGGCCGGCTCGGCGCGGAACTTAAGGGGGTAGAACGACGCGCGCCTAACCAAATGACACCGATGGGTGGACAGGTGCGGGGCAACTTCCTGGGGGATCTGTCACAGGATATTCGTTACGGCCTCCGGATGATGATCAAGAATCCGGGCTTTACCACCATCGCGCTTCTGGCGCTCGGCCTCGGAATTGGCGCGAACACAGCGATCTTCAGCGTAGTCAATAGCATCCTGCTCCGTCCGCTTCCTTTCAATAAGCCGGCCCAACTCGTGGTCATATGGGAAAACGCGGCGCATCTCGGTTTCCCGAAGAACACTCCTTCGCCGGCGAACTTTCTGGATTGGCAAAAACAGAACACGATCTTCCAGGGAATGGCTGCGTTTGCGCAGCGCAGTTTCAATCTGACTGGGGCCGGCGAGCCGGAGCGATTGGATGGTCGCCGCGTTTCGGCCAATCTCTTTGATGTGTTAGGCGTGAAACCGCTGGTGGGCCGGACCTTTTCACCGGATGACGACAAGCCCGGGACGAAAGTGGCGCTTCTGAACGAAAGCTTATGGAGACGCCGCTTCGGCGGGGATCCGACTGTGATTGGACGCGGTCTGGCCCTGAATGGTGAGAGTTACACTGTTGTCGGCGTTTTGCCGGCCAATGTTCAACTGCCGGCGTACGGAAAATGGCGCGATCAAGTCTGGGTGCCAATGGCATTTTCGCCGGAAGAGGCAGCCAATCGCGGTGATCACTTCCTGGAAGTGATCGGGAGGATGAAACCAGGTATCGCATTGGCCCAGGCGCGAGCGGAGATGGATACGATCGCGACACGCCTGGCCCAGGAGTATCCGAAATACAATCTGCGCATCGGTGCGGTGGTCAATCCACTGCATGAGGAAGTCGTCGGTAATATGAAGCCGGCGCTGCTGATTTTGTTAGGCGCGGTCATCTTTGTGCTTCTGATTGCGTGTGCCAATGTCGCTAACTTGCTCTTGGCCCGGGCGGCTGCGCGGCAAAAGGAGATTGCTTTGCGGCTGGCCCTCGGGGCCAATCGTGCGCGCCTGACGAAGCAGCTTCTGGTCGAAAGTGTCATGCTCTCGGTCTGCGGTGGCGGTGTTGGGCTGGCTTTCGCCTATGCCGGTCTGCAAGTACTGACACGCTTCGTTCCGGCGGACCTTGCTCATGCCGACACAATTCCGATTGATGCCAGAGTGCTCATATTCACTCTCATCATGGCTTTGTTGGCCGGTTTGATTTTTGGCCTGGCACCTGCAAGCCAGGCCGCACGCTTTGATTTGAACGACACTCTGAAAGAAGGTGCGCGCGACTCCAGCGGCGCACGTGGAAAACGTCTCCGAAGCGCTCTGGTGATCGCCGAGGTTGCGGTTTCATTTTTGCTCCTGATCGGCGCTGGCCTCCTCATCAATAGTTTCATGCATCTGCGTAATCTTGATCCCGGTTTCCGAGCGGATCACTTGCTTGCCCTGAACGTGGATTTGTCGGAGGCGAAATATCCCGATAACGCGTCGCGCTCCGCTTTTTTTGATGAGGTCGTGCGGCGGGTACAAACTCTCCCGGGTGTGCAGTCTGTCGCCGTGGCCGGAAATCTGCCGTTCACCTACAACGGAGATTCCATGGGAATCGCGGTCGAGGGATTGCCGGATCCGCCGTCTGATCAGTGGCCGGACGTTATCTACCGCGCGGTCGGTCCAGGTTACTTTGGCACCATGGGTATTGGGCTCGTGCACGGGCGAGATTTCAATGATCAAGACAACCTCGATGCGACGCCGGCTGTAGTGATCAGCGAAAAAACGGCGCAACACTATTGGCCTAACGTGGATCCGATCGGCAAACGACTAAAGGCGGGTGCGAGCGCGTCGGAAAATCCCTGGCGCACGGTTATCGGGGTTGTGAAGGATGTGCGGCAAAATGATTTCATCGCCGAACCGAAAATGCAGATGTACCTGAGCTATCGACAACTGAAGAGCCTGGCGCCGAACGCCCTTGTTGTTCGAACTACGGTGACGCCGTTGAGCCTGGCAACCTCAGTGCGCAACGCCATTTGGGCGGTGAACAAAGATCAGACGGTCGCCAACATCGATTCGATGGAACACATCGTGGCCGGCGCGGTGGCGCGGCAACGATTCAGCATGGTGTTGTTAGGCGTGTTCGCCAGCCTGGCGCTGGTCCTGGCGGCGGTTGGCATTTACGGGGTCATGAGTTATTCAGTCGCGCAACGCACGCGTGAGATTGGCATCCGCATGGCTTTGGGGGCGCAGCGGCGCGATGTTTTGCGAATGACCGTTGGACAGGGCTTGAAGCTTGTCGGCATCGGAGTAGGACTCGGGCTTCTCGCGGCAGTCATTTTGACGCGGGTGATGTCGAGCCTGCTGTTTGGAATCAGCGCCACCGATCCGCTCACATTTTTGAGCATCTCTTGCGTGCTCATCGGCGTCGCCATGCTGGCTAGTCTCATTCCGGCGTTACGAGCGACGCGGATCGATCCGATGCTGGCGCTGCGCTACGAATAAAAGCCGGGTGGACGTTACCAGCGGCGCGGCTAAGGTCTGGAGGTCCCTCATCTAAGACAGGATTGCCTGTTCTTTTGGGAGGTCTCTGATTTAATCCTGCCGTGCCTCTGGACGAGACCGAACAACGCCGACTCGCGGCCATCATGTTCACCGACATGGTGGGCTATAGCGCGCTGTCTCAGCGCGATGACAAGCTGGCGCTCGAATTGCTCGAGGAGCATCGGCGGTTGTTGCGCGAAATCTTTCCACGCTTTCACGGAACGGAGATCAAAACCATCGGCGACGCCTTCCTGGTGGAGTTCGGCAGTGCACTCGAAGCAGCCCAATGTGCCATCGAAATCCAACGGACGCTGGCCAAGCGGAACCATGATGTCAGCGCCGTCCGCCGGATAGAACTCAAGATCGGAATTCATATCGGCGACGTGATGCATCGCGACGGCGATGTCTACGGCGACGGTGTGAACATTGCTTCGCGCATCGAACCGTTGGCCGGCGCGGGCGGCATTTGTGTGTCCATGGATGTTGAGCGTCAGATTCGTAACGCGCTCGAGGCGAGGTTTGAAAAATTCGGCTCGGCGGATTTAAAGAACATCAGTCTGCCGATGGATTTATTCCGAATCGTGTTGCCCTGGGAAGCGGGTCCGAAAGCAGCGCCCGGCACGGGCACAGCCGCCTCAAATAAATCGCCGCTGCCGATTTGGGCTGCTGTTATTGCAGCTCTCGGGCTACTTAGCGGCGTCTGGTGGTCGGTGCAACATGCCAAACGCGACCACGAGCGTCCCTTGACCGACACGACGAGCGTGGCACTTCCGACCGCGCCGGCAAAGCCGACCGATCAGAATTCCGTCGCGGTTTTGCCATTCGTTAACCTGAGTGACGATAAAGGCAGCGAATATTTTTCGGACGGCGTGAGCGAAGAGCTACTCACGGTGCTGCAAAAAATTCCCGGACTGCACGTGGCCGCGCGGACTTCGGCGTTTTCGTTCAAGGGCAAGAACGCGACGGCGCAGGAAATTGGACAGAAACTCGGCGTGGCGCACCTGGTTGAGGGAAGCGTGCGCAAGGCGGGTGACAGTGTCCGGATCGCGGCGCGGCTCACCCGTGCCGACACCGGCGAGGATCTTTGGTCGGAAAACTACACGCGTGATCTGAAGGACGTGTTCGCGGTGCAAACTGAACTCGCACAAACGATCGTCGGGCAACTGCGCAGTCGGTTCGCTGAAGGAGAAGCGGGTTCAGCGACCAAAGAGAAGATTCAGGCGGAGGTGCAGGCCGCGGAAAAAGGCGGGACGAAAAACGTCGAGGCGCATCAGTATTACTTGCAGGGCCGCTTCTTCGGCAATCGCCACTCGGAAAAAGAAGAGGAGCAGGCTCTGGCCGCTTTTCAACGCGCGGTTCAACTGGATCCCAATTTCGCTCTGGCCTGGGCTGGACTTGCCAGCACCCACACTTGGTTCTCAGCGTTTTCCACCTCGATAGGACGAGCTGGGTTTGAACAACACCTTGCGGCGGCCCGAGAAGCGGTGGCGCGCGCTTTGGCGATCGAACCCAATCTGGTGGAAGCATTGTTCACCCGTTCTAACATCGAACTGAATTTCGATTTCGATGTGAAAGCTTCGTCGGAAGACTTGAAGAAGGCCCTTACTCTTGCACCTTCGAATCCCGATGTGCTCATCGTTGCCGGCAACCTTGAGACAACGCGCGGTGACCTGAATCGTGCGATCGAATTCTACAAGCAAGCGGTTGCGTTGGATCCGGTGAACGGGCTAGCCAGGTCGTTCCTTGCCTTCACGCTGGTAACGGCGAAACGGTTCGATGAGGCGCGCGCGGAATACCCGAAGGTGATGGAGCTGAATCCCGGAGCGCCATGGGCTCACGCTGGCCTCGGACTCAGTTACCTCCTGGAGGGCAAGTTTGTGGAGGCGGTGACCGCGTCAGAAGGTGATTCCGCCGAGTGGGCGCGGCTTCTCGTGATCGCCTGTGCGCGGTGGTCGCAGAAGAAATTCGCGGAATCGGATGCGGCGCTCACACAATTGAAAAATCTTGGAGACACCGCGGCATGCCAGGTGGGGGAAGTGTATGCCTATCGGGGAGAAAAGGATCAAGCGTTCGAATGGCTGGAGCGCGCTCGGCAGCAGCGGGATCCTGGCCTGGCAGGTTTACGCGCAGATCCGCTGGTCGAAAATATTCGCAGCGATGCACGCTGGAGTATTTTCTTGCATAAAGTCGGTCTGTCGGATGAGCAAGTGAAGTAAGGGCGGTCGACAGCCACGCCTAACAACGATTCGGAGCGAGCGCGGATTCCTACGTGTGAGATCCGGGGTGTTTTGGATTGGGATGAGATGAAACGTCCGAGTCTGTTCCGTAAGAAAAGTACTGGTAGACGATTTTCTCGTCCGCGGCCGCAGCGGCGTGACTCAGTTGTTGCAAGGCGTCCTGGTCTGCCTGCGATTGTGTGTCCCCGCGGCCGATCACGGTAACGCAGGTGTTGGGTTTGGAAGATTTGCCCCGCGCAACGGTGACATAACAGGTTCGGTCTGATTGGCCGATCACTTTGGTTCGGAAGACGTCGGTGCCTGCGCGGCGATGCAAATCCTGCCGGGCGGAAGACGCGGCCTCGGTCGATTCGTGGTAATGGGCACCGCCCTTTGGAGTCGTCGATCGAATGTATGTGACTGCGGTCCAAACGCCGTCGGAATTGTATGCCATGGCCACGGCATCGCCGGCCTGAGCCTGAGAAAAGAGCAGCGAGCAGAGCATTCCTGCAAAAATGAGTTTTATGGACATCATGGAAACGCGCAGAGTAGATGAGGGCCCTCCCAGGAGACAAGCCTAACCCAAAAGAAATTCGGGAATTTTCGGCGCGACTGTCGAGACGGCTACTGCCGCTTCGCTGCAAGTCTACCCCCGAGCAGGATGGACGGGATTGCAAGGACGACCAAGGCAATCGGACTATCCCGCAGACCCATTACGATCATCTGCCCTCACTGAGACCTTTGGCGCAACTTTCGCCGGTAGTCCGATATCACCGCGTGGTATTGATGCTCTGAAGAAAAATGCGGTCGTTCTGCCCCCGGACTGTGGTGAATTCGTAAGTTCGACCGGCGCGCGCGTTTAGGACCAGCCTCGTTGGAGGGTAATGCCACGGATTGTCCGATGGGAGGACGGAAATCACATGATGGCCGGATGAGATTGGAGCGGCGAAATCGTGGCCGACGGCAATAGGCTCGACCTTATAGCCGTCGATCCAGATTCGCAGCCATTGCCGGTTACCGAAGTTCGGTGCGCGATGAATGATGACCTGCGCCGAGTCCGCCAAGACGACCGGGGCAGAAATCAAGCAAACCATGAGGATAGTTGCAGCCATCGTGAGCAGAGGAAAGCGACGGGGAGGGGAGAACGTGTTCATACAATTACTTCGCCGCTGGCGACGCAAACGGACTTCTGCAGGAGAAACTGAATACGCGGGTTGGATTCTACGGCCAAAGAGGCCCGGGTGAAGTTGGTGCAGGATAAGGAATTGGTTAGGCCGACGGATGCGGCCAGGAGGTCCATTTCGGCCGGAGTAAAGAGTTGCCACTCGAATCCTTCCTCGTCACCGGTTGGATAATTGAGGGTCACGACCAAACGATTGCCCCGCATTTGCTTCGTTTCGGTAACTGTCCCGATGGCACTCTCAAGCTCACGCGTGTCTTGATGCCTTATGAAAAACGCAGGATTCCACAGGTCGAGAATGATTCGACCTCCTGGTCGGATGGCGTTCGCCAGGCTTTGCAGAATTCTGCGGTTTGTCGCCTCATCGAAATAGCCGAAGCTTTGGGACATTACGATGGCGGCGTCGAACTGCCCCAAAGGAAACTTCTGTGTGCGAATATCTCCCTGGAGATAACTGGGGCCGCCGCCAATGCAAATCGCGCGCGCGATGGCCTCGCCGTTACGGTCGATTCCGGTAACGACATAACCAGATCCCGCGAGCCTTCTGGCGTGCCGCCCTGTCCCACAGCAGGCGTCCAGTATTCTGCAAAACTCGGGACGCGGCAGGCATTCGGTGATGAAATCCACCTCTCTAGCGGTTCGCGCTTCATCGATTTGGTCGTGAAACGCGGCAAACCATTGCGCCGAGTATGTGTTGGGTTGTCCCATCGCAGACATGCCGAATATTCCCGAACCCTACTGCGTGGGAAACGCGGCTGCTAACGTTAGAGGAAGTTAATGTAGGTCACAATCCTACGGGTGAGACTGAACTCTCCGGTACGGATTCACCAGGCTGCTACCGGCATGCCAAGCCACACAAGTGGTCGTATTTCGGCACGTTATGTATGCGCTCTTGATGTGGTCACTTTCACGCTATTCAACGCGTTCAAGTGGCATGCCCGTCTGGGAAATTTATTGCGAAAAATTGGTCGAACGGAAACTCGTAACCTCAAGTTTGCGTTGTCTAAGATGACGAAAACAAAAGATAGAAAGTAAAAGTAAAAATTATGAACATCGCTCTTGCTCTCTCACTTCCAGAGGTCGCTCCGTGGGTTTGGGGACTTGGAGGCCTCGCAGTTGTGGTGTTGTTATTCTGCCTGCCGCGGTTGCTGGGAATTGTTTACATTCCGCACACCCAGGTTGGCATCATTGAGAAGTATTGGACCAGCAAAGGTTCACTGCGCGAAGGTCAAATCATCGCGCGAAACGGCAAGGCTGGTTTTCAAGCCGAGTTTCTGCGCGGCGGCATTCACTTCGGATTGTATCCGTGGCAATATCGCATTCACAGAGAACCACTCGTGGTCGTTGGCGAAGGCAAAATGGCCTATGTCTACGCACGCGACGGTGTTCCGCTGGAGCCGATTCAAACGCTTGGTCGCAACGTAGATTCGAATCATTTCCAGGACGCCCTCCGTTTCTTCGAAGGCCAGGGCCAGCGAGGACGGCAACGCGGGATTCTGCGCGAAGGCGTTTACGCGATTAACCTGGCAGTGTTTGTTGTCATCACCGAAGACCGCGTGTTTTCGGGGCCGGTGAAAGAATCGGCCGATCGCTATGAGTCTTGGAGGGCGCAACTCGCTTCCATGCGCGCGTTTGATCCGGTGGTCATCGGCGCGGGCGGACAAAGTCGTTTCCGTGGCGTCAGCGAGACGAGCGCGAGCGAAGGGGGCGCGCCTCCTTCGTTAGCCGCGGCCACGCCTGAGTTCGATGCTAACGTCGACACGATCGGTGTGGTGAGTATTCAGGATGGCCCGACGATTGGGTCCGGTGAAATCATTGCCCCCGAGGTCAAACCTACCGCGGAAAAGGATCACAATTATTTCCAGGATCCGGAAGCGTTCCTGCAACTCGGCGGAAAACGCGGCAAACAATTGCAGGTGCTAACCGATGGCACGTTCTTCATCAATCGTTGGTTCGGCACGGTAGAGATCAAGGCCAAGACCCTGATCCCAATTGGTTATGTCGGCGTGGTGGTTTCGTATCACGGAGCCGCGGGTGACGACACTACCGGCGATTCGTTCCGTTACGGCGAACAGGTCGAGGCCGGTCACCGCGGTGTCTGGCGATCGGCGCTCGCTCCGGGCAAATACGCGCTGAATCCGTACGCGGTAAAAGTTGAGCTCGTTCCGACGATCAACTTCGTCCTGCGCTGGATCAGCGGCCAGACCGAAGCGCATCATTACGATGAGGACCTGACCAGCATCGATTTGATCACGGCTGACGGTTATGAGCCGCGTCTGCCTTTGTCGTTAGTCCTGCATATCGACTACCAGAAGGCGCCGTCGGTGGTGCAACGGTTTGGCGACGTCAAGCGGCTGATTACGCAGACGCTCGATCCCATACTGACGGCTTACTTCCGCGACGTGGCTCAGACATCGCACATGCTCGATCTGTTGACCAAGCGCGAAGAAATCCAGAAACAAGCCACGGAGCAGTTGGGCGAACGTTTCAAACGTTACGACATCAATGTGGTCGCAGTCCTGATTGGCCGGCCGGAATCGCGGGAAGCCGCGGCCGGAAAGGCCGATCCCATCGAAACCTTGTTCGATCAATTGCGCATGCGACGATTGGCCGACGAGCAGCGGGCGACCTACGCTCGACAGCAGGAAGCGGCACAGCAACAGGTGGCGCTCAACCAGGCGCAAGCGAAGGCGGAACGCCAAACGGAATTGACCCAGAGTGCGATTGCGGTCGAGATCGCGGCCAATCGAGGTCAGGCGCAGTTCGCCGAAGCGGAGCAGTTAGCCAAGAAACAGGTGACGCTCGCGGAAGGCGAAGCGCGCGCGAAAGAATTGATCGGGCGCGGCGAATCCTCGCGTATTGCGCAAGTAGGTCTGGCGGAGGCAGCGGTCACGTTGCAAAAGGTCGGGGCTTATCGCGATCCGCGGCTCTACGCATTGAATGTATTCGCGGATCAATTCTCCAAGAGCATTCAACCGCTGGTGCCTAGCAGATTGTTCATCAGCAACGCCGGAGGCAAATCGGGTGAAGGGCAGGGACAAACGGGCGGGAGCGTCCTTGAGACGTTGCTCAGCCTGATCCTGAGCGAGAAAGCCGGGATCAACATCCAGGAAACCGCCGGTAGTTCCAAGCCGCTGGAGGACTTCATCCGGCAATTCAGCGGAGGGGGAGCGACCGGGAACGGCGATCCATTGAAAAAGCCGGCGCCTGCGGCGGTTGGCAGCGGCGCTTCACCGAAGCGCCAGGGCGATTGAGGCCCGTCGCCCCCACCGGGAATAGTATTGTCTCGCACTCGGCGCCAAACCCGCGTGCGAGCGGCTGCGCCTCGACAAGTTTATGCGCGCAGGAGTAGTTTTCGACATGAGCGTCCTCTCAGACTTCGTTACCCTTCATCCGTATTTCAAAGCGCATCCCGGAAAGCGTGAGACGATCAAAGCCGGGTTCGCGCGCTTCGTTGAGAAAACCGCAGCTGAGAAAAACAATCTCTTCTACGGGTTCAGCGTTAACGGCGACGATGTGTTTTGTCGCGAGGGTTACCGCGACGCCGAAAGTTTGCTCGCGCATGTCGAAAACATCGGCGCATTGCTCGCGGAGATGCTCAAGATGGCCGATCTCGTTCGGATCGAAGTGCACGGACCGGGGGTCGAGATCGAGAAACTCAAAGGTCCACTGGCTCACCTCAACCCGATGTGGTTCACGATCGAGTCCGAACGAAAATAGAACGACTCCAAGAACACGGGAAGGAAAATTGGGGAACACATGCACTGTTTAAACTGCCAGTCGGAGATGGTGAACTACGACGTTATCACCAGGAGCGCGGAGCTTTCCTATGACGTCTGCGAGCAATGCGGGAGCCTTTGGCTCGATCGTGGTGAGCTCGACAAGATGGCTTTCAAGGTCGAGGGCTCGATCGAGTTTTGCTCGGAAGAGGAAACGGCCATTGCCGAAGCCAAGGCGAAGGATTGTCCGAGGTGCGATGGCTCGGCGTTGGTGCCGGTTCGTTTCCTCGGAAATACCGATATCATTCTCCATCACTGCCGAAATTGCGGCGGATTTTGGCTTGATGGAGGTGAGCTAAATCTGATTGATCAGGAGCTGGTCAAGATCATGCCTGTCGAGGGCCATGGATTTTCCGATTTTGTTAATGGCGTCCATGTGCCTTACTGGTTTAAGCGGATCAGGAAACCAAGCAGCGAAACGGATTTTAATGTGGAAGTAGAACCAATCAGCGGAGCGAAACATCTCGAAAGCACGGACGAGGACTGTCCGGCATGCGGCGCCAAACTCGATCTCTATTCGATTCTTTCGATGAAGTTCGAGGGCTGCCCGAAATGTCACGGCATGTGGCTGTCCAAGGACGAGCTGCGCAAACTCAAGAACAAGGTTGGGATTGGGCAACTGCACTGGCTCAATTCGGAAGTCGATAACCTTGAGAAAACGGCAGCTCTTCCGGGCAAGCGTGTCTGTCCGAAAAAAGACGGCGGCAAGCTGGTCTCAGTGGTCTTCGGAAAATCGTCGGTCGTGCTGGACTGGTGCCCGAAGTGTCACGGCGTCTGGCTGGATCGCGGCGAGTTCGATAAAGTGATCCAACACCTGACGAAGGAACAGGGGGAAGCCGGCTTTAAGGACGTTGAGAAAGAGATCGCGGAAGACGCGAAGAATTTTTGGAAGGGCGGACCGGAAGGCAGGCTCGCTGAAGTCGGCGATATCGCCGCGGCGGTGACGACGCTGTTAAATTTTTACGTCTTCGAGCATCCGGCTTTATACAAAGTGATGACGGATACCGCAGCCGCAGGGCACAGCATCGGCCTCGATTAGACTCGCCGACAATCAGGCGCCGTGATGAAACTCAGCCGGCGAACGGGCTTCCGCCGATGAAAAGAGCGTCGCAGCCGGCGATCCCGTTAGTTATTTGCCTGGCAGCGAGAGATTTGCGATCATAGCCGTCTATGCCCCCGGATCTCTCCCGCAATACTTTCAAAGCAACATTGCGCGGCCGGGTGATTGAACCCGGTGACGCGGATTACGAAGAAGCGCGCAAGGTCTATAACGGAATGATCGAGCGCCACCCGCGCTTGATTGTGCGCTGTGCGGATGCTGCGGATGTCATCGCGTCGGTAAACTTCGCGCGCGAACAAGGAGTACGGCTCGCCATTCGCAGCGGGGGGCACAACGCCGCCGGCCTGGGAGTTTGCGATGATGGCCTGGTGATCGATCTGGCGGGAATCAAATACGCCCGGGTCGATCCGGCGAAACGCACAGTGACCGTCGGCGCGGGTTGCGTTTGGGGCGACATCGATCACGCGACCCATGCCTTCGGCCTGGCCACGCCGAGCGGAATTATTTCTACAACCGGTGTGGGCGGATTGACTCTCGGAGGCGGCATCGGCCACTTCACAAGGAAATGCGGCCTAACAATCGACAATTTGCTTTCTGCCGATGTGGTTCTGGCCGATGGCCGGTTTGTCCACGCGAACGCAGACGAAAACCCGGATCTCTTTTGGGCGCTGCGGGGCGGCGGTGGAAACTTCGGGGTAGTGACAGCCTTCACGTTCAAACTGCATGAGATCGACACCGTCTATGGCGGCCCGATGCTTTACGAACTGAGCGACGCTGCCGAGGTGATGAGGTGGTACCGGGAATTCATCGTCAAAGCTCCAGATGATCTGAGTGGATTCTTCGCGTTCTTAAGCGTGCCGCCGGGCCCGCCGTTCCCGGAAAATCTGCATCTTAGAAAGATGTGCGGGATCGTTTGGTGCTGCGCCGAACCGCAGGCAAAGGCAGAGGAAATCTTTAAGCCTATTCGCGCCTTTAAGAAACCGGCGCTCGATCTCGTGGGACCGCTGCCGCAGCCGGCCTTGCAAAGCATGTTCGATCCAATTTATCCCCCTGGCCTGCAATGGTACTGGCGCGCGGATTTTGTTAACGAGTTAAGCGACGCTGCCATTGCCGAGCATATCCGTTTTGCCAATGCGATGCCGTCGTGGCAATCGACAATGCATCTTTATCCGATCAATGGCGCGGCTTCGCGCGTGAATGCGAAGGACACTGCATGGAGTTATCGGCATGCGAACTGGGCACAGGTGATGGTCGGCGTGGACCCCGATCCGGCGAACAAAGATAAGATCACCAAATGGACTAAGGATTATTATGATGCCTTGCATCCGTTTTCGGCTGGCGGCGCTTACGTCAATTTCATGATGGACGAGGGCGAAGACCGAATCAAAGCCACCTACGGCGAAAACTACCAGCGCCTTGTGGCGATCAAGAATAAGTATGACCCGCAGAATCTTTTTCGCGTGAACCAAAACATCCGGCCGACAGGCAAAGAGTAGTCGACCTTCTCTAATTCGACGACTTCGTTCCTGGCTTTCGTGAAGTCCAACCTCTAACCTTGGCCCTGCATGGATCTTGCAAACGACCGATATGAAATCGCAGACGCGTTGCATCGTTATGCGTTCGGACTGGATCATAACCACCCTGATTCGCTGGCCTCGGCCTTAACGGAAGATTGCCACTTCGATTTCACGCCCGCGGGAAAGAAGCTTGGGATCCGATTTCCGGTTGTTGCCGGACGCGACGCTATTTTGCAGTCGGTCCTGGCGCTCATAGGGCCGCTCGACACTAGTCATTCGGCGACCAATCTGCAGATTGAGGTCAGTGGCGATACGGCCACGCTTTACGCCTATGTGCAGTCGCAACATTTCATGCCGCGCGAAGGCTGCCGTCCTGACACGGAATATGCCCTCTTGATGAACCGCTACGATTGCGAGCTCGTCCGGGACGGCGCGAAGTGGCGATTTAAGCGAATCACAATCGATAGCGCCTGGGCGTTAGGCAATGTCGATATCCTGAACGCGCTCGCGGAACGGCAAGCGCTGCGAGGCAAGAAGCATTAATCGCATTCCGGGCGAGGGAATGCTCGGTCACATTGCTAGGTGCTGCTGTCGGTGATGGTTTCGCCTTGTCGACCGGCAGAATCGAATTCCCAAAGAAGCCAGTCGTCGTTAGTGACGTATTTTTTGAGTTTGTTGTCCCAACGCTTGGGGACGTCAGTCGTTAATTTCTCGATAAACGGCAGAAGAGGGCGCTTGGGTGGGTGTTTCTCTTCCCGTTCGTCGATCGGCGTTTTTCCCCATCCGAACCGCTCCGCATATTGCGCAAACCCGAAGCCGTCGAAGAAATTGCTGCTTCCGATCAGGGGCATGTACCAGAGGCTCGGAATACCGCGCGCGTTAGGTTTGATGGGGACTTCATCGGCAAGCTGCTCGAGCAGAGCCGCGCCTTTTGGATCGTCCCGCAAATGTTCGCACAATTTTTCAAAAGTCGGGAAGACCACCGGTGGGCTAACGAACAGGACCGGTTTTGACTGTTGACGGGAAAGGATAATCTCGTGCGCCGTGCCGACGCTGTAAATGTTTGTCGGGACATAGGCGATGGTGAAATCGCTCGTATCGACCATCCGCAGATCGATATGGAGGGTCTCCCAGAATTTGTCAGCGCAATCAGAACGCGTCCCATCGCCTGCTTCGTTTGATTCAAAGGTCCAAGTTTCGCGGACGTCGATGGTGTTGACGTCTTCAAGTCCGTATTGATGAAGGCCGCGGACGGATGGCTTGAACCACGGATCGAAGACGACTGCGCCGAGTGAGCGGAGGAAGTCGCCGACCCGGTTGCGCCAGCCGCTGGCTTTTTCGTCGGCACGGGAGGCCACGAAATCCATTGGACCGGAGAGGTAAACTCGAGCGCCGCGGAGATGGTTCATGGATTCATCTCTACTTATTTCGCGAACTTAGGATAGAAGAATCTGGTTCCATAGGAGGGATGGGAAAAACTTGAATGACACATCGGTGCCGGGCAATTTTCTGCGGTTAACGAAGCCGCTGTTCTCGCGCCGATGCCGCGGTGAGGCGCGCAAGGCGCTTCTTTTGAGTCGGCTCGGTTTTGGCACTGACGATCCACCACGTCATCTGCCGCCGGTAACCGGGTGGTTGAGCCTGAAAAAACTTCCATGCCCGCTTGTGCTTCCGCATCTGCGCCATCAGCGCGTCGGGCAAATCCTGTGGGCGCTGTTCGTAGGAATAAATTTTCGAGTGATGCGCGCGCCTGGCCTCAAACGCCTTTAAACCGGCCGGTTGCATCCGCCCGGTTTCAATCAGGCGTTGAACATTCCTGATGTTGATAGCACTCCAGACACTAGTTTTGCGGCGTGGAGTGAAACGAACTGTGTAACTGATTTCGTCGATCGTTTTCCGGATGCCATCAATCCAACCGAAGCAAAGCGCTTCGTCGACCGACTCCGGCCAGGTAATGCTTCCCCGGCTGGTGCCCTTCTTATAGTAACCGACCCACAAGGCGGTTTCTTTTGCATGATTGCGCTCGAGCCATCGGCGGAAATGCTCCGGCGTAGGGAAGAACTTCGGAGTCGTTAACGGGGTCGCCAATTCGAAGCCAGTTTACGGCCGCAAATCGGAAAACCAAGGATTGAGCCGCCGGGCAAAAGAGGTTCGCCGGCGCCCAAACAAAGGGTATCGGCATGAAAGGCGTAATCTTACTCGGAAACGGGAAATCCCAATGTAAGACTCAAGTCGGCCCCTGGAGGGGTCCTCGGATGGCCGGCGAGAATAAAAACTAGCGATTGGGCTAACGTGTGAGTTTGACTTTTGCGCTGATTTCCGAAAAACGGGAGTCCGCGCGCAAAGGATCGAGAATCGGGTTAACGTTCAACTGCAGTGCAAACCAGTTAGGCTCATCGATCGCTGTTATCAGCGAAGCGAAGGCATGATCATGATGGCCTGCGCGCATATGGGCGATGGCGTAATTCCATGAGGGAATATAAAGGCCCTGGGCGGTTTGCGTGTCATAGGTTTGGAGTTGCCTCGTGCCAAATTGGCGAAGAGCAACCTCGAATCCGGATTCAGAGTGCCTCTGCTCGAGTTCCCTGGCCGTTTCTGCCTGGCCAGTTAGAGTTAACGAAGCAGACCATTGCGTAATCGCTTCGCGGAACATGCCTTTCTTCGCATAAGCGTCCCCGAAGTATTCATGAGCCACCGGATTGCCAGGCTGGAGCTCGAGTGCCCGAAGGTAACGTTTGATGGCCTGGTCGTAGTCGCGCAGGAAATAGAAGACTCTCCCGGCATGAAGATGCAATCCGGAAAAGAACGGATCGAGGTTCTCAGCATTTCGCATCTGCGCGAGGCCCTCGTCGGCGCGGCCTAACAAGACCAGACAAATTCCATAGTGATGCCGAACACCGGCAAGATTTTTATTCAATTCAGCTCCGCGCAAGAATGCGCGTTCGGCGGCGGGCCAGTCGCGCTTGTAATAGATGTCGACCGCGGCGCGCGGGTTGTAGGCTTCCGCGAGGTTTTCATCGAGTTCGAGCGCTTTGTTAACGGCGCTTTCCGCCAACGGCCAGTTCTCCGGTGGCAAAACCGCGTTGGCGGCGCCGAAGGAATGGTAGAGACCAAGGCCGGAATAGGCGGGGGCGAACGCCGGATCGAGTTCAATTGCCTTTTCGAAGTGCTCGCGGACTTGCTGAAAACCCGGGGCGAAGAAATTTCGCCATTGGTATTGGCCCCTGAGATAGTATTCGTGCGCTTCGGTGTTGTTTGTGGGCCGGTTGGCAATGGCGCGGCGTTCCGCGCCGGTGAGTTTTGCCTTGAGGGCGTCGGCAATCTTGGAGGCGATGTCCGATTCGACAGCAAAAATGTCCACCAGATCGCGGTCGTATCGTTCCGCCCAGATGTGAGCATCCCTGATGGCGTCGATCAGCTGGACGTGGACGCGAACTCTGCCGCCCGCTTTTTGAACGGTGCCTTCCAGGATGTTAACCACGCCGAGTTGCTTCGCGATTTCACGAATGTTCTCGGACGAATCACGAAATCCCTGCGTCGACGTACGCGAAATGACCTTGAGGTCGGCGATTTGAGAGAGGCGGGTGAGCACTTCTTCTTGAATGCCGTCGGCGAAGTAAGCGTTGGCCTTGTCTTCGCTCAGACTTTGGAAGGGGAGCACGGCGATCGATTTACGGGAAACGGGCAGGGCCGTTATGTCCGACGCAGATTCCTTTTGTTGAGCGAATCGCTTCGGCGGCCGGGCGTTTCCAAATTCGTCTGAAAAGAGATTGAAGACGGTCAGGGTCAGGCCGTGTTTCACTTCGCAGTTGCCGAGCTCATGGAGGAGGGGACGCCAGCGAGCATATTGCTCAAGATCGTCAGCGACGCGTTTTGAAAGCAGAATGTGCCCCCCGTCCCCGCAATCCATGACACGCTGCGCGACGTTGATGCCCGCGCCGGCAATGTTGCTGTTTTCATTCAAGTCAGTGACGTCCCGAATTGGTCCGCTGTGAACGCCCATGCGCACCCGCAGTTCCGGATTTTTCCTGAGAGTTTTGGCGATCTCGACGGCGCATAGAACCGGCGACTCGGGAGAATCGCGGAAAACAAGGGCGCCTCCGTCACCGGTTGGAAGTCGAAGGAGCGTGCCCGCTTCCTGGGCGGCGCGAAATGGGGCCGTGGAGCGGACAATGTTTTGGAGTTTTTCCAAAAATTCTGTCTGCTCATGAATGAGCAGCTTGGAATAGCCGACGATGTCGAGGAACAGGACGTGGCCGATCTCGAGTTTGATGTCGGCAGCGGAGTCGGAGTCCACGATTACCTCTAACATGATTTGGGCAATCGAACAGGGCTGGGCCGAACGTCCTGTCTCAGCAACGCAGGCCCGAATGCCCTTCTTAATTAGGGTAGGGAATGGGAACAGGGCCCCCGGGGCGCGGAGTTGTGCAAGCGCCGCCGCGAACCTCTTTCGCAGATGGCAGATCTTTCATCGGAACCGGCTTCCGCGCGGCTTTGCGCGACGACTTTGAAGACTTTGTCATTCGATGCCTGGTTAGCCTAGCAGTAAGGGCGGTAGGTAACAAGTGTGCCTCACAGGCGTTTTACGCGCTATGAAGCGTTTTCCAAGGGTATGAAGGCTGCTTCCTGTGTCGCGATCATGAAACAATTCGTGCCCGCACTCATATTAGCCATTTCGATTGCGCTCGGAGCTTCCACATTCGCAAAAACAATGAAATTACCGAGCGATGAATTTGCCATCGCCTCGATCAATTTCCCAAGCGACTGGGAGCCGGAAGAAGTCACCAACGGCGCAGCGGGTCAGAGCCCCGATAGTGCCGTTTACCTTGCGGCTGTCGCCGTTGGGAGCGACAAAGGAATGGAAGCCGAGCTCAACGACACCTTCGACATGCTCAAGGAGCACAAGGTTGATCTCGACAAGTCGAGTAAACAGGAAAGCAAGTTCGACCTTAACGGTGAGCAAGTGCAGGAACTTATCTTCCACGGTAAGGATGAAGACGGTCCGTGTTCGGTGAGCATCTCGTTCGTGCCTATTAAGGATAAAGTGGTCGTGCTGACCTATTGGGTCACATCATCCAAGGAGAAGGAACATCAGGAAGAAGTCGGTAAAATCCTGCACAGTTTGAAGCCTACAGGCTGACCCGGAACGCACGAAGGTTGGCGCGGATGTGAATTGGAGACAGCCGGCGAAAAGCCGGCTGTGTTCTTGCCGGGAAAGCGACCCAGACGCCGCGTTCCATCCGCCTCGAGTGTCATATTGTTGGGGCCGGATAAAAAAATGTAACCGCCAGGCCGTCCCAACGGTCATCTACTCAGCGGAAAGGAGTTTCGGCGATGAACGACAAAGAGGGACCGGCTAAAAACAAGGCCGTATTTAACGGCAGACGTTTTCAGAGATTGACCAGCTCGAAACCGGCATCCCCCGCGCAATTAGCGAGAGCGTTCGAAAAATTCAAACGTCGCCACCTGTTCCGGCTGGGAATTATCAACGTGCTTTTTACGATCCTTTGCCTGGCCTGGACGATCCTGGCAACAGCTTGCGCCGATCACGACGACGCGACGGCGGATGAGTCGCACCATCATCGTCATGCGCATGGCGGTAATTCTGCGAACGGCCAGGGCTCCCGTGATTCGCTGGGCCTGAATCCATCGCCATCCTCCACGCCGATACCGGGATTGTAAGCGGCTTGGCGCTGGACAAGGGCTGAACGTTAGAAAGACTTAGCATCTTTTACGGCCGGAGAGGTTCCGCGTGTCGAAGAGATAGAAAGACTATGAAACCATTACTCGCGCTTGGCCTGGCCTTCTCCTTCCTCCTTGTATCGCCGATGCGTGGACAGGCTCCCGGAGCAGCCGGGTCAAATTCTTCCAGCGGGGAGATGACGGGAACGATCAAGGAGTACACACCGGCTAGTTCGCTGGTATTGGAAACGCTTGCGCCGACCGCGCCGGTTCAGTTCAAGCTGGCCAAGAATATCACCTTCAACGACACCGACGGAAAAACGATCGAGGCGGCCGGCCTAACGACGAATCGGAAGGTCCGAATTCATTATTCCAAGGTCGGGGGCGATTACGTGGCCGATAAAGTCAGTTTGCTTCCGAACTGACCCTTTTGGCTCTGCGCCAACACTCACCCTCCCTCGCGCTCAGTCAGCTCGGGACAAGTGCTGAACGTTGGGGAGACGCTCTGCGTCAGCCTCACCCTCCCGCCTCTGAGCCGGCGCGGGACACTGCTAAACGTTACTTTGAAAGTTATCTGATTCCGGCGTTCCGAATAAGCGCGCTCAGGTGTTCGGGGCGCGGCCCCATTCCAACGAATCTTGCCGGAAGCGCCCGAAGGGGCGGAAACCACTGGAGCAGCCTGACGATCAACGGGAGCGAATCGCCACTACTGGATTCGCGCCCAGTGACAACACGGCGATGAATAAAAGCCTGCATCGCCTGGATAACACGAGTGGGCCATTCCCGTCGGCTTTGTATTTTTCGAAGATCAGCCACGGAGACCGGGCCGTTTTGTAATTTTGCCGCGAGCAAATTCGCGGTGGCAACGGCATCCTGCAGGGCAAGATTAATTCCAACGCCACCCGCGGGCGACATGGCGTGGGCGCTATCGCCGATGCAGAGCAAGCCTTCACGGTACCATTTGCGAAGGCGATTGATTTGAACGGTCAGGAGTTTGACCTTCGACCAATCATCGAGCTCGGTGATTCTGTCTCTGAGGAAGGGCGCCAAGGCGACGATTTGCTCGTGCAAGTAGGGGAGGCCCTGTTGCTTGATGAATTCGATGCCGCCTTTTGGGATAACAAAGCCTGCCTGAAAGTAATCGTCACGATCGATCAGAACGAGAAGTTTGCCGTGGCGAAAAAAGCCGAATAAGTGACTCGGATCACCGGTTCGTTTGGATATATGCATCCAGAGTACATCAATTGGCGCGCCTACATCTTTGATCTCGAAACCTGCGCGCGCATGGGTCACCGCATGGCGCCCATCGGCTCCAATTATTAGATCAGCGAAAAACTCCGACGAGCCAGTGGGAGTCTCGACCTTCACGCCTGTGACCCGTTCTCCGTCAAAGATCAGGTCAGTGGCCTCGTGTTCCATTTGTAAAGAAAACGAGGGGAATTTCTTCGCCTCAGCCGATAAAAAATTCAAAAAATCCCATTGCGGCATAAAGGCGAGAAATTTGCATTGGGTAGGCAGACGCCAGAAGTCGGCAATGCGTCCGGTGTGGCCATTGAAAATTCCCGCCAGGGAAGGCACTTGCTGGTGGGGAAGCTTCAGAAACTCGCCGAGCAGGCCGAGTTCATACATCAGATCGAGAGTCGACGGGTGAATGGTGTCGCCGCGAAAATCGCGGTTGAAATCCGAATGTTTTTCCAGGACCAGCGCATCCACGCCCACACGAGCGAGGAGATAACCTGTCATCATTCCCGCCGGTCCGCCGCCAACGATGATGCAGCGATGCTTCCGGGGGAGGAGCTGGGCACGGTTTCAGTTTAGGACGCGAAAGGAAACGTTCAACGCCGCCTGTGCACGCCAAGGCTGGGGGCATTCTTGGCTACGACTACTCTTTTCCTTCGAAGGCGCGCTCCATCGCCGCCATGTCGAGTTTTCGCATCGGTCCGACGACAGCCATGACGCGTTGAGCGCGTTTAGGGTCGCCCGTGAGCATCCACTCGCGAATCTTCCTGGGAACAACCTGCCAGGAAAGTCCGTAGCGATCAGTAAGCCAGCCGCAGCAACTTTCCTCGCCGCCATCGGCCGTGAGTTTCGACCAGTAGCGATCGATTTCGGCCTGCGAGTCGCAGTTAATGACAAAGGAAACGGCTTCGGTGAATTTGAAGCGAGGTCCGCCGTTCAAAGCCACGAATTCCTGTCCGTTCAATTCGAAGGAGACGGTCATGACCGATCCTTCCGGGCCAGGACCCTCCTCGCCATAACGGCTTAGGCCGAGGATTTTCGAATTCTGAAAAATTGAGACGTAGAAGTTAGCGGCTTCTTCAGCCTGATGATCAAACCAGAGAAATGGCGTGATCTTTTGCATCACCGGATCCTGACGGGAAAACGGTGAGGGCGCAATCCTCCGCTCAATTTTCGCCCTCTCGGGGGGACGTCATTCGGTTTGCGATACGCCAACGCCAAATCAGAGCGGGGGAACTGTAGGGCGGCGATCTTCGCGGCCGGTGGTTGAGATGGCGGGCAGGATGCCGGCCCTACAATCGCGCAGAGTGAATGGCGAGACGGAGAGTGTGAAAGGTCGTCGCCTTTCGCGGAATGAGCCGCTCCCCCGCGAACCGCCTGCGCAACCAAGCAGGCCAGTTCGTTAGGGGATGGGAGAGAATGGACTAGAAATCGATGCGCAAGCCGCCTTTGGCGCTTTGCACCAGGTAATCGCTCTGGCCGGCCTGGACATCGTAGTCGGCAAAGAAGGTGAGCATATTCCAGACGGTCACGTTGGCGCCGACACCACAGAGAGCCGCATTGCGGCCGTGGATGGTGGTCGGGACGATGAAAGTCGGGCCGCCGCCACCGAAGAAACTGCCAGTGATGTTGTGGCCATCGTCGAGGTATTCATGCTGCCAGGCGGCGCGAGCCTGAAAATCCAGAGCGACGCGGCGGAAAGTAGTGTGGTAATCCGCCTTGCCTCCCATGCGCGATCGGAGTGAATTCAATTCGTCCCCAATTACGAGACCGGTTGGGATCGGGCCGACTTCGTTGAAGTCGTTAACGTCGAAGTGGACATATTGCAGCCCGACAAAGGGCCCAATGGCGAAATGGTCACCGATATAAAAATCATAGCCGCCGGAGAGATCGCCGCCGAACTGAAGGCCATCGGCGTTCGCGTGAACAACCGGATCGGGCAGCCCGATCAAGGCGATCGTGCGATTGCTGTCGTAGGAATTCTTGGTGACGTTGAAGAGAGCGTTCAAATAGGGCGGGCTTCCATGCCAGCCGAGGTAAAGGCCGCCGCCGTAACTGTCTATCTCAGCATTGCTGCCTTGATTGTCGAGATCGGCCCAGGTGTGGGTGTACTCGCCGTAAGCGCCGAGGACGAAATGGTCGCCGATTTTCGTGTCTACACCTCCGAGGACACCCCAACTGGTGAAGTCGGCGTCGCTGAGACGTCCGGCATTTTTGTCAGCATCGATGTCGCCGAAGAGACCTGTGCCGGAGGCAAAGAATCCCCACTGTTTTTGGTCGGGGGCCGGAGCGGCTACCTCCTTGTCTTTGCCCTCGGACAGCGTTGTTTTGCCATCGCGCTGATAAGCAATGGTATTCGTTTCGGTCACGAGGCCGGTCGTTAGGCCGCCCATACCGCCGAGTCCGCGGGTATCGATGCTTTCGCTACCATCGTGGAGATTGTTCAAACGGGCATCGATTGCCTGGGTCGTGAAGTTCATAATCGCCAGGGCAATCTCGCTGTATTCCTGATAAACCTGTGGCGAAAGTTGATCGAGGTTCTCGCCAATGGCGCCGCTCTGATCAATCAGGCAGAGGAGATCGCGAAGCGCGCGCGGCGGTGTGGTATTGAAACTATCCAAGGCTGCGCCGAGAGATTTTCCACCGGAGGTGGTCGCCAACGCCTGGTAGGAAGTGGGATTATCCTGCACGATCAGGTTGTTCCAGCTGTAAGTCTCACCCCGGAAGGTGATGGTGCCGCTGCTCTCGGTTCCGGTGAGAAATGGTGAGAGCATCGAATTCAGCTGCGCGGCCTTCTGGTTGTTGACCCCCGAAAAGGCGAAGTTAATGATGTCGTTAGCGCCGCCGCCATCGTTAGTCATGACGCCGTGAATGACGGACCAACCGCGCAGATTGATGGTGTCGTTGTTACCGATAAATCGGATGGCCGCCTGATTGGCGCCCGTGCCGGTGAAAACGTCGCCCCAGTTATTGATCGTCAGGTTATCGGCGTGCGCTCGAATACCTTCGCCGGCGTTGCCGGGATTGTTTCCGTTGCCACCATTACCGCCGAAAATGTCGCCACAGTTGTTGATCACCAGGTTGCTGTCGTTAGTCACCGGAATGATCAGGGGTCCATCGCCGCCGCCGTCAATTTCGGCGCGACGAAATTCAATGCCGGCGCCGCCGTTACCGGCGAAGCCTGCGCCGGGTGAGCCACTATCGCCGGAGGTGCCAGCCGTGCCGGCAGTTCCATTATTGCCGTCGGCACTGCCTTCGCCGCCGATTCCACTTCCGCCATTGCCGCGCGCGCCGCGGGCGCCGCCACTGCCGGCTGCGCCGCCAAGACCGCCGGCGCCATTACCGCCGTTGCCGCCGGTAATCGTTCCGTTGTTGATCACGGTAATATTCTGGAACGATCCGCCCCCTGGTTGGATATTTCCTTGGGGCTCGGCACCAGAAGCGTTCAAAGGCATGCCGCCGAGGGCAAAGAGAAGTCCGACGCCGCCGTTGCCGCCGAAGCCGTTTGCACCACTGCCTCCGTTACCACCAGTGCCGCCGTTGCCGCCGTTGCCACCGGTTCCACCAAATCCAGGGCCGGTAACTTCGCCGTCGCTTCCGCCGGTTCCAGTTCCGCCGTTGCCGCCGTCACCGCCATTTCCTCCGTTGCCACCATTGCCGCCGTTACCACCGGCGCCAAAACCGCCGTTGCCGCCGGCGAAAGTTCCAAGGTTCTTGATGAACACGTTTGTGATGTCGCCGCTTGAGCGGAAACTCACGCCGTTGCCGCCGTCGCCACCAAAGCCGGATCCGCCGAAGCTTCCGTCGCCGCCGTTGCCGCCATTGCCGCCATTGCCGGCATCGCCGCCGTCACCTTCATAAGTGTTTTCGTTGCCGCCAATTCCTCCGGTAGCGTCGCCGCCGTTGCCGCCATTGCCGCCGTTCCCACCATTCCCACCGCTGCCGCCATTGCCACCCTGGGCGTTTCCGCCATTACCGCCGAGGGCACTGCCGGTATTGAACATTGTGATATTGGAAATGTTGTTGCCGGAGCCAAAAGTCTGGAAGCCGATGCCTTCCCCGCCGCTGCCGCCCTGGGCAGTGTTGCCGAAACCGCCGCTACCGGCATTGCCGCCATCCAATCCGTTGCCGCCGAAGCCGCCGATCGCCGGGTCGCCGCCTAACGCGTTGCCACCGTTACCCCCGTTCCCGCCGTTGCCGCCCTTGCCACCGTTGCCGCCAGATCCTCCTACGGCCGAACCGGCGTTACCACCGGAAGCCAGGCCTTCATTCGTTAGGGAAATTGTATCAGTTCCGTCCGAGCGGAAGGCGATTCCCCAGCCGGCATCTCCGGCGAACGCTGAGCCGCCGTTGCCGCCGAAACCGCCGTTGCCGCCGAAACCGCCATCCTGTCCACCGCCGGCAAGATTGGTGACGCTATCTTGGTTCGTTAGGGAGTTAAATCCATTGCCGCCATTGCCGCCGAAGCCGCCGTTGCCGCCTTTTCCGCCGTTACCGCCGGTGGCGTCGCCGCCATTCCCCCCGAGGGCATTGCCCGGGTTATCAAGAGTGACGTTGGTGATGCTTCCCTCCGTGCTGAAGGTGATACCGTCGCCGCCGTTGCCGCCGAAAGCGACGTCAGCGCCGCCGCCATTGCCGCCGTTACCGGCGAAATTGAAAACAGGCTCGAGTGGTTCTGGGGCAGGCAAGGCGTCACCGCCATTGCCGCCGTTCCCCGCGTCGCCGCCTTTGCCACCATTTCCGCCGCCTTGATCGACACCAACCCCGCCATTACCGCCTTGTGCGGTGCCACTATTCGTTAGGGTAACCGTATCGATCCCGCTTCCAAAAATGGCGATGCCGTCGCCCGCGTTTCCGCCCTGTCCGAAATTGCTCGTGCCACCATTGCCGCCATTGGCACCGTTTCCTCCGAATCCACCGAGGCCACCGCTGGAATCACCTGGGGTGACACCAGAACTCGAAGCTGGTCCAGCGGTTCCGTTGCCGCCATTACCACCATTTCCGCCGTTGCCACCATTGCCGCCCGCGCCTCCGCTACCCGAAGTTCCATTTCCACCAGCGCCTCCTGACGCGGTGTCCGAATTCGTCAGGTTGATATTTGTTACCGTTCCGCCGGCCACAATTTCCAAGCCGTGGCCACCGTTGCCCCCGAAACCGACGCCAGCGTTGCCGCCATTGCCCCCGAAGCCGCCGTTACCGCCATTGCCACCGTCACCGCCGATACCCGTCCCAGCGAATGTCAAAGCCTGATCGCGAATCGGGGCCCCGATAATTTCGACGGCGGCTCCGCCGCCGAATCCGTTGCCGCCATTACCGCCGTCGCCGCCGTTGCCACCTTTACCGCCATTGCCACCGTTGCCGCCGTCGCCGTTGCCGCCATTACCGCCGGCTGCTGGGCCCGTGTTATTGATCGTGATTGAATCAATGTTGTTGTTGGCGGTAAGCACGAGACCCTCGCCGCCGCGCCCGCCTTGGCCAAGGCCGCCGGTTGCACCGGCGCCGCCGAAACCGCCGTTTCCGCCATTGCCGCCATTGCCGCCGATTCCGTCGCCGCCGTTTTCGTCAAAGCCGTCGGCCCCGGTACCGTCTCCACCGTTTCCGCCATTCCCACCGTTTCCACCATTGCCGCCATCGCCACCATTGCCGCCGATCCCAGCGCCGCCGTTGCCGCCAACCGCGTTGGTATTTGTGAAAGTGATTCCGGTCAGATCAGTCGGTGAAAAAATAACGAGCCCGGCGCCACCATTGCCGCCAGTTCCGTCGGCGCCGTTTCCGCCGTCGCCGCCGTTGCCACCAGCTCCGCCGTTGCCGCCATTACCGCCAGTCACTGAAATCGCGATCGCGGGAAGAATCGTTCCGGTCGGACCAGTAACGCCAGTTACGCCAGTCGCGCCTGACGGTCCGACAGCAGCGCCGTCGCCGCCCCTGCCGCCACGTCCGCCATTGCCGCCGCTACCACCATCGCCGCCCGTTCCGGTTGCGCCGTCTTCACCGTGATAATTTCCGGACGCAGGCGCGGAACTGGTCGAGAGCCCAGACTGACCGTCACCACCAGTCCCCGAGCTGGCTTCACCGCCGCCAGGTACCCATCGGTACCCGAAGTTCCATCGCCGCCGTTGGGATCGCCCGGCTGCACGCCATCGTTTCCCTTTTTGCCGTTATCACCATCAACTCCAGGTGTTCCCGGGTTTCCAGTTGCGCCCTGGCCGCGGACCGGTCCGGTCCAGAAACCAAGGCTGAGAATAAGTACAGCGACGAGCGCTCCGATACGGAAGTTCTTCATAGGCAAGGCGGTTGCTAAGTCCGTCCTTTATCGGAAATCGGAAGGGCCGTCAATACTGATAAGACGGGGTCCGACAGCCCCCCCAAAAAGGAACGTATCTATAAGTGTACGCTCCCCAGGCTGCGGGAGCCCACGGAGGGGGGGCTTCACGGATGCCGGAAGAATTGATATGCCCGAAGAGCTCCCGCCAAGGCCGCAACCGTAACCACGAAAGTGGCGTATTTCCGCCGACTCCAGGTTGGCAGGGACGCATTCGCGGGAACGTTCTTAGTTCTCTTCAATCCCTCCGGGGTTGCTTCGAACGACCACGAAATATAGAGCGCGAGGACAAATCCAAGCGTGGCCAGGATCAGGAAAATATTGAGCACGGACGAGGTAGCATCGGGTGGAAGAAGCAGGGAGAGGATCTCATAGAGAAGCCACGCGATGACGCCGTAGGTGATGGCCACCTTATAAACATTACGGCGACTGAGTTCAGCGAAGAAGTTTCCGTTGCTCATTCTGTGTTAACTAATTCGGTTTTTTGTTTTCCGTCACCAGCGACTCCAGCACTCGTGCAGGAGCGATTTTCTCAACAAGCGCGTCGAAGCGCGGGTTGCCATGGAGTGGTTTAAGGAGCGGATCGAAACGAATGGTGTTTACGTCCGGTTGTTTTTCGGCGAAGGCCTTTTCCAGCCAATTCATTGCCTGATCTCGATCGCCGAGACCGAGATAGACGAGGCCGATGGAGTAATCCGGTGTATAGCGCGTGGACGTAGTCAATTTCTTCAAAATCTCCAAGGCGGCATCGCGATTTCCGTGGAGCGCTTCAGCGTGCCCAAGCAATGCGAGCGCGAAGGGATCGGAATCCAAGGAGACTGCTTTCGCGTACTCGGCGAGGGCGCCAGGTAGATCTCCGCTGGCTTCCAAAGCCCAGCCAAGATTGTAGTGGGCAGCATAGGAATTCGGATCGAGCTCCAGCGCCTTGCGCCCTTGCGCAATCGCTTCCGAATAACGTCCGGCCGTATAATAGGAGTAGCCAAGATCGATATTGATGGCGAGGGAAAGAGGATCGAGTTCCAAGGCACGTTTGTGTTCGGCAATGGATCGATCATGATCTCCAATGCATTCCAGAAGCGAATCGCCAAACCAGTGATGGGTGGTCGCGTCATTGGGGTTAAGGGCGATGGCTTTCTCGAATTCGCGCATCGACTCCGGAAACTCAAACGTGGCGGTCAGTAAATTACCCAGAACAGCGTGCGGTTCGCCTAAGGTTGGGTCGAGTTGGATGGCTTTATTCGCCGCTGCCCTAGCCTTCGGCAAAGCGTCAGCGGGCGAAGCTCCGCCGTAGAGAGGCAAAAGGGTATAGGCTTGCGCAATTCCAGTCCAGGCGAGCGCATAGTTAGGGTCCTGCCCTACCGCCTGGTTGAAGTAAGCCAACGCTTTCTCCAGATCGGCGGCGTTTCGTTTGTTCCAGAAGTAGAGCCCCTTTAAGTAAAGCTCGTGGGCGGCGGCGCTCTCCGTCGGTCGCAGCTGAATCGCCTGCGCTTCCGGCGCAGTTAGTTTCGCCTTTAACTTATCCGCAATGGTCGCGGCGATCTCACTTTCGACGGCAAAAACGTCGGTTAACTTTCGATCGAAGCTGTCGGCCCAGAGATGAGAGTCGGTCGCCGCCTTGATCAACTGCACATTCACGCGCACGGCGTCCGCGCTCTTTTGAACGCTCCCCTCCATGATGTTGGCGACACCAAGTTGGCGCGCAATCTCCGGCAAATTCCCCGGAGCGCTCTTGTAATGCTCGGTCGACGTCCGCGAAATCACCTTGAGATCGGCGATCTTCGACAAACGCGTCAGAAGTTCGTCCTGTATCCCTTCAGCGAAATAGGCGTTCGCCTTGTCATCGCTCAGATTTTCAAAAGGCAAAACAGCGATGCTCTTTTCTGGCGCGGCTAATGTCGATTTCGCCGATCTCTGGGAAAAGACAAAGGCGGCGACGATTGTCGCGAGTGCGAACAATGCTATCGCCGCAGTAGCCCAGCGCTTGCGTGCCCTGCGTTTTTTCAGGGCCTCGAATTTTCTCGGCAGTTGCGGATTGCCCACTTCATCCGCGTGCAGATTCGCGATCGACACACGCACTGCATGCTTCACTTCGCATTCGCCGAGATCGTGCAGAAGCGGTCGCCAGTGCTCGTACTCCCCTAAGTCTTCGGTCACGCGCTTGGAGAGAAGAATGTGTCCAGCGTCCCCGCAGTCCATCACGCGTTGCGCCATATTAAGGCCAGCCCCGGCAAGGTTAGCGTGACCGTTCACATCGATCACGCCGCTGACCGGGCCGCTGTGCACTCCCATGCGAAGTTGTATCCTCGGATGTCCCTTGAGCGCGCGACTGATTTCGAGCGCGCATTCCACCGGTTCTTCCGGGCTCTTGTAAAAGACCAGCGCCATTCCGTCGCCGGTCGGGATCTTGATCAAGCGGGCCGCGGCCTCAGCTTTTTGAAATTGTTCGGTCGCGCGAACGGCTTGAGTCAGTTCGTCAATCGCCGCGCGCTGGTCGTTAATCGAAAGCTTCGAGTAACCGACGATGTCGATAAACAAGACATGGGCGATCTCGAGCTGAATTTCTTTTTTTATTTCCGGGGCCATCACTCGGCGAAAACGTTACGCATCCTCTTCTGTCACTGGTTAGGCCCGATCTGCTCTTTGCCGGCGAGGAGTTGTTGGAACCCCGGATCATTGCGGATCGGATCCCAGACCGGATCGATCTTTAGTCTGACAATCGAAACATCAAAGCCCGCTGGAATGGAAAGCAGTCGTTTCAAGATCGTAATCGCTTCCTCACCGTGACCACCGCGCGCCTGAACTTCCGCCAGATTGACCAGCGCCGACGTCCCGTCGAAAGCGATCTTTCTCGATTGGTAGCAAGTCCGCGGCTTCTCGCGCCGCTTTGATTGCCTCGGCAACGCGGCCAAGGGCCAGATCCACCCAACTCAACTGGACCAACGCGAACTCATCATTCGGTTGCTCACGTAATCGGCTATCTAGCAGGTTATGCGCTTCTTCAGCATCAGCCTTAGCAGCAGGCAGGTCGCCGGAAAGAACGCGGATGGCCGAGCGCGCGGAAAGCTGCTTGCGCTTTTCGCCGGGATCGCTGCGATCGTTTTCCCAGACAGTGAGAGCAGCTCCAAACTCTCGCTCGATGATCGATAGGTAAGCGCGCTCACCAATGAGCGGGGCGACACCGGGACGCGTCACTGTGAGGTCAGGCTCTTTCGGAAATGTCGCCAGCAAGCGTTTCGCTTCGGTGAGATCGCCGCTTCCATTGCGACAACTGACAAGACTCACGCGCATCGCCACGACATTGTGTGGATTGATTTCGAGAGCATGGGCCGCGGCCTCCCTGGCTTGCTTCCACATCCGTAAGTGCACGTAGGTGGTGCCAATGTCAGCGGCAACCACGGCATTCAGAGGATCCGTTTCCTTGCTCCTAAGGAGCTCAGTCAAACACTCCCGCCATTTCCCCTGACGCCGATGGACAAATGCGGAAAGCTCGGCCGCCCAGGCATTGTTTGGTTGTAGGTCGATTGCCTTTCGGAATTCGGCCAGGGCCTGCTCGTACTCGCGATGGCCAAGGTAATAGAATTCTCCAAGTGCGACGTGCGTCTCGGCCAGATTCGGCGCGAGCGTCAACGCGTGGTCTATCGTGTTCTTTACTTCAGCCAATTGCGGTTCCGTTAAAGGTTGGACGAACCAGTGGCGATCTAATTGGCTACGAGCGAGGCGAGCAACCGCAAGAGCGAAGCTCGGATCATGCGCGACGGCTTGCCGATACCAACTAACAGCCTGATCGTACGCCTCAGGTTTGAGCGAGCTTTCCGCCTCCCGCTCCTCGAATTCACCTTTCAAGAATAGATCGTAGGCCTCGGTATCCTGGGTCGGGGCGGTGGCCAGGTTGTTAGTTTCTTTAGGCGAAAGTTTTGCCTGCAAAGCATTTGCAATCTCCTGTGACACTTCGCTTTCCACCGCGAAAACATCCTTGAGCTCGCGATCAAAGGTTTTCGCCCAAAGGTGGGCGTCGGCACGGGCATCGATCAACTGAACGTTCACGCGGACCTTGTCTGCGGCCCGTTGCACCGTGCCCTCTAACACGGTAGCGACGCCTAACTGCTGCGAGACGGTCTTCAAATCTTCCGGTTTGCTCTTGTACCTTAGCTGTGGAAGTGCGGGAGATAACTTTCAGGTCAGCAATCCCGGCCAGCTTGGTCAAAATTTCATCTTGAATCCCGTCGGCGAAGTAAGCGTTGGTTTTGTCATCACTCAGATTTTCAAAAGGCAAAACGGCGATGCTCTTTTCCGGAACCATGGTCCCGGCCTTCGTTCGGTAAGATTTGAGAATCGCGGGCATGAAAATGAGCGCGGGAACGCCGAGGCAGACAAGGAGGACGAGAGTCGCAAGGAGACGTTGAAAGTTCGTTAGTCTTTTGGCGGGGCGAGTGGGCGTTTTGTCGCCAGCAGCGAGTCGCGCGGGCGGTTTCGCGTTGCCAGCCTCATCGGTGTAAAGATTGACCAGGCCAATTCGAACACCGTGTTTGACTTCACATTCGCCGAGGGACTGTAGCCGCGAACGCCACTGCGGATATTGTTCGAGGTCATCGGCTACGCGTTTGGAAAGCAGGATGTGCCCGGCGTCGCCGCAATCCATGACGCGCTGGGCCATGTTGATTCCGACGCCGGCGACGTTGGCCTGTTCGTTGAGATCGGTTACTTCGTTAACCGGGCCGCTGTGAATGCCCATGCGGACCGGGAGCTCGGGATGGCTTTTGAGCGCCTGACTGATTTCGAGCGCACACAGGACAGGCGCTTCAAGGTTGTTTCGGAACACAAGTGCGCCGCCATCGCCGGTGGGCAGGCGGAGAAGCTTGCCTTCCTTCTCCGCCAGGCGGACTTGCTCAGTATTGCGAACAATCTCGCGCAGCGTCTGGATTAGATTGGTTTGTTCGTCCAGGTGAAGCTTGGAATAGCCGACAATGTCGATGAACAGAACGTGACCGATATCGAGTTTCATTTCTTCCGCTCGATTTGCCGGAGGGTTCACTTAGCGGTGTCCGGAAAGAGTTTCGCGATCAGTTTCTGGAAACGCGGCTCGCCTCGTAGGGAATCGAAAAGCGGATCCACCTTCATCCATGTCGTATCGGGGGTTTCGCCATCGTTATCTGCCTTCTCGAGATAATTCAGGGCGGTCGCGTTGTCGCCGAGAGCGGCATAGAGAAAGGTGAAAAGATAGTTGCGAACGAATCGCTGTTTTTCGACTTGCTTGAGTTTCTCGAGACACTCCAGCGCCTTGTCCCGTTGTCCTGCCTTGGCATAGGCAGCGCCTAACAACGCTGTGATTTCGGGATCGTCATCGAGGGCGTCTGCGCGCTGGTATTCTGCAATCGCGCCTGGAAGATCGCCTTTGAGATAAAGCGCTTCGCCAAGGTTCCAGTGGGCGTAGGCGAAATTGCTGTCCAGCTTGAGTGTTCGCTGTAATTGAGCAATCGCCTCGTCATATCGCCGCGCAACCAGCAGGGTGCTTCCGAGATCGGCATTAATGATGAGCGAAAGCGGATCCAATTCCATGGCGCGCCGGCCCTCTTTGACGGCTTCGTCGAAGCGACCAAGGGTGACCAAAAGGCTGTTGCCCAGCCAGTGATGAGCGGTGGCGTAATTGGGGTTCAGTTCGATCGCGCGCCGAAACTCACGCTCTGATTCGGGAAATTTGAAATCGAACATGACCAGTTGAGCAAGGGCGGTGTGTCCTTCGGCAGACGCGTCGTCGAGTTCGATTGCACGACGTGCCGCGGCCATGGCTTTGGGGAAAAATTCGCGCGGGGCGCCTGCGCCGAATACCGGGATGAGAAGGTCCGCGTCGGCCAATCCAGCGTAGGCGCCGGCAAAATTGGCGTCGGCGGCAATCGCCTGCTCGAAGTAATTCGCCGCGGTGTGAAGGTCGGAGCCGGTCCGCTTGTTCCAGAAGAAGCGGCCTTTGAGGAAAAGCTGATAGGCCTCCGAATTTTCTGTCGGGCGGGCCGCGATCGCGCGTTTTTCCGATCCGGTCAGTTTCGCTTCTAGCGAAGCGGCGATTTTTTGCGCGACATCGCTTTCGACCGCAAACGTATCGAGCAGTTTGCGATCGAAGGTGTCGGCCCACAGATGTGAATCGGTCAGGGCGTTAATCAGCTGCACGGTGATGCGCACTTGGTCCCCCGCTTTTTGGACGCTGCCTTCGAGAATGTTGGTCACGCCCAGTTGCTGCGCGATCTCGCGCAGATTATCCGGCTTGGTGCGGTATTTCTCGGTCGAAGTTCGCGAGATGACTTTTAGATCGGCAATCCGCGCCAGGCGAGTCAGGATTTCATCCTGGACGCCGTCGGCGAAAAACGCGTTGTCGGGATCGCGGCTAAGATTCTCGAATGGCAGGACGGCGATGGACTTGGCGGTGATCGCAGGAAGAGCGTTTGGCGCCGTTGCGGACGTGGTCTGGCGAAGCCTTTGGAACATGAACAAGCCGATGGCGATGACAGCGAGGACGACCGTCATCGCGACAAGTTTTTGTCCCGTTCTCGGCGCGATTGACTCGTTAGCGTCTATTTCCGACTCGCGCTTGATCCCTTCGGGTGTGATTTCGAAAGCCCAGGAAAAAATCATCGCTGCCGGAAATCCGAGAACCAAAAGGATCACCACGAGCCTGATAGCCCAGTTAGGCACGTCGAAGAACGGAAAAACCTGCGTGGCGACCTGGACGATGAGCCAGGCAACGACGGCGTAAGCCACCGCCGCCTTGTAGACGTTCCGGCGTTTCAGCTCGGCGAAAAAGTTGGTTCTCACTTTGCCTCGCCGGAAAATTTCGCAATCAGTTTCTGGAAACGTGGGTCGCCGCGAAGAGAATCGAAGCGAGGATCGGTGATCGGGCCGCCAATGCCCGCGCCGCCCACGGGGATGCTTCGTTCTTCGTAAGCTTTTTCGAGGAGGCGAATGGCTTCGTCCTTGTTCCCGAGCATTGCGTGAACCTCGGCGATATAGTAACTGGGAAGAAAGGTTTGCTGCGATCGTGCAGTCAACCATTTCAAAATCTCTTGCGCTTTGGCGGTCTCGCCTGAACGGGCATAAGCGCAGGCAATCAGTGCCTGGGTTACTTCAGGGGAAGTAGAAATCGCGGCTTTCTTGTAGTCGGCAATAGCTTCGCCAAATTGTCCGCGGCTTTCGTCGATTTGGCCGCGCAACCAATAATTGACCGTGAAGGTCGGGTCGAGCTCAATCGCGCGCGCGAGTTGTTGAGTGGCTTCGTCCATCCGGCCCGCGGAGTAATACGTGCCTGCGAGCACGACATTGATGATCATCGAAAGGGGATCGAGGTCGTGGGCGTGGCGGAGCTCCGCGATAGCTTCATCGAAGCGACCTAACGACTGAAGGCATTCGCCATACCACTGGTGGGCCGAGGCGTAGTTAGGATTCAAGGCGAAGGCGCGTTTGAATTCGGCCTCCGAAGCCGCGAACTGAAAGTCGGCCCCGAGAGCGTTCGCCAGAGCGGTGTGCGCCTCGGCCAGTGAATCGTCGAGCTCTATGGCCTTGTGTGCTGCAGCCAAAGCCCGTTCCACCTCTGGCTTGGGCGGATCGTTGCTGTAGCTTGGCAGGATGGCATAAGAGTCAGCCACTCCAACAACGGCGAGGGCGTACGAGGGATCTTTCGCCACCGCTTCCTGGAAGTATTGCAAAGCCTTCTTGATGTCGGCCTCGTTGCGGCGGTTCCAGAAATGGCGCCCTTTGAGGTAAAGCTCGTGTGCTTCCGGATTTTCCGTCGGCTTCGACGACAATACCTGCGGCGCCGCTCCGGTAAGCTTGGCCTGGAGCGTCTCTGCGACGGTCCGCGCAATTTCACTTTCGACTGCAAAAATGTCGGTCAGCTTCCGATCGTAGGTATCCGCCCAAAGATGCGCATCGGTGGCTGCCTTAATCAGCTGAACATTGACGCGCACTTGATCGCCCGCCTTCTGCACGCTGCCTTCGAGAATGTTGGCCACGCCGAGTTGCTGGGCAATCTGAGGAAGATCGTTAGGGGTGCTTTTGAAGCGTTGAGTCGAGGTGCGTGAGATCACCTTGAGATCCGTCACCTTGGCCAGTCGCGTCAGAATTTCGTCCTGAATGCCTTCGCTGAAATAGGCGTTATCAGGGTCGCGACTGAGATTATCGAACGGAAGAACGGCGATGCTTTTTTCGGGGATGGAGGATGCAGCTCCCGCGAGACCTCGGTTTGTAGGGGAAGCTGTTAGCTTCCCATCTTGTTTAGGCGGGAAGCTAACAGCTTCCCCTACAGCCGCGTCACGGGGCCGCAATAGTCGGTAGGCGAAGAGCCCAGCTGCGATGACCGCCAGCGTGATCGTTAGGCCAATAATCTTCTTTCCGGTGTGCTGCGCAATCGATTGCTTGGGATCGATGTCCGATTCGAGCTTGAGTCCTTCGGGGGTGATCTCGAAGGCCCAGGAGAAGGCAAGCGCGATGGGAAAGCCGATTGCAAGGATGACCACCAGAATCTTCATCGCTGATGCGGGGGCATCGAACGTGGGAAAAAGAATCGAAGCCGCCTGGATCAGGAGCCAAGAGACCACCAGATACGCGGCCGCGACCTTGTAAACATTTCGCCGTTTGAGCTCGGCAAAGAAATTGCCGGGGTTCACTTCGTTTCCGTTTTTGGCGCGATCACTTTTTGGACAAGGGTCTCGAAGCGCGGGTCGCCGTGTAGCGAAGCGAGGAGGGGATCAACATTGATCCAGCAGATGTTTGAGCCGTCGCGTTCCTTGATGCCCTGTTCGAGCCAGCGCAGAGCTTCATCTTTATTGTTCAAGCTGAGATAGAGTAGAGCGCGCAAGTAGCCAACCACCTCGCGTTGCTGACTTATTTTGTCGAGCTCGCTCAACATCCGCCGCCCGGCCTCCTTGTCACCAGCCTGCGCTTTGGCCGCGGCGTAAAACGTCGACACAGTCGTGTTATCGCCTAATTCCTTAGCTTTCTCGTATTCGGCAATTGCACCAGGCAGGTCGCCCTTCGCCTGAAGAGCAATGCCGAGATTGTAGTGCGTGTAGAAAGATGTTGGATCGATCTCGAGCGTCTTTCGCAATTGCGTAACTGACTCGTCGTAGCGCTTGGCGTAGTAGAACGTCTCGCCCAGGTCCGCGTTTATGACTACCGACAACGGATCTAATTCAACCGAGCGCCTGCCCTCGGCGATGGCCTCGTCGAATCGTCCCAGCGCCGCCAGAATGTCGTTACTGAACCAATGGTGGGCGTCTGCGTCGTTCGGCTTGAGCTCGATCGCGCGCTTGTATTCGCGCGCGGCTCCGGCCAGATCGATTTCGCCAAAGAAGAGCACTTTTCCAAGTGCCGCGTGCGCTTCGGCCAAATTTGGATCGAGTTGGAGAGCTTTGAGGGCCGCCTCTTTCGCTTTCGCAGACATCTCGAGCCGGTTCGCGTTAGCGTAAAAGGGGGACAGAATATATGCGCTCGAAAGACCGGCGTAAGCCAGCGCGTAATTCGGATCGTGCGAAATCGCCTGCTGGTAGAATTCGATTGCTTTCGGAATATTGTCGCCCGTCCGCTTTCCCCATAGCGATCTGCCTTTGTGATAAAGCTCGTAGGCCGTCGTGTCGTTAGTCGGAGCCGTGGCCATCATTTGCTTTTCTGAACCGGTCAGTTTCGCCTGTAAGGTATCGGCGATAGTTTTCGCGATGTCGCTCTCGACCGCGAAGATATCGCGTCAGCTTGCGATCGTAAATCTCCGCCCAGAGATGCGCATCGGTAGTGGCGTTGATCAATTGAACATTGACCCGCACCTGGTCGTTTGCCTTCTGTACGCTGCCTTCGAGAATGTTCATGACCCCAAGCTGCTTCGCGATCTCACGCAAATCTGTCGGCGTGCTTTTGAATCGCTGCGTCGATGTGCGCGAGATGACTTTCAGGTCGGCCACCTTGGCCAGACGCGTGAGAATTTCGTCCTGCACACCTTCTGCGAAATAGGCGTTCGCCTTGTCCTCGCTCAGATTATCAAGCGGCAATACCGCGATCGACTTCGCCGGCAGGGACACTGCCGGTTCGCCGCCGGATACTGTTTCCGACGAAGACATTCGTTTGCCGCCACGGGCCGCAAAGAAGACGGCCGCCGAAATAACAGCGCCAATGAGCACCACATAAATCCAGGCGTGCTTCTTTGATCGTGCCGTTTCCGGCATGGCGTCTGCCACCTCGGTTCGCTTGATTCCTTCTGGCGTCGCTTCAAAAGCCCACGCGATGACGAGGGCGACGGGAAACCCGATCGCAACGATCACCACCAGCGTCTGCACGACCCACTCGGGTGCATGAAAAGTTGGCAGGACCGTCGAACTCACCTGGACAACCAGCCAGCCAACGACTGCGTAGGCGACCGCGACCTTGTAAACATTGCGCCGCTTCAGCTCGGCGAAGAAGTTATCGCTCTTCATTTGGCAGGCGCGGGAAATTCTGCTGCCGGAATAATCTTCTCGGCCAGCGCTTCGAAGCGTGGATCGCCGCGCAGTGGATTGGATGCCGCGGTGCGCGGTGGAAGCTTGAGGGCCCGCATCGGCGGCCAGGGCAAACCCGATTGGGCGAGCCTGGCCTTGAAATAAGGTGTCGCCTCAAGATCGAAGGGCGCGCCGCACAAGCTGTCAGCAGCGATCACCGCCAGGATCAGGCCGCCGCCAGGTTGCTTGTCGATTTCTCCGGCCAGGCGATTCGCGGTTACGCGATCGCCCATGAGCGCGGCCTCGATCATGTCGTTCATCTTCCACACTTTGTAGACGGACTTGCTCCGATCGACGCTTTGCAAGGCCGCATGGATGCTGGCGGCACTCTCGCCTGTCGCCAGGCCAAACATGAGTCGAGCCCGATAGTAGTTTTCGCCGGTGGGCTCCAACTTGGACAATTCGGTTCTGGCTTCGTCCACATGTCCGGCCATGAGAAAGGCCTGAACGCGATAAGCGCTATGTGGCGGCGTGCCGCTATTCGCCTTCTCGGCCGCCGTCAGAATAGCGAGCGCCCGCTCCGGTTTCCCCGCGGCCAAGGCAGCGCGAATGCGAGTATTGAAATTGACCGCATTGAGAGGATCACAAACGCTGACACGCGCTCCGAGATCTTCGATCAGATCGCCATAACCAAAGATACATGCAAAGACCGGTAACCAGTCTGGTGCGCTGCATCCCGGCGCACGCAAGGCGGTGTCGATCCGGGCCGGCAGGCCATGCCAGTCGTCTTCCACCAACTGTCGGTCAGCCAGAGTCAGGAGGCGTTGCTGTTCATCGTGACTATTAGCGGCCGAGAGCTCGAGGTAATGCAAAACCTGCTGTTGGGCGTCGCGACGTTCCGAGTCCGGCCGGTCGTCTGCCAGGATAATGTGATCGTACAGATCCGCGGCGGCGAAATAAGCCTGGGAAAACCCCGGGTCCAGCGCAATGGCGCTATCGAACTCTTTGTTCGCGGCCCGCAGACCATCGATGACGTTGTGGCTTTTGGCCGGATTGTGCGCATCGGCATAAAGCTTCAATCCTTTTTCATAGGCGATGAAGGCATCGACATTTTTTACCCCGGCGGCACGCATCGCGTCCCGCTGTTTGTCGTCCAGCACTACGTTGAGCACGCCGGCGACCTGCTCGGCGATATCCAGTTGCACCGCCAGCGTATCCGTCAGCGTGCGATCGTAAGTCTGTGACCATAAGTGGATGCCATCGGATGTACGGACGAGCTGCGCCGTGATCCGGGCCCGTTGGCCTTCACGCCGTACGCTGCCTTCGAGCACATTGGCGACGCCCAGTTTTTGGCCGATGGCGCGGAGATCCTCGGCCTTGCCCTTGAACTGAAACGACGAAGTGCGGCCGACCACTCGCATCCCATCGATCCGGGCGAGCGAATTCAGAATTTCCTCGGAAAGCCCATCGGCGAAGAATTCGTTTTCCTTGTCCGCGCTCATGTTCACAAAAGGCAGCACCGCGATGGACTTGGTGGTTGGCTCGTTAGGGTTTTGAGATGTTTGGTTGCCTGCGGTAGATGCGGTGTACCTGCCGGCGAAGAAAAGCGCGACGGAGATTGCACCGCCGATGACGACGACGTAGATCCAGGTTTTCTTCTGGCGGCGGGCGGTCGCCGGCATGGCGTCGGCTGTCTCGGTTCGTTTGAGTCCTTCCGGTGTGGTTTCGAAGGCCCATGCGATCACAAGCGCAATCGGAAACCCGATCACGACCAGTGCGATGACAAGGCGAACGGCCCAGTTTGGAATCTCGAGGAAGGGGAAGACCTGGGTGGCAACCTGGACTACGAGCCAGGCGACGACACCGTACGCGACCGCAACCTTGTAAACGTTTCGCCGCTTCAATTCGGCGAAAAAGGGGCGGTCTCCGCTCATGGCTGCGATTTGTTAGGCGAAGGCGAGGGGCCTTCGGTCACCAACTTCTGGAAGCGCGGATCTTTTCGCAGGGGATCCCAGGATGGATCGAACTTGAGGTTCGAGATCGTGAGGCCGGCTGGAACTTGCAGCAGATGCGGCAAGGCCGCGATGGCGGCGTCATGGTCGCCGAAGAGTGCCTGGATTTGCGCCAGGGAAATCTCCGCCGCGGGTTTGTTCACGGCATCGGTGTCGTAGTCTTTCACTCCTTGTGCGCCTGCGCGAGAGCCTTCTCCTTCTCACCGAGCCCGGCATAAGCGAAAGCGAGGGTCGATGGAATTCCATTGGCCTCCGGCGCGACGACGGTGTCCGCCGTCGGTTTAATGGCATTGACCACGCGAGTAAACGTTTCCCGAGCATCGTCACGCTTACCGAGCCACTCCTGGCAAAAGCCCATTTGCACAAGACCGCCGAGGACAATGGAATCGAGCGGCTCGCCCGCCTTGATCCCATTTAGCTTCTGCTTCATCGCCTCGACGACGGCATCGAAATCACGCTGATAGAGTGCCAGACCGAGTCTGGTTGCTTAGGACTAAAATCCTCCGTGGCAGCGTCCCCTGGAATTGTCCGGATAATGGCGGCGGCTTCGTCGAGCTTTCCTTCGCTGAGATAGACGCCAGCCTTGTTCGCGCGCGGAGTTTGCGCGTCGGGCGCGATGGCCAAGGCCGCGTCCAGGGCCTTTCGCGCGTCGTCAAAGCGGCGAAGGTAATTGTAGAACTCGCCGCCGAGGCTACTCAGCAATGAGACGTCGCGCGGATCGAGCTCAAGGGCCTTCTTGAAGATTGCCTCGGCTTCGTCCCAGCGCCCGACCCGGCGCAAGACAAAGGCCAGATTCTGCAAAACGTAGGCATTGTTAGGCAATCGGGTTTGCGCTTGTTTGTAGGAAGCAACGGCGCCTTCGAAGTCGCGCAAGATGCGGTAACGATATGCGCCCTGCGCAGATCCACGATTCACCGGCTTCGGGTGCGAGCGCCATGGCGCGATCGGCCGCCTTCCTTCACCGCTGCCGCAGTGTTGTGTCTCGCGATCAACCATGTTGAAATACAGGAAGCTTCGCATGACGGCCAGCCGCGCCCAGGCCAGGGCGAAGTTCGGATCAGCTGGCCACGGCCTCAGCGTAGACTCCGCGCGGCCCGGTCGTATGAGGCCTGTAGCTGTATTCGTTATGCTCGATCGCCAGGCCGCGCAGGTAGGCGTCGTAAGCCGCTGGGTTTTGGGTTGGCTTTTCGTAACCGCTTTTTGCTCCGCGCCGGTCAGCTGGGTCTTCAATTGATCGGCGATGGCGGCGGCCACTTCGCCTTCCACGCCGAAAACGTCGTCGAGTTTGCGATTGTAACTCTCCGCCCAGAGTGTTCGTCCGTCGCGACGCGAATCAGCTGCACATTGATGTGCACCGCGTTGGCGATTTTTTGGACGCTGCCTTCGAGAACGTTCGCCACTCCGAGTTGCTTGCCGACTTCGCGCAAATTATCCGGGGCGCTTTTGTATTTTTGGGTGGAAGTGCGCGAGATGACTTTCAGCGCCGCGATCTTGGAGAGCCGGGTCAGGATCTCGTCCTGGATGCCTTCGGCGAAATAGCCGTTCGATTTATCGTCGCTCAGGTTGTCGAATGGCAGGACGGCGATGCTTTTGTCGGGGATGGGTGCGGAGACGCCGGGAGGCGTGGAGGGCGGAGCTCCTGCGACGCCGTCTTCCGAAAGCGGTCTCGCAGGAGCTCGACCCTCGACTGCCCTTGCGCCTTTAGAACGCATCATTTGCCAGGCGAACAACCCGGCGGCGAGGACGGCCAGAAGCACGGTTAGGACGACCAGTTTCCGCCCGGTATGAGCGGTGATCGATTCGTTAGGGGAAACTTCCGATTCGCGTTTGATTCCTTCGGGGGTGATTTCGAAGGCCCAGGAGAGAATCAAGGCGATCGGGAAGCCCAGGATCAAAAGAATCACAACCAGGCGAACGGCCCAGTTCGGGATCTCGAAGAACGGAAAGACCTGGGTGGCGATTTGAATGAGCAGCCACGAGACGACGGCGTAGGCCACTGCGACCTTGTAAACGTTGCGCCGTTTCAGTTCGGAAAAAAATGTCGGCTTGTCGCTCATGACTCAGTCACGGCCGATGTATAGGGGAGGGCTAGTTTAGCAAGAACAGCCTTATACCGCGGCTCGTTACGCAACGGATCGAAAGAACGGTCCCACAGGAATGCTCCGAAACTGCTGTTATGCTTCGTCGCGTAGATTTCCAGCTGATCGAGGGCGCGATCACGTTCGCCTAACGATATGAGATAGAACGCATACAAAACAGGATCGCTTCGCAGATCGGCATTGTCGGGTGCGGTCTCCAGGCTTTCTACGGCAGCGGCTCGCTGCGCGGGGTCGGCCATGCCACGTGCGATCAATCCTTTCACGTCCGGATTCTGGCCGTCCATCTTTGCAAGTGCCCGAAAATGCGTTTCGGCTTGCGGATAAAGTTTGCCATCGAAGTAAAGAAGGATGGCAACGGCGTGCGCCGGCGCGAAATCAGGATGCGCTGCCAGGATGCTTTCGACCTGAGCGGTGGCCGCGTCATCGCGATGCAACGTGAGAAGAGTCCCGGTCCGGATGACGCCGATAATCGGCGAGAGTGGATCGAGCTGTTGAGCACGCTCGATTTCGCGCAGGCATCGCTCGGTCTGCCCAACGGTACCGAGGAACTGCGCATATTGATTGACCGCTTCGGCATCCCCCGGTGAGAGGGTCAGGGCATGACGAAAGGCCTGTTCGGCATCCGGCCATTGGCAACGAAAAGTGTCGGCGAGGCCAACGGCGACATAAGCCGAGGCCGTGTTTGGGTCGAGTGCTAGAGCCCGTTGCGCCGCGGAACTGGCCCGGGGCAGCGAGGTTTCCATGGAACTGAGCCGATATGCCGGCATCAGAAGTTCGGTCACGGCCAAAGCACCCAACGCTTGCGCGTAATTAGGGTCGATCTCGACCGCTTGCTGGAATGCACCCGCTGCGTCGCTCAATCCGGGACCGCGCGCCGCCAGCAAGGTCAATCCGCGCAAATACAATTCGTGCGCATGGGAATTACTGGTGCTGTCGGTAACGAGCGGCTGGCCGCCACCGCCGGTAAGTTGCACGCGCAATTTCGTTGCGATGGCCTTGGCGATTTCGTCTTCGACCGCGAAAACATTGTCGAGTTTGCGGTCGTATTTTTCGGACCACGCCTGAAGGCCGTTCTGCACGTCGACAAGCTGGACGTTGATGCGGACCTGATCGCCGGCCTTCTGCAAACTCCCCTCGAGGATGTGCGCCACTCCAAGTGCCTCCCCGATTTTGCGCAGGTCGAGGTTCGTGCCTTTGAACTGGAAGGCTGATCGGCGGGCAGCCACTTTCAGGTTAGGAATCTGCGCCAGGGCATTGAGGATTTCTTCGGTGATCCCATCGCTGAAATAGGCGTTGCCTTTGTCATCGCTCAGATTCTCGAATGGCAGCACCGCGATCGACTTCGCAGGCGATGAAGCTTCCGCCGCCACGCTGGTATTCCGTGCGGTGTATCGTCCCGCCAAAAAAAGACCGATCGAGAGAACTGCGCCCAGGATCACTATATATATCCAGGCGTGGCCGCCCGAGTGTTGATTCGCGGCGTCGGCCGCTTCCGTCCGCTTGATCCCTTCTGGCGTCGCTTCAAAAGCCCACGCGATGACGAGCGCGATAGGAAACCCGATCGCGACGATGACCATAAGCGTTTGCACAACCCACTCCGGCGCGTGAAAAGTCGGCAAGACCGTTGAGCTAATCTGTATAACCAGCCAGCCGACCACTGCGTAGGCCACCGCGACTTTGTAAACATTGCGCCGCTTGAGTTCGGAAAAGAACGAAGGTTTGTCGCTCATGGCTTCGTGACGACGGTGGTGGGTACCGGCAACTTCAGTTTCTGGCAGAACGCAGCGAAGCGCGGATCACTTTTGTAAGTGAGAATGAAGGGCGTGACTAACAATTGCGTCAATCCGGAGTCGCGCTCGGCATAGGCGCGATCGAGCCATTCAAACATTTTGTCGGGTTCTTTGCGCAACCCGTAGACGGCGGCGATTTGGAACGGGCCGTTTACCGGGTCCTCGTGGATCAACTTTTGCAGCGCAGCGTCGGCGGCCGCGCGATCGCTCTGTCCCTGCGCCGCCAGAGCCAGCGCATAATCCCTCCAAAATCCTGGCGGCTCGAGTTGTGCATCTTGCAGGGCGGCGGCGGTGTTCCCGCGTAATATGTCGATGATTGTAAGATAGACGTGCTCCCGGGCGGCCGCCGGCTGAAGTGCGCGTGCTTTGCCCAAGGCAGCCTCGGCCTCATCGTAGCGGCCGCAGCCAATCAGAATTCGGGCGAGACTTAAATAGCGAGTCACGCCTAACGGGTCAAGGGTCAACGCCTGTCGCGCCAGGTTCTCAGCCTCCGCCAGGCGGCCTTCCGCAGCGAACGAATAACTCCGCGCATTTTTGGGTGCGGCGTCGGCCGGGGCCAGTTCTTCGGCCTTGCGGAATTCGGCGTCGGCGCCGGCGAAATCAAGATCGGGCGTCAGCAATACGAAGCCGAGCGCTTCGTGTGCAGCGGAGAGATTGGGCGCGAGCGACAAGGCGACGTGGGCTTCATTCCTCGCCTTGGCATAAGCCTCGTTGGCTTCAGTCCCACCCAGCCACGTGGCTCCGAGTTGTCGCCATGCGCTGGATAGATTCGCATGCGCGAGCGCGTAATTCGGATCGAGCCGGATGGCCTCGCCATAAAACTCCGTGGCCTTGCGCGTGCCTTCTTCAGGTACTAAGGCGCAAGTAGAATGTTCCCTGCTGTAACGCGTTGTAAGCGGCGAGATTGTCGTTCGAGGGCGCCGCGTCGGATTTCGCCGACGCAACGAGGAGTTTAATCTTGAGTTGGTCGGTCACCGCGACGGCGATCTCACTCTGGACTGCGAAAACATCCTTCAACTCGCGATCGTATGTATCGGACCAGAGTTCTCGGCCGTCGGCCGCATTGATCAGTTCGGCGACGATGCGAACGCGCTCCCCTTGTTTGCGCACGCTGCCTTCGAGCAGGTTCGCCACGCCCAACTTCTCGCCAATCGTACGGCTGTCCTCGGACTTTCCTTTAAAAAGAAACGACGAGCTGCGGCCGATGATCTTGAGACCCGGAATTTTGGCGAGAACCGCGATCAACTCTTCCGAGAGGCCGTCGGAGAAATAGTCATTCCTCGGATCGCCACTGGTATTGACGAGCGGCAGAACCGCAATCGATTTCTGGTCGGCGGCGGGCGCTGTGCCCGGCAATGCGCGAGAGGCCGAAACACTCGGCGAACTCGCAACTTGCTTGGTTGGTTGATGAGCGAACCACCAAGCGGCTCCGACGGCAGCCAGAACGATCGCGCCGGTCCAAACCAAACGTAAAGCCGGAAACGCGCGGCCGCTCACTCTCGTTTTTGCAGGTTCTGCCTTTGCTCTTTGCTCCCACGGCAGCACGATGCGAAACAAATCCATGGCCGCGGAAATGTTCTTCAGGTCGGTCGGCGCCAGTTTCTCAAAGCGCGCTTCGAGGGCGTTACGAATCTGCCGTTCCACATCCATCGAAACGCAGATCCCGCCTGCGCCCGCTAATGGTTCAATGCGCGAAGCGATGTTGACTCCGTCGCCGTAAACATCACCGCCGCGATGCACCACGTCGCCGATATGGATGCCGATCTTGATTTCGATCCGACGGTCGGAGGTGACGTCATGATTGCGCTTGGCCAGGGTCCGCTGGATCTCAATGGCACATTGCGCCGCTTCCAGCGCGCTCCCGAACTCGACCAGGAACGCGTCGCCGATGGTTTTGATCTCGGTCCCGTGAAAACGCGGAAAGATCTCTCGAAGCAGTCGCCGATGTTCTTCGAGCAACAACTGCGCGAGTTGATCGTCATTCTGCGCCATCGCGCTGTAGCCCACCATGTCAGTGAACATGATGGCGGCCAATCGACGTTGTTCGTTATCGTCGCTCACTTCGTTTTCTCCTGGCAAAGTTTTTCGAAACGCGGGTCGCCGCGCAGCGAATCGAAATCGGGATCGACGCGAAGGGTCGCCGGCGTCACCGGAACTCCGTAAATTGGGTCCGACGGCGCCGCCAAAAGCTGTTCGAGGCTGGCGATGGCGCCATCTTTGTCGCCCAGACGGACCAGAGCGCGTGCTCGTAAATCGTGCCCGGTCCCAATGGCGCGGGCATCGCCAGTCGCCACGACATCGTACCGGGCGAGCATTTTCAGAGTGTCGTCGCGCTGCCCGAGAGCGGCCAAAGCAAAAATAAGCGGGCCGATCACCCTGGAGTTATTTGGCTGCTCTTTGAGTTGCTCTCCCAGAAGGTCCCGACTGCGTGTGAACGCGGCTTGGGCTTCGGCGGCTCGTCCCGCCTGCTTCTGGAGAATCGCCCAAGCCAGTAAGAACTGTGGGTCCTTCCCTTCCGGGCCGCGCGCATGGGCGTCGAACACCTTCAGCGCGATGGAAAAGTCGCGGCGGACCCGTGACTGGTACCACAGGGCGTTCCCGCTGGAATCGAGTTCAGGGCCGTCGAACGACAGCTTGCTTAGAATCGCCTGCGCTTCATCGAGCTGACCACGCGCTTGCAAAACATAAGCCTTCTCACCCAGCAGGTTGGTGTTGTTAGGCCAAACCTGCAACGCGCTCTCAATCATGGCCAGGCCTCTGGGGAACTCGCGCATGGCCAGAGCGATCGCTATCCCTTGATTGCGCGTCACGAGTTCTTTGGGATTCAAAGCAACCGATTGATCGAGATAATCGAGCGAGTCCGACCATCGTCCCAGCCGGGCTGAGATCAGCGACATGGCGTGAAGCACCTCGGCGTTGTTTGGCCAGGAGGCCCGCAGCTTTCGCATCATTTCGAGCGCGCCAGGATAGTCGCGCACCACCCAGTATTGAAAATAGGCGCGCGCCAGCTGCGTTTCCGGGAGGTCCGGTTGCAGTCGTGTCGCTTCCTTCAGCGCTTTCTCCGCCGCGTCTCGATTTGCCGCAGTCGTCTCCTGGAAGAAAGCGCTCGAGTTTGCTTGCGAAAGTGCCGCCCAGGCCGTGGCAAATTGCGGATCGAGGCGGACGGCCTCTTCGAACGAAGACACGGCCGCCTTCAGGTCGTCATTATTCATTCCCGAATATTGCGATGTGCCTCGCAAATAGGCCTCATAAGCCGCCGGGTTCGTCGTCGGCTTTTGCGCCAGGATCTTTTCCTCCGCGCCGGTGAGTTTGGCCTTGAGCGAATCGGCAACGGCCTGGGCGATTTCGCCTTCAACACCAAAAATATTTTCCAGCGTGCGATCGTAACTCTCGGCCCAGAGATGATCGTCGGTCATCGCCTTGATCAGTTGGACGTTCACGTGCACCGCGGCGCCCGCCTTTTGCACGCTGCCCTCGAGAATGTTGGCTACACCGAGCTGCTGAGCGATCTCGCGCAGATTGCCCGGCTTGGCTTGGTACTGCTTGGTTGAAGAACGGGAAATGACCTTCAACGCGCCGATCTTCGCCAGGCGTGTGAGGATTTCGTCCTGGATGCCTTCGGCGAAGTAGGCGTTCGCCTTCTCATCACTCAAATTATCGAAGGGCAGGACGGCGATGCTTTTGTCTGGTATGGCGGGAGCGCTTGATGTGGAGGGTCGAGCTCCAGCGAGACCATCTTGCCCCGGCGTCGCGGGAGCTCCACCCTCCATCACGCGCGTGCTTTTCGGGCGCAACATTTGGAATGCGAACAAGCCGGCTGCGATGACTGCCAGGACGATCGTTAGGCCAATGAGACGTCGTCCAGTGTGTGACGCGATTGACTGTTCCGGTGCAACTTCCGATTCCCTCTTGATTCCTTCGGGCGTGATCTCAAAGGCCCACGAGAAGCCAAGAGCGATCGGAAAACCGATGGCGAGCAAGGCCACCAGAATTTTCATGGCCGAAGCGGGAGCATCGAATGTCGGAAGAAGAATCGAAGCGGCTTGGATGAGGAGCCACGACACTACCACGTAAGCGACCGCAACCTTGTAAACGTTCCGTCGCTTCAGCTCTTCGAAGAGATTGTTCCGGCTCATTTCTTGATGGGAGAGTCGGCGCTGGCAAACGTGCTTAACGGAACGATCTTCTCCGCCAGGGCTTCGAAACGAGGATAGCCGCGCAGAGACGCAAGCAGGGGATCTATCCGGATGGCACCGAGACTGAAACCGTCGTGCTCCTGATATCCGCGCTCGAGCCAATTCACCGCTTCATCCTTGTCGCCCAGTCCCACATAGACGCAGGCGAGTGCGTAGGCGGCGGTGTATTTTTCCCCGCGCATCCGGCGCAGATCTTCCAGGATCTTTTTGGCCTCCTCTTTTCGGCCGGTTAGTCCATAAAGCCGGCCGAGGTAACCCAGGAGACTGGGATCGCCGCCGCCGACCTCGATGGCTTTTTTTGGTACTCGGCCATCGCTTCCTGGGGTTCGCCCTTGAGCTCGAGGGCAACTCCGAGGTTCCACCGCGCAAAATAAAAATTGCCATCCATTTCCACGGTGCGGCGCAACTGCTGAATGGCTTGATCGATTTCTCCCGCCGAATAATAGGCCACACCGAGGTTGGTATTAATGACCAGCGAAAGGGGATCGAGCTCCATGGCGCGCTTCATCTCCGAGAGGGCGCGCCCTGTTTGCCCCATATTTTCGAGAGCCTGATTGGCCAGCCAATGATGGGCGGTGGCGCTGTTAGGATCGAGCTGAATCGCGCGCTCCAACTCGGCCTTGCTTCCCGGATAATCGAAATAGTAAACCGCTTTCAGATCGCCCAAGGCGGCATGTGCGTCGACGGAGGTTTCATCCAGAGCGAGCGCCTTTTTCACCGCCTTCTCGGATTCCGGAAAACAATCGGCCGGCGACCCGCCGCCATAAGCGGGGAGAAGAAGCCAGCTCTGCGCCAACCCAGCATAGGCCAGCGCGTAATTCGGATCTTTGGTGATGGCTTTGTTGAAATAATCGATCGCCTTGCGCAGGTCAGGAGCGGTTCGCTTGTTCCAGAAGAAACGTCCCTGCAAATAGAGTTGGTACGCTTCGGTGTTTTGCGTGGGATGCGCCGCGATAGCGCGCTGTTCCGAGCCGCTCAACTTCGCTTGGAGCGTATCGGCGATAGTTTTCGCAATATCGCTCTCGACAGTGAAAATATCGGTCAGTTTGCGGTCGTACATGTCCGCCCAGAGATGCGCGTCGGTCAGGGCGTTGATCAACTGGACGTTCACCCGCACCTGGTCGTTAGACTTTTGCACGCTGCCTTCGAGCACGTTCATGACTCCGAGTTGTTTCGCGATCTCGCGCAAATTTTCCGGCGCGCTCTTGAAATGCTGCGTCGAAGTCCGCGAGATGACTTTGAGATCGGCGACCTTGGCCAGGCGCGTGAGGATTTCGTCCTGAATGCCTTCGGCAAAGTAGGCGTTCGCCTTGTCGTCGCTCAGATTGTCGAACGGAAGGACGGCGATGCTCTTGTCGGACGCCGGCACCGCCGGCGTGGAGGGTCGAGCTCCGGCGAGACCGGTGCGAGCCGCACTGGCATTTTCCGGCGTCGCGGGAGTCGAAAGCCCGGCCGCTCCTTCACCCGCGTTACGGCCGCCCTCCATCTGCCTGGACTTCGGACGCAGCATCTGGAAGGCGAACAGAGCGGCCGCGACAACGGTCACGGCGATCGTTAGGCCGACGATCTTGCGCCCGGTGTGCTGGGCGATTGATTTGTCGGGCGCGATCTCCGACTCGCGCTTGATACCTTCAGGCGTGATTTCGAACGCCCATGAAAACCCCAGGGCTATCGGAAACCCGATAAGCAGCGCGCTGATGAGGACCTTCATCACCCAGGCGGGCGCTTCAAAGGCCGGCAGCATGATCGAAGCAGCCTGAATGAGGAGCCAGGAGACGACGACATAAGCGACTGCGACCTTGTAAACGTTGCGCCGCTTCAACTCTTCGAAAAGGTTGGGTGAGCTCATTGCTTAGGCTCCTGGCAAAGTTTTTCAAATCGCGGGTCGCCCCGTAGTTTGTCCCAATCGGGATCGATCCGGAGCTGGGCCGGCGTTACCGGCGGTCCGCTGTAATTGGTCGCGAGTAAATGTTCCAAGCCGGCAATGGCATCGTCCTTGTCTCCGAAGCGCGCTTGAATCCGGGCAAGATTATCTTCGTAGCCCGGACCGAGGAGGGCATCCTTTGACGCAGGCAGCAGGGCAATGGCTTGCCGGGCATATTTCAAAGCGGATTCCTTGTCGCCCAGACCGGTGCAGGCCCAGCTCAAGGAGCTGGCGAAGTCAGCGTTGTTAGGCTGACTCCGAAAAGCAGCTTCGTAAGCCCGGCGTGCGCTGCTGTACGCTTCCGAGGCGCCGCGCGTGTCGCCGGAAAGACGAAGGAGATCGCCCAGGAAATTCTCGACCGATCCGATGCGGATTCCGAGTTTCTCCGGCGTTTGCAGTTGCGCTTTCACAATCCCGAGGGCGCGATCGTATTTGCGCGCCAGGATTGCGCAGCTGGCGATGGTGCTGAGGGTTCCGGTATCTCCGGCTTCGGGTTGCGCTTGCTCCAAAGTTTTCTGCGCCTCAGCCACATTGCCATCGAGGAACCAGGTCTGCGCCTTTAGGGAGAGCAGCCCGGGATTTGCCGGGCTCAGACTCAGTGCGCGATCAATAAGTTGGCGAGCACCGGCGCCATCCCGCAAACAGGTCAAATTGAAGCCCGCGTCGGCCAACAGGAATACATCCTGTGGATTGAGGTCCACCGCCTGGGCGAAAAGAGCGCGGGTGTCGTCCCACCGTCCGTCCCGCCGCGCGACTGCAGCGAGTGCATATGGTGGGTAGGAATTATTCGGGTACTGTTTGCGAATCGCCTCGAAGATCACTCTGGCCTTCTCGTAATCGCGTTCCACCCAGTAGTGAAAGAATCCATCCGCGAGCTGCGTTTCGACCAACGCGGGCTGCAAGGTCGTCGCATTTTCGAGCGCCTTTTTGGCGAGATCGCGGCGGGCAGCAGTCGGCTCGGCCCCGTTAAAGTAAAAGCTATGCTCCCGCGAAAGATGCGCCCATGCCAGCGCGAAGCTCGGATCCAATCGGACCGCCTCAGCGAAAGCGTCGGTTGACCGCAAGGTGTTCGACATCATGTCGTCGATGCGTCCCGCAAGAGCGAGCCCACGGAGAAATGCGTCGTAAGCCGCGGGGTTGTTAGTCGGCTTGACAGCGATTTCCTGTTTTTCGGCGCCGGTCAGGGTGGCTTTGAGTTGATCAGCAATCGTCCCGGCAACTTCCGCTTCGACACTGAAAATATCGTCGAGCTTGCGGTTGTATGTTTCAGCCCAGAGATGTTCGTCAGTGGCCGCGCGAATCAACTGAACGTTGATGTGAACCGCATCGGCTGCGCGTTGGACGCTGCCTTCGAGCAAATTGGCCACGCCCAATTGTTTTCCGATGTCGCGCAGGTTGTCCGGCGCGCTTTTGTATTTTTGCGTGGAGGTCCTTGAGATGACTTTGAGCGACGCGATTTTCGACAGGCGCGTCAGGATTTCATCCTGGATGCCGTCGGCGAAGTAGGAATTCGATTTTTCGTCACTCAAGTTTTCGAAGGGGAGAACGGCAATGCTCTTGTCGGAGACGGCGACATCTGGCGAATTGGAGGGTCGAGCTCCTGTCGAAGACTCGCCGTGGAGAGCGAGACCGTTTTGCACCGGCGTCGCAGGAGCTCCGCCCTCCACCACGCGTGCGTTCTTTGGGCGCAGCATTTGGAATGCGAACAGGCCGGCCGCAATGACGGCCACGCCAACCGTTAGGCCAATAATTTTCCGCCCGGTGTGCGCGGTGATCGATTCGTCGGGGGTCACCTCGGATTCACGCCTGATTCCCTCCGGGGTAATCTCAAAAGCCCATGAAAGAATGAGTGCCACGGGAAAGCCCAACACCAGGATGGTGACGAAAACCTTCATGACCCACGCAGGAGCTTCGAAGGTGGGGAAGAGGATGGAGGCGGCCTGGACAAGGAGCCAGGAGACGACTGCGTACGCTACCGCGACCTTGTAAACGTTGCGCCGTTTGAGCTCGGCGAAAAGGTTGGGCTTACTCACCGGCAATCGACCCGTCGTGCACTCTGATTTAACGATTGCTCACGGCTTACGAAAGCCCGGCAGGTCCTACGGTATCGACCAACCAAAGGTAGAAGCTTCCTGGGTGGCATTTTGTAGTCATCCGCAACGGCCGCGACTATCGGCAGCGACCGTTTGCAGGTTGAAGGAAGCAGAGAGGCAAGTCGAGCCTTAACGGTTCACGTCCAAGACGTAAGAATGCGGTATGCTGCGTAGGACATCATCCGACTGAGCCGACCCTTCCAAAGCCCTTGTCTTTTTCAGGCTCGGATATGTCGGACTGGCGGAATTTTTGTTCTTCCCAACCTTTCAGAAAAGTCGTTAGCCTGAGCGCCGCCGATGACGGTCCATGTCTCACGCAACGGCCAGGAGATTGGCCAATACACTCAGCATGACTTCAACAGTCTCATGCAGGCTGGAAACCTTCTGCCGACCGATCACTTTTGGGTTGACGGAATGGATGCCTGGAAACCCGTCTCGATAGCGAAATCGTTCTTTGGACAACGCGAGAAATGTCGTCATTGCGGCGGTAAGATGACCGAACAGAAACAGGTCACGTCCGGTCCAAGGATGGGTCAGATGAAAAGCATCTGCCTGAAGTGCGGGCATACGGAGTATCACTGACCGCTCCTTTGGAGCGGAAGCTGCAAACTTCAACATCCAAGCTCCAGAGAAACTTAAATCCCAAACTCCAAAGCCACGCTGCGCTCTCTACCTGTCATCCTGAAGCGCGCAGACGCTGAAGGATCTCCTGACGGAGTGAACGTCTAACGAAGGGCGGTGTGTGAGCGGAACCCGGATGTGATCGCCTGAGGCCAGCGTTACCAACCATCCTGGTCGCTCCTTGATTATCTTGCGTGATCAAAGCTCCGAATGAGAGATCCTTCGGCGCGCTTCGCCAGCCTCAGGATGACATGAAAAGAGAGCGTACTCTTACGCAAGGCTGCGGCGCGGTTGGGAGCGGCTTCTACGACGTTTCCCGTGACCGTAGTTTATGCGATGATTCGCTGTCGCTATGAGCACGGTTCTCTCATTTCGTAAAACCGCCGAAACTTTCCAGAGCGGCGCGATGACCTTGCCCCAGAAGTTTTTCATTTCGCCCGAAGTCTTCGCGGAGGAACAGGAGAAGATTTTCGCGCAACAATGGATTCTCGTCGGGCGCACGCAGGATCTGGCGGCGCCTGGGGACTTTTTTCTGGCTGAGATCGCTGGAGAAAACATCATCGTTACTCGAGACAAGGGCGGAGAGATTCGGGGATTCTATAATGTGTGCCGCCATCGCGGCGCGCGCCTTTGCGAAGAAGCGAGTGGCCATCTTTCCGCGATTCAATGCCCGTATCATGCGTGGACCTATTCGCTGGATGGTCGGCTGATCGGCGCTCCCGACATGGATGACGCCTTCGATAAGACGGGTTACTCGCTCGTGCCGGTAAATCTCGGTATGTGGGAGGGCTTCATTTTCATCAACCTGGCCGCTTCCCCGATGCCTTTGGAAAAGTGGTTTGCGCCTTTGGCGAGAAAGTTCAGCGAATGGAATCTATCGGAGCTTCGCAGGGCGAATCGGATCGATTACGACATCAAGGCGAACTGGAAGCTGATGTTCCAGAACTACTCCGAGTGTTATCACTGTTCGGGGGTACATCCGGAGCTGACGAAACTGTCGCCGTCGGACTCGGCCAAGAACGATCTTTGCGAGGGCCCGTTTCTGGGAGGGTTCATGACCGTCGATGCCGGTCGCAGCCTAACGAACAGCGGCAACGCCTGCGCCCTGCCGATTGCGGATCGCGGCTCCAACCGGGTTTTTTACTATTCAATCTTTCCGAACATGCTGCTCAGTTTGCATCCGGATTATGTGATGGTGCACACACTCCGGCCGTTGTCACCGGAGCGAACGCTCATTTCATGCGAATGGCTCTTTGCTCCGCAGGCCTTTGAGCGAAATGATTTTAACCCGAACGACGCGGTCGAGTTTTGGGACATGGTCAATCGACAGGACTGGCATGTCTGCGAATTGAGCCAACAGGGGATCTCGTCGCGGGCTTATCAATCGGGCCCCTATTCGCCGCGCGAAAGTATTCCCGCGGCCTGGGACCGGGAATATCTGCGGCAAATGGGTGAGTCGAATTAGTTTAGAGCCTCAAGGGTCGCATGGAGGGACGAGCTCCGTCTCGTCCCATTATTTTCGGTAGGGGAAGCTGTTAGCTTCCCGATTAAATGAGACGGGAAGCTGGCAGCTTCGCCGATAGAGGTTCCCGTCCGCTACGGATAGGCAATCCGATAAAACCGCATTTGCAGGTTATCGGGATTCGGATCTTCGAACGAGAAGGAACCGGTGCCGTCTGCCACCGGCGACCCGATGGTCATAAAACTGCCCGCGCTCAAGTCAGGCGAGGCTTCCACGCGGTTGACCGCAGCCGGCACGCCTTTGCATTGCAGAACAACATGGTTGTTAGGCAAGTGTGTGATGGAAACGATTTGGAGTGACGGGGCCGCAATCGCCGAGGTTGGCAAGGGCCACACATAAGCCCCGCGGCTGCGTGTCCAAACGGAGAGAGTGGTGGAGCCGCGATCGATTTGCATATCCCAAATCATGGCGTGCGGCATTCCATTCTCGAAGCGGTACCAGATCGGCGAAGCGGCGCTGATGTCGTTGGTGTAGTAGAGGCCAAAATCCGTGCCGGCAAAGACCTGGTTAGGCACATTGGGATTCGAGATCACGGAATCAATCGGGATATCGGGGAGATTGCCGGTTTTGTCAGCCCAGGTGAACGACGAACAGTTTACGCCGCAGGTCACCTGGAAGAGGTGGCCCGGCGTTGACGGTGTGTTGGCCACGAATCCACCGACGGCAGCGTAGCCCACCGGCGTGTTGGCGGCCGAGACCGTTGGGTCGAGGGAAATACCGAGCACAGGCCGGTTAGGCAAAATGGTGTTGCCGCCCGTGACATCGACCCAGGTTGCCTGCGCCGCGACATTCGCCCCGAGATTGAAACCAATCCAGACGTTGCCGTCGTTAGTCCCGGCAATCGCGACGCTCTGGTATTTCGGCGAGTACTTCACCTGGTTGATAAACGAGCGATCGGCCAGCGCCTGCTTGGTCATGTTCTGCGTCGTCGGATTATTCGTGATGTGCCAGGATCCCGACATGGAGAGGTTTCCTCCGGCGATCGATTCCCAAACACGCGTCGTTCCGGCGATTAAATGTCCACAACCGCCGGGAACGCCCGCCGGCGGGCAATCGTCACCGCCTGGGATTCCACCGTGGAAAATATCGAAAGGCAGCATGAAAGCCTGCGATGTCTCCGCTCCAGCCGCCGGTGACATTCCCCCAGGACGCCCCCGAAGAGGTGCAGTTGCTGACGCAGCGACTGACCGTGCCGTTGTTGTTTCCCTGAAAAAAGCGCAGGCTCGATCCGGTGCCGACCGGATCGATGCGCGAATAAAATCCGTCGCCGCCTTTGCCCGCCTGCCACTGGGCCGGGCCAGTCGGCGATCCGCTGAAACGATACGGAGGCGGCGCCATTGTCCTGGGCTCCGCCGCTGGCTTGAGGCGCCGCCGAGGTGGCGAAGTTTCCACTGATGTCGCCGGAGTAAAACTCAATGGTGTTTAAACCGGCATCCATGTTAAACCAGGTGGGATCGGTCGCGCCGGTAACCAGGTTTGCGTTGGTCGTGCCGTGCACGCCGCCGTCGTCGCCGGCCAGCAGGATGCTCGAAGAACCGGGAACAAAGGCGAGAGCATGCTGATCAGGGTGAACGCCCTTGTTAGGCGAATTGTATGCGCAGGTCAGGTCGTTCCATGGCAGCGAAGATGTCGCCTGGGTGCTGCCGTCCCAGAACCAGACCTCAAAGGTATCGAAGAAGGCGCGATTCGGGTTGTTCGGATCGATGGCGATGCCCTGGTCGTACCAGTTTTGGTTGTAATCCCCTGAACTGCCGGCGCAATCGGTCAGCGAAGTTCCGAGCGAGCCGGGAATCTGCGTCCAGGTCACGCCGCCATCCGTTGTCCGATAAGCCCCGAGCTGGCAGCCGGCGACGCTTCCGCATCCGCCCGAGTTGGGCCTGATCGATTGGACCTGGGCATAAATGTAATTCGAGTTGCTCGGCGCGACTGCCATGTCGATCCGGCCTAACTGATTGCCGGTTGTCGAATTGACGTAGGCCGTTCCACTGGTCGCGTTCAGTCCGGTCCATCCGTTGGCGTTGGTCGTGATCGGGACAAAGTCTCCCGGACAACCGCTCGCGGGCATGCTGCCGGCGTAGATTCCGTTGGCTCCATTTAGATTCAAATTGTACCTGCACGGCGGTGGCGAACCCGCGCACGCCGACGGCGGCGATGATTCGCGTCACGCTGCCGGCGTCGATCAAGGCGAGGCCGGTGATGTCCTGGCGCATGCTCGCGAAGTTGTTTGTCGTGCACGGGCCAGCCCAGGTATTGCCGGCGTCGTACGAGAAATAGAGCCCGCTCTTGGTCCCGGCGACCACGTTGTTGCTGTTACGCGGATCGACCCGGACTTTTCCGACCGCCTGATATTGCGGGAACTGACCAGCCGGTTCGGACAGAGCCGCGCCAAAGACGTCCGCACCGAGAACCGTCCAGGTATTGCCGCCGTCGCTCGACTTCAGGATACCGTGGCTGCCCATCGAGAATGAGCCGTAGTTCAGGTCGCCCGTTCCAGCATAGATGGTGTTGTGATCGTTAGGATCAATCGTCAGCGTATCAATGCTGATCGTCGAAATGAGAGGATCGTTAGTCACGACATTCCATGTCGTCGAACTGCTGCAGCAATTGGTCGTTTTCCAGACACCGCCACCGTCGGAGCCGAGATAGGCGACGATGCTGCCGTTCGTTGTCGTCGTTGGATCGATCACGATGTCGTTAACCCGGCCTTCGGTTAGGCCGTAATTATTGCAGCCGGAGCAGCCGGACATTTGCAAAGGCTGGGGCCCGAGCGAGGTGAAGCTGCTCGCATTGAGGCTCAGCGCTGACGTCTGCGGCTGGTTAAGCTTGAATGTTTTGAGGCCGAAAGGCACGCCCGAAGGATCTTCGAATCCTGCACCGCTGCGGCCTGGACCCAGGCGGAACTAAATTTTCCGGTGGGATAAGTCAGTCGGTTGTTCCAATCCAACTCAAGGCGATTGAGGTCGTCGAAGCGTTCTCCCGCGATCGGCATACTGCGTTCAGCACGTTCGCCTTCTGGTCGATGCAGGATCGACAAGTCGCTCAAGGCCAGGCCGCCGAAGAGGAAACCGCTCAGGCAAAGGAGCGAGGCGAATACGATGCGAAGTTTCTTGATTGGAAAAGGCGAAAGGAAACGCACAGACGGGCATTATTGCGCAAAATGAAGATTTATTCAGTTAATAATTAAGATCGCTGTAGGACGATGAATTACGCGAGCCTGGTGACGAAGAAAGCTTGCTTCGCAAACCATCTGTCTCTAAGCAAAAGCGCGCATGAAAAAACCCCTGGCTCTCTTTGTTGGCATGATCATCTGCGCCGCCATGGCGCGCGCAGGAGATGTAAAGGTCAAAGCCGCGTTATCGACCGGAATAGACGAAGAGCCGACGAATTCGTTTTCCTCGGACACGCCGAAAATTCACGCTGTGTTCAAGACCAAAGGCGCGGAGGAAGGCACGAAGTTGCGGGCGCTATGGATTGCGGAAGATGTTGGCGATGAGGCTCCGGCTAATTCCAAGATCGACGAGAAGACGCTCACGCTGCCCGGCGACACCGACGACGGTGATTTTTCGCTGTCAAAGCCGAGTAAAGGCTGGCCGGTCGGGAAATATCGTTTGGAGATTTATTCGGACGGCGACCTGGCGACGACGTTGAAGTTCACCGTCAAAGGCGAGAGCAAAAAGGAAAAAAAGGAAGCGAAGGAAGCAGAGTCCTCGAGTGACGAAGAGTATTCTTTCAAGGTCCACAACACCACGAGCGACAAGATAAAGAAGCTGCTCGCGTCGGAAGACGGAAAAGATTACGGCACGTTTGATGTCGGCCGGGCGGGGATTGGAGCCGGCGAAACGATCACCCTCAAGTGGGATAAATCGACCAACAAATCGAATTGCGAATGGTACATCAAAGCGATCTTTGACGACGGCTCGGAAACTAAGGCCAAGAAGTTCGATTTCTGCGAAGACGATCTGGTGCTGGAATTCTGAGGCTCGCGCAAAGGTCACAAAATGCGCCGAGGTTTCTAACCGCGGATTACGCGGATTAACGCGGATGTTTCCAAGAGGATGATTTTCCGGACTGCCTAACGAGTATCGCTACGGACCAATTCTTGCCCAGAGCCGAAAAGCCGGCCCCGACCTCGGGCCGGTCGGGATGTCATGGTCAAGAAATCCGCGAGAATCCGCGTAATCCGCGGTTAGAGAATCGTCAGGCGTAAATTAGCAGATCGATATCTTCCGGAAGCGCGTGCGATACTTCGCGCACGACGCTTCCCCGAATCAGATTCATAAGCGACCCGCGCTGCGGTGCGCCAAGAATGACGCGTGAAGCTCCCAGCGTGGCTGCGATGTCGACGATGGTTTCAGCAGCCGATGGACTGACGGCGTAGCAAAAGAGCGGCGCTGCCGAGTCTGGCATGGTTCGATCGCGGGCTTCGCTGAAGATCTTCGACGCCTCGGGATCGTCCTGCCATTTTCGTTTCGTATCCTGTTCGGTCATGAATTGCTGTTCGCGAACGAAAAGAAGATAAAGCCGCCGCCCCGTCTCACGTGCTTCGCGCTGCGCGAAATCAAGGGTTCTTCCTGTTCCGCGAATAGCGCAAAGGATTGCCTCCGCGCTCGTCGGCACAACCGCAGTTCCCTCGTTAGTCGGCACTTTCATCGACACCGGCAAAGTCTCTGGCACTTGTTTCGCGGCCTTTTTCATTCGGCGCTCTTGCACGAGTCCCCTCAGGATCAGGCCGACGGCCAGAATCGTGACCGCGAAATAACGCGCGTTGGGCTTGTCGATCAGGAGCGACAATTCGATCCCGCTCATGACGACGAAAGTCGCGAGCATCAGTCCGCGTTCCCACTTTTTGATCGTGAGTTTCCGATCGGTCGCGGTTGCGCCGAGATTGGTAGCGATGGCGCCGACGACGCCGACCGCGTAAAGATCAGCCAGACCGGAGACATCCTTAACCATCAGGACGAGCAACATCGGGACAACGGTCGCCAGGGCCATGCCGATTGCCGGGACGCCCCATTTATTGAGGCGTTGGAAAATTTTTGGAAGCTCCCGGTCGCGCGCCATGAGGAATTGGATGGTGATCAAGTCGACGATGGATGTGTTGACCGCGGAGAGCAGAAGAAGTCCGAAAACGATGCTGACGATGAAACCGAAGGTGTGACCCAAGGTCGGTCCAAGCGCGCCGCCAACGAAGACTTCGCCCATGTAACGCAGCATGTAGTCGCGTACGCCGGCGGCATGCGGCGCATCGACGTCGCCATTTGAAATGTGCAATCCACCGAGCGCGTGCATGGCCAACCCAAGAAACGCGGTGAAGACGCAAACTTCGACCATGACCCAGAGAATCGCCGGCGTGGAAGTTTTCCTGACGGACGGGCGGGAGTCGTCGCTTCCGGGATCGAGCTTCATTACGCCGGTGGTGTTGGCGATCGCTTCAACGCCGGAAAGCGCGAGCACGATGCCGACAAACCCGGCCCAGTTATGCCAAAATCCGCCGTGCAATGGCTCCAGGTGTCCGATGGCCTCGTGCAGATGCGGAATACAGAAGAGAGCCAGAACAACCACCACGATGGCGGTGGGAACGGAAATCAGAAAAGCGAGTCCGCCGGTGTGTTTCGGGCCGAGTAAATTGAGCAAGCCGATCAGCAGGATGGCGGCGGCGGCAAATTTTTCCGGGTGCGGCACGCCGAGGTATTGGAAAGCGGAGAGGGCGCTGATGGCCGCGGTCACGAGGTAATCCGCGATGAGCAGAAAAGCGCCAACGATCGAAATCACTTCGCTGCGATGGCGCACGCTTGCGTAAACTCCGCCTCCATCGGGATACAAACGGCAGATGACCATGTAATTGAGACCGACGAGCGCGGTCAGCACGCACATGGCGGCGATCAACCAAAAGGAAGCGTAACCGCCGACGGCAAAGGCGAGCCCGATGACGTAGGCTTTGCTCGTTCCCCAATCACCGTAAAGAATGGCGGCCGCGCGGGGAACGTCGACGTTGCGAGGGCGCTTAATGTTCGCGGCGATCATCTACGAATGTTTAGGTGACTCATTAAAATATCAAAGCCTCGGCGCTTGGTCTTGGACCGTTAACCTAACTGTATTCAATGATCATCGGCTCAAAGGAAGCGGCACTCGCGCGACGAGCTGCTTCACGCTCTTGGAGCCGGTTCCCTGCGGACATCCGTTTGCCTTTAATGAAGCTGACGAGGTTAGCTGTCGGGCTGGAGCCACAAAATGCTCTCGATGTCGCACACCGTTCGCCCCGCTCCGCCGAAACGGAAGTTGGGTTCCCCGCCGCGACTGCTCCCGCAGGCGTTAGGCAGAACAAAGAACTGCGGGCAGGCTGGCTACGAAGGGGCTTTTCGTCAAGTCCGGCGGGGCCGCCGGTAAGGCCCGTCTGCCTTCTTTGAGTCTTTATCCCCAGGCATCAGCCGGTTCGGGCGGCTATGGTAGCTAATGCTCACGGGACCAATGGGAAATAAATAGGTTATCTCCGTAAGTAGACGAGGGTCCCTCTTGTCTGATGAGCTTTTCGATAAGCAATCGATCGACTGGTTTTGCCCCCACTGCAATCAGCCATTCAAGAAGCCTTTAGCCTATTTAGTGGCCAGGGTCTGCCTTTGTCCTTCGTGTGGTGCGCGGCTCGATATGAGTACCCTTCGCCACAGGCTATCCGAGCGCGGGATGATCTGGGACGAGTAGCCTGATTCTCAAATCAGCACACGACCGGGCCGCCTCCGTGAGTGTTCGATACCGACGGGCCGCGGTGTCATTTTGTCATCTAGCTCTTTTCCATAGCCGTAACCGCGGCCGAATAACGTCATTACTCCTTCGCGGGCGATTTTAATGATTTTTTAACGTTCTTCGGTCGCGCTTTAATTAACGTCCCGCGCCGCACTGGCCCAAAGTCTGGATGTGCACGCACGAGACTTTGGTCAGCTGGCGCTGTTCGTCGCCGGCCTGATACTTATCACGCCGCCTCTCGGCCGATTCATGGTTCGCGTGTTTGCCGGCGACAGTCATTTTCTTTGGCGGGTGTTTGGACCCTTCGAGCGCTGGATCTACAAGCTCTCCGGCGTTGATCCGGCGCAGGAAATGTCCTGGAAGGCCTACGCAGTCGCGATGCTCGTCTTCAACATCGTCGGCGGCGTCGTGTTGCTCTTCATCGAGTTGACGCAGCAATGGCTGCCGTTGAACCCGCAGCATTTGCCTAACGTGCCGTTCGCACTGGCCGTGAACACGGCCGTCAGCTTCACCACGAACACGAACTGGCAGGCTTATTCCGGTGAAAACACCATGAGCTATTTCACGCAGATGACCGGGCTCGCGGTGCACAATTTTGTCAGCGCGGCCACCGGCATCGCCATTGCCGTGGCGCTCGCACGCGGCCTGGTGCGCAAACAGGCGCAGAGCATCGGGAATTTTTGGGCCGATCTCACTCGGTGCACGCTTTATCTCCTTTTGCCTTTGTCGATCCTGATTGCGGTTGTGCTCGCGCAGCAGGGCGTCGTTCAAACATTCGACGCTTATCCGACGGCGACGACGATTGAAGGCGCGCAACAACAGATTCCGCTCGGGCCGATGGCTTCGCAGATTGCAATCAAGCAGTTAGGCACAAACGGTGGCGGATTCCTTGGCCAAAACAGCGCGCATCCTTTCGAAAACCCAACGCCGCTGACCAACTTCATTGAGGTTTTCGTGATCTTTTGGTTCGGATCGGCGCTGGTTTACATGCTGGGCCTGATGGCGCGCGATCGCCGCCAGGCATGGGCCATCTGGGGTGCGATGTTCGTCCTGTTCCTGGCCGGGTTCGCGACACTTTGGTGGGCGGAGTTGCAACCAAATCCGGCTCTCGGCCTAACGACATCGTCTCTCGAAGGCAAGGAAGTCCGCTTTGGCCAGTTTAATTCCGCGCTCTTTGCGACCGTCACGACCGATGCTTCGTGCGGCGCCGTTAGCGCCATGCACGATTCGCTTTCGCCGCTCGGCGGTCTGGTGCCCTTCGTCAACATGATGCTCGGCGAAGTGGTCTTCGGCGGCGTCGGCGCCGGCTTTTATGGCATGCTCATGTTCGTCCTCCTGACGGTTTTCATCGCCGGCCTCATGGTTGGGCGAACGCCGGAATATCTCGGCAAGAAAATCGAAGCGCGCGAAGTGACATGGGCGGTCATCGCCGTGCTCGCGCCCGCCGTGGTGATTTTGTGCGGCAGCGCGGCGACAATGCTTTATCCGGCTGCGCTGAACAGCTTGAACAACGGGGGACCTCACGGGCTCAGCGAAGTGGTCTACGCCTTTGCCTCGGCGGCGGCGAACAATGGCAGCGCCTTTGCCGGCCTGAACGCGAACACCGATTGGTATAACTACATGCTTTCGCTCACCATGTTTGTTGGGCGTTTTGCCATCATTGTGCCAGTGCTGGCGATCGCCGGCAGTCTGGCAAAAAAGAAGACGGCTCCGCCATCGAGCGGCACATTTCCGACTAATGGCCCGATTTTTACGATCCTGCTCGTGTCCGTCGTCTTGATCGTCGGCGCGCTCACATTTTTCCCAGTCTTGTCGCTCGGCCCAATCGTCGAGCATTTCCTGATGCTTTCCGGGAGGACGTTCTAGTTATGGCCACGCGTGCGAAATCTTCCATTTTCGATCCGGCGCTGATTCGTCCGGCGATTCTGGATTCGTTCAAGAAACTCGATCCGCGGGTGCAATGGCGCAGTCCGGTGATGTTCGTGGTCCTTGTCGGGGCGGTGTGGACTTCGGCGATAACGATGTTCCACTTCGGAAGCTTCAATTTCCAAATCACACTCTGGCTCTGGTTCACTTTGCTCTTTGCGAATTTCGCCGAGGCCATGGCGGAAGGCCGGGGCAAGGCGCAGGCCGCAGCGTTGCGCCGGATGCGCACGACAACGATGGCGCGCCGCCTTATCAACGGCACCGAAGAAAAGGTCGCTGCGAGCGATTTAAAGAAGGGCGACACCGTTGTTTGCCAGGCTAGCGATATTGTTCCTGGTGACGGTGAAGTCATCGAGGGAATTGCGAGCGTCGACGAATCCGCCATCACCGGCGAATCGGCCCCGGTCATTCGCGAGAGCGGTGGCGACCGCAGCGCAGTCACAGGCGGGACACGCGTGCTGAGCGATCGAATCGTAATTCGTATCACGAGCGAGCAGGGGAACACATTTATCGACCGGATGATCAGCCTGGTCGAAGGCGCGCGACGACAGAAAACCCCTAACGAAATTGCGCTCAGCATTTTACTAGTGAGCCTGACGGCCCTTTTTATCCTGGCGGTCTTTACGCTTCCGGCCTTTGCGCATTACAGCGAGAACGCTGCCGGCCAGACGAATGCCGTGAACGTCAGCATCCCAGTTTTGGTTTCGCTGCTCGTTTGCCTGATCCCGACCACCATTGGTGGATTGCTCAGCGCCATCGGCATCAGCGGGATCGACCGGCTCGTCCGGCAAAACGTTTTGGCGACGAGCGGACGCGCGGTCGAAGCAGCGGGCGATATCGATGTTCTGCTTCTCGACAAGACCGGCACGATCACCATGGGCAATCGCATGGCGGTCGCGTTTCACCCGGCGCCCGGTATCTCGCAAGAAGAACTGGCTGCGGCTGCGCAATTGAGTTCCCTGGCCGACGAGACACCAGAAGGCCGGAGCATTGTCGTTTTATCGAAAGAAAAATTCGGACTTCGCGGCCGGGAGATGCAGGAACTGGAGGCCACGTTCGTTCCGTTCTCAGCCCAAACAAGAATGAGCGGCGTTGATCTGCATGCGAACGGTTCCGGTCCGCTGAACCGCGTGCGCAAGGGAGCCGCCGACGCTGTTAAGGAATTTGTGCAGTCCGCGGGAGGCGTTTTTCCACCGGCGACGCAGGGGATTGTTGAGGACATCTCGCGGCGCGGCGGCACGCCATTAGTCGTGGCGGCTGACCTGGTGACGTTAGGCGCGATCGAGCTCAAGGACGTCGTCAAAGGCGGGATGAAGGAGCGCTTCGCGCAGCTGCGCAAAATGGGCATCCGAACGGTCATGATAACGGGTGACAATCCGCTGACAGCCGCGGCCATCGCCGCCGAATCCGGGGTGGACGATTTTATGGCCCAGGCAACGCCGGAAGACAAACTGCGAAGGATTCGCAGCGAACAGGCGGAAGGCCGGCTGATCGCCATGACGGGTGACGGAACCAATGACGCGCCCGCACTCGCGCAGGCCGATGTCGGTGTGGCCATGAACACCGGGACGCAGGCGGCGCGCGAAGCCGGAAACATGGTCGATCTCGACAGTAACCCGACCAAGCTGATCCAAATCGTTGAGATCGGGAAGCAACTTTTGATGACACGCGGCGCCCTAACGACGTTCAGTATCGCCAATGACGTGGCCAAGTATTTTGCGATTCTCCCGGCAATGTTCGGCTTGCTCTACGCTGCCTCAGCAGGAATAGGGGGTCCGCTGTCCGCGCTCAACATCATGCGGTTACATTCCTCGGAGAGCGCCATTCTAAGCGCGGTCATATTCAATGCCCTCATTATTGTGGCCCTGATTCCGCTGGCGCTGGCCGGCGTGAAATATCGAGCCGTCGGCGCTGCGCAGGTTCTCCTGCGAAATCTTTTAGTCTACGGCGTCGGCGGCCTGATCGCCCCGTTCATCGGAATCAAAGTCATCGACCTGGCGCTGGTCGCGCTGCGGCTCGCGTAAACGCATGAATCTCTACTTCACCAGTCGCAAAACATTCCGACGGCTGATCAATCGGCGCCGGGTGTCGCGGACGGTCGGGACGCGTACCTATGTGTTCATCTTCGTTCCATTCGATTCTCGCGAAAACGGCCGCGCGAAAAGAATCGAGATAGTTAACGACCGCGCTGGTGATGAGCAACTGAACTGCGACCTCATGTGGACGTGGTTTCTACCCAATCCGCTTTGACCGCCAAAGGAGCAAAAATGAAGACAATTTTTCAGTCGTTACGCGCTTATGTGGTACTGACGTTTGTAACGGGCGTGATTTATCCTCTGCTCATCACCGGAATCGCCCAGCTCTGTTTTCAGCATCAGGCCAATGGCTCCCGCGTGGTTGAGAGTGGAGCGCTTGTCGGATCGGATTTGCTCTCCCAAAAATTTGAATCGCCGCGATATTTCTGGCCCCGACCTTCAGCGGCGGATTTCGCTACGGTTCCATCCGGTGCAAGCAACAAGGGACCCACTAGCGCGGACCTGAAAAAAGCCATCGACGATCGACGGGCCCGGTTTGGAGCGGATGCGCCAGTCGATCTGCTGACCGCGTCGGGCAGTGGGGTTGACCCGCACATCTCGCCTGAAGCGGCGCGCTGCCAGATTTCACGGGTGGCAGCTGCTAGGAACCTGCCGCCACAAAAGATCTCGAAGCTTATCGATCGAGGGACCGAACTGCCGCAGTTCGGTTTGCTGGGCGAGCCGCGTGTGAATGTGTTGCGCCTTAATCTCGCACTCGATGCCGCTCACTAATTGAAGTTTCTAAAATTAGAAGGAGGAAAAATGAATAGGAACAAGAGCCTGTTAATCGCGACTGCACTCATGGTAGCGTTCTCGCCCTTGCACGCGCAGGAGGCCATGAATTCGCCTCACCGGGTGACATCGAAGAAAAAGGCAAAAATGAGCGCGGAGGCGCGAGCCAAGGCGAAGGAAGACCAGGCGAAGGCGGAAGCCGCAGCGCGCAAATTGCGCGAACCGTTTTGGAAACGCTTCGATGAAGCGATGCTGGAACAGTTAGGCACGCCGGCAAACGTGCCACCGTCGCCCGATGCTCCGCCAACCCCTTCGACGCGGCGCATTCCGCCAGCTCCGTTCGATTCGCCTCCATTCCCTGCGGGGGATTGGCAGATTGGCGGCAGCCAGATCATCGGCGATCCCGGCGAGCTTCCGCCTTACCCACTGATGCAGGCAATATACGACGGTCCCGGCGGTCAGTCTGTCAAAGAGAGCAAGGTCCAGATGTATGGCTGGGTCAATGTCTCGGGAAACATCAGCACTTCACATCCATCCAAGACGAGCGAGAACGGAAACTTTCCGCTGATCTATGATCTGCGGCCTAACCGAATGGAACTGAACCAAATCGTGCTCTACCTCGAGCGACTGCCAGACGAGGCGCAGACGGATCACGTTGATTGGGGTTTTCGAATCTCAGGTCTCTACGGATTGGATTATCGCTTCACTACGACCTACGGATTTCTGAGCGACCAGTTGTTGAAACACAACAGCTACGCCGGTTTCGATATGCCGATGATCTATCTTGACCTCTACATTCCGAACTTTTTCGAGGGAATGAACATCAGGATCGGGCGAATTATCTCCGAGCCCGATATCGAAGCGCAATTGGCGCCTAACAATCTCATGGCGTCGCATTCGCTGCTCTACAGCTTCGACGATTATTGCCACGAAGGAATTTTCACAACCACCAAGCTCAACAAGGAGTGGACCATCCAGGCGGGAATCGATTGCGGCACGGACGTCGCCATTTGGCAAAAGGATCCGGGACGGCAGGTCACCGGCACGGTCATGATTCAGTGGACTGCGCCTAACCAGATGGATTCAATTTATGCCGGCGCGAATAGCTTCAACAACGGCGAGTTCGGCTACAATAATCTGCAACAGTTCGTGGGAACCTGGACGCACAAGTTCAACGACAAAATTTATACGGCTACGGAAGCGTGGTACATGTTACATGCTGGATGCGACGTCCCACCCGACAAAGGATGTGCCGTTCCAGAACGGCTTCTTCCCGGTGCATGACGGTTATGCGCCCGAGTGGGCGGTGGTCAATTACACCATGTTCCGTCTCTCGCCGGGAACCTTCTTCACTGTTCGCAACGAATACTTTGATGACAAGGTTGGCAGCCGCACGGGTTTTGCGACGCAGTATTCCGAGCATTCGATCGGCATTACCTGGTGGCCGGACAAGATCATCACTATTCGGCCCGAGCTGCGGTTCGACCACTCATACGAAGCCAAAGCCTACAACAACGGGCGCGATGCCAGTCAGTTGGCGTTCGTCACCGACGTAATTTACCACTTTTGAACAAAGAGGGCCTGCCGCGTAGGTTTGCCACATGAACGAGGCCGAACGGCCTGATCCGGATGTAATTCTCGCGCAACTGAAGCGCGAGGAAGCACAGGCTTCGCGTGGCAAGCTGAAGATTTTCTTCGGGATGTCGCCCGGCGTGGGCAAGACCTACGCCATGCTCGCAGGCGGCGCGGCAAAAGCAAACGGAAGGCTGCGAAGTCGTTATCGGCATTGTCGAAACCCACGGGCGCAAAGAAACCGAAGGCGTTGCTCGAAGGCATGCCGATCATGCCGCGCACGCAGGTGGAGTATCGCGGAACGAGCCTGACCGAAATGGATCTCGACGCCATTCTGACCTGGCATCCCGGTCTGGCGGTGGTCGATGAGCTCGCGCACACCAATGCCCCCGGCTCGCGTCATCCGAAACGTTACCAGGACGTGCTCGAGCTGCTCGATGCCGGCATCGATGTTTACACGACGCTGAATGTCCAGCATGTCGCCAGCCGCAGCGACACTGTCAGGCAGATCAGCGGCGTCTCCGTCAGTGAAACGGTTCCCGACTCCATGGTCGATCTGGCAGATGAAATCGTTCTCGTCGATCTGACTCCGGAGCAACTGCGCGGGCGTTTGGCGGAAGGAAAAGTTTATCTGGGAGAACGCGCTGACTGGGCCGCGCAAAATTTCTTTCGCGAAAGCAATCTCACTGCGCTGCGCGAAATGGCGCTGCGCATCGTGGCCGAGCATGTCGATCGCGATTTGCGCGACATCATGTCGGAGGAAAATATTCGCCGGGCCGTGGAAAAGCGGCGATCGGTTGCTCGTCGCCGTCAGCGCCAGTCCTTATTCCGAGCGACTGATTCGTTATACCCGGCGGCTGGCTTCATCGATGGAAGCTTCCTGGATCGTGGCAAACATCGAGCGGCCGCGGCCGCTGACATCGGAGGAACAGACACGCCTGACACGTTATCTTGCGCTGGCGCGCCAGCTAGGCGCAGAAGTGGTTTCCACACCGGGAAACGATGTCGGGCCGGCGCTTATTGCGCATCGCGCGTCAGCATAACGTCACGCAAATCGTAATCGGGAAACCGCTCGGCGGCCGCTGGCCCGGCTATTCGCGGCGCGATCCGTTGCGATGGCTGATGCGCAACAGCGGCAACATCGACATCCACATGATTCCCTCGGAGGAAGCGATGTCGCCGCGGCGGGAAACGATCGAGGAACGTTTGGCGCGCACGCCTTGGCGCGACTTTGGAATCGCGCTTGTCATCGCCGCAGCCGTGACCGCGCCTTCGCTGGTGATCGTTCGTTACACCGGTTACTCGGCGATCGCGCTCTTCTATTTGCTCGCGGTTGTTTTCGCCGGCACGCGCCTGCGGCCGTGGCCAACACTGTTTCTGGCGGCGCTCAGCGCGCTGCTTTGGGATTTTCGTTTTCGTTCCGCCGCGTTTCACTTTTTACATCGGCCAATTTCACGACCTGATGATGTTCTGTGCTTATTTCGTGATCGCGCTGGTGATTGCGCATCTCGCGACCCAACTGCGCGAGCGCGAACAAGCAGAGCGCCGCCGCGAAGAACGGGCGACTGCGCTATATCAGTTAACCCGCGTGCTCGCGGCCAGTCGCGATCGCGATGAAGCGTTGCCGAAAGTTTTGGCGCTGATCAAGCAATTCTTTCAAGGCTGACGTCGCCGTGTGGCTTCGCGACGAAACCGGCTTTCGCGCAATCCGGCAAGCACTTTCCTGCCTTCGACCAAAGAGGAAAGCGTCGCCGTCTGGGCGTTTCAGAAAAAACAAGTGGCGGGCAAGTCGACCGACACGCTTCCCGATGCCGAATCTCTTCACATTCCTCTCGTGACCGGCGATCGCGCCGAAGGCGTGCTCAGTGTTCGTCTCGATTCTCCGCCGACGCTGGAGCAACGCGAATTGCTGGACGCGTTTGCCGCGCAGCTCGCGCTTTTCGTTAACAAAGAGCGCGCGCTTGAAGAAAGCCGCGCCGCGCAAATTGCCCGTCAATCCCAGAAACTGCAAAAAGCACTTGTTCGATTCTGTTTCGCATGAATTGAAAACACCGCTCGCAGCGATGTCGGCGGCGCTGCAACAAACGCAGCCGGATCGCGCCGAACTGCAACAGGCGGTGCGGCGCCTTACTCGCACGGTCGATCATTTGCTCGATGCGACGCGTTTGGAATCCGGGCTGCTTCAACCGGTCCGTGAATGGTGCGATCCGGCGGAGATTTTGCGCGAGGCTGTCGCGCGGACCGGACTGAAAGAGGACGCGGTCAAGGTTACCGTCGCCAGGGATCTGCCGATGATTTCAGTCGATTCGCGTTTGATCGATCAGGCCTTGATTACCTTGCTTTCGAATGCGGCCGCCTACGGAAGTCAGAAGGAACCGATCGACGCCCGCGTCGTGCACGATGATTCCGCGATCACATTCTCGTTGTTGGATCGCGGGCCCGGTCTCGCTCCGGGCGAAGAGCAACAAAGTCTTCGAAAAATTCTATCGCGGTCCGATCCACGCCTGCTGGAGGGCTCGGGCTTGGGCTTGTCGATCGCGCGCCAGCTTGTCGAAGCGCATGGCGGCGAAATCGCAGCGCGCAACCGCGAGGGCGGCGGCGCCTGTTTTTCAATTCGCATTCCTCTGAGCGAACAAATGCGTTTGCCGGGAGAAGCCATGGGAGCTTTGGGCCAGGCATGAAGCCCGTCGCGCTCATTATTGATGATGAGGTCCAAATCCGGCGGCTCCTGCGGGTCGCCTTGGAAGCTGCGAACTACCAGGTCCGCGAAGCCGAAAGCGGTCAGGACGGACTGGCAGAAGTTGCTACTCGCCGCCCGGACGTGATTCTTCTCGACCTTGGGTTGCCGGACATGGATGGGCTGGTGGTTTTAAAGCGGCTGCGTGAGTGGAGTGAGACGCCGGTGCTGGTGTTGACCGTGCGCGATGACGAGCAGGAAAAAGTCGCCGCGCTCGATGCGGGCGCGGAAGATTACGTTACCAAGCCATTTAGCACGGCCGAATTGCTTGCCCGTTTGCGGGCGGCTCAGCGCAAGACGCGGCCTGCCGAAGAGATTTCCGTGTTCAAGAGCGGCGATCTGTTAGTCGATCTTACATCTCATGTCGTTAGCCGAGAAGGCAAGGACATCAAACTCACGGCAACTGAATACGCGCTGCTTCGCTTGCTTGTCAGGCATCCGGGCCGGGTTCTTACCCATCGCTACATCCTTCGCGAAATCTGGGGCCCGAAGTCGGAGGAGCATCGGCAATATTTGCGCGTCTATGTGACGCACTTGCGACAAAAGATTGAGTCCGATCCTGCGAAACCGACGTTAATAACCACGGAGCCAGGCATCGGTTATCGATTCACTTCAGCGGAGTGAAACATCTTAGCCTGGAGACGCACGAGCGCGCCGGCGCGTTCCACTCGACACTCACTCGAATTTTGTTCAGACTTCAAGCATGAAGACGCACGCTCTTATTGCTCTCGCCATCGGATTAGGCTTGGTCCTTCCACTTCGTGCAGCCGACGAGGCAGCTGCCGAAGTTAAAACCAGCGAAGCTGCTCAGCACATTGGTCAGGCCGCCAAAGTCACGGGCAAAGTCGAGTCCGTTCATAAGGCCGACGGTGGCAGCATCTTTCTCGACATGGACGGACGGCATCCTAACAACCCGTTCACGGTCTTTATTCCGGCAAAGTCGGCCGACAAGTTCTCGAACTACACCGACTACGAGGGCAAGACGATTACTGTTTCTGGCACCATCGCGGAACACGACAAGAAACCGCAAATCATCGCGAAAGATCCCTCGCAAATCACGGTGAAGTAGTCGCGAATTACGGGGATTCGGACGGACTCGCTGCAGAGGAAGCTGGTAAGGTCCCAATTTTTTCGGTTTTTCGCCAGAATTGCGGTAAAGATTCCGCGTGGCTTTTCTGAATTTTGATTGCCCGGCGTGCCGGCAAAACTTGGAGATCGATGATTCCTGGGGTGGGGAGGAGATCGAGTGCCCCAATTGTCAGGAGAAGGTGAAAGTGCCGACGCTGGCCACGTCAGAGAAGGAATCATCCCCACCTCAGCCCTCTCCCGACGGGGGAGGAGAGGGAGAAGGCGAAGCAGGCGTGTCGTCAGCTTTTGCGCCACCGATGCATGTGCCGCTGCAGCCGTTGTCTCCGGAAGAAAAATTGTTCAAGAAGCGGCGCAAGAAACACATTTCAGCTCTCACGGAGCTTATCCTGATCGTTGTTTTCGCGGCCCTGGCCGGATTTGCTTATGACGCCTATCGCCGGCACGAATCGCCTCAACAAGCGCTTACTCGCCTAACGGAATCGGTAAAACAATTCATCGCAGACCACACCGGCGGCACGGCTCAACCGGAGACCACGCCGGAACCCACACCGGAGATCGCGCAATCCGCTACGCCACGGCCTGACCCGGTGGCTTGGTTGCAGGAACATCGTGAAGCGTGGCCTGACGAAATCATCTTGCGCGACGCTTTTGAGTTCCCAGCGGTTTCCGGCACAAAGACTTTCGGCTCGTTGAGAGCCCCGGCCGGGAGCGCGGTTAAAATCAAGGAAATCAGCGGGGGCATGGTCACGGTCGATTATCTTGGCGGGACGCGTCAGGTGCCGATCGAATCAACCGATCTGGCTGCGCGAGCGGATGCCGCGCTGACAAAATATGCCCAGGAAGCAAAGGTGGTAAAACCAGCGAAGGTCACTGCAGAGAACGCCGCGGGCGCAGAGGCGAAACAAGGCGAGGAAGAAGTTCAGGAGGCGACGCGCGATCAGTTACAGAACGCTTTCGGCGCGCTTTACACCCATCAAGCAACCACATTCCGTGTTTATGCGCCGGCAGCGAAGAGCGTGAGCCTGGTAGTTTATAATGATCCTACGGGGAACGACGGCCGCGCCGTTAAGCCGTTGAGACAAGAGTCGAACGGAATCTGGGACCTGAGCGTTCGCGGGGATCTTCACGGAAAATATTACACGTATTTGCTCGACCCTAACGACGCAAGGCACGCACGCGAAATTTTGGACCCTTATGCGATTAACGCCGTGGCCAGCAGCTCCCGCGGGAGGATCACGCCTTTGCCCAGGCCGCTGGCGCACGGGCCGATGCTCGATTCGCCTACTGACGCGATTGTTTACGAAATGCATGTGCGCGATTTCACGGTCGCGCCCAGCTCGGGAGCAAAGGATCCCGGTTTATACCTGGGCTGGACGCACGGCGGCACGTTTTTGCCGCAGGAACCGGACGTCAAAACGACCTTGGATCATCTGGTCGAGCTGGGTGTGACCCATGTCGGGCTGATGCCGGTCCAGGACTTCGAGAATGACGAAGGATCGGGCAGTTACAACTGGGGCTACATCACGGACGATTTCTTTTCGCCGGAAGGAATGTTCGCCACCAATCCTAACGACAGCAGCCGCGTGCATGAACTCCGGGCCCTCATCAAGGCGCTGCATCAACGCGGCATCTGCGTGATTATGGACGTGGTTTACAACCACACCGGTGGCAAAGCACCGCTCTTCGCGGTCGCGCCTGATCAGTACTATCGGCGGATGCCGGACGGCTCCACGGCGAACGGCTCGGGCTGCGGTAACGAGTTCAAAAGCGAATCCCCTAACGGACGTCGGCTCATCCTTGATTCGCTGAAATTCTGGACCCGCGAGTACGGCGTCGACGGTTTCCGCTTCGATCTCATGGCCTTAATCGACCAGGAAACCATGCGGCAGGCCGACCGCGAGCTGCGCAAGTTGCATCCGGGAATCATTCTTTTCGGAGAACCGTGGACAGGCGGGAATTCGCCGCTGCGCGACAAAAGCGACAAGCCGGCGCTTCACCAGATACCACCGGGAGCGTTCAATGACGATTTCCGGAACGCGCTCAAAGGCTCACCCGACGGCGGAGATGCCGGATGGATCCAGAACGGGTCAAATCGTGATGCCCTAAAGAGCGCACTGCAAGTCAGCGGCTGGCTCGCGAGTCCTGGTCAATCGATCAATTACATGACCTGCCACGATAACCTTGTGCTCTGGGACAAGCTGGTGAAGTCGATGCCGGGCGCGGACGATGCCTTACGAATCGAGACGATGAAGCTTGGCTACCTCGCACTGCTGACTGCGCAAGGCGTGCCGTTCATGCACGGCGGTGAAGAATTCGCGAGAACCAAGGGCGGGAACAATAACTCGTACGAGTCACCCGATTCGGTGAACGAGGTCGACTGGACGCTCAAGCGCGACCACATCGAGCTCTATAAGTATGTGCGCGACGCCATCGCGCTGCGAAAAGCGCATCCCATGTTTCGGCTGCGGACACGTGCGCAGGTTCAATCGCGCCTTCATTTCGTTGAAAACGGAAACCGCGACGTGCTCATGTTCACGCTGGATGGGGAAGGGGTTCCCGGTGAAACGTGGAAGCGTCTTTGCGTCGCGCTGAACAGTTCCAACACAAGCGACGCGATCGTCATCCCGCCGGGAAGCACGTGGAATGTCGCCATGGATGCAGAGGGTGCGGTTACCGAGCCCCGAATTGTTTCAGGCAAGCTGACGGTCCCGAGAAAATCGGGGATGGTCCTGTTTCAGCAGTAAATCCCGTCCCTTTCTGAAATGTGGGAGGGCTTGGGACCGCCGGATTGGCGAACGATGCGCTATTGGCCGCGACCGATCACGATGGATTTCTAATTTCGGATCGGGAAGCAGCAGTTTCACCGACAGGTAATCAGGTAATCATTTCGCCTAACGACGTGGGACTAGGCTCGAAGCGCGCGAGCTGGGTCGATTCGCGTAGCGCGCCAGGCGGGAATGAGGCAGGCAAGGAAGGCGACAATTGCCAGAATCATCAAGGCGCCGCAGAAGGTGAGGGGATCGCGCGGGCTGATTTGATACAGAAGTGTGCCCATGAGCTGTGTAAGGCCCAGAGCCAAAGCGAGGCCGAGGATGATTCCCGCGCCGATGAGAACGAATCCGCGCGTCAGGACTAATTGCAAAACGTCACGCGCTCCCGCCCCCAGAGCCATGCGCAGTCCGAGTTCGTGGAAACTCTGCGAAACCGCGTACGACATCACTCCGTACAAACCGATCGCCGCGAGCAAGAGAGCGACGCCGCCGAACACTCCGAGTAGGGCAACGCCGAGCCGTTGTGTGTAGGTCATGCGATCCAACTGCTCCTGGATGGCGATGGTGTCTTGCGGGGCCAGCGTCGGATCGAGACGGCGCACTTCAGCGGCTAAGGCAGTCGCTATTGCGCCTGGGGCAAGCGTGGTGCGAATGAGGTAGGCATCTCCCCGAGTGGGATTCTGCCGCCGCGGCACGTAGAAAAACGGCTTCGGGTTTTCGAGTTTCGTGCGGTAGTTGGCCATCCGGGCTACCCCGACGATCTGCAGCCACCGATCTTTCACTTTCAATCGCTGACCGACGGCGCTTTTTCCGGGCCAGTACTTTGCCGCCATGAGGTCGTTCACAATGGCCACCGGCGGTGCTTTCTCATCGTCTTCACGGGTGAACTCGCGCCCGGCAAGAATAGGAATGCCTATGGTCGCGAAGTAATCTTCGCCGACTTCATTATAATCAGCGGTTGGGCTTTCGTCCGGTTTGGGCTGGTAGTCATCGAATGTCAGCGGGGCCGAGGAATAATTACGATAACTGAAGGGCCGAACGCGCGCTGTGCTGACAGACTGGACTCCGGCGAGGCCCTGGATTCTTTCGACCAATTGGTCTTCAAAGCGCCGGGTGCGTTCTTCGTTGTACCCTGCCGATACTAAATCGACTCCGGATAAGATAACGTTTCTCACCGAGAATCCTGGATCGGCGGTCCGCATTCGTTCGACGCTCTGAATCAACAAACCTGCGCCAACCAGGAGAACAAAACTCAGGGCAAGTTGGATCAGCACCAAAGCCGACCGCAAACGAGATCTTCCGTGTCCGCCGACCACGCCGGACGACTCGGCTTTCAAGGCGCCCGTCAGGTCTACTCTGCTGGCCTGCACTGCGGGAGCGAGTGCAAAGATCAGAGTGGCTGCGATGCAAACTCCGCCGCTCAGCGAAAGAACGCGCCAGTCGATTTGCCCGGGGAAATTAACGATGATTCCGGGCACCGGAGAGGGAAAGGCGAGAACGAGCGCATTCCGACACCAATGGGCCACCAGTATTCCAGCGCCGGCCGAAAGCGCTGAAAGGATCAAGCCCTCGGTGAAAAGCTGACGCATCAATCGCCCGCGAGTGGCGCCGAGCGACATTCTCATGGTCATCTCGTGACGCCGCAAAAGAGACCGCACCAGAAGCAGGTTGCTCACATTGGCGCACGCGATCAAAAGAACGAAGACAACCACCGCGAGAGAGACTTCAAGTGTGGGCAACATTCCGCCGGCGGCGTTGAACGGCGTCTTCCAAAGTGGGAGCAGTTGAACACCGCAACCGCGATTCGTTTCCGGATATTGCGCTGCCAGACGTTGGCCGATGACGTTAAACTCTTCTTGAGCCTGCTGGCGTGTCACACCTGGTTTCAGAAAAACGTAACCCTCCACCCAGCGAGCTGCGCGATCTTCCAGTTTGTAACCGGTCGGATCGAACGTTTCCTGCATCGAGATCGGCACCCAAAATTGGAATGAATAGCCGACGAAGGTTCCGACGTATCCCTCCGGCGCGACTCCGATGATTGTGTGCTCTATGCCATTCAAATACTGCGTCCGTCCTATAATCGAGGGGTCGCTCTTGTAGCGATCCTTCCAGGCTTCGTAGCTGATCACCGTTACCGGATGAGCATTGCGTCCTTCGCCTTCTTCGGGCCTGAAGCCGCGCCCCATGAATGGTTGAATTCCGAGCGCGTCGAAATAATTGGTTGTGACAATTCCCGCACTCGCGCGTTCCGAACGGTCTCCAATGCTCAAAGACGTTCCGGCGATTCGATCGACGATGAATGATTCGGCCAGGGTGGAGCTTCGCTGATAATCCAAAAAGTCGGGATACGAGAGGGGATTTCCCTCGGTTGCGCCGCGAGTTGTCCCGGAGAGTGCAAACATTCGGTCCTCGTTCGCCACCAGCGGGTAGGGATGAAACAGGATTCCTTCGATCCAACTGAAAACGGCCGCGTTCGTGCCGATGCCGAGAGTGAGACAGAGCAGAGCGATTGCCGAGAACCCCGGGTTTCGAAGCAGCATTCGCAGGCCAAAGCGCAGGTCCTGCCAGAGTTCTTCCGGCCACGTCCAGATGAACTCTTCGCGCGCACGTTCCTTGATTTGTTGAACGCAACCGAACTCGCGCAAAGCTTCACGCTCGGCCTCGGCTGGAGCCATGCCCTTAGCTATCTTTCTTTCGACGAGGGCGGCGATGTGCTGACGAATCTCTTCCTCGATCTCGGAGTCGTTAACTCCCGGCCTGAACAAACGGATCAGACGCATCCAGAACGCATGGAGGCGAGGTTTCATTTCAACTTTTGGAAAGGACGAGGTTGATACCGGCGGTGATGCGTGACCAGTGCTCGGTTTCGGCGGAAAGCTGTTTCCGACCTGTGCGGGTCAGTTTGTAAAAGCGGGCGCGCCGATTGTTTTCCGATGAACCCCAGGAGGCCGAGATCAATCCCTGGGCTTCAAGGCGGTAGAGGGCAGGGTAGAGGGAACCCTGTTCGACTCGCAGAATTTCGCGGGACATCTGCTGGATACGATCGGCGATGCCAAGGCCATGCCGGGGGCCATGCTGAAGCGCCTTCAGGACCAGCATGTCGAGTGTGCCGTAAACCAGATCTGTTTTTTCCTTGGGCATCTCTCTTACCTAGACCGTCTGGGTGTAGCATAAACTTTCGTTCCCTAGACTGTCAAGGGGAAGAATGACGCAAGTAGCGCTGACTTTACGGCTTCGGACGGCGAATTCCTGCGTTGCTTTATCGGCCGAAGTTTTGTATTCCGGAAGCGTGAAAATCCCCTCATTCTCCCTTATGAGAGCGCTGGCCTTCTTTTTGGCCGTCGCTCCGCTTTGCGCCTCCGGCGGCACCTGGCAGCCGCTTCACAATCAACCGCCAGTGCCGGACATCATTGATCCCGCTAACAACGCCGATCTCGGGCCGGGGGGCGCATCATTTCCTTTGCTGCTCACGGATGGCTCCGTCATTGTGCAGAACACTTCCGCCTTCGGCGCCAGCGGACAGGTTTACAAACTAACGCCGGATAACACCGGCAGTTATGTGAATGGCACGTGGACACGGATCGCCTCGATTCCTTATATACCGACGGCCGCTGCGCAGGCGGTGTTGGCCGACGGGCGCGTATTAATTGAGGGAGGGGAATTCTCCGGGGTCCACCAGGCTTTTACGCTCACGAATCAGGGGGCTATTTATAATCCGGTGACAAACACGTGGGCCTTTGTGACGCCTCCGGCATTCTTTACCGATCTTTATCCACCTCGCGCGGCCTTTGCGCCGCACCCGATCGGAGACGCGGCTTCGGTAGTTCTGGCCGATGGCACTTTCATGCTCCAGGACAAAATGAGCCGGCAGGCTGCCTTACTGAACATAGCGACGATGACGTGGACGGAAGTTGGCACAGCCACAAAGGCGGATCTGAACGATGAGGAAGGTTGGACCCTGCTGCCTAACGGAAAAGTCCTGACAGTCGATTGCTACACAGACTTCACTTTTGGACTGCGATCCTCTTATCCAAAAAATCCTACCGGTTCAGAGATCTTTGATCCGGTGACGAAGCAATGGAGAAGCGCCGGAAGCACCATTCATACGCTCACCGATCGGAGCCTGAGTGAGATCGGGGCTCAAATTCTGCGGCCTAACGGGACCTTATTTGTAGTCGGGAGTCAGGGCTATAGCTCGGTATACAACGTCTCGACAGGCACGTGGACAGCGGGGCCACGTCTTGGGCTTAGTCCTTCACATCATCAACTGACGGCCCAGGATGCGCCCGCGGCGATTCTACCCAACGGTCGGGTTTTTTTCGCCGCCAGCGGCGGAGCGATCGATCCCAATAACGGGTATTCTCTCCCGCCGGTGGCATTTTTTGAGTTCGATGGATTCGCTTTCACGACCGAACCAACGATTCCGAAAGCGTCGGTCGACATGTCGGGCTCAGTCGTTTTCCTGGTGCTGCCGACAGGACAAGTACTCGAGGCCGACGGAACGAAAGACGTTGAGATCTATACGCCGAGCGATACCACGCACAACGCTGCCTGGGAGCCGACGATTTCGAATGTGCCGGCGACAGTCGCGCGGGGTCACACTTACACCATACAGGGAGTGCGTTTCAATGGCATGTCCCAGGGATCGGCCTTTGGTGACGAATCGCAAAACGCAACCAATTATCCGCTCGTCCGAATCACCAATCTCAGCACGCATCACGTTTTTTACAGTCGAACGCATAATCACAGCAGCATGGCCGTGGCGTCGCCGGCGACGGTGACCACTCAATTTGACGTTCCCTCCGCGCAGGAACTCGGACCAAGCCTGATTGAGGTGGTCGCTAATGGCATCGCTTCACAGTCGAGAGCTGTAACCGTCACTCAGTAGCCTCTTTCGGATAAAACTCTCGCCATCACGCACTCTGGTGTCGGCGGGATATCTGCGGAACGATTGGAAAACGACTTTTGATTGCGATTCCTGTCGCCTTAACGCTTCTGCGCCTTCTGCTCGGACCACTCGCCATTGCACTGGCGCTAATGCATGCGCCGCGAATGCTGTTCGCACCGCTGTTGATCGTTGGAATGCTCAGCGATGTTCTGGACGGTGTGGTGGCGCGCAAGCTCGGCGTTGTGCGGCCCTGGATGCGGCGACTGGATAGCATCACGGATCTCGCCTTCTATCTTTGTATCTTTGCCAGCACGTGGATCGTCACTCCGGAGGTGGTGAAACAGAGCGTCTTTCCTCTTTCACTATTGCTCGCTTCTGAAGCGGTTTGTTACCTGGCTAGTTTTTTCCGATTCGGCGTTTTTCCGGCGACCCACTCTTATTTGGCCAAGATTTATGGTTTGGCGATCTTTGCCGCGTTCACCAGTGTGCTTGCGTTCGGCGCCGGACCACGGGCATTCATCGTTCTCGCCGCCATCGGCCTAACGGCGAATGCTGAAATTTTCGCGATTCTTGTGACCTCCCGGACGGCGCCGGTCGATGTGGGTTCGATCTTTAGCCGGTCGCGTGAATCAGAGGAGCCTTTCGGCTCCTGACAGCGCCGACTAACGATATCGCGAGCGCGATGCCGCCGCCGAGACAGGTGTTAATCACGCGGTGAAGCGCCACTTCTCTTTCCGGAAGGCCAATTAAGGCCAGCAAACAGGCAATGTAAGCGGTGACTGAAGCGGACAAGGCGCCGTAACTCACCATCACGACCGAATAACAGAGCCACGCGAAGATCACCACGAGGACGATCAGCATGGCGGGGCTCGGGCGGAGCGTGCTCAGCAGAATCGTGGCAAGGCCTGCGCCGACGAGTGTTCCAGCCATTCGAGCGAGGCCGCGCGTCAGCGTTTCGCGCAAGTCCGTTCGGAGCACGAGAAGGGTCGTCATCGGCACCCAATAGGCATTGGAAAGGCCTAACCAATAGGCAGACACGGCTGCAAGAAAAAGGGCCATAGCCAGGCGAAGGGCGTAGCGGAATTCGGATGATCGCTTCCGGAAGGTCGAGCGCAACCGTCTCGCCGCCGACCGGTAGCCCGGAAATGCATCTGCCGGAACCCGCGCGGCGAACCCGAGATGGACGCGCCGGAGAAGTAAAACAAGGCCCAGTTGAAGAAGGCCTCCGGCAAGAATGAGAATCGCGCGCGCCAGGACAGACTTTGGCGCCGCCGGATAGCCGGTGGCGACGATCCCGAAAATGGCGCATTGGAGTGAAATCCATGCCGTGCCGCCGCTAATCGCGGTCATCAAGCCGTAGAGCAATCCGACTGCGGCAACGTAGATCGCCAGGCCGGCAACCGAGTGGCTGGCGATGGCGCCGCCTGCGGTGCAGATGGCCATGCCGATGCTGGCCCACCACATTGGCCGGACGCGCGAGCGTCCAAGCCTTTGGAAGGAACCAAATCCCACCGACATCGCGCCGCTGGCCGCGATCATTCCGGCCGCCGGGCGTCCCAAGACGACGCCGGCAGACAAACAGACGGCGATCGCTACGGTGCATGGGAGCGAAGAGACCGCGCGTGACTCTTCCCAATTAAGAGTGAGAACGTCGCGAAAAGCCCGTCGCAGCATGAGTAACTATAGTCGAAACGGGTAGCGAGTGAGTTTCGAAATGAAAATTCGGGACCAGCGGGAACTTTTTCCGTTCGTAAAAGAAAGAGCCGCCCGGAAGTCCGGGCGGCTGCTCTCCTGTGATTCTTGGTGCGAGGCCTAGTCGCCAAACAGACGCATGTTGAAGGTTACACTTGCGTTAGTCACGTATCGGACCTGTCCAGTAACGTCCATCCGGACGGTCATCGGCTTGTTAAATAAGTCATCGGCTTGGTGTTGCGTCAGCGTGCCCGCGCTGACCAGGTTGGCCTTGCTGATGCCGGCATTCCCCGCGCGAGTGTAGTCCTGGTGCATACGGGCGCGCTCATTCGCTTCAAGCGACCGGTCGACATCAAAGCGATCCGGTGAAAAGACGAAGGTCAATGCGCCGCCAGCCGGCATCGTAGTAACTGGATCGATGATCGACGGGTCGTTCAGGACGGCGCTGTAGATTGTCAGCGTCGCGCTGTAAAGGAACTTTCCATTTGGAACCTGCGCCGCGTTGGGATTCTGCAGCTCGTAATCAGTGAAAAACGTCAACACGGGATAAATCACGTCCTTGGCGGCGCCACTTGGAAGATTAATTCGGCAAATATTCGGGGCAGTGATTACTGTCGTATTCCCAGGAACGGGATCGATGGTAGCACACTGAGTGGTATTCGCCGGCGAAGGTGATGGTGATGTGGCAGGCGTGGAAGCCGGACAGCTTGCCGCGACCGTGAGGAAACCGCTCGCCGCGCCGAGGAAATGAGCATTTTTCCCGAACGAGTCGACATCGCCGACGTCGCCTACCGTGGGTGGACCCGCGAATACCGCAGCGGTGACCATAAGAAGAGCAACTGATGAACTGAGGAGAACCTGACGTTTATTTGTTTTCATTTTTTCCTTTGGATTAGTGTGTTGGTGGTGAAGTGAGGTTGATCGAAGAACTCCGCTCGGAACACTTGTTCCACGGAGACGTTGTCATCCTTCTCGGACTAGACCGGACAAAGGCACGTGCCTCTGTACGAGCATCCGAGTAGAAGAGAGCCGGCGCACTGACTCGACAGAATGCCAGCTTTTCGACAATCCTATGTGCATGAATCACATACGCGGGCTCGTTGCTCTTCTTTCAGCTTTTATCTTCATCTTTCTTTTTGGCTTCGTCTGGCATGGGCTGCTGATGAAACCCTACTACCTGCAAATGCCAGAGCACTGGCGCGCGGCGCCCGTTTTTCCCTGGCTCATTCTCGGCCATGTTCTTCTAGCCTTCGCCTTTACCGGTCTTTATATCAGCAAGGTCGGGGTCAATAGCGCCGGAACCGGATTCGGCTACGGCATCGTCATGGGAATGTTTGCCGCCGCGGCCGACATTCTTCGATTTGCCACTGAGCCATTGAGCGGGACGGTTGTATGCCTTTGGGTTATCGGAGTCCTGATCCAGTTCAGCATCACGGGAGCGATCGTCGGCGCAATCTACAAGCCACTGGCTTCTCAAGATCATTGACGGTCCTGATATCATCCTGTTGGCCCGCAACTTCTGAAGGCGGATAAGGTTCAATCGGACAGGACGTATCTATGACATCTTCCCATTTTTCTCTGGCCTTGGACGCTTTTTCGCTGAAGTTCCCCGGTATGAAGCGCGCGCTCGTGGTTTTACTTGGGGTGACGACTGGTTTGGTCGCAGGGGTAAGAGCTGCGGACGTTTCGGGGCCGCTGGATTCGCTGAGTGCGGCAAATACCGAGGCGTTGCGTTTCTCCGCTGTATCGCTTTCCGATCTTCAGGAGTACGCGCCTTCAGACAAGACCGATTGGATGGTTGCCCAAAGCCTTGCCGTTTCTCCCCTGCCACGCCCGATAATTGCAGCACGCGCCCCCGCCCGAAGAATGGCTTTGATTACCAGCGATCCGTCCAAGGAAATCGCCGAAGAGTCGTTTCCCGTGAAATCGCGCTACCATGTGAGCGGAGAGATCGGCGCGTCCTACGGAACCTCTATCGGTTCCGGTAAATACAGCGCTGAATCGGAAAGCGGTTATATCATTGGCGGTGTCGGCAATGACAAAGTTCAGATCACGGCCGGCGCGAGTTACGAAAACACAACCTTTCGAGGGCCCCGCTTCGGGCACTGAGGTCGTTTTCCTTTCCGCTCCTTAATCGTTCTTGCGGACGATGACCGCTTTGGCACGCGCCTGCGTTAGCCAGGAATTCAACGCCTCGGCCGCTTTGGGTTGCGCCAACCGTTGCTGAATCGATGGAGTTGCCTCTTCCAAGGTCTCAAGACTTGCGGCCTTGCGCTCGAGGAGTTTGATCACGTAAAAGCCGCGGTCAGTTTTCACAACGGGTCCGACTTCTCCAGGCTGCAAGCGCGCGAAGGCCGCTTCGAGCGCCGAAGATGGGGCTGCCTTTTTGATCATCTCGACGCTTCCACCTTTTTCGCGCGTCGGCGCATCGTCGGAATATTGACGCGCAAGCGCTGCGAAATCCGCCCCCGCTTCCATTGCTTTTCCTCGCACTTCTTCCGCCAGTTTCTGCTGGTGCGCGCTCTCATCCGTAACCGCGCGATCTAGATCGGGACCTTCATCGAGGTGACGGGACGATTTTATTCGGTCGCGCAGAAACGTCGGACGCGTATCGAAAAAAATCTGCCCACCGGTCAGGCGCTCGGGCCGTTGAAACGCTTTGGCATGTAACCGGTAGTAGTCAGCGATTTCCGCCGGCGTCGCGGCAATTTTTTTCGTCATGTCTGCCAGCAGGGCGGCGTTTGCCGCCGATGTCTTCAGGACGTATTCCCGGTACTGGTCTCGTGAAAAGTGACTTTGCTTGAGAAAGTCATTGAAGGCTTTTTCGCCGGACATCTCACGAATCATCCTTTCTTCATCTGAACGGACGTCCGCGTCCGTAGGAAGGATGCCCCGAGCCTTGCATTCCTGTTCGATCAGGATCCGGTCGATCATTTGGTCGATGGCAGTCTTTCGCGTCTTGCTCGCATTCGCCGGATTCTCTCCGGCGGACGCTTTCTCATCGTCGGCCACGAATGCTTTCACGACGCTTTCCGGAATTGCGGAGCCATTCACCGTCGCGGCCACGCCGGCGGGCAAGGATGGTGACACCGTTTTTTTCCCGGCTGGGGACGCATTTGTCGTCAACGCCATCAAGACCATTGGAACCCAGAATAATCGCATGGTGAACAAGACTTACGGATTTGAATCCCGAGAATGCAAATATTCGAGGGCAAGAAAAATGGCAGCCTGGAAAGGCTGCCATCTTCCTAAACTTGCAGTGCTTTGAGCGCGGTTAGCTCATTCCGAGCGATTGCAGAGTCGGCTCATCCACAGCAGCCGTCATTTCCAATCCCTGCGCCTGTTGATAGTCAGCCAGGGCCGCGCGTGTTTGCGGACCGAGAAGGCCGTCAACCTCGCCGTGATAAAATCCCTGCTCCTGAAGGGACGCCTGAACGTCAGCCACGATTTGGTCGGCCGGTGTCGGGTTGGAGCCCACGTAAATAGGTCCGTCGTATGGATAGTAAGCTTCGGAATCACTGTATCCCCATGCCGGGTACCAGTAGCCGGAGTTCCAATAGTACCAGCCGCCACCGAAGAGGACGACGTTGGGATAGTGGTTATGCCACCAGAAGTGATCGTGCCATTGAGGATGGTAGTTCTGGAAAGCGGCGTACTGGTGGCCGTGCCAATTCTGCGCGCCCGCGATGTGATAGTGGGCGTTGAATTTGGCGCTGGCAATCTGCCCATTCTTCGCGGCGTGGAAGTTCTGGTGTTGCTGATGGAATTTCTGCCAGTTGCCGGCATTAGCCTTGTTCAGATTCTGCACCTTGTTGTTCAGCTGAACCTTGTTAACCGTCTTGTTGTTGTTAACGGTTTTGTTGTTAACAGTCTTGTTGACGTCTTGTTGTTATTGACCGTCTTGTTGGTCTGGTTGAACGTCGTCTTGTTCAGGTTGTTATTCGTCGTGTGCGTGTTCGCCGTGTGCGTGTTCGCCGTGTGCGTGTTCGCCGTATGCGCGGTCGCCGATGCGCGGTCGCGGTATGCGCGGTCGCCGTGTGCGTGGTCGGGTGTACCTTGCTCACCTGCGTCCTGGCCTTGGCGCTTCGTTTTGTTAGGGTCCTGCGCGGCCTTTGTCGTGCCGACAAAAGCGACGGCGCAGGCGAGCGCTACGATGAAGAGTTTTTTCATAAGGGTTTTTTTGGTTGGTTTCGCTAAAGTCTCACCTAACCAGCGGCTTTGGCAAGCTTTGTCTGAAGGAAAAAACCCCGCGGTTCAGACTCACAGCAGTCGCACGTCGGTAATCGATATCCGCCCTCCGAAGCAGATATCCACATCGGCGCCGGGAGTTCGGTCGCGCAGGTTGTAATCGCCGGCGTAGTAAAGGCCACTGGCTTCTTCGTGCCGGTAATTTAATGGCAATGGATTTGGATCGAGCGGGCACCAAACCACTTCGGGCGACTCTTCGACCGGCCGAAGCGCCGGCAAATTGACATTGTAAAAATAGCCCGGCTTCGGCGGTTTGCCTAACAAGTCGCTCAAGATTGGAGCTACCCACTTTGTCGCCCGGGCCCAATCGAACTCCATGCCCGCCTTGCGATAATACGACACGGCCACGCCCGGCCAGCCGTGAAGCACCGCCTCACGCACGGCGGCTACTGTTCCCGAATAATAAACGTCCGCGCCCAGATTGGCCCCGTGATTAATGCCGCTCAGGACCCATTTTGCGTCCGGCACCAAATGGAGCAGGCCGAGCCGGGTGCAATCGGCCGGAGTGCCGTGGATGGCATAGCGTTGCTCGCCGCGCGCCTCGATGCGCACGCCTTCCTGCCATGTAACCGCGTGGCTCACGCCAGATTGCGGAGCCGCTGGCGCGACCAGGCATGGATCTCCAACGGTTCGGGCAGCTTCTGCCAGCGCCTCCAATCCGGCGGCGTCGATTCCATCGTCATTCGTGATCAGGAGCTTCATTCGTTAGGCGCGCTCCAGTGTCAAATGGATGATTTCCGCCGGCGCATTGATTCGAAGAGGAAACCAGTTTCCGACCCCGTTGGAGACGATCAGGTTGCTGTCGCCGCGCTGGTAGAGTCCCGACCAATAGCGAAACAGCGCAGGCCCAAAACCTTCCCGTTCGTTCAGCATCAATTGGCCGCCATGTGTGTGGCCGGAAAGTGTCAGGGGCACCCGCGCTTTGGCCGCCGCATCGAAGGCGTGGGGGTGATGGGCCATCAGGATGGCGAACACCTCCGGTTGTCGTTGCTCCAGCAGGCGATCGACCGCTGCCGAAATTGCGACATCGCGATTCTCATGCGCGCGCGTCCAACTCAGCCCCAGTAGTTGAAGGGGCGCGCCTCGTACAGTCACGACTTTGGTTTCATCGAGCAGGAACGGAATGCCGGACGCCCTCACTCGGCGCTCAAACTCCGCGGGATTTTCAATCAGATCATGGTTCCCTTCGATTAGAAAAGCTCCCGGAACGTCCCTGCATGGCGCGGACAAGTTCGATTCCATGATCGAGATCAGCCAGCTCGTCGTTGATCAGGTCGCCGGTGTGCAAAACAAGATCGGCGCGCAAATCGTTTACCGCGGCGACAATTTCCGGCAACACCTTGCCCGACGTGAAACGGCCAAGATGAATGTCGCTGACCTGCGCAATGGTGAGGCCATGTAACTCCGGCGGCAGGCTGTCGAAGCGCAGAGTGAAACGGCGGATGCGAAATTGGCGCAGTTGCGTGAGGGCCAGGCCGGTCAGGCTGAGTGTAAGCAGGGGAGGGACGACCGCAGCGGTTGCGGCCAGGAAACTTCGGCGGTCGAGGTCGACCTGGCCGGCCTGGCGCGGCGGCGCAGGCTTGGAAAAGCGCACAATTCCCCTAACCACTACGATCGGCAACGCCAGAATGACGAGCGCCAGAACCAGCGGCAGGACCAGCATGTGCCAGACGAAAATTGCGGTGACGACAAACTTCGGCATCCATCGATCCGCTTCAGACGAGGACATTCGGCCAAGGAATAACCACGCGAGCCCGGCCAGTTGGAAGATCATGAATGATAGCATGGATCCACCTGGGAGTCGGGCCCTGGGCCAGGCGCCCGCCGACGAACCACCAAAGGAGGTTCAGGAGGATGATTACAGAAATGATGATGAGAAAGAAGGAGCGCACTGTTAATACCTTAGTCGGGTCGGGTCGATTGTCTTCCGGGCGCTCCTGTAGCGGCGGTCTGTGACCGTCGCAAAATGAATGAGAAAAAATAATGCGACGGTCACAGACCGCCGCTACAGGAGATGGGCCAAGCCCGTTTGCCGCTTTCTATATATGTACAGCGGTTGCCTTTGAGCTTTTCGGTTTCGAGTTTCTGCTGTCCATTAGGGCGGTGAAATCGCGCTACGATGTCGTCATTCTTGGCGCCGGCCATAACGGTTTGGTCGCGGCGACTTATCTCGGGCGCGCCGGTCTCAGTGTCTTGCTGCTTGAGAAGAACGATTACGTCGGCGGCGCCACCACTTCGCAAAAGCTCTTTCCGGATTACGAGGCGCTGGTTTCACGTTACTCCTATCTCGTTAGCCTGTTTCCGGAGAAGATCATTCGAGATCTCGATCTGAATATCGAGCTGCGGCGGCGCGCCACAGCTTCGTTCACTCCTTACCAAGCTTCCGGACATCACAACGGCCTGCTTCTGAGCAATGTCTCGGAGGAACAAAACATCCGCTCCATGACCGAATTGACCGGTAGCGCCCGAAGGAGTACGAGCAGATGAAGCGTTTCTATAATCTTGCGCGGGTGTTCGCGGAAGAAACCTGGGACAGCATGCTTGAGCCGTTGCAATCACGACAACAATTGCGAAAACGATTCCAGCGCGAAGGCGTTTCGCAGGAAGCGTGGCGCAGCCTCGCCGAAGAACCCATCGGCGTGGCCATCGAAAGATATCTGCAAAACGATCTTGTCCGTGGCCTCGTCCTGACCGACGCGAAGATCGGCATCTTCACTAATCCACACGATCCCTCCCTGATTCAGAACCGTTGTTTTCTTTATCATCTCATCGGCAACAAAACCGGTGAATGGAAAGTGCCCGTCGGCGGGATGGGCGCGGTCGCGGGTGAGTTGGAACGCGCCGCGCGCGAGGCCGGCGCCGAAATTCTGACGAATGTCCACATTTCATTCGCTCGGACCGAGCAGGCAAAAGTCCCGCCGCGGAATTCGACTTTCGATGGCAAAACTGAACGCGTTGAAGGCCGATTTCTCCTGGTCAATTTCGGGCAAAATGTTTTGTCCAATCTGACGGGACAATTATTTCAGCCCGATCGAACCGACGAAGGGTCGGTATTCAAGATCAACATGCTGCTGCGGCGGCTTCCGAAGTTGAAATCCGATCGCCATCCTCCGGAGGAAGCTTTCTGCGGAACGTTCCATAGCGATGAAGGATACCGGCAGATGGATCGCAGCTATGATGAAGCTTCGAGCGGCCGGCTGCCGCAACACCCGCCATGCGAAGTCTATTGTCACACACTGACCGACAGCAGCATTCTTTCGCGCGAGCTTCACGAGAAGGGTTTTCAGACGATGACTCTCTTTGGGCTTGATACGCCATGGAGTCTGTTTGCCGGGGATAACGAGTCGGTGCGACGCGAAGCTGAAAAGCGATTCCTTGAGGGCATGAATCAATGGCTGGCCGAGCCTTTGGAGGAATGTCTGGCCGTCGCGAAGAATGGACAGCGGTGTATCGAGAGCAAGACTCCGGTTGATATCGAAGACGCGCTCGGTCTCTATCACGGGAACATTTTCCAGAACGCTCCCACGTTTCCTTTCGCGGCGAGTAAGGCGCAGGTGGGAACGTGGGGAGTTGAAACAGAGTTTGCCGACGTGTTCATGTGCGGTTCGAGCGCATCTCGCGGCGGCGGGGTCAGCGGAATCCCCGGCCATAACGCAGCCATGAAGGTGCTTGAGGTGCTCGGAATTAAGTAACAACGCTTGTCATCCTGAGGCGCGCAGACGCTGAAGGATCTCTCATCCGAAGCTTTGGACGCGCTGGTTAGCGGAGGAGTGATCACGATGGTTGGTACCGAAAAGCTGGGGACGATCACATCCGGGTCCCGCTCGCACGTCGCGTTTCTTTAAGCACTCGCTCCGTCGGGAGATCCCTCGCCGTCTGCGCGCTCGGGATGACAGGAAGAGAGCGAAGCATGGCTTTGCAGCTTGGGATTTGGAGTTTGTTTGGAATTTGGAGCTTGGATTTTGGGGTTTCCGCTCCGGCGAGCGCCCGCTCCTTGTGGGCTATCCAAGTAGTTGAAAATTGCAGTAACGCGGGCGAAGGAGCGGCCATGCCTTCCATTGCTGAAAAGCGCCTGACCTTCGGGAAACTTCACGAAAGCGGTTGTTTCGCGATTCCAAATCCGTGGGATATCGGGAGCGCTCTTTATCTCCAGCATCTTGGTTTCAAGGCGATCGCCAGTTCTTCCGCCGGCTTCGCGTTTTCGCGCGGGCTGGCTGACAACACCGTTCCGCGCGACGTCATGCTCAATCATTTGCGCGAGCTGGTCGACGCGACCGGCATTCCGGTTAATGCCGATTTCGAGAATGGCTTCGCGCATGATCCCGACGCTCTCATGGAAAATGTCAGGCTGTGTGTCGAGACAGGCGTGGCCGGATTGTCCATCGAGGATTCGACCGGCGACAAGGAAAAGCCGCTTTACGATTTCGAACACGCCGTGGCGCGCATCTCCGCGGCCCGCGCATCAATCGATGACATTGGTCGCGATGTCGTTTTGGTTGGACGAAGCGAAGGTTTCCTCGTCGGAAGGGCGGACATGAAAGAGACGATCCGTCGTCTGGTGGCCTACGCTGACGCTGGCGCGGACTGTCTCTATGCGCCGGGAATTGGAAAACGCGAGGACGTCGCGGCCATCGTCAAGGCCGTTCACCCCAAACCAGTGAACGCGCTCATTAACGGGCCCGGCGGCCTAACAATGGCCGATATGGCAGAGATCGGGGTGCGTCGTGTTAGTGTCGGCGGCGCACTCATGCGCGTGGCCTACGGAGCTTTTATCCGCGCGGCCAAAGAGCTCGCCGAATCCGGAACGTTCGGCGGATTCGCCCAGGCCGCGCCGCATGGCGAGCTCAACGAATTCTATCGGAAAGCTGCTAGCGCAAAAAATTCAGCCTCGGAGTGACGTCGATTGTGAAAGCCCGGAACAATGGCGGAGGGAGGGACGAGCTTGTCTCGTCCGCTCTTTGCTCGGCGCCGCTCGCCCAATCGTTAACGGACGAGACAAGCTCGTCCCTCCCGCTCCTGTTTTCGTGATTCGCCAATAATCTTGTTCAGACCATCACCTGCTTGAATGCCGCCACGAACGTTTCCATCTCCGATTTTTTCCCGACGCTCACTCGCATGTGGTTAGGCAATGCCGGGAACAGACGGCCGATCTGCACGTTTTTCTGTCGCATTGCCTGGATCAACGGCGTGACCGGTTTCTTCACGTCGGTCATGAAGAAATTTGTCTGCGACGGAATTGTTTTGAATCCCAGCTTTTCCAGTTCGGCGATCGCGAATGACCGCGACTCGGTGTTGAGCCGGCGGCCGTTCGCGACTTGATCGGAATCGTTCAAACTCGCAACCGCGGCGGTCAGTGCGAGAATATTTACCGTGTCGGGTGATTCATGCGGCCGGATGCGTTTGATTGTTTCCGCCTGGGCCACTCCATAGCCGCAACGCAATCCGGCCATGCCGTAAATTTTCGAGAAAGTGCGCGTCACAACCAGGTTTGGATGGTCTTTGATCAGCGGGATCACGCTTTCGTAATCCGGACTGTCGGCATAATGGAAATAGGCTTCGTCGACCAGGATGGTGGTTTTGGGCGGTGTCTTCTCAATGAACTCCCGGACTTCACCTTTTGGCGTGATGCTCGCGGTCGGATTGTTTGGATTACAAATGTAAACCAACCCCGTGTCTTTCACGCTCCCCATTTTCGGAAGGTCATGGCTGAAACTGCTCGTTAGGGGCAGTTTCACAACCTCCGCGCCATTCACGCGCGCGTGGCTGAGGATGGACTCGAAAACAGGATCGGCCGCGACAAGTTTGCCGACCGAGGCACCGGTAAACGTCTCGGCACAAAGTTTCAGGATCTCATCGGAGCCGTCGCCCAGAATAATCTGGTCGGGATTGACGCCGTTCAATTTGGCGAGCGCTTCGATCAGCGGATCGTTCCGCTCGATCGGGTAACGATTTGCCAGGCCGAAGGCATTCGTCATCGCCTGGAGCGCTTTTGGCGAAGGTCCGTAGGGGTTCTCGTTGTAACTAATCCGGACGACATCACTCGGCGTGATCGGTTCAGCGGGATCAATCGCAAGAGATAGTCCGGGTCTGACGACCGAAGCGGCCGCGCCGATTCCGAGCAGTTGAGCGAAGCGACGGCGAGAAATGGAAATGTTGTTCATATAAGATTGTGGGCCTCCGTTTCGGTTTTTATCGCGCCTGGGCCGAATAAGCGAGCCACTTTAGTGCGGTCTTGGGGCCGGTCGCTCGGGAAAGGGAAGTTTGAGAATCCTTGAAAGATGGCGCCCATCGTGATGCCATTGTTTATGGCTGCGTCTCGTCGGTTTGTCATTCACTCGGGACTGGTCGTTCGAGTCTGCCTCTTCATGCCGTTGGTTTTTGTCGCTGTCGTCGCGGTGAGCAAGCCGATGGCGATTCCGGTTCAGATTACGCACGCGCAGAATTCCGATGCGTCACCGGGCCCTGATGGAAAGCGGCTTGTGTTTATCTCGCTGATTTCGGGCAAGGAGCAGTTGTTTGCCATGAATGTTGATGGATCGAATCCTGTTCAACTCACGCGCGACGACGCCGATCACGAAGATCCCGCGTGGTCGCCCGATGGAACCAAGATTGCATTCGTTCTGGTCGCCGGAGGCCGCAACAGTATCGCGGTGATGAAAGCAGACGGCACGAGCGTGGAAGTGCTGACACCAAAGGAGCAGAACACCATCCATCCAAATTGGTCGTCCGATAGCAAACGGGTGATCTATTGCACGAACGACGATCTCCAACCGCCGAAAAAGAATACTTCCGAAATTTACGTGGTGGATATCGAAACCAAAAACTTCAGTCCGCTTATCACCGGCGGGATCAACACCTACGCGTCGTGGTCGCCAGATATGAAGCAGATTGTCTTTCGCAAAATCATCGGAGATGGGAATTCGGAGGTCTTTCTGGCCAACGGCGATGGCTCAGGCTTGCGCAACCTAACGAACAATAATTTCTTTGATGGCTGGCCGGCCTGGTCGCCCGATGGCAAGACGATCGCCTTTGCCTCGAATCGCCGCGGCCACGGTTACCAGATCTTTGTCATGGACGCCGATGGAAGCAACGTGCGGCTGGTCGCCAACACCGAAGGGCGGGGGACTGCGCCGCGCTGGTCGCCGGACGGCAAAACCATTTACTTCACCAATTGCGTCGAGAAAGATTACGGAACGGATTGCGAAATACTGACGGCGCAATTTGAAGACAAAAAGTAGGAGATAAAATTAAACCGGTTGCGGGCGCGGGGACCTTTAGAGACAAGCGATTTGTCGCTGCCCATAGAGGGGGTCCGCTCGATCTCGCGCGACATCGCCTCCTGGCCGAATGGGCCGCCGATTGCGCGGAGCGCGTCCTTCCACTTTTCGAAAAATGCAGTGACGACACGCGCCCGCGCGACGCGATCTCGACAGGCCGCGCATGGGCCTCGGGCGAAGTCACGGTTGGCCGCGCACAAAAAGCCGCGGTAGCGGCGCACGCGGCAGCGCGAGAAGTAGAAAACAAATCTGCTGTTGCGGCTGCGCGCGCTGCCGGTCACGCCGTTGCCACTGCGCACATGGCGGATCACTCGCTCGGCGCCGCGCTTTATGCGTTGAAGGCGGTCGAAATGTCTGACCGATCGGTGGCCGATGAACGACGCTGGCAACGGCAGCATCTTCCCTCCGCCATTCGAGAACTGGTAGTCTCGGCAATCGAGCGGCGCCGCGAAGGCGGGCTCGGGAAGTTTTAAACTCACTTTTGCACCGAGCACGACAAAGAGTTGCGCTGTCCGCAAAAGACGGTATAAGTCGTTAGCCCGCTCGTGAAATCCGCTTTCGTTAGCCCAATTCTCCTGTCGTGCGACGTCCGCCGTGCTCTGGAGGTCGCATCAAAGTGAAAGCGGCCCAACCATCCAGGTGGCAGCACGATCCGTCCTACGGCCCGGTCAAAGTGTGCATCCAGGGGATCGACCTGTTGCCGATTAACCCGGATGGGTCGCCCGCGGAGAGAGTCGGATTCATTTCCCAAGAACCGCGCGAGGCGCTGGCAGCGACGATCAAGTTATATGAGCGCACCGGATTTCTTCGTCCGTGGATCAGTTACCTGGCGACGTCCGGTCCTTTGATCGTTGGCATTTGCGCTTTCCCTGCGCCGCCGAAAAGAGGACGGGTCGAGATTGCCTACCACACCTTTAAACCCTTCGAAGGCCAGGGCGTCGCCACCATGATGGTTTCGGAATTGATCAAGATGGCGCGAACGGCCGATCCGGAGATGGAGGTCTTCGCGCAAACGGCGGCACAGGGCAATGCCTCTAACGCCACCCTCCGGAAAGTGGGTTTCGAGTTTGTGGGAGAATTTCCGCACACCGAAGTGGGGCGGATCTGGGAGTGGCGGCTATCGCCGGTCAAAAAGACGGAGCCGAACCTGCAGCTCGAACTGTTTTAGGAGCGCCCCCCGTCTCGCCTCCAGATTGGAAGGGCCAGTCGCTCCTTCACCCGGGTTACGGGTTGAACGTTGGAAAATCGCTTTGCGCCCTTGCATATTAGTAAGGGCACGCTTTCTTTCCGGTTCATTCTAATGGCTATTCGCCGATTAAGTCTTCTTTCGTTGGTGGCGCTGTTATCGGCGTCAGGTCTTTTCGGGCAGGACGACAAAGGGATCACGGCCGATCAATTAGTCGCAAAAAATATCGAAGCCAAAGGCGGCGCAGCCGCGCTTCAGGGGCTCAAGACCCTGAGGTTGTCTGGCAAACTCCTGGTCAACGATGGCAAACTTCAGCTGGCCTATCTGCAGACCAAAAAGCAGCCCGGAGAAGTGCGCACGGACGCCACCCTTCAGGGAATGACGCTCGTCCAGGCTTACGACGGCAAGGAAGGCTGGAAAATCTCTCCGTTCCAAGGGCGCAAGGATCCCGAAAAACTTTCCGCCGACGATTGCAAGTCGTTGATCGAAGACGCGGAGATGGCCGGCCCGCTGGTGAATTGGAAGGAAGCCGGAAGCACCGTCAGTTATGTTGGACGCGAAGACGTTGACGGAACCGATGCCTACAAACTCAAGGTCGTGCGCAAGAATGGCGACGTGAACTTTGTTTACCTGGATCCGGATCATTATCTGGAAATCCGAGTGGTCAGCCAGCGAACCGAGCAGGGTGCTCAAATCGAAACCGAAACCGATCTTGGCAATTACGAAAAGATCGCCGGCGTATTCATTCCCTTCTCAGTCGAATCCGGACAAAGACATTCTCCGGACAAGCAGAAGCTCGTCGTGGAAAAAGCCGAGCCGAATGTCGATGTGGACGACGCCCTCTTCCATTTCCCGGCGCCTGCGGCCAAGAAATAGCAACGCCCTGATATGCCGGCTGGGGTCATGAAGAATGGGGCGCCTCAAGCCTCGTCCCCATGCCGCGCGCTTTGTTTTTAATCATGAAGAAACTCATACTCCTCGCATTCTGCGGCCTAACGATTGCCCAGGCACAGCAGACAACACCGCCGCCTTACTCATCGGCCACAATTTCCGGCCTGAATTCGCGCAATATCGGATCCGCCGCTATGAGCGGGCGCGTTTCCGCGATCGCCGCCACGCATGAGCCCTCCGGCAAAATCACGCTGTTTGTCGGCGCAGCCAGCGGCGGGGTCTGGAAGTCGGACGATGCCGGCACGCGCTATCGTCCAGTGTTCGATGAGCAACCGGTGCAATCGATCGGTGCCATTACCCTCGACCCGAAGAACACCAAGAATGTCTGGGTTGGAACAGGAGAAGCCTGGACCCGCAACAGCGTCTCGGTTGGGGACGGCATTTATAAATCCAATGACGGCGGCGAAACCTGGACCCACTGCGGCCTGGAGAAATCCGAGCGCATTTCGAAAATCCTGGTGGACCCGACGAACAGCGACGTGGTCTTTGCGGCCGTGCCCGGCGCGCTCTGGAGTGATTCCGCGGATAGAGGCCTCTACAAAACCACCGACGGCGGGAAAACATGGAACCAGATCTTGAAGGGCTCCAACCTTTCAACCGGCTGCTCGACCATCGCAATGGATCCGTCGAACTCCAACAAGATGTTTGCCGGGCTCTGGGATTTTCGGCGCAAAGGCTGGACTTTTCGCTCTGGCGGAGACGGCCCCGATAAACCTTCCGGGAGCGGTCTTTATCGAACGAGCGACGGTGGGCAGAGTTGGACCGAGGTCACTCCGGAAAACAGCAAAGGTTTTCCGAAGAAGCCTTACGGTCGAATCGTGGTCGCGTTCGCGCCGTCGAACGCCAAGCGCGTTTACGCTTTCGTGGAATCGACCGACAGCGCTCTCTTCGTTTCCGATGACGGAGGAGAAAGCTGGGATCGCCGCGACAAGAGTAATTGGATGGTTTGGCGCCCGTTTTATTTCGCCAACCTGACGGTCGATCCGAAGAATCCTGATCGCGTCTTCAAGACCGATGGCGCTTTGATCCTGAGCGACGATGGCGGAAAGAGTTTCTCCACCGTCGGCGGATTCCAGGGTGCGCATGGCGACGTGCATGATGTCTGGATCGATCCAGTGAATCCCCAGACCGTTTTCTCGGGCGACGACGGCGGAATGTGGTATTCCTTCAACGGCGGGAGCAAATGGTGGAAGAGCGAGAACCTGCCAATTTCGCAATTTTATCACGTCGCCCTGAACGATAACGATCCGTTCGAAGTTTTCGGCGGTTTGCAGGACAACAGTTGCTGGGTCGGCCAGTCGGAATTTCCCGGCGGGATCGCCAACGCGCAGTGGGAAAATCTTTACGGTGGCGATGGTTTTCACACCTTCCCAGATCCGGCTGATCCCGACTACGTCTACGCGGAGTATCAAGGTGGCAACGCCGCGCGAATCAATCGGCACACCCACGAGTCGCGGTCGATTCAACCCAAGCCTAACTACAAGGAGAAACTTCGCTTCAACTGGAATACGCCCATGGCGATTTCGCCAACTGAAAAGGGGACAATCTATATCGGGGCGCAATTTCTTTTCCGCTCGCGCGATCACGGCCAGACATGGGATCGCATTTCGCCCGACCTGACGACGAACGATCCTGAGAAACAAAAACAGGAGCAATCCGGTGGCGTCACGGTGGACAATTCGGCTGCTGAAATGCACACCACGATCTACGCGATCAGCGAGTCGCCGAAGGATAAGTCGACCATTTGGGTCGGCACGGATGACGGCAATGTGCAGGTCACGCGTGATTCCGGGAAGAGTTGGAAGAACCTGACGGCTAACATTTCGGGGCTGCCAAAGAATTCGTGGGTCAGCTCGATACAGGCAGGCAGCTTCGATGCCGGCACCGCCTTCGCGACCTTCGACCGCCACACCTTCGGAGATTTTGCTCCTTACATATATAAGACGACCGATTTCGGCGCGACCTGGACCCCGCTTGTTAGTCCTTCCGACGCCAAAGGCCTCAAGGGCTACGCCCACGTTATCAAGGAAGATCCGACGATGGCGGGGCTGTTGTACGCCGGCACGGAATTCGGTCTCTTCGTTTCGATTGATGGCGGAAAGAGTTGGGCTCAGTACAAGGGCTCGCACTTCCCGGCGGTTGCGGTTCGGGACCTTGCCATTCAGCCGCGCGCCAATGCCCTGGTAGTGGCGACGCACGGCCGCGGGATCTGGATCGTGGACGACATCACGCCCCTGCGAGCTTTGACTCCCGATGTGCTAGGCCAGGAAGCCGCTTTCATTCAGGCGCAACCCATTCAGCAGCGCATCGAAGGTGGCGGCGGATGGGCCCCCGGCGACGCCACATTTATCGGCGACAATCCGCCCGACGGCGCCGTCATCACGTATTACCAGAAGACGCGCCATCTTTTCGGAAAACTGAAAATCGAAGTGATCGATTCCAGCGGACGCGTGGTGGACGAGTTGCCCGCGAGCAAGCGGTCCGGCTTGAATCGGGTCGTTTGGAGCATGACCGAAAAACCGCCGCGGGTTCCGCCGGCTGCACAAATTGCATTTTCTGGGACGAGGGGGCCGCGTGTTCTTCCCGGCGTTTACACCGTGCGTATGACCAAGGGTAGCGAGGTCAAAGAGACGAAACTAACCGTAGGATTGGATCGGCGGGCGAAATTCAGCGAGGCCGATCGCAAAGCGCAGTACGACGCAGCCATGAAGGTGCGTGATCTCTTCGGTGACGAGAGCTCTTTGATGGATCGCATTCTGCCTTTGCGCGCCAGCCTGGCAAAAGCCGCAGCGGCCACCCCGGCTAACGAACCGGTGCACAAGCAAATCACCGACTTCGACGGCAAGGTTGACGCGGTTCGGAAACAAATCGTAGCCACCACCGAGGGCGGCGCCATTACCGGTGAAGAACGCTTGCGCGAGCACACCGATCAGCTTTACGGGGCTATCCTGAGCTTTGAAGGGAAGCCGGCGGACTATCAATTGGCGAACCTGGACGCCTTGCGCCGCGAACTGACCGATGTGACTAACGACTTTGAGAAGTTGACCGGCAAAGACCTGGACGACCTGAATTCGGCCCTGAAAGCCAAGGGCCTGGGGCCGATCTCGGCCGCGCCGGCGAAAGTTGCGGAGAACGACTCAAATGTTCACGGCGGTGGGATCCAAGGCGGCCGGGTCGACCCCGATGACGCCATCGGCGGTGCGGTGTTGCCTGCGACTTTCAGACTTCTGCATTAAGACATCCTCCGCGTGAGGACTACATTTGAACGAGCCGGAAGCATCCGGGTGTTACTCGCTCGTGCGAGTTTTGGAACCCTCTTGCTCTGCACCTCGCAGGCTTTAGCCGTGGATTCTTCGCCATCACAAGCCGCGCCCGCGTCGCCTCCGCGTTCGGTGAAGCGGTACACCATCGAACAGTTCATGGATACGGTGCGCGTGGGTGGGGCCGCCTTCGCCAGCGACGAGAAGACCATTCTGTTTCACTCCAATAACACCGGGATCTTTAACGTCTACAGCGTTCCGATTACCGGCGGATTGGCCCGTCAGCTCACCAGTTCCACGCGTGAGAGCAATTATCTCGTGTCCGCGTTTCCGGCGGATAACCGGTTTCTCTATTCCTACGACAAGGGAGGTAACGAGAACTCCCATATTTACGTGAAGCAACTCGACGGAAAAGAGAGAGACCTGACTCCGGGTGAAAAGGTGAAGGCGAATTTTCTTGGCTGGCGTCCCGACCGACGAAGTTTTCTTTTTTCGACCAACGCGCGGAATGAAAAATTCTTCGACGTTTTCCAGGCATCGCTTCCGGATCTCGCGCCAAAGCTGGTTTTCCAGGACAACGTCGGCCTCCAGTTTGCCGACATGTCCAGGAATGGCCGCTTCATCGCGTTTACCAAACCGGGAAAATCGACTTCGGACTCGGACGTCTACATTTACAACACCGAAAACAAGGAAGTTAAGAACGTCACCCCGCACCAGGGTAACGAGCAAAACGCCGCGCAGGTCTTCGATTTCTCATCCCGCTATCTGCTCTTTCTTTCCGACGCGGGCGAGGAGTTCACTTACGTCGCGCGCTACGATTTAAGCAATGCCGAGCGGTCCGAGCTTCAGAAGTCTTCCTGGGACATCACGGCGGTTTCGTTCTCCCACAATGGCAAATACAGGGTCGTGACGACCAATGAAGACGCGCGCAGCAAAATTGCGGTCTACGACGTGGCCACGGATAAGCCGATCGATCTGCCCTCTTTGCCCGACGGAGACATTACTGGCGTCACCATCTCTGACAGCGAAAAGAAGCTGGCCTTCTATCATAACGGGTCGCGTTCGCCGAACGACTTGTATGTTTACGATCTCGACAGCCGCAAGGTCGTTCGCCTTACCAAAAGCCTGAGCAGCCAGATCGATCCGGCCGATCTTTCTGAGGGTAAAGTGGTTCGTTACAAGTCTTTCGACAGTCTCGAGATTCCCGCGATCCTTTACCAGCCGCTCGACGCGGCCAATGGAAAAAAATCTCCGGCCATTGTCCATGTTCATGGGGGGCCGGGAGGACAAGGACGTTTAACCTACAGCGCTTCCATTCAGTTTCTGGTCAATCACGGTTACGTCGTCCTCGATGTGAACAATCGCGGATCGAGCGGCTACGGGAAGACATTCTTTGCGGCGGACGATCGAAAGCATGGACGCGAGCCGCTGTGGGATTGTGTCGAGGCGAAGAAGTATCTTGAATCGTTAGGCAATGTTGATCCCGCGAAAATCGGAATCATGGGAGGTTCATACGGCGGCTACATGGTGCTGGCGGCGCTCGCCTTTAAACCGGAAGAGTTTGCCGCCGGGGTCGATATCTTTGGGGTCTCCAACTGGGTGCGTACCCTCAAGAGCATTCCGGCCTATTGGGAATCGGAAAGAAAATCGCTCTATGCGGAGATCGGAGATCCGGTGACCCAGGAAAACATGCTGCGCGAAATCTCCCCGCTGTTTCACGCGGAGAATATCGTGAAGCCTCTAATGGTTCTTCAGGGCTCGAATGACCCGCGTGTTTTGAAGAGCGAATCGGATGAAATCGTCGCCGCCGTGAAAAAGAAGGGCGGCGTCGCGGAGTACCTGGTCTTCGAGGACGAGGGCCACGGATTCAGCAAGAAAGCCAACGAGACGAAGGCCTATCAGGCGATCCTGGAATTCCTCGACAAATATCTGCGCGGCGAGTGATGGCGCCGCATCTCAGGCTTTGAGCAACAGATAGATATATTAGAAGTGGATCACGCCGAATCGGCCGCGGCGCTCTCCCATTCGGAATTCAGTCGATCCAAACTCTCTGCGACCGCAGCCAAATCGCGATTGATGGAGATCGCCTGGCCACCAGCTTCGTAGGCAGTGGGATCTTCGAGGGCCGCGGCGAGTTCTTTCTGCTGGCCTTCGAGTGCGGCGATTTGCCGTTCCAGCTCTGCGAGCCGGTCCGTTCTTTCGCGATCCGTTCGCGCCTTTTGCTTTCGAACCTCCGCTTCAAGGCGCTTCCGTTCTTTTTGCTCTTTCAAACCTTCCCGCGGCTGGTCGCGTTCGGTTTCCGTTTTTGAAAGGAGAGGCTGTTGATTGCGGAGAACACCGCCGGATGTGAGCGCCTCGCGGGCGGAGCCGGCTTTTGATTTATCCAGGTAGTATTGATAATCGCCCGGGTAGAACATCAGCTGTCCGGCATTGATGTGCAGTACGCTGGTGGCGATGCGGCGGATAAAATGCACATCATGGCTGATGAAGATGAGAGTGCCGTGAAACTGCTCGAGCGCGCCGATGAGCGCGTCGATCGAGCCGACATCGAGGTGCGTGGTCGGCTCATCCATCAGCAGAAGGTTGGGCGGATCGAGCAGAAGTTTTACCAGCGCCAGACGGGATTTTTCACCGCCGCTCAGCACTCCGACGGATTTGAAAACGGCATCGCCGCGTGAATAGAAACGAACCAAGGACCGTTCGTGCGGTTTGTTCCGCGACCGGATTTGGTGAATCAAGCACGCTCTGCAGAACCGTCTGGCGTGGATTGAGCGTCTCGACCCGGTGTTGGGCGAAGTATCCCGCCCGCACGTTGTGCCCAAGTTCGCGAACGCCATGTTGAACGGGCAGAACACCGGCGAGTAATTTTAGCAGGGTCGATTTACCGGCGCCGTTAGGCCCGACGAGCACGGTTCGTTGTCCTCGCTCAGCGTGATATTGCAAACGCCGGTAGACCACCAGATCGCCGTAAGCGTGGTCGACGCCGTTGAGGGAAATGACGCGCAGCCCACTTCGCGGTGGTTGTGGAAAGCGAAACTTGATCGTTTTGATCGACGCCTCCGGAGCGGCGATTTTTTCCATCCGGTCGATTTGCTTGAGTTTGCTTTGCGCCTGCGATGCCTTGCTGGCCTTCGCCCGGAAGCGGTCGGCGAATTGTTGCAGCGACGCGATCTCCTTCTGCTGGTTCTTGTACGCCGAGAGCTGTTGCTCGGCTCGTTCGGCTTTCTGCCGGATGTAATCATCCCAGTTGCCGCGATATCGGATCAGTTCGCGCATGCGAAATCTCGACGATGTAGCCGACAAGATGGTTCAGGAATTCACGATCGTGCGAGATCATCAGGATCGCGCCCGGATACGATTGCAGATATTCCTGGAACCACTGGAGAGATTCGAGATCGAGGTGGTTCGTCGGTTCGTCGAGCAGAAGAAGATCAGGTTCCATGACCAGGAGGCGCGCCAAGTGAGCGCGCATGATCCAGCCGCCACTCAGCGAACTGCAAGGGCGGTCGAAATCGCTTTCCCGGAATGCCAGGCCTGCCAAAATCCTTTTGGCTTTCGGTTCCAACTGCCAGCCGCCGTGCTCGTCGAAGATTTGCAAGGCAGCGTGATAAACTTCTTCGTCGGACAATTTTCCGCTTTCATGTTCGTGGATCAGTCGCTGTGCTTCGACCAGTTGAGGTGAAACCGCCATCGCAAGTTGAAGAACGGTTTCATCGCTTACCGCTGCCGTCTCCTGGGGAAGAAAGCCAACCTTGATCCGTTTCTCGATATTAATGTTGCCGGTATCCGGCGACGCCTCGCCTAACAGGAGCGAAAAGAGTGTGCTTTTGCCCGCGCCATTGGGGCCAACAAGACCAATGCGGTCGCCCCGGTTCACCTGAAGCGAAACGTTCTCAAAGAGGACGCGCCCGGCAAAGCTCTTGGTAACATCGGAAACAGTCAGCATGTGGGAAGCGCGAATTGTTCACTCGACCGCCACGGTTCGCAACTCGATGGCCGATACTAAGGGTTTTCCACGCTGTAGCGGCGGTCTATGACCGTCGCAAATTGAGGAAGAAGAGCTTTCCCCAAGCTCGCTTGATCCGTAATCGTCCCTTGACGGTCGGGGCCAACCCGCTGACGTGATAAGGAGATGATCGTAGATCCGGCCGCGTCTGCTCCACAGGACTCGCGCCCGACAACCTTCCGTCTCCTCAAGGTCCTGGTCTGGTTTCAGGAACGTCTGCATCCGAGCGACCTGCAAATCACTCTCGTGTGGGCGGGTGTGATCGGGTTCTGCGGCGCCCTCACATCCATCGTTTTTCGCGTGGCCACGGATCTCCTGCGAGAACTCTTCACGGCCAAAGCAAGTAGCGGAATCGTTGAATCGTTCGCCCAGCTCTCGCCCTGGCTTCGCCTGACCATCCCCGCTCTGGGAGGATTGATCGCGGGTTTGATCATCCACCTCGGGGTGAACTGGAAAAGTTCAGTGCCGACCACCGATTACATGGAGGCAGTGGTTCTCGGCGATGGAAAGATTTCCGCGCGTCGCAGCCTGATAAAATGTTTGTCGTCCTTGTTTAGCATTGCGTCGGGCGGCTCGATTGGGCGTGAAGGTCCGCTGGTTCAACTTTCATCGCTGGTGGCTTCCGCCGCCGGGCGCGGCGATGCACTGGTCGACGCCTCGTCTTCGGCTCCTCGTCGGTTGCGGCGCGGCTGCGGGAATTGCGTCGGCCTACAACGCGCCCATTGCCGGCGCGCTCTTTGTTGCGGAAATCGTTCTCGGGTCGGTGGCCATGGAAATCTTCGGGCCGCTGGTTTTCTCCTCGGTCGTCGCCACATTGACGGTTCGCGGATTTCTCGGCGGCGATCCGCTTTACGAAATTCCGCCGTTCCGGCTGAACACCAACTCGGAAATCATTCCTTATCTGCTCCTGGGAGTCGTGGCCGGCCTCATCGCGCCCTGGTTCATCCGCCTCCTGCGCGCGAGCGAACAGCTGGCCGCCCGGATTCACGCCCCCGTTTATGTAAAAATGTGCGCCGGCGGTTTGATTGTCGGCGCGCTCGCGATCATTCATCCGGAAGTTTGCGGAAACGGTTACAGCGCGGTGAACGCAATTCTCCGCGGACAATGGCTTTGGGAGACCCTTGCGGTCATTCTTGTTTTCAAAGTTCTCGCGACCTCGGCCACTTTGGCTCCGGCGCGGTTGGCGGTGTTTTTACACCGACGCTTTTTATCGGCGCCAGCCTTGGATTTCTGTTCGGTGACGGCTTGTCCTACATGCCGGGACATTTCGTCCAGAATCCGAGCGCTTTCGCGCTCGTTGGGATGGGCGCGTTCCTCGCTGCCACCACCCACGCGCCCATCATGGCCATCATCATGATTTTTGAGCTGACGCTCGATTATCAAATCATCCTGCCGTTGATGCTGGCCTGCGTCGTGGCCTATTACACTTCTTCCGGTTTCGAGCGCCGCTCGATTTACGCGGAAGCGTTGAAGAGAAAAGGAGCAGGGGATTATCGACGTCAACTGGCCGAGCTTCATGTTCGCGATCTCGTGAAACCGAATCCTCTCACGATTTCGCCCACGGCGCGGTTTGCCGAGATTGGGGAGAAGTTTGTCGCCACGCGTTTCAACTATCTTTATGTCACCGAAAAAAACCGGCTCATCGGTGCCGTTTCGCTGCACGACATCAAAAACTACCTGAACTCGCCGGAGTTAGCCGCCTTGGTGATCGCGGGCGACATTCTGCGAGATCATTTTCCGGTCGTCCCGGCGCACGCAACCCTGACCGAAGCGCTTGGAACGCTTCTCTAATCACGACGGCGAGCGGTTGCCGGTGGTTAATAACATTCGCGATGCAACGCTCGTGGGAAGCATTTCAAAAACCGACATCATTTTGGCCCTCGCGGGAAGCAAGCAAGTTGTCGCTACGGTGCAATCCGAGGACGTGGCAAAAAATAGCCACTAGCCACAGACGAAGACCGATTTTCACAGATAAGAAATCGCAAACCACGGAGCGACCGCAACTGTAGGGCGGCCATCTTAGGCTTCGCTACCGTCCCTACTTCTTCTTAGTTTCCCCGTGCCGCTGCTGGCTCTGCGGCGCCGGCGCCGGATGCGACGCTCGATAGGTCTTCGTCGCCAGCGCCGAGCACCAGACAGAAAAGAATGAAGCCGATGACCTGCTTTTCTTTCGAGGTCAGGATCGGCCAACCCATAGCCGCCTACCTTCCCAATGGCGTGGAAACGTCCGTGCCCGCGGGTGGCTTGAACTCAAAGGTGCCCGCGGGAATGGGAGAGTGATTCTGATTCGAATAAGTCGTCACGATCCGGTCTCCGTTAGGCTGCAACATCTCTGTGCGTTCGGCCATGAGATCACTGTTGATATGGATCTGGAAGTGCTGAAACAATCGCTTCATCGATGGCGAGCGCGGCAGAAGCTCCAGGTCGTAGCCCTGCGCGGCGTGTTCGCCGGTAATATGAAAGGTCGTCTCCACATTTTCCAGGTTCAGCGCAGTGTTCAGCGCCGCCATGGCCGCGTCCAGGGGCGAGTGTTTCCCCAACGAATAATGCTCGGCCGATTTGAATTTCGGATAGTAAATCCAAAGCTGCTGGCCATCGCTGACCATGATGCTCGGCGAGTTGCCAGTGACTTCGCGCCGGAACTTTTGCGGCGCCTGAAACCAGACCTTGCCCGAAGTGACAATCGGTTGGTTCATTAACCGGATAATTTTCTCTTCCTTGAAGTCGGACTCGAGATAGGGGGCGGCACTGCGTTTTTCCCGGATTTGTCCGAGCAACGTCTTGACGTCTGCCGGCGAAAGCGGCGTGGCGTAAACCGCACTGGTGAGCGTGCAACAGAAGAGCAGCAGGATCGACAGGGCGAATTTTATTCGCGTCCCGCCACAGCCAGCTGGGCGTCGGGCGGTTACGCAGTCGAGAAAACCTGTCACGCGGGGGAATGTTCCGAGAAGCGCGAGCGGGTCAACGTGATTCTGTTTGTGCCTCATCATCCCACGTCCGCCGCTCCGCGAGAGCGGCTGCAGGGAGGGTGAAAAAAATCGTCGCGACCAGGCTCCAGAAAATGCCGATGGCGCAGGCGATGCCGAGCCCGCTAAGCGAAGGATTGCGAGCCAAACCCAATGAACCAAACCCGCTCACGGCCGTCAGACCGGCGAGCAAAACGGGTTTCACAACGCCGGCCACGTCGTGTTCGAGGTTGTGCGCTTTTTGCCAGATCAAAATGATGTAAATCCCGTAATCGACCCCGATGGCGAGCACGAGCCGGAATGAGAGAACGTTCAGCAGGTTGAGCGGAATATTGAGCAACTTCATCGAGGCGAGCATGGCGCCGATCGCGAAAACGAGCGTCAGCTCCTGGATGACCCACAACCGCCAGTTCCGGTAAAGGATTGCCAGAAGCACCGCGTCAAAAATCGCCATCAACGCGCTGATGATCAGGAGCTGATGCCGCGACCACGGCAAAAGATTCGCCAGCGTGTAGCTCCAGCCGGAAAGAACCATCGTTACGCCTTCGACCGGCAGCTCCTGGCTCAGCGTCTCATAAGTGGCGTGTTTCGTAATCGGCGCCGTCGTGGTGACAAAACCGGTCGTAAGCAACGGGTCGCGCGCGAAATAGCGATCGATCAGAAACCACCAGCTTGAGCTCCGCGGCAGATGATTGCGCCAATGCGGCATCGGCGTCGCCGGATCCTGCATCTTCTTCAGGTCGTCGAGCAAATGAAACGCGCTCGTGAATGGGCCGCGGCTGAAACCTTCGGCGTCCAAGGCCTTTCGCAATTCCTCGGCTGTCTGGTCGAAATTGATCGAATCCAGAGTCGCTCGATTCTCCGCCATCGTTTTGGGCGAAAGCGCCAGAGCCGCCGGGGTCGAGTAACCCTTAATCTTTCCGTCCCGCTGAAGCTCAGCCCAATGCTGCGCGGTCTTGTGCCATTGATCGCTCAGGTCTTGCGGGTCTTTTGCGCGGATGATCGCCAGCACAGGTTCCCAGCGGGCCGGCATTTTCGCCATGATAGTCGCGAGCGCCTGGCTTGCCCGGCTTCCCTTCGGCTCAAGCGAGCGCGTGCTCGAGTCGAAGGGGAGGGGAATCAATGGCGAGAACCCGATCACGCCCAGAATGACTAACAGTGAGAGAACCACCGCGAGAAGCGGCTTCGGTTTCCGTACCGCCCAGCAAACGTAGCGTTTCACGGCTTCGAAAAGCCAGTCGTGCTCGATGTTCGTCTGCCGTTCCCGAATGAACAGGAAGAAGATGGTGCACATGAACAACCCTGCGAACAGGATTCCAATGGCGATGAGCACGCCGAGCTCGCTGAACCCTAACGAACCGCTCAAGACCAGCGCAAGAAACCCAACCGCGGTAGTCAGCGCCCCAAAAAACACTGCGCGTCCGAGTTTCGCCACCGAAGTGGCGACCGCCTGCCGATGCGACTCGCCGTCGGCCCGCGCCTGTTGGTAGCGGCCGAAAATCAGGATCGCAAAATCAACTCCGAGCCCGACGAGGATCGCGCTGAAGCCGATCGTGACCATGTTCAACTGGCCGAAGATAAGCAGGCCAATCGCGAGCCCGACCAAACACGAAAGCAGCAGGGCAAATCCCATTCCGGCAAGCGGCAGCCAGCGGCGAAAACCGATAAAGAAAATCGCGCCTACCAGTATAACGGATCCGATCAGGGTCGCGGCGACGTCGTGCCGCATGCTCAACGAGATGTCCGAAACGTAGGCCGAGCGTCCCGTCACCAGCAGTTTTATCGGTCCGCCTTCCCAGCCCGGCAAGGGTTCGGCGCAGAATTTGTCCACCCGGTGCATCAGTTTCTGGGAATCGAACGCGCTCGGCGTCTTTTGATTCGTCACCACCAGAAAAACGCGCATCGTGCGATCGGGCGAGGTGAGCGGCTGGTCTTCCTCGACGGCGTTGCCTTCGGCGAACGGACGGATCGCGGGCCCGATGAGACCGAGAGGATCGAAATCGAGCTCGAACTGCGGCCGCGGCGATCCGGCTTCGATTTGTTCGTGCAACCGGTGAAGGCGCTCGCGCATCTTCTCCGGCTGCAAAAGCTCGAGTGTGTGGGCGAACGCCGGCGGATCGAGATTCAGCAGGAGCGGCAGGGCCATTCCCTGGAGATCGTGCACACCTTCGTTCGTCTCCATGGGCGAGCCGGCCAGGATCCGTTCGCACCAGGCCTGGTGCCGGAGAATCCTGGCGAACGTCGGCGCATACTCGTCGAGCTTGTCGACATCTTCCGGCTGGCAAAGAAGAGCAAAGGTCAGTTCACGGTTTTGTTCGAAGTCGCGGTTGTAAACCTTCAATCCCTGAACCGAATCGAATTTGCCCGGGAGCATGTTGATGATGTCGCTGTCGAGCGCGAGATGCTGTTTCAGGATCGCGACCGATCCAATCGTGATCGCGGCCACCACCATCCAGACGACAAGGCGCCGCTCGGTTACGATTTTTGCGATGAAATCGCTGAGTCGCATGACAGGGTTCAGCTGGGAAATTGGACCATCCTCGCGCTGCGGATGGCGTCAAAAATGAAAGACGAACGTTTCCCGGCCGGAAGTGTGCCGAATTTCCTTCTTGACCCGCTCCCTTCGCGAGCACGTCGCGAAGCTCGAGCCATCCGCGCAGACGCGGCGGCGCGCCGGCCACGGCCCCGGACCAGACGCCGCGCGCCAGCGCGCCTTTGATCTGCGCAAAATTGGCATCCTGCCGCAGAGTGAGAAGGTTCACGCCCGGTCCTTTGGAGAAGGTCATCTCAAATTCGCCGCTTTTCGAAAAACGAACCAGCACTTCGCCGATGAGCGTGGTCTTTTGATTGCGGTAAAGCAGCTGGCCGTTGCGCGATTGCCAGTCGACTGACGGTTCGCTGAAAACGTGCTGTGAGATATAAGCGCAGTTCGTTAGGCCAGTGAGTCCCGACGCGGCGATAAGGAGTGCGACCAAAAAACGAGAAAGCCAAGATTTCATCCGTGCGCCAGCCTACGCGACATCGTCGGGAAAATCCAAATCCCAAGCTCCAAATTCCAAAGAAACTCTAAGCTTCAATAAACAAACAGAGTCGAGCCTGGGAGGGACCCGTAACGCGGGTGAAGGAACGGCCGGGCTTTCCAGCTCGTCTCGTCCGCTTTGACGGTGGAGGGACAGGCTTCGTCCTGTCCCAACATTTGGGACGACACGGAGGTCATCCCTCCAGTTGTCGAACTAGAGCGGCGGCAAATTTCCACTCCCCGCCAGGTTCCGATAAACCGGCAAAGGCGTCTGAACCAACAGCGGATGCTTCGCCGGATCCAGCCAGCGCAAAAGATCCAAAAGCGCTTTTTCCGGCATGGCCGTGCAACCAACAGTCGTGGTCGCGGAATTTTTCCAGACGTGCATGAAGATGCACGATCCTGCCCCGGGAATCGGCGGAAGATTATGGCCCACGACAATGCCCCATTTGTAGCGATCATCGGAAAGGCGCATCTTTTCCGCGCTCCTCCAATCCGGATGCTGAACGCTCGTGGTCTCCAGCATCTGGTTATAAAAACGCGACCGCGGATCGTCCACCGTTACGGTCGAGGCATCAACCGCGCGATAGCGCAGACGCGTTTCGGGCGCGGCCTGCTGGTAACCAAAACAAAAGAGCAGTTTAAAAAGGCCGGCGGGCGCCCTCTTATCGCCTTCAATTTTTCGCGGACCCGGCAAGTGATCGCCATTGAACAGACCGCGGCCCCAAGCCATGCCGGCGCTGCCGATGCGAACATCCACAGGTTGGCCGCGGGGCTGCCAATTCCCGTCTGTTATTCGATCAAAGGCGCGCAGCGTTCCAGTTGAAGCTGACCATGAAGGCGTGGTCACCACAATGCATTGCCCGCAATTACGCGGCGGCAGAACATCGGAGGAGGCCGCGACACCGGGAAAGGGCAGGGAAGCAATCGCAGTCGCAACGAGCGCTACGCAAAAGATCCGGGAACCACGCAGCGACGACAACCGCAGGGGGTCGATCCCTTGGCCGCCGTAGCCTTGGCGAAGGAGGCTCCGCGCCGTTCCTCTGGGCGGTCTACCGCCGTTGCATTTCCTATCTTGAATCCGTATCCATCCGCGCAAATCCATGATTCTTCTCGATCCGCATTCCGCAATCTCGTCCCGGCGGTTTAAGCACCAACATTTCCTCATTCTCGCCTCCAGTCACCAGAATGACGATTCTGCCCCATCTGTGCTAATGTCCCCGCGCCCGGCGTTGAAGCGAACCGGCGCGACCTGAAAATGAAATTGATCGATCGAGCCATCAGCCGCGAGCTCATAGTCAATGTTCTCTTCGCCATTTTCGTTCTCAGCCTGGTTTTGGTCGTGGGAAATATCCTGCGCAAACTCCTGCCGCTGCTCGTTAACCACGATGTGCCCGTGGAATATCTCGTCACCTTTATCGCTTATATTCTCCCTTTTTCACTCAAGTTCACCATCCCGTGGGGACTGCTCACTGCCATCCTGCTCGTGTTTGGCCGGCTCTCGGCCGATAACGAACTGATCGCCCTCCGTTCGAACGGAGTCAGTATTACTCGAATCTGTGTTCCGCTGGCGGCGGTTGCCCTTGTTTGCTGTGCGATCTGTCTCTGGCTCAATGTCTCGGTCGCGCCGGCGGCCCAGGAAAAACTGCGCAGTACCATTTACGATCTGGCCACGCGCAACCCAATGGCGCTTTTTGGCAGCGATCAGGTGATCGACCAGTTTCCGGGCCGCAAGATTTACGTCGGCAAGAAAGAAGGAAACAAGCTCGACAACATCATTGTCTTTGAGATGGACGAGAACTATCTGCCCATTCGTGTGACCTATGCCCGAACCGGGATGTTGGAGGCCGATCTGCCTAACAAACGCATCCTGATGCATCTTTATTATGCGCGCTATCAACAGCGCGATGAGAAGGATCCGCTCGATCTCCATAAAGTCCGCGATGGAATCAACATGGCCGAAGGCACGCTCCCGATCAGTCTCGATGAACTTTATGAGAAAGAGAAGAAACGCCCGAGCCGCTCGGCCTTGTCGATCGAGCAACTTTTGGAGCAATTGAAGAGCGAAAGCAGCCGCGAGCGCAGCGCCAGCCGCACCGAAATCAACATGCGCTTCTCCTTTCCCTTTGCTTGTCTCGCCTTTGCCCTGATCGGTGTGCCACTGGGCGTCACTGCGCACCGTCGCGAAACCTCCATCGGTTTCGCCATGGGCCTGATCGTGGCTGTGGCCTATTTCCTTTTCGTCATCATCGGCGACACTCTTCGCTCTAATCCCAAGGTCCATCCGGAGCTGCTCGTCTGGCTGCCGAATGTTATCTTCCTCGTTCTCGGTTTCGGCCTCTTCCGGAGGCTCGCGCGCCAGTAAGCTCGCAAGGCGAGAACCTCCAAACTCCAACATCCAAATTCCAGGGAAAGTTCAAACTCCAAGATTCAAATCGCCTTGGTGCTATTCTAGCCGGTGGGGTGACACTCCGTGGAGCCTTTCCCCAATGATCATTAACCAATAACCGCCAACGAATAACTGCGGCGCCTCGCGCCGCTCACTGTTTCCGCCCTTTCGCCCGCACGCTAAGAAATTTGCCGCCGTTCCGGGCCGCCAGGTTCATCAACATTTGCCGCTCCTCCGGTTTGTCGCCTCCGGTCATATAATAAACCGTGTGAATTTTGGCCCGGCGACGCAATGCCTTCTGCCCGGTATCGGCCACTGTAAAAATATCTTCCGGCGTAATCTTTCGACCCGGCTGAATCGCGGAGTCGCCGGTGGCGTTGCCGTCGGTTAGTAAATAGATCACGCCGTTTTCCGGCTTCAGTTTGAAAGCTTCTTCCAAAGCGTAGTCGTGTCGCGTTCCCCCCGGCCGCTTTCCTTGTTTCGGCGCCTTGTGGTAATCGAGCTTGTCCTGGATGTGTTCGGTGGCGGTCCGTTTGTTTTCATCCGTTGCCGGAACCAGCTCCGGTTGCCAGCTGTACGCTCCGCCGGAAAAGCGAACGATTCCAAAGTTGGCCGTCGACGGCAGACCGTTGACCAGCGCGATGGCTTCGTCGCGCACGGCTTGGAAATTTTGTTCCTGGCCATGCTTAACGAGTTGGCGCGATTCGTAATCGGCGTCGCCCGTTCGGCCAAACATCGAGTCCGATACGTCGACCACGATGACAACATTACTGCTGACGTCGCGGATGCCGAAAAAGTTGATCGGCTTACCGCTGCCCGTGCCGCCGACTAGCGACCCGGCCGGGTTGGCAACGCCGAAGCTGGCGCCGCTGGCTGCGGCCATTTTAGGCGGCCCGGGCTCGACGCGCGTGATCGCTTGCAGGGGCGGTGGCAGCTCGACCTTGGACAGTCCGGGTACTGACGATCCGTTTTTGCAAAGTTGTAGAAACATTCTTGTTCTGCGTCTTTTGCTGGACCTTAACGCGGTGTTGCAGCGCGCGCTCGGCCGGGTTGGGAGATTTCGGCCCGGCCTGAAAGGTCAGTTTGCGCCCGGAGTAATGTGCCACCACCACGTAAGCGGCCACGAGCGCGAACATGAGATGTGCCCCGAGACTGATGAGGAGAAACCACCGGTTTTTCCACCAAGGTCGTCGCGACGATGGAGCCACCGGTATCGGCTCGGGATCTGAGAACGTAGACACAATACGCGGCTAGGCCGCTATGAGTCAGGCTGGTAAGCGAAGCGTTCTACGCGCGAGTTTGGGTTTGCTCGACCTTTTCGCCGCCGGTGCACCGGGACGAGCGTGAGGCAACGTCCTACAAAAGCAAGCGTATTAGACCCCTACTTATTACGCTTCCAAAGGCGCAGTTGTCGGATATACTTCTCGTTAGGCCAAGAGCAACGTGCGTTTAAACGCCTATCGTATGTACTGACTAGGGACAACCACGGGAAACCACCGAAAGGAACACCATGCATAAGAAAGCAGACCAGCCGAGAAAAACCCAAGTCAAAATGCCTGATTTGATACCGAAGAAGGATGCAAAAGGTGGGGCCACTAAGCAGGATCCTGGAAAATACATTAATCCCGATGGGACCACCAACAGGCCCTGACCGGTCTTAGAAGCGCCTTAGCGTCGCTACAGGGTCTAACCAGTCGGGTGGGAGCTAACCGCTGCCCGTGCAGTGTTTACGTCTCCGCACGGTCCCGGCGCGCGTTTCTTCTGGCAGCGAACGCCTGATGGGTTCATGATTGGGTTCTTTGTTATGAGTCATTTGTTCCTGGCAGGAAAACTCGGTTATTGCAACCTGTTTCGTTAGGCTTATGACCGCCCTGCGTGTCGTCATGATGGCATTCCTTGCCGCGTCGGTTCAGGCGAAGCCCGCCGATGTGGCACCGAGCGCCGGCCAGCTGCGCGAGTGGATCGACGACGGGTGCGTCAAGTCCGGAAAGCACATCGGGATCGACTACCGAGGCGCGCTTGAACGCGCGATTCAGCGAGAGCCGGCCGGACTGGCAGCGTTATTTCGTTACACCGTCATCGGCGAAATGGACGGCGGGGCAGGCGAAGCGCATTCCGCCATTCTTTACGGGTTGTTGCAGCGATGGGGCGACAAACGATTCGCTCCTGTGCTGCGCGCGCAGAAGGTCGAGGTCCGCAAGGCCGTGATTGATAATCTCCCGATGCCAACGGGAAGCCAACGGGAGTTTCCACTCACTTGTGCTTCAGCACCTCATTAGTATTGCGCGGAGCCTTGCGGATGTGTCGTTAAATGACGTCTGTCTTTAAGATTTCTGTTCACCTAAAACCAATCCAAATAACCTATGAAATACATGCTTACCTGGTCCGAACGCCCGCAAGGCTCAGCCATTGAATACGAGAACGCCCAGAAGCGGATTCTGGAAGTTTTCCGGCAATGGAAAGCGCCAACCAATTTCAAAATCGAGTTGTTCGTGATCCGGGTAGGGGACTGGGGCGGATACATGATGTTGGACTGCGACGATCCGACGGCGGTTCACAAGTTTTGCTCGATGCTGCCGGCGTTTGTTTTTGAGGCGCGCCCGGTCATTCCGATCGAAGATGCCGTGCGAGTCGAACTGGAGTCGATCGCCTTTCGCGATGGGCTTAAAACCGAGTAGCTGGGCCTCTTGCTTGCGTTAGACCGTCAAGCGTCCGCCCGTCCAACGGCTGAGCGATTCGAAAAGCTTTGCCCGATGGCGCTTTTTCGGCCTTGTTGGTTTGGCCTTTGTTTAGTCCTTTCGGGGTTTTTGCGCGCGGGACCGCTTGGCCGATTCGAGTGGTTCATGATCGCGAGTCCTTTCCTTATCGTTCTTGCGATAATTTTAGTCCCTGTGCTTGGAGCCGTTTGGCGAGCATTTCGTTAGTGCCCATGATGTTGGTGATTGTCTTCATCCGCCGACTCGACTTCACTCGAGGCATGGGTTTCACGAAACACCTTCTCCTTGCCATCGCCTTGGTCATTCCAGCCTATGCGGGTGCTCCGGAGATACCCCGGGAGGTATCGGTCCAGTGGGCAAAGTATCAGGGGGCGCTAAAGGCCAATGATCTCCATACCCTGACTTCGATGGCGAAGTTTCCGATTCGGTGCAACGAATTCAAAGGCGACATCAAGTCCGCAAAACAATTCGAAGAACGCTACCGACTCATCTTCCCCGAACCGACAAAGCGCTGCTTCGAAACTTCAGTGCTTCACGTGCAAAAGGGGAAGGGTCGCACCTACTACGAAGCCTGGTGCGATGTCGGTGAATACCCCATTCGATTCATATTCGAGCAAGTCGGTTCCAAGCTGTGCCTCACATCGATCGACAATGTGAATGAATAGCCGGTGCCGGGTCTCGTTGTGAAGGAAAGACCGATACTTACCGGTCTGCTTTTGTTTGTCCCGATCGCGATCGCTTTGCGGTTCTGGCCTGCGGTGCAGAATCCCACGGCGCTTTTCATTTGCTCGGCCATCGGCATTATTCCGCTGGCCGGTTGGATGGGGCGCGCGACTGAGGTATTGGCCGCGCGAATGGGCGCCGCGGCCGGCGGATTATTGAATGCCACGTTTGGGAACGCGGCCGAGCTGATCATTGCCGTTATCGCGCTCTCCAAAGGTCTGAGCGGCGTGGTCAAGGCGTCGATTGCCGGCTCAATTATTGGCAACATTCTGCTCGTGCTGGGCCTGTCGATCGTATTCGGCGGCACAAAGTACAGCGAGCAACGGTTCAATCGGACCGGCGCGCGCACCTCGGGCATCTCTCTCTCCCTGGCGGCCATCGCGCTGATTATTCCGACGGTGTTTCATATGGCGGCGGAACGTAGCCCAAGTGGCTGGAATCCCATGACGGAGGAGCGGCTTTCCCTGGCGATTGCTCTGGTGCTCTTTGTCACCTACTTCTGCGTGCTCGGTTTTTCTCTCAAGACTCACCGGCATTTTTTTCAAGGCTCCGAAAGCGAACTGGAGGGAGAAGCGAAGCCCTGGTCGAGCGGGAAAGCAGTCATGGTCCTGCTCGTTGCCACCGGTTTCGTGGGGCTGCTTTCGGAGTTTTTGGTGGGCACGATTGAAAGCGTGCGCACAACGTTTGGCGTCACCGAGACTTTCGTTGGCGTCATCGTGGTCGCAATTATTGGCAACGCCGCCGAACACTCGACCGCCATTTTGATGGCATTGAAAAACAAAATGGATCTGAGTGTTGGGATTGCGATTGGATCGAGCCTGCAGATCGCACTCTTTGTCGCGCCGCTGCTCCTGTTCGTCTCCTATTTGTTTGGCAAGCCGATGGACCTCGAGTTTTCGCGGGCTGAAGTCTTCGCGGTCGTCGCTTCGGTTTACATCCTATTTCAAATCAGCGGCGACGGTGAAACCAACTGGATCGAAGGTGTCCAGCTACTCTCCCTTTACGTCATTCTCGGGATTTTGTTTTTTTATCTGCCAGAAGCTGTCGCGCATTAGCCTCGGGCGCAGTTGATACGGCGAGGCAGACGAAGTACGCCATCCGCCGTCGCGGACGCAGCTAATGCACGTGGATCATGGTGCGGCAGCCGGCGGCGTTGCTGAACAGTAGCGCGAGAAGAAGCAGATACAGAATTGCGCTCGTTAAGGTGGTACGCGCGCGGAAGTAGAAAAAGGCGTGCAGGACATAGATTAGAACGCCTGCGATCATGACGAACCAGCCGTTTAGCTGGCGATGTTCGGGTGGGACGAAAGCGAACAGGCCAAGCGGGAACATGTAAATGAGCGGCCAATAGGCGAACGTTGGGTCGGTCGCAACGAGCGCGCCGATCCATGCCGCCACGTAGGCGGCGATTTTCCACTTTGTTGGCTGGCGCACCTAACGAGTGGGTTTGACCGATGGCGGAGGCTCGCTTTCGGGGCGTCCTCGGACGATCCGTTCGCCGGCAACCCTGAGGCAATCCCGTTCCAGGACGTGAAGCCGTTGAAGAATCTCGTTCAAGGCGAGCTCGTTCTTCAAGTTAACCGCGTAATCGAGGTCGGCACGCAGACGGTCCTTATGGCTCTGCCGATTTTGCGACATCATGATGATGGGCGCCTGCAACGCGGTGATAACGTTCAGAGCGAGATTGAGGAGGATGAAGGGGAATGGATCGAACGGCTTGCGAGTCAATAGAAGGGTGTTGGTCACCACCCAGACCACGAAAAGCCCGAGCGAAACGATGATGAACTTCCAACTGCCGCCGAACTCGGCGATTACGTCCGCAGCATTATCCGCGAAAGTGAGCTGCGCGGCCTCTTCCTCGTTTACGTTGCGCGTGATGCGATTCTGGAGCAGTTCGTCGGTGCGACGCAGCCGGTGTGCGAGCGCGCTCAACATCTCAGTAGCGACCTGCGCATTGCCCTGGACGAACGAAAGGAAATGTTCGCGGGAGAGAGTCGCCAGCCTCGAAGGCTCAAGAGCGGTCGCTCGCGCTGAGCGCGGCTTGCCGTCGAGCATGGCCATTTCGCCGAAGAAATCGCCGGCACTCAGCTCGGCGATGGTCAACTCGTGGCCATCCGCGGAATTCATGCTGATGCAGATCTTTCCCGATTCGATGAGATACATGCTGTCGCCGGCGTCACCCGCGCGGAAAAGCACATGCTGCGGCTGACAGTCGAGCGTCTGCAGCATGGCGCAGAGCGTGGTGGCCTCGCGTTCCGTTAACGATTCGAACAACGGAACTGTTCGGAGAGTTTCAATATTCATCAGCGCGTAAGGCGGACCAGCTCAGGTGTGACCGAATTGGCGGACAAGCCGACCACGCCCAGTTGATACCCGAACCGGGGCCGGTGCGAAAAGCGCGAATTTCCGGCCTTGTAGGGAAAAGGTTAGGCTTCGCCCGCGAAATCGGCCGTCACTTCGACTGTGTCGGCCACGGTGACGCGCACGTCTTTTAATTTCATGCCGGTGAATGGGAACGACATGAGCGAGACGCTGTGGCCTTCGATTTTGTCCAGATATGGCTGCAAAACGCCGCATGCCACAGAGCCAATCGTCCCGGTGGCGCGGCATTTCAGGTTTGAAATCTTCGCCTCGAAAGCGTCGTCAATTTCGAGCTGCCCGGATACGTCCATTTCCGTGCGGAGAAGAAATTTCCGGGCGCGCAGATGAATGTCGACCGAGATCGAGCGTACGCCGCGCGCGCGCAAGGCGATTCGCACATCCTCGACGGCAATCCCGTTTTTTGCTCCTTGTTCGCGCGCCAATTCGGCGATGGCCTTCTCGAGGTCCTGCTGGGACACGGCGACGGTGACGTGACCGGAGCGGACTGATTGCGGAACCAACACGGCCTGGTCGCTCTCGTCGCGGCCGGAGTGCATGACGACGGTGTTGGCCGTCATTTGGAGATTGAAAGGAATACTGCGGACTCGGAAGTCGCGCCCGCCGAGGCTTACGAGACCGGCTTCGATGGCTGACTTTGTTTCTCCGACAACCTTCGGAATCGCCGGGAAAGAGGAGGCCAGCTCGGCGCCGTCCAGATTGATCGCGATTTCGTCGAGATAAGGGAAGACGCGGGCAAAAACAGTCACGAGCGGCCCGGGTTCCTTCTTCACATAACGGCCGAGCGCGTCGTTAAGTGCCTCGGCGAGTTCGGCTTTGGAGGAGGGGAATTGGTTGCGAAAGAGTGGAATCACAGATCGGGCGGAGTTGAAAACAGGCGAAACGTTTGGACTGGATCGAATTGAAAGGCAAATCGGAAGGAATTGACGAAATCCGAATGTCGAATGACGAAACACAAATGGGGGCCTCCCACCCTCCAAGGAAGGGAAAAGCCAGTTGCAAACCGTTGGAAGTCCGCTAACGTCCGCCTTTCTATGGCGAAAATGTCCTGGATCAATCGTAACGAGCGGAAACGCGCGACGGTCAAGAAGTATGCCGCTGTGCGAGCAGAGCTCAAGGCCAAGAAGGACTACGCCGGCCTTTCCCAGCTTCCCAGAGATGCGAGCCCTTCGCGAGTGGTAAACCGTTGCGAAGTGAGCGGCCGACGTCGCGCCTTCATTCGCCGGTTTAAAGTTTCCCGCCTCACTTTCCGCGAGCTCGCGTCGCAGGGGCTCATCCCCGGCGTCGTTAAATCGAGCTGGTAGGATTTTTCCGTTCGCCGTGACGGATGCCATCCCCGGGCATTCGGCCAATGAACATCGCTTCGTACATCTATTTGGCCGTTTCTGACACGGCTGGCATCCATTGGGATCCTCCCGCGATCATCGCGCTCAAGCTGGCCGCGATTGCGCTCCTTGTCGGGTTGAACGGCTTTTTCGTCGCGTGCGAATTTGCCATCGTTAAAGTCCGCGGCAGCCAGCTGGATGAGCTGATCGACGAAGGAAATCAGCGGGCCACGTTCGTCAGGCACGTGCGCGGCCACCTCGATGCCTACCTTTCGGCAACGCAGTTGGGAATCACTCTGGCCAGTCTCGCCCTCGGATGGATCGGCGAGCAATTCCTCGAGAAAATGCTCGAGCCGGCCTTTCGACTCGCAGGAATTCAGACGCACGCAGTCATCACCTGGATCGCGGTGGTGCTCGCTTTCATCGGGATCACGTTTTTGCACATCGTTTTCGGCGAGCTCGGGCCGAAATATTCCGCCATCTCCAATCCCTTGCAGATGTCGCTGCGGCTGGTTAAACCGCTGCGCGTCTTTTATATTGTGTTTAAGCCGGCCATCTGGCTATTGCACAAGTCGTCGAATTTTATCCTGCAAAAACTTCTGGGATTACATCCCGCTTCCGGCTCCGAGTTGGCCCACAGCGAGGAAGAGCTGCGTTTGATTCTCGATCAGAGCGAGCGCTCCGACGAGGTCACGCCGCTCGGGCGCGATCTCCTGGTTAACGCGCTCGACCTGCGCCGTCGCGTCGTGCGCGATATCATGACGCCACGCGGCGAGGTTGTTTACCTCGATCTGGAAGAAGATTTCGAGAGCAACGTGAAGAAGGCGCTCGAGTCACGGCACACCAGGTTCCCGTTGTGCCGTGGCCATCTCGATAACACTGTCGGCCTCGTCCACATTAAGGAACTCGTTCCGCTGATGCGCGATCCGCATCCTGATTTAATGAAGATTCGGCGGGAACTAACGCCCGTGCCGGAAATGATGTCGCTCGAAAAACTGCTCAACCTTTTCCTGGGCAAACACGCGCACCTTGCCATCGTGGTGGACGAATTCGGCGGCGCTGTTGGCATGGTCACGATGGAAAACGTGCTCGAGGAGCTGGTCGGCGACATTCAGGACGAATTCGATACCGAAGCCGAAGAGTTCAAGAAGATTAACGACGACGAATTCGTGGTCGACGGCGGCCTGGGCCTTTACGAGCTGCGCGACATGGCCGGGCTAGAGCTCGACAGCGCGGACGTCAGCACGATCGGTGGTTATGTTACTCATTTGCTCGGTCATCTGCCGAAGCAAGGTGAGCAGGTAAAGATTGACGATTACGTGGTGACGGTTTCGCAGTCAGACAGCCGGCGTGTGAAGCAGCTGGATTTTCGCCGGGTGAAGAAATCCGAGCCTAACGGGGCGGACGAAAGCGCGTAGGGTTTAGGGGAAGCTGTTAGCTCCCTAACTAACGCCCGAATAATAATGGGACAAGACGGAGCTTGTCCCTCCAGGCAACCCGGGACGCACCCAGCTTAGAACTTCGTCAGTCGGTTTTCCAAAGCTTCCTGTTTCGCGCGGCGTTCAGCGTGAAGTATTGCCAAGGCGCGATCGTGTTTGACCAATCGGCCGGACGGTAGGGCTGGCGGACGGATCCCCTGTTGTTCCAGGGCGAAGACGGCTGCACCGCGAAGCGATGCCTCCTGAACGCGAGAGATCTCAACGTCGTGTCCGATTGAATCTGCCAGAAGACGGATTTCCTCGGGTGATCGCAGGATGCCGCCCGAAACAATGATGCGTGAACTGGCATGACCATTTGCTCGCAAGATATCGAGAATTTGCGCGAGGCGATAGAAGGAGGCCGTGGTGAGCGATCTCATGATTTCAGTGGCAGTTACGGTCGGATTCAGGCCGTAAATAACGCCACTGGCATCGTCGGGCCACGTCGGCGCGCGTTCATCGACCCAGAACGGCAGAATGACTAACGAATCGCGGGCTGCCGCCGTTCTCGAAAAGGTTTTTAGATTCGCGTGTGCATCTTTGCGTAGCCGAAGCTCACGCAGAGCCCATTGGCGCAGGTTACCTGCGTTACTGGTCGCGCCGCCGACAACGAAACGATTCTTGTCGACGACGTAACGAAAGAGCCCCGCGGAAACTTTGTCATGCTTCCCAGTGGAAATCACGCGAACAGCGGCGCTGGTTCCGACGTTGACGGCGACTCTTCCACGGCCGATGGCGGCGGATCCGAGATTGCTGGCTGCGCCGTCTCCGATCGTCAGAAGCCGGACCAGGCTCAAGTGTTCACGGGTTGAGGAGGAGAGGACGGAGGTCGCGCGTATGACGGGCAATTTGTCGATCGCGATCGACAGGCTACGACAAAGCTCAGTGTCCCATTGTCGCCGCCGATAATTGTACAGGCCGGTTCCGCTGGCCATCGATGGGCTGGTGTGCACAGTCCCGAAGATCTCGTGAAGTATCCAATCAACCGGCGACACCCAAATGGCTACGCTTCGAAATAGCGCGGGAAAACTGCGCCGGAGCCAGCGGAATTTCGCTGGCCAATAGCTTGAATGAAGCCGGCACCCGGTGCGGGCTTGTGGACGAAATCCGACGAGTTGCCGTCGCAGTTCGCGCGCAGCGGCGGCCGAGCGCGAGTCCGCCCAGGTGTAAACCGGAGTCAGGGGGCGCCACTGGTCGTCAACTCCCAGGAGGCCATGCCAGAAGGAAGAGAACGAAACGGCGGTGACTTTGCTCCGACCTATAGGCGCGAGCGTTTTGGAGATGCACCGGTCGACCGCGCGCAGAAGGAGGAGGGGTGAAAGTTCGGCTGCTCCATCGGGTCCGTAACGGATCGAGTAATTTTCGCTCGCTATGGTCTTCGACTGCAGCGCGCCTTTGGAATTGAAAAGAGCGGATCGGGTCGATGAGCTCCCGAGGTCGACTGCGAGAATGATCGGTTTGGATGAGCTAGGCGGCACGAGATGCAATCTCGCAGAATTTTCGGGGAGCGCAGAGTCTAGGCGCGACGGAGTTCGGCGCGGAGGGTGGGGCGACGCTTCAGGTGCCGGGTCAGTGCCTCGATGGCCCGCAGAGTTGGGGGACTGACGTGGTGTTCCATTCCTTCGACATCGCGATGAATGACCTGTTTGTTGAGGCCGAGAAGCTGGAAGAAGTCGGTTAGAAGCTTGTGTCGGTAGGCGATTTTGCGAGCCAGTTTCTCTCCGGAAGGGGTCAGGACGAGTCCGCGGTATTTTTCGTACTTCAGGAGGCCGTCGGCTCCGAGGCGCTGGACCATGTTGGTGACGCTGGCCTGCGAGATGTGGAGGGCCGACGCGATATCGACGACGCGGGCGTATCCCTTGGCATCGATCAATTCCAGGATTCGTTCGAGATAATCTTCCACGGCGGTGGAACTGCCGAGGGCGGAGCGAGGACTTTTACCAGGCACAAACCGAGCCTAAAATGGGATCGATAATAGTCAAAGAAATAATTGCTTGCTGATTGACAAATTAGTATCATTAGACAACTAATTTAGTCATGCCTAAATCTGGAATGGAGGAGAGCGCCATCCATCCCAGCGCCGGCTGGCGATCAACCCCCGCCCGCGCCAGCTTGTCGGAGGTTCATCGCAGTCTGGTCGTTCCGGTCTCGGCCGGTTTTCTGCGCAAATTGTTCGCCTTCGCCGGCCCGGGCTTTCTGGTCGCGGTCGGTTATATGGATCCCGGCAATTGGGCAACTGATCTGGCCGGCGGTTCGAAGTACAATTTCACCCTTCTCAGCGTCATCATGCTCTCGAACCTGATGGCCATTCTCTTGCAGGCCCTCTCGCTCAAGCTCGGTATCGTGACTGGCCGCGACCTGGCCCAGGCGTGCCGCGATCATTTTAGCCGGCCGGTCTCGTTCTTTCTTTGGATGATCTGCGAACTGGCCATCGCGGCCTGCGATTTAGCCGAAGTGATTGGGTCGGCTATCGCCTTGAATTTACTCTTTGGAATCCCGCTCATCGCCGGTGTCTGTGTGACCGCGCTCGACGTGTTGATCGTGCTCTTTCTTCAAAATAAGGGATTTCGCTACATCGAAGCGCTCGTGATCACGCTGATCGCAGTGGTCGGTGGCTGTTTTGCCTGGGAACTGATCGCTTCCCGGCCGGATATGGTTGGCATTGCCAAGGGGTTTATTCCATCGGCCCGAATCGTAAGCGATCCCGGGATGCTTTACATCGCGATCGGCATTCTGGGTGCGACGGTCATGCCCCACAATTTGTATCTTCATTCGTCGATTGTGCAGACGCGGAAATACGAGCTGAACACGGCCGGCAGACGGGAGGCGATCAAGTTTGCCACGATCGATTCGACGCTGGCCCTGATGTTCGCGCTTTTTATTAATGCTGCCATCCTGATCGTATCGGCCGCCACTTTTTACACGCGCGGCCGCGGCGACGTGGCTGAGATTCAGGATGCCTACAAGTTGCTCTCGCCGTTACTCGGCGTTACTGGCGCGAGCACCCTCTTCGCTCTCGCCTTGCTCGCCTCGGGCCAAAACTCGACCCTGACCGGCACCCTCGCAGGTCAGATCGTGATGGAGGGCTTTCTCAACATCCGTTTGCGACCGTGGCTGCGCCGCCTGATTACGCGCGTCATCGCGATTGTGCCCGCTATTATTGTGACTGTGATATCGGGCGAAAATGGGACGGCCCGGCTTCTCATTCTCAGTCAGGTGGTTTTGAGTTTGCAGCTCAGTTTCGCTGTTTTCCCCCTGGTCATGTTTACCAGCAGCAAGGCGAAAATGGGAGAGTTCGTGAACAGCGGCCCGGTCAAGGTCCTGGCCTGGTCGGTGGCCGGATTTATCGCGGTGCTGAACGGCTGGCTTTTGGTCCAGACAATTCACGGTTAGTTTCATACCGATTTTATGTATCGCTCGATTCTTGTGCCGGTCGAAAACCGGGAGACCGATCAAACGATTTTGCGCCATATCCGGTCGCTCGCTCGCCTAACGAATGCCAAGCTGCTGCTGGTGCACGTGGCTGACGGCTGGGTAGCGCGCAATTTTGATCAGCTGAAGTTACAGGAGAGCGAAGAGATCAAACATGACCGCGAATATCTCGATGGACTTGAACATGACCTTCGGAATGAAGGTTTTGAGGTCAGCTCGGTCCTGGCCAAAGGCGAGCCCTCGACGGAAATCATCAAATTAGCCCGGAGCGCCGGTGTCGATCTTATCGCCATGACCACGCATGGCCATCGCTTCATCAGCGATATCCTTTACGGCGCGACCGCGGACAAGGTCCGGCACGCGGTCGATATCCCGGTGTTGCTGTTGAAGGTGAAGAACTGATCCGGCGTCTGGCCGGCTGCTGTATTCTTACCGGTGATGCGGGGACATTATCAGTGCGACCACAATCAGGAGAAGAACGGCTACCAATAAACCGAGGAAAGCCCAAACAATGATCGACGTCCGGTATTTCATGTCGGGCGTGGCAGCGATCACGGACTGGTATTGCTCTGAAAAGACCGTTTTCCCTTTCTTGGAAAAGACAAGATAGAGAACGTAGGCGTTGATGAGCGTTCCGATTGGAAAACCGATGAGTCCAAGGCCCGAGAACAGGCCAGTCGGCACGCGCGCCCAAGATTTCAACCGACGCAGTCCGATGCCGGTCCAAAACTGCAGGACACCTAAAAAGACGATGAGCATGGAGACTGCGATTTCCATGATCAATGGCCCGTGTTGAGGGGTGAGGAAGCGAACCCCGCTGAGCAGGATCACCAGGGCAGCGCCAATCACATACAGCACGCCCACGGATCGCACGGAAGCTTCGTGCGCCAGATGGGCTTTACGAATCGAGCGGGGGTCCTCCGCGGGGTTCGCAAATGGCAGAGGCGGAGGCATCGGAGAAGGATGAGGAATCATGTTCTGACAGGTGTTTTCGGTCTAACTAGCAGCTGATGTGCCCCATGTGGGTGAGCCAGAATGGTGGGAGCTCGACGGGTTCCATCGTCCCGGCTACTTGCTCTTCCCCAAGCGCACGCGTAAGAGGCATCATGATTAGCTCTGCCGCATTCTCATCGAGAGCGTGTCTGGCCGGCGCGCAGTTCTGCGTCACCACTCACCCTCCCGCTGCTCTAGCAACGCAGCGGGACTTTGCCGAACGTTGTTAGGCTGCCGTGAAGGCTCTCTTTCTCACTAACGAATACCCGCCGTACACATATGGCGGCGCTGGAGTTCATGTTGATTATCTCTCGCGTGAGCTCGCCAAGCTCATGCCGGTAGAGGTGCGTTGTTTTGGCGACCAGAAATCGAAAGCGAAAATCTTCGGATCATGGGGTTCGGGCTCAACGCGGACGATTACACATGCCCAAAGCCGCTGCAGTCAGTTTTTGGCGCCGTTCAGCGGTGTGTCGATTTCAATACCGTGAACATCGATGCCAACCTTGTTCACTGTCACACTTGGTACACGCATTTTGGCGGGATCCTGGCGAAGAAAAACTATGGCATCCCGCTCGTTGTTACGGTGCATTCGCTCGAGCCACTGCGGCCATGGAAGCGCGAACAGCTCGGCGGTGGCTATGACTTCAGCGTTTGGGTTGAGAAAACGGCGCTGGAAATGGCGGATGCCGTCATCGCGGTATCAGCCGAAACAAAGCGCGATATTCAGAAGCTGTTCAACGTGCCGTCGGAGCGAATCCCGATCATCTACAATGGCATCGATCTGAATGAATACCGCAAAGTAAACACCACCGCGACGATGAAGCGTTTCGGGATCGACCCGGCAAAGCCGTTTCTTTTGTTCGTGGGCCGGATCACGCGGCAAAAAGGGATTATTCATCTGGCGCGTGCGATTCAATATTTCGACAAAGATTTCCAAGTGGTGCTGTGTGCCGGGGCGCCGGATACGCCAGAGATCGCTACGGAAATGAAAAGCGTGATCGATAAAGCACGCGCGGGGCGATCGGGCGTTATTTGGATCGAGGAGATGCTGGATAAGCCGAGTGTGATCGAACTCTATTCACACGCTGCGGTGTTTTGCTGCCCGTCGATCTACGAGCCGTTCGGAATTATCAATCTGGAAGCGATGGCATGTGAGACGGCGGTTGTCGCGACGGCAGTCGGCGGAATCAAGGAAGTGGTGGTCGATGGCGAGACTGGCTTCCTCGTGCCGGTCGAGCAGATGTCCGAGAGTCCTTTCGAGCCGGTGGATCCTGACAAGTTCGCGCGGGACCTGGCGGCGAAGATCAATCAGTTGATGGCAAATCCGGAGGAGCGGGAGAGGTTCGGCAAGGCCGGCCGCAAACGTGCCGAGGAAAAATTCAGCTGGTCGTCGATCGCGAAGGAAACGAAGAAGCTTTACGAATCGCTGATTCGTTAGGGAGTAGGTCTTTCTCCTCAGGGAGTAGGCGAGACCCTGTCTCTAAACAAGCGAGACCAAGCCCGCGAAATAAAGTTTGGGACATGCGGGAGATGTAGCCTACAGTTGAACTAGCGAGAAAGACACGCAGATGGGGGAGGCTCGCGGATTACTTCGTTGCATTCTGTGAGGAAATCTTCGATGTCCGAATCTGTGGACTAAAGCAATATCGGCAGGCTGGGCTACGGGTTGCTCTTTGCGTCCGGCTGCGTTTTCGAATCTACCGCCGGCGTTTTGGCCAATCCCCGGCGCTCGAGCAAAGGCTCGATGTAAGGATCGCGTCCGACGAAAGCCTTGAAGAGGCCGAGAGCGTCGGATGAGCCGCCGCGCGAGAGGAGCATGCTGCGGAAGCGGTCGCCGTTTTCGCGTTTCAGTCCGCCGTTTGTCTTAATCCATTCCACAGTGTCGGCGTCGAGCTCTTCACTCCAAAGATATGAATAATATCCCGCCGAATACGCGTTCGAGAAGACGTGCGAAAAATACGGGCTGCGGTAACGCGGGGGCACCGGCGGAAAGTCGACGCCCGCCTTGTGCAACGCTTCAGCTTCGAAAGCCATCGCATCCGCAGGGATTTGGTCGGGCTTCAATTGGTGCCACGCCTGGTCGAGGATCGACGCTGACAGGTATTCGGTTGTCTTGAATCCCTGGTTGAATTTCTCAGCCGCGATCACCTTATCGAGCAGCGGCTGCGGAATTGGTTCGCCGGTTTTGTAGTGTTTGGCGTAGTTCTTCAGCACTTCCGGCCAAATGGCCCACATCTCGTTAACCTGCGATGGGTACTCGACGAAATCGCGCGGAACGCTGGTTCCGCTGAATCGCGGATATTTCACATTGGAAAACATCCCGTGAAGCGCGTGCCCGAATTCGTGGAACGCCGTGCGCACTTCGTCGTAGGTCAGCAGAGTTGGTTCACCAGCGGGCGGCTTCGGGATGTTGAGATGATTCGCCACCACCGGTTTGGTGCCGAAGAGCTCGCTTTGTTGAACGTATGCGTTCATCCAGGCGCCGCCGCGCTTCGAAGGCCGCGCGTAATAATCGCCGAGGAAGATCGCGAGGGGCTTGCCGTCAGCGTCGTAAACTTCAAACACGCGCACGTCCGGCTGATAAACCGGAAGATCATGACGCTCCTTGAACGTGAGGCCGTAGAGTTTGCCCGCGGCAAAGAAGACGCCGTCGAGGATGACGTGGTTCAACTCGAAGTAGGGTTTTATCTCGGATTCATCGAAGGCATAACGAGCCTTGCGAACCTTCTCCGAATAGAAATCCCAATCCCATGAGGCCACAGAGAAGCCGCCTTTTTCTTCGTCGACGATTTTCTGCATATCTGCGGCTTCGTTCTTCGCATTTGCCACCGCGGGCGGCGCGAGGTCGGCGAGCAACTTGTTAACCGTGGGAACATTGCCGGCTGTCTGGTCTTCGAGTTGATAGGCTGCATGGTTCTCGTAGCCGAGCAGGTTTGCCCGTTCGGCTCGCAGCTTGGCCATCCGAATCACCACTGCGCGATTGTCGTACGGGCCACCTTTGCTGTTCCGCGAAAGCGAAGCTTCCATGATTTTCTCTCGGAGCGGCCTGTGCTGCATCGAGCCAAGGATCGGCTGGCCGGTGGTGTTCTCGAGGCGAATGGAAAATTTGCCGTCCTGCTTTTCGTCTTTGGCGGCGGCAGCAGCGGCGGCGATCTCGTTATCTGTCAGGCCGGCGAGTTCGCTCTTGTCAGCCACCACCACCGAGGAGGCGTTCTTTTCCTTGAGGACGTTCTGCGTGAAGGTTGTTTGCAATGTGGCCAGCTCGCCGTTCATGGCCTTGAGCTTTTCCTTGTCCGGTTGGGAAAGCTTCGCGCCTGCGCGGACAAAGTCCTTGTAGTAACGCTCGAGCAGATAGCTCGATTCCGCGTCCAGGCCCAACTTGTCCTTGTCCCCGTGGAGTTTTTCCACCCGCGCGAAAAGTTGTCCGTCGAGGAAGATGGCGTCGCGGTGTGCTGCGAGTTTCGGTGCAAGCTCCTTCTCGATTTTCTGCATCTCCGGGTTGGTGTTGCAGGCGTTCAGGTTCGAAAAGGTTCGTTCGGCGCGGTCCATCAGGCGGCCACTCCGTTCCATCGCCACGATGGTGTTGTCGAAAGTCGGTGCCTGCGAGTTGGTGGCGATTGCTTTGATCTCTTTCAATTGTTCCTGCATGCCCGCTTCGATCGCCGGCATGAAGTCGCTGTTCTTGATCTTGTCGAATGGGGGGAGGTGGTACGGGAGCGAGCTCTCTTGCGCGAAAGGGTTGTCTTTCAAGGACGACGGGACAGATGTGTCTGAGGTTTGAGGTTTGGCAATAGCGGAGGAAATCATGGCGATGGAAATCAGCGCGGAACTAAGAGCGTGAAGGTTTTTCATGGGGATTGAGGAAGGAACGTTAGCTTGCACCAAAATAGATAATTCGCACGTACCGAGTCCCCGGCGAAGGAGCCGGCCTGCGCCGGGCCGGTCTTAATAATTGGAGGGGATGACCTCGGTGTCGCCCCACTATTACATTAATGGGACAAGACGGAGCTTGTCCCTCCAGTATCCAAGTCGCGTAAACCCCCCAAATCCTCTATATAGTGAGAGGATGTTCGTCGATCGGATCAAAATCTTTGCCCATGCCGGGGACGGCGGACGGGGTTGCGTCAGTTTTCGGCGGGAGAAGTTCGTGCCCAAAGGCGGACCCGGACGGCGGCGATGGTGGCCGGGGTGGCGACATCATCCTGCGCGCAGATACTCAGGTGGATAATCTGTCTGCGCTTTTTTACGAGCCCATCATCAAGGCCAAGAGCGGTGTGCATGGTCAGGGGAAGAAAATGCACGGGAAGGCTGGGGCCGACAAAATCGTCAAGGTGCCGCTGGGGACGATTGTCTATCGGGCGCAAGGTCCACAAGCGCGCGATGAGCATGGCGATTTGCTACCGCAACTGGAATCGCCAACCGAAGCAGCTCTGGAACCCGAAGAGCCGATCGTCGATCTTGCGGTGGAAGGACAGGAGTTCGTGCTCGCCGAAGGTGGAAAGGGCGGCAAGGGGAACGTACACTTCAAGAGCTCGAAAAACCGCGCGCCCATTCAATACACCGAAGGCGATGAAGGTGAGCAGGGCTATTTTCTTTTTGAATTGCGCACGATTGCGGATGCCGGGCTTGTTGGTTATCCGAATGCCGGCAAATCCACGTTGCTGACGAAAATCTCGGCGGCGAGGTCAAAGGTTGCGCCTTATCCGTTCACGACCCTGCACCCGGTGATCGGGGTGGTGGATCTCGGCCGATACGAGCGAGCGACCGTGGCCGATATTCCCGGTCTCATCGAAGGTGCCCATCGAAATGTTGGGCTTGGCCACGATTTTCTGCGTCACATTACCCGCTGCAAGATTCTGCTTTTTGTGGTCGATACCGCGGGCAGTGAGAACCGTAATCCGATCGAAGACATTCAGAATTTGCGGCGCGAGATCGATCTCTATGACAAGCGGCTCTCGGAACGGCCCTGGTTCATCATCGCCAACAAGATGGATTTGCCCGAGGCGGAGGAGAATTTGGCGGCGCTGAAACGGCGGTTTCCGTCAGTGGAGGTGGTCCCGATTTCAGCGGCGAACGACCAGGGCTTGAGCGACCTGAAGGCAAAACTGATCGAGTGGCTAGCCGAAAAGGGCGCGATTCCGAGCCACGCCTAACACGGCGCAAATTTTTCGTCGAAAGTCCCTTGTCAAGATGGCAAAACGCGCTTTTGTAAGCGCCGACGCAAGCGCGCCGTGTGCGCCTGTTCCGTTCGTTACGGTGGGCGCGAAAGTGTGGACTCAATCGCGCCTTGCGACACTACTAACCGGATGAAGTCATTCTTTGCTTTTCGTTTGCTGCTGGCAGTCTTCGCGCTGTTCTGTTTGGGCGCGTCGACGACGTCAGCCTTTGCGGCCGACCCGGAAGAAACGGCCGTCGAAGAGAAGAGCGAGGGCGTTCCGCTCAAGCCCGCTGAGATTTTTCATATCGGGCCGTTTCACGTGACGAACTCGATGCTCGTCACGTGGATTGTGGCCATAGGAATTATTGGTTTCGCGCAGGCGGCCACTCGCAAGATCAAGGCTGTTCCGGACGGAAAACAGAATTTCTGGGAATGGATCGTTGAAAGCCTGCACAATTTCCTGGAGAGCATTATCGGGCGCGAACTTACCGCGAAGACGTTCTGGTTCTTCGCGACTCTCTTTATCTTTATTCTCTTCGTTAACTGGTTTGGATTGATCCCCGGTGTCGGCACGATCGGTTGGGGTCATCACGATCCTTCGACCGGTTTGTTCCATGTCGATCGACCGTTGCTTCGCGGTGGAAACGCCGATCTCAACATGACTTTTGCGATGGCGTCGGTCTTTTTTATTCTCTGGATCATCTGGGCGCTTCAGGCCAATGGCCCGGGCGGACTTTTGCTCCATCTGTTTCGGACCAAAAGGAGACAGTAAGGGCTTCATGAAGATCGTCATGATCCTCATTTTCTTTTGCGTCGGTTTGCTTGAAATCGTCTCGATTCTTTTCCGGCCGGTCTCGCTGAGTTTTCGTCTCTATGGAAACATTTACGCAGGGGAAAACATGCTCGAAGCGATGTCGAATATCGTGCCGTCGCTTTCGTGGCTCATTCCGGTTCCATTCTATTTCATGGAACTGCTCGTCGGGCTGGTGCAGGCGCTCGTTTTCATGCTTTTGACGGCGGTGTTTACTTTACTGATTGCTCAACATGAAGGTGGGCACGAAAAGGCGCACCACTAAAAAATTTCGGCAGCCATGACCGTGGTCCCCGCGGAAGCTGCTGATCACAAACCAAAATAAGAAAACCAAATATGATACTACCTATCCTCGCAGAAATTGGCGGAAGCATTCACGTCGGTCTCGCCGCCCTCGGTTCAGCCATTGGCGTCGGTCTCATCGGTATGGGCGCGGCCTCGGCCGTCGGTCGCAATCCTGGAGCAGCCACGCCGATTCTGGTTCAGGCGATTCTGGCGATCGCGTTCACCGAAGCGATCGTGTTCTACGCGCTCTTCCTGGTTCACTAAGAAAGCAACCTAACAACCTAACTCTTCACCATGACTCTCTTGATCCTTGCGGCGGCTGCCCCAGCCAGTGGCGGCATTGGCGATCTGGTCAAAGATACCGCCGAAACTTTCGGTTGGAATCTTGGGCTCTTTCTCTCGCAAGTGATCAGCTTTGTCATCGTGGCGCTGGCGCTTCGCCAGTTCGCTTACCGGCCGATCCTGAAAGTTCTTCAGGAGCGTCGCGATCGAATCGCGGAAGGGCTGGCTAATGCGGAAAAGATTAAGAAACAGCTCGCCGAAGGCGAGCAGCGCTACGCTGAAATCTTGGCGAAGGCCAACGCGGAAGCGCAGCGGATGATCGACGAAGCGCGCGAGAGCGCCGGTCACGTGGCCGAGCGGCGCGAGCAGGAAGCGATCGCTTCAGCCGAACAAATCATGGCCAAGGCGCGGGAGGCAAGCGCTCTCGAGCACGAACGCACCATGGCGGAACTCAAAAGAGAGCTCGGACGCCTGGTGGTCGATACAACTTCCAAGGTAACCGGCAAAGTCCTGAATCCCGACGATCAGCGCCGGCTTCAGGAGGAAGCGGCGCGGCAGATGGCTTCATGAAAGTTACCAAAGAAATCCGACAGATGTCGCGGAGTCTGCTTCGCGCCAGTTTTACCGATGGTCAGCTTGACCACGGCAAGATTGGGTCGTTGGTCGATTCGCTCATCGCGAAGCGGCCACGCCATTACCTCGACATCCTGGCGAATTACAAACGCCTGCTCCGTCTCGAAGTCGAGAAGCGGCAGGCGCACATTGAAAGCGCGAGCGAGCTCGCTCCCGAAGTTGGCGCGAACATTGTGGAAAATTTGAAGCGAAGATATGGGCACGACATTACCCCGACGTTTTCGGTTAATCCCGGACACCTCGGCGGCATGCGAATTCGTGTCGGCAGCGATGTCTGGGATGGAACGGTCCGCCAGCGTCTGGAGCGTCTGCAGCAGCAACTTTAATTAATAAGCAATCATGAGCACCATACTTGAAGAGATCGAAACGAAGATCGCGGGACTGAAGACCTCGACCAGCCGGACCAACGTCGGGACTGTCCGCGAGTGCGGCGACGGCGTCGCGCGCATCGAAGGCCTGAGCGACGTCATGTTGAACGAGATGATCGAGTTCCCTAACGGCGTCTTCGGACTCGCTCTCAACCTCGAGGAGACTGAAGTTGGCGCGATCCTGTTAGGCGATCCCACGCTGGTGGCTGAAGGAGACGAGGTGAAGACCACCGGAAAGCTTCTCCAGGTACCGGTTGGTAAAGGTTTGCTTGGCCGCGTCGTGAATACGATCGGTCAGCCTCTCGACAACAAGGGGCCCATTAAGAGCGATACGTTTTATCCGCTCGAAAAGATTGCGCCGGGCGTCATCAAGCGCCGTGCTGTCAGCCAGCCGGTGCAGACCGGTATCATGGCCATCGACGCGATGATTCCGATCGGCCGCGGCCAGCGTGAGCTCATCATCGGCGACCGCGCGACCGGCAAGACGACCATCGCGCTCGACACCATCATCAGCCAGGCACGCTTGAATAAGGCGGGCGAAAAATCGGGCGCCGCGGATTTTAGGCCGCTTTACTGTATCTACGTTGCGATCGGCCAGAAAAATTCCAACGTCGCGCGCGCTGTCGCCACGCTCGAGAAAGAAGGGGCCATGCCGTATACGACGATCATTTCGGCGCCGGCTTCCGATTCGGCGACGAACCAGTACCTGGCGCCGTTCGCGGGAGCATCCATGGGTGAGTGGTTCATGGATCACAACATGGACGCGCTCATTATATATGACGATCTTTCGAAGCACGCCGTTGCCTACCGCCAGGTGTCGCTGGTGTTGAAGCGGCCGTCCGGCCGCGAGGCCTACCCGGGCGATGTTTTTTATCTGCATTCCCGTTTGCTGGAGCGCAGTGCGCGCGTGGCCGAAGAATTCGGCGGCGGCTCGTTGACCGCGTTGCCGATCATCGAAACGCAGGCGGGTGACGTCTCGGCATACATTCCGACGAACGTCATCTCGATCACGGACGGACAAATTTATCTGGAAACCGATCTTTTCTACCAGGGCGTTCGCCCGGCGATTTCGGTTGGTCTCTCGGTCAGCCGTGTTGGCTCGGCGGCGCAGATCAAAGCGATCAAGCAGGTCGCCGGCAAAGTGAAGCTCGACCTCGCACAATTCCGCGAGCTCGCGGCCTTCGCGCAATTCGGGTCCGATCTCGACGCAGCGACGAAAGGCAAACTCGAGCGCGGTCAGCGCATCGTCGAGCTCTTCAAGCAGGTGCAATACAATCCGATTCCGGTTCAGGAACAGGTCGCGGTCATGTGGGCGATGCAAAACGGCTACCTCGACGTCGTGCCGGTTGATCGCGTGAAGGAGTATCAAATCAAGCTGCAGGACTGGCTCGCGACCCGCAAAGAAGTGCTGCTCAATTCGATTCGGGACAAGAAAGCTCTCGATGAGGATCTTGAATCGCAGCTTCGCAGCGCGCTCGACGAATTTAAATCCGTCTGGAGCTAACGAGAGGGACGTAGGAATTCGCAATGGCAAACACGCAGGACATCAGGCGCCGGATCAAATCGATCCGTAACACCGCCCAGATCACCAAGGCATTGCAGATGGTCGCGGCCTCGAAGATCGGCCGCGCCCAGGCTGCCGCTCTGGCGGCGCGTCCTTACGCCAACCTGATGAACAAAGTCCTGGTGTCACTGCAGGCGCGCACCGATCACAAGCTGCACCCATTGCTGGAAGTACGAGACGTTCGCAAGGAACTTGTGGTGATCATCAGCACGGACAAAGGGCTCGCCGGCGCGTTGAACACGAACCTGTTTCGCGAAGTGGCGCAGTTCGATAGCGCCAAGACGGTCTTCGTTGTCGCCGGCAGAAAAGCCCGGCAATTCGTCGCGCGAACCAAGCGCGAAATGCTGGCCGACTTTGAGCTGCATGAGCGCGTCGCTTTCCTGGAAACAAAACCGATCGGCCAATTCGTGACGGAAAAGTTTTTGAACCGCGAGGTCGACAAGGTGTCGGTGCTCTACAGTCATTTCGTCAACACAATCAACCAGCAGCCGACCGTTCGGACCCTATTGCCGATCACGGACTTCAAGGTGCCGCACAGTTCACCAACGGAGAACCCCGAGACGAGTGGCGACCCGTTAGTCGGTTACAAGTTCGAGCCGAGTGCGGAGAAGGTTCTCGATGTGATGTTGCCGTATTATATCCAGTATCAGGTTTACCAGATGGTCTTGGACGCGCGCGCTTCCGAGCACAGTGCCCGCATGGTGGCGATGAAGAACGCCACCGATAACGCCAAGGAGTTCATCAAGGATTTGACGCTCGAATACAACAAAATGCGCCAGGCCAGCATCACCACCGAGCTTCTCGAGATCGCCACCGCGCAAATGGCTCTCGGCAGTTAAAACACGCTTATGAATAAAGGAAATATCGTTCAGGTCATCGGTCCCGTGGTGGACGTGGAGTTCCCGAAGGAGGAAAAATTACCGAAGATTTACGACGCTCTCGAGCTCGAGTACGAAGTCGGCGGAAACCCGACCAAGCTGACTCTCGAAGTGCAGCAGCACCTTGGCGAGAACTGGGTTCGATCGATTGCCATGTCTTCGACTGAAGGTTTGAAGCGCGGTATGAGCGTCACTGGCACGGGCGGACCGATCAGCGTGCCGGTGGGCGAAGGTGTTCTCGGCCGGCTGTTCAATGTCACGGGGGATCCCGTCGATAATATGGGACCCGTGCAGTTCACGAAGCGTTATCCGATCCATCGGAAAGCTCCGGAATTGATGGACCAGGACACACGCGCCCAGATTCTCGAAACCGGCATCAAGGTGGTCGACCTCATTTGCCCCTTCACCAAGGGTGGAAAAGTCGGCGCGTTCGGCGGTGCGGGCGTCGGCAAGACCGTTATTATTCAGGAACTGATCAATAATGTCGCCATGAAGCACGGCGGCTTCTCCGTTTTCGCTGGAGTCGGTGAGCGGACCCGCGAAGGCAATGATCTCTACCATGAAATGGCAACCGCGGGCGTAATCGACCTGAAAGACATCACGAAGTCTAAGGTCGCGCTGGTGTACGGCCAGATGAACGAGCCTCCCGGCGCTCGTTTGCGCGTGGCGCTCTCAGCGCTGGCCATGACAGAATACTTCCGGGACGAGCGTAACCAGGACGTCTTGTTGTTCATCGACAACATCTTCCGTTTTTCACAGGCAGGCTCGGAAGTCTCCGCACTTCTGGGTCGAACACCCAGCGCGGTCGGCTATCAGCCGACGCTTGCCGCCGAAATGGGCGACCTTCAGGAACGCATCACTTCGACCAAAAAGGGCTCGATCACGTCGTTCCAGGCAGTCTATGTGCCGGCGGACGACCTGACTGACCCGGCTCCGGCGAACACCTTTGCACACCTCGATTCAACAATCGTGCTCGAGCGTTCCATCGCTGAGCTCGGGATTTACCCGGCGGTTGACCCGTTGGCCTCAACCTCCAAGGCGCTGGCGCCGGAAGTGGTCGGCGAGGAGCATTATGGCGTCGCTCGCGGCGTCCAGAAGGTACTTCAGCGCTACCGCGATCTTCAGGACATCATCGCCATTCTCGGAATGGACGAGTTGAGCCCGGAAGATAAGCTGACGGTTCAGCGTGCGCGCAAAATTCAGCGCTTCCTCAGTCAACCTTTCCACGTCGCGGAAATCTTTACCGGCTCGAAAGGGCAGTATGTCACCACGGCTGAGACCGTTCGCGGCTTCAAAGAAATCCTCGAGGGCAAACATGACGAAGTGCCCGAGTCGAACTTCTACATGAAGGGCGGAATCGATCAGGTCAGCGCTGCGTAAAGAAAGCGGAAAGCGGAAATTTCAAAATGCCTCTAAGACTCGAAATTACCACCCCAGAAGCGAAGGCGTATTCCGAAGATGTCGACATGGTCACGCTTCCAGGTTCGGAAGGAGACCTCGGTGTTTACCCGAAACACATTCCTCTGCTGACGACGTTGAAGCCGGGCGAACTTCGGGTCTTGAAAGATGGCCAGGAGAAATTCCTCGCGGTGGGCGAGGGGTTCGTCGAGATCACGGGCGACTTCGGTTTCTGTTCTGACCGACATGGCTTTGGACTCGTCGCACATCGATGAGGGGGCTGTGGAAAAGGCCATCGAGAGTGCAAAGGCGGCCATGAAAGAGGATCATGCTCCGGAGCATATGGCGGCGATCCAGGCAACTCTTTCCAAGGCGCTCGCGCAGCTGCACGTCAAGCGGCGCAGACACAGTTAGGCCTGTTGTATTCAGTGTGGGAGCGGCCTCAGTGCCGCGATCGTGGAGGTATGATACCGCGCTTGTGCCAAGCGCCTGTCTGTAAGAGATTCGGTGCTTGGCACCAGCTCCCAATACAGGCCAGTGAGATTGACTCGTTAGTCCTGTCGCGTGGATAAGATCGATCAAGCTCGGCATCATCGCGGGCAACGGTGTCTATCCGCGCCTCCTTGCCGAGTCGGCGCGCGCGAGCGGGGTGCGGCAAATCGTCGTGGCCGCTTTCCAAAACGAAACTGATGCCGCCCTCGGCGAGAAAGTCGATACCATCGAGTGGATGCGTGTTGGTCAGCTAAGCCGGTTGGTGAAATTTTTCCGCGATCAACAAGTGCATCACGCCATCATGGCCGGCCAGATTGCGCCGGGGAATTTGTTCGACTTTCGGCCTGACTGGAAAGCGCTGCTTCTGCTCGCGCGGCTGAAGGTCCGCAACGCGGAAACCATTTTTGCCGCCATTGCCGATGAGTTGTCGAAAAACGAAATCGAGCTACTGCCCGCGACGTCCTTTCTGGAGAACTATCTGGCGCCGGCCTGGTCTCATTGCGGGCCCGGCGTTGTCGCGCAGACAAAAGGACGACGTCGAATTCGGATGGCGCATGGCCAAGGAAACGGCGCGGCTCGATATCGGGCAGACCGTGGTGGTTCGAAACGGCACCGTTCTGGCGGTGGAAGCGTTTGAGGGAACGAATGCGACAATCAGGCGTGGAGGTGAACTCGCTCGCAAGGGAGGAGTCATGGTCAAAGTGACTAAAGCCAGCCAGGACATGCGATTTGATGTGCCCTGCATCGGGCCGGAGACGATCAGCGTAGCGGCGGGAGCAAAGATTCGTGTCATAGGGGTGGAAGCCGGCCGCACACTTTTGCTGGAAAAAGAGCGACTGATCGACGCGGTCCGTCATGCGGATATGTCGCTCGTTGGGATTTCCGCCGACTCCGTTGCTTAGAATACTTGGGAACTTGACTGCTTTAAGCACTCAAGTTTCGAAGCGCGTTAACTTGATCCTGCGGCGAGATTGAGCTCGCGGAAATGGGAACGCCTGGCGGTGAGCGTTACCTCTTCCGCCAGGCGATGAATTCACGCGCTTGGTAATTGGCTAACTAACCAAGCATATTCCTGTTTTAGTCGCGGTCTGGCGTGACAATGATCCGGTCAACCAGCATGTCGCTGCCTTCTTTGGTGTAGTGAACATGAACCTTCGAATCTTTTTTGATCTTCGAAGCTTCGATCACTCTTCCATCTGGAGTCACATAGGTGACCGTTTTGCTGAACTTGTAGCGAACCGGTTCGGCCGCTTCCGTTTTCAGGAAGAGAGCCTGGCCCGGAGTAAACTCCGTGACCGTGCCCGTGCTTTCGGTTCTTGTTGTGGTCGTTTCGGTCACGCCGTTGGTTCCGGTCGTGACAGTGGTGGAGCTTGATGATGTTTGTGCAACCGCGAAAGAACCGGCCAGAGCGGTGGCGAACGCGAAACTAACGATTGATTTAATCATTGATTAAACTTTCTAATTACCGAATTGCTGCAGTGATCGCAGCTAAAGGCCATCCGGTTCGTGCTTCCGACCTGGGCCGGCGAATCAGGGAGGTAAATGGATGCGGCAGAAGCTTAAATACCTCTGCCAACTCCATCGGGCCAATACTTCCCCGGTTTGCGGCCATACCTTGCAGGCATGGCGCAACTGGCTGAATGGTTCAGCCCGCGTGCGCGGGATCGCCGTTACCTGCGACTTCTCGTTCGGCCAATCGGATTTTATCGGCCGGTACGCGGCGCAGATTCTTCACAAACCGCAATTTTGAAAGCGTCCAGATGATCCATTTGGTGGGATCAAACTGCCACGGCTTCACTCCGTTGCGGTAGTCATGCTGAAACTCGTGGTGATAGTTATGATAACCTTCACCGAATGTGAAAAGGGCCAGCCAAAGAGAGTCGCGCGCGCTGCATTTGGTCGAGTAAGGCTGCCGCCCGATGGTGTGACAGGCGCTGTTGATCAGGAAGGTGCAGTGTTGAAGGGCAACGATGCGCGCCACGCCGGCAATGAGCACGCCGCCAAGCGCGCCCTGCCATCCGTTCCACAAAAAACCCAGGATTAACGGCACGCCCAGGCTGACAACAACCGCGATCGATTGCACGTGCCGATCCTGCCAGACGATGAGTTTGTCACTTTGAAGATCGGCCACGTTGTCGTAAGGCTGCTCCGAATTCAGTTTGAAGATCAGCCACCCGATGTGGGCGTGGAAAAATCCCTTGGAGATGCAGTAGGGATCATCGTCATGATCGACATGCTTATGGTGACGGCGATGCTCGCTGGCCCACATCAAGACTGAATTTTCGAAGGCTGCGGCGCCAAAAACCAGGGTCAGAAGACGGATCGGCCAGGCGGCCTTGAAAGTGATGTGCGAGAAAAGACGGTGATAACCCAGCGAAATGCTGAAGCCGCAGGTGAAAAACATGACGAAGAAAAGCGCCACCTGAAACCAATCGAGGCCAAAATGATAAAGGTAGATCGGGACCGCGGTCAGGGTTAGCAGGAGAGTCCCGATGAGGAACGCGCTTGTCGTCCAATTGATGCGATCGAGCGGCAAGCGCAAGATTGAGCGTTTCGGCGTGTCACAGATTTCACCGTCCGGGATGAAGTCGGAGAGACCGGGTTGTTCGTGCAATTGAGTATTATTCACAGATTGTGGCCTAACGAGATGGAAGATGCAGGTTTAGTTTCGTCCAAAGAAACAAAACCAGGAGCGCGCCGAGGATTGAGAAAATAATTCCTGCCGGATGAAAGGAACTTCCGCCGCGTGGGCGGATGAACAGGTGAGTGACAAATCCGCCCACCAGCGAGCCGATGATGCCGAGCACTACAGTCCACAGGAGCGTGAGATGCAAATGCATGGCGGATTTGGCCACCAGGCCAGCGATCAAACCGACAATGAGATACCAGATTAAGTGAAACATATGTTTTGTGCTTTCGTTATCGGTCGATGGGGGATGTGTTCGTCGTTGGGCTAATCGGCGGGTTCATGCTCTAGGGTCGCCGTCATTGAAATATTTGTCTTTAGCAGGCGGGCTATGGGGCAGTTAGTCTTGGCCGCCAATGCCGCATCCATAAAGCGCGCCTGCGAAGCGTGGGGAACGTTGGCACTAACGTCGAGTTGCATATGCGTGAGCGTCCATCCTTCGGCCAAATCCTCCAGGGTCGCGATGGCCGTCGTTTTGATGCTTTTCGGGTGAAGGCCATCCAGTCCAAGCGCATTGGACAGGGCCATCGAGAAACAACCGCTCAGCGATGCCGCAATCAGTTCGTCCGGATTGGTTCCGATGCCTTCGACAAACCGCGTTCGGTAGGAGTACTGCGTGTCCGAAAGCACACCGCTTTCGGTGGTCAATGTCCCTTCGCCCTGATGAAGGCTGCCTTTCCAAAGTGCTGAGGCGTTTCGGTTCATTGTCGCAGCGAAAGTGCTACCTGCTTGGAGGCGATTCGGCCAATATCTTCTTGGTAGTGCTTGATACTTAGAAGGTATGACGTGTGGTTGTAACGGCTTCATTCTTTGTGATCAATCAATACTTTTTGGGAATGATAAGAAGAAAAACGCCGGCCCGCAGGCCGGCGCTTCAAAGACAAGTCGTTGCCTAATTATCTGCGGTCGTCGTCGCGACGGTCGTCATGATGGCCATTCCATTCGTGCTGGCGATGTTCTCCGCGGATGTAGTGGCCGTGCACCCAATGATGGCCGTGCGACATGTGGCCCGGAACCCAAACCATTTGATAGTCGCCGTCCCAATAACGTGGGCCATGGCTGTAATAAGGCCGGTCGCCGACCTCGATGTCGATGCCGACTGCTCGAACCGCGGCCGGAATAAGAATGCTCGTCACCAAAATGGCGGCGAGCAGAAGTTTACTTTTGATCATCCTCTACTGATCACGCGTCTCTCGCCTTGGCCAATACCGTCTTGGTCACGCGTGATACTCTTTAGGTATCACGGTCCATCTTACGCGAGCCGTCTCTGTTTCCCGGGCGATATCTTTTTTGCATTAACCTCCCGAGACGGGTAGGTAACTGGGTCTTTACCTCTGATGGAACTTCGTCATTTGCGTTACTTCGTCGGCGTGGCCGAGGCGCTGAGCTTCACCAGGGCCGCCGAAAAACTCCATACCGCGCAACCTTCGCTCACGCGACAGATCAAGGATTTGGAAGAAGAACTTGGCGTTCGACTTCTCAATCGCACCAAGCAAAAGGTCACCCTGACAGACGAGGGCCGCTCATTTTTTGCCGACGCCAAACGTCTGCTCGCGCTGGCCGCTGAGACGGTTGAGTCGGTTCGGCGGTTGCACAGTGGAGAGGTTCGCGCGCTCAATATTGGTTACGTCAGTAATCTTTTTTACGATTTGCTGCCCAAGACGCTCGCTTCCTTCCATCAGTCGTTTCCCACGATTTCGGTCAACCTCTTCGACATGTCATGCGGGGAACAGTTTCAAGCGTTGGAAAGTGGCAAACTCGATCTTGGTTTCGTTGGGTTGCATGAGCCCATTGCCCGGCGGGGATTGGAATTTCGCACCATCGCATCCTACAAAACCGTCGTCGCCTTGCCGGAAGACAATCCGCTCGCGGGCAAAATGACCGTCAGTCTGAACGCTCTCGCGCCAATGTTTTTCATCGGCATGTCGGAAGCAAGTTATCCCGGTTATCGGGATTGGTTAACCAAGACGTGTCATCAAGCCGGCTTTATCCCTAAGGTTTTGCAGGATGTCGATCTGGAGCGCACCATGGTTCAAGCGGTCGCCTCAGGTTTAGGAGTTGCTCTTGTGCCCGAGCAACTGAAGAAACTGGAGCACGAGAAGGTGCTATTCCGGCCGCTCACTCCGACGGTTGCGACGGAGGGGTGTGTTGCCTGGAGGAACGAGAATCCGCCGGCGGCACTGCACGCCTACGTGCAGATCGTCGAGGAAATGGGCCACAGCATCCGCTGAAAATGTCTTTCAAGTGGAGGCCAGGGAATCCAGCGCTGCGCACTGGCTCTGCAATTTGAGCTTCGCCTGAATCTGAAGCGCGCGTGAACGCGCTTGGCAGCCGATCCCGGGGTTCTCCTCACCGTTTTTTGCGGGAACGAACGCCGACTTTTTTATTGGGTACGGATTTTCTTTTCACGTGGAGCCTAGGGGATTCGAACCCCTGACCCCCACAATGCCATTGTGGTGCTCTACCAACTGAGCTAAGACCCCGTGGAAAATTCAGATTGTAGGTTTGTGGCGGCCGAATGCAACTCTAGCCGGCACTCAAACTTCTGGGGAAAAGTCCTTTAAATTGTCCGCCGCTCAAGCCTTCGGGAGGCACCTGAAAACGATCAGGGCGTGGATGGCTGCGAACGTGGCCGCTGTCCGTGCCATTAAGTGTCCATAGTTTCCTTTCTGCCGGACACTATTATTCCCGGAGCTGGAGCGCTCTTCACGGGTTGTCTTTCGCTGTGCTGATTTTGTTACAGTGCGAACATCGCCACCGCTGCGGCGAACATAACGAGCGCAGTGACCGCAACGATTCCGCGCGATCCCCACGAGCTCGGAGCGCCTTCCATGATTTTCCTGTCGGCTGCGACGAGCAATATCCCAACGAGTAAAAACGGTGCCAGAACACCGTTGATCACGGCGGTGTAAAAGAGCGCCCGCAGAGGATTGATGTTCAGCAAGTCCAGCGCGATCCCAAGAATGGTTGATAGAATGACGACGCCGTAAAAGGGGATGGCGCCGCGAAACGGTTCGTCCAAGCCTTCGTGCCATGAAAATGTTTCAGCGAAGGCGTAGGCAGCCGATCCGGTCAACGTTGGTATGGCCAGAAGGCCAACTCCGATGATGCCTATGGTGTAGAGCCCGGAAGCGAAAACGCCGGCGAGCGGTCGCAGCGCTTCGGCCACTTCCCGTGACGTGCTTACGGTGGTGACACCGTGGCGATGGAGAGTGAGGGCGGTCGTCAGGATAATGAAATACATCACGATGTTGGAGAAGAACGTGCCGATTCCGACGTCCAATTCGCGCAGCCCGAGCTCGCGGCGGGTCGCCCCGAGACGATCCACCAGCATCCTCCGGCCCTTGGCCTTTTCTTCTTCCACCTCCTGCGATGCCTGCCAAAAGAAGAGATAAGGACTGATCGTCGTGCCGAAGAGCGCGACCAGGCTTTGCCAGGCGTCGTGGTTATTTGGAAGAGTGGGAACAAAAGTATCCCGAAGAACGTCGCGCCAGTTGGGGCCGATGATGAACGCCGTGATGACGTACGCGAAAAGGCTGAGAGCGAGCCATTTTAAAATTGAGGCGATCCGGTGATAACGGAACCGGATTGTGGCGACGGCTATGCCAATTCCGAAAAGAGGAACGAAGACGTGGGATGTAATGCCGGTGAGCATTTCCGCGGCATCAGCCATTCCGAGCAGGTCCGCGCCGACATTGATGCTGTTAACCGCCAGAAGAGCAATCGCGCCAATGACCAGGAAAGAATGCGGTATTTTTTTGCCTAACGCAGTGCCAAGTCCAGTGCCTGTGACCATCCCAATCCGCGCACACATGAATTGAACCGCGGCCATGAGTGGCCAGGTGATGAAGGCAGTCCAAAGAAGAGTCGTCCCGAGCTGTGCGCCAACGATCGAGTAGGTCGCGATCCCCGAAGGATCATCGTCCGCCGCGCCTGCCGTCACTCCAGGTCCCAGTGCCGAAAGGAAGCGCGAGAGAAGCGAGGCTTTGTTTGCTTTTTTCACATGGAAAAAGGGAACAGGAGTGTCAGATCGAAGTCACGGCTACGGCGCAAAAAACGCACACCCTTTGACAATGTGGGACGAGCCCGGTCTCAGCAATCATGGAGAATGGACCGCAATGATTCTCAAGACGTTCGAACAACAATCTGCCAGCGAACTCGCCGCCTGTCAGGTTTTGCGCCGGCAGAAGGTTCTCGCGCCCATCGATTTCCCGACGACGGTGTGAGCCAGTCAAGACCTCTCAGTTTTTGATCGACCGGATTATCCACAAGAGCGACGATGAGGTCGACGGCGCAATCATTCTCATGCACGTGGGCGAAAGAGCCACAGCTAAGGCATTGCCGGTGATAAATTGCCAATTTGCAAAAACGCGGCTTTCACCTGGTTACAATCTCAAAGTTGCTGGCCGAGTGAACCTGAGACCAGAATTCATCATTGCCTAACCAGAAACTCCGATGCCAACGATGAAAGCAACCGTTTTTCGTGGAGCGAACCGAATTGCTGTCGAGGAAGTTCCGCGGCCGCGAGCTGGAATTGGGGAAGCCGTTATTCGCATTACGTTAACGACCATCTGTGGCACTGATCTTCATATTCTGCGTGGCGAGTATCCTGTTAAACCGGGGTTGGTCATCGGACATGAACCAGTCGGAGTCATCGAAGAGCTGGGGCAGGGCCTCACCGGATACGAGATTGGTGACCGCGTGCTGGTTGGAGCTATCACCCCCTGTGGACAATGCCGGGCGTGTTTATCCGCGCAGTGGGCCCAGTGCGGACATGGTGAAGGCGTGGAGGCGATGGGAGGGTGGCGATTCGGAAACACGATCAATGGAGCGCAAGCGGAATACCTCCTGGTGCCGAATGCCCAGGCAAATCTAGCCAAAATTCCGGATGACCTCAGTGACGAGCAAGTCGTCCTGTTGGCTGATATCGCGTCGACCGGTTTCAGCGGAGCCGAGGCCGGAAATATTCGGATCGGCGATTCAGTAGTCATTCTCGCGCAAGGCCCAATTGGATTATGCGCGACGGCAGGGGCCAAGCTCATGGGGGCATCGTTCATCATCGCCGTTGAGAGCGATCCAGTCCGAATGGAGATGGCAAAGCGGATAGGGGCGGATCTCGTGCTCGATCCGAAACAATCTGACATCGTCGCCGAAATCAAAAAGATCACAGGCGGCGGCGTTGATGTCGCAATCGAAGCCTTCGGTTCGCAGGAAACGTTTGAAAACTGCCTGCGCTGTTTGCGTCCGGGCGGCACTCTGAGCAGCCTGGGAGTTTATTCAGGAAAACTTCAGATGCCGTACGACGCCTTCGCTGCCGGTCTTGGGGACTATAAGATCGTCACGACGCTATGCCCGGGCGGTAAGGAGCGAATGCGAAGATTGATGTCGACCGTGCAATCGAAACGATTTGATCCCACGCCGTTGCTCACTCACCGATTTTCATTGGATCAAATCGTAGAGGCTTACGACCTTTTTGGTTCGCACCGAGACGGTGTCCTCAAGGTCGCCATCAAACCATGATTTTGACATTTAGTTTTGATCGTCCTTCGACGAGTCACTAGCGTAAAGACGCTGTGACCGAAAAAGAGAATCAAGTTCCTGTCGCGCCAGTTCCGCCCACTTCGGGCTCGGCCCTAACGGCAGCGCCGGAACGCGCCGATGAAATTTTTCTCGAAGGGCCGCGGTCGCGCTTCGATGAATTCATTACCCTGATCCGCGTGATCGTAGATTTTCTTCGCGGATTCCGCGTGCTGCATTTCGTAGGGCCGTGCGTAACGATTTTCGGCTCGGCCCGCGTTACCGAATCGAGCCCGCATTACGAGCTCGCCCGAAAAATGGGCTCCGCCGTTGCGCGGCTCGGCTTTACCGTCATGACCGGCGGCGGCCCCGGCATCATGGAAGCGGCCAATCGCGGCGCCAAGGATGTCAGCGGCAGGTCGGTCGGCTGCGGCATTGAGCTTCCGAATGAGCAGAAACCGAACGCGTATCTCGATCGTTACGTCGCCATGAACTACTTTTTCGTACGCAAGACGCTGCTCATTAAATACTCATATGCCTTTGTCGTCATGCCGGGCGGCGCGGGAACGCTGGACGAATTGTTTGAGGCACTGACCCTGATCCAGACACACAAGATCAAGAACTTTCCCATCGTTATCATGGGGACGACTTATTGGGCTGAGCTGATCGATTTCGTAGCCAAGATGGCCTCCGCCGGGATGATCAGCGACACCGACGTCAAGCTGCTCTACGCGACTGACTCTGTGGATGAGGCCATCGAACATATCCGTGAAAAGGCGATCAAACCCTTCGGTTTGACTCTGGTAACGAAGCTTCGTCGCCACATGCCCTGGCTCGGCGAGCGCTCGCTTTCGCCCGGTTTGTAAGGAGCGCCTGTCCATCGTCCGCGACGGCGGAGTGACCGGACGCCACCTCTTTTGAGGGAGGCCAGAAAACTGGAATGCCTGGAAGAAAGGCGTAAATTGTGGAAAGATGCGCCTAACGAAGTCTCCGCTTACGCGCTACGCGCTGCCGATCATCGCTGTCGCATCCGCCCTGGGTGTAACGTTTCTCCTGAAATGGCTTCACTGGCCGCATCCTTACACTTTTTATTTCCTCGCGGCGATTGCGGTGACGTTTTGGTTCGGTGGCATTGGTCCCGGCGTTTGCTCGCTCATTCTGGCGTCGATCGCGTTTTATTTTTATTATACGCCGCCGCCAGGTTCGACCCCTCTCTATTACGTCATTAACTTCGTGATTGTGGCGCTTTTGATCAGCTGGGTAAGCGCCTCGCGGCGGCGCGCCGAAAATCTCCTGGATCAGGCCAGGGGCGAACTGGAGATCAAGATTAACGAACGCACGGCCAGCCTTCGCCGGGCTAATGCCGAGCTTTCAGGCGAAGTCGCGGAGCGCAAGAAAGCGGAGGAGGCCCTGCGCGCTTCCGATCAAGTCACGCGCGGCCAGGCCGAGGCGCTCATTCATAGTCTCGATGTTCTCGCGACGGCCCCCGCTCCGGAAAAGTTTCTTGGGCAGATGTTGAAGACGATTGGGAGGCTTCTCAAAGGCCAGAGCGTCGCTTTGTGGCTGTTGGACGATGCGACCGATAGCCTGATTCTGCGCGGCGCCGTTCAGGGGGGAATCCCGGCGGACAACGATGCCCAGCATCCGTTCGTCGAAAACGGTTCCGGCTGGCGCGATGATGCAAGACTGCAGCAGATGTTTCGGCTCGGGCTACCAGTCGTTTACGATGGAGCGGGGGACACGCCACGTGAGAAAGCGCTTCGGGAATATTTTCTCTCCAAGGGTACAAAGACTTGCCTGATGGTGCCGACACTGGTTGGCGGCGATGTCAAAGGTTTCATCAGTATCCGGCACGGTGATCGCGACGCGTATCGACCTGAAGAGATTGAGCTGGCCCAGGCGTTGGCGCATCAGGTGATGTTGGCGATTCAATTAACGGAGTTTGCCGAGCAGAGCCGACAGGCTGCGGTGCTCGGGGAGCGCAATCGAATGGCGCGCGATATTCATGACACCCTGGCACAGGGATTCACCGGAGTGATTGTTCAACTCGAGGCCGCCGAAGATGCCATCGTGCACTCCGACCAGGAGGAAGGGCGTAAACATATTCACCGTGCCGCTGAGCTCGCGCGGCAAAGCTTGAACGAAGCGCGTCGCTCGGTGCGGGCCCTGCGGCCGCAAGCTCTCCGTGAAAAGACCTTCTGGCAGGCGCTGCAGACGAATATCAAAAACAGAACAACCGGGATTCCGCTCTCGACCGAGTTTCGTCTCCGTGGAGAACCGCGCGAATTGCCTTTTAAGATGCAGGAGAATCTTCTGCACATCGGGCAGGAGGCCCTAACGAACACCTTGAAACATGCGCACGCGACCCGTTTCGAGGCGTCTTTAAGTTTTAATCCCGGGGAGGTCCGGCTCGAGCTTGTCGATAATGGACAAGGCTTCCGGCCTGGCGACCGCCATGCTGGATTTGGGCTGGCCGGCATGAGAGAACGGGTCGAACAGATGGGCGGCATGCTAAACATTAAAAGCGCGCAAGGCGAAGGCACCTGTGTCGTGGTGGTTTCTCCTTACGAAAACGGAATCCACTCATCATGACCACGCGAACCGAATCAGCGACTGAAAGCCCAGCTGGAAACACCCGAAAAGGACGTATCACTGTGCTGATCGCCGACGATCACAGCGTGGTGCGCGAAGGTCTGGTTTCGTTGATTGGGCGCAAGCCGGACATGAAGGTGGTCGGCGAAGCCAGCAACGGCCGGGAAGCGGTGGAACTTTGGACAAAGCTTCGCCCGGACGTCACCCTGCTGGATTTACGCATGCCGGAGCTCGACGGTGTGGCTGCTATTCGCGAGATCCGCGCCATGGATGAAGAGGCTCGCTTTGTCGTTCTAACGACATTCGATGGTGACGAGGACATTTATCGCGCCATCAAAGCAGGCGCGAAAGCCTACCTACTCAAGGATGTTGCGCGTGAAGCGTTGATGGATTGCATCCGACGAGTTCATCAGGGCGAGACCTGCGTCGCGCCGGCCCTGGCGGCGAAACTTGCCGAGCGCGTCAGCGGTGAAACGCTAAGCGCGCGCGAGATCGATGTGCTTAAAGCTGATGGCTGAGGGCAAGAGCAACAAGGAGATCGGAACGAGTTTGTTCATCAGTGAAGGAACGGTCAAATCTCACGTAAAAGGCATTTTCTCGAAGTTGAGCGTCATCAGCAGAACTGAAGCGGTTGCGACGGCGTCGCGACGCGGCCTCATTCAGTTATCCTAACTTCACCATCCTCATCTCTCGAAAGGGAGAGAGCCATGTGCCTCCTTTCGGCGAATCGAAGTTCCCACGCCTGCGGCATGGCAAACCCCATCGGAGGGATTGATCGTTGCTACAGAAATGCCTGCCATTCCATGGAAAGCCCGGCGCGCATTAATGTCGAACAGGTTTCAGCCATCCTGCGTCTAAATCGGTGGCTTTTGGAACCGATGAAATCCATTCTTTTAGTGGTACAAGACCAAACGTTTTCCGCGCGCGCGCGCGAGGCCCTCGATCGCTCCGGCCGATTCGTCGTCTATGAAGAAGCGAACGTCCATGGTTTCTACAAAGTCGCCCAACGAGTCCAACCCGCGCTGATGCTGGTGGAAATCACCCCAGAAACAACTTCAGCCCTGGCCTTGGAGATTCTTGCCCACCCATTTCTTCAGCAAACGTTGATCGTTTTCCTAACCGATGATGATTCACCGGGCGGGCGTTGGCGGGACCCGCGCTTGCAGCAATACGTCTGGCCTAAGAAATGGCTCAAAATTGACGAACTGGTCCCTCGGGTGGACGAGACACTATCGGCTTTCGATTTGTTGCCGACGTGAACGGTCGAGTCATGCGCAAGAGAAACATCATCCTGATTGCGATTGGAGTCGTGCTGCTGCTTTTTGGTTGGTGGAGTTGCCATCGCGGTTCATCGACCGATCAATCAAGTGGATCGCGAACAGGCGGAGGAGGCGGGCGCCGAGGTGGTCCCCCCAGCGGGCCTGTGCCGGTTGTTGCCGGGACCGCTGTGCAAAAAGATATCCCGATCTATCTCGACGGGCTCGGAACCGTGCAGGCCTTCAATACGGTAACAATCCACCCGCGTGTGGATGGCGCGCTCGTTCAGGTGAATTTTTCGGAGGGCCAGGAAGTGAAAACGGGAGATTTGCTCGCGGTGGTCGACCCAAAACCATATCAAGCCGCGCTCGACCAGGCAAAAGCGCAAGCCGCTTTAGATGACGTGACTCTGAAAAGGCAGACGGACTTGAAAGCGAGAAACGTGATCGCGGCGCAGGATTACGATACCGCCGTAGCCAACGCGCAAAAATCGAAAGCCGCCGCGGAGGCTGCTCAGGTCACCTTTGATTATTGCTCCATCAAATCACCAATCGACGGACGTACCGGGGTGAGACTTGTCGATGTCGGCAACGTCGTTCACGCGGCAGATCAAAACGGCATCGTCGTGATCACGCAGCTCAAACCCATTTCAGTCGTGTTCACCGTTCCCGAGCAAACGCTGCAATCGGTCCTCAGTGAAGACACCGGCGCAAAGGGATTGCCGGTGACAGCTCTGGATAGGGGGAATACCACCGCACTCGATGAAGGAACCCTCACGGTCGTCGATAATGAGATCGATCAAACTACCGGGACGGTGAAGTTGAAGGCAACTTTTCCTAACAACGACCTGAAACTGTGGCCGGGTAAATTCGTTAATGCACGCCTTGTCCTGACGACGCGCAAAGGCGCCACGGTTGTTCCTTCAAGCGTGGTTCAACGAGGACCGCAAGGCACTTATGCTTATGTCATCAAGCCCGATAAGTCGGTCGAGATGCGGACGATTAAGACAGCCCAGACGGTGAATAACGAGACGGTCATCGATGAGGGCTTGAAACCTGGCGAGCAGGTGGTGGTCGATGGCCAGTACAAACTTCAGCCGGGCACGCATGTCGAGTTAACGAGTCCACAGGGACAGCCCGGCTCCTCTCCCGCGACAGGGCAGTCGCCAGCGTCCGGCAAGGGCGAACATCGCGGTCGCCAGGGTAAGCCTTCGAAGCCGTGAGCATTTCGGAGCCATTCATCCGCCGTCCGGTGGCGACATCGCTGCTGATGGTTGGGGTGATCTTGTTAGGCTTGCTCGGCTACAAACTTCTTCCGATTTCCGCGCTGCCGACAGTCGATTTCCCGACGATCGAGGTGACAACTCTCTATCCCGGCGCAAGCGCAGACGTGATGGTCTCCACCATCACCACGCCCCTGGAAAGGTAGTTTGGCCAGATCCCGGGTTTGGCCTCGATGAACTCGACCAGCTCGTTCGGCACTTCGACGATTACTCTTCAATTTGTTCTCGATCGGCCTATCGATGTCGCCGCACAGGACGTCCAAGCCGCCATCAATGTCGCTGGCGGCTATTTGCCGAAGGATCTGCCGAACCCGCCGAAATACAACAAGGTTAACCCGGCCGATACGCCAATCCTGACATTGTCGATTACGTCCGAGACGTCTGCCTTTAGATAAGGTCAACGATTTCGCGGATACGCTTCTCGCGCAAAAACTGAGTGAGATTACCGGCGTCGGGTTGGTCACGATCGAGGGCAATCAAAAACCGGCGGTGCGTGTGAAGGTCAATCCCGCCGCCATCTCGAATCTGGGCCTGAGCCTGGAAGATGTTCGGACTCTCCTCGGCCAGGCCAATGTCAATGCGCCCAAAGGAAGTTTCGACGGAACGAGGCAATCTTTTACCATCGGTTCGAACGATCAGATTCTTTCGGCCGACGCTTACAAGCCAATCATCGTCGCCTACAAGAATGGCGCGCCTCTGCGCCTGGGCGACATCGCGCAGGTCGTCGATGGCGTTGAAAACGATCAACTTGCCGCCTGGGTTGGAAACCAGCGGGGCGAAAAACCGGCCGTCCTTCTCGACATCCAGCGACAGCCTGGCGCCAATATCATTCAAACGGTCGATCGCGTTAAGCAGCTTCTGCCAAAACTAACGAGTTCGCTGCCGCCTTCGGTGCACGTCTCCATTCTGGCGGATAGAACCGAGACGATTCGCGCGTCCGTGACCGATGTTCAGTTCACGTTGCTCCTCACCATCGCGCTCGTCGTCATGGTGATGTTCGTTTTTTTGCGAAAACTTTGGGCCACGTCATCCCGAGCGTGGCTCTGCCTCTGTCTCTCATCGGCACGTTCGGGATCATGTACCTGGCCGGGTTTAGCCTCGACAATCTTTCGCTCATGGCGTTGACGATTTCGACCGGCTTCGTGGTCGACGACGCCATCGTCATGATCGAAAACATCGTCCGCTTCATCGAAGCGGGCGATCCGCCGTTCGAAGCTGCGCTGAAAGGTGCCCGGCAAATCGGCTTCACCGTCGTTTCCCTCAGCATTTCGCTCATCGCCGTTTTTATTCCATTGCTCTTCATGACTGGCATTGTCGGACGCTTGTTTCGCGAATTTGCCATCACTATGAGCGTGGCGGTTGCCGTTTCAGCGGTGATTTCGCTGACCCTGACGCCAATGATGTGCGCCAGGCTCCTAAGTTCGGAGAAGGAAGAAGACAAAAAGCACGCCGCCGGCAGTTTCTACCAGCGCACTGAGGAGTATTTCACCAAGTTCCGTAATCTGTACGAATATGGCCTGCGCTGGGTCATGGCGCATCAGAGATTCACTCTCATGGTCGCAATCATCACGCTGGTTGCGACGATTTTTCTCTACATCGTTATTCCGAAGGGACTTCTCCCACAGCAGGACACCGGGGTCATCATCGGGGTGGTCGACGCGGCCGAGAATGTTTCCTTCGACGCCATGGTCAGCCATGTTCACGCCATCTCCGACATTGTGCGAACGGATCCCGATGTGACCAGCGTTTCAGCGTCCGTCGGAGCAGGGACGGTCAACGCCACACTCAATACCGCGCGCCTCTTTATCGTTCTCAAGCCTCATAACCAGCGAAGTTCCGGCGCGGAAGATATTATCAGTCGCCTGCGACGCAGTACCGCCGGCGTCGAAGGAGTCTCTCTTTTTATGCAGGCCGCGCAGGACCTGCAGATCGACGCGCGCGTCAGCCGGACGCAGTACCAATATATATTGCAGGACGCCGATGCGAACGAGCTCGCGCAGTGGACCCCGAAGTTGGTTCAGAAACTTGCCGCTTTGCCGGAGCTGAGCGACGTCGCCAGCGACCAGCAGATCAACGGCTTGCAGGTTAATATCGATGTCGATCGCGCTGAGGCGTCGCGTCTCAATGTCTTGACTCAGGCGATCGATGACACTCTTTACGACGCTTTCGGTCAGCGGCAGGTCTCGATCATTTTTACGCAATCCAATCAGTTTCGAGTCATTCTCGAGGTGGAACCGACAATTTCCAGAGTTCACCCGCGGTGCTCGATAAGATTTACGTGAAATCCAGCACCGGCCAGCCCGTGCCACTCAGCGCGTTTGCGACCGTGCGAACCGGCAATACGCCGCTGTCCATTCCTCATCAGGGACAGTTTCCATCGGTAACGATTTCTTTTAATCTTCGCGGCGGCAGCTCCTTGAGCCATGCGGTGCCGGCGATCGAGAAGGCGGAGCGCGATATCGGTCTGCCGGACACGATTGCCACGACCTTCACCGGAGCGGCCGCGGAGTTCCGATCATCCCTCTCGAGTGAGCCGTTCCTGATTCTTGCCGCGGTCGTTGTGATCTACATCGTCCTCGGCGTTCTTTATGAGAGCTACATTCACCCGATCACCATTCTCTCGACGCTGCCCTCGGCCGGCGTCGGTGCTCTTCTTGCCCTGATTTTTACGGGCACGGACTTTTCGCTAGTGGCGTTGATCGGGATCATTCTTCTCATCGGGATCGTTAAGAAGAACGCGATCATGATGATCGACTTCGCGCTTGAGGCGGAGCGAGAGGAGGGAATGTCGCCCGAAGAATCGATCTACCAGGCTTGTCTGCTTCGATTTCGCCCGATCATGATGACCACGGCCGCGGCATTGCTCGGTGCATTGCCCCTGGCTCTCGAACGGGGCACTGGCAGTGAGTTGAGACGACCGCTCGGAATTTCCATCGTCGGCGGGCTCCTCCTTTCGCAATTCCTCACGCTTTATACGACTCCGGTCATCTATTTGTATCTGGATCGCCTGGGGCGCTGGATCGAAAACCGCCGCCAACGGGGACGCCTGGCGCAAGCTCAATTGCCGCTTCGGACTTCAGACGAACCCGAGCCGGTCTTCGCCGGCCCTAACGAAGGATTTTAGCCTGGAATTGCGCCATGCAATGTGAAGCGACTGTAGGGCGGTCATGTTGGCCGCCGGATCGTTTTCAATGCGGGAGCGGCCTCAGTGCCGCGATTAACGTCTCGTGAGCATTTCCGAGCCATTTATCCGCCGTCCAATCGGCACCTCTCTGCTCGCCTTTGGACTGCTTCTTTTCGGAGCGCTCGCCTATCATTTTCTGCCGGTCGCGCCGCTGCCGAGCGTCGATTACCCGACCATATCGGTGAGCGCCCAGGAACCGGGTGTCGATCCGGCGACGGCGGCATCGTCGCTGGCGGCGCCGTTGGAGCGCCGCTTTGCGCAAATCGCCGGAGTAAACGAGATCACTTCCAACAGCTCGTTAGGCGGTTCCTCCATCGCAATCCAGTTTGATCTGAACCGGGACATCAACGGTGCCGCCCGCGACGTGGAAGCGGCCATTAACGCGGCCGCCGGAGAGCTTCCCACCGGTCTGCCGAACCCGCCCACCTACAAGAAAGTTAATCCGGCCGACTCACCCATCATGGTTTTGGCCATGACCTCCGACACGCATACTCTGACTGAAGTATTCACTTTGGCTGATCAGATTATCAGTCAGCGAATTAGCCAGGTGGAAGGTGTGAGCCAGGTCAACGTCGGCGGTGGCGCCAAGTTCGCCGTGCGAGTTCAGATGGATCCGGGCGCGCTCGCTTCCATGGGACTGAGCATGGAAGACATCCGTACAGTCCTTTCCCAGGTCAACGTCAACAGCCCTAAGGGCTTGTTGAGCGGGCCGGAGCGTAATTTCGTCATCTCGAGCAACGACCAACTGATGCACGCGGTCGATTACGACCCGATCATCGTTGCTCAGCACAACGGCTCGGCGGTTCCGCTGCACGATGTCGGGAAAGCTATTGACGGACAGGAGAATAATTTCGCGGCTGGATTGTTTAACGGCAAGCGGGCGGTTCTTCTTGTCATCTTCAAGCAGCCGGGAGCCAATGTCGTGAACACGACCGACCAGGTGCGCGCCATTCTTCCACAACTGCGCGCCTGGCTGCCGCCCGGAGTCAATCTTGACATCATGAACGATCGCACCGGCACCATTCGCGCCTCGGTCAGGGATGTTCAGATAACGCTCATGATTGCCATGGGCCTCGTCGTCGTAGTCATGTACATTTTTCTGCGGCGTTTCTGGCCAACGATCATTTCCGGGATAGCGATGCCGTTGTCGCTTACCGGGACTTTCGGCGTGATGTGGTTGTTAGGCTACAGCCTCGATAATCTTTCCCTGATGGCCCTGACCGTTTCGACCGGGTTCGTGGTCGACGACGCCATTGTCGTGATCGAGAACATCGTTCGTTTTATCGAGAAAGGAGATCCTCCCCTCCAGGCAGCGCTGAAAGGCGCGCGCCAGATTGGGTTCACAGTCGTTTCCATGAGCATTTCGCTTGTGGCAGTTTTTATTCCGCTTCTATTTATGAGCGGATACATCGGGCGCCTTTTTCACGAGTTCGCGGTCACACTCAGTGTGGCCATTCTCGTCTCGGGCGTGGTTTCCTTGACCCTGACTCCGATGCTGTGTGGGCGGTTTCTAAAGAAGGAGAACCCGGCCGAACATCGTGGTCCTCTTCTTCGCGTGAGCGAAGCGGCCTTTGACGCGATGCACGCCTTTTATGCGCGCACCCTTCAGTGGGTGCTAAAACACGAATACACCATGCTGATCGCGACCTTCCTTGCGATTGTCGCCACCGTCTGCCTCTACCATGTGGTTCCAAGTGGATTATTTCCTCCGCAGGACACCGGGCAACTGAACGGCGCATCCGACGCCGGCCAGGACATTTCCTTTGCGGCCATGAAGGGCAAACAGGAGGAACTGGTTAAAATTGTCATGGCCGATCCGGCCGTTCAAGCGGTCGGCTCGTTCTTAAATGGGGGAACCGGGCAGCCGGTGAATCAGGCGCACATGTTCGTTAGTCTAAAGCCAAAAGGATTTGGAAAGGACAAGCGCCGCGACGATCCGGCGACCATCATTAACCGGCTTCGGCCGAAGTTTGCCAAAATTGCCGGGGCAACTCTTTACCTTCAGGCCGGCACCGATATCCGCGCGGGGGGCCGTTCGGCCAAGTCACCGTACATCTACGCCCTAACCGATCAGGACGTAAATGAATTGAACACCTGGGCGCCCAAACTGCTCGAGCGTCTCCAGAAAGAGCCAAAGCTAAAGGACGTTAATACCGACCAGCAATTTCGCGGGCTGCAGGAGAATGTGGTCATCGACCGTGACGCCGCCGCCCGTCTCGGCATTCAACCTGACGTAGTCGATAGCACGCTCAACAGTGCCTTCGGTCAAAGGCAGGTCTCGATCATGTACACGCAGCAGAATCAGTTTCACGTCATCCTGGAGGTCGATCCCAGTTACCAACGCGATCCGACCTCGCTCGACAAGATCTACATAAAATCGAAGAGCGGGAGCCAGGTCCCTCTGAGCACGATTGCCCACTTCGAGCTCGCGAACACTCCGCTCTCTATTAATCACCAGGGACAGGTCGCGTGCGTGAACATCTCATTCGATACCGCGCCCAAAGTATCCCTGGAGGAAGCCACTCGAATCATCCAGCACGATGAAGTGGAACTGCGCATGCCTTCGAGTATTCGTGGAAACGCCGCCGGCACTTTTCAGATTTTCCAGGCGTCCACGGCGACAATGCCCTGGCTTTTCCTGGCCGCCATCCTGGCCGTTTATATCGTGCTGGGTGTGCTTTACGAAAGCCTCGTTCATCCGCTGACGATTCTTTCCACTATTCCTTCGGCTGGTCTGGGCGCGTTACTCGCTCTCTGGTTGACCAATAACAATCTCGATCTTGTTTCGATGATCGGGATTATTTTGCTGATCGGCATCGTTAAAAAGAACGCGATCATGATGGTCGATTTCGCTCTCGAAGCCGAGCGCGAGGAAGGCTTGAGCCCGGAGCAGTCAATCTATCAGGCATGTCTCGTTCGGTTTCGTCCCATCATGATGACGACGCTGGCCGCGCTTTTCGGCGCGCTCCCACTGGCGATCGGTTTAGGGACTGGGAGCGAACTGCGTAAGCCTCTCGGCATCTCAATCGTGGGTGGGCTGATCGTCTCTCAAATTCTCACCCTCTACAGCACGCCGGTCATCTATCTAGGCCTGGAGCAAGCGCGGCTCTGGTTCCGCAAGCGTCGTAGGGCACGCGCTGCCCGTCGCGAGGCTGGTTTGCCGCAGCCGACGCCGTTGCCCGCTTCTTAAAACTGAAATGAAACCGAGCACTGCGGCGGACGCGCGCGTTCGCCGTACCAGCCTTCTCATCTCGGTCATCGGAATAACCGCCTCAGTTCTTATTTATTGCTTCAACGGCTCTGATTCAAACGATCCGTCCGATCTTCGCCCGGACGATTCCAAGATCTACGTGCGCGAAGTCGAGAAATTCGGCGGCCAAGGCGAGCTCCTCTTCCGCGATCTCAACGACGAATTTGCCAGTATCTGGCACGGGAGGCGTCTCGCCTTCACCATTCTGGTTTTGACCGGCGCCGCCGTGTGGATCTACCGCTTTGCGCTTCCAGTGCCCACGATCGATGACGGCCCATGAGCGGCCATGCGGCCTGGGTTAAGAGGGGAAGCACCTCGCAAACTGCCTCGCCAGACCCATTGAATCTTCGCGTACTAAATCGGTAGCGTCTCGTGACGGGACCTAATACGATTCCTTTCCGTCGGGAATTGAACTGGAATGGCTCAATTATTTTCGCGGCGAGCGAACGTTTATTCGCGGGTAATCTTGGCGGCCGTCGTCATTTTGGTGTGCGGCGCCGGATGGGCCACTTCGGAAATCTTCTGGTCGCCCTACACGACCGACGTCGGAATTCCGCTTCATCAGCCGGTCCCTTTCAGCCATAAACACCACGTCGCCGGGCTGGGCATCGATTGCCGATACTGCCACACCTCAGTGGAGAGTTCGGCTTTTGCCGGGATGCCTTCCACCGACACCTGCATGACGTGCCATTCACAACTGTGGACCGAAGCGCCCGTGCTCGCGCCGGTGCGCGCAAGCATGGCGACCAACACCCCTCTGAAATGGAATCGCGTCCATGACCTTCCAGATTTCAGTTATTTCAACCACAGCATTCACGTGGCCAAAGGTGTCGGGTGTTCGACCTGCCATGGTCAGGTGGATCAGATGCCGCTGACGTGGAAGACGCAGACTCTTTACATGAAATGGTGCATTGATTGTCACCGTGCGCCGCAAAATTATCTGCGCCCGCGCGATGAGGTTTACAACATGTCGTGGCGGCCGGGACCGGATCAGGCAAAGCTTGGCCAACAGCTGGCGGTCCAGAATCATGTCGATCTTTCGGGGCGGTTGACCAATTGCAGCGTATGTCATCGTTAGGCCACAATTACTGGCGCAGCCTGGAAGAGCGCGCGTCTTCTCCGGAATTCGAACGCTGGTTGCACGGTGAATTTCCCGCGGCTGCGGAACTTTGCGGAGACGAGCTGGGTCGCCGCGATTTCCTTCGCCTCATGGGCGCGTCCATGGCGCTGGCTGGACTGGGCGCGTGCACCAAGCAGCCGATTGAGAAAATTGTTCCGTACGTAAAGCAACCGGAGGAAATGGTTCCCGGAAAGCCGCTTCATTTTGCCACCGCCACGACTTTCGGCGGCTATGCGCAGGGAGTGATCGTTCGGAGCAATGAGGGGCGTCCGACAAAGATCGAAGGCAATCCCGATCATCCGGCGAGCCTTGGAGCGACCAGCATCTGGGGGCAGGCCGATCTGCTCGACCTTTACGATCCGGATCGGGCGCAGTCGATCAACAAGCATGGGCAGGTGAGCACGTGGGACGATTTTCTCCAGGAACTGACGCAGCTTCTACAGGAGCAAGGCAAAACCGGCGGCGCGGGTCTGCGAATTCTGACGCGAACGGTTACTTCGCCCGCGTTGTTAGGGCAGATCACCGCAGTCCTGAAAAAATTCCCGGCCGCGCGCTGGTCCCAGTGGGATCCCTTGCCGGCAGGGGCGTCGGATTCGGAAGACCTCATTTATAACTTCGCGGATGCGACCACCATCGTCGGGCTCGACTCGGATTTTCTCTATATGCATCCGGCGGCATTGCGACATGCGCGCGATTTCGCGTCCGCTCGTAAAATCTCCAGCGCCGACGAGGCAAACATGTCGCGATTCTATGCGGCCGAGCCGACGCCGACCGTTACCGGATCGAATGCCGATCATCGAATTGCCATCGAGTCGCGCGAGATTTTGAAAATTGCCCGAGCCCTGGCCGCCATGGTTTCGGGAGCGCCCGCCGATTCATCATTGCCGGGGCCGATCGGCAAATGGCTCACGGCCGCAGCGGCCGACCTGTTACAGAATCGCGGCGCCGGGGTGGTTATTGCCGGTGAGACACAACCGGCTGCGGTGCAGAAATTGGTTAAGGAAATCAACGATAATCTCGGGAACATCGGCACCACGATTTCGCCGCGCCCGGCGATTGCCGCTCACCCGGCAGACCCGGTGGCGTCTTTGCGATCGCTTGTGGCGGAAATGAATTCTGGGTCCGTGAAATTCCTGATGATTCTTGATGGCGACCCGGTTTACGACGCGCCCGCGGATCTCGAATTTGAAAAAGCTCTGGCCCGTGTTGAGACCAGCGTTCATCACAGTCTCTTTTTCAATCAGACGTCCAAGGCTTCCCACTGGCATCTTCCGGCTGCTCACTTCCTCGAATCGTGGAGCGACGCGCTCGCGTTCGACGGGACGGCAACGATCATTCAGCCTCTGATCGAACCCTTGTATGCCGGCAAGACTGCGCATGAAGTTCTGGAGACGCTGGTTCAACAGCCGGTTCGCAGTGCCTATGAAATCGTCTATCAAAGCTGGGCACAACGAACACCCAGGCCGGATTTTCCAGCGAAATGGAATGACGCTGTGCAGAAGGGAGTCGCGCCGGAACCAAGAAGGCCGGGAGGCAAGTTGCCTCCAGAAACTCCCATCCCACCGGGAAAGGATGCAGCCGGCACAGGGGGAGGGCTTGAAATTCTGTTCCGGGCGGATCCGAATGTTTTGGACGGCCGTTACGCCAATAATGGCTGGATCCAGGAACTGCCGCGGCCGTTCAGCAAGTTGACCTGGGACAATGCCGCACTCGTTAGTCCCGGTCTCGCCGATGAACTCCAGTTCGCCAGCGGTGACATGGTGGAACTGGAGTTTCGCGGCCGCAAGATTACCGCGCCTGTTTGGATCCAGCCGGGCCAGGCTCGCAATTCCGTAACACTCCATCTCGGTTACGGCCGCAGCGAGATCGGACGAGTAGGGAAGGGGGTCGGGTTTAACGCTTATGCCTTGCGAACCTCGGATGCCATCTGGTCGGGTGATGGCCTGACGATTCGAAAAACCACCCAGGCCGCACACAAGTTTGCCGCCACTCAGCTTCATCACTCCATCGAGGGTCGGCACATGTTTCGCGCGGGCACCCTGGCGCAATTCCAAAGCGATCCCGAGTTCGCTCTCCACGAAACCGAGGTGCCGAAGCATGCCGAGACGCTTTACAATCCGGACGAATTCAAAAAGGCCGGTTACGCGTGGGGCATGGTGATCGATCTGAACACATGCATCGGCTGCAATGCCTGCACGATTGCCTGTCAGGCCGAGAACAACATCCCGGTGGTCGGGAAATATCAGGTAGGCGTCGGTCGTGAAATGCACTGGATTCGGGTGGATAATTATTTCGAAGGCGCGCCGGCGAATCCGGAGATGAATCATCAACCGGTGCCGTGCATGCATTGCGAGCACGCCCCCTGCGAACTGGTCTGTCCTGTCGGCGCCACCGTTCACGACGACGAAGGTTTGAATCTTCAGGTTTATAATCGCTGCGTCGGCACGCGTTATTGTTCGAATAACTGCCCCTACAAAGTTCGGCGATTCAATTTCCTGGAATTGAACGGAAAGCTTTCTCCGACAGAGAAGTTATCAAAAAACCCCGACGTCACCGTTCGCTCGCGTGGTGTGATGGAAAAATGCACCTACTGCCTGCAGAGGATCAATGCGGCTCGCTCCGCCGCGGAGCTGGAGAACAGATCGATTCGTGATGGTGATGTGATTCCCGCGTGCGCGCAAGTTTGCCCGGCGGAAGCAATCGTTTTCGGAAATATCGCCGATCCCGAGAGTCGCGTGGCCACGCTTGAAAAAATCGCCGCTGAACTACGCCATGCTCTCAGAGCTGAATACGCGCCCGCGTACGACCTACCTCGCGAAACTTCGCAACCCAAGCCCGCAGATTGTTACGGCATGAAAACGATCCCGGCGGAGGAAGAAAAGCGCACCAGGATGTCGGTCCTTGGCTATCCATCGAATCTTCTCGCTCCTGGCGAAACCTACGAAGGCGTTAACGAAACGATCAGCTCAATCGTCCTGCGTCCGCAACCGCGCGTTTGGTGGGTCGGATTCGCGGCCGCGTTCTGTCTGCTCATGCTCTTTCTCTTTGCAGTCACCTGGCTTTTGGTCCGCGGCGTCGGCATCTGGGGAATAAACATTCCGGTCGCATGGGGATTCGCGATCGTGAACTTCGTCTGGTGGATCGGCATCGGTCACGCGGGCACGTTTATCTCCGCCATCCTGCTGCTGCTCTTTCAACATTGGCGCACCGCAATCAATCGTCTCGCTGAAGCCATGACCCTTTTCGCGGTGGCGTGCGCCGGAATTTTTCCGCTGCTGCACCTCGGCCGTCCCTGGGTCTTTTACTGGTTGCTGCCGTATCCCGACACCATGGGAGTCTGGCCGCAATTCCGGAGCCCGCTGGTGTGGGATGTTTTTGCGGTCGGAACCTACCTGACGGTCTCAATTCTCTTTTGGTTTCTTGGCCTTGTCCCGGATCTGGCGACGATCCGCGACCGCGCGCAGCCGCTCTGGAAGAAGAAGATCTACGGAGTCCTCGCGCTCGGCTGGCGGAATTCGGCCGATCACTGGCAGCGGCAACAGACGGCCTACCTGTTGTTAGCCGGATTAGCCACGCCGCTCGTCCTGTCAGTTCACAGTGTTGTCTCGACCGATTTCGCAGCCGCCCAATTGCCTGGCTGGCATTCGACCATCTTCCCGCCCTACTTCGTTGCCGGCGCGATTTACTCCGGGTTCGCCATGGTCCTCAACATCGTGATTCCCGTTCGCCGGATCTATCATCTCGAGCGGCTGATCACGGAGCGATACCTGAACAACATGGCGAACATCATGTTCGTTACCGGTTTGATGGTCAGTTACGGCTATTTCATCGAGGCCTTCATGTCGTGGTATAGCGGCGACGTCTTCGAGAAATACATGATGACCAACCGGGCCTTCGGTCCTTACGGCTGGATTTTCTGGGTCCTGATGTTGTTCAACGTTCTCATTCCGCAAACGCTCTGGTCGGCGCGGATCCGGCGCAATCCGGTGAGCCTTTTCATCGTCGCCCTGTTTATCAACATGGGGATGTGGATCGAGCGATTCGTCATTGTCATCACCAGTTTGCACCGCGACTTCGTCCCGTCCTCGTGGCGCATGTACTTTCCGACCTTCTGGGATTGGGCCACTCTTTTCGGAAGCGTCGGGCTCTTTCTCACTCTGTTGTTCCTTTTCATCCGCTTTCTCCCGATGCTTTCAATCTCGGAGTCGCGCGAGCTGGTGGCCGAGCCCGTCAAGGCGAACACGTTATGACCGGCGAAAATCCCTTACCCGCAGTTGGCCAATCCGGCGGTCCCTATGGACTGGCGGCTGAATTCGAGAAGCACGACGAGTTGGTCCGCGCTGCTGAGAAAGCTTACGCGCAAGGTTTTCGCTCGATGGACGCCTACGCTCCATTTCCCGTCGAAGGTCTTTCCGAGGCGCTCGGCCAGACCAACCGCCTTCCCCAGCTCATTCTCGCGGGCGGAATTGTCGGCGGCCTGATCGCTTACGGAATGCAATGGTACGCCAATGTCGTTAGTTATCCGATCAATGTGGGCGGCCGGCCCCTGCATAGCTGGCCGGCGTTTGTTCCGATCACATTCGAACTGACCGTGTTGGGCGCGGCTTTGACAGCGTTTTTCTTTTCGTTAGGGCTCAGCGGACTCCCCGAAGCCATATCATCCGGTGTTCAATATGCCGGGATTCGAGAGAGCTTCGCAGGATCGTTTCTTTCTTTGCATCGAGGCAAAGGATCCGAAATTCGACACCTCGGCGACACGCCGATTTCTTGAATCGCTCAAGCCAGTGGCAATCCGGGAGGTCCCGCAATGATCTTTGCGCGGATTTTCTCCGTTCTGGTTCTCATCCTGACTGTCACGGCCTGTCGCAATGACATGTACAATCAGCCCAAAAAGAAGGCCCTGGCCGAGAGCGATTTCTTTCAGGACGGCGCCAGCGCAAGGAATCTGCCGGCTCACGCGATCGCTCGCGAGGATTCGCCCAATAACCTCGCGTTGACCATGGGCCTGACAAATGGCGTGTATGTCACCCGTCCGCCGATGAAGATCTCATTGGAACAACTTCAGCGCGGTCGGGAACGCTTCGATATTTACTGCGCTGTTTGTCACGGGGCTGCCGGTGAAGGCACGGGAATGGTGGCGCAAAGGGGATTCCCAGCTCCTCCATCACTCCATACAGATAGGCTGCGCAATGCCCCGATCGGCCATTTTGTCGATGTCATGGCGAACGGATATGGCGTCATGTATTCCTACGCGGCCAAAGTTTCTCCTGAGGATCGCTGGGCCATTGCTGCTTATATCCGCGCGCTGCAATTGAGCCGCAACGCCCGCGCCACTGACCTCATGCCGGCCGAGCGGAAATCGTTGGGAGTTGCGCCATGACCATTCTCGCGGAAAGACGGAACTGGCTGCTGGGAGGGGGAGTTGGCGCGATCGCTCTGACGATTCTCGGAGGCTTTGTCTATCCGCAGCAATTTTTTATCTCCTGGCTGATGGCGGAGATTTTTTGGCTCGGCCTTGCTCTCGGATCGCTCGCGTGGGTCATGATTCACTATTTAACTGGTGGACGATGGGGCAACCCGCTCCGCCGGGTCTTTGAAAGCGCCATGGGAACCCTGCCTTTTTTGTTGGCGGCATTCCTTCCTTTGCTTTTCGGTCTTCGCTTCCTTTATCCCTGGGCGGCTGGAAACCCTCTCTCAACCGATCATGTGGTGCAGCAACATCATATATATATGAGTGGTTGGGCCTTTGGCCTTCGAGGACTGGTTGTTTTTGGGATTTGGATCCTGTTGGGTTGGCGGTTGCGAAACCTTTCCATCCAGCAGGATCGCACCGAGAGCGTGGAGCCGACGAAGAAGCTCCGAGCTCTGAGCGGTCCCGGGCTAGTCGTCTATCCGCTGACGGCAACTTTCGCCTTCGTCGACTGGGTCATGTCGACTGAGCCGAACTGGTATTCGACGGTTTTTCCGATCCTTATTTGCATCGGCCAGATGCTTTCGGCCTTGTCCGGCGGCATCCTGATTTTGTTTTTAATGCGCCGGCAAAAATCCGTGGAACAGTGCGACCGGTCCGGAAACGTTTCAACATCTCGGAAGTCTTCTTCTGGCCATGACGATGATGTGGGCCTACCTGGCCTTTTCACAGCTCTTGATTATTTGGTCGGGCGATCTTCCGCACGAGATCAGCTGGTATCTTCATCGGAGTGCCGGGCTCTGGAAATATGTGGCCGTCTTTCTTTTCGCATTTCATTTCGCGATCCCATTTGCTCTTCTGCTGTCGCGCCGCAACAAAAGGTATATCGAGAGGCTGGCATTCGTCGCCGCCATGGTTCTGGTGGCGCACGTAATCGATGTCTGGTGGCTGATCACCCCGTCCTTCCACCCTGACGGTCTTTGGTTTCATTGGATGAACGTGACCGCTTTTTTCGGAATAGGCGCGATTTGGTTAGGCCTTTTCGGATTGAAGCTCTCGCGCGCGCCACTTCTTCCGCTGAACGATCCTCGATTTGCCGTGGCCACCACCGTATGAGCACTGTTCCGCAAGCCACCACTGAAGGTAAAGGCCACGAAAAGAAAGACGCTGACGTCACGACCATTACTCTGATTGCCGTCGGGACGCTGCTTCTTGTGCTCCTTGTTCAGCTGACCGTCTGGGTGACACTGAGACACCTGCGTCTTGGCCGCGCCGAGAAGGAGCAGGGTTCGGCGTTGGTGGCCGAGAGTTTGAAACAATTTCCGGATCCGCGCCTGCAGACCGATCCGGCGTCAGATCTCGCCCAGATGCGCGCCCGAGATTTGCGAGATCTGGAAACCTTTGCTTGGATCGATCGAAAGGCGGGCATCTTCCGGATTCCGATCGGGCGCGCTATGCAGCTACTCGCAGAGCGCGGCCTTCCAGATGTTGGGGGCAACCAGACGGCTTTGAGTTTGATGCAGGCCCGGCCGGCGGCGAAAAAGTCGCCGCCACCACACAAGGCGAGATACTAATGAAGTTCCTGTGGCTCATCGCGTGGCTGTTCAGCACAACCTCCTTTGCGCTGACCAACGAGGAACTGGAGCGTGTCAGATTTGAGCAGCACCTCGGGCAACCCATCTCGAGCACGCTTCTCTTTCACGATTCAACGGGGCGGCAGGTAAAAATGGGGGATCTGCTCGATGGGCGCCGGCCGGTCATTCTTGTGATGGGTTACTTCCACTGCCCAATGCTGTGCACGCTGATAAACGACGGACTCATAAAAGCGCTTCAGGAACTGCGGCCAAATGTGGGGCGCGATTTCAAAGTCGTCGACGTGAGTATCGACCCTCGGGAAACGCCGACTTTGGCAGCGACGCGAAAGGCCGAATACCTGAAGCAATATAGCCGGGCGGGCGCTTCTGATGGCTGGCATTTTCTGGTTGGCGACAAGACGGCTATCGATGAAGTGGCTAACGAATGCGGATTTCGATACGCCTACGATGCCGAGTCCGGCGAATTCGCTCATCCGAGCGGCCTGGTCATCCTGACCCCCGACGGCACGATCTCCCGCTATTTGTTAGGGGTAAACTTTGATGCCACAGAATTACTCGGCGCTCTGGACGTCGCGCGCCGCGGAGAAAAAGGGTCGATCACACACCAACTGGCGCTGCTCTGTTTTCATTATAATCCGATCACCGGGAAATACAGTCTGGCGATTCTTAAAACCTTGCGCCTCGCCAGCGCCATCATGCTTGTGGCTGGCGTTGTGGTGATTGTTCGTCTTTCGAAGCGGAGAACGCGCGCACACGCCTGAGAAATTGTTATGGATCGATTTCGGCTTTTCCCGCCTCAAGCATCGAGCGGCGCCTCGGAGGTCGATCTCATGTTTCTTGGCTTGGTTCTCGTATCGCTCTTCTTTGTCGCGGCGGTTTTCTTCCCCCTGGCCTGGTTCGGAATAAAATATCGGCGCGGATCAAAAGCGAGCCGCGCCAATCCTTCCGAAGGGTCCAACGTTATTGAGGTAGGATGGACGACCCTTCCCACCATCATCGGGATCGCTCTCTTTTCATGGGGAGCAGTTGGCTACTATCACTCCGAAGCGCCGCCGGCAGATTCGCTGCAGGTGAATGTGGTCGGTAAACAATGGATGTGGAAGCTGCAGCATACGGAAGGCAAACGTGAGATTAACGAACTGCACGTTCCGAAAGGCCGGGCGGTTCAACTAACGCTCACCTCACAGGACGTTATTCACAGCTTTTTCATTCCAGCATTCCGGGTGAAGCGAGATGTTATACCCGGCCGATACGTCAGCGAATGGTTCAAGGCGACGCGCGCAGGAGAGTACCACATCTTCTGTTCGCAATTTTGCGGAACCGAGCATTCACAGATGATTGGTCGCGTGGTCGTCATGGAACCGGCCGCCTACCAACAGTGGCTCGTCTCCGGCGAAAGTAACGAATCAGCCGCGCAGGCCGGGGGGAGACTCTTCCGGGAACGCGGCTGCAGTGGGTGTCATGCGATCAATTCATCTTTTCATGCACCGCTATTGGATGGTCTCTATGGAAAACCGGTCCAGCTGAGCGGCGGCGGAACCGTGACAGCGGACGACCAATACATCAGGGATTCGATCCTCCTTCCGGGAAAGCAGATCACCGCCGGTTTCGAGAATATCATGCCGACCTATTCCGGGAATCTGAGTGAAGAAGAAGTCATGCAGCTCATTGCTTATATAAAATCGTTAGGTGAGCAATCCTCCGAGACCGCCAAAGCGCACACGCCATTGAAGAAATGAAACCTTTGGCCGAAAGCGCGGTGGCCGCCGTTATCGAGACTGAGGGCGAGTATGCCCCGGAGAATTACCTAACGGCGAAGTTGGGAGTCCGCGCGTGGTTGGGGACGACCGATCATAAGCGCATCGGTCTTCTCTATCTCTGGACAATTCTTGTGTTCTTCGCCATCGCCGCTGTGGCTGCAGCCATGATGCGTATCGAATTACTGACACCGGCGGGAGATCTCGTTACATCGCAGACTTACAACAAACTTTTCACCACCCACGGCGTTCTGATGGTTTGGTTTTTCCTGATCCCGTCAATTCCGGCGGTGCTGGGAAATTTCGTCATTCCGTTGATGATCGGAGCCCGGGACGTTGCTTTTCCAAAGCTCAATCTATTTAGCTGGTATCTTTTTGCGGGCGCGGGGTGTTTTGTCCTTTGGTGTCTTTTGCATGGGGGCGTCGATACCGGCTGGACCTTTTACACGCCTTACAGCAGCACCTACGCGAATTCGCACGTCATCTCCATGGCGGCCGCCATTTTCATCGCCGGCTTCTCGTCCATCATCACGGGTCTGAATTTCATCGTCACGATTCATACGATGAGAGCCCCGGGCCTCACCTGGTTCCGACTTCCGCTCTTCATCTGGTCGCTCTACGCCACCAGTTTAATCATGGTTCTGGCGACACCTGTCCTGGCCATCACGCTGGCCCTCATGTCGGTGGAGCGTTTGTGGGGCATTGGCATCTTCGATCCCAAACTCGGCGGAGATCCCGTTCTGTTTCAGCACCTCTTCTGGTTCTACTCGCACCCGGCGGTTTACATCATGATTCTTCCCGGGATGGGCGTGATCAGCGAATTGATCACCTGCTTTTCGCGGAAACGAATCTTCGGTTATGCCTGGGTGGCCTGCGCCAGTATGGCCATCGCCGTCCTTGGTTTTCTTGTCTGGGGCCATCACATGTTTGTCGCCGGGCAATCGATGTACACCAGCATGGTTTTCTCGCTCCTGAGCTTTCTCGTGGCCGTGCCTAGCGGTGTGAAAGTCTTTAACTGGACGGCCACATTGAACAAGGGATCGATCACGTTCCAAACCCCGATGCTTTACGCGCTTGGTTTTATCGGCCTTTTCACCATCGGTGGTCTAACGGGCTTGTTTGTGGCCATGCTGGCGGTCGACGTTCACCTCCATGACACTTATTTCGTCATCGCGCACTTTCATTACATCATGGTGGGAGGGATGGTCATGGCGTTCATGGGTGGGCTGCATTACTGGTGGCCCAAGATCACCGGTCGTCTTTACCCCGAGTTTTGGGGAAAACTGGCGGCCATGATTACCTTTATTGGTTTTAACCTGACCTTCTTCCCGCAGTTTCTTCTCGGCTATCTTGGAATGCCGCGCCGGTATCACGCCTATCCGCCGGAATTTCAGATGCTCAACGTGCTTTCTACCGCCGGCGCCTCTATTCTCGCGGCGGGCTACGTTCTTCCATTGATTTATTTCCTCTGGTCGCTTCGCGCGGGACGAATGGCCGGTCCTAACCCCTGGCGCGCCACCGGTCTCGAGTGGCAGACCTCGTCGCCCCCGCCGGTCCATAACTTTGAGGAAACGCCCATCGTCACGACTGGACCGTACCGCTACGACGCCGAGGCCGATGCCGCGCTGCACATGGCCAGCACCTAACGAATGAATTCAACATCCATACCGGCGGTTGCCGAACAGTTCGACACGCCTGAGCAGCAGGCCGGTGCGGCGCGACTGGGCATGTGGATATTTCTTTCGACCGAGGTGCTGTTTTTTGGTGGTCTTCTGCTGGCTTACTCGGTTTATCGATATCGTTATGGCAGCGCCTTCGCGGAAGCCAGCAGGCACCTAAGCGACCTGATCGGCGGAACGAACACGGCTATTCTTCTCACCAGCAGCCTGTGCATGGCCTTTGCCGTCCGCGCGGCGCAGATGCGACAGGGTCAGAAAGTGGTTAGGCTCCTGATCGCCACCGCGGCGTTAGGTCTGTGTTTTATGGTCCTTAAGGGAGTGGAGTATCGCAAGGATTACGTGGACCAATTGGTGCCCGCGATCGCCTTTCATTGGGAAGGCTCCGGATCGGAACAGGCCGAGCTCTTCTTTTGGCTCTACTTCTGTCTCACCGGCCTGCACGCGATCCATGTCAGTGTTGGGATTGTCCTCCTTCTCGTTTTTGCCTGGATGGCCAGGAGAGGAAAATTTGAAGAGAACCACACACCCGTCGAGATCGTCGGGTTATACTGGCATTTTGTGGATATCGTCTGGGTTTTTCTCTTTCCGCTGCTTTATTTGGTGGGGCATCGCTGATGGAACAGAAAATGGCAGCGCGCGTTTATCTTCGGACGTTCCTGGCCTTGCTCGGGCTGCTCGCACTGACCTGGGGGTTTGCCTATCTCAACCTCGGCGCCTGGAACGCTCCCATCGCGCTGAGTGTCGCGGTGGCAAAGGCCATTCTGATTGCCCTTTTCTTCATGCATCTCCGTGGAAGCCGGAGCCTTCTCTGCCTGGCCGCAGTCAGTGGCATCGTTTGGCTGATCATTCTTCTCGGCTTCGCGCTCTCGGACTACATGACTCGCACTTTCGAGGGATGACGCACCTCCTCCAAAGGTTAGTCGATTTGTCCGGCCTGTAGGGCACGGTCAGTCGATAGTCTTGCGATGTGGATTGTTCGCTTAGCGCTTAGGCGCCCATACACCTTCACGGTGATGGCCATCCTCATCGTGCTTCTCGGCATCGTCACCATTACGCGAATGTCGACCGACATTTTCCCGGCGATCAACATCCCGGTGGTCAGCGTGATCTGGAGTTATGCCGGCGTCGCGCCGGAAGAAATGGAGAAGCGATTCGTCACCGTGTGCGAGCGGGCCATGACCACGACAGTGAACGATATCGAGCATATCGAATCGCAGTCGTATAACGGTGTCTCCGTTATCAAGGTCTTCTTCCACGAAGGCGCCAAGGTGGAAGCAGGCGTCGCGCAGATCACCGCGATTTGCCAGACACTTCTGCGAACCATGCCGCCGGGGACGACACCGCCGCTGATCATTCAGTACAGCGCATCCAATGTTCCGATTCTCCAACTGGGCTTAAGCAGCCCCACGCTCAGCGAACAGCAACTTTACGATATCGGCCTCAACTTTATCCGGACGCAGCTTTCCACCGTCCAAGGCGCACAGGTGCCACTTCCTTATGGCGGAAAAGCGCGCCAGATCATGGTCGATATCGATCCGCAAAAGCTTTTCGGCAAAGGCTTGTCACCGGTGGACGTGAGTAATGCGATCAATGTGCAAAATGTCATCCTGCCCGCCGGGACACAGAAACTGGGCGATCGCGAATATAACGTGCGCCTCAACAGCAGCCCCGAAGTGCTCGGGGTCTTGAACGATCTCCCCATCAAACAGGTGAACGGGGCTATGGTTTACATTCGCGATGTCGCCAATGTGCGCGACGGATTTCAAGTTCAGACGAATATCGTCGCGCAAAACCGGACACGTTCGGCTCTGCTGACCGTGCTCAAGGCGGCGAACGCTTCCACGCTCGACATCATCAAGCGGGTCAAAGAAGCGCTCCCTCGGATTAAGTCGACCTTGCCGCCGGAACTCAATATCACGCAGCTTTTCGATCAATCGATCTTCGTCCGCGCCTCCATCGATGGGGTCGTGCGCGAAGGAATCATCGCGGCGTGCCTGACCGCCCTCATGATCCTGCTTTTCCTTGGAAGTTGGCGAAGCACCATCGTCGTCGCGACTTCCATTCCGCTCTCGATTCTTTGCTCGATCATTATCATGGGGGCTCTCGGCGAGACGCTTGAACATCATGACCCTCGGCGGTCTCGCGCTTGCCGTCGGCATCCTGGTCGATGATGCCACCGTCGAGATCGAGAACATTCATCGCAATCTTGCCATGAAGAAACCAATGGTCCCCGCCATCCTCGATGGGGCCCAGCAGATTGCGGTACCGGCTTTCGTTTCGACGCTTTGCATCTGCATCGTTTTCGTGCCGATTTTCTTTTTAAGCGGAACGGCAAAATTTCTTTTCCAACCACTCGCCATGGCCGTCATCTTCGCAATGCTGGCTTCGTACTTTCTCTCGCGCACGGTCGTGCCGACGATGGTGAAGTTTCTTTTGACCGACCACTTGGATGAGCTTGATCTTGATGAATCTCATCCGCCGGGAGACGAAGAGCCGGAGAAATCCAACAAGCGGGCCCATCAGACGGCACATTCAAGGTCTGGAAAAGCCTCCGGCTCGTTTTTTGGAAAAGTGATTGGCTGGTTTCAATGGATTCACGAGAAGTTCAACCACTTGTTCGAAAAATTGCGCGATCGCTACACGAACTCGCTGCGCTGGGCGCTCGATCATCGAAAAGCCGTTTTCGTGGTCATGGGCGCGACCGTGCTGGTTTCGTTGTGCCTGTTGCCTTTTCTTGGGCGTGATTTTTTTCCCGCGGTCGATGCCGGGCAATTCCGGCTGCACGTCAGGGCGCCTGCCGGAACACGGCTCGAGGCAACGGAGGAACGTTTCTACAACGTCGGGCGGGCGATTCGCGATGTGATCCCGCCGGCCGAAATCAAGACGGTGCTCGATAACATCGGTCTCCCCGTGAGCGGCATCAACCTCGCCTTCAGCGACAACGCCACCATCAGCTCGGCTGACGGAGAGATTCTCGTCAGCTTGAACCAGAAGCATAAGCCGACTGCGCAGTACATCCGCATCCTGAGAGAACGGCTGCACCGTGATTTTCCGGACATGGATTTCTACTTCTCCGCCCCCGATATTGTCAGCCAGATTCTGAACTTCGGGATCCCCGCGCCGATCGACGTTCAAATTACGGGACGCGACAAGAAGAACTACTCGGTCGCGCAAGAGATCGAAAGACGCATCGCCAGAATTCCCGGCGCAGTCGATGTGCATGTTCACCAAGTCGTTCATGGCCCCGATCTCTGGGTGAATGTCGATCGCACCCGCGCGGAACAGATCGGGCTAAGCCAGAATGACGTTGCCCGGACCATGCTCATCTCGCTGAGCTCGAGCGGCCAGGCGGCTCCCAATTTTTGGCTCAACTTTGATAACGGCGTCAATTACCAGGTGGCCGTTCAGACACCGCAGTACAAAATGGATACGCTGCAGGATTTGAAGAATACCCCGGTGGTGGCGCCGAACCTTCCGCGGCCGGAGTTGTTAGGCAATCTCGCGACAGTAGAACATCGCGAATCCCCCGTGATCGTGAATCATTATGACGTTCAGCCGGTCTACGACGTGCTCGCCAATGTTCAGGGACGCGATCTTGGCGGCGTGGCCGATCAAATTCAAAAAGTAGTCAAGGAATTCGACAAGAAGCTGCCGCGCGGGAGTTTTCTCAAGGTCCGTGGTCAGGTGGAGAGCATGAACAGATCCTTCGCCGGCCTGGGTGGGGGGATCCTGTTTGCCATCGTGCTGGTTTACTTTCTCATGGTGGTGAACTTCCAATCCTGGACCGACCCCTTCATCATCATTATGGCTTTGCCTGGTGCGCTCTGCGGGATCATCTGGATGCTCTTCATCTGCAATACCACCCTGAGTGTTCCGTCTTTGATGGGCGCGATCATGGCCATCGGAGTCGCCACCGCGAACAGCATTCTGGTGGTTACGTTCGCGAATGATGAGCGCTGTGGCGAGGAATCAAAAAGCGCTTACGACGCCGCCCTCTCGGCCGGCTACACGCGCTTGCGGCCCGTTATTATGACGGCGCTCGCCATGATCATCGGTATGCTTCCGATGTCGTTAGGACTGGGTGAAGGTGGCGAGCAAAATGCCCCGTTGGGCCGTGCGGTCATCGGCGGACTGGTTGTGGCCACTTTCGCAACGCTTTACTTTGTGCCGGTGGTTTACAGCCTTCTGCGCAAAGGCGAGTTTGTTTGTGACGAGGACGAAGAGTTCGAGAAGGAAGAACAAGGCGAAGCACCAGCCGAAGCTTAATAACCATGAGCGGCCCACCACCACCTCATCAGCACTCGCATCAATTTCATGCGCCGACCCGGGGCACGGCCGTATGGGTCCCGATTGCCATCGCCAGCATTCTGGTCTTGTTCGTTATCCTGGGGGCCTGGCACAGAGTGCGCAGCCGGCATGAACAGGAAGAATATTCCAAGGAGGCGACCGAGGTAGCGGTCAACGTCGTTACCGCCAAACGGGATTCGAAACCGAAAGAGCTCGTGCTCCCGGGAAACATCGAAGCTTTTCAGGAAACGACGATTTATCCACGTTCCAACGGTTACGTGAGGAGCTGGAAGGTCGACATCGGCGATGATGTTAAGGAAGGCCAGTTGCTTGCCGAAATTGAAACGCCCGAAGTGGACCAACAGCTCGCCCAGGCCAAGGCGAATTACGACCTCGCCGATGCCACTGCCAGTCGGTGGCGCGAGCTCGCGTCCAAAAAGGTGGTTGCAGACCAGGATCGCGACGAAAAGGAAACTGCCAAACGAACCGCGCAGGCGAATTTGGAGCAACTTCAGAAGACGCAACAATTTAACAAAATCATCGCGCCGTTCACCGGCAAGATCACAGCGCGTCGCGTTGACGTCGGGGCGCTCGTTTCAGCGACGACCCCGCTATTTAGCATCGCTCAAAGCGATCCGCTGAGAGTTTATGTTTACGCCCCGCAGACGAATGCTCCGTCGATCAAGGAGGGTTTACAGGCCCAAATCCTTGTTCAGGAAATGCCGGGCCAAACGTTCGACGGATTGGTCACCCGCACGGCCGGCGCGCTCGACCCGTCATCTCGATCGATGCAGTTGGAAGTTCAGGTGCCTAACCACGAAGCCAAACTCTTTCCCGGGATGTACGGGCAGGTGAAGTTTCTTTTGCCCGATGCGAACGCGCCGATTGTTATTCCTTCCAATGCATTTGCCTTTCGCACGGAAGGTCCTCAAGTCGCCGTGGTCACGGCGGATCATCGCATCCACTGGCAATCGATCCATGTCGGCCGCGACTTTGGCACGCAGATGGAAGTGCTGGATGGCCTGAAGGAGAATACCAGCGTCGTCATGAATCCGACAGACGACCTGCAGGAGGGAATCGAAGTCAAGGTGAAGCCGCCGGATAAGCCCAGGGAGAGTCCTTCGCCGGGCAAGCAGAAAACCTAACGAGCCCCGCTAAAGGTAGCGTCGCACTTTGCTGCAGTAGGCCTGATAGGCGTCGCCGAATTTGTTTTTCAAATAGCGCTCCTCCCGCAATACCACCAGGAAATGCATCGATAGCAACACCGGTAGCAGGAGGAAAACGGCCCACCACGTGTTGATCAGCATTGCCAAGCCGCAGTAGGCCAGCGTGAGCGATAAATAGAGCGGGTTGCGCGAGTAACGATATGGCCCCGACTGAATGATCGCCGTGGTTGGCTTGGTCGGATTGATGTTAGTCCCATGTGCCCTCATCATCCGACGGCCGGCCGCGATAATGCTCAGGCCCGCGATGACGAAGAAGAGGCCCAGTAATCGCGGAATAAGGCTGTCAAAGATCGGCCGCGGCTGAAACTTATTCAGCACATACGAGAGGACCAGCGCGGCGAGATAGAAGAGAGGCGGATGAATAACGACATCCGGATGATCGACTGAAGGGTCGACTGCGCCCGGTTGCATGACTTGCCTTTACCGTAAGAACCTGTGGCGAGCAACGAAACGGAAGGCTTTTTGATCTGTCGTTAGGCGGCGATGGGAACGGGCCCAGTGACGGCCCTTTCCTCAAGCTGTTCAAATGGACATAGGATCTAAGCTTACAATACTTTAATGCGCTTTCCACATTCGCTGTATTGACTCAACCAGCAGTCTCGCCATGGTGGGGCCTCTCCGCTCTCGCCCCCCAATGACGTTCTGGTTCTCGCGCGCTTTTTGCGTTGCTATCCTCCTTGTTGCATCCAGTGACGCCGTTCGCGCGGACACACCCATCACCTTCACTCGGACGGAGGTGAATGAGATGGCCAATCTCTGGGAGACAGATGCCATCTCGATCTCTCCATTGGCCAACTCGCAATACCCAAGCATCGCGGGCACGTGGGATTTCATCTTTCCGCATTCCAGCATTTCCAGCGATGGGGATGTGCACACGGACATGGCGACCAATTCGTCGGGAGCCGGATCTACCGGTAACAACGCCGGCGAATCGCCCATCATTTCCGAGGTCATCAACGCGACCCAGACGCAGTTGAGCCATCTCGGTTCGCTCAACGGACAGCAGGCTTATTTTCGTGGGATTTTTCGCTTTTACACCGAGCATTCGAGCGAGCGGCATTTCGAACTGCACCCAGTGACAGAGCTGCAGAAGTGGAATGGCAGCGCCTTTGTATTGGATAGCGATTTTCGATCAAACGTCGCCACCGACCCGGACGGGACGACGCATTCGAGCTCCACGCTCACGGCCGTCCTCGATGGCTCGACAAAGATGACCGCAACGATCGCGGCGGACAATACGAACGTAAATTTTACCTTCCCGAGTCCGAGCGTGAACTACACCCAGTATCAGGGCGTTACCACATCTCCCATCCAGAGTGACGCGCTCGGGTCGTATTTTTATTTCAAACCCGATCTGGTTCCGAGCGCGAACGTGAGATGCCGGCTGGTAGCGAACACGACCGCGGCCAGTGCCGCATCTGGCTTGGTTTCTGGTCAAACCATTACGGTGAACGGGCTAACTCGAACAGATATGTCTGCGGTCGCCACTCAGATATCAACCATGAACGCCGGCGATACGAAAACGTTTGCTCGCCCGATTGAACTGATCGTGCTCGGCATTCCTGGCCTCAGCTCACCGACGCCAACTCCGACCGTGACGCCGACACCAACCCCAACGCCAACTCCCACACCGACCCCCGGCGGCAGTGTCTTCGCCAATACTGCGAAAATCACGATTTCGGGAAGCGGGACGGGAAAAGCCAATCCCTACCCGGAGCCTATTACGGTTAGTGGTGTTGCTGGAAAGATTTCCAAGGTGACGGCGCAACTCGTCGGACTAGCCCAAACCAATGGTGATTATGGCATCGACCTCGACATTCAGATGGTCGGTCCGCAAGGGCAGAATGTCATGCTGATGTCAGACGCTGGCGGCCAACATCGGATCGTTAACGCAACTCTTGTTTTCGATGATGCCGCCGCTTCGAATCTTTCCGCCTCCAACACGATTGTCAGCGGAACCTATAAACCAACGGATTACAACACCGACGCCGACGCCTTTCCCGCGCCTGCGCCTTCGGTCCATCCGGGAACTTTGCTCGCGGCTTACAACGGCCTGAGCCCTAACGGAATCTGGAATCTTTTCGTCCTTAACGAGTATTCCGGCGGACGGGGTGCGATCAACACTGGCTGGTCCCTGAGCATTTTCACCGAGCCGTCGTCGCCATTCGTGACTACGAACGCCGCTGCCGGCATGACTTCCTATTCGGCGACGCTAAACGGCACCATCGACCCGACAGGTCAGGTCAGCTCTTACCAGTTCCAGTTAGGAACTGACACAAACTATTTCTTTACCCAGCCGATCCAACCCGCGGGTGGTGCGGTGGGATCGGCGGCGGTCAGCCTCAATCTTAGCGGCTTGCTGCCTGGGACGACTTATCATTATCGATTGCTTGGGACTAACGACACCGGCACGGCCATCGGTCTCGATCGCATCTTCGTCACCGCACCCTTCGTCGACAGCGATGGCGATGGCATTCCGGATGATTACGAGACAAACCATGGGCTTGATCCGCACAACGCCGCGGATGGCAGCGCGGATTCCGACGGCGACGGCATGACCAATTACCAGGAATACCTCGCAGGAACCGATCCGCATTCCGCCTCAAGCACGCTTTCGATCCAATCGATTCAGATCGTCGATGGCGACGTGGTCATCTCGTTCGCATCCGTCTTCGGTAAAAAATATCGCATCGATCAGCGCGGTGACCTCGGGGCGAGCTGGACGCCGTTGACCGACAACGTCGCTGGAACAGGTGACGTCGTCTCGATCACTGACGTAGAGGCCGGCGACGACAATGCGCAGCGCTTCTATCGCGTTGTCCTGACGCAATAGCGGTTCGCCCCACACTGCTCGGTGCTCTGCGGATTCGCCGCAGAAGCAGGTTGAAGTCTTGCCGATTGGTTCAAGACTAATCTTGCACCAAACACCAACACGGAGGTCAGCATGAAAAGAAAGTCAAAAGCTCAGGCGAGCGTCAAAGTAAGGGATCTGAAACCGGCGAAGAATCCCAAAGGCGGCTACAGCAATCTCTCAATCAAGAAGGTCATAACAAAGTAGTCGCCCTGATTCGGGGTGAGTTTTCGTCACCTCTTTTCTTAAGCTGACGGTGGCGTTATCGTTGCGTCCGTGAAATGGGATGCGATCAACGCGGTCGCTCAAATAATCAGCTCAATCGCTGTTGTTATCTCTCTCTGGTATCTCGCGATCCAGGTTCACCGAGCAAACCGAATCGCCAGGCTGAGCGCTCAGGATGCCGCCACGACTGCTCTGCGCGAGGTCACGCGACCGTTCACCGATAATGCCGAGGTCAGTCGTCTCTGGCGTATCGGCCTGGAAGATTTTGAATCGCTCACGCCGGACGAAAAGAGCCGATTCTACCACGCGTCCTTTCAGTTCCTGAAAGCCATGGAGACGATTCACTTTCATTACATCTACGGGCTCATGGAAGAACAGATCTGGCGCGGATGGAGCAATCTCTATCGCCACTATCTGGCGACACCTGGTCTTGCATCGTATTGGAATCGGCGCCGCGATTTGTTTTCTGAGCGCTTTCGGGAATTTATCGACCATCTCGATCTGCCGGAAGAACGACTGACCGTCGGAAATTTGTTAGGCGAAGAGGGGACCGGAAAGAAGTAGGCCCGTCCGTAGCGCCGCACCTTCAGCGTGGGAGGGTGCGAAGGCTAGGTTAGCTTCCCGTCTACTTTCCCGGAAGGCTGCCCGATCGCTCGCTTCCCACGAGCTCTTTGAAAAACAGATAGGCCCTTTTTTGAAAACCGAGCTCTTCATAAAACGAATGGGCTTCCTTCCGATGAAACGAGCTGTCGAGCTCGATGGCGCGACATCCGTTTTCGCTCGCCATTTCTATCAGGCGCTCGAGCAATTTGCGGCCGACGCCTTTGCCCCGCGCCTTGCGATCGACCACCAGCTCGTCGATCCAGCCAATCAGTCCGCCGTGCCACAGATGTGCCTTAAAGCTCATCGATCCGAATCCAACGATTGTTCCATCAAGCCTGGCGCAAAGCAGAACACGCGAATCCGAAAGAATCGCATCGTTAAATAAGTCGCGCAGGATATCGGGATCCAGCGATTTCCCAGGCCAGAGTTGCTGTAGAAGTGCAAAGACGGCGTCGAAATCCGACTTCGTGCAATCGCTAATCGAGACCTCAAGCCCCGGGATCGGCTCGTTAGCGCCCGTTTTCACCGGCCTTGCGATTGGCCATCTCCTCCAGCGCGACGTGCACCCCGGCGACAGCCATTCCTCCTTCACCGACAGCGGCCGCACAGCGTTTCACCGAGCCCGAACGCACGTCGCCGGCTGTAAATATTCCGGGAAGACTTGTCTCCATTGGTCCGGGAGCGCGACCGTCCTTCGACCAGGCAGGTGCGCGCGCCACCGCGGTCCCGGTTTTGATAAATCCTTTTTCGTCACGCTCGATTTCTGGCGGGAGCCATTCGGTGCACGGCTTCGCGCCAATCATGGAGAAAACCGCGGGCGTCTTCACCGTCTGCCGTTCGCCCGTTCCGGTGTTCTCCAATTCCACTTCTTCGAGAATCGAGTTGCCGGACATTCGGCGGATCTCAGTGCGAAAGAGGATGTCGATGTTGTTACATGCTTGCACCCGCGTTGAGAGATAGTTCGACATGCTTTTGGCAAGGTCGTTTGCTCGAACCACCAGGAGCACTTTGCTGGCGCCTTCGGACAGGAACATGGCCGCTTGTCCCGCGGAATTTCCCGCGCCGGTAACGACAGCCGTGGCATTACGGCAAAGTTGCCCTTCGAAAGCCGTGGCCGCGTAATAGACTCCTAAACCTTCGAATTTCTCGCGCCCCTCCGCTTGCAACCTTTGGTAATTGGCCCCAGTCGCGATGATGACCGCTTTCGCGCGCAGCACCGCTCCGCAGCCTTCAACCTGAAGACAGGCACGGTATTCCGAGTCGCTATTGTATTGCAAAGAAAGCGCCTCGGCCGGCGTAGAAAACTTGGCTCCGAATCGATAAGCCTGCAGTTGCGCGAGCCACGTAAGGTCGCCTCCACTGATTCCGGTTGGGAATCCGAAGAAATTCTCGATTAACGAAGAAGATCCCGCCTGGCCGCCGGGCGCGTAACTTTCGAGCACGACAGTTTTGAGACCCTCGGACGCTGCATACACCGCCGCTGCCAAACCTGCCGGACCCGCTCCCACGATGGCCAGATCGGCTTTGATCTCATCCTCGTTTTCGAAAGCCAGGGGTCGGAGGAGTCCTGCGACCTGTGCAACTTCCCTCAGCGAGGGCCGCCGCAAGGGGGCTCCGCCCGGCGTGATCAGGGCCGGCAAATCGCGAGTCGTTAGGCGTAATCGTTTCGCAAGCGCCTGGCCGGCTTCGCTCTCCCATTCAATGAAACGATGCGGGATATGGTTTTTATCGAGAAAATCATCCAGTTGATACCCCTCCCGCGCTTCGTGCATCGCCAGGACGCGCATCCCGGCGAATTCGCGATCCCGTCGCAGCCGCCGCCGACGCATGATGAGTGCGTTAACGATCGTGGCGCTCACTCCGGGCAAGTTCGGCCAGCGCGCGCCGCAATTTGTCCGCCGGCACCTGCAGGATATCCGCTTGGTCCGACTTAACCCGCGTGGTCGCCAGCGCCGAAGTCCCCTGCAGCATGGCTACGTCGCCAATAAAGTCGCGTTCGCCCGCGTGAGCCAGGATCTGCTCGACGCCGTCGCGCGACTCGAAGACTTCCAGTTCTCCGTGTAGCACGATGGTCAGGGGAAGATCGCGCTGCCCCGCCCTAAAAACGATATCTCCGCGGCTCATCACTCGCCGTTCCGCCAGTGGCTCAAGCAACCCTAGCTGGTGATCGTCCAGCTTCGGAAAAGCGATGCTCTCCGTATCGCGGTAAAATTGCTCGTCGTTTTTCTCCTCAAGCATATTCGGCCGATCTTTTGAAAATTCGACGTGCTCAGGGGTAAGCGCAAGCGGAACGCAGAATCGGAGTTTCCCGAGCCTTTCCTGGCCGAAATTTGAAAATTTGAATTCTAGATTTGCAACCCGAGGGTGCCGGAATGAATAGCCTCGATCCGTCGCCGGATGAATTTCGGGAGTGGGGCAGGGCAGCGGTCGACGCCATTGCTCAATATCTCGGCTCGATTAGCGATCCGCCCCTTTATCCGCCAACAAGCTCGAAGGAAATCCGGGACCGCCTCGCTGAAGTTTTGAGCGAGGAGGGCACTCCCTTTCCTGAACTGCTCCGGATCTTTAACGACACCATCGTGCCGCATACCAGGAAGAATGGTCATCCGCGGATGTTTGGTTATGTGCAGTCGCCCGGGGCGTCGTTAGGCATACTGGCCGATCTTTTCGCCTCGGGGATCAACGCAAACCTGACCGCCTGGCGGTCCGCGCCTTCGCCGGTCGATCTCGAGCGAATGACGATTGACGCGCTCAAAGACATTCTCGGTGTCGATCGGAGCGCGGCCGGTCTATTCGTCAGCGGCGGCTCAATGGCCAATTTGGCCGCCCTCGCGGCCGCCCGGCGCGCTAAGGCTGGTCCGGACGTGCTAAATCGGGGCGCACGATCGTCCCCTCGAGCGCTCACACTATACGCTTCGGTTGAAACACACCATTCGATTGCCAAGGCGGCGGCTCTTCTTGGCATCGGTTCAGATAATGTTCGACACATCCCGACAGACGGCGCCTTCAAGATTCGCGTCGATGAACTGGAGAAAGCAATCGCCGCCGACGTTGCCGCCGGGCATCAGCCGTTTTGCGTGGTCGCCAACGCGGGAACGGTGAATACCGGAGCCGTCGATCCGTTAGGCGAAGTTTCGAAAATCGCGCGTCAATTCGAGTTATGGATGCATGTGGATGCCTGCTATGGGGGCTTCGGCGCTATGGCGCCTTCTGTGGGGCATCTGTTTTCCGGTCTTGCCCAGGCCGATTCGATTGCACTGGATCCTCATAAATGGCTCTACGCGCCGATGGATTGCGGATGCGTTCTCTACCGCGACCCCGCGGCGGCGCGCAGCACCTTCGCGCACGACGCTGAGTACACCCGCGTGATGGAGCATCAGAACGATGAAGCTTTTGCCTTTTGGGATTATGGCCCCGAACTTTCCCGCCGCTTCCGCGCCCTCAAAGTCTGGATGATCCTGAAAGGGGCGGGGACCAGTGCACTGTCGGAAGCCATTGAAAACAACATTGCCTGCGCCCGGCATCTCGAGGAACTGGTGCAATCAAGTGACGACTTCGAAATGCTCGCTCCAGTTGAGCTTTCCATCTTCTGCTTTCGCTATCGACCGTCGTCACTTCGCAAGTCATCGCGAGATGTCGATGGCGCTGCCGCGCAAAAGCTGAATCAGTTCAACGAACGGCTGCTGGTCGCCTTGCAGCGTGATGGGAGCTCGTATCTTTCCAACGCACTCATCGGCGACAAGTTCGCCTTGCGCGGTTGTGTCCTAAACTATCGAACCACCAAACGTGACATGGAGATCTTGCTCGATGATCTCCGCCGCGTCGCCACGACGATGTAGTTCCAGCGGACGAGACAAGCTCGTCCCTCCCGATGCGAATCCGGCGCGGCGAGTGACCGGGAGGGACGCGCTTGTCGCGTCCGTTGCAACTAACAAAACTCGGTATTCGGAACCAGCCACGACGTACTCGGCGCCAGGCCTTGCGAGCGCGCGGCATTGTAAGGGGCAACAAGCTGTTCGACTGCGTTATGCAGTGTTCGCCCTTCGCTTGGTTCCGCACCATCCTCGTCCGGCACAGCCGGTGCGTTCACTCCCGGGATGACAAGCTTGTGACTGCACCGCGCGACATATTGGCCGGCAAAAATCGGCCGATGGATACGAATCGTGATTTCCGTGGGGATATCGCGCAGAACAAAGCGGAATTCCGAAACGAACATCATAGGTCCCCGCACAGCGGGATCGGTTAATGCCTCTTCTCTGCTCCAGCTCATAGCGGCAAGCTAATCAGGCGCAGAAAGTTATCGCAATAATTTATCGCGAATCGCGGATTGATTCACCTGTCGCGAAAGGTCCCGCCCTGCTTCCAGCCCTGACAAACGAAAGAAATCTTCCGCAAGGTCTCTTTACTGGTCGCTCCTACTTCGCCTTCAGATCCTGGAGCGCCTTCTGATAAATCGGCAGGTTGGTCTTCTGATCCTCCGGCACATTTTGCAGCGCAGTCTCCCAGTTCTTGATCGCGTTTTCCTTGTCGCCCATGGCCGTGAAGCCACGCGCCAGACCGGCGAAAGTAATGAACTTCTCTTCCGGATGCTGCTGCGCGTTGAGCTTGAATACCTCCAGGGCTTTCTCCTTCTTTCCCGAGCGGAGTAGTTTCAGCCCATATTGATGCACCGCGAAGACGTCGTTGTTGGGCGCATGCAACGCCTTGTCCATGGTTGCTTCGGCTTCGTTATCGCGCTCCATCGCCGTGAGCACGGCGGCCTTTGTTTGTAGCGTCGAGAAATCTTCTTTTCCACGAACCGCGCTTCGGAACGGTTCACTGATCGCCTTGTCCGCCCAGACGAGTGCTTCGGGCAGATTGACTTTGTTGTCCGCGCAGAACTGCGCCGCCTGCTGCCAGTTGCGATAATTGAATCCTGGCCACGACAGCAACTGTCTGCGCATCTCCGCGACCCAAACATCGTTGACGTTAGGCACTTCGATCTTCATGGGCACACGTTTGTTCTCCCACTGTAGGTAAGCCACGCTCGATCCGGGCAGGCGCTCATCGAACCCGTAAGTCAGGAATTCCGTGAACGGGGCTTCCTTGGTCTGTACCGGGGCGCGCAGAACGTCGGCCTTTGGATCATATTGAAAAGAGCCCCAGCCGTTGGAATCCTTCGAAAGAATCCATGTCCACGGCCCGGACTTATCCAGAACGAGAAATAAACCGTACGTTCCCGCGTGCACATCTTTGCCTTCCACTTTTACGTCGTGGGAAAAGGTGATTCGGGTCGTTTCGTTTGCGCCCGCACGCCACGGGGTCGATTTTGACGGCCCGAATCCTTCGTCAAAGAAACCGTAGGGGATCAGTTCGCCCCAGATGTGGCCGGTGCGTTCCTTGTTTTGAAAATGAACTCGCGGGCTGTGGTAGGTGATCGTGATCTTCACTGGACCGATCCATTGCGAGACTTCGGCTTTTTGGTTGTCGCCATTAGGCGGTTCCGCCAGCTCGGCAGATTCCTGGCCGTGAACGAGCGTGAGAAGTGAAACGAAAACGACGAGAACGGCGGGGATCTTTTTCATGGGCAAGAGGATGATGAAACAAGTCGGCCCCTTAGCCAATATCCTTCCGCTTTATACCTTCAGGGAATATACTGGCTCCCGATGAATGCACCGATAGATAAACCGAGGCCCTTGCCTGTGACATGGGTCGGCATGTTCATCGCCTTGTTCGGTTTGCTCATTGTGCGCTCGATTGCGGCGCGCTATAACCCCGGGTCCGCGTTCAGCATGGCGCTCGAGAGGGAAGGCCTGATGTGGGCCTGCGTCGTCGCGCTCCTTCTAATCGTGCGAAAGGGAGAACACCAATCATGGAGTTCTATCGGGATTGGAACGTCGAGCGTGAAGCGATCGCTCCTCTGGGGAGGCATCATCACAGTCATTCTGGGCGTCGTTGGAGGTATCGTCGCCACCCTGCTCCATTTCAATGGCGGAGAGATGGGCCAAAGTTTGTCCAAGTTACCTCTTTGGCTTCTTCTCCTGGTTGTTCTTCGCGCCGGTGTGGCCGAGGAAATATTTTATCGCGGCTACGCCATCGAAAGACTTCAGTGGTTTGGAATGAATCGTTACGTCGCCGGCGCCATCCCCTGTGTGATTTTCGGGTTGGGCCACATCACGAACGGATGGGCCAACGTTGTCCTGGCGCTCGCACTTGGCGCAGTCCTGACCGCGTTCTATTTATGGCGCCGCGATCTCGTCGCCAACATGATCGGCCATTTCATGATCGATCTGCTTTCCACCGTTCTTCCCCGGCTGGCCCACCATTCCTAACCTGCTTCCCAAATGTGGGAGGGGCCTACTGGCCGCGACTGATCGCCCTTCGATAAACCAAATCTGCCGCGGCCACGTCTTCGATCGCCACACCCACAGACTTGAACAAAGTGATCTGTTGATCGGATGTCCGCCCTGGTTTTGAACCGGCAATGACTTCGCCTATCTCTCCAACGACGTCACCGGCGGCGATGATGTCGCCTGACTCCTTCCCAGCAGCTTCGCGCGAGTCCACGTAGATCCGCGCCTTTCGCAGGAGGGAATCGTCGAGCTCACGCCAGTTAGGCCGCGTGGCCCCGACCGCGTTAACATGCGCGCCCGGCGATATCCAGTCGCCAAAGATTACCGGCGTCGTCGCCGCGGTGGCGACCACGATGACGTCAGCGCCGCGCACAGCGCTCTCCGCCGAATTGGCCGCGGTCACACCGAATTCGCGCGCAAACTGATCGGCATTGCGCGGACTCCAGACCCGCACCTCGCGAAATTTTCGAACCAGCCGAAGCGCTTCGAGATGGCTTCGAGCCTGAACTCCGGAGCCCAGAATCGCCAGCACCGCGACGTCGCGCCGCGCCAACTCATCCGTGGCCACGGCCGACGCGGCGGCCGTGCGCATTTCAGTAATGAGACGTCCGTCCATCGTTACAAGCGGTTCGCCCGTTTCCGGCTTGAAAAGCAGAATCATTCCATGATGCGTCGGAATGCCCTTGTTGTTTGGGTAGAAAGTCACGAGCTTCGCGCCCACGGCGCCGTCGTACTTTTCAACGTTTTGCCTGGCAGCCGGCATCACACCGAAGAAACCGCCGTGCTCCGCAATTGGAAGAACCGTGCGCACCGGCTGAATGACCTTACCGGATGAAAGGTCGCAAAGCGCTTTCGCGATCACGGGAATCAGTTCCCGCATCGACAACAGCTCGCGCACCTCGTCTTCGCTTAGGAACATAGACTTCTCCAACGTTCAGCCATTTCCCGAGCCGGCCGAGGGCGAGGGAGGGTGAGTGCCGGGGCAGAGTTTAAAATCGGTGGGAGCTCCTCACGCTGCGTCGAGCGACTTCAACTCTTCGTCGCTCAATTTCAGTTTCGCCGCCGCCATGTTGTCCTCCAGGTGCGCCACTGACGACGTTCCCGGAATTGGCAACATTGCCGGCGAGCGACGCAGTAACCACGCGATCGCCACCTGATAAACGCTGACGTTGTGCGCTTTCGCGACCGCTTCGAGCTTGCCGTCGTTTAACGATCGGCCGCCGCCAACCGGCGACCAAGGCATGAACCCGATCTTCTGCTGCTCGCAATGTTTCAGGACCGCGTCCCACTTCCGGTAATCGATGTTGTAACGGTTCTGCACCGTGGCGATCGGGAGAATCTTTCGGGCGCGCTCAATCTCCGCCGTATCCACTTCGGAAAGTCCCACGTGCCGGATCTTTCCGGCGTCGCGCATTTCTTTGATCGCGCCTAACGATTCCTCCTCCGGGACGTGCGAATCGATCCGATGCAATTGCCAAAGATCGATCCGCTCCAGCTTGAGCCGCTTCAAGCTGCCTTCGACACATTTCTTCAAGTAGTCCGGGTGCCCATTCGGAACCCATTGGCCTGGGCCGGGTCGCGTCAATCCGCCTTTGGTCGCAATGACCAATCCTTTTGGGTAGGGGTGAAGCGCTTCCGCGATGAGCAGCTCGCTTACTTCGGGGCCGTAAGCGTCCGAGGTATCGATGAGATTAACTCCCATATCGACCGCGCGCTTCAAAACTCTCTTCGCCTCCTCGCGATCCTTCGGCCAACCCCAGACACCGTCGCCGGTAATCCGCATCGCTCCGAACCCCAATCGATTCACTGACAGATCTCCGCCGATTTTAAACATGGAAGATTCTCCCTCGCTGGTTGCACTGGCCGCTCGCAGAACCGCTGACGCTCCACCCATGGCAACGACCGCGCTGCCACCAAGAGTGAGACCGACAAATCTGCGCCGTGACAATTGCCGTTCAGTTTGTGGATCGTTCATGGCAATTACGTTCGCCATCAATTCCATCCAAGGCAAGCGTCGGACGGGCGAGCCTCCGCCTCCAGAAACTGTAGGCGAAGCTGCCAGCTTCCCGGACCTCCGGAGTCTTTGACGGCGTTCGTCTCCTCCGTTAGATGACACTCATGCGGCGCAGATCGTCAGTCGCGATATATGCGATATCGGTGGCCTTCGTGGTCGTTGCGCTCGTCGGGCGCGGAGCTGCACAGGAAGAGGAGGAAGCCGACGTCATTTCCGGACCGCAGTTTCCAAAAAATTTCGCTGTCGCCAAAAACAGCGTGTCACCCGATGGACGCTACGGCGTGCTCATTCCCACAGACTCGGAGAACTACGATGCCAACGGAACGCCCCAAAACCGTCTGGTCGAAATTAAGACCGGAACCGTCCTTGCCACCATTCAGGCGGTAACAGGGTTAATGCACATGAATCACGGAGGCGTTCTGCCGTCGCGCTGGTCGCCGGACGGCGGGTATCTTTTGTGGAGCGTCGACGGCAAATGGACCCCGCGGGCGATCGTCTTATTAAAGATCGAGAACGGCCACGTGAAATGGCAGCGCGACCTTCTCGGCCTTAATCAGAAAGAAATCCTGGCCCGAACGCACAAGGTCGCCCCGGGAAGGTATGCCGCGGCCAAAAAAGAGAACCGCGGAAGCGGTTCAAACTATCCGGATGGATTCACGGTCAACGTCAGCGTCAACGGCGAAGCCAGCGCTCCTTTGCAGTTGCCGTTAACCATCCACGTCCAATTGGAAGCCGATCCGAAGGCGACCGAAGATTTTCCGGAGGCAGCCAAAATCACTTCCGAGATGGAGACGACCATCGGCGCCGATGGAAACCTGGTGGTGAAAGATTTCCACCTCGGCATCCGCGATCCGCACTAGTCCCTGGACGGACGAGCTGGTCTCGTCCGAGCCCTGCAGGGCGGCGATCCCTTGGCGCGCCGAAGCCTTGGCGAAGGAGGCTGCCCGCCTTCTTCTCCTCTTAGTTGCCCGACCCCTTCATGTTGAAGGTCGCGCGACCCTGCAACTTTTTGCCGAGATAAATATCGAGCTCGTACTTGCCCGGGGGCCAACCGGTGGGCGGGGCATTGATTGAGACCGTCCCGTTGAAGTTCGGTTCCGCGCTGACCATGTCTGTCTTATAGAGAGCCTTCTTCGTCGCGCTGTTGACCCAGACCGCATAGATCTTCTCGCCTTTGTTCGTGCCGGTGGTGGTGAAGGAGCCGTAGAGGTGAGGGGTTTTTGTCGGGAAACTGGTGGCGGGATTCCCTTTTTCCTCGGCGGCCACGCTGACCGAGACCTTAACCGGTCCCGTTTGCTTTCCGTATGTGTTGGACGTTTCGAGAGACTGATTGGAGGAGTGCGAAGTGGTCATCGGATGACCCGGCTGCGCATAGGTGCCACCGCCGCCGCTTTGCATTTGTGCCGCGAGTTGCTGAACCGCTGCGAAAATTCCCAGGAGGATGAGGGGCAATAAACGTTTCATAAGGAATTTGTCGGACAAAGCACCCGTCGGGTCAAGCGGTCCTAAACATTGTGGCGGCGGTTTACGACCGTCGCACTTCCTTCCGCTTGAACGTGGGCTTATCGCCGTCATTCCGCCATTGATCGAGCGTCAATTATCTTCGGATCTGCGTATTACGGGCTAAGGTATGTAAAAATAGTAACAAGTTAGTGAAGGTAATTGTCCCTAACAAATGACAGACTAACCGCTTGCCAAACCATCAGGTAGAATACTACAACGTTGAATGGCGTGTTCGCTCCCCTCCCGCTTGCGGCCACGGGGGAGAGTTTACCCGAGGACGCTATTCTTCGGCGCAATCCTTGTCATTTCGCTGGTCCGCGGAGGCGGCGCGGACACGTATCCGGAATGGAAAGCGCGAGTTTTCACTGAGGCGGAGCAGGCCGACCCTGCCATTAGCAGCGAGACGGCCCTCAGTCCGGCTGGCGACGGTATTCCAAACATTCTGAAATACGCTTTTGGGGTCGATCCGCACGTCGATGGCTCGTTTGCCTTGCCGAAAATTTCGACCGTCAACGTGACCGACCCTTCTACCGGCGTAAGCACACGTTACCCAGTCATCAGTTATCAGACTTCAACCAATGCTGCGTCAGACCTCTACTTCGTTCCTGAAGCGTCGATCGATCTGCAAAACTGGGTGCGGGGCGATACCACTTTCGACTCTCCCTCGACAGTAGATGCGGGAGATTTTGCAACGATCTCACTCCGGGCCTTTTCGCCGGTCTCGGCAGAGCCCGCATTCCTTCGCCTGCGCGTCATCGAAGGCCAGACCTTGCCGGACGATTGGCAACAAACGCATTTTGGAACACTCGGCGTCGACCCGAATGGCGATCCTGACGGCGATGGCGAGAGCAACTTTGACGAATTTCTGCACGGGACCGATCCGAATAGTTACCTCGATGGAATCACGGCGGTTCTTGAAATTGTCAGCGGAAATTCGCAGCAGGGATTCTGTGCGCGATACCTTCCAGCGCCGGTGGTCGTTCGTTTAAGTTATAACGGCGCCGCTGAGGCGAATGTGCCAATAAAGTTTAGCGTTACCCACGGGGGAGCCCAAATTTCCTCTTTCAGCTCCGGGCTGCAAGATGTCATTACAACCGTTACTGACACCAACGGACTGGCCTCGATATCTATCAGCAATAGCGCGAGCCCTAACGAAACAAGCCTGATCACGGTAACATCTGGTCCTCTGACGTGTGCCATTACGGCGAAGTCGCTCGGACCAATGCGGGCCAAGGTTGTGGCGGGCGATTATGATTCCATGTCGCTTGATGCCAACGGCAGCGTCTGGACCTGGGGCGATAATTCGTACGGTCAGCTCGGCGACGGAACGTACGATGAAAACGACCAGCCTCGGGCAGTCTCAGGGGTCCAGGATGGCGTGGAAGTCAGTGCCGGTTCGGCACACTCTCTCGTGGTAGAAGGAGACGGCACTGTCTGGGGTTGGGGAGCTGATAGTAACGGGCAACTGGGATTTGATACCTACGACTATCGAACCCAGCCGGCGCAGATTCCGAACTTAACCAACATCATCGCGGCGGCTGCCGGCGGTTACCATTCAGTTTTCCTGAAGAACGACGGAACTGTCTGGGCCTGCGGTTATAATGGTGACGGCGAACTGGGTAACGACGATACCACCGACAGTGTCATTCCCGTTGAGGTAGTCACGGAATCGGGCGCTCCCCTTGAACGGGTGATTGCGGTCGCGGCCGGTTATTACCATAATTTGGCGCTAAGAGACGACGGAACCGTCTGGGCGTGGGGAGCGAATTGGAACGGAATGCTCGGAGACGGTACGTGGCATAATGCTCACCATGCTATTCAGATTCCGGGGCTCAGAAACGTTACGATCGTAAAAGCAGGTGCCTACCACTCAGTTGCGCTGGGCGCCTTCACCCCCGTCGCATCGAGTCAGCGCGTTGCGGCAAAAAGACTTGCGGGAATGGATTCGCTCAAAATTTGGACATGGGGGGCGAACTTTTCCGACCAGTTAGGCGACGGAACGTATTCGGACAGCCCAGTGCCGATAGCGCCGGCGGAGTTTGCCGGCATCAGCGATATCGCAGCCGGCTTTGCCCACACTCTCGTCCTGCAAACTGACGGCACGGTTGCAGGCTGGGGGAGTAATGCGTCGGGCGAAACGAGCGGCCAGTCGAGTCCTCCGATCGATACGCCGACATCTATTGCCGGCCTAGAAGGCATAACTTCGATTGCAGCTGGGAGTTCCCACAGCCTGGCGCTGGCCGCCAGCGGCCTCATCTATTCCTGGGGCAGCAATAACGATGGACAACTTGGCATTAGCGAAGAACAAGGCGAGAGCGGCCCGGTCGTCACCTCCAAAGATTCAAATCACAGCGGCATGCCGGACGTCTGGCAGATCGCCCATTTCGGGCACACGGGAATCGACGGAAACGCCGATGCCGACGGCGATGGCCTAACGAACGCCCAGGAATACAGGCTTGGAACTGATCCGAACAAAAGCGATAGTGACGGGGACGATGTGCCGGATGGAGCCGACGGATGGCCGCTAACCGACGTCGTTTCTGCGGCGCCTGTCCCGCGCTTTCATTACGCGATTTTGGACGTGACGAAAACCCGCATTTGGGGAGCGAACAACTCTCCCGATGGCGTCATCGATTATCCTGCTGACCGAAACGACATCGGATATCTGCCGCCATACATCTTTCTGGAAAACGGGGATCTGGCCGAACCGAAGGACTACAATGATTCCGGCCAGATACTGGCCACTATTAGGACAGCCACGGGTTTGGTTCCGCACGCCGGTATTTTTCCCGATACGCCGATCTTCGTTTTGGGCGACCGTGATGAGACCTACTCAGCGGGCTCTGACCCGGTGGCGATCAACAATTTTGGCCAGGTCTTGCTCAACGCGCATTTGGACAGCCCCGATCACCCGGGTGATAACCTCGTTATCTGGCCACAAGTCACCGTCTTTCCCCGGCGCCCTGGAGGTCCCTTCAATAATAACGCCGACATTGCCTCGGACAACGTCCTCCTTCGCGATGGCGGGAGGACAGACTTGCCCCTCCACGCGACCGCAATGACGGATAGGTTCGACGACGGAAGTGAGATTGTTATTGGCTCTCCCGATAACGGGCAAGATGGCCCGATTCTTTGGAGCGACGGCGACTCGGTGAGTCTTAATCACCAAGGCTACGGATCGATCGTCGCTTGGGCCAATAACCGCGTTCAGTTAATTGGCTGGTCGAGTGACAATGTAGGCCAGTGGCTAACTCTGTGGCAAAATGGTCAGGTTTACAGAGTCGACACTGACCTGGCCGGAGCTCAGCCTAACGAGTATCTGTTATTTGGGCCAAGTCGATTGAATGAGCGCGGAATGTTCACCGCAATCGGTTTCCATTGGGGCTCGGCGCGTAGTACTTACCTCCTCATGCCAGTCGACCTGGTGGTCGATGCCAACCGCGACGGCCAAATGTCGTTAACCGACCGGTCGATTCATGACGACGACATCACAAGTGCGGCGAAACCTTTTCGGTTCTGGATCAATGACGATGATGACACGGAGATAACCGACGATCCGGCTTCGCCAGCTGTTCCTCAAGAAGCGGAGACCGTTCCGCCTCTTCACAAGGATTCGTCACAGCTTCAGATCGTCTCCAAGCGAAACTTGGAAGATTTCACACGCCTCTGGTTGTACATTCCAGGACTCTACAGTCGGATTCAATCGGGCGAGGTTCGTGTTGCTTTACATTGGAAATCGATCGAGAGCGGTTCCCCCTCCATCAATATCTATCCGGCCGCGGATGAAGAAGGATCAGCATCCTACCTGACGAGCGATGCGGATGCAGCTGCGCAGATCACGGGAGACTTTAACAAGGCCGTCAATAGTCAAACGATCGTGCCGTTCACGCGCTTTATTTTTAACTCTGCTTACTGGGTGGGCTTGGACTACGACCATCCGAAGAAGTGCTTTTTATTCGAAGGCGTTTCCGAAGGCAAAGGCGAGCTAGAGTTCGAGTTTTTGGATCAGAATAATAACATCATCGGCCACGGCGGCAGTCTTTGGCTGGACCTAAAGAATGTCCGAAGCATGTATCAGCGCGGGAAAGCACAGCCTGAGAACATTGCGGCTCCGAACGGTAATCCGGATCCGCCATTCACTGGGCCGATGTTCTATTATGACGACCCGATTAGCGATTCCTTGAATATAATACCCGATCCTCAAGAGACCAACAAGGCCGTCCTCTTTGTGCATGGGTGGAGTGTAGACTACGGGAATTATATTTCTTTGTGGAGTCGATGTTTAAGCGGCTGTGGTGGCAGGGATTCAAGGGAAGATTCTGCAGTCTCCGCTGGGATCCGTTGCTAGTAGCAACGGTTGGAGATATTTCCGTAAGTAATGGTGAGTACAATTGCAGTGAGCACCGCGCATGGCGGGCACGGTGATTCGCTTCGCCTCTTCGCAAATGCTATCGAAGCGCGAGGATTTGGTGTCACTCTGATTGGACATTCCATGGGCAATGTGGTCTGCAGCTCCGCCCTTCAAGGGGGCTCAAAGTCCAGAACTATGTTGCAATGGAAGGAGCATTGCCGGCTGGATGCTTCGATCCTTCTGGTGACCGGGACAACGGAGGACTTAATGGTTACGCCCGTTTCTGGGAATTCGGAGTGAGTGATCCTACTCCGGATTATCATCAGTCGCCGAACGGCGAGACAACAAAAGGCTATCGAGGCTTTCTCGCGGCTGTGGGCGCCAATGTTTCCGGCGAGATCGTCAACTTCCATAATAGCGATGATTATGCGTTGGCCACCGGGTATAAAGTCGGCTTCTTGGAAGGCGAATTGGGAAAAGAACGAAATCAGCTATAAACCGGACGGACGTTTCAATACTACTTGGCATTATCGTTATTATCCTAACCGATCAACCGTCGTCTATCGCGCCACTCAAGAGTTCACACTGTCTGGTCGATTTGTCACAGATCTGTACGAAATGAAGGCTTTCGTGGCGCGTCCTCGATCAAGGCTCTTGGTGCCGTAGATGGTGCGAACGGCAATCCAATTCCTCACGGACCGGTTACTGGCGACGTAAATATGCGAACATTATTTGGCTTCGGCTTGGACCAGTCGGACCACAGTGGACAATTCAACCGACGGATTCAACAGCTCGATGGGTTGTATTCACGCATTTTTGAGCTTGTGAAATAAATAGCCGATGCGCCGACTAGTTATCTTCCTGCTGATTGTGATCGCAATGGGGGTCGTCGCGTGGTGGCTTCTGCAAAAGCGGGAGCAAGTCACAGCGGAGCGGAAACCACCATCCAACGAAATTGCGGAAGCGACGCCTTCTCCCGAGGGATCGATCGTGTCAGATCCGAGCCCAAGATATGAAGTGCCGAGTGGAGGATCTTGGTACCAAGGATTGAGCGATCCGCGCTGGCGATGGTGGAATTCGATGCAAAAAGCCGATCCATCCTTCGAGTGGAAGATTCCGATCAACTTCTACGGTCGAGTTGTTGACCAGAGCGACCAGCCCGTCGCACAAGCTAACATCCGATTCAAATGGACGGACGCATCTCTTCATGGAACGAAGGAAAAGGCAACTCAGAGCGACGCTAACGGCCTATTTTCATTAACGGGACAACATGGAAAGCGTCTCGAGGTGCGGGTAGAAAAAGCTGGATTTCATTCCGAAGGTGGATTGGGTGGCAAAAGCTTCGAGTACGCTGGGTGTTTTTCGAAAATAATTTCCTTCGGCCGAATTCAGACCGCCCCATAACCTTTCGTCTTACCAAGAGGCTGGCTTCGGAGCCGTTGGTTGTTCACCACGTCTCGGGAAGGATTCCCTACGATAAAGAAATGTATTACGATCTGACTAAGGGTGTTATCAGCGAGTTGCACTATCGCTGTGGCCGCGTTAAAGTTCAATCTGCAACGTCAAGAGGCTCCTCAGGGAAGCCCATTTGATTGGGCGTGGCAAGTTGAGTCAGTTAATGGAGCCCTCGCAATATGCCGCGAGGAATTTCCTCAACTGGCGCCGGAAGAAGGTTACGTGAATTCGTGGGAAGGCTCGAGAATGAGCAAGCTCCCTCAGTTTCTCGCGCGCTGCCAATGTGCGATTCTATTTCCGCGGCAACGACGCACGCTATGCTCTGATTCAAGTTGATTTGGTTCATCCGAATGCGCGTAGCATGCAGGCACGCGTTACCATCAACTCATTTTTAAATCCTACAGGTTCTCGAAATCTTGATTACGACTCTGGAAGAACACCGAGTCTCCCTAACCTGACTAGGACGCCTTTTGTTGGCTGACGACCAGGAGGGATGCTGTACAGTTGCCTAATGTTAGGCTGTCGGCAGCGCGGCGCTATGAATAAGTCTTGCCGGGCTTTGCGGGCGGCCATACTCTGAGCGCATGGAAAAACCAGACGATCAAAGTCAGGCAGAAGGTCAGAAGCGCGAGGATCCGCAGGTAACGCAAAGGCCCCCGGAAGAAGAGCCGGAAGGTCAGAAGCGCGAAGGAACTGAGGAATAGACACCGAGCAGATCTCCCTTGGAGTAGTCACGGCTTATAAGCCGTCGGCGAAGCCCGCTGCTTATCGCATTCGTTGACAGACGAATATGAATTCCAACGTTCTCGGCCTGCGAATCGCTTCGACTCTTTTTGGTCTGGTCTCCCTGGCGCAATTGGCCCGGGTCGTTCTGCACATCGAAGTGCTCATCGCCGGACAGCCGGCTCCCTTCTGGGTCAGCGGCGTGGCTTTCGTCGTCACCGGCTCGCTGAGCATTTGGCTCTGGAAAATTTCTAACGGCCTGCGCCCTTAGGACACCAAGGCAAAGAGCAGGGAGAGTCGCGGCTAATAGGCCACTCCCACATTTTCGGGGACTACTGACTCGGGCGACGGCGGCCAAGATGCCCACGCCCTACAGTTTCACGCAGCGGCCGAGCCCAAACCCTCCGAAATCTGACCGCTGATTACCGACACCTGACTG
>CAWGOG010000003.1:0-618383 GCA_963824205.1 uncultured Verrucomicrobiae bacterium | reverse complement strand
GCATGCCCTTTGATGCGATGCGGAAGCGCCGCGCCGACTGGGTCCCAGCCGGTATTTTCACCTTGGTCTTGCCCTTGTCGATGGTCGGCACCTCGAATCGCGCCGAGCGCCGCCGTCACCATCGAGATCGGGACGCGGCAATGCAGGTCGGCGCCGTCGCGCTGGAAGAACTGATGCGCCGACAGCGACAGGAAAATGTAGAGGTCGCCGGGCGGGCCGCCGCGCACGCCGGCTTCGCCTTCGCCGGCAAGGCGAATGCGCGTGCCGTCCTCGACGCCCTGTGGAATGTTCACCGACAGCGTGCGATCGCGCTGCACGCGGCCCGACCCCGCGCAGGATGGACAGGCGTCCTCGATCATCTGGCCGCGGCCCTGACAGCCCGGACAGGTCCGCTCCAGAGTGAGGAAACCCTGCGCCTGACGGATACGACCCGCGCCGCCGCAGGTCGAGCAGGTTTTGGGCTTGGTGCCGGCCTTCGCACCGGTGCCCGAACAGGATTTGCAGGTGACGGAGACGGGAATCTCGATCTGCGCGGTCTTGCCGAGGAAGGCCTCTTCGAGGGTGATTTCCATGTTGTAGCGCAGGTCGGCGCCGCGCTCGCGGCCGCCGCGGAACGCTGCCCGCCCATGCCGAACAGGTCTTCGAAAATATCGGAAAAAAGGAGGCGAAGCCGGCACCGAAGCCGGGATGGCCGCCGCCCATGCCGCCGCCCTGCTCGAACGCCGCATGGCCGAAGCGATCGTAGGCGGCGCGCTTCTGGCCGTCCTTGAGGACCTCATAGGCCTCGTTGATTTCCTTGAAGCGAATTTCGCTCTCGCATCGCCGGGGTTCTTGTCCGGATGCCACTTCATCGCGAGCTTGCGGAACGCCGTCTTCAGCTTGCCGTCGTCCGCGGTGCGATCGACTTCCAGGGTTTCGTAATAGCAGCGCTTGGTCGACATCCGTTCAAACCCGCCCGAACTTCGTCTTCATTGCCGAATGTTGGAAGATGCAAGCTTCGGCTTAATGAAAAATGACCCTCAGACCATTGAGCGATGCGTGCTCTCTGGAATGAGGGTCATGGTGGTCACCAGCCTTCTCAGGCAGATTTCTTGTTGTTCTTGTCGTCGTCGACTTCGGTGAACTCCGCGTCGACGACGTCATCCTTCGCAGCATCCTTGGCGGCATCGCTTTCGGCCTGCTGCTTGTACATGGCCTCGCCCAGCTTCATCGAAGCCTGCGCCAGCGTGTTGGTCTTGGCCTTGATGGCCTCGGCATCGTCGCCCTTCAGCGCTTCCTTGAGGTCGCTGACGGCATCCTCGATGGCGCGGCGTTCCGGTTCGCCGATCTTCGAGCCGTGCTCGGCCAGCGCCTTCTCGGTGGAATGCACCAGCGAGTCGGCATGGTTCTTGGCGTCGACCCCTCGCGGCGCTTCTTGTCGGCCACCGCATTGGCTTCGGCATCCTTGACCATCTTGTCGATGTCGGCTTCCGACAGGCCGCCGGAGGCCTGGATGCGGATCTGCTGCTCCTTGCCGGTCGCCTTGTCTTTGGCCGAGACGTTGACGATACCGTTGGCGTCGATGTCGAAGGTCACCTCGATCTGCGGCATGCCGCGCGGCGCCGGCGGGATGCCCATCAGGTCGAACTGGCCGAGCATCTTGTTGTCGGCCGCCATCTCGCGCTCGCCTTGGAAGACGCGGATGGTAACCGCGTTCTGACTATCCTCGGCGGTCGAGAACACCTGGCTCTTCTTGGTCGGGATCGTGGTGTTGCGCTCGATGATGCGGGTGAACACGCCGCCCAGCGTCTCGATGCCCAGCGACAGCGGGGTCACGTCGAGCAGCAGCACGTCCTTGACGTCGCCCTGCAGCACACCGGCCTGGATCGCGGCGCCGATCGCCACGACTTCATCGGGGTTGACGCCCTTGTGCGGCTCCTTGCCGAACAGCTGCTTGACGACTTCCTGCACCTTCGGCATGCGGGTCATGCCACCGACCAGAACGACCTCGCCGACTTCAGCGGCGGTCAGGCCAGCGTCTTTCAACGCCTTGCGGCAGGGCTCGATGGTCTTCTGGACGAGGTCATCCACCAGCGCCTCGAACTTGGCGCGGGTGAGTTTCATGGTCAGATGCTTCGGCCCGGTCTGGTCCGCGGTGATGAAGGGCAGGTTGATCTCGGTCTGCGTGGTCGAGGACAGCTCGATCTTCGCCTTCTCAGCAGCCTCCTTGAGGCGCTGCAGCGCGAGCTTGTCGTTGCGCAGGTTGATGCCCTGCTCCTTCTGGAATTCGTCGGCGAGATAGCCGACCAGGCGCATGTCGAAATCCTCGCCACCGAGGAAGGTGTCGCCATTGGTCGACTTCACCTCGAACACGCCGTCGCCGATCTCGAGAATGGAAATATCGAAGGTGCCGCCGCCGAGGTCGTAGACGGCGATGGTGCCGGTCTTCGTCTTGTCGAGGCCGTAGGCCAGCGCTGCCGCGGTCGGCTCGTTGATGATGCGCAGCACTTCAAGGCCCGCGATCTTGCGGCATCCTTGGTGGCCTGGCGCTGGGCATCGTTGAAGTATGCGGGAACTGTGATGACGGCCTGGTCGACCTTCTGGCCGAGATGGGCCTCGGCAGTTTCCTTCATCTTCTGCAGGATGAAGGCGGAGATCTGCGAGGGCGAATAGGTCTTGCCGTCGGCCTCGACCCAGCAAGCACGGCGTGCAGAACCTGGTGCTGACCAGCCGTCGCGGCCTCAACGCCCCCGGTGCCGCCGACTTGCAGGCCTTGCTCATGGACAGCGGCGCCACCACCGTCACGATCGCCGCCTGCGACGTCACCGATCGCCCCCAGGTCGCTGCGCTGCTGGCCGGCATTCCGGGGCTCACCGCCGTGATACACGCCGCCGCGGCCGGGGAGAACGCCCTGATCGGCGCGGTCACCCCCGAGGACTTCGAGGCGACCGTCCGTCCCAAGGCCGACGCCGCGTGGCATTTGCACGAGTTGACCAGCGATCTCAAGGCTTTCGTGCTCTTCTCGTCCGCCGGTGGCCTGGTTCTCGCCGCCGGTCAGGCCAGCTACGCCGCCGGCAACGTCTTCGTCGACGCCTTGGCCCAGCACCGCCGGTCCCAGGGCCTTCCCGCCACCTCGCTGGCATTCGGGCTCTGGGGCGGCATCGGCCTCGGCGCCGAGCTGTCCGAGGCCGACCTGTCCCGCATGGCCCGCCAGGGCCTGCCCGCGCTGCCCGTCGACCAGGGCCTCGCCCTGTTCGACGCCGGCGTTTCCGCCGAGCGGGCCGTTGTCGTCCCCATGCGCATCGACGGCTCCGCCCTCCGCAACCGCACCGACGAGATCCCGGCCCTGCTCCGCGGTCTCGTTCGTATCCCCGTCCGCGCCACCGCCAAGCCTTCGGTGGCAGTTGGCCTCGCCGACCGCATCGGCGGTCTGTCCGAAGTGGACCAGACCCGCGTCGTCCTCGACCTCGTCCGCGCCCGCGTCGCCTCCGTCCTCGGTCATTCCTCGGTGGAGAACATCGGCCCCGATCGCGACTTCCGTGAACTGGGCTTCGACTCCCTGTCCGCCATCGACTTCCGCAACCTGCTCAGCACCGAGACCGGCCTCCGCCTGCCCGCCACCCTCGTCTTCGACTACCCGACCCCGTCGGCGATTGCCTCTTTCCTCGTCGCCGAACTCGGCGGCGCCTCCGGCGAGCCCGACCTGTCCGCACTCGACGGCGAACTGGCCAAGCTTGAGGCCGCCATCGCCGCCGCCCTGACCACCAATCCTGACGCCACCGACCGCTCCCGCATCGCCTCCCGCCTGCGCGCCCTGACCTCCAAGTGGGTCGACGACCAGCAGGAGGACACCCCCGCCGAGGACCTCACCGAGGTCAGCGCCAGCGACCTGTTCGACATCCTGGACAACGAGCTCGACTCCATCGCTTAGCTCACGCGCCCCGGGTGCTGCGGGCAAGGACGCCTTACCCGCGTTGAACGAGGGTAAGGCGTCCTTCCCCGCAGCACGGGGAACCACCGAGAGGATGTACCCGTCATGTCAGGCGATGCCTGGATCCGCCGCTTCCACCCGGTGTCGGACGCCCCGACGCGGCTGGTGTGCTTCCCGCACGCGGGTGGCTCGGCGACCTTCTACTTCCCGGTCTCCCGCGTGCTGTCGCCGGAGATCGACGTGATCGCGATCCAGTACCCCGGGCGGCAGGACCGCCGGGCGGAGTCCTGTGTGGACTCGATCGGGGAGCTGGCGGACATCATCGCGGCCCATCTGGAGCCGTTGGCCGACAAGCCGATCTCGCTGTTCGGGCACAGCATGGGCGCGATGATCGCGTTCGAGGTGGCCCGGCGGATGGAGAAGGGCGGCACGCAGCCGCTGAAGCTGTTCGCCTCGGGCCGCCGCGCGCCCGACGTGCTACCGGGACGACCGGATGCACCTGGCCGGCGATGACGCGCTGGTCGAGGAGCTGAAGTCGTTGAGCGGCACGGATTCCGCGGTGCTGGGCGACGACGAGATCATCCGCATGATCCTGCCGTCGGTGCGCAGCGACTACAAGGCGGTCGAGACCTACCGGTACCAGGAGGGCCCGCTGCTGAACTGCCCGATCACCGTGCTGACGGGCGACAACGACCCGATGGTCACCGCGCAGGAGGCGCAGGCCTGGGCCAACCACACCAACGGCCGCTTCGACCTGAAGGTGTACCCGGGCGGCCACTTCTTCATCAACGACCACGCGACCGCGGCGATGCGGCTGATCCGGGAGACCGCGGGAACCCGGACGGCGCTGGCCGCCTGAGACCACACCGCCGGTCCGGGACCCGTCAGTCCCGGACCGGCGGTGCTGGAGCACAACAGAAAACCGGAAAAGCCGGCCCGGATTCCCGGGCCGGCTCAGCGCTATCCATCCTGACAACCGACAAATCGGCCACCTGCTTGGAGAAAGCCGGGACTCGCCACGCACCCCGGCAGGACAGCGAGGTCACCGGAAAGAACCCTAGTGGGGTGCGAACATGCCTGTGAAACCGACTGCCGGCGTGACTGCCGCGCTGCTCGACGACGGGCGGCTGGAACTGGTCTCGTCCACGACGGGAACCAGATTCCGTTGCGACACCGTGGGTGCGGCGATGTGGATCGCCCTGCGCCAGCACGGTGGCGATGTGGAGACGGCGGCCAGAACCCTGGCCGGAGCATGGGAGAGCGATCCCGTGAACATCAGGGCCGATCTGGACGTCTGGGTCGACGAGCTGTGCGACGCGGGTCTCGTCGGCGCGACACCGTAAACGCCACGAACTCCGACCGGGCACTGTCCACAGTGCCCGGTCGGAGCCGTCAGAAGCCCAGCTTCACCAGGGCGCCGCCGTCGACCTTGAGCTGGAGGCCGGTCACGTAGCGGGACTCGTCGGACACCAGGTACGTCACGGCGTGCGAGACGTCCGAGGGCTCGACGTAGGGGATCGGCATGGCCTGGAACGCCACGAAGCCCAGCTCGGCGTCCTCGCGGGTGGGGTTGTCCAGGTCGGGGCGGAAGGTCTTGTACATCGGGGCGCTGTGCAGCATGTCGGTGTTGCAGTTGCTGGGGTGCACGGCGTTGACGCGGGTGCCGGACTTGGCCAGCTGCAGGGCCAACGTGTTCACGTACTCGGCCAACGTCTGCTTGGAGAAGCTGTAGCCGGCGCCGCCCGGACCCTCGGGGCCGTTGCCGCCGCGCCCGGGGATCAGGCCGGCGGCCGAGCCGATGACCACAATGGACGCACCCTCGGCCAGGTGCGGCAGGGCGGCGTGCACGGTGTTGATCGCGCCGACCAGGTTGATGTCCAGGGTGTCGGTGAAGGCCTGCACGGGACGGCCCTGGCCGATCGGGCTGATGCCGGCGTTGGCGATCACGGAGTCCAGCCGGCCCAGCTCGGCGACGCCCTCGGCGATCGCCGCCTTCATGGCCGCGTAGTCGCGCACGTCGGCCTTGCGGGTCACGATGCGGCGGCCGGTCTTCTCCACCAGCCGCGCCGTCTCCTCGAGGTCCTCGGCGGTGGCCATCGCGTACTCGGCGATCTCGACGTCCTCGCACAGGTCGATCGCGATGATGTCGGCGCCCTCCTCGGCGAGCCGAACGGCGTGGCTACGGCCCTGTCCGCGCGCGGCGCCGGTGATCGCCACGACCTTGTCTGCTACCCGGCCCATCAGGCCCTCCCACTGTTTGTTGTCGACAGCCGAAATCGATTGTCGGCCGTGAGCCGTACGGACCCCAACCCCCCTTAATGAAGCCCCTAGTACGTCTAGGGGGATGACACCAGGGGTGTTCGGTGCTGACGTAGCGTAGTAAACGGATTCAGCTGTTTCCTGGTCAACTAGGGGTGTGAAAGGGTTCCCACCGCGGTTATCGTCATCGGTGATACCTATCTCTGCCGTGCCATTCGTGAGGAGCGCACATGGGCACCCGGCCACCGATTCTCGTCGAGACCCTGCACACCCGGCTGCTGGTCACCAACTACGTCGAATGCTTCCGCTTCTACAACGCGGTGCTGCCCGAGCTGACCGGCGCGAAGCTGGCCAAGGGCGACGAGCAGTGGCCGTACGCCCGGTTCGACGTCGAGTTCCAGAAGCCCTACCTGGCCCTGATGAACCGCCAGGTCATGACCCCGCACGCCGGCAGCGCCGAGCTGTCCCGCAACGGCGGCGACGCCTCCCTGCTCTGCTTCCGCGTGGCCGACGTGGACGCCGCCCAGACGGTCTGTGTGGCCGCGGGAGCGACCGTCGTTGAGCCGGCGGTGGACGTCCCGGACTGGGGCGAGGACACGCGTATCGCCCTTCTCCGCGACCCCGACGGCAACCTCGTCGAACTCCAGTCCTCCCCGGACTAGTCACCCGACTCGCCTCCCGCGAAGAATCCCCCGACCCGCATGCGGGTCGGGGGATTCGCATATTGTGGAACCGCCCCGGGTGAATTGGCCCGGGGCGGTTCTGGTGATTTCCCTACTAGTCGTCCTCGACGCTCAACGCCAATACGGGGCAGCCGGCGGCGACGTCCTCTATCGCTTTTCGGTGTTCGTCTCCGGGCCTTTCCACCAGCACGAGCACACGACCGTCGTCCTCGTCCTGGTCGAAGATCTCGGGCAGCGTGAAGGCGCAGGCGCCGGAGCCGACGCAGCGCTCCCGGTCGTAGCGGATCCTCATGGCGTCACCAGGTCACGGGCAGCGAGTACAGGCCGTAGATCAGCTGGTCGTGCTTGAACTCCAGCTCCTGCACGGGCGCGGCCAGGCGCAGCGTGGGGATGCGGGAGAACAGGGTGGTGAAGACGACGTCGAGCTCCACCCGGACCAGGTTGGCGCCGGGGCACTGGTGGTTTCCGTGGCCGAAAGCCAAGTGCCCCTTGGCCTCGCGGTGGATGTCGAGGGACATCGGGGTCGGCGAAGAAGCGGTCGTCGCGGTTGGCCGAGCCGTTCAGGGCGATGATGCCCTCGCCGGCCCTGATCAGCACGCCGTCGATCTCGATGTCCTTGGTGGCCACGCGGGCGGTCGCGGAGTCGGAGATGCTCAGGTAGCGGAAGAGCTCTTCCACCGCCTTGGGCATCAGCGACGGGTCGGCCTTCACCTCGGCCAGCTGCGTCGGGTTCTCCAGCAGCGCCACGGTGCCGAGGCCGATGATGTTGGCGGTGGTGTCGAAGCCGCCGAACAGCAGCATCCGGGCCAGCGCCACCAGGTCGTTGTGCTGAAGCTCGCCGGTCTCGTTGTTCTTGGCGATCACCCGGCTCAGCACGTCGTCGCCCGGGTTCTCGGTCTTGGCCGTGACCAGGCCCTGCAGGTGCATCTCCATCTCGTACTGCGCGGCGCCGAACTCCTCCGGGGTGATGTCCCGGTTGACCATCTGCTCGGCGTAGCGGCGGAAGAAGTCCACGTTCTCCCCGCCGACGCCGATCAGCTCGCAGAACACCAGCGACGGCACCGGAACGGCCAGTTCCTGGATCAGGTCGACCGGGCCGCCCTTGGCCAGCATGGCGTCGATGTGCTGGTTGGTGACCTCCTGGATGCGCGGCCGCAGGGCCTGCATGCGCTTGGCGGTCAGCTCGGGGATCAGCGCGCGCCGGCGCACGGTGTGGTCGGGCGGGTCCATGGCGACCAGCGGCAGCTCCAGCGTCTCCAGCACCTCGGGCGGCAGCGGCACCTGGAGCGGGTAGCCGGGCAGCTTCCAGTTGGAGCTCATGTCCGGGCTGCCCAGCACCTGCCGGACCTGGTCGTGCCGCGTGACGATCCAGACCTGCTTGCCCGACACCCGCAACGTCACCTTGCTGACGGACTGCTCCTCACGCAGCCGCTCGTACTCCTGTGGCGGGCTCAGCGGACAGCGGCTGCGGCTCAGCGGAAAGGCGGGAGCCGTGATAGGCGCGGTGGTGACTTCGGCGGTCATGGGTGCTGCCTCTCGATAGGGACGCCTCGCGGGTAGGTTCCGTCAGGGGGCTCGTGCAGTGTCAGCCCCTACGCACCCCTAACCCCGGTCAGGGACGGCAAAGTGAAGCCTGACGCCAGTTCTCGCAGCGCGAAGTCCAGCAGCTGCGGCAGATCGACGTGCTCGGCGGCCAGCCACTGCTCGTGCGCGGCGACGGCCACGCCCAGTGTGGCATAGGCGATCGACTGCGGGACAAGGGAATCGGCCGGGTGGCCCAGGCGCGGCGCCACGAAGTCGGCGATCACCTGCCGCCACTGGACGTACCGGAGCGTGGAGTGGGCCTGCAACGCCGGCACGCGTAGGATCAGCGCCATTCGCTTGCGGTGCCAGGGAATCTCGTCGGCGTCGAGCCGGTTGCACGCCACCACGGCCTGCCGCACGGCGTCCATCGCCGCCAGCCCGGGCCCGCATTCCCGCAGCCAGCACCGTAGGCGCTCCAGCTCACGGTCGAAGGCGCCCCACGCGATGTCGTTCTTCGACGGGAAGTAGCGGAAGAACGTGCGGCGGCTCACGCCGGCGGCGCGGGCCAGCTCGTCCACCGTGGTCGCCTCGTAGCCCCGCTCGGTGAACAGCTCCAGCGCGACATGCTCCAGGTCGAGGTGGGTGCTGACGCGCTGCCGGCCGCCGCGGCCGCAAGACTGGGTGTTTCCCCCGACCTTCGCCATGCTGTCTTCCAATCGGCACCGGGTGTCATTAGCTTCGTGTTTGTTCGAAGGCAAGCCCGCCCCGTTCAGGAGTGTGTCATGGCGAACGACACGGAAACGCCCACTACTTCCGATGATGTGGACGAGCTGCTCGTGGAGGAAGTCTCCATCGACGGCATGTGCGGCGTCTACTAGCCGATGTTCGATCCCAAGCGACCGTACCGCTGCTCGCCCCAGGTGGCGTTGCGGCCCGAGCCGTTCGGCGCGCTGGTCTACGACTTCACCACCCGCCGGCTGTCCTTCCTCAAGACCAAGCAGCTCGCGCAGGTCGTTGCCACGCTGGAGAAGCACGCCGACGTCGACTCCACTTTGGACGCTGTGGAGGTGGCGCCGGGACAGCGCGCCGCCTACCTGCACGCCCTCGCCGGACTGGCCGACGCGGGCACGATCCGACAGCGGGAGCCGTAGATGAAGCTGGTCGACCACTTCGAGACCGGTCTCGACGCGCCGATCTGCCTGACCTGGGAGCTCACCTACGGCTGCAACCTGGCCTGCGTCCACTGCCTGTCGTCGTCCGGCCGGCGCGACCCGCGCGAGCTGTCCACCGCCGAGGCCATGGCGGTCATCGACGAGCTGCAGCGCATGCAGGTGTTCTACGTCAACATCGGCGGCGGCGAGCCGACGATCCGCCCCGACTTCTACGAGCTGGTCGACTACTGCGGTCGACCACGGCGTCGGCGTGAAGTTCTCCACCAACGGCTCGACCATCACGCCGGAGCGCGCCGACGCGGCTGGCCGGCACCGACTACGTCGACGTGCAGATCTCGATCGACGGGGCGACGGCGGCGACCAACGACGCCGTGCGCGGGCGACGGCTCCTTCGCCACGGCCCGGCGGGCGATGGACCACCTGGCCGACGCGGGCTTCGGCCCGTTCAAGATCAGCGTGGTCGATGACCCGCCACAACATCGCCCAGCTCGACGCCTTCGAGGCGCTCGCCGACGCCTACGGCGCCCAGCTGCGGCTCACCCGGCTGCGCCCGTCCGGCCGCGGCGCCGACACGTGGGACGAGCTGCACCCGACCGCCGAGCAGCAGGTCGAGCTCTACCGCTGGCTGCTCGACCGGCCGCGGCGTGCTGACCGGCGACTCGTTCTTCCACCTCTCCGCGCTCGGGCGAGCCCGCTGCCGGGACTCAACCTGTGCGGCGCCGGGCGGGTGGTGTGCCTCATCGACCCGGTCGGCGACGTCTACGCCTGCCCGTTCGTGCTCCACGACGAGTTCCAGGCCGGCAGCGTCCGCGAGCCGGGCGGCTTCGGCGAGGTGTGGCGGGAGTCCCAGCTGTTCCGGTCGCTGCGCCAGCCCGACGTCGGCGGGGGCGTGCGCGTCGTGCGGCTCCTACGACGCCTGCCAGGGCGGCTGCATGGCGGCCAAGTTCTTCACCGGCCTGCCGCTCGACGGCCCCGACCCCGAATGCGTGCAAGGGCTACGGCGAAGCTGGCGCTGGCCGGCGTCGCGCCGCCGGTGCCGTCCGCCGTCGCCCGGGCCGGGCCACTCGGTGCCGTGTCGGCTCGGCCGCGGCCGGCCGGCTCGACCGGGCCGGCGGCCCGAGTCACCTGGCGACGTATGCGGCTGCTCGACCACTCCGGTCGGCTGGCCGCGGACCGCCCGCAACCGGGTCGTGTTCGGGCCCGCACGAGACCAACCTGGGCCGGGGCCGGGCGATCTCGGACCGCCACGTCGCCTACTACCGGCGCCGGGCGGCCGGCGGGGCCGGGCGTCGATCGTCATCGAGGAGGCGTCGGTCCACCCGAGCGACTGGCCCTACGAGCGCTGCCCGCTGGCGGCCGAGTGCGGGCGACGGGCTGGGCGGCGGTCGCGGCCGCCTGCCATGCCGAGGGCGCGCTGGTGCTCGCCGCCGCTCGGCCACGGCGGCGGGCAGGGGTCGAGCGCCTACAGCCAGGCGCCGCTGTGGGCGCCGTCGCGGGTGCCCGAGGTCAACAGCCGCGAAGTGCCCGAAGTGGATGGAGGAGCCCGACATCGCCGCGGTCGTCGCCGGGTTCGCGCTGCCGCGCACGGCTGGTCGCCGGGCCGGGCTCGACGGGGTCGAGGTCAACGCCGGCCAGCACAGCCTGTGCGCCAGTTCCTGTCCGGCCTCACCAACCAGCGCGACGACGAGTGGGGCAGGACCGGCTCGCGCTTCGCGCGCGCAGGTCCTCGGACGCGGTGCGCGCGCGCGTCGGGCCGACGGCGTCGTCGGGCTGCGGCTGTCGTGCGACGAGCTGGCGCCGTGGGCCGGCATCGTGCCCGAGGCGGCCGCCGACATCGCCGCCGCGCTGGCCGAGCTGCGTCGACTACATCACCGTCGTCCGCGGGGTCGATCTTCACGGTGTCGGCCACCCGGCCCGACGGCCACGTGCCGCCCGGGTTCAACCTCGACCTGGCTCGCCGGCTCCGGGCCGCGGCTCCCGGCCGGCGTGGCCGTGGTGGCCCAGGGCTCGATCGTCGACGCCGGCCAGGCCGAGTGGGCCGCTCGAGCGACGGCATGTGCGACGCGGTCGAGATGACCCGGGCCCAGATCGCCGACCCCGACCTGGTCGCCAAGCTGGCCGACGGGGACCGGCACGCCCGCGGCCGTGCATCCTCTGCAACCAGGCGTGCCAGGTGCGCGACGCCCGCAACCCGATCGTCAGCTGCGTCGTCGAGCCGGCCACCGGGCACGAGGACGAGGACCCGCCGCGTCGACGACCGGCGTCACGGCCTGCCGGCCGTCGGTGCTGGTCGTCGGCGGCGGCGTCGCCGGCCTCGAGTGCGCCCGGGTGGCGCGCCGATCGCGCGGGCCACCGGGTCGCGGCTGGTCGAGCGCGGCGCCGCCGTCGGCGGGCGCTGTCCGGTCGGCGGCCGCCGGCGCCGGGCGGGAGCGGCTCGGCGCTCGCCGGCGTGGCTGGAGGCCGAGTGCCGGCGGCTGGGCGTCACCATCGAGACCGGGCGGGAGGTCGGCGCCGACGAGATCGCGCGTTCGACGGGACGGTCGTGCTGTGCACCGGCTCGGTCGCCGGGCCGCGCGACTACGAGGTCGACGGCCGGCGCCACGGTCCTCGACGGCCGCCGAGGTGCTCGGGCGGGCCGAGCCCTGCCGGACGGGCCCGGTCGCCGTGTGGGACCCGATCGGCGGCCCGATCGGCGTCTCGGTCGCCGAGCTGCTGCGCCGGCCGGCCGGGTCACGAGGTCGTCCTGGTGACCCCCGACCTGATCGCCGGCAACGAGCTGTCCCGCAGCGGCGACCTGGCCCCGGCCAACGTCCGGCTGCTCGGCGCCGGCGTCGCCATCGAGAAGCGGTCGATCCTGCGGCGCGTGCGGACCCGGCGAGGTGGTCGTCGAGGACCGCTTCACCGGCGAGCAGCGGACGCTGGCCGGCCGACGCGTGGTCGACGCCGGCTACCGCCTGCCCGACGACCGGCTGTGGCGGGACGACCGGCGAGCGCCTGCCCCGGGCCGGGGACGCGGTCGCGCCCCGCACCATCCTCGAGGCGATCCTCGAAGGCCGCCGGCGGGCCATGGAGCTGGTGCCGTCGGCCGTCCGGTGGGGCTGCCGGCATGAGCCGGTACCGCTACCTGTTCTCGCCGCTGCGGCTCGGGCCGGTCGTGGTGCGCCAACCGCATCGTGTTCTCCGCCCACCTCACCAACTACGCCGAGGACGGCCTGCCGAGCGAGCAGCACGCCGCCTACTACGCGGCCCGGGCCGCCGGCGGCGCCGGGCTGATCATCACCGAGGAGCACTCGACCCACCCGACCGACTGGCCGTACGAGAAGCTGATCCACGGCTTCCACCCCGAGGTCATCCCCGGCTACCGGCGCATCACCGACGCCGTGCACCGCCACGGCACGCCGATCTTCGCCCAGATCAACCACAACGGCGGCCAGGGTCGGGCATGTACAGCCGGCTGCCGGTGTGGGCGCCCTCGCCGGTCGCCGACCCGCTGTTCCGCGAGGTGCCCAAGGAGGTCGACCGACGCGGAGATCGCCGAGATCGTCGCCGGCTACGCCCTGGTGGCCGGGCACTGCAAGGAGGGCGGCTTCGACGGCATCGAGCTGCAGTGCTCGCACAGCTCGATCGTGCGCGGCTTCCTCTCGCCGGCCATGAACATGCGCACCGACGACTACGGCGGATCGCTCGAGCAACCGGGCCCGGCTGCTGCTCGAGATCGTCGCCGCCGTCCGCGAGGCCATCGGGCCCGAGCTGGCCCTCGGCGTGCGGCTGTGCGGCGACGAGCTGATCGAGGGCGGCACCACCATCGACGACGCGGTCGAGGTGGCCCGGATGGTCGAGGCCAGGGCCTCACCGACTACATCAACACCTCGATCGGCGTGGCCACCGCCAGCCTGTTCATGATCGAGGCGTCGATGCACGTGCCGCCCGGCTACGCCCTGTTCATCCCGTCGGCGCTCCGCAAGGCGGTCGACCTGCCGGTGGTCGGCGTCGGGCCGGTTCAAGGACCCGCTGCAGGCCGAGCGGGCGCTGGCCGAGGGCCACTGCGACCTCGTCGGCGTCGTGCGGGGCCAGATCGCCGACGCCGACTTCGCGGCCAAGGCCCGGGCCGGGCACGCCGAGACATCCGGCTGTGCCTGTCGTGCAACCAGGAGTGCGTCGGGCCGCATGGGCCTCAACCGCTGGCTGGGCTGCATCGAGAACCCCCGCACCGGCCGCGAAGCCGTCGCCGCTGCCCGCGCCGCGGCTGACGCGCGCCGCGACGTGCGTCGTCGTCGGCGGCGGGCCGGCCGGGCTGCAGGCCGCCATCGACCGCGGCCCAGCGCGGCCACCAGGTCATCGTCTTCGAGCGCGACGCCCAGCCCGGCGGCCAGGCCCGCCTGGCCGCCACGGTGCCCAGCCGGGCCGAGTTCGGCGACATCGTCCGCAACCTGGTGCACGAGTGCCAGCGGCTCGGCGTCGAGATCCGCTACCGGCGTCGAGGCCGACGTGGCCACCGTGCTCGGCGGAGCGGCCCGACGCGGTGGTCGTCGCCACCGGCGCCGAGCCGGCCCGGCCGTGCTGGGCGCCGCGGCGACGCGCCCGACGATCGTCGACGTGCGCGACGTGCTCGAGGGCGGCGCCGCGCCCGCCGGCCGGGTGGTCGTCGTCGACGAGCTCGGCTTCCACCAGGCCACCTCGGTCGCCGAGCTGCTGGCCGACCGGGGCTGCTGGGTCACGGTCGTCACGCCCGGCATGGTCGTGGCCAGGACCTCGGCATCACCCTCGACCTCGAGCACTGGAACTGTGCGGGCCGCGGCCAAGGGCATCGGGCAGACGCACCGACCTGGTGCCGATGGGCTGGTCGGCCGAGCGGCCTCGAGGTGCAGATGCTGCACCACCCCACCGGCGCCAGACACCGAGCTGGCTTGCGACTGGGTGGTGCTGGCCGTGCCGCCGCAGCCGGTCGACGGGCTGTACCAGGCGCTGCTGGGCGCGCCCGGCTCGAGGTGCACCGCATCGGCGACTGCGTCGCCCCCCGCCGGGCCCACGCCGCGGTGGTCGAGGGCCACCGCGTCGGGGCGTCGCTGTGATCGGCCGACGTCCCGCCCGGCGACGTCGGACGGCCGCTGCCGACGTCGAGCGTCAGGACGAGGCCCTTCCGGCGGTCCGAGACGGAGCGGCCCTTGATCTTGCGGTGCTGGTGCGTCGTGGTGCGCGACGGGGAGCTGCCGCTGGGGGCGGACGAGGTCGCGGCCGAGGCGGGCGGGGCGGTGCTGGTGGTGGGGACGAACGCCAAGGCGGCCGCCGACCAGCTGGCCGCCGCCCGGACGGTCTGGGTGGCGGAGAGCGGCACCGTTCGCCTGGGCCGTTGGCGGCGGCGCTGGCGCCGGTGCTGCGAGACGTGCACGCGGTGGTGCTGCCGGCGTCGCCCGACGGGCGGGACCTGGCGCCGCGGCTGGCCTACGCGCTCGGCCGGCCGCTGCTGGCCGGGGCGATCGCGGTGGGGCCGACGAGCGCGGACGTGCTCGCGCGTGGGGCGGCCAAGGGCTGCAGAGAGCTCACGCCGTCGACGGACCCGTTCGTCGCCACCCTCGAGCCGGGCGTGCGGGGCGTCGGCCGGCGGACACGGCGGCGCCGCTGATCATCGACGATCGAGCTGGCCAGCGTCGATGCGCCGGACGCGCGAGGTGCTCGAGGTCACTGCCGCCCGATCCGGCGACCATGGATCTGGCCGAGGCGCGCCGGATCGCTGGCCGGCGGGCGCCGGGCTCGGTGGCCGACCAGGCGCAGATCGACCTGCTGGCCGAGGTGGGCGGCGGCTCGGGGCGGCGGCGTGGGGCGACGCCGGGTGGCCACCGACGCCGGGTGGGCGCCGGGCACGACCGGCACATCGGCACGACCGGCGTGATCGTCGACCCCGACCTCTACATCGCGCTCGGCATCTCCGGCGCGGTCCAGCACGTCGCCGGGCTCGGCGCACCCGACCACGTCGATCGCCGTCAACACCGACGCCAGCTGCCCGATGATGGCCATGGCCGACCTGGCCATCGTCACCGACGCCCGGGCGCTGCTCGCCGAACTGGCGCGCGGCTGGAGCAGCGATGGCTGAGCACGCGGGTCCGGCAACGAGGTCGGCGGTCGTCGACACGCCGCCGCAGCGTGCGGTCGACGTGGTCGTCGTCGGCGCCGGGCCGGCCGGCTCGGCGGCCGCGCTCGTGCTGGCCCGCGCCGGGCCACTCGGTCGCGCTGCTCGAGCGCGGCCCGTTCCCCGGCTCCAAGAACATGTACGGCGGCGTGGTCTACGGCCGCATCCTCGACGCGCTGATCCCCGCGCTGGTGGGAGGAGGTGCCGGTGCAGCGCTGGGTCACCCGCCGCGCCACGATGGTGCTCACCGCCGACGCAGAGCCTCACCATCGACTTCCGCACCCAGGCGCTGGGGCGGCGCCGCCGTACAACGGCTGCACCACGCTCCGCCCCGACTTCGACGGCTGGCTGGCCGGCAAGGCGGACGGAGGCCGGCGCCGTGCTCGTCCCGTCGACGATCGCGACCGGCCTTCGCCGCGACGCCAGCGGCGCGGTCGTCGGCGTCCGCACCGACCGCCCGGACGGCGACATCGACGCGCCGAGTCGTGATCGCCTGCGACGGCGTCAACTCGTTCCTGGCCAAGGAGGCCGGCCTGTACGCCCAACCCGACCCGAGCACTTCACGCTCGGCGTCAAGGAGGTGCTGCGGCCTGCCCCGCCACGTCATCGACGAGCGCTTCGGCCTCACCGGCGACGAGGGCGCCGACTTCGAGATCCTCGGGCTGCACCGGCGACGTCCCCGGCGGCGGCTTCCTCTACACCAACCTCGACTCGATCGCGTCGGCGTGGTGCTGGACCTGCCGGCCTGGCTCGCTCGGGAAGGCCGGCCCGAGGAGTTCATCGCCGAGCTGAAGGCGCACCCGGCGATCGCGCCGCTGGTCGCGGGCGGCGAGCTGAAGGAGTACTCGGCCCACCTCATCCCCGAGGGCGGCTACGACGCCATGCCCGAGCTGGTGGCCGACGGCCTGCTGGTCGCCGGCGACGCCGCCGGGTGTGCCTCGCCGCCGGCATCTGGCTGGAAGGCGTCAACTTCGCCATCGGGTCCGGCTGTCCGCGGGCGAGGCCGCCGCCGACGCGCTGGCGGCCGGCGACACCACGAAGGCCGGGCTGGCCGGCTACCGCCGGCGGGTGGACGAGTCGTTCGTGCTCCAGGACCACCGAAGCTGCGCCGCGCGCCCGGACTCGTGCTGTCCGAGCGGGTGCAGCAGCACTATCCCGGCGGTGGTGTGCGACCTCGTCGAGGGGCTGTTCACCGTCGACAACCCGCGCCAAGCCCGGCCTGCGCAAGCTGATCCGCCGGGTCTTGCGGTGCGCACGGCGTCAAGACTCAGGGACGTCCTGTCGCGACGCGCTGACCGGAGTGAGGACGTTCGGATGAGCCCAGGACTGAGTCCCGGACGTCGGCGTTCGAGGACCGCATGGCGACGGTCGAGTTCCGGGTCGCCGCGAGGCCGCACATCGTCGTGGACGGCGACCGTGCCGGGGGTGCACGACGCACGGAGTGCGTGACCGCCTGCCCGGCCAACCTGTTCGTGCCGACCGCCGACGGCGGCATCCTGTTCAACTACGAGCAGTGCTTCGAGTGCGGCACCTGCTACCTGGTCTGCAACGCCGGGGCGCCATCACCTGGAGCTACCCCGAAGGCGGCCACGGCGTCGTCTTCAGGAAGGGGTGAGTCATGCTGGTCGTCGCCGCGCTGACCTGGCCCGGCCCGCGCACCGTGGTCGACCAGCTCACGGGGAGCACCCGGACCGAGGAGGGCCGGCCGGGCGCCAGCGCCGCCGGCCTGGCCGCGCTGGAACACGCCCTGCGCATCGGGGAATCGCTCGGCGGCAACGTTGTCGCCGTGACCATCGGACCGTCGGCGGCCGAGGAAATGCTGCGCGAGGCGGTGGCCGCCGGCGCCGGCGGTGCGCTCCGCGTTGACGCCGACCCGACGGATGACGAGGCCGCGGCGCGGGCGCTGCTGGCCGCCGTCGCCGAACACCACGGTACCCCCGATGCCGTGGTGTTCGGCGACGACTCCGGCGACGTCCCCGGTTTCCTCGCGGCCATCACCGACGCCGCGCAGGCGTTGGGGTTGCTTGAGCTCACCGTCGAAGAGGGTGTCCTCAATGGACTCCGAAGGCTGGACAAGGGTCGCCGTGAACGGCTCGCCATCCCGATGCCGGCGGTGTGCTCGGTGGAGCCGGTGCTGCGGCCCCGCCGCGCCGGCCTGCCGGCGATGCTGGCCGCCCGTAACACGACCATTCCTGTCGTGAGGCCAGACGTTCCGCAGTGTTCGACTTCTTGGGGACCAGTGCGGGCCGGAACCATCCGGGTTTACCGGCCGCGCGCCAGAATTCTCCCGATACCCGCGGGCGATCAGGCCAGAGACCGCATAGTTGCCCTGACGAACGCGGTGGCCGCCGGCGGCTCCGCGACCGTGGTGACGCCGCCCGACGCGGCGGCTGCGGCCGACCTCCTGCTCGACTACCTGTCCAGGCACGGCTATCTGGGGGACACGACATGACGCCACGAGTCGCGGTGGTGACGGGTGCGGCCCGTGGCATCGGCGCGGCTGTGGTGCGCCAGCTGGCCGGCGAGGGCTGGCGGGTCGTCGCCGTGGACATCTGCGAGGACATTCCCGGGCTGGGCTATTCGTTGGCCTCCAAGGAAGAGCTCCTCGCGCTGGCGCGGGAGTTCCCGAACACCGTCCGTGAAGTCGTGGCCGACGTTCGTGACGCCGGAGCCCTGGTCGAGGCGGCGGAGACCGCGCAGCGGGAGTTCGGTGGCCTGGACGCGGCCGTCGCCGCGGCGGCGGTGATCGCCGGCGGGCGTCCGCTGTGGGAGTCCGACGACGAGGAATGGCAGCTACAGCTGGACATCGGCGTGAGCGGCGTGGCCAACCTGGCCCGCGCGGCCATACCCGTGATGCTCCGCTCGGCCCAACCCCGGTCCGGCCGCTTTGTCGCCCTGGCCTCGGCCGCCGCACATCGCGGCCTCTGGCACGCCGCCGGTTACAACGCCACCAAGCACGCCGTCGTCGGCCTGATCCGTGGACTGGCCCATGACCTGCGCGGCACCGGCATCACCGCGACCGCCGTGTCGCCGGGCAGCACGCGCACCAGCCTGCTCGACGCCAGCGCCGCCCTGTACGACCTGGCCGACGTCGAGGAGTTCAGCCGCTACCACCTCACCGAACAGTTGCTGCGGCCGGAAGAGGTCGCCGACGTGGTGTGTTTCCTGTGCGGCAAGGAGGCGTCCTCCATCACCGGCACCGTTGTGCACGCCGACGGGGGGTTCACGGCATGATTCCTCTGCACGTCAGGTTAGATCCCGGCGCACGCCGCATCGACGACCTCATCCTCGGCGGCTCGCCCTATGTCGTGCTCAGGCTGTCGGCCAAAGCGTCGTCCTGTGTGGACGCCTGGCTGGCCGGCCAGGCGGTGGACAGCGATCACCTCAAGCTGGCTGACCTGCTGGTGCGTAAGGGAATTCTACACCCACGCCGGGAAATCACCAGCCTCACGCCGCAGGATGTGACCGTTGTCGTACCGGTGCGCGACCACGCCGATGACCTGGCCCGGCTGCTGCCGGCCTTGACCGACGCCGCGAAGGTCCTGGTGGTCGACGACGGTTCGGCGAAGCTGATTCCCGAGGCCACCGTGCGGCACGCCAAGGCCAAGGGCCCGGCCGCCGCGCGCAACGCCGGCTGGCGGCTCGCCGGCACCGAGCTCGTCGCCTTCCTCGACGCCGACGTGGTGCCCGAACCTGGTTGGCTGGAAACGATTCTCCCGCACTTCGAGGACCCGAGCGTCGTCGCGGTCGCCCCGCGAGTGCGCAGTGTCGAAGGTCCGTCGATGCTCGAACGGTATGAGGCGCTCCGCTCGCCGCTGGACCTGGGCGACGCCGAAGCGCCGGTGCGACCGGGCAGCCGGGTCAGCTACGTCCCGTCGGCGGCGCTGGTCATCCGGTTTTCCGCGCTGCTGAACCACAACGGCTTCGACGAGACCATGCGGTTCGGCGAGGACGTGGATCTGGTGTGGCGCTTCAGCGAAGCCGGCGACCAGGTCCGCTACGAGCCACGATCCGTGGTCCGGCATCGTCCCCGTGAGACGTGGAAAGCCTGGCTGCGCCAACGTTTCGGCTACGGCACCTCGGCCGCCCCGTTGGCCGTTCGCCACGGCGCCAAGGTCGCGCCGGTCAAGGTTTCGATGTGGAGCGCCCTGTCCTGGGCGCTCGTCGCCGCCGGCCGCCCGCTGCTGGGAGGGGCCGTCGCCGGCACTACCGCGTCGTTGCTGCCACGCAAACTGAAAGACGTCGGTGTGCCGGCGACGGAGTCCGTGCAGCTCGCCGTCCGCGGCCATGTCGGCGCGGGGCGGCTGCTGGGCGACGCCGTGGTCCGGTCGTGGTGGCCGGTGGCCATCCCGGTGCTGGCGTCGACCCGTTGGGGCCGTTGGGTTCTGCTGGCGGCCTTGGCCCGCCACGTGGAGGAGTGGTACACCCGCGGCGCGACTGTCGGCCTGCCGGGCTGGCTCGCCGCCCGGGTGCTCGACGACCTCGCGTACGGGGCCGGCGTCTGGTGGGGCGCGATCCGGCACCGCACCGTCAAGCCGCTGTTGCCAGACCTGAGCGACTGGCCCGGCCGGGACGGGGTCGGCCGCACGTGAACCGTCTGACCGACATGGCCTGGCCGGAGGTCGAGGCCGTCGCCGCTGCCAGCGTGCTGGTCGTTCCGGTCGGCTCGACCGAGCAGCACGGTCCGCACCTGCCGTTCACCGTGGACACCGAGATCGCTGCCGCGCTGTGCGAGCGGCTGGCGCGGGCCCGTGACCGCGTGGTCGTGGCCCCTGCCTTCTCGTACGGCTCCAGTGGTGAACATGCTGCCTTCCCCGGGCTCGCTGTCGATCGGTCTGGACGGGGTGGAAACCCTTGTGCTGGAGCTGGTTCGCTCGGCCGACGCGTTCGCCGGCGTGCTGCTGGTCAACGGTCACGGCGGCAATTCCGGCGCCGTGTCCCGCGCCGTGCGGCGGCTGTCTCACGAAGGTCGGCGCGTCACCTGCTGGTCGCCCAGTGGGTCCGCTGTGGACAGTCACGCCGGCTGCACCGAGACCTCGGTGATGTTGGCGCTGCGTCCCGAATCCGTTCGCCTCGATCTCCTGGAGGCCGGGGACACCCGGCCGCTGCGGGAGATCATGCCGCTGCTGGTCCGCTCTGGAGTTGTGGCCGTGAGTGCCAACGGTGTTCTCGGCGATCCACGCGGGGCGTCACGCGGAGAAGGCCGGCGCGTCCTGGAGCATTGGACGGCCGGCCTGCTCTCGGCGTACGACACATGGACACCGGTCTCGTGACCGCGTCAGACCGCGGCCGGCTCGCGCACCTCCTCAACCGTGCTGTCGTCCTTGACGGTGGGCTGCGGCGGGGTCGGCTTGATCCGTCGCAGGAGAACGATGGTGAAGATCGCCGTGGCCAGCGCGACCGCGCCGCCGGCCAGCGAGGCGGTGTGCACCGCGCCGGTGAAGGCTTCCTGGGCCGCGGCCAGCAGCGCGTTGCCCTGTGCGGCCGGCAGGGTGTTGGCCACCTCGGAGGCGCCGGCGACGGTCTGCCGGGCGGCGTCCAGCACCGGGGCGGGCACGTTGTGCGGGGCGTTGGCGTCGAAGTTGGAGCTGTAGACCGCGGCGCCGATGGAGCCGAGGACCGCGATGCCCAGCGCGCCACCGAGTTCCTGGCCGGTCTGGACCAGGGCGCCGGCGGAGCCGGCGTGCTCGGCCGGGGCCGCGCCGACGACCATGTCGGTGATGCAGGTCAGCGCCACGGCGACCCCGAGGCCCACGCCGATCGTGCCGGCGACCACCACGAACATGTTCCGGTCGGTGCCGAGCTGCGTCATGATCAGGAAGCCGACGGTGCCGACGAGGAAGCCCGCGGCGATGATGTAGGCCGGGCGGACGGTGCGGGCCACGACCGACACGAACGGCACGGCGATGGTCACCACGACCGGGGACACCAGCGTCCAGAGCGCCGCCTCCAGCGGGCTCATGTGCAGCACCTCCATCAGGTACTGCGTGGTGAAGATGCCCGAGCCGATCATGCAGAAGAAGCAGGCCAGGCTGACCGACAGGGAAGCGCCGAAGTCGCGGTTGCGGAACAGGTCCGGGTTGATCATCGGGTGGGTCAGCGTCTTCTGGCGGCGGACGAACACGTAGCCGAGCACGATGCCGGCGGCGATGGCCACGGCCGGCAGCACGCCGAAGCCGTTGACGGTGATCTCCTTGAGGCCCCAGATGACCGACAGCACGCCGCCGAGCGACAGCACGGCCGAGGCGAGGTCGAACTTGCCGGCGTCGCCCTTGGGCAGGCGGAACTCCGGGATCAGCACCGGGCACAGGATCAGCAGCACCACGATCGCCGGCACGTTGATCAGGAAGACCGAGCCCCAGGCGAAGTTGTTCAGCAGCAGGCCGCCGACGACCGGGCCGAGGCCGGCCCCCGCGGACAGCGCCGTGGACCACACGGCGATCGCGGAACGGCGCTGCTTCTCGTCGTGGAACATGTTGCGCACCAGGGCAAGCGTGGACGGCATGAGGGTCGCGCCGCCGATGCCCTGCACGGCCCTGGCCACGATCAGCATGGTCGGGTCGGTGGAGAAGGCGGCGGCCACGGAGGCCAGTCCGAAGATCGCGGAGCCGATCATCAGCAGGCGGCGGCGGCCGATGCGGTCGCCGACGTTGCCCATCGTGATCAGCAGGCCGGCGAGCACGAAGCCGTACATGTCGATCATCCACAGCTGCTGCGTGCCGGAGGGCTGCAGGGCCGACGCGATGGACGGGATCGCGAAGTAGAGCACGGTCATGTCCATCGAGACCAGGAGCAGGGGCAGGGCCAGGACGGCGAGGCCGATCCACTCACGGCGTCCTGCCAGGTGCGGGGTTTGCGTGGCGTGTGTCATGACCGAAACTATACATACGTCTCTGACGTTTGTATAGAACGAATGTATAAAACGGGTTCCCACCTGCAAGGAGAAAGATCATGAGTGCTGCTGGCAAGATCGTCGTCCTGACCGGGGCCAGCGCCGGCATCGGCGCCGCGGCCGCCCGGCAGCTGCACCGGGACGGCCACACGGTCATCCCCGTCGGCCGCAACGCCGACAAGACCGCGGCCATCGCCGAAGAGGTCGGCCAGCCCGGCCTGACCTGCAACTACGCCGACCTGTCCGACGTGCGCCGGCTCGCCGACGCCCTGCTGGAGCGGTGCCCCCGCATCGACGTGCTGGCCAACAACGCCGGCGGCCAGTGGGTCAAGCGCGAGCTGACCAAGGACGGCAACGAGCTCCAGTTCCAGGTCAACTGCCTGGCGCCGTTCCTGCTGACCCGGCTGCTGACCGACCGACTGCGTGAGAGCGGCGGCCGCGTGGTCAACACGTCCACGATGATGGTGCACAAGCACGGCCACATCGACCTGGACGACCTGGACAGCAACCACCGCTACAAGTCGCACGAGGTCTACACCAGCAGCAAGGTCGCGGCCGCGCTGCTGCTGCGCGAGTTCGCGCGCCGCAACCCCGACATCGAGACCGCCGACTACCACCCCGGCATCGTGGCCAGCGAGTTCGCCCGGGACCAGAAGTTCCAGCAGTTCCTGCTCAAGACCCCGCTCGGCAAGCCCATGCAGAAGCTGCTGGACTCGCCCGAGGTCGCCGGGCAGCGGCTGTACTTCCTGTGCACCACCGCGGAGAAGCTGGACGCCGGCTACTACTTCAAGAACGAGCGGACCCAGGAGAACCCGGTCGTGCTGGACGAGGACAACGCCCGCAAGCTGTGGGACATCGCGTCCCGCCGAATCGGTGTGGAGGTCTGAGCGACGTCTACATCGGACACGTCACCGCCGGCGCACCGTGGTCCTCGGCCACGGTGCGCCTACTCGTCTTCCTCGAACGCGTCCCTGGCCGCCATGACCTCCTCGATATGGGTCTCCGACCACGTCTTCACGGCCACCAGCACCGGGACCAGGGTCCGGCCCAGGTCGGTCAGCTCGTAGTCGACGCGGACCGGGACGGTGGGGGTGACCGAGCGGGTCAGCAGGCCGTCCCGCTCCAGCTTGCGCAGGGTCTGGGTGAGCATCTTCTGGCTGGCGCCGCGAATGGTCCTCATCAGCTCACCGTGCCGGCGGGGGCCGTCGGCCAGCGCGGACACCACCAGCGCGGCCCACTTCTCGGCGATGGTGGCCAGCACCTGCCGGGTCGGGCAGGTGGCCATGAAGGCGTTGTAGACCACCTTCTCGTCGGATCGGCGCTGCTCCGCGGTGCGTGCCATCCCTCGACCTTCCCTAGGCACTAATGGGTACCTACTTACGAATCGTACCCACCACGACGCAGGGTGGAGGCACAGTCGTCAGGAGGAAGTCATGCGAGTCATCGAGGTCCGGGAGTTCGGCGGCCCCGAGGTGCTGTCCCTGGTCGACCGGCCGGAGCCGGTCGCCGCCGAGAACGAGGTCCTGGTCCGGGTGCACGCCAGCACGGTCAACCCGGTCGACCGGGCCATCCGCGCCGGCCGGATCCCCAACCTGACGGCGCCGCTGGTGCTGGGCTGGGAGTTCGCCGGCACGGTCGACGGCAGCGCCGTGGTCGGCATGGTGCCGTGGTTCGTGGCCCGACGCGGTACCAATGCGGAGTTCGTCGCGGTCCAGCGGGAGTGGCTGGTGCCGCTGCCCGACGGCGTCGACCCCGTCGCCGCCGCCACCCTGCCGCTGTCCGGGCAGACCGCCAAGCAGGCCCTCGACCTGGTCGGCGTCCAGGCCGGCCAGTCGCTGCTGGTCACGGGGGCCGGCGGCTCGGTCGGCGGCTTCGCCGTGCAGCTGGCCTCCGCCGCAGGTGTGCACGTCACCGCCATGGCCTCCGACGCCGAGTACGTCTCTTCCCTCGGTGCGAAATCCGTCATTGGTCGCGGCGACGTCCAGGGCCAGTTCGACGCGATCCTCGACGCCGGCCTCGCCGGTCCGAAGCTGGTCACCGCGGTCCGCGACGGCGGCGCCTTCGTCACGGTCAACGCCGCCGCCAAGCCCACCCCCGAGCGGGACATCCGCGTCGACGCCGTGCAGGTCAAGCCCTCCCTGGACGACCTCGACGCCATCGTCACCGCCTACGCCAGCGGCCGCCTGCACACCCGCGTCGCCGACGCCGTGCCCGCCGCGAACGCCGTCGAGGCCCACCGTCGCGCCGACGCCGGGACCCAGGGCAAGCTCGTCCTCACGTTCTGAGCAGGCACGTCAACGCCAACGCGGAGCGGCGGAAATACTCCAGGTCCACCGTGCCGGGCTCCAGCACGGCCCGGCGGACCAGGCCGCCGAGCAGGGCGGCGAGGGCCGGGGCGAGCTGTTCGGCCTGCTCGTGCGTGACCTCGCCGTCCTTGTGCCGACGGCCGACGAACAACTCGGCCAGGCGGCCGGACGTCGTCAACGACAGGACGGTGGGGTCGCGCAGCATGAGGCCCGCCAGTTCGAGCTCGAAGGCGAAGCGGCGGCGCGCGTCGGAGACGGTGGCGACCTGGTGGAAGGCGTCGGCGCAGCCGGTGAGCACCTCGGGCAGGGACAGCCGTGGATCCGACAGCTCGGCCAGGTGGCCGTCGAGCTCGTCGGCGTAGCGGGAGACCACGGCCAGCAGCAGGTTCCGCTTGCTGCCGAAGATGGAGTAGACGGCGCCGGTGGTGAGCTCGGCCCGCTCGGCGATGTCGTCGAGGCGGGCCTGCTGGTAGCCGCGCTCGGCCATCTCCACCAGTGCGGCGTCGATCAGCGCGTCCCGGTTGCGCTGCCGCGACTGGGAACGGGTCAACCGCATGATGCCAGCCTTCTGACCACCGCCAGTGCCGCCTCGGACTGCACGCACACCAGCTGCCGCACCGGGAAGGGATCCTGCGACAGCTCGGTTTCCCCGGCGGCGCACCAGGTGTCGAACAGCTCGTCGACCTGGCGCCGGATCCGACGGGACTCGGGCGGCTGGTTGCCGGCGGCGTGCTCGACGGCCAACTGCCGGCGCATCATGCCGGCGGCCCGCAGCCGCAGCATGTGCACCAGGGTCGACGCCGCGAACGTCTCGGCCACCGTGGCGGGTCGCTCCGGCGTGTCGTCGGCCACCGCTTCGTTGGCCGCGGCCGCCGACAACGCGGTGGCCAGCGTGTCGGCGATCGACCTCCGCATCGGTGTCGGCACCACGAGCCACGGTCGCATCTGCTCGTACAAGTCGGACAGCACGCCCCTATCGTCCCGCAGTTCGACCGCCGTGTGTCGGAGAGTGTCCCCGTAGGACCGGCCCGACTCGGAAAGGTCGTCCGCCCGGGCATCGTGCCAGAACGGCACCTCGGTGATCAGGGTCGTCGTGCCGTAGCGCTCCGCGTAGTGCGCGCTGGAACCCCCGTGCCGCACCGAATCCCGCGTTCCCCGCGCCGCCGCCTCGATCAACGTCTCGGCCGGCGGCATCAGGTAGACGGCCGGCGCCGCGGTGTCCCAGCCCAGCGTGTCCACCGGGCCCAGCGACAGCGGAACCCGCTGATCAGCCGCCACCCGGCCCAGATCTTCGGCCATGCCGGGTAAACCGCCGTTGAGGATGAAGAACACGCCGCCGAAGTTCGCGTTGTGCAAGGAATACTGGAAGCTGGGCCGCAGCTCGTCGATGACCCGGGCCAGCGCCTCGGTCTCGGGCAGCGTGCGGTCGAAGAACGCCCGCTCGTCCAGCACCGGGAAGGTCCATTCCGGCTGGTCCTCGAACGCCGGGCGGTAGAAGTTCTCGTGGTAGCTGCGGATGGTCAGCGGGCCGGCGAACCAGCCCTCGTTGAGCCGGGTCCCGTCCGGGTCGATGCACGGCACGAAATGCCAGCTGAAGTCCATGCCCTCCCGCAACTCCGGCGTGGTCGCCACCCGCCGGGCCAGGTCGAGCACGGTGCGCAGGCCGATCGGCTCGTTGGGGTGCGGGCAGCCGACCACCAGCGCGTTGCGCCGGCCGTGGCCCACCGACAGCATGCGCAGCGGCTCACCCAGCCGCGACGTGCCGATGCGGCGGGTCCGGCACACCTCCGGCAGGTCGGCGGCCAGCTTCTCGACCTCGGAGACCACCTGGTCGACGGTCGGGATCACGCGCCACCTCCGGCAATGGTAACCAGGCTACTTTCGTAATCAGATTACCGAAACGCGAGCGTTCCACATCCGCCACAAGGTTGGATGCGGTGGTGGCTACGGCTTGCGGCCGACCCCGGCGTACACGCCTTCGGGCCCGGGCTCCCGCACGCCGGCGTCGGGGCGCCAGGAGGGGGCGCTGACCAGGCCGGGGTCGATCAGGTCCAGGCCGGCGAACATCGGCGCCACGTCGTCGTAGGTGCGGAAGTGCATGGGATCCCGGCTGTTGCGCATGGCCTCGACGACACCGGCCATGGCCTCGGGCTGATGGTCGGCGGTGAGGTGGGACAGCGCCACGAAGCTGCCGGCGGGCAGGGCGTCGCGGTAGGCGGCGACGATGCCGGCGGGGTCCGATTCGTCCGGCACGAAATGCATCACTGCCACCATCAGCAGCCCGATGGGCTGGCTGAAGTCCAGGAACTCCCGGGTGACGGGCGCGTCCAGCACCGTATCGGGCCTGGTCAGGTCGGCGGCGAGCATGATCGCATCGGGATCGTCGGCCAGCAGCAGTTCGCTGTGCGCGACGGCCACCTCGTCGTGGTCCACGTACAGCACGCGGGCCGACGGGGCGATCTCGTGCACGTTGCCGGCGGTGGGAATGCCGGAGCCGAGGTCGAGGAACTGGGTGATGCCCTGCTCGACCAGGCAGCGCACGGCCCGCCGCAGGAAGGAGCGGTTGGAGATGGCGACCTGCCGCCCGTGGGGCAGCACCTGGAGCACCCGCTCGCCGACGGCCCGGTCGACGGCGAAGTTGTGCGCCCCGCCGAGCAGGTAGTCGTACACGCGGGCGGCGCTGGGCAGGTCGACGTTGACGTCCTTGGGCACCCACGCGGCCTGGTTGACGGTCACCAGTTCCCCCCATTGGAAAGTCGCCGGGCATCCGTTCGGCCCTGTGGGGCACCCTACCGCCGGGTCAGCCGCCGCCGGTCAAAGTCGACCGGATGGAGGCATGGACCGCAGGCGGTAGCGCTGCACCTTGCCGGTGGCGGTGCGGGGGAGGCTGTCCAGGAACACCACCTCGCGGGGGTACTTGTACGGCGCGAGAGTGCGCTTCACGAAGTCCTGCAACTCGGCGGCGGTCACCGCGCTTTCGGCCCGCGGCACCACAAAGGCCTTGACCACGGCGCCGCGCTCGGTGTCGGGGGCGCCGATCACCGCGGCCTCCAGCACATCCGGGTGGTCCAGCAGCGCCGCCTCCACCTCGGGCCCGGCGATGTTGTAGCCGGAGGAGACGATCATGTCGTCGTTGCGGGCCTCGAACCAGTAGTAGCCGTCGGCGTCCCGGCGATAGCTGTCCCCGGTCAGCGTCCATCCATTGCGGACGGTCGTGCGCTGGCGCTCGTCGCTCAGGTAGCGGCAGCCGGTCGGCCCCTTCACGGCCAGCCGGCCGGAAACGCCGTCGGGCACGGGATTGCCGTCCTCGTCGAGGATCACCGCCTGGAAGCCCGGCACCACCAGCCCGGTGGCGCCGGGTCGGATCTCCTCGTCGGCGGCCGCGATGTAGATGTGCAGCATCTCGGTGCCGCCGATGCCGTTGATGATGCGGATCCCGGTCTGCGCCAGGAAGTCCCGCCAGGTGGCCGGCGGCAGGTGCTCGCCGGCCGAGATGCAGCGGCGCAGGCCTTTGAGGGCGGATGCCTTGCCTCCGGCCAACATCGCGCGGTACGCGGTCGGGGCGGTGAACAGCACGGTGACGCCGTGCTCGGCCACGGCGTCGGCCAGCTCGACGGGGGTGGCCCGCTCCAACAGCAGCGTGGAAGCGCCGGCGCGCAAGGGAAACAGCACCAGACCGCCGAGTCCGAAGGTGAAGCCGATGGGCGGCGAGCCGGCGAAGACGTCGTCCTGGCTGGGGCGCACCAGGTGGCGGGAGAAGGTGTCGGCGCAGATCAGCAGGTCCCGGTGGAAGTGCATGGTGGCCTTGGGCTTGCCGGTGGTGCCCGAGGTCGGCGCGAGGATGGCCACGTCGTCGGCGGCGGTGGCGACGCTGGTGAAGGTGTCGCTCGCGGACTCGGCCAGCGCGGTCAGATCCTCCGGATCCGGGCCGCCGTAAGCGATCGCGGGCAGGTCGGGCGCGCCGAGTTGAAGCTCCGCCAGGAAGCGGTGATCGCACACGGCCAGATCCGGCCGGGTCAGCTCGACCAGGTCGGCGATCTCCCGGGACCGCAGCAGCGGCATGGTGGTCACGGCGACGCCGCCGGCCTTGAGCACGGCGAACCACACCGCCACCAGCCACGGATTGTTGGGTCCTCGCAGCAGAACGCGGTTGCCGGGCTTGAGTCCGAAGTGGTCGGTCAGCACGTGCGCGGCCCGGTTGGCCGCGCCGAGCAGGTCGCCGTAGGTCCACGTGCCAGCCTCCGTGCGCAGGCACGGGCGGTCCGGACCCAGCCGTCGGACGGTGTCGTCGAGCAGGGCGTCGGCGCAGTTGAGCCACTCGGGGTAGTGCAGCTCCGGACGGTCGAAGACCAGGTCCGGCCAGGCGTCGGCCGGCGGCAGGTGATCCCGGCAGAAGGTGTCCACGTGCGCTGATCTGACAACCGGCATCGGCAGCACCTCTTCGGTGAGGAGTTGTCCCCCAGTATGCCTCGCCGATGACGACAGTCAAGAGAACGCGATAAAGCTCAGGATACGTAGTCCCTCGCGCCCCCGGCCAACCGCTCGCTCAGGGCGAAGAACAGGTCGGCGGCGCGGGTTCCGACCCAGTCCGAGGGCAGAAGTTCCACCGGCAGACCGGGATCCAGGTACGGCAGCCGCCGCCACGACGTCAGCACGCGCACGTAGTCCACGAACGCCTCGCGGCCCTCGCCGCTGCGCTTGCGCTTCCAGCGCTGCCACACCGGCTCGTGCTCGTCCAGGAACGCCGCGTACTGGCGCTCCAGCTCGTCGAGATCCCACCACTGCCGCATCTTCCCGGCCACGTCGCCGAAGGCCAGGTGGTCGGCGCGGAACAGATCGGCGTAGCCGTCCAGATCCTGTTGGCGCAGCATGGCCGCCGTCGCCTCGTGCAGGTGCGCGGGCGCGATCCACACGCCGGGCGCGGCCGTGCCGAAGCCCAGCCGGGTCAGCTGGGACCGCAGCACGTGCCGCTTGTTGCGCTCCGACTCCGGCACCGAGAACACGGCCAGCAGCCAGCCCTCGGCCAGCGTGGAGCGGTCCCGGCGGAAGATCCGCTCGTCGCCCTCGCGCAGCACCGCGAGGCCCTCGTCCGACAGGGCGTAGCCGGCGGCGCCGCCGCGCCGCTCGGCCACCAGGATGCCCCGCCGCTTCAGCCGTGAGATGGACGACCGCACCGCCGGCTCGTCGATGTCGAGATCGGCCAGCAGCGCGATGAGCGACGCCACCGACAGCCACCCGCCGTCGGCGCGCGCGTACAGGCCGTACACGGTGACGATGAACTGCCGCGGCTGAGCCGACCGCGCGCCGGAATCACCGTCCGTGAAAGCCTCTCCGGCCGCTGTGATCGCCATGCCCGCAAGATAGCAGTGCTTGTCTGCGCGCGTCCGGCGCGCGGCTCGGCCGCTCGAACCCGGTGCCTTCGCTTGCCAGATCTAGCCCGCCGCGTATCCCAGCCGGCGGCGCTGCGACGTTCAACGTGCGTCCACAACGGGATTGCGCAGCGTTCCGATGCGCTCGATCGTGGCCTCCACGACATCGCCCGGCCGCAGGAACTGCTGCGGGGTGAAGCTCGCGCCGACGCCGGCGGGGGAGCCGGTGGAGATCACGTCGCCCGGTTCCAGGGTCATGCCGGCGCTGATGTCGGCGATCAGGTCCGGGATGCGGAACAACATGTAGCGGGTGTTGGACTTCTGCTTCACCTCGCCGTTGACCCGCAGCGACAGATCGAGGTCGTGCGGGTCGGCCAGCTCGTCGGCGGTGAGCACGGCCGGGCCGAAGGGGGCGTAGGAGTCCTGGCCCTTGGAGAAGAACCACTGCCCGGAGCGGCGCTGGTCGCGGGCGCTGATGTCGTTCATGATGCTGTACCCGAACACGTGCTCCAACGCGTCCTCGGCCCGCACACGTTTCGCCGTGCGGCCGATGATCACGGCCAGCTCGCACTCCCAGTCCAGCTGCTGGGTCATGTTCCCGTTGTGCTGGATGGGCTCGTCCGGCCCGACCACGGCGGTGGCCGGCTTGCTGAACAGCACCGGCCGCTGCGGCAGTTCCTTGTCGGTGTCCAGGGTTCGGGCCGACTCGGCGACGTGCTCGGTGTAGTTCAGGCCGATGCCGACGATCTTGCCCGGCCGCAGCGGGGCGTGCAGGGTCACCGCGTTCAGCGGGTGTCGCACGCCGGTCTCAGCGAGTCCACTGTGGAGAATCGACTCCGCGGTGGTCTCGAAGACCTCGTTGTCCCGCAGGATGCCGACCCGGCGGCGGCCGTCGATCGAGTACGTGACAAGCAGCATCTTCGAACGCCCCTATTCGACGGTCTGGTGGCCGTTGTTGTCCGGGTAGGCCTCCTCGCGCCAGAACGCGAGCGAGCGCATCACCGGGAAGTCGTTGTAGGAGAACAGCACGGCGTCATCGGTCAGGTGGGCGTTGGCGTGCTCGTGCCACGCCCACGACGGCACGCAGAACACGTCGCCCTCGTTCCAGTCGTATCGCGTGCCGGCAATCACCGAGTGCCCGCTGCCCTTGGCCACGGTGTACATCACGGAACCGGTGTGCCGGTGGGCCTTCGTGGCCTCGCCCGGCCGCAGCATCTGCAGGTGCGCGCTCATCGTCGGCATGACGGAGCCGCCGGTGAGCGGGTTGCTGTACTCCAGGATTATGCCGTCGTGAGGACTTCCGTCGCTCGCCGCGGCAACGTCCAGCAACGCTTGATAGGTCTGCTCCCACGGGTAGGCGAACAAGGGGGAGTAGCGCCTGTCCCAGGTCTCGTAGCCGTACGGGCGCAGCTGCCCGTGGCCGTAGGTCAGCAGCGAGGAGTTCACCACCTCGCCCTGCTTCTGGCACAGGTCCGGGTGCACCTCGTAGAAGCCGGCGTCGTGCGCGTTCACGAGCGGGATGTCCAGGCCGTCCTGCCAGATCACCGGCTCGTCCGAGCCTTCGTTGCCGTGCTCGTGCCACGTCCAGTTCGGGGTGATGGCGAAGTCGCGCGGGCCCACCTTGAGCTTCTGCCCGTCGACCACGGTCCACGCGCCCTGGCCCTCCAGCACGAACCGCAGCGCGGCGGCCTGATGCCGGTGCGCGGTCATGGATTCGCCGGGGCCCATCACCTGGAGGCCGCTGTAGAGCAGGCCGACCGACGCCGAGATGTCCTTGCGGCCGGGGTTGACCAGCATCACCACCCGGCGGCCGGCGTCGTCGCCGGTGACCAGGCTGAGCGCCTCCAGCACCAGCGGCCGCAGCTCCTGGTACGACCACAGCGTGGGCACCGACTTCGGCTGGGGGTACCAGGGTTCGATGTCGTTCGCGACCGTCCACAGTGCACCGGCCTGGAACTGGCCGAGCTTCGAGTAGTACGCCTTGAGATCGTCCGTGTCGACCACTCGCGCGCGGCCGAGCACGTCATCGCTGAGGGTCATGCCGTTATCTCCTTATCTTGACGGTCGTCATCGTCGCGCTATACCGTGGAGGTGTCAAGGAGGTGCTCCCCTTGTTCGAGGTGACGATCGAGCGCGTGGTCGAGTGGTACGACACCGACGCGGCCGGCCATCAGCACCATTCGGTGATCCTGCGGTGGGCCGAAGCCGCCGAGGCTGAGCTGCTGCGCCAACACGGCGTGGCCTGGCTGTTCGGCCGCACGCCGCGCGTCCGGCACGAGGTGAACTACCGGTCGCGGCTGTGGTTCGGCGAGCTGTGCAAGACCCGGTTCTGGGTGGAGAGCCTCGGCCGCACCTCGCTGACCTTCGCGTTCGAGGTGCATGGATCTCACGGCCTGGCGGCCACCGGTTCCGTCGTCGTCGTGCACGCCGAACCCGACGAGGGGAAGGCCACCCCGTGGCCCGAGGAAGTCGTGGCAGCGCTCGGAGGCCGGTCATGAGCCGATACGCGGTGATCGGCGGCGGCCCGGCCGGGCTGTACTTCGCCGCCCTGGCCAAGAGCCTCGACCCCACGCGCGAGATCACCGTGTGGGAGCGCAACGCGCCCGACGACACCTTCGGCTTCGGCGTGGTGTTCTCCGACGAGACGCTGGACGGCATCGCCGCCGCCGACCCGGAGATCTTCGGTGCGATGGAGTCGGAGTTCGCGCGCTGGAGCGACATCGACATCCACTACCGGGGCCGGGTCGAGACCTCCGGCGGCCACGGATTCGCCGCCATATCCCGGATGCGGCTGCTCCAGATCCTGCAGCAGCGCTGCCTCGACCTCGGCGTGGACGTCCGCTTCCAGTCGGTCGCGCCGACCGCCGCCGAGCTGTCCGGGGAGTACGACCTGGTGGTGGCGGCGGACGGTGTCAACTCGCTCACCCGCGCCGCCCACGCCGAGGTTTTCCAGCCCTCGCTGGACGTTCGCAACTGCCGGTACATGTGGCTGGGCACCGACCGGGTGTTCGAGGCGTTCACGTTCATCATCGCCGAGACGCCGCACGGGCCGATGCAGGTGCACGCCTACCCGTTCAGCGGCGACCGCAGCACCTTCATCGTGGAGATGACCGAGCGCACCTGGCAGGCTGCTCGCCTCGCTGACGAGCACTGGACCGACGAGTGCGGGCCGATGCGGCTGGCCGAGCTGCTCGGCGACCACCTGGGCGGCCACAAGCTGATCACCAACAACTCCAAGTGGCTGCGCTTCACCACCGTGCGCAACAAGACCTGGCGGCACGGCAACATCGTGCTGCTCGGCGACGCCGCGCACACCGCCCACTTCTCCATCGGCTCCGGCACCAAGCTGGCCATGGAGGACGCCCTCGCGCTGGCCGCGAACATCCAGCGCCACCAAGACATTCCCACGGCGTTGGAGCGGTACGAGGCCGACCGGCGGCCGGTCGTGCGGTCCACGCAGCGGGCCGCCCAGGCGAGCCTGGAGTGGTTCGAGACGATCGAGCACGCCGTGGGCAAGGCGCCCGAGCAGTTCGCGTTCAACCTGCTGACCCGCAGCCGCCGCGTCACCTACGACAACCTTCGACAGCGGGACCCCGCCTACCTGTCGCGTTTGGACGGTTGGTTCGGCGACGGCAACCCGCCGCTGTTCCAGCCGTACGAGCTGGGAAATCTGCGCCTGCGCAACCGGATCGTCAGCGCGCCGATCACCCTCGACGCCGCCGTCGACGGCGTGCCCGGGGACGTGGAGTTCGCGCACCTGGTCGGCAAGGCGCTCGGCGGCTCCGGCCTTGTGCTCACCGGCCGGACCGCCGTCAGCGCGGTAGGGCGGAAAACGCCGGCCTGCACCGGCCTTTACAGCGACGAACACGTCCGCGCCTGGCGGCGGATCACCGACTTCGTCCACTCGCAGACCGGTTCACTGATCGGCGTGCAACTCAGCCATGCCTCCCGCGATCTCTCGCTGCGCGTGGAGGACCAGTTCGCGGAGGCCGCGCGGCGGGCCGTCGAGGCCGGCTTCGACGTCATCGAACTCCAGGCCGGGCACGGGAATCTGCTGTCCGTGCACCTGTCCCCGCTGACCAACCCGGGGCTTGACCGGTCGTTCCCGTTGCGGGTGCTGGATTCCGTACTCGGCGAGCTGCCGGTGATCGTGCGGATCTCGGCCGTCGACTGGGCGCCCGGTGGAACCACCATCGAGGACGCCGTCGAGACCGCGGCGGCGTTGACGGCCCACGGCGCCGCGGCGATCGACGTGTCCAGCGGCGAAGTCGTGGCCCACGAGAAGCCGGCGTACGGACGCAGCTACCAAACCCCGTTCGCCGAACGGATCCGCGCCGACGTCGGCGCCCCGACCATCGCCGTCGGCGGCATCTCCTCCTACGACGACGCGAATTCCATCGTGCTCGCCGGCCGTGCCGACCTCGTGGCCATCGGCCAGGCCCAGCTGCACGACCCGTCTTGGCCGCTGCACGCCGCCGCGTCCCTCGGCTATGCCGGCGAGGGCGCGTTCTGGCCGGCCATGCACCGGGCCGGCAGCCGACGACCCCTGTCCGCCGGCCGCCCCCGCCCGCAGCTTTCCCTGCGCCCCACCGAGGATCTCGTGCACCGACGCTGGAGGGCCAATGGATGAGTTCCCGCGGTTCACCGCCGCCGCCGTCCAGGCCGCGCCCGTCTACCTGGACGCCGCCGCGACCGTCGACAAGGCCGTGTCCCTGATCCACGAGGCCGCCGCCAACGGCGCCACCCTCGTGGCCTTCCCCGAGGTTTTCGTGCCCGGGTACCCGTACTGGAACTGGACCATGAACCCGGTCGACGGTTCCCCTTGGTACGAACGGCTTTACCGCTCCGCCATCGATGTCCCCGGGCCCCATGTCGAGACCCTGTGCGCCGCCGCCAAGGCCGCTGGCTGCACCGTGGTCATCGGCGTCAACGAACGCGGCCCGCACAGCCTGGGCGTGCTCTACAACAGCGTGCTGACCATCGGCGCCGACGGCACTCTCCTGGGCGTGCACCGGAAACTGGTGCCCACCTGGGCCGAGAAGCTCACGTGGACCAACGGCGACGCCAGCTCCCTCCGTGTGCACCGGACGCCCGATCGGCCCGCTCGGCGTGTTGGCGTGCGGCGAGAACACCAACACCCTGGCCCGCTTCGCCCTGCTGGCCCAGGGCGAACTCGTGCACGTGGCCGGCTACATCTCGCTGCCGGTCGCGCCGACCGACTACGACATGTCCGAGGCCATCGCCATCCGCACCGCCGCACACTGCTTCGAGGGCAAGCTGTTCTCCCTCGTCGCCTGCTCGACCATCACCGAGGAGATGATCGAGATCGCCGCCGGCGACAACGCCGTGATCGCCGAACGCATGCGCCGCAAGCGCAGCGCCCTGTCCGGCATCTTCGGCCCCGACGGCCGTCCCCTCGTCGACCCCCTCATCGACGAGGAGGGCATCGTCTACGCCGAGATCGACCTCGCCCGCTGCATCCAGCCCAAGCAGATGCACGACATCATCGGCCACTACAACCGCTTCGACATCTTCCACCTCACCGTGGACAACACCCCGCGAGCGCCGGTGACCTTCACCGCCTAGGGTCGGTTGTATGACCACAACGATCGGCTCCCTCACCGTCGGCCCGCGCTGCCTGGGCACCAACGTCTTCGGGCGCTCCGTGGACGCGGCCGGCGCGGCCCGGATCCTCGACGCCTTCGTCGACGGCGGCGGCGACCACGTGGACACCGCCGCGCTGTACGGCGGCACGCTGTCCGAGAGCTACATCGGGCAGTGGGCCAAGCGGGACGGCGTGGTGATCGCGACCAAGATCGGCTGGCCCGACGACGCGAACCACCCGGGCCTGCGGCCGGCGACCATGCGGGCCGCCGTCGACGGCTGCCTGCAGCGGCTCGGGACCGACCGGATCGACCTGCTCTACACCCACCACGACGACGAGACGGTGACCGTCCCCGAAATCATCGACACCCTCGACGAGCTGGTCCGGGCGGGCAAGGTGCGGGAGATCGCCGCCTCCAACCTGTCGCCCGAGCGCCTGACCGAGTCCCTGGAGTACTCCGCCAGCAACGGCAAGGCCGCCTACGTGGCGCTGCAGCCGCACTACAGCCTGATGTCCCGCGACACCTACGAGGGGCCGCTGGCCGCCGTGGCCGAGAAGTTCGACCTGGCCGTCTTCCCGTACTTCTCGCTGGCCATGGGCTTCCTCACCGGCAAGCACCGCCCCGGCGTGACCGCCGACTCCGTGCGCTCCGGCGGCGTTGCCCAGTACGTCGACTCCGAGCGTGGACGCAAGGTGCTCGCCGCCCTGGACGCCATCGCCGCCGCCACCGGCGCCGAGCTCGCGACCATCGCCCTGGCCTGGCTCGGCTCCCGCAAGCAGGTCGCCGCCCCCATCGCCAGCGCCCGCAAGCTCGACCAGCTCCCCGCCCTCCTGGCGGCTCCCTCCCTCCACCTCACCCAGCCCCACCTCGACGCCCTCACCGCCGCCTCCGCCTGACGCACAAGATCAAGGGACCGATCCTCTCGTTGAACGTCAGGAAGGACCCCTTCCTGACGCCGTGGCCAAGATCAAGGGACCGATCCTGGCGTTCAACGTCAGTAAGGGGCCCTTCCTGACGTTAGGGGTGCCGAATTGACAAACGGGGTTGCTGAAACTGCGATGGGGTGGTGGGTGACGAGCTGGAGCAGGTGCTGACGGAGGTGGGGCCGCGGCTGCGGGCCCTGCGGGAGCAGCGCGACATCACGCTGGCGGCGCTGTCCAAGGCGACCGGCATCTCGGTGAGCACGCTGTCCCGCCTGGAGTCGGGCGGCCGCCGACCGAGCCTGGAGCTGCTGCTGCCGCTGGCCAAGGCCTATCAGGTGCCCCTCGACGAGCTGGTGGGCGCGCCGCCGACCGGCGACCCGAGGGTGCACCTGAAGCCGTTCCGCCGCGGCGACGAGACGATGATCCCGCTCAACCGCCAGCCCGGCGGCCTGCGGGCGTTCAAGCACATCATCCCGGCCGGCGTGCGCCTCGAACCGGACCTCAAGACGCACGAGGGCTACGAGTGGCTGTACGTGCTGACCGGGCGGCTGCGGCTGGTCCTGGGCGAGCACGACATCGTGCTGAAGGCGGGGGAGGTGGCGGAGTTCGACACGCACGTGCCGCACTGGTTCGGCAACGGCGACGACCGCCCGGTGGAGGTCCTGAGCCTGTTCGGCCCGCAGGGGGAGCGGATGCACGTCCGGGCCGCGCCCAGGAATTCTGGAGTGGACGGTCCGTAAACTGGGGTCATGTCCGAGCGCCTGACTGCCAAGGGGCGGGCGACCCGTGAGCGGATCGTCTCGGCCGCCGCGCTGCTGATGTTCGAGCACGGCGTGGCCGGCACCAGCACCGAGGACGTGCAGACCGCGGCCGAGGTCAGCACGTCGCAGGTCTACCACTACTTCCGCGACAAGAAGGCCCTGGTACGGGCGGTGATCGCGCACCAGTCCGAGGCCGTCGTGGGCCACCAGGAGCAGATGCTGGCCCGGCTGGACTCGGTGGCGTCGCTGCGGGCCTGGGCCGACGCCATCGTGGCCCTGCAGCGCGAGCTGGGGTGCCGGGGCGGCTGCCCGATCGGCTCGCTGGGCTCGGAGATCGCCGAGCACGACGCCGACGCCCGGGCCGACGTCGTGCTGGGCTTCAACCGCTGGGAACGGGCGATCCGGGCGGCCTGCACGCCATGCGCGACCGCGGCGAGCTGCGCCGCGAGGCCGACCCGGACCGGCTGGCGATCACCCTGCTGACCACCTTGCAGGGCGGCCTGGCGCTGACCCAGCTGCGGCGCGACACCGTGATGCTGGAGGTCTCGCTGACGCAGGTGATCGACTACATCGAGTCGTTCACGGCCTGATCTCGTCCAGCGCCGCGAGGATCTCCGACGCCTCGGTGCGGGTGGTGTAGTTCGGGTGCACGTCGATCCAGCGGATCACGCCGTCCGCGTCCAGCACGACGTCGTCGGCATCGGCATCGCGACCGTGCCGTCCGCGTTGATCGCTGGTCAGGTCCATTCCCATCGCCTTCTGGGCGCCGCGGCCCCGTCGGTCGGCGCGGTGAGGATGCCCAGCTTGCCGGCGATCTGGTTGCCCGGGTCCGACACCACGGCGTACGTGAGGGCGTTGGTCTCCCGCATGCTCAGCGAGCCGTCCGGCTTCTGCGGGCTGAGGGCGACCAGCGTTGCGTCACGCGCGGTCAGCTCCGGCACCAGTTCCGCTTCGTACGTCCGCAGCGCGACGTTGCAGTACGGGCACCAGGCGCCGCGGTAGAAGACCACCACCGCCGGCTTGCCCCGCGTGACCTCGGCCAGCGTGGTCGGCTGTCCGTGGGCGTCCAGCAGTTCACCGTCCGCCGGCATCTGGCTCGCCATACCGGCCTGCATCTGTTCGACCTGCTCCGCGATCGTCACGATCCCCAGCCTTCACAACCGCGAGTCCCGCTCTCAGGCACCCATGTGTCGACTTCCGAACCCCCGCGAGTCCCGCTCACAGGCACACCGAAATACGGGTTCGGGCAGGTCAGCAGTCGGTCTGGAACACCAGGGCCTTGGCGCTGGCCGCCCACTGGTACGGGATCTGCCGGAACCAGTCCCACCAGGGCAGCGGCGAGGTCGCCACGGAGATCGTGCCCGGGAAGCACCGGCTGATCCGCAGCTGCGCGCGCAGGGCGTGATCGGGCGTGGTGACGATGATGACCGACTGCCAGTGCCGCTGCGCCGCCATCTCGCCTATGTAGCGGGCCTCGCCGCGGGTGGTGCCGGGGTCGGGGTTGAAGCACAGCACCTCGACGCCCTCGACCGGCGGCAGGCAGCGGTGGGTGCCGGCCTCGACCGGCACCGTCGACTGCGCGACCACCGGCGCCCGGCCGGAGCGCACCAGGGCCATGGTCGTCGCGTCCCGATTGCCCGGACCGGCCAGCTCGATGATCGCATCGGCGTGCGCGGGCAGCGGGTTCAGGTCCGGCAGCACGAACAGGCGCACCGTGGCCACGCCGAACACCACCAGCACCAACACCACGACCACGGCCAGCTTGCGACGCCAGGTGGTGGTGACCGGCTGCTCCATGACCGGTACATCGTTCCATCGCGCGCGGACGTTGCCGGGATCTAGGCTCCGTGTCGTGCGTCGCATCGTGGTGAAGCTGAGCGGCCGGGCCATCGCCGGGCCCGACGAGTACGGATTCAGCGCCGCCGCGCTGGACCACCTGGCGTCCGAAGTGGTCTCCGTGCGGCGGCTGGGCATCCAGGTGGCGGTGGTCGTCGGCGGTGGCAATGTCTTTCGGGGCAACAGATCCGAGGCGTGGGGCATCGACCGGGTCGAAGCGGACAACATCGGCATGCTCGGCACGGTCATCAACAGCCTGCTGCTGCGCGGGCGGCTCACCGCGCTGGGCGAGCACGACGTGCGGGTGATGACCGCCGTGCCGATCGACGCCGTGGCCGAGCCGTACATCCGGCTGCGGGCGGTGCACCATCTGGAGAAGGGGTCCGTGGTCATCCTGGCCGGCGGGATCGGCCAGCCGTTCCTGACCACCGACTATCCCAGCGTGCAGCGGGCCATCGAGATCGGCGCCGACGCGTTGCTGGTGGCCAAGCACGGCGTCGACGGCGTCTACGACAGCGACCCGAACAAGCATCCGGAGGCGCTGCGCTTCGCCCGGTTGACCTACGCCCACGTGCTGGACAACGAGCTGGGCGTGATGGACCAGTCCGCGTTCATCCTGGCCCGCGACCACAAGCTGCCGATGCACGTGTTCGACATCGAGCGCACGGGCGTGATGGCGGCGATCTGCGGCGGCGAGCGGCTGGGCACCTACATCGGGCCGGACGTCGAGCGATCGGTGCACGCGCACGATCGGCGGTAGCCTGGCTTTCATGGCCGATCTTCACGAGTACCGGCGGAAACGGGATGCCCGGCGCACTCCGGAGCCGGTGCCCGCGGACGGTCCGCTGCCCGTCGGCGACGACGACGTCTTTGTGGTGCAGGAGCATCACGCCACCCGGCTGCACTACGACGTGCGGTTCGAACGAGATGGCGTGTTGGTGTCGTGGGCCGTGCCCAAGGGGCTGGTGATGAATCCCGGCGCGGTGCGGCTGGCCGTGCACACCGAGGACCACCCCATGGAGTACGCCTCGTTCGAGGGCGACATCCCCAAGGGGGAGTACGGCGGCGGTCACGTGTCCATTTGGGACCGTGGCACGTACGAGACGCACAAGTGGACCGACTACGAGATCGACGTGACCTTCCACGGAACCCAGCTCGACGGGCGCTATGTGTTCATCCACAAGGAGGACAAGGACTGGCTGGTCCGCAAGCGTGGCAAGCGGATCAACACCTCGACCATGGTCGAGGTCGAGGGGCGGCGGCTGAAGCTGACCAACCTGGAGAAGATCCTCTATCCGGCCGACGGCTTCACCAAGGCGCACGTGATCGACTACTACCGCCAGGTCGCGCCGGTGCTGTTGGCGCATCTGGCCGAGCGGCCGGTGACGCTGAAGCGCTTTCCCGACGGCGTGGACTCGCAGTCCTTCTTCGAGAAGAACGTCTCCCGCCATGCGCCGGAGTGGTTGCGCACCATGACCTTGCCCACGCCGGGCAGCTCGCGCGGGGCCGAGACCCTCGACTTCGCCATGATCGACGACCTGCCGGGCCTGGTGTGGGCGGCCAACCTGGCGGCGCTGGAGCTGCACGTTCCACAGTGGACCGTCGGCCCGCGCGGCGGCGTGCGGCCGCCCGATCTCCTGGTCTTCGACCTCGATCCGGGCCCCGACACCACCGTCGTCGAGTGCTGCGAGGCCGCCCTGCTGATCCGGGAGATCCTGGCCGAGGACGGGTTGACCGGCTTCCCCAAGACCAGCGGCTCCAAGGGCCTTCAGATGTACGTCCCGGTTCAGGTCCGCGACCCGGAGCGCACCTCCGAGTACGCCAAGGCCGTGGCTCAGCGCCTTGCGTCCGCCCATCCCGACCGGTACGTCGCCGTGATGGCCAAGGCCCGTCGCGGTGGCCGGGTTTTTGTCGACTGGAGCCAGAACAACCCGGCCAAGACCACCATCGCGCCGTACTCGCTACGGGCTCGGGACATGCCGACCGTGTCCACGCCGCTCACGTGGCGTGAGGTCGAGCGCTGCCGCAAGCCGGCCGACGTCACCTTCACCGCGCCGGACGTCCTGGCCCGCCTGGCCAAGCACGGCGACCTGCTGGCCGACCTGCACAAGGAGCCGGGTCGGCTGCCGCGCCCTTAGGGCCGCTGTCGATGCGGTTCGATTTGGGTACGGTGGCTCGTTGTCCAGCGTGGGTATGGACATATTTCGCACATTTACCGTGAGCGTCGCCGTGTTGCGGCGCGTCAACGGAGGCCGTCGTGAATACCGTCGGTGCCAATAGGGTCACGCGGCGGCGATTCGTATGCCATAGTCATCCCATGATGGGACCACCGCGTGGTCCATTCGCGTATAGGGGTCATTGCGGCCCGAATGCCCTGCGGACATGGCGGTTCACGTGCATGGATGCGGAGATTCGGACAGGGGTGACCGCTATTGCGACCTGGTCTGTGATCCAGTTCATAAGTTAAGATGTGGATGAAGTTCAGGTCTGCCTGCCTGAGGTTTGTTTTGCCGTGCAATGCGAACTTTGAGGAGACATGACCATGCGCCGCCGTGGTTTAGTGCGGATTACTGCCGTGCTGGCAGCCCTGACATTTGTCGCCGCCTGCGGACGAAGCGGGCCCGCCGGATCGCTGACCGGGACGCCGGCCAGGGCCAACTGACCATCGGCATCCGGTTCGATCAGCCCGGGCTGGGCGAGAGACGCTAACGGCCTGTTCAAGGGCTTCGACGTGGATGTGGCCAAGTACGTCGCCAACGAGCTGGGCGTAGCCCGGCAGAACATCACCTGGAAGGAAGCCCAGCCCACCTACCGGGAGACGCTGCTGACCAGCGCCAAGGTCGACATGGTCGTCGCCGCGTACACGATCAGCGACGAGCGCAAGAAGCTCGTCGACTTCGCCGGCCCGTACTTCACCCTCGGGCCAGGACCTGTTGGTGCGGCTGGACGACCCCTCGATCACCGGCCCGCAGTCGTTGAACGGCAAGAAGCTCTGCACGGTCGCCGGCACGACCTCGGCCCAGCAGGTGAAGGACAAGTTCGCGCAGAGATACGCCGCTGGTCGAGTACAGCCGCGTACACCGACTGCGTCACCGCCCTGCTGGCCGGCATCGTCGACGCCGTCACCACCGGTGACGTGATCCTGGCCGGCTACGCGGCGCAGAACCCTGAGCTGCTCCGCATTGTCGGCAAGCCCTTCACCAAGGACTCCTACGGCATCGGCCTGCGCAAGGGCGACGCCGACGGCAGCAAAGTGGACGCCGCGCTGCAGAAGATGATCACCAGCGGGGCGTGGCGGGCTCGGCGCAGGCCAATCTCGGCGCCTCCGGCTACCAGCTGCCCTCACCGCCGGCCATCACCGAGCACTGAGGGCTTCGGGCCTCCGGCGACGGGATCCGTCGCCGGGGCGCCCCGCCGTCAGACCGAGCCGACGAGTTCGGTCAGCGCCTGGCCGAGCGGGCGGTCGACCCGCACCGAGGCCTCCTTGTCGCCCCGGGTCCGGCCCTTGTTGATGATCAGCACCGGCTTGCCGGCGCGGGCGGCGTGCCGCACGAAACGCAGGCCGGACATCACGGTCAGGGAGGAACCCAGCACCAGCAGGGCGTCGGAGTCGTCGACCAGCTGGTAGCACTGCTCCACCCGTGGCCGCGGCACGTTCTCCCCGAAGAACACGACGTCCGGCTTGAGCACGCCCTGGCGCACCCGCCGCAGTCGACCAGGGAGAACCCGGCGCACCACCTGCTCGGCCAGCTCGACGTCGCCGTCCGGGTTGATGCGGGTGGCGACGCCACCGAAGTCGGGATTCACGGCGCGCAGGCGCCGGTCCAGCTCGTCGCGCGGCCGCGGTCGCGCGGCAGCCGAGGCAGATCACGCGGTCCAGGCTGCCGTGCAGCTCGATGACGTCGGCGGCCCCGCCGCCTGGTGCAGGCCGTCGACGTTCTGCGTGATGACGCCGGTCAGCAGTGCCGCCGTCGCTGCAGCTCGGCGACGGCGCGATGGCCGTCGTTCGGGGCCGCGCGGGCGATGGTGCGCCAGCCGACGTGGCTACGGGCCCAGTACCGCTGGCGGCCGTGCTCGCTGGCCACGAACTCGTCGTAGGTCATCGGGGTGTGCCGGCGCAGGCTGCCGCCGTCGCCGCGGTAGTCGGGGATGCCCGACTCGGTGGAGAGCCCCGCGCCGCTGAGCACGGCGACCCGGCCGCGCCCGACAACGTCGACAACCTCGGTCAAGCTGGTGGTCCGCGGCAGCTCCGCACCGGGGATCGTCCAGGTCAGGGTCGGTCGAGTCCGCACCCGTCCAGGATACGAGCACAGGCAGCTCACGTTCAGCGAGCCGGCGGTGTGGTCTGCGTGATCTGCACCAGGAAGTCGGCGTTGGTGCTGGTCTTGCGCAGGCCGTCCAGCAGCACGTCCACGTCCCGGCCCTCCAGGGCGCGGCGCATGCGGCGGGTGGCGGCGAGCTCGGCCGGCGTCATCAGCAGCTCCTCGTGGCGGGTGCCGGAGCCGGTCACGTCCACGGCCGGGAACACCCGCTTGGCCGCGATCTTGCGGTCCAGGCGCAGCTCGGCGTTGCCGGTGGCCTTGAACTCCTCGAAGATCAGGTTGTCGCCCAGCGAGCCGGTGTCGACCAGCGCCGTGGCGAAGATGGTCAGCGAGCCGCCGTCCTCGATGTTGCGGGCCGCCGCCAGGAACTTCTTCGGCGGGGCCAGCGCGCCGGCGTCGATGCCGCCGGACAGGATGCGGCCCGAGTTCGGGGCCGACAGGTTGTAGGCGCGACCCAGCCGGGTCAGGGAGTCCAGCAGCACCACCACGTCCCGGCCCATCTCGACCAGGCGCTTGGCCCGCTCGATGGCCAGCTCGGCGATGGCCGTGTGTTCCCTGGAGGGCTGGTCGAACGTCGCCGCGATCACCTCGCCCGGCACCGATCGGGCCAGGTCCGTGACCTCCTCCGGGCGTTCGCCCACGAGCACCAGCATCAGGTGGCACTCCGGGTGGTTCTTGCTGATGCCGTGCGCGATCGCTTGCAGCACAGAGGTCTTGCCCGCCTTCGGCGGGGCGACGACCAGGGCGCGCTGGCCCTTGCCGACCGGCATCACCAGGTCGGCGACCCGGGTCGTGAGCAGGTGCGGCTCGGTCTCCAGACGGAGCCTTTCGTTGGGGTACAACGGGGTCAGGTTCTCGAACTGCGGACGGCGATAGCCCGGCCGCTGGCCGTTGACCGTGTCCACGCTGACCAGTTTCCCTGCGGCGGTGGCCTTTCCGGTGACGGAGTCGCCCCGGCGCAGCCCGCTGTCGCGGACCTGTGTCGTGGTGACCTGGACGTCGTCGGGGCCGGGCAGGTAGCCGTCGACCCTGAGGAAGGCTCGGTTGCTGACGATGTCGAGGATGCCGCCGACATCCTCGAACTCGGTGTTGTCGTTGGTGTTCATGGGTTTGTGTTCCTTGCTTCGATGGATGCGGCAGACAGGCCGCGGACAGAGATCTCCCGCAGAAGGCTGCGGTGATGGATCTCGGTGGTGAGTTCCTCTGGTGGGGGGAGTGATCCGCACCCACTTGAGGTAGACAATGTGGATGGTAGGGCACTCGGCCCAAGCCGCGCAAGTGTGTTCCCGGTGGCTCGCTGGCGTAGCCCGATCATCCGGGGCGCTATCGTTCTCGCATGCAGCGTGGCGAGATCGTGGCGGTGTGGACGCGTGACGTCGCTTCTTCCGCTGGTCCGCTGCCCGGCGCCGTCCTGGATCCGATGCCCACGCCGCACGGCTGGTGCGGTCATGTCAGCGGCACGACCCCGCAGCTCGCGGCGGCTGCCGCCGCTCGGATCGCGTCGGTCTACGGCCTGCCGGACCGGTGTCTGCTGGTGGAAACAACGCAGGGCGGTGGCGTATTCCTGTGGGCCTATCGCGCCCCGTCCGCCGCCGACTACCACCGCCAGTGGCCGCAGCCGGTCATCGACGGCTCCGAGTTCACCGACGTGCCCCGCTCCGGCTCCGGCACCAGCCTGCTCGACTACGTGCGGCTGACCGAGATGGCCCGCAAGCACCAGGCCGAGTGGCTCGACCTGCGTGGCGGCCGGCCCGTCGACATCCAGCGCTTCAGCCGGCGGCTCAGCCTGCTGCGGGCCGGCGTCATCGACATCCTCACCCGCTCCGAGTCCGTCCAGGTCCGGGAACTCCTGCTCCGCGTGGGCGTGCCGGCCGAATCCCTGCCCGACGACATCCTGCAGGCGCTGGACTACCCCATCGGCGGCCTGCCCACCGTGCCGCGCGCCCGTGGCGTCGCGTTCACCTCGGACGGCGACCGGACGGACCGGATCGCCAAGTAGGTCAGCGCGTCGGCAGCAGGCCCATGCCCTGGGCGCGGAGGACGGCCATCAGGCGGTCGGTGGCGGAGAGCTTCCGGTAGAGGTTCTCGGTGTGCTTGTGGACCGTCCGGTTGGAGATGCCCAGCCGGCGGCCGATCGCCTCGGCCGTCATGCCGTCGGCCAGGAGGCTGAGCACGGCGATCTCGCGTGGCGTCAGCTTCGTCTCGGCCGCCGACTCCAGGGGCTGCTCTTGGTGTTGCACGGACTCGGCCCACTCGGTGAGCTGGCGTACGAAGCGGTCGACGCTCACCAGCAGCGGCTGCATCCGGCGCACGTAACTCCGCTCCCGGTCGTCGAAATCGCCGCCGTCGCGATGCACCACGAACGTCCGGAACTGCCCCTTCGCCTTGGCCGGCAAGGGAATCGCGATGTGCCGCACCACTCCCACCGTCTCGTGCAGCGTCGCGTACGCCTCCGTTCGCCGCCACACGCTCATCTCCGCCACGTCGGTCACCGCCAGCGGGCGCTGATCCCCCGTGCGGGCGTAGTGCTCCGGCAGCGGATGGCCGCCGTCAAGTCCCTTGCGCAGCAACCGATCCAGCGGCAGCGAGCCCACCCACTCCGGCGCCCAGGCCTCCACCCTCGCCGTCCCCGCCGGGCCGTTCACGTCCGACAGCAGCACCATCGTGCCGCCCAGCGCCCGCGCCAGCTCCTCCGCCACCAGCGGCCACGGGGACTCCGGCGCCGCCGTGTCCATCACCGCGGCCGCCAGGTCCAGCATGCGCTCGTAGTCCCGCGTCGACAGGCCGCCCATGGATTCCCCTCAGAATTCGGACAGCCCCATGTATAGCGCACGTCACCCCAGGGCCGCATCGATCTTCGCCAGGCACCCGGCCAGCACGTGCCTCTCCTTCGCGCTGAGCGATTCGACCAGCCCGGCCTCGTGTTCCAGCAGCTGCCGCACGGTCTGCTCGATGAGACGGTGTCCGGCCTCCGTGAGCCTCACGGACACGGCCCGCCGCGACGCCGTCGAGGGTGCCCGCTCCACCAGACCAGCCTCCTCGGCGCGGCCGATCCGCTGCGAGATCGCGCCCGCCGTGACCAGCGTGCGGCGCGTGATCTCCCGTGTCGTCAGCTCGTACGGCTCTCCCGCGCGCCGGATCACGCTGAGCAGATCCAGCGTCGACGGATCGACCCCCAGCCCCGCCAGCGTCCGCCGCCGATCGTCGGCCAATGCCTTGGCAGTGCGCCAGAGCGGCGTGATCACCCCGATCGAGTCGGTGGCCGCCCCCGGCAGCTCACGCGTCCACGCCTCCACGATGTCCGCGACGGGCCAGGCCGACACCGGATCGTCGAGCGGATAGTTGGACAACGTCCCACCTCCTGGCTACGTTTAGTGCTAAACATAGCAGCGAGGGGGCTGGTCATGACGCGCAAGGTGCTGGTCACGGGTGGAAGCGGCGGCATCGGCAGGGCGGTCGCGGCCCGGTTTCGCCGGGCCGGGGACACGGTGGTGATCACCGGTCGGGACGGGGCGCGGCTGGCGGCGACCGCGAAGGAGATCGACGCCGAGCCGATCGCCTGCGACGCGGCCGATCCGCGCCAGGTTCGGGAACTGGCCGAGGCGATCGGGCCGGAGCTGGACGTGGTGGTCAACATGGCCGGAGGCAACACGGATATCGGTCGGCCGTCGGCGACCGACCTGGCTGACGTGGCGGCGTCCTGGCGGGCGAACCTGGATGCCAACCTGCTCAGTGCCGTCCTCACCACCACGGCGGTGCTCGACAAGCTGCGCCCCGGCGGCACGGTGATCAACGTGGGCTCGATCGGCGCGGAGTACGCCGGCAGCGGCTACGGCGCAGCGAAGGCGGCGTTGCATGCGTGGACGGCGGGGCTGTCGGCCGCGATCGGGCCGCGGGGCCTGACGGCCAACCTGGTGTCGCCGGGCTATATCGAGGAAACCGACTTCTTCCAGGGCCGGCTCACCGATCAGCGCCGCGAGGCCCTGATCGCCGCCACCCACACGGGACGCGCCGGCAACCCGGACGACATCGCGGCGACGGTGGAATTCCTGGCGTCAACGGGGGCACGGCACATCACCGGGCAGACGGTTCACGTCAACGGGGGCGCGCACACCACCCGCTGACGTGAACCGTTGGAGTTCAGCTGCCGAAGACCTGGAACTCCCACAGCGAGTAGCCGTACTGGGTGGCCCGCGCGGTCCCGTTCACCCGCACGTAGCGGCCGGAGCCGGTGACGGTGAGCGTCTGGTTGCCGCCGGTGCCGGTCGTGGTGCGGTAGATCGTCGTCCAGTTGCGTGCCGTCGGTGGACGTCTGGATCTGGAACGCCTTGGCGTACGGCGGCCTCCCAGTTCAGCTACGACCTTGCTGATGGTGTGCGTGGCGCCGAGGTCGACCTGGAGCCACTGCGGGTCGCTGAAGGCGCTCGACCAGCGGGTGCCGGTGTTGCCGTCGACGGCGTTCGACGGCCGGGAAGCCGGCGTTCTCGGTGCGAGGACGCGGTGGCCGTCTTGCCCTGGGACAGCAGCGTGCCGCCGGTGCCGCCGCCGCCGCGCGGCGTGCCGTACACCGCCAACTCGTAGAGCGAGTAGCCGTACGCGGAGGCCCGCTGGGTGCCGTAGACCCGCATGTAGCGGCCGGTGCCGGTCAGTCGCGTGTGTCCTGGATGTCGCCGTCGGACTGTTGTTGTTGGTGTAGACCGTTGTCCAGTTGGTGCCGTCGGCTGGAGGTCTGCATCTGGTACGCCGTGCGCGTAGGCGGCCTCCCAGTTCAGGGTCGACGTGGCTGATGTTGTAGCGCTGGCCGAGGTCGACCTGCAGCCACTGCGGGTCGCTGAACGCGCTGGACCAGCGGGTGGTGATGTTGCCGTCGGTGGCGTTGGACGCCGGGAAGTCCGCGCTCTCGGTCGACGACGCGGTGGTCGGCTTGCCCTGGGCGATGTTCGGTCGCCGATCGACGTTCGGCCGGCGCCTTGTTGTAGACGGCGACGTAGTCGATGTTCATCTGGCCCGCCGGACGACGGTGGCGGCGTTGGGGCCGCCGCCGAACGCCGCCGGGAAGCCGCCGCCCATCGCCAGGTCGAAGATGATGAAGAAGCGTGGTCGACCGCGTTGGCCCAGGTGGTGGCGTCGACCTGGTTGGAGTTGACGGTGAAGTAGTTGCGCGCCGTCGAGGTACCAGCGGATCTGCTCGGGCGAGGTGGAGCGGTCGATCTCGACGCGCGTAGGTGTGGTAGCCGGTCTGGCAGCCGGAGCAGGCGTGCTCGCCGCTGCCGATGCCGGTCGACTCGTTGCACGGGCCGCCGGGGCTGACGCCGCAGTGCAGCGTGCCGAACACCGAGCTGCGGCCGTTGATGTCCTCCAGGATGTCGACCTCGCCGGAGCCCGGCCACGCCGGCGCCGATGCGCAGCGGCGAGCCGAGCATCCAGAACGCCGGCCAGTAGCCGGCGCCGTTGGCCGTGGTCAGGTTCGGCTGCTGGATGGAGGCCTGCATCCGCACGACGCCGCCGGGCGGCGCGCCGAAGCCGTCGGCCTGCGTCTCGACCCGGCCGGACGTCCAGCCGGAGTTCGGGTCGGTGCCGGAGTGCAGCGCCTTGAGCACCAGGTGGCCGTTGCCGTCCTGGTAGACGTTGGCGGTGCTGTTGGTCATCGTCTCGATCTCGCCGGTGCCGAAGCTGCAGCCGGGGCCGGCGTCGTAGCGCCAGGTCCCGGTGTCGAGGCCGGTGTTCGCGGCGCCGGTGAAGTCGTCGCTCCAGGTGGTGGTGAAGCCGGCGGGCGGGGCGGGCACGGCGGCCGGCTGTGCCGCGGCGGGTTCGGCCACGGCGGCCTGCACTGTTGTCGGCGCGGTCAAACCGATCGCGCTTGCTGCTGTCAGGGTCAACGCGAGCAGGCCGGTGGCGAGCCGTCCGGGTGAGCGGACCAGGCGCGCGCACTTGTCCCTGATCGACATGGGCACTCCTTGCGGGCGGGCAGGGCGACCGCATCTGGCGGGAGGCGTCACCAATCGAGGTAACAGGGGAGCGTGCGAGAGCGCTCTCATAGGGAAGCATCTCCCTCGATTCCGTTGACGTCAAGAGGTGTGCCGCCAGTCGCGTAAACATCCTTGACATCTGGCCGTAATCGTATGAGCCTGCCCTTGAGAGCGCTCTCCCCCTTGCCCCTGCCGGCTCTGGAGAGGGACCATGTCCATCACCGCACCGCCGCGGCGGCGGCTTCGCGCCGCCCTGCTGGCCGCCGTCGCCATGACGGCCACCGTTCTCGGCATCGCGCCCGCACACGCTGCGGGAACCTTGATATCGCAAGGCAAACCGGCCACGTCATCGTCCACGGAGAACGCCAGTTTCGGCGCGTTCAACGCGGTCGACGGCAACACCGGCACCCGCTGGTCGTCGCCTTCAGCGACCCGCAGTGGCTCGAGGTCGACCTCGGTGGCGCGGCCACCGTCAGCCAGGTCGTGCTGAACTGGGAAGCCGCCTACGCCAAGGCGTTCCAGATCCAGGTGTCCAACGACAACGTCAACTGGAGCTCCATCTACAGCACCACCACCGGTGCCGGCGGCACGCAAACGCTGAACGTGACCGGATCCGGACGCTACGTGCGCATGTACGGCACGCAGCGCGGCACTCCGTACGGCTACTCGCTGTTCGAGTTCCAGGTCTTCGGCACCGGCGGCGGCTCCAACCCCGGCGGCGGCACCGGCGCCCCGCCCGACTCCTTCTGGGGCGACACCAGCTCCATCCCCGCCGCGCACAACGTGGTCGAGGTGAAGATCCTCAACCGCACCAACGGCAAGTACCCGGACAGCCAGGTGTACTGGAGCTTCAACGGCCAGACCCACTCCATCGCCGAGCAGCCCTACCTCGACATGCCGGCCAACTCCGCCGGCCGCATGTACTTCTACCTCGGCTCGCCCAACAGCCAGTACTTCGACTTCATCGAGTTCACGGTCGGGGCCGCGGTGTTCAACGGCAACACCACCCGGGTCGACGCCTTCGGGCTCAAGCTGGCCATGCGCCTGCACGCGCACGACGGCTACGACGTCCAGGTCGGCGAGGACTACCAGACCTTCCAGGAGGACCGCGCCGCGACCTTCCAGAAGTTCGTCAACGAGGTGCCCGCCGAGTTCAAGCAGCTCGCGCAGGTCCAGTCCCCGTACCGGATCCCCGCCCCCGGGCAGCGTCGCGGCCTTCCAGCCCGGGCGGCCAGTACGCCGAACTACTTCACCTCCTACGCGCCAGTCCGTCGGCGTCAACGAGACCACGTCAGTTCATCTTCGGCTGCGCCAGCTCGATGGCCGGCAACCCGCACCATGTGCGCCGCCCTGAACCGCCACACCGCCCAGCTGCCGCCCTCCCAGCAGCAGGACCCGTCGCAACTCTACAAGGCCGCGCCGGCCAACTACTACGCCAAGTTCTGGCACGACCACGGCATCAACCACCTCGCCTACGGCTTCCCGTACGACGACGTGGCCGGCCAGTCCTCCTTCGTCTCCCACGGCGACCCCCAGTGGCTGGAGGTCGCCGTCGGCTGGTGACTCGTGTGCCGCTCGGCGGAACGGCGATCGTTCCGCCGAGCGGGCATGCTGGTGCGGTGCGAGTAGTGGTGCTGTCCGACACTCACGCGCCGCGCCGGTGGAAGGCCTGCCCGCCGAGGGTGGCCGAGCACCTGCGGGACGCCGACCTCATCCTGCACGCGGGCGACGTGTGCGTGCCATTCGTGCTGGACGAGCTCGCGGTGTACGCGCCAGTACAGGTGGTGCTCGGCAACAACGACGGTCCCGACGTCGCCGCCTGGGGCGCGCCGGAGACGCTGGAGCTGGACATCGACGGCCTGCGGGTGGCGATGATCCACGACAGCGGCCACAAGGACGGCCGGGCCGCTCGCATGCAACGCCGCTTTCCACGCGCCGACCTCGTGGTGTTCGGCCACTCGCACATCCCGATGGACGTCACCGAGGCCGGCGTGCGGATCTTCAACCCCGGCTCGCCGACCGACCGCCGCCGCCAGCCGCACGGCACGATCGGCCTGCTCACCGTGGCCGAAGGGCAGTTGGTGGAGGCGGCGATCGTTCCGGTGGCCTGACTACTCCATCCGGGTTACGGTGAGGCGGTGGTGGGACGGTCGGCGGTGCCGGAGCCGGTGGAGCCGATGCTGGCGAGCTCCGACGGGGGAGCGCTGCCGGACGGCGGGGGGTGGTCGTACGAGTTCAAGTGGGACGGGTACCGGGCGGTCATGCGGGTGGCGGCGGACGGCACGACGCGGCTGAACAGCCGGAACTTGAACGATTTAACCGTCAGGTACGCGGAGCTGACGGCGCCGGGGATCGGCGTCGAGGCGGTGGTCGACGGGGAGATCGTGGCGCTGGACCGGGACGGGGTGCCGGACTTCAGCCTGCTGCAGAACCGGGCGGTGAAGGTGCGGTACTTCGCCTTCGACCTGCTGCGGCTGGGCGGGCGGGACCTCACGGACGAGCCGTACCGGAAAAGGCGGGAGCTGCTGGGGGAGCTGGGGGCGAGCAGCCCGGAGTTCTCGGTGACGCCGTACTACGACCACGCCGACATCGACCCGAACGAGCTGCTGCGCATCGCGGCGGCCTCGCGGCTGGAGGGGCTGATCGCCAAGGTCACGAACTCCCGCTACCACCCGGGCCGCCGCAGCACGGAATGGCTGAAGCACCCGTTCGTCCACACCCAGGAGGTGGTGCTGGGCGGCTGGCGGCCGGGGCAGGGCCGCCGGGACGGCACGATCGGGGCGCTGCTGCTCGGCGCGTACGACGACAGCGGGCTGCGGTACATCGGGGACGTCGGCACGGGCTTCACGGATCAGGCGCTGCGTGACCTGCAACGTGAGCTGGAACCGTTGGCGCGCAAGGATCCTCCGTTCGTCAACACGGTGCCGAGGGACCGGGCGAGGCGGGTGCACTGGCTGCGGCCGGAGCGGGTGGGCGAGGTGGAGTACCGCAAGTTCACGGTGGACGGCGTGCTGAGGCACTCCTCGTGGCGCGGACTGCGGCCGGACCGCCGGCCGGAGGAGGTGCGCTGCCCCGACTAGCCGGCCCGAACAGCTGGCCGGATTAGCCGTGCCCGCAGCGGGTATTCGGTCGGAGTGGAGCAGAAAGAGCTGCTGCGCTCGCTGGCCAAGGTCGCGAACACGCTGCACGCCGCCGACGTGGCGTTCGCGCTGACCGGCGGATGCGCCGTGTATGCGCGTGGTGGCCCGCCCACCACGCACGACGTGGACGTCCTCGTACGGGAAGAGGACACGCCGCGAGCGGTGAGTGCCTTGGTGGCGCAGGGAATGCGCGCCGCCGAAACGCCGCTTGACTGGCTGGCCAAGGTGTATGACGGCGATCGGCTGGTGGATCTGTTGCACCACCCCAATCGGGAGCCGGTGACCGAGGAGGTCCTCAAGCGCGCGGAGTGGATGCGGGTGGGGCCGGCGGAGATGCCGGTGGCCACCGCGACCGACCTGATGACGGACAAGCTCAAGGTGTTCGGACCGCACCGCTGCGACTTCACCGAGGTGCTGCCGATCGCGCGGGCGCTGCGCGAGCAGGTCGACTGGAAGCAGGTGTGGGACCGCACCGCCGAATCACCGTACGCGGAGGCGTTTCTGTTGCTGCTCAAGCGATTGGACATCGAGGAGGTCGTGCCGTGAACGTGCCCCAGTACGACGTGGCCGCGCTGCGGCGTGCGCTCGCCGAGGACCCGCGGACCGCGGAGCTGGGGGTGCACGTGCGCATCCGCGGCGATCAGCTGTTCCTGTCCGGGGACGTGGCGTGCGAGCAGCGCCGGGCGGCGATCGCCGAGGTCGTCACCGAGCACACGGACGGAATGGTGCTGCACAACGAGGTGCACATCGTGCGGGCGGATCCGCCGACCGAACAGGAGGATCTGCGATGATCCGGGTCGCCGCCGTCGGCGACGTGCATCTCGGCGTCGACACGAGGGGAACCCTGCGCCCGTCCTACGAAAGCATCGCCGAACAGGCCGATGTGCTGCTGCTGGCCGGTGATCTGACCCGGCTCGGCACCGTGGCCGAGGGCGAGGTCGTCGCCGACGAGTTCGCCGAGCTGGACGTGCCGGTCGTGGCGGTGCTCGGCAATCACGACCACCAGTCCGACGCCGAGGACAAGATCGCCGCGCTGCTGGCCGACCGGGGCATCACCGTGCTGGAGGGCAGCGGAACGGTGATCGACGTCGACGGCACGCGGATCGGCATCGCCGGCGCCAAGGGCTTCGGCGGGGGTTTCGCCGGGAAGTGCGGGCATGCCTTCGGGGAGCGCGAGATGAAGGCGTTCATCCATCACACGGAGGACGTCGCCGAGCAGTTGCGGACCGCGCTGCTGGGTCTGACCGCCGACGTCCGGGTGGCCTTGACGCACTACTCGCCGTCGGCCGACACGCTGCGTGGCGAGCCGCCGGAGATCTTCCCCTTCCTGGGCTCGTACCTGCTGGCCGAGGCCATCGACGACAGCTCCGTCGACCTCGCCGTGCACGGGCACGCCCACTACGGCAGCGAGGCCGGCACCACCGCCGGCGGGGTGCGGGTGCGCAACGTCGCGCAGCCGGTGATCCAGGCCGCCTACCGGGTCTACACGTTGGAGCCGGTCTCGACCGTCCCGGAGTGAGCCCGGATCTCGGCCGCCTCGGCGTGGAAACCGGCGTCGTCCAACAGGGTTTCCGCCTGCCGCCAACACAGTCCGGCGTCCGCCGGCTTGCCGGCCGCATGCAGCACGTGGCCGAGCTGCCGCAGCGCACGGGCGTGTTCCTGCCGCAGCTCCAGGCCCTCGGTCGTGGCGACGGCCCGCTCGGCCAGCGCCAGCGCCGACTCCGGCGAGTTGGTCAGCAGCCCGACCCAGCTCAGCAGCCGCCACGCCCACGCCTTGCCGGCCATGTCGTCGTGCTCGTCGAAGAACACCAGCGCCTGCTGCACCTCGGTGCGCGCGGTGTCCTTCGCGCCCATCCGCAGGTACGTCTCGGCCAGTGTCAGCCGCAGGTTGGCCACCAGGTCCGGGTCGCCGAGCTGGTGCGCGTCGGTCAGGCTGGCATGGATGTGCTCGACGGCCCCGGCCAGCTCGCCGCGGGCGTGCAGCACCCGGCCCAGCTCCAGCGCCGCCGACAGCATGCCCATCCGGTCGTCCAGCTCGGTCGCCGTCTCGAGGGCCCGGCGCAGGTACGCCTCGGCCGCGGAGTTCCGGCCCGCCCGCCGCTCGATCGCGCCCAGCGAGCACAGCACGTCGACCTGCCCGTGCCGGTTGCCGGCGGTCTCGAAGCGCCGCATTGCCATCTCGTGGCACGCCCTGGCCTCGGCCTGCCGGCCGAGCCACTCGTGCATCCAGCCGACGCCGTGCCAGGCGTAGCCGGCGCCGTCGGCGTCCGCCAGGCACTCGAAGACGTCCTTGGCCCGGGTGAAGTCGCGCTGGGCGTCGGCGAAGCGGTGCTGACGGCTGTTCAGCAGACCACGCTGCTGCACGAGGATCGCCTCGGCCGGTGTCGCGCCGACGGCCGCGGCCAGGCCGAGCCCGTTCGACATCTCCCAGTCGTCGAACCGGGCGCGCAAGTCGCAGGCCGCGGCGCCGGCGATGGCCAGCCGGGCCGTCTGCTCGGCCAGGCCCATGGCGGCGCACTGGGCGATCACCCCGCCCAGCGTCATCCACTCGGCGTCGAACCAGCCGGTCGGGTCGGCCAGCAGCCGCTCGCCCAGCACACCGGCGTCGCTGACGGCCAGCCGCGGGCCGCGCTGGGCGATCTTGTGGTCAGCGCACTCGGCCAGCGCCACCCACTGGTCCATCAGCGCGACCAGCGCGGCGTCGTCGGCGTCGCCGAGGTCGCGGCCGAACACCCGGAGCAGGTCGTGCAGGCGGTAGCGGGTCTGCCCGAGGGCGTCCCAGCCGACGGTGTCCACCAGCCGGGCGTCGACCAGCGCCTCGACGTGGTCCTCGGCGGTGTCCGGGTCGACGCCGAGCAGCGGCCCGGCCACCCAGGCCGGGAAGTCGGGCGTGTCCAGCCGGGCCAGCAGCCGGAACGCCCGCTGCTGCGGCTCGGCCAGCTCCCGGTAGCTCAGCGTCAGGCTGGCCCGCACGTCCAGGTCGCCGAACCGCAGCTCGTCCAGCCGCCGCCGCTCGTCCGACAGCCGGGCGGCCAGCTGCGTCAGCCGCCAGTGCGGCCGCGCGACCAGCCGGGCCGCCGCGACCCGCAGGGCCAGCGGCAGGCGACCGCAGTACTCGACGAGCTGTTCGGCGGCCGCCGGTTCCGCCGCCACCCGCGCCGGGCCGAGCACCTCGGTCAGCACCCGGACGGCGTCGCCGGGAGTGAGCACCGCCAGCGGCAGGATCTGGGCCGACTCCAGCCCGGCCAGCACCGATCGGCTGGTCACGAGCGCGGCGGACGTGGTCGTGCCCGGCAGCAGCGGCCGGACCTGGGCCTCGGTCGCGGCGTTGTCCAGCACGACCAGGATCCGCCGGTCGGCGACCCGGTCGCGGTACAGCGCGACGCGCTGGTCCAGCGCCGCCGGGATCGCCGCGCCGGGGGCGCCCAGGCCGCGCAGCAGGCGGTCCAGCGCCTCGGCCGGCTCCACCGGGCGTTCCTGCGTACCTGCAGGTCCACGTACAGCTGGCCGTCCGGATAGCAGCTGCGGACCAGGTGGGCGACGTGCACGGCCAGGCTGGTCTTGCCGACGCCGCCGGGGCCGGTGATCACCGACACCCGGCGCGAGTCCCGCTCGGCCCGCAGGCTGTGCGTCATCCGGACGACGTCCTCGGTGCGCCCGGCCAGCGTGGCCACGGCCGGCGGCAGCTCGCACCGCAGGGCCCAGGCCGGCTCCGCCCGCGGTGGCACGCCGACCGGCTCGGCCGAGCCACCCAGCACGGCCTGGTGCAGCGCCCTGAGCTCGGCGTTCGGGTCGATGCCCAGCTCGTCGGCCAGCACCTCGCAGCAGCGCCGGTACGCGTCCAGGGCCTGCGCCTGCTGCCCGCCGCGGTGCAACGCGAGGATCAGCTGAGCCCAGAAACGCTCACGTAACGGGTGTTGCGTTACCAGATCGCGCAGCTCGTCGACGAGCGCTTCGTGCCGGCCGAGCCGCAGCTCGACCTCGTTGCGCCGCTCCACCGCGTCCCAGCGGCGCTCGTCCAGCCACACCGACTCGGTGGGATGGCCGGTGAACGCCGGCCCGCGCCAGAGGCTCAGCGCCTCGGTCAGCAGGCGCGCCTCCTCGGCCGTGTCCTCGGCGCGTTCCGCCTGCCGGGCCTGCGACCGCAGCCGGTCGAAGCGGGTCAGGTCGAGGGCGCTCGGCTCGAACCGGATCGAGTAGCCGCCGGGCACGGTCCGCACCAGCGAACTGTCGCCGAGGGTGTTGCGCAGGCGCATCACGTGCGTCTGCAACGTGGCGCGGGCGCCGTCCGGCGGATCCTCGCCCCACAGCCGGTCGACCAGGTCGTCCGCGGAGACGGGTTCGTTGGCGCGCACCAGCAACACCGCGAGCAGCAGCTGCTGTTTGGTCGAACGCAACTGGACCGTTCGGCCGTCGTGCCGGACCTGAAGCGGCCCGAGCACGCCGAACTCCCAACCGACTCCGGACATGGCCCCCACTGCGCAGAACTCGACAGGGATCGAACGAAAGCGACTGTACATCGAGGCGTCAGCAAAAAGTCAGCGTCGCGTGCGGTCCGCCGCCAGCAGCTGATTCGTGCTCGGTTGCCGCGAAGTCACGTCCCTTGACCGTGACCGGGTCACGGTGACCTGAGTCACGGTCGAAGGCCTCACCGTCGGCACCCGTCAGGCCGAAGTCAGGGCCGGCGGCGAGAGTTCCCCCAGCAGAGGGGATGGACCATGATGATTCGCAAACTGTTGTTCGGCCTGGTGGCGGTGGCCGCCACGCTGGCCACGCTCGGCGCGGGCCCGGCCCAGGCCGAGTCGGCCCCCGGCTGCTCGGGCACGGTGCAGATCGGCACGACGGCCTACGTCGACTACGGCGGCCAGCACATCGCCTCGGTCAAGCAGTTCAAGGGCTGCAACAAGAACTGGGCCTACGTGTACGCCTGGCAGGGCTTCGTGGACAGCGGCAAGGGCTTCACCCTGCGCACGGCGATCGGCGCCTTCGGCAGCGCCAGCCAGCAGGAGGCCGACCGCTACCTCGGGCTCACCATCGGCCACCACAACCAGCGCGAGCTGTGGTCGCCCGGCACGGACACGCTGACCACCTGCACGGCCGCGTTCGGCGCGGTCGTCATCGACGGCGTCAACAGCACGCCGGACAACCACACGTCGATCAGGTGCTGACGATGATGCTGAGGAAACTGTTGTGCGCCACAGGTGTCGCGGCGCTGGCGATGGCCGGCCTCGGGGCCGGGACAGCGCAGGCCGAGCAGGCGCCGGGGTGTTCGAGCACCGTCCAGATCGGATCGACCGCATACGGCGCCTACCAGGGGCAGAACGCCATCTCGGTCAAGCAGTTCAAGGGCTGCAACCAGAACTGGTCGTACATCTTCGTGTGGCAGAGCTTCCGGGACAAGCACATCTCCTACCGGGCGCATGCCGACGTGTACGTGCAGTTCGACGGCGGCATGTCGTGGGGCGACGTGGACAAGGGCGGTAGCCCGGTCGAGCTGTGGTCGCAGGGCACGAACACGCTGGACACGTGCACCGCGGCGTCGGGCTACATCCAGTGGGACAACGACAAGACCGTGGCCGCGAAGACCGGATGGCGTTGTTGAGGGGGGAAACCGTGAGGTTCATGCTGGCCGCCGCCGCATCGGCGGCGCTGGTGGCGGGCGGTCTCGGGGCGGGTGTGGCGCAGGCGGAGTCCGCGCCGGGCTGCGCCAGCACTGTCCAGATCGGATCGACGGCGTACGCCAAGTTCCAGGGGCAGGACATCGCCTCGGTGAAGCAGTTCAAGGGCTGCGGCAAGAACTGGGCGTACATCTACGTATGGGACAGCTTCCGCGCGCGCGGCCTGCACTACCTGCTGACCGCCGCCGTCGAGGTCAATCCCGGCCCGAACGCCACCTACAAGGGCGGCAAGGACAAGCTCGGCGACCCGGTCGAGCTGTGGTCGGCCGGCACCGACACGCTGTCGGACTGCACCGCCGGCTACGGCCTGATCTCCCTTTACCAGTACGACAACTACCCGGCGTGGACGGACACCCGATGCTGAAATCCCTTGCCGTGGCCGCTGCGGCGGCCGCGTTGGTGATGGGCGGTCTCGGGGCGGGTGTGGCGCAGGCGGAGTCGGCGCCGGGTTGTTCGAGCACGGTGCAGATCGGCTCGACGGCGTACATCAAGTTCCAGGGGCAGGACATCGCCTCGGTGAAGCAGTTCAAGGGCTGCGGCAAGAACTGGGGCTACGTCTACGCCTGGGATAGTTTCCGCCAGCGCGGTCTGCACTGGTTCCTCACCGCGGCGGTCGACGTCAACCCCGGCCCGAACGCCGTCTATGAGGGCGGTCTGGACAACATTCACAGCCCGGCCGAGTTGTGGTCCAAGGGCACCGACACGTTGTCGGACTGCACCGCGGGCTACGGAATGGTCTCGGTCATCGGATACGACAACTTCGCGGCTTGGACGGACACACGATGCTGACGGCGAAACTGCTGGGGATCGCGGCCGCGGCCGCGCTGGTGATGGGCGGCCTCGGGGTGGGCACCGCGCAGGCGGAGTCGGCGCCGGGTTGTTCGAGCACGGTGCAGATCGGCTCGACCGCGTACATCAAGGACGGCGGCGAGACCGCCGCCTCGGTGAAGCAGTTCAAGGGCTGTGGCCAGAACTGGGCCTACATCTACATGTGGACGGCATACCTGGCGCATCATTCCGGCTTCTACCTGACGGCGGCCGTCGACGCCGGCGCGGAGGGGCTGGGTTTCGTGCGTGGCAACAAGAATCAGCGTGAGGTGTGGTCGTACGGCACCAACACGCTGAACATGTGCACCCGCGCGGCCGGGGACATCACCTTCGTGAACGGCCCAATGCTGTACACGGAGACCGACCAGCGTTGCTGAAAAGGAGAGTTGTGAAGTTCCTCGGAGTCGCGGCCGTCGCGGCCGCGTTGACCGTCGTCGGTCTGGGTTCGGGCACCGCGCAGGCGGAGTCGGCGCCGGGTTGTTCGAGCACGGTGCAGATCGGCTCGACGGCGTACATCACCTACGGCGGCCAGACCATCGCGTCGGTGAAGCAGTTCAAGGGCTGCAACAAGAACTGGGCCTACACCTACGTGTGGGACCAGTTCCGCGACAAGCACACGGACTACACCATCGACACCTACATCGACGCGGGCACCGACCCGCTGGGGTACCAGGTGAGCGGTCGGGGCGCGCACGAGCTGTGGTCGTCCGGCACCAACACGCTCGGTGTCTGCACCCAGGCCGCCGGCTCGATCTGGTCCACGAGCGGCAATGACTTCGGCGGTGCCGAGACCGGCAAGCGCTGCTGACGGTGAAGTTCCTCGGTGTGGCGGCCGTCGCGGCCGCGTTGACCGTCGTCGGTCTGGGTTCGGGCGCCGCGCAGGCGGAGTCGGCGCCCGGCTGTGCCAGCACCACCCAGGTCGGGCCGACCGCGTATGTCGACTACGGCGGTCAGCACATCGCCTCGGTCAAGTGGTTCACCGGCTGCGGCAAGAACTGGTCGTACGTGTACGCCTGGCAGTCCTTTGTCGACAAGAAGAAGTCGTACTTCCTGACTTCCTCCATGGCCATGTACACCACTCCCGCCCAGTCAGACCCCGACGACTACGTCGGGCTGGTCCACGGCAAGACCGGGCAGCGCGAGCTGTGGTCGACCGGTGTCGCCGCGGTGCGCAAGTGCACCGCGGCACTCGGCAACGTGGCGATACTCGGCGACGACGCCTTCGTTGACGCGCACACGGAGATCAGGTGCTGACGACAATGCGGAAACTGTTGTGCGGCACGGCTGCCGTGGCCGCCATGCTGGCGACCGTCGGGGTCGGCCCGGCGCAGGCGGAGTCCGCGCCGGGCTGTTCGGGCACGGTGCAGATCGGTTCTACGGCCTACCGCACGTACCTGGGGCAGGTTGTCGCCTCGGTGAAGCAGTTCAAGGGCTGCAACAAGAACTGGGGCTACATCTACGTCTGGCAGTCCTTCGTGGACGGTAAGCTGCCGTTCTACCTGGAGGCCGGCGTCGCCGTGTTCGACAGCCCGACGCATCGGCAGCCCGACCGCTACCTCGGTCTCACGCGGGGCAAGGTCGGCCAGCGTGAGCTGTGGTCGGCCGGTGCGGACACCCTGTCCGCGTGCACCGCCGCCTACGGCCTCATCTCCATCAGTGGCGCGGACGACCACGACACCCTCACCTCGATCAGGTGCTGAGGAGCAAACCATGAAGGTTCTGTTGGCCGCCGCGGCGTCGTTGGCGCTGGTGGCGGGCGGTTTCGGCGCCGGCGTGGCGCAGGCGGAGTCGGCGCCGACCTGTTCGAGCACCGTGCAGATCGGCTCGACGGCGTACATCAAGTTCCAGGGGCAGGACATCGCCTCGGTGAAGCAGTTCAAGGGCTGCGACAAGAACTGGGGCTACATCTACGTCTGGGATAGTTTCCGCCAGCGCGGTCTGCACTGGTACCTCCTCGCGGCGGTGAACGTCAACCCCGGCGTGCACAACGTCTTCCAGGGCGACACGACCAACGTCGACAGCGTGAAGGAGTTGTGGTCCACGGGCACCGACACGTTGTCGGAGTGCACCGCGGGCTACGGACTGATCTCGATCGTCGGATACGACCACTACTCGGCTTTCACGGACACGCGATGCTGACGGCGAAGCTGCTGGGGATCGCGGCCGCGACCGCGTTGGCGATGGGCGGCCTCGGAGCGGGGGTGGCGCAGGCGGAGTCGGCGCCGGGTTGTTCGAGCACGGTGCAGATCGGCTCGACCGCGTACATCGACTACGGTGGTGAGACGATCGCTTCGGTGAAGCAGTTCAAGGGCTGCAACAAGAACTGGGCATACACCTATGTGTGGGACCAGTTCCGGGCCAAGCACCTGGACTACTACATCGTCACCTTCGTCGACTCCAGTTCCGACGACGTCGGATTCCGGACGAGCACGAAGAACGCGCGCGAGTTGTGGTCGGGCGGCACCGACACGCTGGCGATCTGCACCCGGGCCGCGGGTGCGGTCTATCTGGGCGACAAGGCCTACGGCGCCGTGGAGACCGGCGAACGCTGCTGACCCTCCAGCGGTGGCAGAACCCCGGGCCGGCAGGCCCGGGGTTCTGTCATGTCTGGGTGTGCCGCTTCTCGCGGTGCCGGGCCTGGCGGGCGCGGTTGGCGCAGGTCTTGGTGTCGCAGAACTTGCGCCGCTCGTCGCCGTGGGCGAAGACGAGCACGCAGTCGTGGTTGGCGCAGCCGCGCAGGTGGGCGCCGGCGACGACCTCGACGGCCGAGCGGGCGATGACCGCGAGGGGGCCGCCGCCCCACTCCACCACGGGACCGTCCGAAGTGGACGACAAGGTGGCCAGACAGCGGTGTGCGGCCTGGTTGATGCTCATGGTGGCCGTTTGGGCGGCCGGACGGGACTCGACGGCCGCGCGGAAGACCTCGCGGATCTCGTCCCGCAGCGCGCGGAGCTCGGCGGCGTCGACGGGGTCAAGGCTCGGGTGCAGGTCGAGCCAGGCCGCCACGCTCTCGTCGTCGGCGATCAGGTCGACGTCCCGGCCGCGCAGCCGGACCGCGGTGTTGGCCAGGTCGACCGCCAGCGGCTCGCCGACCAGTGCGAAGGTCGTCACGACAAAGAGAGTAACGCATCGGGCGTTACCTGTGCTACGGTCGCTGAACTAACGCATAGGGCGTTACTTTCGAAGGAGGCTGTGATGGCGATCCGGTACCGCAGGGCGACCGTGGACGGGCTGTCGGTGTTCTACCGGGAGGCCGGCGACCCCGACCGGCCCACGTCTGCTGCTCCTGCACGGCTTCCCGACCTCGTCGGTGATGTTCCGGGACCTCATCCCGCTGCTGGCCGACGACTTCCACCTGATCGCCCCCGACCTGCCCGGCTTCGGCCAGACCGACATGCCGACCGTCGACCGGTTCGACTACACCTTCGACCCACCTGGCCGAGGTCGTCGACAAGTTCGTCGACCAGCTCGGGCTGGGCACCTTCGGCTCTACGTGCAGGACTACGGCTCGCCCGTCGGCTTCCGGCTGGCGCTGAAGCAGCCCCGACTCAGGTGCGGGCGATCATCACCCAGAACGGCAACGCCTACGAAGAGGGCCTGGTGCCCCGAGTTCTGGGCCCCCGCTGCGGGCGTTCTGGGCCGACCGGAACCCCACCACCGAGGCCCCGGTCGCCGCCGCGCTGGCCCCCGAGGTCACCGTCTGGCAGTACCTGCACGGCGAGCCCGACCCCGAGCTGGTCAGCCCCGACGCCATCGCCCTCGACAACGCCCTGCTGGGCTCGCCCCGGCGCCCGCGAGGTGCAGCTGGAGCTGTTCCACAACTACGGCGCCAACCCGCCGCTCTACCCGTCGTGGCAGGAGTTCCTGCGCGAGCGCCACCCCCGGCGTGCTGGCCGTGTGGGGCGGCAACGACCAGATCTTCGGCCCCGACGGCGCCCGCGCCTTTGCCAAGGACGTCCCCGACGCCGAGATCCACCTGCTCGACGCCGGCCACTTCGCCCTGGAGACCCAGGCGCACACCATCGCCGCCCTGATCCGCGACTTCGCGCCCAAGCACCTGGCTCAGAACGTGTAGCGGAAGTACTGGCCCAGGTCGCGCAGCGGCGGGAAGTGCCGTACGACGGGGAGGAGCAGCTTGCTGCTGGTCGGCAGCGAGAGGGCGGACGGGGCGAGCAGCGCGCTGAGGGCGTCGACGCGGTGCAGCCGGGGGTCGATGGCGTCGACCTCGGCGGCACGGTTGACGCCCCAGTGCAGCAGGGCCTGGCCGAAGGACCGTTTGAGCGCGATGTTGACCAGTCGCACGCCGAGGCGGCTGTGGGTGTCGAAGGCGATGGTGCCGTGGCCGAAGTGGTCGATGACCCGCCGGAACAGCTCGTGCCCCTCGGTCGGGGACAGGTACATGGTGAGGCCCTCGGCCAGCACGAAAACGGGGCGGTCGGTGGGAATCGCGGCGAGCCACGACGGCGAGGTCACCGACGACTCGATCATCTGGTAACCCGGGCGCGCCGGGAACAGCTGGCGGCGCAGGGCGATGACGTCCGGGAAGTCGACGTCGAACCAGGCGACCGAGGGGCCGGGGTCGACACGCCAGGCCCGGGTGTCGAGCCCGCAGCCCAGGTGCACGACGGTGGCCGTCGGGTGCGCGGCCAGGAACTCCCGGGTCCAGTCGTCGAAGTGCTTGGAGCGGGCGGCGGCGTTGGGGGCGACCCGCTCGTTCATGCCCTTGATGCCGGCGAAGTCGTAGTCGATCTTCGCGACGATCTCGGCGGCCAGCCGGTCGTGCAGGATCGACGGCGTCATGTCGGCGTCGAGGGCCTTGCCGTACAGCGTGAGCAGCGATGTCTCCATGGCTTTGGCCAGCTGAACTTTCATCATGGCAACTCCGCCCGTAGTTCCGAGAGCCAGTCCGAGTACAGCCCGATCAGCTCGGCGGCGGCCGCCGACGGATCGGGGTGGTCCACGGGTTCGAAGGCCCGCCGCACGGTCAGCGCCAGCGCGTCGGCCTTGGCCGCCAGATCGAGCCCCGGGGTCAGCGGGTCCAACAGGAACGCGCCGGTGACCGCGGCGGAAAGCCGGTAGGACAACAGGTCCGACGGCTCGTCGAGCAGCAGGGCGTGCTGGTGCAGCACGGCCAGGTACCGGTCGGTGGTCTCCCGCTTGCCGCCGGCGAACAGCGCGCCGGTGCGCGACCCGGTCATCAGCTCGCCGAGCAGCTCGACATCGCCGGTCGACAACGCCCGCGACAGCGGCTGGGTCATCGCGGCGACGAACACCCAGCGCATCGCCCGGTGCAGCAGCACCTCGGCCGGATCGGCCCGCATGGCCGCCAGCTGGCCGGCCACCAGGCGGGCGGCGTCGCGGGTGAGCACGGCCCCGAACAGGTCGAGTTTGCTGGGCCAATAGAGGTACACGGTGCCCTTGCCGACCCCGGCCCGCCGGGCCACCTCGTCCACGGTTATCCGCCGATACCCGTAGCTGACCAGCAGCTCCTCGGCCGCGTCGAGGATGCGAGCCGCCTTCACGCCGAGCCTCCTGACCTACTGACCAGTTTCGTTTTGCAGTCAGTCTAGCCCGGGTGCGGGAGCCGGGCCAGGATCGAGGGCATGACGGACCGAGTGAAATCGGCGATGCGTGACCACCTGATGCTGCACTTCGCGCAGCACGCGAAGCTCCGCGAAGGGGAGTATCCGCTGGTCATCGATCATGCCGAAGGCGTGCATGTGATCGACACCGACGGAAACCGCTACCTGGACGCGCTGTCCTGCCTGTTCTGCGCCCAGCTCGGCTACTCCTACGGCGAGGAGTTCGCGCGAGGCGGCGACGGCCCAGCTCACCCGCCTGCCGTTCAACACGAACTGGAACACGGCCCACCCGCCGGCCATCGAGCTGGCCGAGCGGCTGGCGGACCTGGCCCCGGCCGGCATCAACCGCGCCTTCTTCACCTCGGGCGGCTCGGAGTCGGTGGAGTCGGCCTGGAAGATCGCCCGCCAGTACCACGTGGCCAACGGCCAGCCGGAGCGCGTGAAAGCGGTTGCCCGACGCACGGCCTACCACGGGCAGACCCTGGGCGCCCTCGCCCTGACCGGCATCCCGGCGCTGAAGGAGCCCTTCGGCCGCCCGGCGATCGACGTCGTGCATGTGCCGAACACGGGCGAGGGCGACCTCGGATTCCTGCTACGGGAGACCGAAGCGGCGATCGTCGACGCCGATCCGGGCACCGTCGGCATGCTGATCGCCGAGCCGGTGCAGAACGCCGGCGGCTGCTTCACGCCGCCGGCCGGCTACTGGGCGGGCCTGCGCGAACTGGCCGACCGCTACGGCATCCTGCTCGTCGCCGACGAGGTCATCACCGGCTTCGGCCGCATCGGCGAGTACTTCGCGGTGCCGGAGATCGTGCCGGACATGATCACCATCGCCAAGGGCCTGACCTCGGCCTACGCCCCGATGGGCGCCGTGCTGCTCAGCGACCGGGTGGCCGAGCCGTTCTACCGCCCGGGCCAGGCGCTGTCGCACGGCCTGACCTTCGGCGGCCACCCCCTGTCGGCGGCGATCGCGCTGCGCAACCTGGAGATCTTCGAGCGGGACAAGATCCTCGACGGCGTCCGCGAGCTGACCCCGCACCTGGGCGCCCGCATGCGTGAGCTGGCGGAACTCGACATCGTCAAAGAGGTCCGCGGCGACGGCTTCTTCTACGCCGCCGAGCTGGACGTCGAGGACCTCGCGCCCATCGCGGCCGGCCTCAGGAACGCCGGCCTGATCGCCCGCACGGACAGCCGCGGCAAGCCGGTCGTGCAGATCGCGCCGCCCCTGGTGTGCGAGCGGCGGCACCTGGACGAGATCGTGGACAAGATCGGCGGCGTTCTGGGTGAATCTCTACAGAAAAGTTGACGGTCCGGTGTTATGTTGTAGAAACTGAACGCCCCACCACGAGGAGGCGGACCGTGCAGGTCTCCTTCGACACGCATCCGGACAGCTACCGGCACTGGAGGCTCGGCTGGACGGCGAGATCGCCAGCCTGGTGCTGGACGTGGACGAGGACGGCCGGGCTCGTCCCCGGCTACGAGCTCAAGCTGAACTCCTACGACCTCGGCGTCGACATCGAGCTCTACGACGCGACCCAGCGCCTGCGGTTCGAGCACCCGGAGGTCCGCACGGTCGTCGTCACCGGCGGCAAGGACCGGATGTTCTGCGCCGGGCGCCAACATCCGGATGCTGGCCGCGTCGCCGCACGAGTGGAAGGTGAACTTCTGCAAGTTCACCAACGAGACCCGCAACGGCATGGAGGACGCGACCGCGCACTCCGGGCAGACCTACCTGGCCGCGGTGAACGGCGCCGTGCGCCGGCGGCGGGTACGAGCTGGCGCTGGCCTGCGAGCACATCGTGCTGGTCGACGACAACTCCTCGGCGGTGTCGCTGCCCGAGGTGCCGCTGCTCGGCGTGCTGCCCGGCACCGGCGGCCTGACCCGGCTGGTGGACAAGCGCTGTGTCCGCCGGGACCGCGCCGACGTCTTCGCCACCCGCCCGGACGGCATGCGCGGCAAGACCGGCCGTGCGACTGGCGCCTGGTCGACGAGGTGGCGCCGCCGCGCCGGTTCGACGAGGCCGTCGCGGGAGCGCCGCGGCGAGGCTGGCCGCGCACGTCGACCGGCCGCGGGCGCCGGCGTCGCACTGACCCCGCTGAGCGCGAACATCGACGACGACGGCATCCGCTACCGACCACGTGACCGCCGATTCGACCGGGCGCTCGGCCCGGTCACGCATCACCGTGCCGGCCCGACCGGCCCGGCCGACAGGAGACCTGCACGGCGCAGGGCGCGGCTTCTGGCCGCTCGCGCTGACCCGCGAGCTGGACGACGCTGATCCTGCGGCTGCGCACCAACGAGACCGCCGCTCGGCACCTGGATTTTGCACACCGAGGGCGACCCGGACCCGGTCGCGGGCTACGAGCGGCTGCTGCTCGCCAACGCGCGACGACTGGCTGGCCAACGAGATCATGCACTACTACAAGCGGGTGCTCAAGCGGCTGGACGTCACCAGCCGCAGCCTGATCGCGCTGATCGAACCCGGCACCTGCTTCGTCGGGCATGCTGCCGGAGCTGGCCCTCGCCTGCGACCGGCAGTACATCCTCGACGGTCCGCCGATGGACGACGAGGACAGCGACGAGCGGGCCTGCGATCCGGCTGAACGAGGCCAACTTCGGCGCTGTTCCCGATGGGCAACGGCCTGTCGCGGCTGCAATCCCGCTTCTACGGCGCGACGGACGAGCTCCTGGCCGATTGCGCAAGAGCGCGATCGGACGCGCGGCCGACGCGGCTCGAGCTCGGGCCTGGTCACCGCGCCCCGGACGACATCGACTGGGAGGACGAGATCCGCCTCGTCGTGGAGGGCCGGGCGGCGCTGTCGCCCGGACGCGCTGCACCGGCATGGAGGCGAACCACCGCTTCGTCGGCCCGGAGACCCTGCGAGACCAAGATCTTCGGCCGGCTGACGGCCTGGCAGAACTGGATCTTCATCCGGCCCAACGCGTCCGGCCCCGAGGGCGCGCTGCGGCGCTACGGCACCGGGCCAGAAGGCCGTGTTCGACAGGAAGCGGGTGTGAGCATGACGCACGCTCCATCAACTACGACGACAAGATCCCCAACAACGTCGACCTGTCCTCGGACCGCAGGCTGCAGCGGGCGCTGGAGGGCTGGCAGCCCAAGTTCCTGAACTGGTGGGAGAAGATGGGCCCGACGCTCGAGACGCAGGACGTCTACCTGCGCACCGCGGTCGCGCGTCGGCCGGGACGGCTGGGCCCACTTCGACCACGTGCCGTGGCGCGAGTACCGGTGGGGCATCTTCCTGGCCGAACGCGAACCCGGACCGGCCCATCGCCTTCGGCGAGCACCAGGGCGAGCCGGCCTGGCAGCAGGTGCCCGGCGAGTACCGCGCCGACCTGCAGCGGCTGATCGTCATCCAGGGCGACACCGAGCCGGCCTCCGTCGAGCAGCAGCGCCTGCTCGGCCTGACCGCGCCGAGCCTGTACGACCTGCGCAACCTGTTCCAGGTCAACGTCGAAGAGGGCCGGCACCTGTGGGCGATGGTCTACCTGCTGCACGCCTACTTCGGCCGCGAGGGCCGGGAGGAGGCCGAGGAGCTGCTGCTGCGCAACTCCGGCAGCCCCGACTCGCCCCGCATCCTGGGCGCCTTCAACGAGGAGACCGCCGACTGGCTGGCGTTCTACATGTTCACCTACTTCACCGACCGGGACGGCAAGTACCAGCTGGGCACGCTGAAGGAGAGCGGCGTTCGACCCGCTCTCGCGCACCTGCGAGTTCATGCTCAAGGAGGAGGCGCACCACATGTTCGTCGGCACCACCGGCGTGGATCGGGTGGTGGCGCGCAGCGCCGAGCTGATCCGCGAGCACGACACCGTCGACATCGCCTCGCACGGCGGCATCCCGCTGGAGATCATCCAGAAGTACATCAACTTCCACTACACGGTCTCGCTGGACCTGTTCGGCAGCGAGACCTCCACCAACGCCGCGAACTACTTCACCGCCGGGCTGAAGGGCCGCTGGAAGGAGGCCCGGCGCAAGGACGACCACCTGCTGACCGACGACTGCGCGACTGCTGGAGATCGCCGCGGCCGACGGCACGTGGGGCGGCCGAGGAGCTGTCCGCGCTGCTGACCGCTCAACCTGGACCTGCGCAACGAGTACGTCGCCGACTGCGCAGCACGGCGTCAACCGGTGGAACCAGATCCTGGCCGAAGCCGGCATCGACTTCGCGAGCTCGCCCTGCCGCACGCGGGTTCAACCGGCAGGTCGGCGCCTACAGCCGGCGGCTTCCACATCAGCCCGACGGGGACGATCCTGGACGAGGCGACCTGGCAGCGCGGCCAGACGCAGGTGGCTGCCCACCGACCGAGGACCTGACGTTCGTGCGGTCGCTGATGCAGCCCGGTGTACGAGCGCGGCAAGATCGCTTCGCTGGGTGGCGCCGCCGACGCAACGGCATCAACGGCAAGCCGTTCGAGTACGAATACGTCCACCTCTGGCCATGAGGCGAGCACGCGGGTCACCGTGCGCGCGACCAGGCGTTCAACGCCGCCGAGTATCTGGTCGACCGGCACGTGCGCGACGGGCGCGGCGAGCGACCGCGGTCGTCGACGAGCCGGCGGACGCTGACCTACGCCGAGCTCCGACGAGTTCGCACCGCGTGGCGGCGGGACTGCGCGGCGCTGGGCGTGCGGCCCGAGGAGCGGGTGCTGCTCTGCATGGCCGACGACGCCGAACTGCTCGCCGGCGTCCTCGGCGCGATGTACCTGGGCGCGGTGCCGGTGCCGGTGTCCACGATGTTGACCGGCGGTCGAGCTGGCCAAGCTGCTGGCCGACTCGCGCGCCCGGGTGCTGTGCGTGTCGGCCGAGTTCGCCGAGGCGGGTGCCGGCCGCCGTCGAGCTGCGCCCGGAGATCGACACCGTCGTGCTGGACGGGCCGCGGCCGGAGTTCCGGCGCGCCGAGGCGTCGCCGTGCATCCGTGGGACGACCTGGCCGGCGTCGGCGTGTCGCGAGACGCCGTACCCGACGTGGGCGGACTCGCCCGCGCTGTGGCTCTACACCTCCGGCACCACCGGGCAGCCCAAGGCGCGCCATGCACCGGCACGAGAGCATTCGCGCACGTCGGCGAGTACTACGGCCGCGGCGTGCTCGGCCTCAGCCCCGAGGACCGTTGCCTCTCGGTGGCGAAGCTGTTCTTCGCCTACGGGCTGGGCAACTCCTGCTTCTTCCCGTTGGCGGCCGGCGCGACGACGCGTGCTCGAACGCGCCCGGCCCACGCCGGCAGGTGATCGCCGCGCGCGCTGCGCGACGACCAGCGCCGACGCTGTTCTTCGGCGGTGCCCGACCTTCTACGCCGCGCTGCTGGCCAGCGACCTCCCCGACGACACGTTCGCCGGTGTCCGGCAGGGTGTCTCGGCCGGCGAGGCGCTGCCGGCCGTGCTGTTCGACCGGTTCCGGCCGCGCTTCGGCGTCGAGGTGCTCGACGGCATCGGCTCCACCGAGGCGCTGCACATCTTCCTGTCCAACCGGCCCGGCGCAGGTCGCCCGCGGCACCACCGGCGTGCCGGTGCCCGGCTACGAGGTGCGAGCTCCGCGACGACGACGGCGCGGTGATCGCCCGTCGGCGACGCCGGGCAACCTGTTCGTCAACGGGCCGTCGACCGCGACCGGGCTACTGGTGCCGCGACGGAGACGACCCGCGGGTGTTCCGGGGCCGGTGGCTGCGCACCGGCGACACCTACGTGCGCAACGAGCGACGGCACCTACAGCTGCCTCGGGCGCACCGACGACATGCTCAAGGCCGGCGGCATCTGGGTGTCCCCGGCCGAGGTGGAGAGCGCGGCTGCTGGAGCACCCGGACGTGGCGCGAGGTCGCCGTGGTGGCGGCCCCGGACGCCGCGGGCTGGACAAGCCGGTGGCCTGCGTGGTGCCGGCGCCCGGGCGCAAAGTGGACGCCGACGCCCTGATCCTGGTGCCGGGACGGCCTTGCCTCGTTCAAGCGGCCGCGGGCGGTGGTCGAGGTGGCCGAGCTGCCCAAGACGGCCACCGGCAAGATCCGCCGGAACGTGCTGCGGGACAGGTGGGTGCAAGGGTGTGCTGACCGATGATGGCGCGTTGACGCCCATGTGCACGTGCCGCGCCTGTCCACGTTGAAGCCGGCCTGGCTGGAGTGGGCCGACCAGTTCAGCGGCGACCATCCATGGCGCTCGGTGTACGACGCCGACGGCGTGCCCGTGCCGTCCAAAGTGGACGATCTGCTGGCCGGGCAGGGCGTCGACCGGGCACTGCTGTTCTGCGAGTACAGCCCGCGGGCCACCGGGATTCAGCCGATCGAGGACCTGCTGCCGATCGTGGCCCACAACCCGGTGCGGTTCCGGCTGGTGGCCAACGTGAATCCGCACCTGCACCACCCGCTGGCGTCCGAAGTGGAGCGTCAGCTGGACCTCGGGGCCGTTGCGGTGAAGCTGCATCCCGTGCACGGCTGCTTCTCGCCCGGCGACCGCGAGGTCTACGCCGTGTACCGGGTGTGCGAGGAGCGCGGCGTGCCGGTGATCTTCCACTCGGGAGTGTCCAGCTTCCCCGGATCCCGCTCCAGCTACGGCGATCCCGCGCTGCTGGTCGACGTGGTCGAGGACTTCCCGGCCGTGCAGTTCGTGTTCGCCCACGGCGGCCGGGGCTGGTGGTACGACACCGCGGCCTTTCTCGCCCTGGCCAAACCCAACGTGTGGCTCGACCTGGCCGGTCTGCCGCCGCGGAAGCTTCCCGAGTACTACGCCCGTTTCGACCTGCGCCGGCTGGCCGCCCGCTGGATCTTCGGCACCGACTGGCCCGGCGTGCCGGGCGCGGCCCGGAATGTGGCCGCCCTCGGCGAGTTGATGCTGCGGGAACTGGGGCTGGGGGAGGAGTTGCTGGGCGGGGTGCTCAGCGGCAACGCGGCCAAGGTGTTTCCGGGGTTGGACGTCTAAACGTCAGGAAGGGCCCGTTACTGACGTTCAACGTCAGTAAGGGGCCCTTCCTGACGTTGAACGAGAGGATCGGTCCCTTGATCTTGGGGCTCAGGACTGCTGGGCGATCAGCTGCCGCCAGCCGCGCTGGGCCGGCTCCCGCCACGCGGCGTGGTTGTCGCTGAACAACTGGGTGGCCCGCGAGCCGCTCCACTTGGCCGGCAGCAGCTCGCCGGGCAGTTGCGGATCGAGGAACGGGAAGCGGCGCCACTCGTGGACCATTCGGGTCTGCGCGAGCAGGGCGTGCTCCGGGGTGCGCGAGTCGAGGCCGCTGAACTGGTCGATGAAGCTCTCGTACTTCTCGGCCACCTCCTGCAGGTCCCAGGCGGCGGCGACCATGCGCTGCACGTCGCCCAGGGCGCCGTAGGTGGCGATGAACGACATGACCTCGCTGGTCAGGGCCAGGTCCTCCAGAATGGACTTGGCCTCGACCTCGGCGCCGACGTGCGGCGAGACCCAGACGCCGGGCTCGGGCGAGCCGAAACCGGCCCAGCTCAGCCGGGTCCGCAGCCGGTGCCGCAGCTCGCGCTTGGTCTCGGGCACCGACACCATGACCACCAGCCAGCGGCCGTCCCACTGCTGGTTGCCGCTGCCGAAGCCGTATATGCGCTCGGCGCCCTCCACCAGCAGGCGGCGGCCGGGCGGGGTGAGGGCCCAGCGGACGCGGCGGCCGACGCGCTCGGAGCTGAGCCAGCCCTCGGCGGCGACGCGGGCCAGCGCCTGGCGGGCCGACTTCTCCTCGATCTCGAAGCGGCCGAGCACGTCGACGATCGTCTGTGTCCAGACCGGTTCTCCTTGCGGCAGCACGTACTCTCCGAGCACCGTGGTCAGCAGCGAGCGCGCGCTGGCGTCGCTGACCTCCCGGCGTCGGGTGACCGTCGGGCGGACGCCGCGGCCCGACCCGGTTGCACCAGAACCCATCTGAACCGTCCTCAGTGACCGCCGTGAATGCTCTACTCTGCCACGCATCGGCCGGGGACCGCGAACCTCGGGTCACCTGACCGTCGTAGTCCGGCCGTCGCGCGGCGGCCGACGACCGCGGGCGTTGCTCCCACCGGGTGACGCCGGGGGTGGGTGTTGCGGCGATTATCTACAGGACAGTGGCGTCACACCACCCCTGTGTCTAGGCCTGGGGTCGCAACGTGAACGAGGTTCGCCCGAACGTGCGGCCGTTGACCTGAAGTTCCACCGCGTGCTCGCCCGCGTGGTAGACGCGGGTGGTGATCGGGCGGAACGAGTGGCGACGGGAAATTGTCACGGATTCGCCGGCGGCCAGCGTGCGGGTGGTCAGCTTGAACACCTTCGGGGTGAGCGTGCCGTTGGCCTTGCGGTGGTGCACCACGTAGTCCACGGCCAGCCGCACGTCCTCGTCGCCGTCGTTCGTCAGGGTGAATTCGAACGGCAGTTCCTCGCCCACGCGAACGTTCGCACGGCCGAGCGCGGGACCGGTGACGGTCAGCGCGGCCGGCGGCGGAAAGCCCAGCAGTGCCAACGCGCCCGGGTCGGCCGCCTTGACCAGAGTCCGAAGCGCGTGCCGCACCAGCGCCGTTGTCTCCGTTGTCAGCCAACGGGTCGCGACCGCGACGGTCAGCGCCGGATCGGACCGGCTGATGTCGTTGAGGTGGTTGGCCACCGACCGCCGCACGTACTCCGACGGATCGCGGTGCAGCGCGTCGAGGATCGGGACCGTCGACTGTGGATCGTCGATGATCGTCGGAACCCGCTTGGCCCAGGGCAGCCGCGGCCGGGTGCCCTCGCTGGCCAGCCGTCGCACGTGCTCGTCGGGGCTGGCGGTCCAGCGCAGCGCCGTCGCCAGCGTGCGGTCGAGGTCGGCCGCGAGGAAGGTCCGCAGCGCGAACTCCCCGGTCAGCCGGGACGTCAGGTCGGCGACCAGCTGGAGCCCCGCGTCGAAGGCGTCCGGCACGGCCCGGACCGCCACCGCCTCGGTGACGGGCCAGATCATCCAGCCCGTGAACCGGGGGTCCTTCATCGCCTTGCGGATCGCCCATTCGAACGCGGGGTACTTGGCCGGCAGGTCCGCGAGCAGCGCGTCCCGCACCAGCCGGCCCCGCTCGCTGAAGGCCGCGCCGTCCAGGTCGACGGCGGCGACCGCCGGCGCCTGGCCGAGGATGTCGGCCAGCGTGCGCACCGCCGCCACGCTGAGCATTTCCTCGGCGGTGGGCATGCGCTCAACTGTATCGGGCGGTCAGCAGTTCCCGGATCTGCGGGATCCACGCCGTCTCGAAGTCGACGTGCGGGCTGAGCCGCAGCGTCGGCCGCGGGATGTCCATCGGCGCTCGCTCGACCACCGACACCGTGGTGACCATCTTCCGGGCGACCAGGTCGGCGCGCAGCCGCGGCAGGTCGATCTCCTCGTCCGGCAGCAGGGCCACGATCGAGCCGGGGGCGTCGATGTCGTCGGGGACCGACCAGCCGGGCAGGTCGGCCAGGCCGGCCCGCAGCTCGCGGCCGATCGCGGCCAGGCGTTCCCGGATCAGCGCCGGGCCGATCTCGACGTACTGCCGCAGCGCGGTGGCCAGCCCGACCCGGCCGGCCACGTAGGCCTCCCGGCTCTCCAGGTTGCGCACCGGCCGGCCGCCAAGGTCGAGCGCCGGGGCGCGGGGGACGAGCCGCTGCTGCCACGGTTCGCGCACGGCCACGTAGCCGACGCCGCGCGGCCCGCACAGGTACTTGCGGCCGGTGCCGTAGACGGCGGCCGCGCCGGCCGGGATTTCGATGTGCGCCAACGCTTGCGCGGTGTCGATCACCACCGGCACCTCGGCGGCGTCACAGAGCGCGATGATCTCCGCCGACGGCTGCGCCAGCGCCCGGTGCGCGGTGAAGCCGGTCAGGTGCACCATGTTCGGCCGCTCGGTGCGCAGCCTCCGTTGCAGGGCATCGAGATCGATCCGGCCTTGGTCGTCCACGTCCAGGATGGCGACGTCGAGGCCGCGGTCGGCGAACGCCACCAGGTTGTTGCCCCACTCGCTCGGGGCGATCCACACCCGGTCGCCGCCCTGGCACGGCCAGGCCGCCAGCAGCTGCGCCCCGGCCGAGGAGCTGCTGTCCAGCAGCGCCACCTCGTCCGTGTCGAAGCCGAGCAGCTCGCCCAGCAGCCGCCGGGCGGTGGTGGTCGTTGCCTCCGCTTCGGCCTCGGCGACGTAACCGCCGAGTTGGGCCTCCAGCTCCAGGTGCTCGGTGATCGCGGCCCGGGTGGCGACGCTGGTGCGCCCGCACGCCGCCGTGTCGAGGTGGAGCATCGGCGTTTCCGTCCGCAGCGCCGTCCACGCCGCCCGCACCGGCTCGTGCGGCAGTCCCGTTGTCATGTCACGCATCCTGCCTGTATGTCTTTATTGACATGTCTAGCTTGAAACATACTCCTGCAACATGTCAATATTGGAGTATGATGGCGGCATGAGCCTGCGCCACGCCGCCCTCGGGCTGCTCACCATGGGTCCCGCCAGCGGGTACGACCTGCTGCAGACCTTTCACGGCTCGCTGGCCAACGTGTGGCCGGCGACGCAGAGCCAGCTGTACGGGGAGCTGGGCAAGCTGGCCGACGCCGGCCTCGTGACCGTGACCGAGGAGGGCGCCCGCCGGCGCAAGGAGTACGCGCTCACCGAGGCCGGGCTGGCCGAGCTCCGGCACTGGATGACCGACGTCGAGCCGTCGGTCATCCGGCGCAGCGACCTGCTGCTGCGGGTGTTCTTCCTCGGCGTGATCGACTACGACCAGGGCCTCGACTTCCTGCGCAAGCGCGAGGCGGCCGCCGTCGAGTACGAGGCCGGCCTGCGGGCCACCGAGGAGGCCATCGCCCCCGAGACCGCCGACCTCGCCGTCTACGGGCGGATCGCGCTGGAGTGGGGGCTGCGGTTCACCGAGATGCAGCGGGAGTGGGCCGTGTGGGCGCAGGAGGAGCTGACCAAGGCCAAGAAGGCGTAAAACGCTGCTCACGGCGGCCGAAACACGATTGTGCAGTAGATGTAACGGCCGCAGCGGGCGGTGCAATCGCCGCGCAACAGCCCGTTCCTAGTGTTTGCGCCCGTGCCCGATTCGACGGTCAGGACCGTGTGCTCGTACTGCGGCGTCGGCTGCGGGATCGTGCTCGACGGTCCGCGACGGGCGGCGCCGGGTCGTCAAGGTCTCCGGCGACAAGGAGCACCCGGCCAACGCCGGCCGGCTGTGCACCAAGGGCGCGACCAGCGCCGACATGCTCGCCGCCCCCGGCCGGCTCGACCACGGCGCTGGTCCGGCCGGACCGCGGCGCCGAGCCGGCGCCGACCGACGTGGACGCGGCGATCAGCGCGACCGCCCGCCGGCTGCGCGCGATCCTGGACGAGCACGGGCCGGACGCGCTGTCGTTCTACGTGTCCGGGCAGATGACCCTCGAGGCGCAGTACCTGGCCAACAAGCTCGCCAAGGGCTTCGTCCGCACCAACCAGATCGAGTCCAACTCCCGGCTGTGCATGGCCAGCGCGGGCAGCGGCTACAAGCTGTCGCTCGGCGCGGACGGGCCGCCCGGCTCCTACCAGGACTTCGACCACGCCGACGTGTTCCTCGTGATCGGCGCCAACATGGCCGACTGCCACCCGATCCTGTTCCTGCGGATGATGGACCGGGTCAAGGCCGGCGCCAAGCTGATCGTGGTCGACCCGCGGCGCACCGCCACCGCCGACAAGGCCGACCTGTTCCTGCAGATCACGCCCGGGCACCGACCTGGCGCTGCTCAACGGCCTGCTGCACCTGCTGGTCGAGGACGGCCATATCGACCCGGACGTTCATCGCCGCGCACACCGAGGGCTGGGAGGCGATGCCGGAGTTCCTGGCCGACTACCCGCCGGACGACGGTCGCCGAGCATCACCGGCATCCCCGAGGCACGACCTCCGCGCCGCGGCCGCCAGTGGATCGGCGCGGCCGGCGACTGGATGAGCTGCTGGACGATGGGCCTCAACCAGAGCACGCACGGCACCTGGAACACCAACGCCCTGTGCAACCTGCACCTGGCCACCGGCGCGATCTGCCGCCCCGGCAGCGGCCCGTTCTCGCTGACCGGCCAGCCGAACGCCATGGGCGGCCGGGAGATGGGCTACATGGGCCCGGGCCTGCCCGGCCAGCGCTCGGTGCTGGTCGACGAGGACCGGGCCTTCGTCGAGGACCTGTGGGAGCTGCCGCCGGCACCCTGCGCACCGACGTCGGCCGCGGCACCGTCGAGATGTTCGAGCGCATGGCCGACGGGCGAGATCAAGGCGTGCTGGATCATCTGCACCAACCCGGTCGCCTCGCGTCGCCAACCGCAGGACCGTCATCGCCGGGCCTGGAGGCCGCCGAGCTGGTCGATCACGCAGGACGTCTTCGCCGACACCGAGACCAACGCCTACGCCGACGTCGTGCTGCCCGCGGCGATGTGGGCCGAGACCGACGGCGTGATGGTCAACTCCGAGCGGAACCTCACCCTGCGCCGCAGGCCGTCGACCCGCCGGGCGAGGCGCTGCCGGACTGGCAGCTCATCGCCCGGGTCGCCTGCGAGATGGGCTTCGACGACGCCTTCGCACTACGACAGCGCCGAGGAGATCTTCGAGGAGATCAGCCGCGCCTGGAATCCCGAGACCGGCTACGACCTGCGCGGCGTCAGCTACGACCGGCTGCGCGAGGCCCCCGTCCAGTGGCCCGCGCCGCCGGCGACGGCGACCGCAACCCGATCCGCTACCTCAACGACGGCGTCAGCCAGCGCTCTGGTCCGGCCGGACGGCAGCCGCCCCGGCTGGCCTTCCCCACCGCCGAGCGGCCGGGCGTCGTTCTTCGCCGCGCCCGCACCTGCCGCCGGCCGAGCTGCCCGGACGACGACTACCCGTTCGTGCTGAACACCGGCCGGCTGCAGCACCAGTGGCACACCCTGACCAAGACCGGCAAGGTCGCCAAGCTCAACAAGCTCAACCCCGGCCCGTTCGTCGAGATCCACCCCGAGGACGCCGCCGCGCTCGGCGATCGCGGAGGGCGACCAGGTCGAGATCGCCTCCCGGCGGGGCCGGGCCGTGCTGCCGGCGCGTGTCACCGACCGGGTCCGGCCCGGGAACTGCTTCGCGCCGTTCCACTGGAACGACCTGTTCGGCGAGTACCTCAGCGTCAACGCGGTCACCAACGACGCCGTCGACCCGCATCTCGTTCCAGCCCGAGTTCAAGGTGTGCGCGGTCTCCCTGGCCAAGGTCGCGGCCGCCGTCCGCCGAACCGGACGCGCCGCTGCGTGACCAGCACCGGTTCGGTGGCCGCCGATGCTCGGCGTGGGCACGACGTGCCGATCGCCCGCACTTCGACTGCGGCCGAGCGGCAGCTACCTGTGCCGGCTTCGCTCTGCCGGGGTGGCGGCCGGCGCGCGTCGGCGTCGCCGGTGTTGCCGGCCGGCACGCCCGCGCTCGAGCCGACCGCACGTGCGCCTGGGTCGACGGGCTGCTGGCCGGCATGTTCTCGCGCCGGCCGGTCGGCGGCCGGCCGCGCCGAACCGCACGGCCGGCGCCAGCGCGCAGATCGCCGTGCTGCTGGGCCTCGCAGACCGGCAACGCCGAGGAGTTCGCCGCCGCGGCGGCGCGGCCGGCTGGCCGAGACGCGGCGGCGGCCGCGCGGCTGGTGAGCATGGCCGACTGCGTCCGCCGACACGCTGCCGCGGCGCGGCGACCTGCTGGTCATCACCAGCACCTTCGGCGACGGCGACGCCCCGGACAACGGCGCGGCTTCTGGGAGGCCCTCGTCGCGCACAGGGCACCCGGCTCGACGGCTTCCGCTACGCGGTCCTGGCCTTCGGCGACTCCAGCTACGACGACTTCTGCGGCCACGGCCGGACGGCTCGACGAGCGGCTGGCCGAGCTCGGCGCCGCCGGCTGGTCCGCGCGTAGACTGCGAGCCCGACGACGACTGCCGCCGCGGCGATGGCTCGACCGGCGATCGGGTGCTCGACGGCGCCGGACCACCGCATCGCTCGGGCCCGGCCCGGCCCGCGCCTCGGCCCCTCGACGCCGCGGCCTGATCCGCCTCCGCCGCCTGCCGCCCAGCGCCGTCCACCGGCCCGACGCACGTCCGCAGGCCGCGCCGCACGCCCTGGTCGGCAACCGGCTGCTCAGCCTGCCCGGCGCGGCAAGGAGGTGCGCGCAGTTCACCTTCGACACCGGCGGCGACGCTCGCCTACGAGGCCGGCGACGCGCTCGGGGTGCTGCCGGTCAACGGCGCCGACCTGGTCGCCGAATGGCTGGCCGTCACCGGCCTCGACCCCGCCGGCACCGTCGAGTATCCCTGGACTGGGCCGACGTCCCGCTCGGCGAGGCCCTGCGCAGCCACCTGGACATCACCCGGATCACCCCTGGCCTGCTCAGCTTCGTCGCCGAGCGCACCGGCGACCGCGACCTGACGGCACCTGCTGCGCCCGGACAACAAGGGCGAGCTGGCCAAGTGGACCTGGGGCCGGCAGGCCGTCGACGTGCTCGCGCGAATTCCCCGTCCGGGCCGACGCCCAGGAGTGGGCCGACGTCCTCAAGCGCCTGCAGCCGCGGCTGTACTCGATCTCCTCCAGCCCGCTGGTCGAGCCCGCACCGGGTCGCGCTCACCGTCTCGGTCGTCCGCTTCGACAACCCGCGCGGTCACGGCGCGCAGGGGTGTGCTCGACCTTCCTGGCCGACGCGCCGCCGAGCGCGCCCGTCCCGGTCTTCGTCCAGCGCTCGCCCGCACTTCCGCCCGCCGGCCGATCCCGGCCGCCCCGATGATCATGGTCGGCCCGGGCACCGGCGTCGCCCCGTTCCTCGGCTTCCTGGACGAGCGCCGGGCGCTGGGCCACTCGCGGGCCGCAACTGGCTCTTCTTCGGCGAGCAGCGCCGCGCCACCGACTTCTACTACCGCGACGAGCTCGACGAGTTGCACCGCGACGGGCTGCCTGACCCGGCTCGACACTCGCCTTCTCCCGCGACCAGCGCGCCAAGGTCTACGTCCAGGACCGGATGCGCGAGCACGGCGCCCAGCTCTGGTCCTGGCTGCAGGACGGCGCCCACCTCTACGTCTGCGGCGACGCCACCCGGATGGCCAAGGACGTCGACCGGACCCTGCGCGAGATCGCCGCCATCCACGGCGGCCTGACCGCCGACGAGGCCGCCGCCTACGTCAAGCAGCTGGCCGCCGACAGGCGCTACGTCCGCGACGTGTACTGACGGGGCTTGCGCGGGTCAGCGGGGCGACCTCATACGCGTCCAGTGCGCTCACGGCGATTCGCCGCAGCTGCGCCACCTGCGCTCGATAGGACAACACGCCGCCCTGTGACACGCCGTGTTCCGGCACGCCACCGGAATCGGTCCGACCTGCCCGATGGCGCAGCGGCTACGCGACGGCGGCGGAGTTGCGCTCGGTCTCGGAAATGCGTTGGCTCGAACGCCATTCCTCCGCCTCGGCCTCCTCGACGTAGTCGACGAGGTTGTCCTGAAGACCCATGGCGCGAAGAACGTCCAACACCTCGGCCGGCGTGACGTGGAAGAACTCGCGCCGGAGGTTCACGCGGTTGACGCGTTGGCCGGCAAGGTGTTGGTGCAGGCGGGTTTCCAGGCTCACCGCGTCGGCGTCGAAGATGAGGGCGTGCACGTCGAACCTGAACGGAACCGACGCGTCACCGAGTTCACGCACCCGTTCGGTGGGGTCCAGGCGCCTGGTCAGCCCGATCTTCACCACGTCGGGCCCGAACGAGCCGACGTTGGAGATCACGTAGACCCATCCCGTGCGGATATTGGCCTCCCGCTCCTCCACTGCCCTGATCGAGTCGTCGATCTCGGCCAGCTTGGCCTCCGCCTCGGCGATCTTGGCCGCGTCGCCCGCGTCGGCCCACTTCATCATGGCGGTCCGCCAGTGCGACTGCTCCTTGGCCAGCCGGGCCTTCGCCTTCTCGAACTCGCGCTGGGCCTGCGCCTCGTCCCGCTGACGCTCACGCTCCGCGCGGACGCGTTCCTTCTCCTCCTCGACCTTGGCCAGATAGTCCGCGGTGAGCTCCAGCTCCTCCAGCCGGAGCCGGTGATAGCCGGCGGAGATGTTGATGTGCATGGTCTTGCCGAGTCGCGAGATGATGTCCCGGGCCTTGGCCAGTCGGTCCTTCGACGACTCCAGTCGGTGCGGGCGCATAGATCGGACGCAGTTGTCGGCCTCGGTGTTGTACGCGCGCAGCATCAGCTTCGAGAAGTCGCGGACCATGCGCTGGCCTTCGACGGCCGAGTTGTTGACCGTCCAGTTCGTCGTCGCCGTGATCGCGTGGTTGTTCTTGGCCGACACCTTGATGGCGTCCTTGAGCCGCTCCAGCGCTCCCTTGTAGGCGACGGAGTCCGCCAGGCGGTGCCGGTACTCGTAGATCCCGGCCTCCTGGAGCAGGGCGAGTTCCTGCGTCTCGACGATCTGCGCCCGAATCCCCTGCAGCTCCGTCTGCGCCGACCCGATCCGCTGCCGCACGTCGGTCAACGCCTTCGTCGCGTCGGCCTGCTGCTGCGCATTCACCGCGTCCTGCGCCTCCGCGTCGGACACGATCTGCGCCAGCAGCTGCCGGGCGTCCGCGATGTCGTTCTCCACGGCGATCGCGTCCTTGCCGCGCAGCTCGTCGTACCGGGCCGCCGCCTCGGCCAGCTTGCGGCCCTCGTCTTGCAGCTGACCCTGGAGCCGCCGCAGCTCGGCTTCCACCTGCTGGAGGCGTTTGCGGGCCCCGAACAGTCCCACCCGCTTGTCGTCGCCATGCACGGGCGGAGCGGCGGCGGGGATCGGTGCTGGGGCATGGACCGGCGCGGGGAGGGTCGGTGCCGCTGCAGGGACTGGCGTGGGGGCGGGGGCCAGCTGAGGTGCGGGGACCGGTGCAAAGGTGGGGATCGGTGCAGGCATGGGGATTGGTGCCGGGGCGGTGACGGGCACCCACAGTTGCCAGTTCTCGGGGGGCTTCGGCCAGTCGGCCGGCGGCTGCCAGCCGTGGGGCGGCACCCACCCCTCGGGCGCCGGCGGCCAGCTCGGCGGTGGATTGAACCGGTGCGTCATAGCTTGTCCCTCCCGACCACGACCACGGGAGGTGCTTCGCCGCATGACCCGCTTCCGTTACAGCGCGTGAGCACGCCGAACGTGGTGACCTGCGCCGACTGTGGTCAGCGCGGTGTGGGTCCGACCTGGTCCTCGCCCGGGATTGCTTGGTGTGCGGGGAGGGTGGGTGGGCGGAGCCGCCAGGCCACTCGTGCTACGGGGTGGGGTGAGCCGCCGACGGCACGTGGCGTCCCCGGCAGTTCACCGCTTCTCGGGCGGCGGGATCGACGGCAAGGGGCGTGGCCGTCCACCGTGGCGCGGCGGCTCACCCGCCCGTGACACGCACGGCGTGAAGGCACCGCCCGCCCGCTTCCACTGCAGGCCCCGTCAATCGCCGGCGGTGGTTCAGGTCGACCTGCCCCTCGGTCAGACGCGGTTGTTCCGGCGAGAGCGGGCGGGCTGAGCCTTCACAGCGTGGCCCGCCCACTCTCGGCCGGTGTCGGAAACGGGTGTGTCGGATCAGCGGGAGAAGGTGGCGGTCAGGGCGGTGTCGGCTGTGACGGTGAAGGTGTAGGCGGGGGAGGTGGAGACGACGGCGCCGGCGACGGTCCACGAGACGAAGTGGTAGCCGGGGGAGGGACGCGCGGTGGCGGTGACGGAGCTGCCGGTCTCGTATTTGCCGGGCTCGGTCTCGGTGCCGGTCAGGCGGGCGGAACCGCCGGGGGAGGCGCTGATGGATAGGCCGGACTGAACCATGTTGATGGCCATGACATCGACCAGGCGGACGGGGCCGGTGCTGGTGGTGCCGTTGTAGCGCAAGAGGTTGAGCACGGTGGTGGAGCCGGCCGAGGCCCGCACGGTGTAGCCGTCGGCGCCGAGGTTGTCGGTGCCGAGGTTGAAGACGTGCACGTCGCCGGAAGTAACGACCAGGCCGTTATGCAGGCCGTAGCCGAAGGCGTCGACGACGGTCAGGTTGCGGGCCCCGGCGACGGTGACCAGATCGGAGGACTTACGGGTGAAGCCGTCGATGACCTGGGGGAAGAGGTTGGCGCCGGAGGCCCAGTTCGGGAGGTAGAAGCCGAGGCGGACGAAGGTGTTGCCGTTGGTGAGCACGCCGTTGATCACGCCGTCCTCGGAGGCGCCGACGGTGATGCCGTGGCGGACGAAGGTGCCGGCGAGCTTGCCGACGAAGAAACGGTCGTTGCGGAAGGTCGCCATGTCGATGCCGTTGTAGGCGTTGGACATGCCGACGTTGACCACGTACGTGCCGAAGCCGTTGCCACGCACGGCGAAGGGATAGGCGACGAGACCGTCGGGGGCGGCGGGGTTCTGGCCGGGGTAGAAGACGCGAAGGCCGCGAACTCCGGAGTTCCTGCCGTTGAGCGTGATCAGGGCGGGATCGGTGTCAGGGGTGGCGGTGGCCCGGCCGGAGTACGACATGAGCACGGTGCCGCCGCTGCGGCCGTCCTCGTCACGGTTGGGCACGGAAGAAGCGCCACGAAGCTCGACGCCGGCGGGTACCGACAGGAGCCCGGTCACCCGGTACCACCCGGCGGGCAGGTAGACAACGCCGCCGCCGTCACGGCCGGCGCGGTCGAGGGTGTGCTGAATGCCGGCGGTGGCGTCGGCGGCGGGGACGTAGCCGACGCCATGGAGAGCGTCGGTAACGTATAGAGCGTTACGAGACGGTCGTGGAGTGGGCTGGTCCGCGCTATAAGCCGGAGCCTGACCCGACAGCCGGTAGACGGTGCCGGTCACCGCGCCGCTGACCTTGACGTCGGTGAGCTTGACGAAGCCGGCGGAGTTGTTGGTGACGGCCCCGTCCAGGCTGCCGCGACCGATCATGAGACCCCAACGGGAGTCGAACTGGTCGACGAGCAGGGCGGTGTCGGTGTGCTTGATTGTCACGCCCTGGAACGCGCCGGCGAAGTCGACCCGTTGGCCGGGAACGACGTGGATACCCACGTGGTAGTCGGACGCGGCGATGTCGGTGAACTGGTCCCACTCCAGGTCGCCGAGCACGAAGCCGGTGCCGTGAGCCCGGGTCCAGGCGTCCACAGTGGATCGAGCGGGCGGATTGAACTGGCGCGGGGCGGAAGCCCAGTAGGAGTTGGAGAAGGTGACGTTCTCCCAGGTCCCGACGTCGGCCCCGTTGTAGGCCTCGACGCCGGACAGCAGCGCGGTGCCCGCGACGTTGCGCACGGTCGCGGACTCGTGGGTCTGCCCGACCGCCGGCGGGCGGCCCCGCTCGTCGCGCATGGTGCTGATGCCGATGCCCCGGTACGAGTCGAGCATGGTGACGTCGGAGACGTGGCCATCATGTAGTTCTCGTCGCTGGCCCACGCGCTGCCGGTGATCTCGAACGTGTAGTTGTACGGCACGGGCGCAGCGGCGTTCTGCTTCGGGTAATAGGTGGTCAGGCCCTCGACACGCCGGCGCTGCCGCCGATGCGGAACAGCACGGGCCCGTTGTCGCCGGAGGGCAGGTCGGCGCTGATCACGGTGCCGTAGCTGCCGCCGCCCTGATCGGGATCGCGCGCGGTCGCCGCGCAGCGAGCAGAACGCCGGCACCTCGACGGTGCCGGTGACCCGGTATGTGCCGTCGGGCAGCCACACCGTGCCGCCGCCGGCGTCGTGGCAGTCGTACAGCGCGGCCTGGATGGCCTTGGTGGAATCCTTGACACCGCGGGGATCCGCGCCGGAGTAGCGACGAAGTCGGCGACCACCGGGTCGGCGGTCGGGTACCTGGTCCGGATCAGCTGTGGCTTGGGCGTGACGACACGCTGGTTGCGGACCTGGAGATCGGCGACATCGAGCCGGGCCGCCTAGGCCAGCCGGACGAGCGTGGCCGCACTAACGCGGGTAGTCGGTCGGGACGGGCCGGGATTGCGCCCGTCCCGCCGGAGCGCCCACCGCGGTGTACGCCGTCCCGTCCCGGGAGATCTCGACCTTGTAGTCCGGCGAGTAGCCGCACCCCACCGCACAAGACATCGTCGACCGGCCGAGCCGAGCCGAGGTCGGCCCGCAGCCACTCGCCCCGCCCGCCGCCGTCGCTGGTCCAGACCGTCCCGCCGTCCCGGTCACCGGCCCGCCCGGCGTCGAGCGGCGCTACTGCTCGCGGCCAGCACCGCGTTCCGGGTCAGGTCGGTGTCCACGGCCGAGGCGAGGAACGCCTGGTACGCCTGGTAGAGCGCGGTCAGCGCCGCGCGTACCCGCGTCTCGGTGGCCGCGTCGCGTCCAGCACCGCCTGCGCCGCCGCGATGTCGGCCCCGAACGCCGCGATCGAGCCGGCCGGGTACTGCCCGTCGCGGGTGCCCTCCCGGGCCGCGTACCGGCCAAGTCGGCCGTGCCACCAGGTCGCGCAGCCCGGCCTTGACGTCCAGGGTGCGACGGAACGACCGTCACCTGCATCGGCGGCGACCCGCAACTCGATCATCGGACCCTCGTGGGCGAGCGGAAGTCGGCCCCGTTGCTGCGGTTGGTGAGGATCGAGTCGTCCAGCACGAAGTCGTGGGTCTTCCAGCGCCGGTGTCGCCGTAGCGACATGACTCCGACGGCTTGAACTTGTCGAGCAGATCGTCGCCGGGCGAGTCGTACTGGATGTTCAGCCTGCCCGTTGCCGGCGTCGAAGTAGTCGATGCTGACCAGCACGATGTTCTTGGTGTCGTAGGCGTACGAGTCGGCGACGTTCATGTAGAAGAAGTTGGTGCACGGCGCGGGCGAGGCGGAGTTGGTCTGCCAGTAGCCGCGCCCGGCGGCGGTGCCGGTGATCAGCGCCGGCCGGGTTGTCGCCGGGGTTGGGCTGACGCCGGTGTTCGACGCATCCGGTCCGAGCGTGGCGCTGCGGACCGGCGGCGGTGATCCGGAGCTGGCCACGGTGATGTCCACGGACCGCCCAGCCGAACGGAGGCCAACGCCGGCAGGGTGGTCGCGGCCTGCTTCCACGTGTTGGTGCCGGCCAGAACGGCGACCGAACTGCCGTTGAGGGTCAGGGCGCCGACGCCGCTGTCGTAGTACGTCACCATGCGCGACGACCGGCGCCGGTGACGGAGTAGTCGGGGTCCACGGCGAAGTTCAGGTCGAGGCGCCGGCGGAAATGTCCGTCTGCCAATAACTGTGGCCGTCGACGCTGCCGGTGCGCAGCCCGGCGGCGTTGTCGCCGGCGGTGGCGTCGACGCCGAGCGTCAGCGGGGTCGGCCCGAGATCGGCGCCGACCCCGTTCGGATAGAGCACGGGCGCGGCGACGGCCGGCACGGCCGGCGCGGCGACCAACGCGAGCAACAGTCCTAACAGGACCCATAGGTGGCGGGTCATCGTTGACCTCCCAGATTTGTCTGGCCACGCTGTCAGACGGGCGGCATCGCCACCCGGTCAACACGGCCGTCCGGCCACCGCACGGCCACGACGGCGGCGGTGATGTCCAGCTCCGGCAATGCGGTCGGCGGGGAGCCGCCGAGATGCACGGCGGCGGCGTAGATCCGGCCGAACTCGACGGGGCCCGCGCTCCACAGCACGGGGACCGACGACACCGGCCCCAGCGGATTGGTGTCCTTGCCCAGTACGGTCTCGGCGACCTCAAGGCCGGCGAGATCGACCAGCGACGAGTGCAGACCACTGTCGGGAACCGTTGCCCAGCCGCCGATCCGCAGCCGCCACGGCCCGGGATGGGTGGCCTCGTCCGCCTCGTCGACCCGGACGATCCGAACCTCGGTCGCGCCTTGGATCACCGAGGCGACGGTGATCCAAGGGCCCAGCCTATACGTGGTCTCGGGACTGTGGAAGGGATTCCACTGTTCATCGGCGGGCCAATGCGCACGGTTGCGCGACACCCCGGGCGCCAGCATCGACAACGGGCGGCGGTGGGCGGCGCGGCCGTCGGCGTCGACCAAGGTCGCCGAGGAGTCCAACGGTGGCGTCATCTCCGGCGCGGCATGGGTGCTGTAGGCGATTCGGGCGTAAGCGGGATCGTCGGTCGCCGATTCGGAGGGATCGATGTGGTCGCTGCCATGGTTGAGCACCCGCACCACACCGTCGGATCGAGTGCCGGAAACCGTCCAACCGGGCGCCGGCAGGTAGAACTCGAAGTCCTCCTCTTCGATGGGAAGCGGCGCCTCGGGTGCGGTCCAGACCTCGTGGTCCGCCGGCAACAGCAGCCCGGCGAAGCCCTTGCTGGCCCAGTACGGCGACGCGGGGCCGGAATACACCTGCCGGATGGCCGGAAACCGCCTGTGCCAGCCCAAGGTCAGCAGCCCATCGGAGTCGAGCGAGCCGGCGTTGACGAAGTGGTCGAGCATCAGGCCGCCGATGCGCCGGGTCAGCCCCGGGGCCAGCGGCGTGGCGTCATACCGGGCGCCGATCCACAGTGGAGCCAGAGCGGCGAACCGGTAGGTCAGGGATCGGCCCTGGATCAGCGGCGAGCCGTTGCCGCCGATCAGCCGGGCGTAGTCGGAAAGCCACAACCGCAAGCGCTTGCGGTAGCGCAGTGCCAGCTCGGCGTCCCCGGTGATGTCGCAGAACAGCAGCGGGTAGAAGTGCATGGCCCAGCCGCTGTAGTGGTCGAAATTGCGGTGGGAGCCGCCGGAAAGGCCGTCGGAGTACCAGCCTTCGCCCGCATGCCAACGGTCGGTGGAGTCGATCGCATGGTCGAAATCGTCCTGGCTCCAGGCCCCGCCCACGCTGCGGGCGAACGCGCCGGTGACGGCCTGGAACCACAGCCAGTTGTTCTGCGGCATGTCGTCGCCGACCATCGGCGCCAGCCAGTCCAGCAGCCGTTGCTGCGTGCGCGGGCTGAACCGGTCCCACAGCCATGGTCGGGTCAGGTGCAGTCCGAGGGCGATCGACGCGGCCTCCACCTTGGCCTGCCCACACTCGCCGAACCGCGGCCAGCGGTCGGGATTGGCCGGATCGACCCCGGCCGCCAGGCCCTGCGCGTACCACTCGGCCGTCCGATGTGGATCGTCGCCCGACACCCCGGCCAGGCGAAACGCCGCCAGCAGAAAGGTTCGCGCATAGCCTTCCAGCCCATCGCTCCACCGACCGCTGGCGCTCATCGGCCCGGGCAGGTGGATCAGCGCGTGCGTGTCGGTGGCCCAGGGCCGCACGGCCAGCAGCATCGAGTCGGCCAGGCGTTCCCACTCGGCACGGGACGGGGCAGGAAGCACGATCACCTCTCCAAACGCAACGTGACGATCTGGAAGGGGCGCAACGACAACGCCGCCGCGTTGCGCCCCGAAGCCATGGGCCGCAACGGCCGTTCCAACAAATCTGTCTCGGATACCGAGGTCACCGGGAAATCCGCCGACAGCACGGCCCGGGCGCGGCCGCCACGGGACTCGTACAGCCGGACGATCACCGCGCCGGACCGGTCGTCGGCCAGCTTGACCGCCTCGACGATCACCGCCGGATTGTCCACCGACACCAGAGGCTTGCCCCGCAGGCGGTCGGACGCCGGTCGCAGCGGCAGTTGAGAACGTGTAGCCGGCGGTGATCGCGTCGCCGATGTCGGCGGCGGGCCGCAGGCCGTATCGGAAGTGGTGTCGGCCCTGGTCGGCCACTGGATCGGGGCTGTGCGGAGCCCGCAGGAGAGACAGCCGCACGGTGGTGGTACCGCGCCGTCACCGCTGACGTCGTAGCCATACGTGGAATCGGTGATCAGGGCGACGCCCCAGCCGTGCTCGCCGACGTGCACAAAACGGTGCGCCCACGCCTCGAACCGCGCCGCGTCCCAGCTGGTGTTCTCGTGCGTCGGCCGTTTGACGTGTCCGAACTGGATCTCGGCGGTGATCTCCTCGGCCTAGCACGTCCAGCGGCCATGCCGCCTTGAGCACCGTGTCCCGCTCCTGCCAGTCGACGTCGGTGTCGACCTCCAGGGCGTCTGAACCCGCGGCCAGCCGAAGGTGTTGCACGATCACGGATCGCTGACGGTCCGCCGCTCCACCCGCACGGCGGCCAGCAGCGGACCGTCGTCGACGAGCTCGACCGACAAGGCGGCGTCCAGGTCACGGCGGTGGCGGCGATAGGACGCGTCCAGGTTCCAGGCACTCCACTTCACCGGGTCGTCCGGGTGCAGCTGGAGCAGATTGCCGGCCGCGCCGGGGGCGATCGCCTCGCGGCCGGTGGCGTGGTCCCGCACCGACCGCACCAGGCCGTGTTCGTCGATGTGCACGGTGATCAGGCCGTTGTCCAGCACAAACGCCCCGGTGGCGCGCGACGGGATGGGCGTTGAACTCCAGGAATCCGCCGACCCCGAGCGCCGGCGCCCGGCCGAAGGCGGCGTGACGGCCGTCGGACAGGCGCTGCCCGGCCACCGGCGGCGGCGAGGAGACGATCCACCACCTCGCGCCGCTCGACCGGCGCGGCGTTGAGCAGCGACTCGCCGTCCCCGGCGCTGGCGGAGATCAGATCGGAAAGTCCACTGTGGATTTCCGTGTACGCCGCCTCGGCCTCCCGGTGCACCCAGGCGATGGAGGAACCGGGCAGGATGTCGTGGAACTGGTGCAGCAGCACCGCGCTTCCACAGCGCGTCCAGCTCCTCGTACGGATAAGGCGTGCCGAGGCGGACCGCAGCCGAGGCCGCCCACAGCTCGGCGTGCCGCAGCAGAGCCTCGCTGCGCCGGTTGCCGCGCTTGGTCCGGGCCTGGCTGGTGTAGGTGCCGCGGTGGGTCTCCAGATACAGCTCGCCGCGCCACACCGGCGCGTCCGGGTAGCTCGGCCCGGGCCTCGCGGAAGAAGTCGGAAGGCGCGGCGATCTCGGACCTTCGGCGATCCCTCCAGGTCACGCAGCCGCCGGGCCTTCTCCAGCATCTCCCGGGTCGGGCCGCCGCCGCCGTCACCGAAGCCGAACGGCGCCAACGACATCATGCCGACGCCCTTCTCCGCATAGGTGGCGACCGCGTGGGCGAGCTCCTCGCCGGTCAGCTCGGCGTTGTAGGTGTCGACCGGCGGGAAGTGGGTGAAGATCCGCGTGCCGTCGATGCCCTCCCACCAGAACGTGTGGTGCGGCAGCCGGTTCGTCTCGTTCCAGGACAGCTTCTGGGTCAGGAACCACTCGGCCCCGGCCAGCCGGGCCAGCTGCGGATAGGCGGCGGTGTAGCCGAAAGAGTCCGGTAACCAGACGCCATCGGGACCAACTTCGAACTCGTCGAGGAAAAACCGGGCGCCGTGCACGAGCTGTCGGGCCAGCGACTCCCCGCCGGGCAGGTTGGCGTCGGCCTCGACCCACATGCCGCCGACCGGGACCCAGCTGCCGGCCTTGACCGCCTGCCGGATCCGGTCGTGGACAACGGGTTGGTGCTCCTTGATCCACGCGTGCTGCTGGGCCGACGAGCAGGCGAACACCAGCTCCGGATACTCCTCGGCCAGGGCCAGGACATTGGTGAACGTCCGCGTGCACTTGCGGATCGTCTCCCGGATCGGCCACAGCCAGGCGGAGTCGATGTGCGCGTGGCCCACCGCGATCACGGTGTGCTCGGAATCGTGGGCCTTGCGGGACAACAACCCTGCGGTCAATCCGCGCGCGTCGGCGAAGGACAGGTCGACGCAGCTGTCCAACACGCGGAGAATATGGTGCCGGCGCGGCGATTCCGGCGACAACGTGTGCATCAGCGAGGCCAGCACCTCGACATCGAGCATGAGGTGCCAGGCGTCCTCGTCGCGCAGGGCCAGATCCGCTTGTCGCAGCACGTAAAGATGCTCGTCACCGGCCGTGTCCGGCGAACCGAAGTGGGTACCGCGGCCGGCGCTGGCGACGATCGGTGGGTTGGCCGCGGCCTCGACCACCAACCGGACCTCGGGGCCGCTGACGGGCAGGCTCCGGTGGTACGGGTGCAAGCCTTGAAGTGGATTGCCGGCCAGGTCAAGGACAAGCGCTTCGGCCTGGCCGCCCGGACCTCGCGTGAGGTCGAAGCCCAGGTCGAACACCGCTTCGACGCGACCCGACCACTGCGTGGGAATCCGGCCGGCGACCTCGAACCTGGTGGTGGACCACGGACTTCCCCACGTGTCGCCGACCTGTAGCGGCGACACGTCCATCGCGATCCGCTCCGAGTACACGGCCGGGCGGACCCGTTCGGCGAGGAAACGCGCGACGCGCTCCTCGGCCGCCTTGCGGTCGTCGTGCATGCGGGGTGCCCTCCATGCCGGCGGGTCAGGGCGCTTCGAGACCTCCGTCGGGCCGGCGCACCCGCGCCGACCAGCGTTCGTGCCGGAACTTCGTCGGCGGGAACTTCGCCGCCGCGGCCTCGTCGAGGTCGACGCCCCAGCCGGGCCGGTCGGACGGCGTCATGTGACCGTCGCGAACCACCGGCGTGCCGGGGAAAACCTCGTGCGTGGCGTCGTTGTAGGTGTGGGACTCCTGGTACCCGAACGCCGGCGTGGACACGTCCACCGCGAGGTTCGCGGCCACGCCGACCGGCGATACGTCGCCGGGGGAGTGGAAGGCGGTGCGCACGCCCAGCAACTCGGCCAGGGCCACCAGCTTCCGGGTCGGCGTGAGGCCGCCGATGGCCGAAGTGTGCAGCCGCAACAGGTCCACGCCGCCGTCCTTGACCAGCCGGGCGGCATCGGTGACCGAGCCGACCTGCTCGCCGACGGCGATCGGCACCGGCGAGGCCGCCCGCACGGCCGGCAGCTGGTCGTAGTGCTCCGGCGGGATCACGTCCTCCAAAAAGGACAGACCGTACGGCTCAAGCGCCCTGGCCAGCACGATCGCCTGCTTCGGCGTCAACCGGCTGTGCACGTCGTGCATCAGGCTGATATCGGGGCCGAGGCGCTCCCGGGCGGCGGCGAACAACCGTGGCACGTCACGGAGATACTGCCGCACGTCCCACCCGTCCGGATGCGGCGACCGGGGATAGCCGCCGGGCGTTCCCGGCGCTCCGTACGTGCCGTGCCCCGGACCGCCGACCTGGAGCCGGACGTGCCGATACCCTTGCGCGATCAAGGCTTCCGCCCCGTCCAGGGTCTCGTCGATCGTCGCGCCGGCGGCGTGGGAGTAGACCTCGATCGCCGACCGGCTGCGGCCGCCGAGCAGCTCGTGCACCGGCATGCCGGCCCGCTTGCCCATGATGTCCCACAGCGCCTGGTCGATGCCCGACAGGGCGTTGTTCAACACGGGACCGTTGCGCCAGTAGGCCGAATAGTGGATCAGCCGGGTGATGTCCTCGATGTCCGCCGGGCTGCGGCCGACCACCAGCGGCCCCATGTGCTCGTCCACCGCCGCCGCGACGGCCGCGAAGCGCTGGGTGAAGGTGGCGCAGCCGAGGCCGTACAGGCCGGGCTCCGACGTGTCGACGCGGACGACGACGAGCGGAATCTCCTCCGGCGCGGTGACGATCGCCCGCACCCCCGTGACCCGGACCGAGTCACGCGGTTCCCACGGCGGCAGAACCTCCGGCAACCCCGTCACGACGCCCCCTGTTCCAACCGGGAAATCCGCATGTAGCCGACCGACGACTGTCTGGTCTGGATGGTCACCGGCAGCACCATCAGCTGCGTCTCGGCGGCCGTGCCGATCACGCGCTGGTGCAGCAACGTCATGGCCTGCCGGCCCATGTCCCGCGCCGGCAGGGAGATCGCCGCGGCGGTCAGCGGGAGCACGTCGAACGGACCGGCGTCGTCCATGCAGGCCAGGTCGATGTCGCCGGGCACCTCAAGGCCCAGCGCCACCAGGTCCTGCGCGACCGTGGCCAGCGCGTAACCGTTGGAGCACAACAACACCGTCGGCGGCTGGCCGCCACGCAAGAGCTCGCTGAGCATGGCCCGCCGGGCCTCGGTCGGCTGATCGCGGTAGCGGCGCAGCACCGTCAGGTCCGGCCTGACCGGAATGTCGTGTTCCCGCAACGCCTGCACGTGCCCCGCGAGCCGGTCCCGGATGCTGGTCACGTCGATCTCGTCCCACAGCGTGGCGATCGTCCGGTGCCCGGACTCGATCAACGCCCGGGTCAGCTCGCGGCCGACGGCCATGTTGTCCGCCACCACCGCGTCCGCGACCAGGTCCGGCCGGTACCGGTCGACCATCACCAGCGGCACACCGCGCCGCCGCGCCTCGGCGTACGGCGCGATCGCCACGGATCCCTCGGCCGGATACACGATGATGCCGCTGACCTGGTGTTCCAGCGCGCCCCACAACACCTTCTCCTCGCGCGCGGGGTCGTTCTCGCAGTGGTTGAGGAACAGCCGGTAGCCCAGGTCGGCGCAGATCTCCTCGATGCCGGTGAGGATCTGGCCGACGTGTGGACCTTGGTTCTGCAGCACGCAGGCGATGGTCCGGTCGGGCGACGGCGCGGTCGGCGACCGGTCGGCGACGAAGGTCCCCTGGCCGCGGCGGCGCACCACGTAGCCCTCGTTGGCCAGGTCGTTGAGGGCCCGCACGGCCGTCGCGTGGCTGACGTTGAAGCGCTCGCAGATCTCCCGCTGCGTGACGAACGGCCGGCCCGGCGCGTACTCGCCGGCGGCGATCGCGGCCAGCAGCTCGTGCTTGACCTGCTGGTAGAGCGGGGGCTTGTCGCCGCCGGTCGCCGCTGCCATCCCGGTTCGCCCTTCGAGATCACCTGGCTGGAACCGGGTCACTTTAACATGTCCAACCCGCCGCGGGCCCGGCCCTGACCGGTACTGGACCGACTTAGTTTGGCCTATTGACCTATTAAACGACCGCGCCTATGGTCTGGCTCACTCGACCCGGCAGCCGACTTGGCGGAGGACGGCATGGGCACAAAGTGGTGCGGCGGAAGAGTTTTAGCGGTCGTGGCGGCGCTGGCCATGGTCACCACCGCGTGCGGTGGCGGCACTGGCTCCGGCGACGGGACCACGCTGTCGATGTGGACGTTCAAACAGACCCACGTGAAGGCCCTTGAGGCCGCCGCGGCCAAGTTCAAGGCGCAGACCGGCATCACGGTCAACGTCAGCGCCTACACCCCCGACGACACCTTCACCAGCAAGGTGCAGAGCGCGGCGGCCAGCCACAACGTGGCCGACGTGCTGGAGGTGCACGCCGCCGGCGAGGACCGGGTGCTCGGCGGCGCCGGCATCACCAGCGACCTGGCCGGGGACGTCAACGACCAGTACAAGAGCCGGTTCCTCAAGGGCACCGCGGACACCGGCCTGATCACCGATCAGGTGTACCAGGACTCGCTGAAGCCCAAGTCGACCGATCCCGGCGTCCAAAAGGGACAGTTGCTCAGCATCCCCTTCACCGCGGGCACCTTCGGCGTGATCTACGCCAACAAGGATCTGCTCACGGCAGCCGGTATCGACCCCGGCAAGGCCCCGGCCAGCTGGCAGGAGCTGATCTCCTGGCTGGCGGCCACGCACGCCAAGGACGCCCGCAACGGCGGTATCACCATCGGCCTGAAGAGCTCGTCCACCGGCCTGGACTGGGCGATGGAGCCGTTGGCGTTCGCCCTGCTGGGCCCGCAGGCCTTCCATGACCTGTACGGCGCCGACAAGTCCAAGGCGTGGGGCAGCGCCAACGGCCAGAAGGTGTTGGAGCAGTACAACCAGCTGACGCCGTACTGGACGCCGGGCACGCAGACGCTCGGCATCGACGACGCCGACCGCGCCTTCGCGCAGGGCAAGGCGGCCTTCGACATCGGCGGCACGTTCACCATCTCGGCCATCCAGCAGAACGGCATGGACCCGGCCAAGATCCTCTCCTTCCCCATCCCGGCGCCGGAAGCCGGCGTGGCCAAGGACTTCAAGCTCGCTCCGTTCGCGCTGACCGGGCTGGCCGTGTCCGCGCAGACGCCCAACCGCGACGCCGCCCTGAAGTGGCTGGACTTCCTGACCCAGCCGGAGCAGGCCGGCGCGTTCGCGCAGTCGGCGCTGGACCTGCCGGGCACCGATCTCGGCGCGAACGCGGAGAAGCTGGTCGGGCCGTACCTGAGCTCGATGGAGGCGGCGTTCGGCGCCGGCGACTCGGCCTGGAACCCGGGCGACAGCACGTTCAAGGGCTCGACGTGGGACATCCAGGTGGCCGGCGACATACTGGTCAAGATGTCGCCGCTCAAGGAGCTCGACCCGGCCGCGACCAACCAGCAGCTCGCGGTCTACAACAACAGCGTGCACAGCGGGCAGTAGCCGGTGGCGTCGCGTTTCCGCAGCCGGGAGGCTTTGACCGGTTATGCGTTCGTGCTGCCGGCGGTGGCCCTGTTCGCGATCATGGGCCTCTACACCGTCGGCTACGGGCTGGCGCTGAGTTTCGCCCGGTGGAACGGGTTCACCCCGACCTGGACGTGGGTCGGCCTGGGCAACTACCTGGACCTGATCTACCGGGATCCGGCGATCGCGCCGGTCGTGCAGGGCGCGGCGCTGCGGACGCTGGTGGTGATGATCGCCGTGCCGGTGCTGACCGTGCTGGTCAGCTTCCCGCTGGCCGCGGCGCTGAACCACATCACGCGCCTGCGGTCCACGTTTCGCACGGTGTTCTTCCTGCCGCAGGTGACCGCCGGCATCGCGCTGTTCTACGCCTGGACGTACGCGCTGCAGCCGGACGGCTCGCTCAACTACATCCTGCGCCACCTGGGGTTGGGCTCCCTCGCCCAGCCCCAGGGCTGGCTGGGCAATCCCGGCACCGCGCTGCCGACGCTGATCGTGGTCATGGTGCTCGGCTCGGTGCCGGTGGCGATGCTGTTGTACCTCACCGGGTTGCAGTCCATCGACCAGTCGGTGCTCGATGCGGCCAAGGTGGACGGCGCCGGCGGCCTGCGGGCCATGACGTCGATCATCTGGCCGCTGCTGCTGCCCATCACCGGCGCGGTGGTCATGCTCAATCTGCGCTTCGCGTTGCAGGACTTCCAGACCTTCCTGCTGATGACCAACGGCGGACCCGGCGGGCACACGCTGGTGCTCGGGCTGGAGTCGTACAACCTGGCCTTCGTCAGCGGCTTCAGGCCGACCCTGGGCCTGTCCAGCGCGCTCGGCTGGATCTTGTTCGTGGTCGCGCTGCTGCTGGCGGCGCTGAACCTGCGACTGCTGCGGAGCCGCGCGTGAAGGCCCGCGTGATCGTGTACGCGCTGCTCACCGCCTACGCGGTGCTCAGCCTGTATCCCTTCCTGCTCATGGTGTCCGGCGCGTTGAAGGACGCCGCGGAGATCCGGTTGGACGGGCATCTCATTCCGTCCGACCCGACGCTGTCCACGCTCGCCCACACGTGGAACGAGTTGCACTTCTTCACCTACTTCGGGAACAGCCTGATCGTCACCGGGCTGACGACGGTCGGCGTGCTGGTGGTCTACTCGCTGGCCGGCTACGCCTTCGCCGTGCTGCGGTTCCCCGGGCGGCGGGTGCTCTACGGCATGTTCCTGGCCCTGCTGTTCGTGCCCGGCATCACGATGCTGCTGCCGGTGGTGATCCTGCAGCAGAAGCTCGGGCTCATCGGCACCTTCCCCGGCATCATCCTGCCGTTCGTCAACGGCACCGCGCCGCTGTCCATCATGTTGCTCACCAACAGCTTCCGAGTCGTGCCGGCCGAGCTCAAGCGAGTCGGCCCGCTGTGACGGCGCGGGGGAGCTGCGCACCTTCTGGTCGATCTACCTGCCGGTCGGCCGGCCGGCGCTGATCACGATCGCGCTGCTCACGGCCGTGCCGACCTGGAACGAGTACGTGCTCACCCGGGTCTCGCTGAACAACGCGGCGCAGTACACGCTGCCGCTGGCCCTGCAGAACCTCAATTCCTCGACCTCACCGCAGGAGAACGTGCTGATGGCCGCCTCGCTGATCATCGTCATCCCGGTGATCATCCTTTTCGTGCTGCTGCAACGGTATTTCGTGAACGGGTTGCAGGGCGCGGTGAAGGGCTGATGCGGATTCTGGTGACCGGGGCGGGCGGCATGCTCGGCTCGGAGATCGCCGAGCAGCTGTCCGGCTCTCACGAAGTCCTGGCCCACGACCGGAATGTCGGCGACCTGCGGGATCGGGCGCAGGTGGAGCCGCTGTTCGACGGGGTGGACGCGGTGGTCCACGCCGCCGCCCTGCCGTCCCCGCTCAGTGCCGCGGAGCCGGTGGTGTTCGGCAACAACGTGGACGCCACGTTCCACCTGCTGGACGCGGCCGGCCGGGCCGGGGTGAAGCGGATCGTCTACGTGTCAAGCCTTTCCGCGCTCGGGCTGGCCTGGTCGTCGCGGCCGGTGTCGCCGCTGTTCGCGCCCGATGACCGAGGGGCATCCGTACGTCGGCGACGACGTGTACGGGCTGTCCAAGCTGGTCGGGGAGTTCATCGGGGAGACGGTGAGCCGGCGGTGGGGCAGCGAGGTGATCAGCCTGCGGTTCCCGTTCCTCGGCAGCGGGCGACCGGCTCCAGCGGCAGCTCGACCGACGTGCGGCGGGACCCCGGCGCGGACCGGGCGTCGCTGTGGGGCTGGATCGACACCAGGGACGCGGTCCGGGCGGTGATCGCCGCGCTGACGGCGCCGGTCGAGGGGCATGCCCTGGTCAACGTGGCCGCGCCGGACACGACGTCGCTGGTTCCGACGGCCGAGCTCATGCGGCCGCGTACCACCCGGCGACGCGGCTGGATGGCCCGACTCGCCGGGTTCGCCGTACCGTTCTCACCTGGAGCTGAGCCGCGAACTGTTGGGCTTCACGGCCGTGCACCGATGGGCGTCCGACGATTGGGGGCACATGAAGACCGCGCTCGTGGTTCGCGGCGGCTGGCACGGGCACTTCGCCGGTCGAGGCGACCGACCGCTATGCCGGGGAGCTGCGCGCCCTCGGCTACGAGGTGACCGTATCGGACACCCTGGACAGCTACCTGGACGCGGAGCTGCTGGCCGCCACGGACCTGATCGTGCAGTGCTGGACCATGGGCACGATTACCCGCGACCAGCTGGAGGGCCTGACGGCCGCCGTCCGCGCCGGCACCGGGTTCGCCGGCTGGCACGGCGGCATCATCGACTCGTTCCGCGACGAGACCCGGCTACCAGCTGATCACCGGCGGCCAGTTCGTGCACCACCCGAGCGGATTCGTCGACTACACGTCCGCCCGGTGCGCACTCGGTCGCGGCCTCGCCCGTTCACGGTGCACACCGAGCAGTACTACGTGCACATCGACCCGGCGATCGAGGTGCTCGCCGTGACCGACTTCGTGGACGGACCGGCACCACGCTGCCGGTCACCTGGACCAGGAACTGGGGCGATGGCCGGGTGTTCGTCACGACCCTCGGCCACAAGCTGGACGATTTCGACGTGCCGGAATGACCGAGATGATCATCAGGGGGCTGCCATGGGCGACGCGTTGAGGATCGGGCTGGTCGGCGCCGGCCACATCAGCGGCCAGTACCTGAAGACCCTGCCCCGCCTGACCAATCTCGTGCTGACCCCAGTCGCCGACCTCGACCCGGCCGGCCCGCGCCTGGCGGCGCAGGCCGACGTGCCGGCCTGCACGCCTTCGGAACTGTACGACGCGCACGATGTGGACATCGTGCTCAACCTGACCATTCCCTTCGCCCACGCCGAGGTCGCGCTGGCCGCCATCGCCGCGGGCAAGCACGTCTACGGCGAGAAGCCTCTGGCCGCCGACACCGTGGCGGCCCGCGAAATCCGTGCTGGACGCGGCGACGAAGGCCGGCGTTGCGCGTCGGCTGCGCGCCGGACACCGTGCTGGGCACCGGCGTCCAGACCGCGCGGGCCAGTGCTCGACGCCGGCGACATCGGCGTTCCGGTCGCGGCGACGGCGTTCATGACGACGCCCGGACACGAGCGTTGGCACCCGACGCCCGGAGTTCTACTACCAGCCCGGCGGCGGCCCGCTGCTCGACATGGGCCCGTACTACCTGACCGCGCTGGTCACGCTGCTCGGGCCGGTGCGCCGGGTGGTCGGCATGTCGTCGGCGCCCCGCGGCGACGCGGATGATCGGCAGCGGACCGCGGGCGGGCACAGACGTTTCCGGTCGAGGTGGCCACGCACGTGACCGGCGTGCTGGAACACGTCGAGCGGCGCGCTGTCGACGTTGATGATGAGCTTCGACGTCTGGGCGCGCACAGCTGCCGCGGATCGAGGTGTACGGCACCGAGGGCAGCCTGTCCGTGCCCGATCCGAACGGCTTCGACGGCACCGTGCGGATCTTCCGCGCGGGCGGACTGGGCCGACCTGCCGGTACTGGGCGGCTATCCGGACGCCGCGCGCGGCTACGGCCTTGCCGACCTGGCCCGCGCCATCGCGCGACGGCACGCCGCACCGCGCCAACGGCGACCTGGCCTTCCACGTGCTCGACGTCATGGAATCGCCTGCTGCGCGGCGGCCGAGAGCGGCACGTCGACGTGGTGATCAGCACGGCGACCTGCCGAGCTCCGGTTCCGCGCGGCGCTCGTCCTGAGCGGCATGAAGCGGATCGGCATGGTCGGCCACGCCTTCATGGGCGCGGCGCACTCGCAGGCGTGGCGGACCGCGGGCCGCGTTCTTCGACCTGCCCGCCAGCCTCGAACTGACCGCGATCTGCGGCCGTTCGGACCGACGAAGGCGCGCCGCCGCGGCGGCCGACAGTTCGGCTGGCAGGCCTCGGCAACCGACTGGCGGGCGGTGGTCGACCGGCGACGACATCGACGTCGTCGACATCTGCACGCCGGGCGACAGCCACGCCGAGATCGCCATCGCCGCGCTGGAAGCAGGCAAGCACGTGCTGTGCGAGAAGCCGCTGGCCAACACGGTCGCCGAGGCGCTCGCATGGCCGCGGCCGCGGCCAAGGCGCCAGCGGCCGCGTCCATGGTCGATGTTCAACTACCGCCGCGTCCCGGCCCTGGCGCTGGCGCGCCAGCTGATCGCCGACGGGCGCTCGGCACCGTCCGCCAGGTTCGCGCCCAGTACCTCCAGGACTGGCTGGTCGACCCGGACTTCCCGCTGACCTGGCGGCTGCGACGCCGACAGCGCCGGCTCGGGCGCGCTCGGGCGATCTCGGCGCGCACATGCATCGACCTGGCCAGTTCCTGACCGGCCAACGCATTACCAGCCGTCGGCGGCGCTGCTGGAGACCTTCGTCGACCGAGCGCCCGCTGACCGGACGCGCTCCGGCGCGCGGTCCCGGTCACCGTCGACGACGCCGCGCTGTTCACCGCCCGGTTCGACGGCGGCGCGATCGGCGTGTTCGAGGCGACCCGGTTCGCCACCGGCCGCAAGAACGCCATGCGCATCGAGGTCAACGGCTCGCTCGGCAGCCTCGCCTTCGACTTCGAGTCGATGAACGAGCTGCGGCTTCTACGACGGGCCGAGGACGCCCGCACCGCCGGTTTCCGCCGCATCCTCGTCACCGAGCCACGCATCCGTACATGGACGCCTGGTGGCCGCCCGGGCCACATCATCGGCTACGAGCACACGTTCACCCACCAGGTGCGGGACTTCGTCACCGCGATCGCCGACGGCATGGAGCCGCGCCCGTCCTTCGCGGACGGCCTTCAGGTGCAGCGGTGCTGGACGCCGTCCAGCCAGCGGCCAGGCCGCCGGCCGCACACCCAGTCCCGGGCATTTCAACTGAGGAGGCCGGCAATGGCACGTCCCGTCACCCTGTTCACCGGTCAGTGGGCCGACCTGCCGTTCACCGAGGTCTGCCGGCTGGCCGTCCGGTTGGGGCTACGACGGCCTGGAGGTCGCCACCTGGGGCGACCACTTCGACGTCGCAGGCCGCCCTGAACGACGACGTCTACATCCCGCGCTTCAAGGAAACCCTGGCCAGGCACAACCTCGGTGCTGGACGATCTCCTGCCACCTGACCAGCCAGGCCGTCTGCGACCACCCGATCGACGAGCGGCACAAGGACATCCTGCCCGCCCGGGTCTGGGGCGACGGCGAACCCGAAGGTGTTCGCCAGCGGGCCGCCGCCGAGATCAAGGACACCGCGCGCGCGGCCGCCCGGCTCGGCGTCAGCACCGTCGTCGGCTTCACCGGCTCGTCGATCTGGCACACGCTCGCCATGTTCCCGCCGGTGCCCGACTCGATGATCGAGCGTGGCTACGCCGACTTCGCCGACCGCTGGAACCCGATCCTCGACGTCTTCGACGAGGTCGGCGTCCGGTACGCGCACGAGGTGCATCCCGGCGAGATCGCCTACGACTACTGGACCACCGTGCGGCCCTGGAAGCCATCGGCCACCGCCCCGCCTTCGGCCTGAACTTCGATCCCAGCCACTTCGTCTGGCAGGACCTCGACCCGGTCGGCTTCCTCTACGACTTCCGCGACCGCATCTACCACGTGGACTGCAAGGAGTCGGTCAAGCGGTTCAACGGCCGCAACGGCCGGCTCGGCTCGCACCTGCCCTGGGGCGATCCGCGGCGGGGCTGGGACTTCGTCTCCACCGGGCACGGCGACGTGCCGTGGGAGGCCGTGCTTCCGGATGCTCAACAGCATCGGCTACGAAGGCCCCATCTCCGTCGAATGGGAGGACGCCGGCATGGACCGCCTCATCGGCGCCCCCGACGCCCTGGCCTTCGTGCGCGCGCATGACCCGCATCGAGCCGCCCGAGGCGTCTTTCGACGCCGCCTTCAGTTCGTGACGCTGACGCCGTATCCGGGCCGGGTCGTCGCCCTGGCCCGGATCCCCGGCGGCGCCCTGCTCGGCGGCTACGCCCTCACCGGCCGCAGCCCCGCTTCCCGTGCCCGGCGCTTGGCGTGGTCGGGTTCGACGCTGACCGTTTTCCCGCTCGATGCCGATCCGTACGATCCGTTGCGGCACTACGACGCCGTGCGGGCGGATTCCCGGTGGACCGTGCTCGGCAACGGTTCCCAGGTCGGTGTCGTGCACGCGAGGTTGACGGCCGGGCAGCCGCCTTCCGTCGCCCTGGACGGCCTTCGGCACGAGCCCGATCCGCCGATCTTCACCCCGCGGATCACCGCCGTGGTCGGCGGTTCGTCCGCTTGGTTCGGGACCGCCCGCGTGGCCACCGGCGTCAGCGTGGTGGAGGTGGGTTCCCTGGCCGTCGGTGATGTCGCGTTGATGACCACGTACGAGTCGGACGGGGAGACCGTCGCCACCGCGCCCCGTCACCGGCACCTGCGCACGTCGGCGGGCGATGTGAAGGATTTTCTGGCCCAGCTCTGGTCCTGGCTCGACCCCCGTTTCGCCGTCGCGGCAACGGTGTTCGACGTCGCCGATCCAGGGAACCGGGTGCAGCAGTCTGCCTGAAATCGTATTTCGGTGTGCCGGAGAGCGGGACTCGCAGGGGTCGGAGGTAACCGCGAGTCCCGCTCTCGGGCAGGCGTGAACTCGACACATAGTTGCCCGAGAGCGGGACTCGCGGTTAGGCGGTTACTGAGGTCAGGTGGCGGTGGCGGGTGCCTATGCCGGCGTCGCGGGCACGGGCTATGGCCTCGGCGCGGTCGGCGGCGCGGAGCTTGGTGAAGATCGCGGAGATGTGGTTGCTCACGGTCTTGGGGGCCAGATGGAGCTGGCGGGCGATGACGGAGTTGGAGCGGCCGTCGGCGATGAGGTCGAGGACCTGGCGCTCGCGGCGCGTGAGCTCCGGGAAGGCGTCCTCGGCCCGGTGGGCCGGGGCGGTCAGCAGCTCGGTGACCCGGTCGGCGACGCCCTCGCCGAAGATGGCCTCGCCGGCGGCGACGCCCCGCACGGCCCGGACGATCTCGGCCTGCTGGGCGGACTTGAGCAGGTAGCCGCGGGCGCCGGCGCGGATGGCCTGGTAGATGGCGTCATCGTCGTCGGAGAGGGTGAAGACCAGCACACGCACGCCGGGCAGGGCCCGCAGGACCTCGCGGACAGCGGCGGCGTCGAGGTCCATGACCACGAGGTCGGGCCGGTGCCGCAGCACCGTCTGCACGGCCTCGGCGCTGTCGTCGGCCTCGGCCACGACCCGGATGTCGGTGTCGGACGCCAGCAGGACACGCAGGCCGCTGCGCACCACATCGTGAACGTCGGCGAGAACGACGGAAATGCTCCCCATGGTTCGCAGCTTGCGTGACCGTTCGGGACCGCGCCATACCTTGTTCACAAAATGGGTCAACTTACCCATGCGGCGTGGGTAAACCGAGACATCGTCACGGCAGTCCGGCCACGTAGGTGTCCACGAACCGGTCCATGGCCTCGTTCACGGCGTCGAGATCGCCGGTGGCGAGCAGGTCGAGCAGCAGTCCGCGGGTGACGGCCATGCCCAGCCTCGCATTCACGAGCGCGTCCCGCTCAGAAAGGCCGTGACTCTTTCCGAGGGCGACCAGCGGCTCCAACCATGCGGTCACCACCTCGGGCAGCAAGGCCTCGGTGCCGGGGCGGCCTTGCAGCGCCTGGCCGTACAGCTCGAAGAACAGGCGCTCGTTGGGATACAGCGCCGGATCGGTGAACCGTCGCCAGAAGGCCTTCGCCACGTCGGCGGGGCTGCCAGTGGGGTCGAGGTCGGCCAGCGCGGCGCGTTGCCGGGCCTCGACCTCGCGCACCACCTCGACCAGCAGGCCCTCCATGGAGCCGAAGTGGTAGATCAGCATCCGGTGGCTGGTGCCCAGCTCGGCGGCCAGCTGCCGCAGGCTGCGCGCGATGACGCCGTGCTCCGACAGGTAGTCGACGGCCCGTCCGAGCAGGTCGCGTCGAGGGTCCTTGCGTTCCATTGAACCAGATGGTACATGTACCATCTGGTACACGAGGGGGTGGGTTCATGGTCCAGCAGATCGACGCCCGCGCGCACACCGCCGCGAGCCCCGCGGCCGTGCACGCGTTGCTGCGCGACGGCGCCACGTGGCCGGAGTGGGGCACCGTGGAGACCTTCGCGCTTGAGCGTGAAGGCCCCGACGGCGGCGAAAGCGTCGGCGCCATCCGGAACTTCCGCACCGGCCGCTACCTCATGCGGGAGAAGATCGTCGAGATCGTGCCCGACCGCCGCTTCAGCTACGCCCTGCTGTCCGGGCTGGCGCTGCGCGACTACCGCGCCGACATCGACCTCACGCCGTCCGGCGGCGGCACCGACATCCACTGGCACACCACCTTCCGCGCCAAGGTCCCCGGCATGGGCCGGCTCTACCGGCGGGCCCTGCAACGGATCACCGAGGGATTCGTGCAGGGCCTCGCCGAGCGAGCGACTAAGGAGTCAACGGCCGCAACAGATTGCTGAGCGCCAGCTGTCCCAGGTGGTCGGCCCACCCCAGGGGAGTGGCGTCGAAGCGAGCGTCCTTGATGGCCGGATCCGCGCCGAGGGACAGCAACAACTTGGCCATGGCCAAGTTGCCGTCGCTGACGGCCTGATGCAGCGCGGTCTGCCACGGCTGCTCGATCGGGGTGTCGCCGCGGCCGAGGGCGTTGACGTCGAAGCCCAGGGAAACGAGCTGCCGTACAGCGTCGAACCGCTCATTGGCCGCTGCCCACACGATGAGCCCGGGCCGGGCGGCGATCGCCTCGGGCACCACAGCCGTATCGACGGCCGTGCCGGCGAGCGCGGCGGCCACGAAGGCCGACACCGGCTCCAACTCCACGGGCGCAGCGCCGGCGGACAGCAAGAAGTCCGCAATGGCACCATGCCCGTTGACCAGGGCCAACTCCACGTAGCCGGTGCGGAACTCGACGCCCTCGGACACCAACAGCCGAACCCGGTCCCGCTGGTCGTGGGTGACGGCCCAACGGAGCTGAGCCGCCAACAACTCGGCCGGCGTGGCCAGGGAAAGGCGGGCCCGCCAAGGACCGCCGGCACCGCGGCCGAGGCCGTAGCGGAACAGCAGCCGCAGGTGCGAGTCGTCGGCGCCGAACATGCGGTTGTACAGGGCCTGCCCGTCGTTGGGATCGGCCCCGGCCCGCAGCAGCATCTCGGCCAGCTCAAGGGACTGCGGATGCCGGGGCTGCCGCACGGGCCCCTGCTCGCCCTCGCCGAAGCAGCCGGTGAGCAGCGTGAACGGGGTGGTCAGCCCGCCCCACAGATACCCGGTGTTGGGGTCGGCCCCGTAGTCCAGCAGCAGCCGGGCGGTCAGCAGCGGCACGCCCCGCCCGGCCCGGGAGTACGCCACGTAGGCCAGCGGTTCCCACAGGTGCGGCCCGCCTTCACGACGGGCCAACGACGGGTCGGCGGCCAGCAGAGCGGCAACCCGGGCGGTGTCGCCGGCGGCCGCGGCGGCCCAGATGTGTGGCTCGGGCGGCAGCACGGCCCGGGCCCACGAGGCGGGGTCGTCGGAGGTGTAGTTCAGGCAGGCCAACCGGCAGTACTCGTCGGCGGGGGAGTCGACCACCGGCATCCCGGTCCGCCGGGGCCAGCGGTAGCGGTCGATGACCGCCACGTGTTCCTTGAGCCGGGCCCAGCTGGCGAACCCGTACTCACGGGCGACGACGAGCTGGGCGGTGGCCAGCGGGAAGCGGTCGAAGGTCCCGAAGGACCGCTGCGCCCGGGCCAGGGCCTCGGAATCACCGGCGGCGACGGCGCGGTGCAGGGCCCGCGCCTGGTGGCGCAGGTGCTCGAAACTGGGGTCATCGGGCAGCGAAGGCACCGAGACCTCCTTTCAGAGCCTGCCGTCCGCGAAGCCAGGCTGAAAGGAGGTGTCGGCACACGTCCAGGGAACCGCTCAGGCGGGTTGAACCCTCTCCGCGGACCGGAGGCTCCCTGCGAGCCGCCTCCGACCATAGCGCATCCCGATGCCGACGAGCAGCGCCAGCAACACCCACACGTACATGTTGCGCACGGCGAAGGCGCCGAACCCGTCGAGCCAGTCCCAGGCCAGGAAACCGGTGTTCATGCCGTGCCCGAAGTCCACCGGCGGCAGCTGGGTGGGCATGGCCAGGCCGGCGAGGAACACCAGGCCGGGAATCCACCACGGCAGCCCGCGGGCGGCCAGCGCGATGATCACGGGGATGAACCACACCCAGTGGTGCTCCCACGAGAACGGCGACACCGCGCACGCGGTCATGCCGGCCAGGGCGATGGCCAGCACCCGGTCGCCCCGACGGTCGACGACACCGGCCAGGAACGTGCCGGCGACCGCGACGGCCCCGCCGAGCAGCATCCACGGCAGCTTGGACTCGGGCTCGCCCAACAGACGCGCCAACATGCCGTGGATCGACTGGTTGGACCAGTTCAGCACCGGCCCGACCCGGGTGGAGTCGCCGAACACGCCGCCGAGCCAGTAGTGCGCGGCCTCGGGCACGATCAGCAGTCCGATCACGACAGTCGCCACGAACGTCGCAGTGGCCACAGCGGCCTCACGGAAGCGACGCGCGAACAGCAGGTACACCACGAACAACAGTGGCGTCAGCTTCACCGCGGCGGCCAGGCCCACGCCGACACCGGTCCACTTGGAACTCCTGCTACGGCACAGGTCGAACGCCACCAGCGCCAGCAGCACGATGTTGATCTGCCCCAGCAACAGGCTGGTGCGCACCGGTTCCAGCCACAGCGCCGCCGCGGCGAACACCAGCGCCAGCTGCGGCGGTAGGCCGACGGCCTCCACGCAGCGCTTGACGATCATCCACAGTAGAGCGACGTTGCCGAGAACCCACACCACGCACAGCACGGGCAGGGGAAGCACCGCCAACGGCGCGAAGAGCACGGCCGCGATCGGCGGATAGGTGAACTCCATCGGCCCGAGCACCGGCTGCGAGTACAACGGCCCGCCGTGCAGCCAGGTCTGCGCACCGGCCTGGTAGACCCGCATGTCGATGAGTCCACCGCCGGGCCACAGCACGCCCATCACCAGGGCGGCCGCCACGGCGACGGCGAACACCGTGCGCGCGTTGGCCACCAGCCAGCTTTGGACCGGGTCGATCCTGAGCAACATTCGAGTTCCTTCCCCCGACTCGACGACCCCCACGTGGACTTGAGTCACGGGGTGCTGGTGGTGTTGCACCGTTCGGGTGTGACGCGTGTCACTCGGACGCGTAGTCCTTGGCGCTGAACGTGCGAAGCACAGGTCCACACGCGGCCGCGGCGGCCAGCGCCACCACGAAACCGGCGGCGGCCGGCGCGAGAATCCACGGGCTGAGCAGTGTGTCGAGATGGCCGGAGATGCTGCGCGCCACGGTGAGAAGCCCTATCCCGACGAGCATGCCGGCCAGGCAGGCGCCCAGTGTGGCCACCAACACCGGCAGCACGACCTCGCGCCGCAACGCCCGCGCCAACACCCGAACCGGTGTGCCGGCGGCGATCAGGGCGCCGAACGTGCGTCGTCGGTCGATCACCGAGCCGGCCGCCGCCACGGCCGCGCTGGCCCCGCTGAGCAGCGCCATCAACGCCAGCCCGATGGCGGTGGCCCGGCGCAGATCGCCCATGAGGGTGTCATCCCGGGCGATGTCCCGAAGGTTGTCCGACACCGAGACATCGGGCATCACCCGCACCACCGCGGTGTACACGGCGTCCCGAGTGGACGGTGTCGTGGTGGCGGCGGCCCCGGTCGGTTTGGTGGCCAGTGCGGGGAATACCGCCGGATCGATGACTATCAGCTGGAGACCGTTGCCCACCTCGTGTATCGGCACGGTCGCCGGCAGCGGCGTCGTCGCCTGCACCGCGTCGGGCCCGTGCTGCTCCAAGGCGAACGAGACGTCGTGCAGCATGTCCTGGTAGCCCCGCGGCGCGTACAAGGCCGGGCCTTCGGCGCAATCGCTTGCGGACAGTCCTGACAGGACTTTCGCGGCATCCTTGCACGGTGCGATCACGGCCTCGTAGCTGCTCTGGTACTTGTCCGAAGTGGACCGGAGACTGCCGCCCACCAGGGGAACGACCTGGGCGTCCAGCTTGCGACGGTCCAGCTCCGCCCGCAGCTCCCCGACGGCGTCGGCGTTGCGGCCCAGCGATTCCGCCACGACGGCCGAGTCCCGCCACGGCCCGCTGAACGTCGGCATGGCGTTGTCGAAGGCCGGCAGCATGGTCAACGCCATCGACCCCGCGAACACTGCCACCACAACACCCGCCGCGGCACGGAACGACGCCACCGGATCCCCGAGCAGCCGCCGCCCGGCCAGCAGCGTGGACGGCTTGCGCCATCGGGCCACGAAATACCGCCCGACCATGGACGTCACGATCGGCCCGGCCAGCACCAGCCCCACCCCGACCGCCCCGAGGCCGACCAGCACGACGGTGAACCGGTCCCGCCCGCCGTAACCGCTGGTGGCGATGGACAGGCCCAGCACGAACACGCCGCCGGCCACGACCAGCCCGAGCAGCCGGGCCGGGCTGATCTTGCGCCGCGACTGCTCCGCCGCGGCCACCAAAGGCTTGTCGACGACGCGGCGCAGCCCAAGCACCGCCGCGGCGACCACGAGCACCGGCGCCACCACGGCGACGAAGCCGACGAACAGCGGCCCGGACGTGAAGTCCCCCGGCCAGCCAAGTGCCGCCGCCCCAAGGAATCTGCGCTGTCAGATGGCTCAACGGCTCCGCCGCCACCACCGCGATCACGCTGCCCAGAACGGCCCCGACCACCGTCTCCACGGCCGCCATGCCGATCACCTGCGCCGGCGTCGCCCCGGCCAGCCGCAAGGCCGCCAGCCGGCGTTCACGGCGGGTCGCGGTCAGCCGCGCCGCCGAGGCCACCAGCACCAGGCACGGCACGATCAGCACCACCATGCCGATCCGGGTCAGCAGATAGAGCATCTCGGCGTTGTCGGCGGCGTAGCCGGCATTGCCGCCGAGCCCGCTCCGGGCCGTGCCGTCGATCGTGCCGGGCTGGTGGCCGACGATCGCCACCAGCTCGCCCGGGTACTCCAGCGCCTGCTCGCCGATCGTGTCGACCAGCTGGCCCGGGAACCGGTCGCCCAGCTGCTCGGGCGGAGTTGCCCGCACCAGGTCCGCCAGCGCGGGGGACAACAAGATCTGGCCCGGCTCCGGGAAAGTGTGGATTCCCGGCGGCAGCGAGACGAAACCGCCGATGTGGGCCCTGGTCACGTCGAAGCGTGAGATCACGCGGCCGTCGAACTGGTCCTTGTTCTCGGCCACCACGACCTGCGCGCGGTTGTCGTTCTGGCTCACCGCATTGTCGTTGTCCCGCCAGGCGATGCGGTCGGCCCGCTGCTGCAACGCGTGCGGCGCCGACGCCAGCCACAGCACCAGGGACACCCCGATGGCCACGCCCACGGAGATCAGGATTGCGCTTACCCGGCTGCGAGAGTCGTTACGCAGCACAGCGAGCGCGATACGCAGCACACTCACGAGTAGACCTCCTGCAAGATGCGGCCGTCGCTCAGCTCGACAACACGCTTGGCCCGAGCGGCAATGGCGGCGTCGTGCGTGACGACAACGACGGCGGCGCCGGACTCGGCGGCCGAAGTCAGCAGGGCGGACATCATGTCCTGGCCGGTGCGGGTGTCCAGGGCCCCGGTCGGCTCGTCGGCGAAGATCACCCGAGGCCGGTGGGCCAGCGCCCGCGCGATGGCCACCCGCTGCGCCTGACCGCCGGACATCTCGCCCGGCCGCCGCTGGGCCAGGCCGTCCAGCCCGAGCTTGTGCAGCCACTCCCGCGCGGTGGAAACCGCCTGGTGGCGCGGCATGCCGGCCAGCAGCAGCGGCAGCGCCGCGTTCTCCTCGGCGGTCAGCTCGGCCACCAGCATCCCGGACTGGAACACGAAACCGAACGCGGTCCGCCGCAGCTCGCTGCGCGCCGACTCCGACAGCGTGCCCACGGACTGCCCGTCCAGGAACACATCGCCGCCGTCGGGCCGCAGAATGCCGGACAGCACGTGCAGCAGGCTGGTCTTGCCGGAGCCGGACGGCCCGACCACGGCCAGCACCTCGCCGCCCTGGATCGCGATGTCCACGCCGTCCAGCGCGTGCACACCGCCGTAGCTCTTGGTCAGGCCCCGCCCCGTGAGCACCGGTGTCACCGTCGCCTCCCGATCGATCCTCAACTCGTCGGGATGAGACGGTGCCGCAGCGCTGCCCCCGCCCACCTCGGCCGAGCAGCACGCAACCTCCGGCGTCCATCGGCCGAATGACCGATGCCGCGCCGAGCCGGTCGGCCGAGGCAGCGAGCCGGTGTCCGGCCGTACTGTGTCCTTCGTGGACCGACTGCTGACCGCGCTGCGCGTGCCGCTGTTCATCGCGCTGGGACTGGGCGCGGTGTGGGTGTTCCTGACGGCGCCGATCCTGGTCTACGGCTCGCGCAGCCACCTGCTCGTCCAGGTCCTGGTGCTGCCGATCGTGGTGGCCGCGGTGATCTGCGCCAAGCGCCCCGTGCTGGCCGTGGTCATCGCCTCGATCGACATCGGCGTCACCACCGTCGTGCTGCGTCTGCTCCGCGCCGACGACACGGCGCTGCTGGGCCCGCTCACGCCGGTGGAGACGCTGGCCCTGCTGTGCATCGTCATCACGGTGGTTTTTGTCGCCGAGCCCGGCGCCGTGGTGATCGAACTCGGCCTGCTGGCCCTGGCCACGGTGTTCGCGCTGGTCTTCCGCGGGGACATCAGCCTGTACTCGCGGGCCAACCAGCTGGACATGGCGCTGTTCGTCGCGGTCGTGGCCATCTTCGTGCTGGTCGGCATCTACCTGCGGGCCCGGGCCGGCATGCGCCAGCGCGAGCTGACCGCCGCCGTCACCGACGCGCAGCGGGCCGAGCGGGTGGAACTGGCCCGCGAGCTGCATGACGTCGTCGCTCATCACGTGACCGGCATGGTGGTGCAGGCCCAGGCCGCGATGGTCGTCTCCGACAACGACCCGCTGGCCGCGCACCGGCTGCTGCCCGGCATCGTCAACTCCGGCACGGACGCCCTGACGGCCATGCGCCGGCTGGTCGGCACGCTGCGGGAAAGTGAGTCCCTCTACACCGCGACCACCGACCTGCACGCCGACGTGCGGGCCGCCGTGGAGCGAGCCCGGCAGGCCGGTATCCCGGCCCGGCTGCTGATGGAGCTGCCGGACACCGTGCCGCAGGAGGTCGGCCGGTCGGTGCTGCGGCTGGTCCAGGAGTCGCTCACCAACGTGCACAAGCACGCCAACGAGCCCACCGAGGTGGCAGTTGAACTCACCAGTGCACCCGAGGCGTTGAGACTGGTGGTGCGCGACGACGGCAAGGGGGGACGCGTCGTGCCGGTCGGCGGGTCGGGTGGATACGGTCTGATCGGCATGCGGGAACGGGTGGAGCTGCTGGGCGGCCTGTTCTCGGCGGGCGAGGTGGACGGCGGCTGGCAGGTGCTGGCCGAGCTGCCGCTGAAGGAGAAGAAGTGACCAAGGTCCGGGTGTTGATCGCCGACGACCAGGAGATGGTCCGGGTGGGGTTCCGGATGATCCTGGAGAACCAGCCGGACATCGAGGTGGTCGCCGACGTTCCCGACGGCATCACCGCCGTGGCCAAGGCCCGCGAGCTGCGGCCGGACGTGTGCCTGGTGGACATCCGCATGCCCGGCATCGACGGCCTGGAGGTGACCCGGCAGCTGGCCGGGCGCGGCGTGGCCGAGGCGGTCAAAGTAGTTGTGGTGACAACATTCGACCTCGACGAGTACGTCACGCGGCGCTGGAGAACGGGGCCTGCGGCTTCCTGCTCAAGGACGCCGGGCCGGCGCTGCTGGTGGAGGCGGTGCGGGCGGCGGCCGCCGGCAACGCCCTGATCTCCCCGGAGATCACCGTGCGGATGCTTGAGCACTTCACCCGTCCGACGGCGGAAACCGGGCCCGGCATTGAGCTGGACCTGCTGACCCAACGGGAGCAGGACGTGGTCAGGGAGGTGGCCAGGGGCCTGACCAACACCGAGATCGCCGGGGCGCTGTTCCTGTCCCTGTCCACGGTGAAGACCCACCTGGCCTCCGTGCAGCACAAGATCGGTGCCCGAAATCGGGTGGAGATTGCCGCCTGGGCCTGGCGCACCGGCCTCGTTACCGCGTAGACGTTGGGTGGAGTCGCGAGGCCGCGCCGGTGCCTGGAGCGGTTGGCGGATCTCGATCGCCGCCACCCAGCGCGCGCTGCCACTCGAGCCGATGCGGCGGTCGAAATCCGGCAAGCGAAGGCACCGGGTTCGAGCGGCCTCGCCCCGCGCGGGACGCGCGGCATGGGCACTGTCAACAGGTCTGTCGCTCAGTGGAGACCCTTGAACACTTGTATAGGGGCATTTCCCTAACGGCGATTCGGCCGCATTCGACGGGGCCGCCCGGCTGATCGTCAATCACGCGTTTCGCCCCTACGGTTCTAGATTGTGCAGGACGCGCAGCTTGTCGGCGCCATCGTCGAAGGTGACCGGCAGGGGTGGGCCGAGCTCTACCAGCGGTACGCCGACCCCCTCTACACCTATTGTGTCGCTCAGTTGCAGGATCGGGACGCGGCCGCCGACGTCCTGCACGACACCCTCATCGTCGCCGCCGAACGCGTGTCGCAGCTGCGCGACCCGGAGCGGCTGCGCCCCTGGCTGTACGCGATCGCCCGCAACGAGTGCCACCGCCGCCGGCGCAGCCTCCGCCGGCTGGTCGCGCTGGAGGAAGCCGGCGACGTGCCGGAGCCCGTCGAGGACGTGGACACCGGGCTGCGCCTGGACGAGACGCGCCGGCTGGTCCGCGACGCCGTCGAAGGGCTCAACCCCAGCGAGCGCGAGGTGCTCCAGCTCGCCGGCTCGCACGGCCTGTCCGGCCCCGAGCTGGCCCTGGCGCTGGGTGTCTCCGGCAACCACGCCAACGCCCTGCTGTCCCGGGCCCGGCAGCAGTTCGAGAAGTCGCTGGCCGCGCTGATCGTCGCCCGCACCGGCCGGGAGGCCTGCGCGGTGCTGGACGACATGCTGCACGGCTGGGACGGCCAGCTGAGCCCGTTGCTGCGCAAGCGAATCGCCCGGCACATCGAGAACTGCCAGACCTGCGGCGAGAACAAGAAGCGCCGGGTCAACGCCAAGCAGCTGCTCACGCTGATCCCGTTGCTGGCGGCCGGGGCCGAGCTCCTCGAACGGACCACACAGGACATCGAGAACCCCGAGCTGGTCAGCTACCGGCGCGACCTGGCCGACCGGGCCGGAACGTTCCGCCGCAACGGGTTCCCGGTGGGCAACGAGCTCTGGCGCCGGCCGCCGTGGGTCACCATCGCCGCGGTCAGCACGGGCATCGCCGTGCTCGCCGCCTACGCCTTCCTGGCGCCGATCCAGGCCGACCAGAAAGAGGCGCTGCCGCCCGCTGGCCACCAGCGATCCCGGGTCGGCTCCGCCGCCCTTCACCACGACCGGGGAGACGAGCACCACCGTCACGACGACCGAGGACCCGACGACCACGGCGACCACGTCGCGAACGGCCGCGCCGCCCAGGGGCGTCACCACGACGGGTGCGACAACAACCAGGACGACAACCAGCACCACGACGACAACCACGACCACGACAACCCCGCCGACGTCGTCGAGCAGCGTTCCCCGAGGCGCACTCAACGTCACACCACGCGAGATCCGACTCGACTCGGGCAAGGCCTCCGTCACCATCACCTCGAAGGGGGGACCGCTCGCATGGAGCGTCAGCAGCTCCAACCCCATGTCACGGTCTCGCCCGGCGGCGGAACCCTTGCGACGAACGGGTCGGTCACGGTCACCGTGGCGCAGACGGCCTTCGACAACTCCGGCGGGTCCACGCTGACCTTCACCGCCACCGGCGGCCAGAGCATCACCGTGAGTGCAACTTGGACCGTCATCTCGTGACGCAGAGAAGTCGCAGAAATTTTCTGGGAAAAAGTTGTTGTTCCTCGATCTCCCCAGGTCTCCCAGCAACGGAAGCCCACTCCTGTGAGCGTCCGCACTCCACAGCCGAAGGAGACAGGCGATATGGAACTTGACACGGCGGCAACGACGCTGACCCGGGTCCCGGTGCTCGTGCGGGCCACGGACCCGATCCTGCAGGGCGGGGTCGCCGTAACGCTGCGCACCCGGCCGGAGGTCTGGCTGGTCGACGAGGACAGCGCGGAGGCGAGATCGGCGGTGGTGTTCGTGGTCGCCGACCGGCTCGACGACCAGGCCGTCAAGCTGCTGCGCACGCTGCAGTGCGGCGGCCACAGCAAGGTCGCGCTGATCGCGGGGCAGATCGACGACAACGAGATCCTCACCGCGGTCGAGAACGGGGTCTGCGCGGTGGCCCGCCGCTCGGAGATCACCGCCGACGCGCTGGTGCGGCTGGCCCAGGCCGTCGCCACCGGCGACGGCGCGCTGCCGCCCGACCTGCTGGGCCGGCTGCTGGACCGGGTCGCCCGCCTGCAGCGCAACGTGCTGGAGCCGCGCGGCCTGCACCTGGGCGGCACCTCCGCCCGGGAGATCGAGGTGCTGCGGCTGGTCGCGGAAGGCTTCTCCACCAAGGAGATCGCCGAGCAGCTGTGCTACTCGCAGCGCACCGTGAAGGCGATCATGCACGACATCACCAACCGCTTCCACCTGCGCAACCGCCCGCACGCCGTGGCCTACGCGCTGCGTGAAGGCCTTATCTGATCAGGGTTTTCCACACTTCGAGGGGCGGCGCGGACGGCCGCCCCTCGAAGCGTGTTCCGGGTCAGTGCCAGTACCCGGCGCCGGTCCCCACGACCTCGGCGTTGTAGTGCTGGCTCCAGCTCACCAGGTGCGAGAAGAACCCGTTGAGCGTCACACTGAGCTGGATCGGCAGGGCGGCGATCGGCCCCGAGTTGGCGTCGCCGCGGTTCATCGCGTGGTTGGGCACGATCACCCGCACGTCGACCGAGAAGTCGGGCGGCAGGTAGCTGACCGAGATCCACGGCGCCACGTAGTCGAGGTAGCGGCCGACGCCGTTGTGGCTGGCGCCGTAGTAGTAGGACACGCCGACCTGGAAGTCGTAGTCGGCCTGCCACACCCGCCACCACTCGCTGGACGCCTTGTAGTGCCCGACCAGCCGGTGCCCGCTTTCAAGACATGATCATCCCGGCCTTGATCCGGAATGACGAAATCGCAGTCAGTGCGCTTCGGCGAGCGCCGCGGCTTTCTTGGCTTCGGTCTCGGCGCGCATGCGGCCGGTCCGCTCGACGCGGGCCGCCATCTGCTCCCATGCTTTGGCCGCGCGCAGGCAGCGGTCGCGGACATTCTGAAGCGGGTGGAGGCGGCGTCGCGGCGCGCCTCGGCGGGGCGCGCTCCAGATAGAATTCGTGATGGGTCGACATGGAGTGTCCTGATTCCGGGGAATGGGCATAGCATAGAGAGTTAACGCGAAAATCGCAAATCGCGGCCGCGCCGCGCAGGGATCGCGCAGGCCCTTTTCTGGCACTCACCCGTCGGCCGGCAGCAATGCCGCCAGCCGCTTCGGCGCCACCGCGCGATAGCTTTCCGCGAGCCAGCGTTCGAGCCAGCTCGGGCAAGATCGGGCGCCTCGTCCGCGCTGCCAGGGCCGCCGCGGTTGCGCGCCGGTAATGGCTCCGGCCTCCAGTTCGGAGCCGTTCCTGGCTGTGCTGCTCGTCATCGGCTGGGTTGCGAACCATTTCGTGGCGTTGATGCCCGCGATCAGCGAACGGCGATAACACTTGAGCACGGCAACGCCTGACGTGATCTTTGGGGATCTACGCGGTGGGATTGCTGCCCGGTCTGCTGATCGGCGGCCGGGCTTCCGATACGTTCGGGCGCCAAGCTGTGGCGTTGACCCGCCCAGCCCGGCCAGCTCAGATTCAACGCATTGCCATTGCCCCCGAGAGTGACGCTCACGACCGGCAGCGGCAGCAATGCGGCGGTGGCCGGCGAATTGGTGCTCGCACCGCAACCGCTCACCGTCACAACCTGGTAATAATTTGTCCGGCCATTTTGCGCGTTCAAATCGACAAAATTTGTGACGGTCAGGCCGCTCGCGTTGAGCGTGAACGTGCCGCCAAGATTGGTGGCGGAGAAAACGTTGTAGCTGTTCGCACCGACGACGGGGTTCCAACTCAGGAAAACGCGCCGGTTGCCCGCCGTGGCGATGAGACCGCCGGGCGCCGGGGGCTGGACGCCGGAGCCGAGGTTAGCATTTGCACCGGAGCGAACCCTCATCCGTCTGGCAGGTCAGCGTCGTTGAGGGCGGCGTTGTAAATCTTCACCTCGGCGATGTCGCCGCTCAGATAATTGTTGAGCGTCTGCTGTGCGCCCAGGACGAGCGAAGACGGGGCCGTCAAAAAAGCGGTGCTGCCATTATTGGTGCCGACGGGCGAACCGTCCACGTAGAGGACGATGCTGCCAGTGCTGCGCTTGCGCGTGAAGGTGAAGAGATGCGGCGAACCGTTGTTCGAAGCCGGTGCCGGAATTAACGGCAACATCGGGATTGCCGGTGCCGGCGCAGAGGGTCCCGTTGGCAAAGAGGCAGGTGCCGAAATCATTGACGGAGTTGGCGACCTCGCCGCTCACCAGGCCCGCGCCCTGATAATAGAGCGCCCCGGCGTTGAGGCCTTGGGTGCTTTGGAAGACACAGATGATGGTGAAATCGTCGGCGACCGGACGGGGAAAGGAGAGATAGGTCTGGCTGGGGTTATCGAAACGGATGACGGGCAGGCCGTTGAGGGCGCCAGTGATATATTTCGGCATCCGGCTGCCGGTGGCTTGCGTCGCGTTATCGCCGTTGCCCGAAGCATCGGGCCAGTTTGAAACCGAGCTGCCATTGGCAAGGTTGGTCAGGGCATCAGCCTTCAACCGACGTGGTCAACCGGGGCAATGGCGCAACGTACGGCGGCACGGCGGTGGCCCTCACCTCGACGGAGTTGGCGCTTTCGCCAGCGACATTGGTGGCCGTGACAACATAATAATACGTGGTGCTGTTGCTGGCTGTCGTATCCATGCCGGCATTCATCGGCGCGAAGACGCGTTCGTGTAAGGTCCGCCGCTCACGGCGGAGCGTTTGATATTGTAGCCAGCGGCATTGGCGGCGGTGCTCCACCCGACCGAAATGCCGTACCGGCCGGCGGCGATGACGACATTTGTGGGAACGGAGGGCAAAGGCGGGACCGGCAAGAGCACAGCGGCGTTGTCGCGGATGGACAGGCCGACATCAATATATTGGCCGCCCCCCGTCTGGTGGCAATGGACGGCAAGCAGATTGTTCGCGTTGGGAATGAGGGCGGCTTGGCCTGCGGCATTTACAGCCAGATAGGTATAGGCCGTGGTATAACCGGATGCGCTGGCGGCGGCGATGCCGTTGATATAGATGTCCACGTCCTCATCATGATACACGGAGAAGACCAGGTTGCTGATCTGTTGCGCGGTGAGCGGGCCGGGATTGATGGTGCGGCGCAGCCAGATGTCGTTATTTTTCCAGGCGGTGCGGACGAGACCGCTGGTGTTGGGCGGATTACCTGCGCCGAAACCGGCCGCGCCGCTGCTCCACGCAGAGGCGTCGAAATTGGTCGCATACCAATTGGCGGCCGGAGCGTTGGTGACATATTGCCACGTGCGGCCGCTGCTCTGTGAAGTCGGCACCACGGTGGTGACCACCGGCGGCACCGTGATACTGAGGATGGCGCCTTGGATGCGGCGAAGGTCAGGTTTGCGCACCGCGCGGTCATAAGTGTAGAGGCCGTTCAATTCCGTTTCGACATCGGTGATCTCCGTGTAGACCGCCGCGTTCAATCCCGTTGTTCGCAACATTCGGTGCCGAGTTCGCCGCAGAACACTTCAAACTTGGATGCCTGGTCATCGCCATTCGTGGCGGCAACATATCCCCACCCCGCCGCCCAGGTATGATTGGTGATGGCCAGAGCCGATGCCGCCAAATTCGCCACAGACGGCCGCCTGCGTCTGGCTGCGCGGGATAGCCCGGGTCGGGATAGCTGTGGTCATCGTAGACATCGCCCACCCCGCATAATCGCCGCCGCTGGCCTGGTTTACGAGACGCGACGGGTCCATCGTCTTGACCTCGTGCACCAGCGTCGGCGGTGTCGTGCTGGCCCTGGCTTCGTTGAAAATGACCCACATGATGATGGACGGGATGTTCCAGTGCGTCTGCACGATGCGCACAGCTCCGCTTCGAATTCCGGCACGTCGAGGGTCGCGGGATTGCCGGTGTAGGAATTGACGCTCGGCATGTCCTGCCAGACGAGGATGCCCAGCTTGTCCGCCCAATAATACCAGCGCGGCCGTTCCACCTTGATGTGCTTGCGCACCATGTTGAAGCCCAGGGCTTTTTCCTGTTGCGATGTCGCTCTTGAGGCGTCATCGGTGGGCTGCGGTGTAAATGCCATCAGGCCAGAAACCCTGGTCCAGCGGGCCGATCTCAAACACAAACTTGGTTGTTCAGCAGAATTTTGCTGACGCCGTCGACCGTGCCGAGGCAGATCTTGCGCATGCCGAAGTAGCTCGTCGACGGCATCCATGCGCTTCGTCGCCCTTGGTCACCGTGACGTCCAGATCATAAAGAAAAGGATTTGTCGGGCGACCACAAGATTGGGCTGGGAATCGGGATGCAGACAATTCGGCCTGCCGGCGCGCCAGTAATCTGTTGACGACAACTTCGCCGTTGCTGCGGGCGACGGCCTTCACCGTCACGCCATTGGTCGGCGCCGGGATGGACACGGTGAATTCACGCGGCAGTTATCCATGTCGGGGACGATCTTGACATCCGCTGATGCTGTGGCCGACCGGCTCGAGCCAGACGGGCTGCCAGATGCCGCTGGACGACGTGTACATGATGCCGCCCGGATAACAGGGTCTGCTTGCCGCGCGGTTCGCCAGCGTTGATCCACGGCGTTATAGACCCGCACGATCAATTCCTGCGGCCCGCTGCCCGCTGAGATAAGGCGTGATGTCATAGCTGACGGCATCATAACCGCCTTTATGGATGCCGACGCTCTGGCCGTTGACGTAACACCTCGGATTCCAATCCACGGCGTCGAGGTGGAGGATGATGCGCTGCCCGCTCCATGCGGCCGGCACGGTGAACGTCCGGCGATACCACGAGAACTCGTGATATTGCATCGACGCCGGAAAGCGCGGATTCCATCGGGATACGGCACCAGGATTTCGCCGGAAAGATTCTGGCCTGCCGGCACCGGGTCGTTGGTGGCACCGGCTTGGAACTGCCAGATGCCATTCAAGCTGAGCCAATTCGTCCGGACCATTTGCGGCCGGGGATATTCCGGCAGCGGATTGTTCGTGTCCACGAGCTGCGCCCAACCGGTGACAATGGCGCCGTCTGCATTTGCCACGCGCTGGCGGTGGGCGACATGAAGCTGGCGAGCAGCGCGACTCCGGCACACGTCATGCGGACCAGGAACGACATCTTAAAACAATTCAAAACGACGGGGGGTTCAGGATTTGCCCTAAATGTAAGACATGGCGAGCGACTGTCATGGGGCATGAAATGGCCACACGACGTTGACGAAGCCCGACTGACGAATCATCCCCACGAACGGCCACCCTCATCACCCGTTACCCCCGATTTGTCACTTTCTAAATGGCTTCGTTCTGTAATTTTCCTCTTTCCATGCCCGCCAGCAGTTTTGTGTCAAAAACCTCGATTTCCCAATAAAACCGGCGTTTTTGCCGCCACTCATCCCTCGCCACCCGTCCCTTTTCCCTCCCAAAATGGCTTCGTTTTGGCTTCGTTTTCCCGGCCCATGCCAGCAGCACCCCGGCCCCAAATCCGGCGCGTTCCTTACAAGCCCGGACCCGAGATGCCAGACCCCCCAAACCCAATCTAAAATGTCAAAGAACAACCCGAAAAATGGCCATTGTTGGTAAATCATCACTCGTAAATCGTAAATAAATCCCCTAGACATCAATCGTCTTGCACGGCGGCCCCGCGCACGTCGTCTTCCGCGCCGCCTGCAACCGCTCCAGCCGGTCCAGCGCCCGGCCCAGTTGCCGCTCCAAGGCCGACTCATACCGCACGATCTTGCCCACCGCCGCCTCGCCCGGCAACGACGCCACCGCCTGGCGCGCTTCCTCCTCAAGCTTCTCCCGCTTCTCGCACTCCTCACCCTTCCGCCGCGCCATCCCCGCCGTCCGCCGCAGATAATCCAGCACCTTCATCTTGTACGCCGCCCGCGCCTCCGCCGTCGCCCCGGCCGGCGGACACCCCGCGCGCAGAGCCTCCAGCTTGTGTGTCAAGCCGTAGGCCCTCCCGCGCAAGGCCACCTGGCTCAAAACCTCCTGCGTGATCTCGCCCGTCACTTCCACCACCGCCTGCACCAGTTCACAATGCGCCTCCAACACCATGTTCCCGCCGGCCGATAGCCCCAGCTCCCGCATTGGATCCCATGCGGACAGGCATGAATTGATGGTCGCTTCAGGCCCCTTGCACCTCCGCTCCCACTGCCCCTGGTCCGTGCCTAGCGCGATCTCTCCCGCCTCCGCCGTCAAAATCCGGCGCAACCGCCAGCGCAACGTCACGATCTGGTCCACCAACAATTCTTCGATCGGCCCCACCGGTTTCAGCCGGGTATGAAACTGCTCATGCCACGCTGCCAGCTTCCGGCTGCTCTCCCGTCCCACCGATCCGCGCACCAAAACCTCCTTCGAAGCCAGCCCATGCTTCAAGGCGTTCATCCGTGAAACCTCCCGCCCCGTCGGCGTCCGCGGCCCGGTTGATTTCAGGCAATTCCGCCGGTTCGCCTCCCGCATCCGTTCCGATACCGGCATCGTCGCACCCCCGTTCAAGTCCACCGTCTCGTTTCCGCCATCGTTATTATTTTCCATAAGTTTAATTTAGTTTTAGTTGTTGGTTATTGCCGCAGTCATTGGTCTCATCCGTCCCATCTGTCCCATCCCTGCCACACCCCAGACCCGAAACACCAGACCCTTCCAGCGCCTCGCATCGCTTCTGCCTTCTGCCTTTCTCTTTCACGCCCGTATTCTGACCGCGCAGGTTGGACAAAGGCTGTCCAACCTATAAAAAAATTTTGCACCCGCCATTCAGGCTTCCCCCGCTCCATTTGTCATTCGTGCTTCGTCATTTTCCCCCTGTGGCCAATTCATGCCACATGACGTTTCGACCCGTTGTTTGACAATACCAAGTTCCTGACCCCATACCTATTTACTGAATGAACATCCAAACCTCGTCGAACTTGAATCCCAAATCCGTCGCGCTGTCCGCTGCACTCGCGGTTTCACTCCTGACCGGCTGCGCGTGCCATAACTCCTGCTGCTCCGCCAAGACGGACGCCACCCCGGCGATTTCCGTCCAGCCCTATGGCACCACCAAGGACGGCGTGCCGGTGCAGTTGTACACCTTGCGCAACCACGCGGGGTCCGTCGCGACCATCAGCAGTTACGGCGGGCTGGTGACGTCGCTGAAGGTGGCCGACCGCACGGGCGCCATAGGTGATGTCACGCTGGGCTACGACAACCTCAATGGCTATTTGAAGGACACGCCGTATTTCGGCGCGTTGATCGGACGTTATGGCAACCGCATCGCCCGCGGTCATTTCACGCTCGACGGCCAGACGTACACGCTGGCCACGAATAACGGCGTGAATGCATTGCACGGCGGCTTGAAGGGCTTTGACAAGGTGGTGTGGACCGCGAAGCCCTTCGAAAGCAAGGCCGGTCCGGCGTTGGAATTGAATTATGTCAGCCAGGACGGCGAGGAAGGCTATCCGGGCACATTGACCGTGAAAGCCGTCTACACCTTGACCAAGGACAATGCGTTGAAACTCGAATACACGGCGACGACCGACAAACCGACGGTGGTAAACCTCACGCATCATTCCTATTTCAACCTGGCGGGCAAGGGCGATGTGCTGGGCCATGTGGTGATGATCCCGGCGGACCGTTACACGCCGGTGGATAGCACGTTGATCCCGACGGGCGAACTGGCACCGGTGGCGGGTACGGCGTTTGATTTCCGTCAGCCGACAGCTATCGGCGCGCGGATCGGCAACGACGAGACGCAGTTGAAATACGGCAACGGTTATGACCACAACTGGGTGCTCAATAAAAAACCCGGCGCGCTGACCTTGATGGCGCGGGTGTCTGAGCCTGCGAGCGGGCGCGTGATGGAGGTGTGGTCCACGGAGCCGGGCCTGCAATTTTACTCGGGCAATTTCCTGGATGGCACCCTCACGGGCAAAGGCGGCTGGACGTACCAGTTCCGCAATGGCTTCTGTATGGAGCCCCAGCATTATCCGGACTCACCGAACCAGCCGAATTTTCCATCGGTGGTGCTGAGGCCGGGGCAGGTGTATCACAACACCATTGAGTACAAGTTCTCGGTGCAGCCTTAAGGCGCGGCACCGGCGGATGACATCATGCCAGAGCCACAAACCACCCTCCGCGACCGCCGGGCAAATATATCTCCATCAGGTCGCCGGGGTTGTGGTAGCTTTTGGCCCATGGCCGTAGGTCGAAAGCTTGGAATTATTTTGCTGGCTTTGCTGATGTTCGCGCCGGCGGCGCGACCGGCGGGCTCGTCCCAATTTTTGCCGCCGGACTTGGTCCCAAAATTCTGGACCAAGCAGCAGGGCTTGCCGGATGATTCCGTGACCGCGGTATTGCAAACGCGCGACGGCTATCTGTGGGTCGGAACTTCAGCGGGTCTCGCGCGGTTCGACGGGGTGCGCTTCGTTTCCTTCACGCCGTCCCCGGGCAAGACCAATGCGCCGCTCAATGTGCTCGCTCTCTGCGAGGATTCAGCCGGCCGCCTTTGGATCGGTACTCAGGGTGACGGCCTGTTGTGTTATGAGGACGGTCAGGTGACGCGTTATCACGAGGATCACCAGCCGCTGGATCAGACGATCCAAAGCATCGCCGAGGACACGGCGGGCAACCTCTGGCTGGGCGCGCCCTCGGGTTTGTATTGCCTGGCGGGCCATGAACTCACGCACTACACGGCGAAGGATGGTTTGCCCAATGATTTCGTTTTGAACATCCACGTCGCGCGGTCGGGCACGAACTGGATCACGACGAAGGGCGGCATGTGCCAGTTCAAGGACGGCCATATCATCCCCGTCGATTTCAAGACGGACAGCCCCGGACGTAACCCCGAGCCTTCCTTCGCGTAGCCGAGCAGAGCCGCGAGTTGGCTCTCGCGCTCGAGCACCTCACCGGGCTGCACCCGTGGCATGGCCGCAATTGTGCTGCCTGCTCCACACGCCGTCGAGGGTCCGATCGGGCACGGTGGCGCTGAATCGACGCGTCAGACCGGGTCGGAGCAGCCGAGCGGGGTCGCGAAACGTAGCAAACTTACGTAGGCTGGCTACATAGTTCGAAACGGGGAAGCTACTACGAGGATCGACGCGGTCAGCACGTCCGGTCCAGCATGGAAAAATCACCAGCCCGATCGCCGCATTTCCCGCCGCGCGCAGCGCCTCGTCGAGCCAGTTCCACTCGAGATGCAGCCCCAGCAGCACCTGGGTCACGAAGATCACCACCACGCTCGACAGCAGCGTAAAGACAAAATTCAGCAACTCGTGTGAATCACGTTGTTATCGACCACCAGGCGAATTCCAATCGACGCGGCCAGGTAACCGCAGATCGCACAAAATCAGCTTGGGTTGACCCGATTGCGTCTGCGTGAGCCGGCCCTGGCAGAAGTTGCGTTTCGCAAGGCGATCGAGCTCGACCCGGACGATGCACAGGCTTATTTGGGCATCGCTTTTTGCCGAATTCGAGCCCGTGCTTACGAAGAAGCGGCGGATTTTGCCCTGCGCGGACTGGGATTACGTTTCGATCTCCCGCTGGGACACTATTATTTGGGGGTAGCGCTGGCACGCATGGGAGAAGACGAACGCGCCATTCAGGCTTTCGAAACCTGTCTCCGTTATCAACCGGGCTGGAATCCTGCCCATCGTTATCTATTGGTTCTCTGCCGGCGTCGGCCGGAGCGCGCGGCGCAGGAGCAAAGTCACCGGGAATTTTTACGTGGCCGGGTGGCGCGACGGAAAGCATGGCGCGCTTTTCGCCACCATCTGCGACGAGAAGTGGCCGACCGCGCCCAGCACCGGGTAGCGGTGCGTCGAGAGTTGCGCTCAAAGCAGCGCGAAGTTTCCGTTCCCTTCGTCTCATCAAACCGGTCCATGGAATTCCTCGTTGTCTCCGGGCTACCTCGTTCCGGCACTTCGTTGATGATGCAGATTTTAGAGGCGGCCGGCGTTCCGGTGATGACGGACGAGCGGCGCGGCCCCGATGAAAGCAATGCGCAAGGATATTTCGAGTGGGAGGAAATCAAGCAACTGCCCAAAAATCCTTTTGTGATTGAGAAGGCCGAGGGCAAAGCAGTGAAGATTGTCTCGATGCTGCTTCCATCGCTGCCGCGCAAACACCGCTTCCGCGTCATTTTCATGCAGCGTCCCATCGAAGAGGTGGCCGCTTCTCAAGGCAAACTGCGTGAACGCCTGGCCGGAACCGCGGCGGCCGATCCCGCCCGCATGGTCGAGCACCTCGGTGAACACCGGGACCGGATTATGACGCTCTTGCAGCAGAGTCCCAACGTCGATTTGCTGGAAGTTGATTACACCGATCTTCTTCAGAACCCGGTTCCGCAGCTGGAACGAATCGCCGACTTCAGCCGGATCGAGTCCGACAAGGTTGGGCTGATGAGGGCGGTCATTAATCCGGAACTGCGCCATTTCCACGGGGCACTGGTTGACCAAGTCTCTGCCGAAAGTTAGTCTGGAGGCATGAGTGGGCCCTCCATGCTCACCGAAGCGGCCTCCCGGCGGAGCCGATTAGGAGCAGAAAATAAAAAGAAAAGTATGAATGCCTCAGGTGTTTTGCAAAGTCTTGAGCAACATGTCTTGCTCGATGGGTTCCGAATCGTTATCGACCTGGAAAAAAGCCGCGGCTCCTATCTGTACAATGCCGCGAGGGCCATCGGCCTGATCGATCTCTACGGCTTTTTCGGCTCGATGCCGGTCGGATACAACCATCCCCATTTCAATCGCCCGGAGGTCGAAGCCGATCTGCTGCGCGCCGCCAAGATCAAGGTCGCGAACTCGGATGTTTACTCGCGAGGCTTACGCCGATTTTGTCGAAACGTTTGTCCGCGTGTGGCGGGTTGCCGCCGCTTGGAGCGTTATCTTTTCATCGAAGGCGGCGCGCTCGCGGTCGAGAACACGCTGAAGGCCGCGATGGATTGGAAGGTGCGCAAAAATATCGCGGCCGGCCACGGCGAACGCGGCACGGAGATCCTCCATTTCCAGCACGCGTTTCACGGCCGCAGCGGCTACACCATGAGCCTGACGAATACCGATCCGCGGAAGACGGATTTGTTCGCCAAATTCGATTGGCCGCGCGTGTCCGTCCCGTACATCGATTTTTCGCTGCCGGAAGCCGAGCGCAGAAGCCGACGTCATCGCGCGGGAAAAGAAATCAGAGCAAGAAATCCGCGAGCATCATCGCGCGAGCGCGGCATCGACATCGCGGCCATCATCATCGAGCCGATCCAGGGCGAAGGCGGCGACAATCATTTCCGCGGCGAATGTCTGCAAACGCTTGCGGAGAATCTGCGATGAGAACGAGATGCTGCTGATTTTCGACGAAGTCCAAAGCGGCATGGGCACCACCGGCCGGAACTGGTGCTGCGCAGCATTTCGGGGTGCTGCCGGATCTGCTCGCGTTTGGGAAAAAGGCCCAGGTCTGCGGCGTGATGGCCGGCCCGCGGCTGGACGAGGTGAAGGACAATGTTTTCCGTCTGCCGAGCCGCTTGAATTCCACCTGGGGCGGCAATTTCACCGACTATGGTTCGCTCGACCCATTTCCTGCGCATCATCGAGGAGGAGAATCTGGTCGAGAACGCGCGGCGAGTCGGCGAATATTTCCTCAAGCGCTTGCGCGAATTGCAAAGCGAAGAATCCGATCATCACGGCGGTGCGCGGGCGCGGGTTGTTTCATCGCCTTTGATCTGCCCGATCCAAAATGCGCGACGAATTCTGGAAAGGTCTGTTCGATCTCGGTCTGCTCGTTTTGAAATCCGGCGAGCATTCCATCCGCTTCCGTCCGGCGCTGGATATCACGACCGAGGTAGTGGACGAAGCGATGGATCTGCTGCGGCAAGTGATCATGCGAGATGGCCGGCGCTAGTTAACGATCGGCAGGCCGATTGATTGGCCCAGCGCTTTCATATGCAATCGCTTTTCGAAAAACTTGGCCTCGCCGACGAAAATCCCGGCGTTTTCTACGGCGACTGGCGCGGCAGCGGCGCGGTGATCGAAAAGTTTTCGCCGATCGACGGGAAGCTTCTCGCCCGGGTTCGCACGCGCGACCGATGCCGAATACGAGAGACCGTTAGCGCGCGCCCAGGAGGCTTTCGAAAATGGCGGGTCACTCCCGGGCCGGTGCGCGGCGAAACCGTTCGCCAGCTTGGGAACGCTCTTGCGCGAACTCAAATCACGAGCTCGGCCAGCTCGTCACGCTCGAGATCCGGCAAAATCGTTGCCGAAGGCGAAGGCGAAGTGCAGGAGATGATCGACATCTGCGATTTCGCCGTCGGCCAATCGCGGATGCTTTACGGCCTGACCATCCAATCCGAGCGCCCCAACCATCGCCTGATGGAGCAATGGCATCCGCTCGGCCTCGTCGCGATCATCTCGTGCCTTTAATTTTCCGGTCGCGGTCTGGTCGTGGAACGCCGCGCTCGCCGCGGTCTGCGGCGACGCCACGATCTGGAAACCGTCGGAGAAAACGCCGCTCACCGCGATCGCCGTGATCAAGATTGCCGAGCGGGTTTGCCGCGAAACCGGCGCTGACCCGGCCATTTTTTCCCTTGTTGATCGGCGACGGTCCGACCATCGGGCGAAAGCTCGCGGCGGACCGGCGCATTCCGCTGGTTTCCGCGACCGGCTCGACCCGGATGGGCCTCGATGTGGCGAAAGACAGTCCACGGCCGGCTCGGCCGCACCATCATGGAACTCGGCGGCAACAACGCCCTGATCGTCGCGCCGACGCGCCGATCTCGACATGGCGACGCATTCCATTTTCTTCGGCGCGGTCGGCACCGCCGGCCAGCGTTGCACTTCGACGCGGCGCGTGATCGTGCACGAATCGGTCGCGGACGAAGTGCGCGAACAACTGCTGGCTGCCTACAAATAGGTGCCCATCGGCAACCCGCTCGATCGCAAGACGCTGATGGGGCCGCTGATCGACCGGCGCGCGGTCGAGAACGTGCAGACTCGATCGAGAAGGTGAAAAGCGAAGGCGGCGAAGTTCTTTACGGCGGCGAGAAACTGGACGGCGACAATTATCCGGGCGGCTGTTACATGAAGCCGTGCCTCGCCACGGCGCGGCCCGACTTCGAAATCGTCCAGGAAGAAACCTTCGGGCCGCTGGCTTATCTCATGACCTATCGCGATTTCGACGAAGCGATCGCGATTCACAACGGCGTGCCGCAGGGATTGAGCTCCTCGATTTTCACGAACGACATGCGCGAGGCGGAGAAATTTCTGAGCGCGGCCGGGAGCGATTGCGGCATCGCGAATGTGAACACCGGCACGAGCGGCGCGGAGATCGGCGGCGCTTTCGGCGGCGAGAAAGAACACCGGCGGCGGACGCGAAAGCGGCAGCGATCGCTGGAAAAATTACATGCGCCGCCAGACGAACACGATTAACTTTTCGACCGAGCTTCCGCTCGCGCAGGGCATCCAGTTCGGCGCAGCGACGAAGGCAGTTCGACCGCCTAGCTCGCGCACCAGCGCCGTTGAAGAGACCTCAGCGTTTTCGTTAACTTAAAGCAGTTCGCGATGGTGAAATACCAGCGCTCTCGAGGCTGCCTCTGAGCGGCCGCATTACTCCAAATACTATGAGCACAACAACTCTCGACGCGCCTGATCGAGGCCGAAAATCAATTCAACTGGCCGCTCTGTTACGAGGCCGAAAATTTCCTGCTCGAGCGCATCGGCGCCTTTCTCGAGCAGAACAGTTTTGCCCGCATTCTCTCCGAGCGGATGCGCGATGAGACCGGGACGCTCTTTCTCGACTGGGTCGATCACCTCGTCCTCTCGCCTGCGGACGAAGCGGCTTTGCGCGAAGCCGGTTTCACGGACGATCCGTTAGGCGAAAACGCGAGCGGGCTGAAGGCGCTCTGGCATCCGGAGGCGATGCTGCCGCGGGTGCTGCTCGCGCCGAAAGATTTCGAAGCACCCGTCCGCGCTCGCGATTCGTCCGGAGTTTGTCGCCGAGTTTGCCGCGATTCACGGGATCACGAACGAGATCGAAGGCGAACCGTTCTCGCGCTTCCGCAAGGTGCTCGCCTTTGAAGAAAACGACGCAGCCTTCTACGCGATCGAGCGGCGCGGGTATCGCGGCTACATTTCGCAGCCTCCCGATTTGAAGAAATTTCTGGCCGCGCGCGAGCTCTGGCAGACGCGCCGCCGCCGCTGGGATCGCGACGTGAAGGGTTACGCCTACTCGCTCGATCGGCTGCAGGACGTGATCGATCTCGTCGGCCGCGATCTCGCCTGTCATCTCGTCTTCGAAGAAGAGCGCGCCTTCTGGCAGAAGCGCAATCGGGCCGGGATCGAGCAGAAGCGCCGGCAGGATTCGTTAGGCTTGGGCTGGGCGAATCACGATCACCACACCTTCCGCTCGTCGCGGAAACATTTCCTCGATCTCATGAAAGCGTGGGACATGCTCGGCTTCCATCGGCGGGAACGTTACTACGCCGGGTCGCAGGCAGGCTGGGGCGCGCAGATCGTCGAGCAGCCGATCGAAGGAATCACGATCTTCAACGACGTCGATCTTTTCCTCTGACGAAACGGAAATCGATTTCTCCACGAGAACCGCTGCCACCAGAGGAGAAAAAACTGCGCACGGTCGGGCTCTGGGTTGGGTTGCATGGCGAGAGTTTTCTCGATGCGGGAATGCATCACCTGGAGTGCCGTTTTGATTACGCAGCTCCTGCGCGAGCAACTCGCCGCGGCCCATATCAAGACGATGGCGCCGTTTTCCGATTTCCCTTTCCTCAAGCAGGCTTTCACCCAGGGCGAGCGCTGGGCCGTGCGGCCAGAGCGAATCACCCGGCTGACGGACGAGAGGTCTCCTCACCGACGAGCAGGCGCAGAAATTCAGCCGCGAAGGGGCGATCGGAAGTCACCTGGAAAACCTGCAACGCAAAGGCGGCTTCAAGGGTTTCAACCAAAAGTCGGTCAGCGTCATCATCGAGTTGACCGATCCGCGCAAACAGGACGCGGTGCACAAGGCGGCCTAACGAGCGTCGCGATCTGGGTCATCGCGGGCGCAGACATTTTGTCGTCTTGAACCGGCGAAGCGCGGTGACGGACCTCACGATTGCACTCCGCGTTTACCGCGCCGGGCGCGCCTCGTTCATCCGCGAGGATTTGGCATCATAGTTTGCAAAGTATGGAACCACCAAGGCTATTGGCAGGCAAGGCGCGCTAACGCACGCGCGAATGGATGCTTCTGGCTCGTCACCACATATTTCTCGGCGTCGTTCCTTACGAAGCCTCTTTTCTCCAGTTTGGCGAGATGACGGGAGAGCGCTTGCGCCGAGATCTGGGTGGCCGCTTGGATTTTCGCAAAGGAATCCGCGTTCATTCTTCATGGCACGAAACACCTCTACCCGCCGCGGGTGGGTAAAGGCCGTGGCAAGTTTGAAGAGCGCTTCAGTCGGCTGCGCTCTGCCACGAAACGCGAACCGAAGGGCGGTGAGAATCTCGCCGCCAGCGCCTCCGGTAGCGGCGGCCGTTGGACGGTATTCGACCCGAAGCCCCACCCGCCGGCAAGTCAACAACCCGCGCGCTTCCAATGCGCGCAGGTATTGACTGGCAGCCATCGACGTCATTCGCGCACGAGTTTGCAGATCGCCAGGATTAGAGCCGAATCCGGCTCGTTAGGCCGTTCGCCAGGACATCGCAGCTTCGCCAGCGTGCCATTGCAGCCCAGCCAGGTCTGATCTTCGAGCCGAAGAAATTGATCGCCATCATCGCGAGCGATCCTGGACCGAAGCAAAGGTGCAGCCGCTATCGCCGCGCTCCAGTTCCTGATATCAGTCGCGGACGCGACGCTGCCAAGGCTGCCGCAGCCGTAACCTTTGATGCTTGGCCAAAGCATTGAGCTTCGTCAGCTCCGGAACGCAGTTCCATCGGGCAGTCCCGTCGCGATAATGTTGCGCAACGACGGAGGAACGTCCTGCATCCAGATTGCGAACGACGATCGCAACGACGTCGTCGCGTCAGAGTTCTTCGAGATTGTAGAAATCATGCTTCGAACGTGGGCATGGGATACGGCGGATTGTAGGGCAAGCGTCTCGCTTGGCCAGCTGCCAATATCGACAGCAACGCGGGCCACTCCAGCGCAATAGTTCGCCCCGAACAGTCTGGGCAGATAGACTTCAGCCTAGAGTATTCGCTCCTAGCGACGCGATCAAATCTGATGCAAAGGCGAGCGGCGATCATCACGGCTCTCCGAACACCTGTCGGTCGGCACGGGGGCGCATTGGCGTCGGTTCGCCCCGACGATCTTGCCGCCCACATCATCAAGGCCGTCGTGGCGCGATCCGGCATCGACCCCGCATTGATCGAGGATGTCTACTTCGGCGCTACCAACCAGGCCGGCGAGGACAACCGCAACGTCGCGCGCATGGCCGCGCTGCTGGCGGGCCTCCCCGCGTCCGTGCCGGGTTCGACGGTGAATCGCCTCTGTGCGTCGGGGCTGGAAGCCGTCAACATCGCGGCGCGCATGATCGAGGCGAGTCACGGCGATGTGTTCATCGCGGGCGGCGTCGAGTCGATGAGCCGTGCACCTTATGTGCTCAGCAAGGCGGAATCCGCGTTCGACCGGTCGCAGCAGATCTTCGACACTTCGATCGGCTGGCGCCTGGTCAATCCTCGCCTGGCGGCGCTGCATCACCCCTTCTCCATGGGCGAGACCGCCGAGAATGTCGCCCGCGAGCACAAGATCAGCCGGGCGGATCAGGATCAGTTCGCGCTGCAGAGCCAGCAACGGTGGTCGGCGGCGCACCAACGAGAGATGTTCGCCCAGGAGATCGTGCCCGTCGAGATTCCGCAGCGCAAGGGCGCTCCGACCCTCGTCAGCGTGGACGAGCACCCGAGGCCGGACACGACGCTGGAGAATCTCGCCAAGCTGAAACCCGCATTCTCCAAAGACGACCAAGGCACGGTGACCGCGGGCAATTCGTCGGGTATCAACGACGGCGCGGCGGCATTGCTGATCGTTGAAGCCGGGCTGGCCAAATCGCTGGGTCTTCAGCCGATCGCCTTCATCGGTCCGAGCGCCGCGGCCGGCGTCGATCCCGCGTTCATGGGGCTCGGACCCGTGCCCGCGATTCGCAAGGCGCTTCTGCGCGCGAAACTGACGCTCGACCGCATCGACCTGTTCGAGTTGAACGAGGCGTTCGCCGCGCAGGCCCTCGCCTGCCAGCGCGAGCTGGGCATCGACAACGCAAAATTGAACGTCAACGGCGGCGCGATTGCGATCGGTCACCCGCTTGGTTGCAGCGGCGCCCGCCTGGCCACGACGCTGATCCACGAGATGGCTCGCACCGGCGCCTCGCGCGGCATCGCGTCGCTCTGCGTCGGGGTAGGACAAGGCTTGGCGACGGTCTTCGAACGGGAGTGAGTTTGGAAGTGGGCCTGACTGTCAGATCGTTCGAGCGCCCGGCGCCGCAGTGTCGATAGTAAGCTCTACCCTCGCTCGTCGAAGATTTTTTCATCGGCTGAGTTGAGAACTGAGCTTGTTGGCCGAGTTTGGGAATAATCCCGAACACCGCCCCGTTCTCGGCCGTTGGAGAATCTTGACGCCATAGCCGCTTTTCCTAGTGACTGAGGCGATCTCTAAAGCCTGAAACAATCCCCCGAATGCCCGCTGATAGTCTCTTTACACAGAGCGCATGGTTACCGGAATGGTTCCGAACCTTTAACTCCATTGGATCTACATTACTCCGCTGATCGGCCAAACGCGCCCCTTCCGAGGATTTACTGGGGCGAGATGCATTTGCGAAGCGACTTGCGGAGGATATTGCTCGGTGGAATGGCCAGGACTCGCTGGTGATCGGGATTTATGGTGATTGGGTCTTCCATCGTTCACCTGAAAGATCGCATCGTCTCACACCTGCGCGAACAAAACGCGGACTATCCGATTGTTGAGTATAACCCCTGGCAGTTATTCCGGAGAAGGTAACCTCACAAGTCCATTTCTGCGAGAATTGGATTTGATTCTACAAACGGGGAAAGCGGCGACGTTATTCCAAAGCATCCAGTCTGCTGCGAAAATATGCCATTAGTCTAACGAGTTGGGCTGGAACTGTCACGAAAACGATCGCGCCGCTCTTCGAGGAGTCACATCCGGAGCGCGGTGTAATAGCGAAGGGGCTAGGGCACGTTCTTAACAAAATCAGCGAATGGTTGGCCCGGTCTCAAACGAAAGCCGAACTGTCGCAAATTCAGAACCGTCCCTGAACTTAAGGCGGCTCTCACAAAGGCAGTGGCTCCTCATGGACCGTTCAATCTTAGTAACGATTGACGACATCGATCGACTGAGAGCGGACGAGGTTCCGGGATTTTCCAGCTTGTTAAGATTAACGCAGATTTTCCAAAGCTGATTTACCTTCTTCTTTTTGATCGCTCGTCATCTGCAAGGCGTTGGACGCAGTCTCCAACCAAAGAGGCAAGGAGTTCTGGAGGTCCTGGTTCAGGTTGGATATCGTCTTTCCCGAACCGACCGCGGGAAGCGTTGAGAACGTGTTCTTGGCCAGAGGGGCTGAGCCGAGCAATCGATTCGAGTCCCGGCGACACGCGACGCTGGGATAAGGATTACTGGGCACGTCTCTATTCGGGCGGAGTGGCGGATTACTTCGTCAATCTGCGGCACGTTTTATCGTTTTCTTAGTTCGTTCAGTTTTCAAATTCGCCATTTCGAGCATTCCGGGGGATTCGAAGTGAACCCCGTTGACCTAATCGGCGTGGAAACGATCCGCGTCTTCGAGCCAGGTCTCTATGAACGACTGTTTGGTCAAAAGGCGCTCCTCACCGGGTCAGGACGAAATCGACGACCCGCTTCCAGAGATCGAGGGGGACATTCAGAAGCAACTTAATGAGGTAATGTCAGTGCAGCGGAGGAGACGCGAAACTCCGCGGCATATTATCAAGACTAATTTTTCCGCCAACTGTTGGGGCGCGTAACTCACAGCCGCCAATGGAACGCTGGTTAAGGAATGCGCGGATATGTCATCCAGATATTTTTGATAAGTATTTCACACTGCAACTCAGCCAGATCTAAGCCAGGTTGGTTAGAGCAGCTCGTTAGTCTTGCCGGCGATCGAGAGAAGTTTGGTAGTGCTTTGCGAAAGATACAGGACCAAGAGATTGCTGCCTACCACGATGCAACGACTCGAAGCGTATCGCGGGCGAGATTGCCTTCGCCCCAATGCCGAGCTTCATACGCGCTCTCTGCGATTGCGCAGATTGGTTTCCAGAGAATCCGGGGGGATTCCGGCAGTTTTTTGATTTTGATCCCCTGACTCACGCGTTACGGCTAGTGTTCTTCGGGCTACGCCGCGAACGGGGAGAAAAGCGATTTGAGGTCCTCGAGGAGGCGTTGCGCGACTCATCGGGTGTTGTCTTGGCGGTCCGGATCGTCTGGGACGAGGAACGCCGACTGATGAAACGAAAGAGGATTTCTTGGTGGAAGAGTCTCGTTTGCCCGAACTAAAGGCCCTCTGCGTCGAGAAGTTGCGCCTAAGCGCTAAGACTGGCACGCTACGGTCATCCCAAACGCCGCGGCCCTCCTATGGAAATGAGGGCAAATGGGATTCTGTGGAAGCAGTTAGGGCATGGGTGACGGCCCAATGCGCTAACGAATCCGGCGTTGTGTGGGTTTTGTCCGTCCTAAAGAGCACGGGCGCAGCGAACGATCTGCTCTTCTCTATTTTGAGGTGGTCGGACCTAACGCGCTTCGTCGATCCAGACCTAGTCGTCAAAAAGCTCGAAGGAGTCTCGGACTCTGAAACTACAAGAACCAGGACGATCAAGGAGTACAGATTTTTCGTCAAACTTGAGAACGCAGCAGCGGGAGAGGAAGCCAACATCATCGCTAATAACGCTCATAAGGGATCGGCGCGGACGAGGTAAATTTGCTCGCTCTTGCGACTGTTGGGAGCGGCTGTAGCCATAGCTACAACCGGCTTTGCTCAGACGATCCGTAGCGATTTTCCAACACAGCGTTCCGAGGTAAAGTCTTGTTCCAAAGAATGGACTCACTAAAGCAGAAAACAATCTTCGAGAAGGACTTCCCGACCGACGCGGAGGGAAATACGCCTTCGATATCGGGAGGAGCAAACCACGGTATTTTCCGCGAGCGGGGACGGCCCGACGAAAGTCTGCACGCTTGGGTACCCGCCAAAGCAGTAGCGGGGCCAAGCGATCAGAAGAAGGCTCTCCATCAACGTGGACGGCTATTTCATTCATACCTTACGAGTGATCAAAGACAGCCGGAATCCGCCCACCGCAGTCCAAGCTCAAAGCGACCGAACGATCCAACTCCGACAGGAAGCGCAGGGGTTTGTCATCATGAGCGAAATCCCACCCTATAATATGCTCCCTGAGAGAAAACCCCGTTTCGTTCTCGGCGATGAGTCCGTGCGTTATGTGATCGGAGATTGGGGTATGTTCAATGAGCTGGTAGTTGATCTTCAGCGACGAACTCCCTAAGGCGATCTCGACACCAAGCATGTTGGAGCCCGCCTGCGTGGAGTGCTGGCGGGCTGGGCAGTGGATTGCTGACTCCACTGATATATTGATACGATTACGTATTGACACTGAATAGCTTACCTTTGAAGTGGGGGGGTGACCGACAGCTTTAAAAAACATGTCAGATTTCCAGTCTTCGTTCCCCTGCTCTGCGAGGTGCTTCTGAAATTTACGCGTCGTTACGACGTATATGCCTATGTCGATCTGATCGAGGCCTGAGTATGACGATCCTGGAACTTTAGAAGATCGATTCCGATAAAGCTTGCGTGCCCGAATCCGACTTCGATTCCCACGCGCTCCTTTAAGAAATCCATTTTAACGCACTGGTTCGTCCTCCGGTCCAAACACGTGAGGTTGATCTGTCCAACCTTTCGCTACGAAAGATTCGCGAAGCACTTTGTTAAAGGTCGGCCGCGAGAGCGTCGCGATCTCAAGGGCGTCACTGGTTAGAATCCCTTCTACCTCCTGCTTGATCGCGAGTTTGCTGTTAAGAACCTGCTCGGCAAAACGATACGAGAAGCGTTCTAGGCGGATTCGAGTCATCTAGTTGCTAAAATTGGAATAGTAGAACGGATAAGAAACTATCTGCTTGTTGTACTGCTTGCAGAAATCGATGCCTGCTTCAGTGAGAAACACGAAGACCTCGTATCCAAGGAAGACTAGACCTCGCATTAAAAGTTGCGTGATTCCCAAATTGAATTCTTGGTAGTCTGGAGCGGCTCGCCCGAGCGGCGAAACCCCATGGCCAATGTCATCTGGTCCGAACTGCTCGACTTGAAATTTCCAAAGCGTGCGGAGGACCTTCTTTGCCGCGGGAAGGAACTCATCAAGCGTGCTCGGGGCGCCGGGCGTGACTGCTTCGTTAGCCAAAATGTGCGGACCCGCGGGCGGCGCGGCTTGCGGACCAACCGGAGGAGCTTCGGGCGGCACCTCGGGCGGACCTGCCGGAGGAGGGGCGGGAGGAGCTACCGGAGGAACGGCAGCGTCGATCTCATCTTTGTTTTTGACTGCCTGCTTCGTCTTGCCGGTAACTTTCGTGAGACCGATTTCGAATTCAGAGAGATAGCATCCGCAGGTGACAACGGAGAATCCAAGGAGACAGCGCAACAGCGGCCAGGCAGATTTGTAACACCGAGAGTTCATAAATCTTCTTGATGCTAGCGTACACGAGGTACCCCAACACAATGGGAACAATCCACCAGCACAGAAGATCCCAGAGGGCTTCCGCTACAATCTGAAGCAGCCGCCAAACGTGGTTTAGTAGCTTCCGTGTGCCCGCAAAATTATGATATGCGGCAATGGCAGCGACGAGACAGTCTATCGCTATCAACAAAAGTAGCAGGTTCCTCGCGTTCAAGGAGCCGGATGATGCACACAAGGATTGAGCGAATCCAGCCTATTGAACCCGGCCCCGAGGAGATACGGCGCGCCTCTGCAACGCATCCCACCCGTCCTAATCGATCCGTCCTTCCGCTCGCTCAGCCCATCGAAGCCAGCTTGGCAAAGCCGGACTTGAACGCCCCCACCAGCGTGTCGATCTCCGCTTCGGTCATCGGCGTGGAGAACGTGCACGTGCCCGTGCTGATGATGCTGCAACCTTCGTTGTAGAGGTGATCGAGCAACGCCTTGAGTCGGCGCGACTCGTCGGGCGTCGGGTAGGCCTCGCGGTAATTTCGTGGCGGCGTCTGCTTCATGTGCACCAGGAACATCGAGCCCGCCCCGGTGACGCTCGCGGGCGCGCCCGTCGCGCGGATCGCGCCTTCGATGCCGTTCCTGGCCCGATCGGTCAGCGCGTTTAGGCGCGCCACCGCGGGTCGGTCGAACTTCAGCATCGCCGCCATGCCCGCGGTCATGCTGATCGGGTTGGCCGTGAATGTTCCGGAGTGCGGGAACACGTAGCGGGGCGACTGCGGGTTGAGCACATCCATGACTTCGGCGCGGCCGGCGACGGCGCCAATGGGAAATCCACCGCCGATGATCTTGCCCAGCGCGGTCATGTCGGGCGTGACGCCGTAGCGCGCTTGCAAGCCGGCGTGCTCGGCCCTGAACGTGATGACTTCATCGAACACCAACAGCACCCCGTGGCGCGCGGACCACTCGCGCAGCGCCCTAACGAACTCGACATCCGCCGGACACAAGCCGACGCGGTGCGGCATCAGATCGATCAATACGCACGCGAGGTCCTTGGCGTGCTCGTCCAGGATCGCCAGCGTGCGCTCGGTGTCGTTGAACGGAAAGACAACGACGTCCTTGAGCGCGGACTCGGGTGTCCCGTGCACCAGCGGAACGCTGCTGCGGATGGTCGATGCCGCCCCAGGTCGCCGGCGTGGAGCCCTGGCTCACCTCGGCGTAGTCGTATATGCCGTGGTAGGCGCCCTCGGCCTTGGCGATCTTCGGCCGCCCGGTAAATGCGCGGGCCGCCTTCAGCGCGACCATGATCGCCTCCGTGCCCGAGTTCACGAAGCGCATCTTCTCGAACGAGCGGTTGCGGCTGCACAAGTGCTCGGCATAGCGCACCTCGATCTCGGTTCCCATCATGAACGCGGTGCCGCGGGTCATCTGCTCCGTCACCGCATCGATGATCTCGGGGCAGGCGTGGCCGTGGATCAGGGACGCCATGTTGTTGGAGAAGTCGATGCGCGTGACGCCGTCGATGTCGGTCACGCGGCAGCCCTTGCCGCACTCGACGTAGGTCGGGTGACTCCGCCCGCAGGATCGCGTTGCGGCTGACGCCGCCGGGAAGGACTTTGAGGGCCCGCTCGTAGAGGGCGGCGCTGCGCGAGAGGTCGGTTTGTGTGGTCATGTCAGCTTGCTTGATTGTCGATTTTCACGCCTCACTCTCTGCGGACCACGGCGAGTTCGTCCCGTATTGGCGAGCAATCCTCTCTTGGGGTTAGGGGCGCGACAAGGGAAGCAGCGTCGAGAGGAAGAACGAGGGTTCTCCGCGCGGCAAGAAACTTCGGAAAATTCGGATTTCCTCGTCCTCGCTCGATCCCGTTGGAGACGAGGTACGGTGACCTGGAGTCGCCCTTACCATCGGCGACAACTCGGCATGATCAAAGCTGCCCATCTCGAGCTGGATGCTTCGATCGTCGTTCCGACATCTTCTTCGCAACTCTGCCTGCTTCTCCGCTAGATCCTCTTTCGTGCTGCGTGAATGATTCCGGGTTGCGAAGCAGAGGCGCAGCGGTGCGCTCCTGCACGAAATCGAAATCGATGCCGGGGCTCAGTTCGACGAGCCGAAATCCGTTAGGCGTGACTTCGATCACGGCGAGATCGGTGTAGATGCGGTTCACGACAGCCAATCCCGTTAGCGGAAAGGTGCACTTTTGCACGAGTTTCGCCTCGCCTTCCCTGGTGCAATGCTGGGTGATGACGAAGACCGACTTCACGCCCGCGACCAGGTCCATGGCGCCGCCGACTGCGGGGATGGCGTCGGGTTCGCCCGTGGACCAGTTGGCCAGATCGCCGTTCTGCGCGACCTGAAGCGCGCCGAGCACGCAAAGATCCAGGTGGCCGCCGCGGATCATGGCGAAGCTGTCCGCGTGATGAAAGTAGGCGGTGCCCGGCAGAGCCGTCACGCGCTGTTTGCCCGCGTTGATCAGTTCGGGATCGCCTTCGCCGGGCTTGGGCGCGGGGCCCATGCCGAGCATGCCATTTTCTGTGTGATAGGTCAGCGAGCGGCCCTCCGGCACGAACTTGGCGACCAGCTCCGGAATGCCAATGCCCAGATTCACATACGAGCCGTCAGGAATGTCCTGCGCCAGGCGCTGCGCCATCTCCTCGCGCGTTCGCCCGATCACTGGCGGCTTCGTCATGGGTAGGACGCTCCTGCCTCGACGAGTTCCGATTCGTGGGCCGGGTTGGCGATGGCGACGACGCGATCCACGAAGATGCCGGGCGTGACGATCGACTCGGGGTCCAGCTTGCCCGGCTCGACGACCTCGGCGACCTGGACGATCGTGACCTTGCCCGCCATCGCCATCGGCGGGCCGAAGTTTCGCGCCGTCTTATTATAGAGGATGTTGCCGTGGGTGTCGGCGACCCGCCCCTTGATGAGCGAGAAGTCCGCGCGGAGGCCGTGCTCAAGCAGATACTTTCTGCCGCCGAATTCCCGGCATTCCTTGCCTTCCGCCAGTGGCGTTCCCACCGCGGACGGCGTGTAGAACGCCGGGATTCCAGCTCCGCCGGCGCGGATGCGCTCCGCGAGTGTTCCCTGAGGAACCAATTCCAATTTCGTGCGCCCGCTTCGGTAGAGCTCGGGGAAGACGGTCGAGTTGGCGGTGCGCGGAAACGAACAGATGACTTTGGAAACGCGGCCCGCCTTGAGCAGCGCCGCGAGGCCGACCTGGCCGCTGCCGCAGTTGTTGCTGATCATCGTTAGATTCGTGGCGCCCTGGTCGATCAGCGCGTGGATGAGCTCGATTGGACTGCCCGCCTCGCCGAAACCGCCGATCATGATCGCGGCGCCGTCGAAAATGTCCGAGACGGCCTCGGCCGCGCTCGCCACCCGCTTGTCGATCATCCGTTAGGCGACTTGAAGAGTCGTGGCGCGAACCGGCGCCTGTCCGGGAGCCGCCACCCGCGCGTAGTCGTACAAGCCGGCCTCGTCGAACAGAACGCGGTCCTCGTAATCGTCGAACCAGAGCGCCTCGGGGTTGCGGCCGACGATGCAGACCTTGCCGCGATCGGGGGCGCTGCCGGCGTTCCGAAGAATCTTGAAGATCAAGACGCCGTTCTCGCTGCCCGCGAGGCCCGGTATCGCCTCGTTAGTCACCGCGGCAACTTCGGTTTTGCCCTTGTAATGGGTGATGGAAAGGCGCGCGTGAGCCTCGACGCCCGACAGGCCCTTCTGCGATTCGTTGAGAATATTCCACGCGGTCTCGATCGGCACGTTGAACGCCTTGTAGGCGATGATGTCGCGCCCGCAGAAGAAGTAGTGGTTCTCGCCGCCGGCGCGCTTGAACTCGCGCTGCAGAATACGGAGGGCGTCCGCATCATCGTTGATGCCCCTCATGATCGGCGCCTGGTTCTGCACGGTGAGCCAGCCGCGCGCGGCCAGGCCCCGCATCCCTTCGCCGGTCGCGGGGACCCATTGCTTAAAGCCCTGCGCGTCCTCGATGTAGTTTCCTTCCGCATCCTTGGCGAGGAACTCGTCTGGGTGCTCGAAGTGCAGCATCATGTGCAGGCCGACCTCCGGGTAGGTCTCGTGGAATCGATCGAGCATCGAGAGGAAGGTGCGGTCGAAGCGCTGGGGATAGAACGCCATATCCTTGGTGCCGATGCGGATCGACTCGACGCCGGCTTCGGCCAACGCGGCGAGCCAGGCCGCGATCTTTAAGTTGCTCAACACCATCGCGTCGCCGCCCGACATTAGGATCTCGCGCAGCTTTTCGCGTCCGCTTTCAGGGTGCACGCCGCCGTTCGCCGCGACGGCCGCGTTGTGCTGTTTGATGTAAGGGATGATTTCGGGGATCATCGCGAGACCCTTCTTCGCGATCGTGCCGTCCTTTCGCTTGATCTGCTTGCGAGCGATCAATTCCTCGCGATAGCAGAAGCGGCAATGGGCCGAGCAGGTCGAGATGACATACATGAGTCCCATCTCGTACTTGTGCAGCAGGCCCTCGACCGGGCTGTAGTCCATCTGGTGGCCGGGATCCTCCGAGCCCGCAAGATCCATCGTCTCGGCGGGGTCGGCCTTGACGATGCGCTGAATCGCGGCACTGGTCCTGGCCAGCTCGTAGTAATGGCGCGTGATCTTCACGGGCATCCGGCTTTCAACGTCACGCTCGGTGCCCTTGAGCGCTTGCAGGCGTGCCACCTCGTCCTTCGAGTAAAAGTTGAGCATGTCCGCCGGCGCCTTCTCGTGGAAGAAGGGGCCGAGCCCACTGATAATTTCCCGCTCATAGCGGGTGTCTTCGACGCCTTCGAGAAACTTCTGCTCGCGTGCGGTGGGGACGTGGGGTTGTGGAGGTGTCATCGTTCGGGCTCCTTTGCGGGGAAAGAATTATCGTCTAAATCCCCCATCCTACAAAAGCATTTTATGGGCGAAGGTCGATCGTGCGTCACCTTGAGAATCTGCAACGCAAAGGCGGTTTCAAGGGCTTCAATCAGCACGCCGTCAGTCTGATCATTGCGGAAACCGATCGGCGCAATAGGCGGTGGGCCTTAGAAGGCTCGCGGCTGATCGACATTGTCCGGGGAGCGCAGGCTGCCAGCCTGTACCATTCGCGGCAGCTTGCCGAATGGATTTCGCGAAGCGAATTCTTTTTTGTGAACTAACCGGTTAAGGAGGGAATGGTTCACGGCAAGCTGCCGTGAACTGCAGGCTGGCAGCCTGCGCTCCCCGGAAAAAACGCAATCGCGGAGAAAAGTGCTCTTTCCCGGGAAAAGAAAACGGCGCTCGCTTTCGCGAGCGCCGCTCAAAATATTCTGCTGAAGACGAGGACTACTTCTTCTTGGGCTCTTTCGGCTCTTTCTTGGCCGGCTTCTCCGTCTTCTTGGCGGTTGATTCGCCGGGGCGATAATCTTCCTGCTCGGCGGCGGCGAAGGCTTTCTCCAGGCCGACCATGTCTTCGCCGGGGCGAAGGGTGTCGAACGCTTCGGATTCCTTGCGCAGCTCTTCTTCCGAGTAGTTGGCCGCCTTGATCGAGAGACCGATCCGGCGCTCGACTTTATCGACCTTGATGACGCGAGCTTCCACGTCCTGGCCGACTTTGAGCACGTCTTTCACTTTCGCGACGTGATCTTCGCTCAATTGTGAAATGTGAACCAGGCCATCGATGTCGTCCTGCAGTTGAACGAAAGCGCCGAAGCTCGCGAGCTTGGTGACCTTGCCCTGCACGAGATCGCCGATCTTGTACTTCCCGTCGATTTCTTTCCACGGATCGTCGCCCAGCTGTTTGATGCCAAGGCTGATTCGCTGGTTCGTCTTGTCGATGTCGATGACTTCCGCCTCGACTTCGTCGCCCTTCTTAAAGACTTCGCTCGGATGATTGATCTTGCGGGTCCAGCTCAGGTCGGAGACGTGGATCATGCCGTCGATGCCTTCCTCGAGCTCAACGAAGGCGCCGTAGGCGGTCATGTTGCGGATCTTGCCTTTGACCTTGCTGCCGATGGTGAATTTCTTCTCGATCTCGTCCCACGGATTCTGCTCGAGCTGGCGCAGGCCGAGCGAAATTTTCTGCTCTTCCTTGTTAACCCCGAGAACGACCGCTTCGACTTCCTGGCCCTGGGTCAGGATATCGGATGGGCGCATGATGCGCTTGGTCCAGGAAAGTTCGGAAACGTGGATGAGGCCTTCGACGCCTTCTTCCAGTTCAACGAAGGCGCCGTAAGGAACAAGGTTCGTGATCTTGCCTTTGACCTTCTGGCCGGCCGGGAATCGCTCTTCGATCTGATCCCACGGATTTTTCTGGGTCTGCTTCAGGCCTAACGAGACGCGCTCCTTCTCCTTGTTGATATCGAGCACAACCACTTCGAGCGGTTGGCCGACCTTGACCAGCTCGCTCGGATGTCCCAGGCGACCCCAGGTCATGTCGGTGATGTGCAGAAGGCCATCCATGCCGTCGAGGTCGATGAAGGCGCCGAAATCAGTCAGGTTCTTGACCGTGCCGTTGACGCGATCGCCCACCTTGACGCCTTCGAGGAATTTCTGGCGCTTCTCGCTGCGCTCCTGCTCGATGAGCTCGCGGCGGCTGAGGACGACGTTCTTACGGTCGTCGTTGATCTTAACAATCTTGAAATCGTAGGTGTTGCCGACGAACTGCTGCAGATCCTTCGGCGGAACAATATCGATCTGCGAGGCCGGCAGGAAAGCTTCCACGCCGATGTTAACCATGAGACCGCCTTTAACGACGGACTTCACCTTGCCCTTGATCAGGCCATCACCCTGGAAAACAGCGGCGATCTTGTTCCAATTCTGGCGGTAGGCCGCCTTCTCCTTGGAGAGGACAACCATTCCTTCGTCATTCTCGAGGCGCTCCAGTAGAACATCGACTTCATCGCCGACTTCCAAAGACTCCACGTCCTCAAATTCCTGCGAAGAAATAATCCCCTCGGATTTGTAACCGATATCCACCATGACTTCGCGCGGGCGGATTTCTAAAATCCGGCCTTTGACGATGCTGCCTTCACGGAAGTCCGGCATCGGTTTCGACATCAAATCCTGCATTTGTACCATAGTAAAAAAAAGCGTCCTCGGCGCTGCTGACGGTCCGGCTCCTGCCGGGCTGAAATCCGTTCCCGCGTAGAGGCGCATCCGCGCCCGTGGAAACGGAGGGCCACAGTAGTGGGTTTCCCGGGTGAGGTCAACTCGGGAGGCGGGAGGTGATTGCCGTGATTTTGAGAGGGACGAGCCGGAGCTCATCCCTTCCTGAATCGCCTCGTGTGCCTGGGATCCTGGCGGTCGCGTGGAGGGACGACCTCCGTGTCGTCCCATTCTTTTTTGGGGATTTGAGCCATTCGCGCGTTGGCCTAGGTTTAGTGGTGATTCGAAGAACCGCTGTCATCCTATTGTTGGTCGCTTCCTTGGGTTCCGCGCGCGCGGCGTCGCCCGCCGAAGACAAAGCCGTCGAGGAAATCAAAGCGCCGACGACAACTGTCGTCCACCTTTGGGCGCCATGGTGCTCAAATTGCCTGTCGGAACTGAAGAGCGGCAATTGGGTTAAGACCATCAAGGAACATCCGCAGGTAAAATTCCTTTTCGTATCCGTTTGGGACAATGGCGATGACGGGACTGCCATGCTCAAGAAATACGAAATCGAAGGCCAACCCAACGTGATCATCCTGGCCGATCCCGGCCCGCGGACAGGCGATAAGATTAAACAATTCGCCGGCCTGCCGCTTTCCTGGATTCCGACAACCTGGATCTTCAAGGGCGGGCAGATGCGTTACGCCATGAATTACGGCGAGATGCGTTTTTCGGTCCTGGACCAGTTTTTGCAGGACGTCGATTCAAAGTGGTAACGCAAATCGCAGCAGGTATTTTGTATGCTTCGTATGGTGTTGAGTCGCGCGCAGTGGTAATCTGTTCCTCCCCGAAATGATCGAACTCTCTCCCGCGCCTTCAATTTCGCGAAAGCCGCCGGCGATCCTGTCGCTGATCGGCGACACGCCGCTGGTCGAGATCACGCGCATGGACACCGGCCCGTGCCAGCTTTTCGTTAAACTCGAGAGCCAAAATCCGACCGGCTCGATCAAAGATCGCGTTGCCCTCGCCATGATCGAAGCTGCCGAACGGGAGGGGAAATTGCGGCCGGGCGGCACGGTCGTCGAAGCGACCGCCGGCAATACTGGCCTGGGCCTGGCCCTGGTCGCGGGCGCGAAAGGTTACCGCGTCCTGCTCGTTATCCCCGACAAAATGTCGCAGGAGAAAATCTTTCACATTCGCGCTCTGGGCGCCGAGGTGAAGATCGTTCGCTCGGACGTGACTCGCGGGCATCCCGAGTATTACCAGGACGTCGCCGCCAGGTTGGCCGAAGAGATTCCTGGCGGATTTTATGTGAACCAGTTTGGCAATCCGGCGAATCCGGTGGCGCACGAGCGAAGCACCGGCCCGGAAATTTGGGAACAAATGCGGCACGACGTCGATGCCATCGTGTGCGGTGTCGGCTCGGGTGGAACGTTGACCGGCCTCGGTCGTTTCTTTTCGCGGGTAAAACCGCGCCGCGGCATCGAAATGGTGCTGGGGGATCCGACGGGCTCAATTCTGTATGAGTACGTGAAGACCGGTAAGCTCGTTCCCGCCGGAAGCTGGGCGGTCGAAGGAATTGGCGAAGATTTTATTCCTGATATCGCTGACATGTCGCTCGTCACGGACGCCTACGAAATCGATGACGAAGAGAGCTTCGCGATTGCGCGCGAACTTTTGCGGCAGGAAGGAATTCTCGGCGGCTCTTCCACCGGGACGATGGTGGCGGCCGCTCTGCGTTATTGCCGGCAGCAGACGACTCCCAAGCGGGTCGTCACTTTTGTGGCCGACAGCGGGAACAAATATCTCTCCAAGATGTTCAACAACTTCTGGATGATGGAACAGGGCTTTATTCATCGCCCGCCGCAGGGAAACTTGAGCGACCTGATTTCCCATCGATACGAAGCCGGCGAAGTCATTTCCGTCGGACCTAACGACACGCTTCTGACCGCCTTCAAGAGAATGCGCAGCGCCGACGTTTCACAAGTGCCGGTAGTCGACGCGCTCGGCAAACCGGTGGGCATCCTCGATGAATCCGACTTGTTGGTGAAAGTTCATGGCGATTCGATTCAATTTAATGACCTTGTGGCCAACGCGATGACGAATCGTCTTGAGACCCTGACGCCGAGCGCAACGATCAATCAGCTCCTTGAAGTCTTCGACCGCGGCCGGGTCGCGATCGTCATGGAGGGCGACAAGTTTCTCGGTTTGATCACGCGAACGGATTTGCTTTCCTATCTGCGGTTGCACATGCCGAAATCGGTCGTGCCACCGGACCGGGAGTACAACTAAGGGCGCGCACGCTTTTCCGGTCATCCTGAAGCGCGCAGACGCTGAAGGATCTCCTGACGGAGTCAGCATTTAACGAAGCGCTTTGTGTGAGCGGGACCCGGGAATGATCGCCTAAGGCAATCGTTACCAACCATCCTGATTGCGCCCTGATTATCTTGCGTGATCAGCGCTCCGGATGAGAGATCCTTCGGCGCGCTTCGCCAGCCTCAGGATGACAGGAACAGAGCACCGTGTGATGCGGAGCTTGGCGCTTGGAATTGGAAAGCCCGGCCCTCCTTCACTCGCGTTACGGGAAGTTTTCGCTCCGGAGGAGCGGCCATTTCCCTAACTCGGTATCCTTGCTAGAGTAGGCGCCCTTATCCTTATGAAAAGACAGCAGGACTTTGCCACCCGCGCGATTCACGCCGGCCAGGAGCCCGATCCCTCCACCGGGGCGGTGATGACGCCGATTTACGCGACCTCGACCTACGTTCAGGAGAGCCCGGGAAAACATAAAGGTTACGATTACGCGCGCTCGATTAATCCGACACGCCTGGCCTACGAGAAATGCATCGCCGATTTGGAAGGCGGCTCGCGCGGCTGGGCTTTCGCTTCCGGTCTTGCAGCCATGTCGACGGTTCTTGAACTGATCGACAGCGGTTCTCACGTCGTGGTGAGCGACGATCTCTACGGCGGAACGTTTCGCCTGTTTGAACGTGTCCGACGCAGGTCGGCTAACCTCGATTTCACCTTCATCGACATGAGCGATCCGGCCGACTTCGAGCGGGCCATCAAAAAGAATACCCGCATGGTCTGGGTCGAGACACCGAGCAATCCGCTTCTTAAAGTGATTGATCTCGAAGCCATCGCGAAGACAGCGCGCGAACGGAAGATCATCTCGGTCTCGGACAACACCTTTGCCAGTCCCTGGATCCAGCGCCCGATCGAGTTTGGATTCGATATCGTGGTGCATTCGGCGACCAAATATTTGGGCGGCCACTCGGACATGGTTGGCGGGGTTGCCGTCGTCGGGACGAACAAGGATTTGGCCGATCAGATGGCATTTCTGCAAAACTCCGTCGGTGCGATCGCCGGGCCTTTCGACAGTTTCCTTGCGCTTCGCAGTTTGAAAACGCTGGCGTTGCGAATGGAACGCCACTGCTCAAATGGGCTCGAGATTGCGCGGTGGCTCGAGGAACAGCCGCAGGTGAAATCGGTTCGTTATCCTGGATTGAAATCGCATCCGCATCATGAGCTCGCGCGCCAGCAGATGCGGGGGTTCGGCGGAATGGTTACGGCGATTCTCGACACCGATCTCGAGGGGACGCGGCGTTTCCTGGAAAATACGCACTTGTTTGCTCTGGCCGAAAGCCTCGGGGGCGTCGAAAGCCTGATCAATCATCCGGCGCTTGATGACCCACGCATCCGTGCCAAAAGAGCAGCGTGAGGCTCTCGGAGTAACTGATTCACTCGTTAGGCTTTCAGTCGGCGTGGAGGATGTTCGCGATTTGATCGACGATCTGCAGTTCGCCTTTGCCGCGATTTGAGATTTTAATACGCTCTCAATAGCACCCGGCTTCAGCCGGGTGTCTTCGCCTTCTTGGATCGGTGCCGCAGATCCAGGAAGCCGTTGAAACGGCTAAAAAGGTGTCGTTACGCAATAACACCTGGCTGAAGCCAGGTGCTAATGAAAAAATGTCGCGCGTCATTGTGATCAACATCGGTCTGAAGGCAGGTGCTAATGAAGAGTAGCGTAGCCGAGGGCCTTCGGTTTAACTTCTCGCGCAATGGGCAGCAGCTTCGGTCAACTGTTTCGCATCACCACCTTTGGCGAGTCGCACGGTGGCGGCGTTGGCGTCGTCATCGACGGTTGTCCGCCGAATATCGAAATCAGTGTCGCGGATATCCAGCGGGAACTTAATCGTCGCCGCCCAGGGCAAAGCGCGATCACCACGCAACGCCAGGAAGAGGACCAATGCGAAATTCTTTCCGGAGTCTTCGATGGCAGAACGCTAGGGACGCCGATCGCACTCCTCGTCCGCAACCGGGACGCGAAACCGGAGGACTACGAGCAGGTGGCCAAGGCGTTTCGGCCGTCGCATGCGGACTTCACCTATCAGGCCAAGTATGGAATTCGGAACTGGCAGGGCGGTGGCCGCGCCTCGGCGCGCGAAACCATCGGGCGTGTGGCCGCGGCTGCTGTTGGCAATAAAGGTCCTGGAACGCGCCGTACCCGGTTTGAAGATCGTCGGCTACGTCACCCAGGTTCATGAAATCGCTGCTGTGGTCGATCGTTCGACGATGACGAGAGAAAAAGTCGAGGCGAACGCCGTGCGTTGCCCCGACGCGGAGGCAGCCGGCCGCATGATTGCGCTGATTGAGAAAACGGCCAAAGACGGAGATTCGTTAGGCGGAATTGTCGAATGCGTCGTTCGCAACCCTCCCGTGGGGCTGGGTGAGCCAGTCTTCGATAAACTCGAGGCTGATCTCGCCAAGGCGATGTTAAGTTTGCCGGCCAGCAAAGGATTCGAGATCGGTTCGGGGTTCGGCGCGATCGCGATGCGCGGCTCTGAGCATAACGATGCCTTCAAGATGGAGGGCGGCCGCGTGCGCACGGAAAGCAATTTCTCCGGCGGCGTGCAAGGCGGCATCAGTAATGGCGAGGATATTTATTTCCGGGTCGCCTTTAAGCCCACCTCCACGATCGCGCGCGAGCAGCAAACGGTGACTTCCTCCGGCGAAGCGACCACGCTGACGGGGCGGGGCCGTCATGATCCCTGCGTCCTCCCGAGAGCCGTGCCGATGGTCGAGGCCATGGCCGCTCTTGTGCTTTGCGATCACCTGCTCAGACAACTTGCGCTAACCAGCGTCACTTCTTCGAAGGATAATCCGAATCAATGAACTACTCGTTAGTCGCGTGATCTCGTCCTCCGCTGGTTCGTCAGTCTGGCAGCTGGTATTCATTTCCGTCGGCTGCGTCCTGATTTTGCTGGAAATCCTGCGAGGATGGCGGCGCGGTCTGGCCCGGCAACTGGCTAGGTTGGGCGCGCTGATTGCGGCATATTTTGCGGCATACTTCGGCGGCAACCTTCTTGGTCCGTGGGGACGGATCTTTCTCAAATTGCCCAATCCAATTCTGTCGTTGGTGGTTGGCGCTTTTCTGGGCGTCCTGGTCTACGCGATTGTTAGCGGACTCGGAACAGTTTTGTTTAAGAAAACGAGCCAGCTTCCATCTGCTGGCACCCGGCTTCTCTACGGAGTCGGCGGTGCGGTCCTGGGTGTTTTCTTCGGTCTTCTCCTCGTTTGGATCATGGTGGTGGCTATCCGTTCGTTAGGGGCAGTCGCGGATGCACAGGTTCAGCAGGAAAGCGGGCAGGTCCTGCATCCGGTCGACCGGCGCAACGGAGCGGTCGAAGAGCGCGGCGATTCGTCACTCACCGGGCTTCTCGCGCGGATGAAGAACTCGCTTGAGCTGGGTTCGGTCGGTGCCGCTGTCAAAAAGGTGGACGTCGTTCCGCCTCAAACCTATGACACCCTTGGAAGAGTCGCCCGCACCCTTTCCGATCCGGAGAACGCGGAAAGGTTTCTGGCTTATCCGGGCGCGCGAGAGCTGGCGGACAATCCAAAGATTGTCGCCTTGCGCGACGATCCGGAAATCATGCGGTTGGCGTCAGAAGGCCGGTTTCTCGAGTTGATGCAAAATCAGAAGATCTTGGACGCCGCGAACGACCCAACGGTGGTGAAAAATGTGAAAGCGTTCGACCTGAGTGCCGCGCTGGATTACGCGCTAAAGAGAAATTGATTTCACACGACGGTCACAACGGTTCACAACGGACACGGCGGTTCCTTGGGCATGCACGAAAATCGAATTGCGAGGCTAGTTTTGGACGGCGCATTTGTAGTCCATTCGAAGTTGCGGCCGGGGATCTTCGAATCTGTCTATGAGGTGACCCTCGCCCACGAACTCGGGAAGCGAGCTCTCAAGTTTGAGCGACAAAAACCGATGCCCATCATCTACGATGGCATCAGGTTCGAGGAAGCACTCCGGACAGATCTTGTCGCGGGTGAAAAAGTGATCGTCGAATTAAAGTCGGTGGAGAAACTGTTGCCTGTGCACGCAAAGCAATTGTTAACCCAACTTCGTTTAAGTGGCCTAAAACTCGGCCTCCTGATCAACTTCGGTGAGGCGCATCTAAAGAACGGAATCAAACGAATTGTCAACGGGACGCTCGACCCCGAACCTCCTGAAGTCTCTGTGTCGTGACCTTTGTGACCCGTCGTGGCCGTTGTGCGATAGATTGAATGAAGTACGTCACAACCATAGGCCTTGAGGTTCACGTCCAGCTGAAGACGCGCTCGAAGATGTTCTGCGCCTGTCCGGTTGAGTTTGGCGCGCCGCCAAATAGTCACACCTGCCCGACATGTCTTGGTTTGCCGGGAGGATTGCCGGTCATCAACGGCGAAGCGGTTCGCCTAACGATTCTGACTGGACTGATGCTGGGCTGTAATGTTTCGAAACGCTCGAAGTTCGACCGGAAAAACTACTTCTATCCGGATATGCCGAAGAATTATCAGATTTCCCAATACGATCTTCCGCTTTGTCGTGACGGAGGGGTGCCCTTGCATGATATGGCATATCCAAAGGAAGCGCAGATTCGAAGGGAAACGCCTGGAAAAAAAATTCCTCTCGTTCGAATTCATCTGGAGGAGGACGTGGCCAGAAGTTTTCATTTTGAAAACTCCACCGGCATCGATTTCAACCGCGCCGGCGCGCCCCTGATGGAGATTGTCACGCAACCTGAAATTGGATCGCCCGACGAAGCCTTCGCGCTTCTCACATCGCTAAAGCAAATCCTTCTCTATGGGGGAGTGAGCGGTGCCGACATGGAAAAAGGCCAGCTTCGCTGCGACTGCAACGTTTCGGTGCGTCCGCCAGGTCAGAAGGAATTGGGCGCCAAAATCGAAATCAAGAACCTGAATTCAATCAGCGGAGTTCGTCGCGCCCTGGCTTACGAGGTCGAGCGGCAACAGGCAGCGCTGGATCGCGGAGAGACGTTGCGGCAGGAAACGCGTGGCTGGGACGATGATGCCGGCGAGACATTCCTAATGCGCACAAAGGAGGAAGCCCATGACTATCGCTACTTCGCGGATCCGGATTTGAGGCCAATCGAAACGGAGAGCCTGGTGCGCGAACTTTCGGATCATCTTCCCGAATCGCCCGAGGCGAAACGTGAGCGCCTTGTCACGAGCTATGGACTGACGGCCTATGATGCCGGCGTTTTGGTGAGCGATGCGGCCATGGCCGATTATTTCGAAGAGGCCGCCAAAGGAGCGAAGAATGCCAAGACGATCGCAAACTGGGTGCTGAATGATTTGCCGAGCGCGCTGGCCGCGAACGGAGTGTCGCTTGCGCAATCCCGGGTTACGCCCAGCGAGCCTAACGAAACTGATCGGACTTATTGAAGACGGAACGATCAGCGGCACGCAGGCGCGCGAGGTTTTTTCGGAAATGTTTGCCAGCGGAAAAGAAGCCGACGCGATCGTGCGCGAGAAAGGGTTGGAGCAACTCAGCGACGAAAGCGCGCTCGAGGAGCTTTGCGACCGCGTGATGGCGGAGAATCCAAAGCCGGTGGCGGACTTTCGAGGCGGGAACGCGGCCTCCCTCAATTTTCTCAAGGGCCAGGTGATGAAATTATCCGGCGGCAAAGCCAATCCGAAAATTATCGGCGAAATTCTCCAGCGCAAAGCCGGCAAGGAGCCTTGATTAGAGGCCGCAGTTCGCGCAACAAATTTGCGGATGAAAATTCTCGTCGCGCCGGACAAATTCAAAGGCGTTTTGACGGCGCGACAGGCGGCGGAAAGCATCGCGGCCGGTCTTCGCGACGGATTGCCTTCGGCCAAAATTGAACTTCAGCCGGTGGCCGACGGCGGTGAAGGTACGGCCGATCTCATTTGCGGAGCCTTAAACGGCGCTGGGCGCACGGTTGTGGTCCGGTCCGCCTCGGGAGAACCCTTTCGAGCTCATTATTGCTGGATCGCTAAGACCAATACCGCCGTCTTCGAGATGAGTGAGGTCGCGGGATTCACCAGAGCCTCCCTGAAGTCGGCCGCCCTCGAAAGATTGAGCACATTTGGAGTGGGAGAAATGTTGATCAATGCCGTGCAAGCCGGTGCCAGGGAGATCATCATCGGTCTTGGCGGAAGTATCACCAACGATGGTGGATTTGGGATGGCGCGGGCTCTCGGATATGAGTTCTTGAATGCGAATGGCGAACCTCTGCCGGACAATGTCCTCGCCCTAACGAAACTTGATCGCATCCGAAAACCGAAAGCTGGCGTGGGGGCGGTGAAGATTCTCGCAGCCCGGGATGTCATGAATCCGCTGCTCGGACCGGAGGGGGCGACACGCGTGTTCGCACCTCAAAAGGGGGCGCACCCGTCTCAGATAGCGCGGTTCGAAAAAGCGCTAACGGATTTCGCGAATGTCGTGGAGCGAGATCTCGGTGTCAGGGCGCGGGACTGCGCCGGAGCTGGCGCTGCCGGTGGGCTGGGGTTTGGTTTGGTCGCATTTTGCGGCGCTGAACTTGGATCGGGTTTCGAGCTCATCGCCAAGGCAGTCGGTCTTGAGCGCAAGGTGGCGGCGGCGGATATCGTCGTGACCGGCGAGGGCAGTCTTGATTACCAAACGCTCGCCGGTAAAGCCCCGAGCCAGGTTGCGGCAATGGCGTCGCGCCTTGGGAAAAAGGTGTTTGCTGTCGTCGGCCGGGCTGATGCGGACGAAAAGTTGCGGGCCGTGTTCGATGGAATTTTCGAAGTGGCCTCTGAGGGCCGTATTGATGCCGAACACATCCGGCGCGCGCCGGACTTACTCCGGGGCGGCGGGCGCCGTCTCGCGGCGCACCTCGCCGGCAGCGCCAGGACCTGAACATTTCCGCTCTTGGACGGTCTATTAGGACTCTGTCGCCATCACTCACCCCTCCCGCTGCTCCAAGACGCAGCCGTATCTAATAAGAAGCATTGGTCTTGGGATGCCGTTATTGTTAACTTTCGTCGCCGTTCGCCGGGTTCATGCAGGATCTTCCTCCACACACAGTCACGCCCTTCGTCTTTTCTGATCCCGCGGGAAAACGCTGGCCACGGCTGCGGCTGATTCTCGCCATCGTGGGTGTGGTTTGCTTCATCGCCACGGTCCTGTTCGTGCAGACGCTCTTCATCGCGCCGCAGATGCGGGTGCCTTTTTCGTTACGGCAATTGAAGGGCCAGCTGAAAGTTTACCAAAAGAAGAATCCTGCCGGCCAACAGCCGCCGGCGACGTCGTTGCTCTGGCAAAAATTCGGAGCCGCGCGGGACGCGGCCAAAAAAACGGCTTCACCGCCGCCGTCCAAACCGCGCAAGAAATCGCCCGATAACGAAGTGCGGCTCGCCTTTTACACAAACGGCGATCCTTACAGCTACGCGTCGTTGGAGAAACATGCGGCCCAAATTACGCACGTTTGTCCGGAATGGATGGCGGTGCAGAACGGCGCCGGTGACCTGCAAATTGATGCGGACAACCGCTTGCCAAAGCTGGCGGCGTCTCGCGGGATCATCCTGATGCCGCTCCTAACGAATCTGCTGGGAGACACCTGGCAGCCCGAGGCGGTCGAAAATCTCGCGCACGGTCCGGTTGAGCGGCAGGACCATTTTATTCAGTCGGTGCTCGCGGTCCTGCGCAATGCCAAGGCGGGAGGTGTGGTGGTGGATTGGGAACAGATCGACCCGGCATATAAGAAAGACATCACCGATTTTATCGACCGGTTTGCGGACGCGCTGCACGCCGATCACAAGGAATTCTGGTTATGCGTTCAGCCCGGACAGGATCTCGATTACATCGATTTCGGCGACCTGTCTGAAAACGTCGATCGCTTTGTGGCACTGCTTTTTGATGAAACCTCGGACATAGATACGCCGGGGCCGCTCGGTTCGAGGCCGTGGTTCGAAGGCTGGTTGCACGTTCTTCTCGAGGACAGCGACACCAAGCAGTGGATCATCGCCATGGGCAGTTACGGCTACGACTGGACTGATGGGGCGAAAAAAGCGGAGTTGATCAGCTTTCCGGAAGCCATGAGCCGCGCCAGCAGCGCGGGCGTCGACTCGTTAGGAATCGAGGCGCCGGATTACAATCCCTCTTTTGATTATGAGGATGCGGACAAGGTGCACACGGTTTGGTTCCTCGATGTCATCACTTTTCTGAATGAGTTGCGGGAGGTGCGGCGCGAGAAGGCCGGCGGCTTCGCGCTCTATCGTCTCGGGACTGAGGACACCGCTATCTGGGATTCGCTCGGCGTCGGGAGTGATCTAAAGATCAATGCCGACACGCTTCCGGCGCTCGAGAAATTGCCTGGCACCGACACGATCACTGACCTGGGAGACGGTGAAATCGTTACGGTCGATCAAACTCGTTCCGACGGTGCGCGTGAACTGCAGGTCGACAGCCAGGGATATCTGACTGCGCGATACACAAAATTCCCGCAGTTTCCGACGCTTTATCACCAGGGCGCCGGTGATGTGCACCAGGTCGCGATCACGTTCGACGATGGTCCGGATCCCCAGTGGACACCGAAGGTTCTCGATATCCTCAAAAAATATAACGTGAAGGCGGCATTCTTTGTCGTCGGCAAGAACGCCGAAAACTATCCGGGCCTGGTTCGTCGGGAATGTCGACGAAGGCCACGAGATTGGTAATCACACCTACTATCATCCGAACCTCGCGCTTTGTTGGCCGGAACATGTGCGGCTGGAACTGAACGCGACACAACTGCTGATCGAATCGATTACTGGCCGCGCGACGACGTTATTCCGTCCACCCTACGCGGCCGACACGAGTCCCTCGCAGTTGAGCGAGCTGATCCCGCTGCAGATCGCGCAGGATCTCGATTACCTGGTTGTTCTGGAGAACATCGATCCGCAGGATTGGGCCAAGCCCGGCGCCGACATCATTGTGCAGCGAATCAAACAACAGCGCCGTGATGGTAGCATCATTCTGCTTCACGACGCCGGGGGCGATCGCTCGCAGACGATTGAAGCGCTGCCGCGAATTCTGGATTGGCTGCGCGCGCGGGGCGATACCGTTGTGCCGCTGAGCACCTTGCTGGGGACGACGCGCGACGATGTCATGCCGCCGTTGGTGCAGAATCATCAATCGGTTTCACGATTCGTCAGCAGCACCGGCTTCCGGATTTACCACGCCATCGAAGAATTTCTCTGGGCCTTCATGCTCGTGGCCACTGCGCTTGTGGTCATTCGCACGCTCACGGTCATCCTGCTGGCCTATCGGTTCCGGCGTGTTCCGCGCGCTGAAATCACAGAACCCGCCAGCGTGGTCATCGCGGCTTACAATGAGGCCAAGGTAATTGCGGCGACGCTCGAGTCGTTGTTGAAGACAGATTATCGGGGCGAGGTTGAAGTCATCGTGGTCGACGATGGCTCGCGCGATGGCACCGCGGCTGAAGTAGAGCTCATCGCGGCGACCGATAAGCGCATTCATCTGATCCGCCAGGAAAATCATGGGAAGGCGCGCGCTTTGCAGCGCGGATTGGCCGCGGCGCGTCATGGCATCATCGTTTTCATCGACGCCGATACTCACTGCCATCGGGATACGCTTCCGCGTTTGCTGGAACCGTTCGCGCAGTTGGACGTCAGCGCTGTTTCAGGGCACGCGAAGGTTGGAAATCTCCGGAGCTTCATCGCCAAGTGCCAGGCGCTCGAATACACCTGCGGATTTAATCTCGATCGGCGGGCGTACGATCGCTGGAATTGCATTACGGTTGTGCCCGGCGCGATCAGCGCGATTCGCAAAACCGCCATCGATCAAGCCGGGGGCCTGAGTCTCGATACGCTGGCGGAGGACACCGATCTCACGCTCGCGCTGCACAAACAGCGGGCGCGAATTGTTTATGTTCCGGCAGCGGTCGTGCGAACAGAAGCGCCCGAGACCGTGCGCACTCTTGCGCGCCAGCGTTTTCGCTGGGCCTACGGAACGTTGCAATGCCTTTGGAAACACCGCGATATGGTCTTCAACTGGAACTATCGCGCGCTCGGATGGTTCAGTCTTCCGAGTGTCTGGTTCTTTCAGATCGTCCTGGTCCTGCTCACGCCGATGGTCGATCTCTTCCTGCTGGTGTCGCTGCCTTTTGGCGCCTGGCGCGCGCTCCTTCCGTTTGTGATCATTTTTCTCTCCATGGACGTCATCCTCGCGACGCTGGCCTGCATTCTCGAGCGCGAACCGGTCACGCGCGCGTGGAGAATTCTGCCGATGCGATTGATTTACCGACCGCTGCTCAGTTATTGCGTTTGGAAAGCAATCCTGCGCGCGATCAAGGGAGCGTGGGTCAGTTGGGGAAAACTCGAACGCACTGCAAGCGTACCCGTACAGGCCTAACGGCCTGTAAATGACGAAGCTCGAATGACGAATGACGAAGGAAGCTCGAATGATCGAATGTCGAAGGCTTCGCGCGTGAAATCGCGTAAATTCGTCATTCGTCATTCGTCATTCGTCATTGCTTTGGCGGCGACGCTGCTCGTCTCCTCGTGCCATAAGACCCGGACAGTCGCCGTTGACCCTAACGGCCCCGTCATTGTAGTCCCGCCGCCCAAGGGCGCTTACACCGGAGCCTATATGGATTTCGGCGACGAGGAGGACGACGTCAGTCTCGAAACTATCGAAGACTTTGAGCAGATGGTCGGGAAGCACCAGGCGATCGTTGCTTCCTCGAGCTATTGGGGAGAGCAGAGTTTTCCGACGGCCAACCTGAATGTGATTTGGCGGCATGGTTCGTTGCCGCTGGTTTTCTGGTCGCCCTGGGACAAACCGTACGAACAAAACAAGGGGCCGGACAGGTTTAGTCTCAAGAACATTCTCGCGGGCCAATGGGACGCCTACATCGACAAGTGGGGCGATGCGGCGCGCGCTTTCGGCCATCCAATGATCGTGGCCTTTGGTGTGGAAATGAATGGAGATTGGTTTCCTTGGTCGGGAATTTACTACGGCGGGGATGGATGGAACGAAGACAAGGACAATTGGCAGGGCCCGGAGAATTTCCGCGACGCCTTTCGCTACGTGGTTACGCGTGTGCGCGCTCGGGGAGCGCGAAACGTGCAATGGATGTTTCACACAAACAATTATTCGTATCCGATGGATGCATGGAATTTTGCGCCGGCCTACTATCCGGGATCCGATTACGTCGATTGGTTAGGCTTGAGTGTTTACGGCCAGCAGTTTAAGGATGAACCAAATCCGGATATCCCTTCGCTAGTCGACTGGCCCTACAAAGAACTCGCTGGATTGGATCCGGAAAAGCCGATCATGATTGCCGAGTGGGCCACGGGTGATTTTCCTTTTTCGCCGGATGCGAAAGGTATGTTTAAGCCGCAGTGGCTGAAACAGGCCCTGGATCTGTTCCCAACCCGTTATCCGCGCATTAAGGCCGCGGTTTACTGGCATGAGCGGTGGCAGAACGAGGATCAATCCTACAGCAATCTAAGGGTCAATTCGTCGGTGGAAGCGCTGAATGCTTATCGCGAAGGGGTTGCCAGTCCAAACTGGGTCGGGGATTTGATCCTGCAGCCCAAGGACCCGGCGGATCAGTAAGGTCTGTTCCCGGATGAAAAGCCGGTTTCCTAGACAAAATTGATGAGCGGCGACGTCTCTCCTATGAAAGACCGTGAAGAGGTCATGGAAGATGTAGCCGACCATGAAAACTGGAGAACTTGTTTTACACAGCTTGCGCCTGGCTTGGTGCTTTTTGCCCGGCAGTGGGTCCGCACAAGTGCGGATGCGGAAGACATCGTCCAGGAAGCTTTTGTGCGCTTTTGGCGAACGAAACGCGATGTCGCCAACAAGGGACTTCTTTACGCAACCGTTCGCACGGTCGCTCTCGACCTTATTCGCAAGGACAGCCGCCGGGCCCGCAGGGAAATCGAAGCGAGCTGGGATGCAGCGCAAGCGGTCGAGCCGCAGTTTGAAGGCGCGGACGATTCTCAGCTTTTATTGGCCGGGGCGGTCGACCGTCTTCCTCATGAGCAACGGGAGGTGCTGGTGATGAAGATCTGGAACGATCTGACGTTTGCCGAAATCGGCCAGGGACTTGGCATCTCGCAGAACACCGCGGCCTCGCGATATCGTTATGCGCTGGCGGCTTTGAAAAAGGATTTACTGCCGCAATGAACGAATCTTCCGACATCGAAAAAGAATTGCGCTCGCTTCGGCCGGTGCGGCCGTCAGCCCGGCTTTTCGAAAGCATCGGCCAGCAGCTCGAAAAATCTTCTGCCGATGCAGCTCCTGCGGAAGAGAAAATCATTCGGCCTCACTGGTTTCGCTTCGGCGGTCTTTCGTTAGGCGCGGCCCTGGCTGCGGCGGCTGCCATTTTCATCCTCGCGCGTCTCGACACATTTACGGTGGAACGTCACGGAACGAGAACAGCGAAGGCAACGCCGGTGCCGGCGGCGGCTTCTGTTAGTTCCGCGCAATTCATTCCTGATGGCGCCACCCGCGTGGTCTATGGCACACATAATGAAGGCCTGGTCTTTCCCGAGGGCGCCGACGAGCCCGTCCGCCGCGTTCGTTCTCGTACCAAAGAGACCCTGCAATGGCGCAACCCGAAAACCGGAGCGTCGCTTCGCGTGACCTATCCGAGCGAAGAGGTCCGCTTCATCCCCGTTTCCGGCCAATGAATTTGCAACGGATGCGGACCATATTTTTCATCGATCACCTTAACCAAACCAACAACATGAAATCGAAAGCAACCATCATCACAATCGCAGCAGCACTCGTCGCCGGCTTGGCCGTCGCGCAACCCGCGCCCGCTCCTCCGGCGCCGCCCGCGCCGCCTGCACCCCCTCAACCAGGCAACCCAGGCGACCGGCACGACCACGACCACGACAAGGACAAGGGACCGAAAGTTCCAGTGACCTTTCTTGGAGTGGAAACGTCAACCGTTCCGCGCGTCGTCAGCGAACAACTGGGGCTCGCTCGCGGCTTCGGGCTCGTGGTCGACTACGTTGTTCCCGATGGACCGGCCGCGGCTGGCGGTCTTCAGGCGAGCGACATTTTGAAAATGCTCAACGACCAGATTCTGATGGAGCCTGATCAATTGGCCAAGCTCGTTCGCAGTTATCCTGACGGCACAACCGTGACATTCACTGTCCTGCGCAAAGGCCAGGAACAGAAAATTTCCGTGAAACTTGGGAAGAAAGAAGTTTCGGAGCGCCATATGGGAGACTTCCACATGCCGGAAAACTTCATGATGGGCGACATGGATTTTGGCGACCTGCAGGAGAGGATGAACGAGTGGAAGGAGAACTTTCAGGGGGCGAACAAGGACCTGATTGAGAAGGCGGTGGTGAAGGCTCATGCGGAAGCGGAGAAGGCGAGGGAGCAAGCGCTTCGCGAAAGTGAGCGTGCCCGTGAAGAAGGTTTGCGCGCCGGCGAACGCGCGCGAGAACTGGCCCAGCGTGAAGGCGAGCGTGCCCGTGAGCAAGCGGAGCGAGCGCGCGAACAGGCGCAACGTGCCCGCGATCAAGCCCAGCGCGTGCGCGACGAAGCGTTACGCAACAAGGGCCAGATCCAGATCAGCGGCACGGGTGCGAATGGGATGAGCTCCACTCGGATCGATCTCGGCAAGGCGCAGATTGTTTTCTCCGATGAGAAAGGCGAGCTGCGTCTCGATAACAATGATGGCAAGAAAATCCTGACCGCCAAGGACCCGCAGGGACGGCTTCTTTTTAGCGGACCTGTCGAGACAAAAGAGGACATCGACAAGATCCCGGCGGACGTGCGCGACCGTTTCAACAAGCTTCAGCAGAACGACCTTCCTTCCATTTCCAATCCTCCGCAGCCTAACGAAGACAATGACTCGGACGATTCCGACGAAGACGAAGGACGTCCGACCGTGCAGCAGGTGCGCCTGGAGCCGTTCTGGGCTGTTTTGTCAGTTTGAGGCAGGGACTCCGCCGGGTTCTTAACCCGGCTCGGCCAGCCGCTCGGCGGAGTCTTTTCTCTTTAGTGGCATGGGCATCCTGCCCATGATGAAAGAACCATCGGCTGGAAGCCGATGCCACTTTCCACTCCCTAAATCCCGGTCCGCGGCTGGATTTTTCCCAACGGCCAAACCGTTTTCCCGGAGACCGCGTTCATCACATGGGCGAGCCCAGTGTAGATAGCCGAGAATCCGCAGACGACACCTTCCCAACCGGTGAAGTGTTTGAATCCTGCGCTCGCGCCGGCGAAGTCGCCGTAAGCGAGGAGAAAAAACAGAAGCGTCAGTGTGCCAAACACGACTTGTAATGCGCGGCTCAGTCGTAACGTTCCGAGGAACATCACGAAGGTGAAGAGTCCCCACATGGCGAGATAGGCCGCCATCGATTGCTCGTTGGTTGCCGTGGCGATGCCCCATTTTGGCAGAAGCACCAGCAGAACCAGCGACCACCAAAAGAATCCGTAGGAAAGAAAAGCTGTCGTCCCGAAAGTGTTTCCCTTTTTCCATTCCATCGCGCCGGCAACAATTTGCGCAGCGCCGCCATAACAGAGCCCCATCGCGAGGATCATGCTGTTGAGCTCATAAAGACCGGCGTTGTGCAGATTGAGAAGGACGGTTGTAATACCGAATCCGAGGAGCCCCAGAGGTGCCGGATCCGCGGTGGTATCTTGAAGCTGCATGCTGGTCTCGTTCACGCGTAGGAAGTTACGGCCGCATTATTGACGAAACCGGCCCGAGCCTGTCAATACTTACAGCCGTTCGATTCGCCGCTCACAATCTCAGGGTGGAAAAACTCCTTATGCCAAAGACCATCGGGGTTCTTGTTGTCGTTTTTTGCCTTCACTTCTCTGCGGGAATGGCGCGATCTGCCGAACCGGCGGCTTCGCCCTCTCTTGAACAGCGAGTTTCGGACTTGGAATCCTACCTGGGCAACGCTCCGCGCGGCGCCGACGCCGCAGATGCCCGCGTAAGCTCCAATATTTCCGGTCCGGGCCCGGCGCACAATGGCTGGATGATGACTTGCGCGGCGCTCGTTCTCTTTATGACCCTGCCGGGACTCGCCCTTTTCTACGGCGGACTTGTTAGGGCAAAAAACGTCCTTTCAGTTCTGGCCCAGTGCCTCGGCATCGTCGGCCTGGTGTCCATCCTTTGGTGGGCTATTGGCTACTCGCTCGTGTTTGCTCACGGCTCGGCTTTTCTGGGGGGAACTTCCTTTGCCTTTTTGCGCGGCGTGACCTCGCAACCGAACACCGATTATTCTTTCTGGGTTTCGCACAACGTCTTCTCGATGTACCAGCTGATGTTCGCCATCATCACGCCCGCGCTCATCATCGGCGCCATCGCCGAGCGAATAAAATTCTCCGCCGTGATGGCGTTCGTTTGCCTGTGGATGTTTGCGGTTTATTTCCCGCTGGCCCACATGGTCTGGGGTGTTGACGGCTGGATGAACGGCGTGGGCAATCCGCAGGCGCGAATTCGCGCGATCGATTTTGCCGGTGGCACCGTGGTGCATATGTCGTCGGGCTGGTCGGCGCTCGTGCTCTGCATCCTTCTCGGGCCGCGTCTTGGGTTTCGAAAAGAAATCATGCCGCCCCACAGCATGGTCCTCTGCATGGTTGGAACCGGTTTGCTCTGGGTCGGGTGGTATGGTTTTAACGCCGGTAGCGCGCTCGGCGCCGATGGAATCGCGGCGAACGCCTTTACCACCACAACGCTGGCCGCAGCGGTCGCCTCTGCGACCTGGGGACTCGCTGGAGTTCGCGCTGCGCCGGAAGAGCAGCGTGCTCGGAATGTGTTCCGGCGCCGTTGGTGGATTGGTCGTGATCACACCCGCGTGCGGCTTTGTCGACCCGACGGGTGCGATGATTATTGGGGTCGCTGCCGGAGCGGTTCCGTTCTTTGCCTGCACGAAACTGAAGTCGTGGTTCCGCTACGACGACGCGCTCGACACTTTTGGCGTGCATGCGGTCGGCGGAACTCTCGGGGCATTTCTCACCGGCGTTTTGGCGACTTCCTCGGTGAATCCCAACCTTGTTTTCAAGTCCGCAGCCCCGCTGAACGCCGCGACCCAGAACGGTCTCGCTCAGATCGTGGGACACACGCTTTGGCTGGAGCAACTCAAGGCCATCACCGTGACGATCGCTCTGGCGGTTGTTGCGAGCGTGATTATTGCGGCTGTGATCAATGCAGTCATCGGCCTGCGTATCGCGCCGGAGGTGGAGCGCCAGGGGCTCGACATCAACGAGCATGGCGAGGAAGGCTATATCATCTCGGGGTAGAAGTGATTCGTTAGGCACTCATGACTGAAGACATCGAACATCTTCGTTTGCTTGCGATCTTTCATTATATCGTCGGGAGTCTTGCGCTTCTGCTTGCCTGTTTTCCGCTGATCCACGTCACCATCGGTTCGATTTTTATTTACGCGGCCGGGCAGGCTCACTCAGCCTCGGGTGACGCCCCTCCGGAAATCGTCGGCTGGATTCTGGTCTTTTTTGGGCTGGCATTTTTCATCCTTGGGATCGCCTTTGGAGTCGCGCTCTTGTGGTCGGGTCGCTGTCTCGCGCGTCGGAAGAATTATTCGTTCAGCTTTATTACGGCGTGCATCGAGTGCCTTTTCCTTCCGTTTGGAACGGTGCTCGGTGTCTTCACCCTGGTCGTCTTGTCGCGTGAATCGGTGAAGGCGCTTTATTTTCCGGCGGTGGCGATACGGCCGGGAAATTAAAGGTGACCGACCTGCCAGCCGTGTCGCTCGAGCAGCGACTTGTTACTGAATCGCCGCGGCTAACGCCGCGCGTTGTCCCGTTGATCAGTCGATTGATCACGGTCTCGACGTTCGTTCTTTACTTCCTGCTGCTTTGGCCGGCGTTCTTTCGCCAAAACATCGCGGCCTGGTCGATCGGAATTGCCTACATCCTTTACGACACTGCACTGCTCGTATTTACGGCTTGGCAAATCGCCAGGCTGAAACGCGCGCGATCGACGCCCGCGACTGAAGTACCGAGGCCGACCGTGGGCGTGGTGATTGCGACTCACAATGAAGCGGCTGTGCTCGGCGTGACGATTGATCGTCTCGTCGCTCAGAGCGATCCGCCGGATTTGATCCTCATCGCCGATGACGGTTCCAATGATTCAACCCCCGCGCGGCTCAAGGAACTTTATGGACTAATCGAGCCCAACTTGGGCGAAGTGAGCGCGCCGGCGATTAAGCTTCTGTCACTTCGCTGGCTGCGACTGCCTCACGGCGGGAAGGCGCGCGCGCTGAACGAAGCGTTCACCCACATCGACACCGAGATCGTGCTGACAGTTGATGCCGACACCTTGCTCGATGTCGGAGCGGTCAGTGCGATGCGGGCCGCCTTTGCGCGCGAGCCTGAATTGGTGGCCGCAACAGGTGTGCTCACTCCAATGTGCGGGCCCGGTCTCTCGGGGAGGTTCTTCGAGTGGTTTCAACGTTATGAATATGTGCGCAATTTTTTGTCGCGTTACGCTTGGATGCGTCTCGATTCGTTGCTGCTGATCTCCGGAGCTTTCGCGGCCTTCAGGCGCAGCGCCCTGATCACGGTCGGCGGTTTCGATTCGGAATGCATGGTGGAAGATTATGAACTGATCCACCGGCTGCATCGCCACGCCATCGATCGCGGATACGATTGGCGCGTGCGCGTCATCGGCGAGGCTCAGGCGCTGACGGATGCGCCGGCTTCCTTACCCGCCTTTATGCGGCAACGACGGCGCTGGTTCGGGGGATTTTTGCAAACGCAATATTGGAATCGCGACATGATCGGCAACAAACGCTTCGGTCATCTCGGCACGGCGATGATGCCGGTGAAAACATTGGACACTTTACAGCCAGTGTTTGGGCTGACGGCATTTGTCATTCTCGTGGTCTTCGTTGCGATCGGAAAATTCACCATCGCTTTGCCGATTGTGCTGGCGATGTTGGCCAAGGTTCTGGTCGATCTCACGTTCCATCTCTGGTCGCTTGGCGTTTACGCGCGATGGACTGGGCAGCGGGAAATATTGCCGCTCGGACCCGCGCTGTTGGCGGTTTTCGCGGAGCCGTTCAGTTTTCAACTCATTCGCCACACCGGAGCACTTTGGGGCTGGCTGAGTTTCCTGCGCGGCCGTTTCCATTGGGGCGAAAAACAACGCACCGGACACCTGCGGCAGGGCAATCGAACTTAGCAACCCGAGAAAAAATCTTCGTCCTGGTCGACGCTACTCAACTTGACCGCTTTAAGCGGTCAAGTTTCACAAGCCCAGACAATACCGTCCAGCGGGCTAATGTCCTGGGTTCGATCAGAAGCGCCGGCTCAAGTGAACAGCCATGCCGGCGGAGGGGCTCGAACCCACACGATCTTGCGATCACTGGATTTTGAGTCCAGCGCGTCTGCCAGTTCCGCCACGCCGGCGCGCAGAGAAAAGGAGATTACGAAGTCGGGCGGCGCATGCAAGTTGGCCGAAAGTGACCGGCCTACAGTTCCAACGGCTGAAGTGCGCGGGGCGGGCCAAGGATTTCGCGCAGGAGAATGGCCTTTTGCAAGGCCCCCGGCGCGCGTAATTCGATGATCAGGCGGGAAGGTTTGGCGGCAACGGGTGTTGGCGCGGTTGCGACCGCGTAGGCGTCGCCCGGTGTTTTGATTGGGGCCGGTCGATCAACCCTTGGGGCGCCTTCGCCTTTGTGGGTTTCGAAGGCCGGCGCTTTCACGGGAGCCGGGGCAAAAGTCTTCTCTTTGTAGGGCGGCCCGCGTGATCTGGCCTGGCAGTCGAACCTGTCTCGGCAACGGCGGTGGTGCAGTCGTTAGGGGAGGCAGGGGGTTTAGAAGATTTCGCCGTGGTCTAACGGTGCGCGCCCGTTCGGCGCGATCCGGTTGAGGAAATGCCGTTATCGGGCGCGGGCGTACCGGTGGCGGCGGCTGTGCGGAGGGTGGCTGACCGAGCGCTTCGAGAAATCGGCGGATTCGTTCCTGATCGTCGTCAGGCTGTTCTCGTTGAGGTAATTCCGGCCGCACTTCCGGCATCGTGGGTGGCTCCTCCGTCTGATTCGACTTGTGCGCTTTGCTTGACAGCAAGCGGAACAGACCCGTTAGGCCGAGAAGAAAAAGAAAGATAAGCGGGTCCATGGCCGCCAACCCACGAAACATTGCTATCATGGTTAAAAAACTCTCACCTCACGCACACGCCTTGGCTCCGGCGCGCAAACAATCCTCTCCCTTCACCGAAGCATGAGGAAGAAGAAGCCGGATGCTCTGGGTTTTAGTCATTGGAAGCCCGGCGCTCCTTTACCCGCGTTCGGGTCATTCGAGCTTGGTCATTCGGCGAAGCCGTCATGTTCCTTCAGGCCTTGGCTTGTCGGTGCCCGCAATGGTCTCGCGCATCGACGTATCGGCCTGCACATTTTTCATCCGGTAATAATCCATGATCCCGAGGTGGCCATCGCGGAAGGCTTCGGCCATGGCCTGCGGGATCTGCGCTTCGGCTTCGACAACCTTGGCCCGCATCTCCTGGGTCTTGGCGCGCATTTCTTGTTCGACCGCCACGGCGGCCGCGCGGCGAACTTCGGCTTTGGCCTGGGCGATCTGTTTGTCGGCGTCGGCCTGTTCGCTCTGCAGTTTTGCGCCGATGTTGTCGCCCACGTCGACGTCGGCGATGTCGATCGAGAGAATTTCAAAGGCGGTATTGCTGTCGAGGCCTTTGGCGAGAACGGCTTTGGAGATTCGATCCGGATTTTCCAGAACGTCTTTATAAGAATCAGCCGAGCCGATGGCGCTGACGATGCCTTCGCCGACGCGCGCGATGATCGTTTCCTCGGTCGCGCCGCCGACGAAGCGATCGAGGTGCGAGCGCACGGTGACGCGCGCTTTGACCTTGGCGCCGATTCCATCCTTGGCGACGCCGTCAATTGTGGCCCGGCCCATGGATGGATTGGGGACGTCGATCACTTTCGGATTAATGCTCGTCCGCACGGCCTCGAGCACAGTTTTGCCGGTGCCTTTTGTGGCCAAATCGATGGCGCAGGCGCGATTGAAGTCGAGGGAAATGCCTGCCTTGTCGGCTGCAATCAGCGCCAGGACCACCTGGCTAACATCTCCGCCAGCGAGATAATGCGCTTCCAATGGGTCCGTGGGGATTTCGATGCCGGCTTTCACGGCAGTGATACGATTATCCACAATCAGGCCCACGGGAACTTTACGCAGGCGCATGCCGACCATTTTGCCCATCCCGACGGGGGCGTTGGCGATACGCGCGCGCAGCCAGACCCCGAAAAAGTTGAACAGGACGATGCAAAAGATGAATACGAAAATTGCGGCGACCGTCAGGCCGACAATGGTGAGAGATTCCATGGCGCGATGCTAAACGGTGGTCTCGGCGGGCAAAAGCTAATTGCGGGGGGAAATGACGAATGAAGGTGAACGACCAAGGGCGAAGGAATGACGCCGCCGTTTCCTACTTTCTCACGAGTAGCTGAGCGCAGTCTCGGGAATCCGGAGGTCAGCCATCATTGCCGCCTCGGGACGACAAACCCGCGTGCCGGGAAGCGCCTGACGACCGATGCCGCCTGACGAGGCCCGCAAGAAACTATTGCAATTGAGCGTGGAAGGAATACGCATGTTCCCCCTGTGAATTCCAGCTCCACCAAGGTCGCGGTCATTGGCGCTTCCGGCTACGCCGGGGAAGAGCTCGTGCGTCTCCTTTTGCGGCATCCTTTTGTCGAGCTGACGACCGTGACCTCGCGCCAATATGCCGGCCGAAGCCTGGCCGAAATTTATCCCCGCTTCGCACATTTGCCGAAGGCGCAAGAGCTCACCTTTGCCGAGCTGGATGCGGCTAAGACCGGCAAGGCGAACGACATTGTCTTTCTGGCCCTGCCTCACGGCGTGTCGGCGGAAGCAGCGGTCGACTTCGTTAGGTCGGCAACAAAGGTCATCGACTTGAGCGCTGACTTTCGGCTGAGAGACGAACAGGTGTATTCGGAATTCTATGGAAAGAAGCACGCCGCACCGGGCCTCTTGAAAGATGCGGTTTACGGTTTGCCCGAGCTTCATCGCGAAAAGATCACGAAGGGATCACTGATTGCCTGCCCGGGTTGTTATCCGACAAGCGTTCTCCTTCTTTTGGCGCCGCTGCTCCGCGCGAAGGTTATCGATCCTGCCAGTATCATTGTCGCCAGCCTGAGCGGTGTCACCGGCGCGGGCCGGAAGACTGAGGCGGAATATCTTTTCGCGGAGTGCAACGAAAGCCTGCGCCCTTACGGAATTCCAAAGCATCGACATCTTGCGGAGATCGAACAGGAAATCGCCGCAATCACCGGAATGCCTGTGAACGTGCAATTCGCCCCGCATCTGGTGCCGGTGAATCGCGGAATCGTCTCCACCATCTTCACCGACTTGACCGGAAAGACGGACGCAGCCGCGATCGATGAGATTTTCCGCGACGCTTACGACCGGGAACCGTTTGTCCGTTTGTTAGGCGAGAAGAACTTGCCCGACACAAAAAATGTCGCCGGGACTAACTTCGCCGATCTCGCCTGGCGAATCGATCCGCGGACGAATCGGCTCATTTTGATGAGTGCGATCGATAATCTGACCAAAGGCACCAGCGGTCAGGCCATTCAGTGCATGAATCTGATGCGGGGGTACGAAGAAACCGCGGGGTTGCTGTGACTCGGTTCTGATGACGGAATTCAAGACAATCAGTGGGTCGATCTGCGCTCCGCTCGGCTTCAGGGCGGCGGCGGTTTTCTGCGATATTAAAAGGCTTGGGACAGGCAAGGGATCGGAGAAGGGAAAGAAACGGGATCTTGCCCTGATTGTTTCGGAAGCGCCCGCCGTTGTCGCCGGCATGTTTACCAGTAATCAGGTTTGCGCCGCGCCGGTAAAGGTGAGCGCGCGAAACGCGAAGCGTTCGTCGGCCAGAGCCATCGTGGTTAATTCCGGGAACGCCAATGCCTGCACCGGTCGACAGGGAATGCGCGACGCCGAGGCAATGACGCGCATGGCGGCGGAGGCGCTTTCGAAAAGCGGCCTAACGAAACGAATCCCCGCGAACGAGGTTTTGGTCGGTTCTACTGGTCGTATCGGAGTGCCGATGCCGATGCAAAACGTCACGCGAGGCATTCGTGCCTGCTCAATGGTCTTGAAGCGCTCGTCCAAAAATGCGCGCGACGTCGCCGAAGCGATTATGACCAGCGATACGCGCCGCAAGGAGATTGCGGTGGAATTCAAGCTCGGCGGAAAGCCGGTGCGGATTGGGGGAGTCTGCAAAGGGGCCGGGATGATTCAGCCGCAACTAACCCAGTCGCTGCACGCAACCATGCTTGCGTTTATTACCACGGACGCATCGATCGAGTCGGCTACGCTTAAGAACGCGCTCAAGGTTGCGTGCAATGAATCGTTCAACCGCGTCACGGTTGATGGTGACATGAGCACTAACGACACCGTGATCGTGCTCGCCAATGGTTTGGCGGGAAATCGGAGCGTTAACGGTGGGTCGCCCTATCGAGGGAAATTTCAGAAAGCGCTCACCTTCGTTTGTCTCGAGCTGGCGAAGATGATTGTGCGTGATGGCGAAGGGATTTCGCGGGTCATTTGCCTCCGGGTCCGTGGTGCGCGCAATTCGGCTGAAGCCGAAGCGGCTGCTCGCGCGGTCGCAAACAGCGCCCTCGTAAAGACGAGCTGGTGTGGTGGCGACCCAAATTGGGGGCGCATTCTTTGCGCGATTGGTTATTCCTCTGCGCGAATCGATGAGTCCAAGGTCGACATCGGTTATTCGCCCTCCGGATCATCCCGCATCCTTTTTGGTTGCCGGCGCGGCCAACCGACCGGTGTCGCCATCAAAAGATTCGCGCCGATCACGACCGCAAAGGAGTTCGATATCCACGTGGATCTGCATCGCGGTCGCGGCGAGTTTGTTATCTATGCCAGCGATCTGACCGAAGATTACGTCAGCTTCAACAAGGGCGATATCACTGATCCCGCGAGTCTTGGTGGCTGAGCATGGAAGAAATCATTAACAAGGCGGCCACGCTGCTCGAGGCTCTTCCGTACATTCAGCGATTTCGCGGCCAGATCTTCGTGGTGAAATATGGCGGCAGCTTTATGGATTCTCCCGATCCGGAGATTCGCCATCGGCTTGCTCGCGATATCGTTTTTCTTGAAGCCGTCGGGATCAATCCAGTGGTCGTGCACGGCGGCGGCAAAGCGATTACGCGGGCGCTGGAAGCAGCCGGAATGGAAGCGAAGTTTGTCCAGGGCCAGCGGGTGACTGATGCGGCGACCGCGCAGGTAGTGGACCGGGTTCTTTCGCGTGAGCTTAATCCGGACATTGTCGCGGCGATTCAGAAATACGGTGGGAAGGCTCGCGGTTTTCCCGGCACCAATATTTTTCAGTGTCACAAATTCAAATCCGACGAGGGCGACCTCGGTTTCGTCGGTGACGTTCATTCGGTTGACATCGGACCGCTGTGGGAGTGCATTCGGCAAAACGTGACACCGGTCATCAGCCCGACGGCTATCGGCGATGACGGAGATATTTATAACTGCAACGCCGATGTTGCTGCCGCTAAAACCGCCGTTGCCTTGAAGGCCCGGAGATTGGTTTTTATGAGTGATGTCCCGGGGTTGTTGGAGAAGGCCTCTGACGACGCCTCGCTGATGAGTCATCTGCGAGCCGATGAAGTGCCGAATCTAAAGGCCCGAGGAGTCATCGATCGCGGAATGATTCCGAAGGTCGACAGTGCGGTGACGGCGATCGAGAGCGGCGTGGAAAAAGTGCAGTTTGTCGATGGTCGAATTCCGCATTCAGTTTTGCTCGAGATTTTCACGGATGCGGGCGTGGGGACGGAGGTTGTTTTGTGACGGTGATTTTCAGTCGCGTTTGGCGGGAATTTTCCGAAGCTTCGATTGCGGACGCGACAAGCGCGTCCCTCCCATCTGACGCTCTCCTCACAGACGCACGTCGGGAGGGACGAGCTGGTCTCGTCCGATTGATGGCGAGCAGTGCAAGTGAAAGTGAAAGAGCAGGCTGAATGAGTGCAACCAAAGGCGCCGATGAGCTTCGCGAAGTGTTTCAAAAGTTCGTCGTGCCGTCGTATGCGCGCTTCGATCTCGTGCTCGCGCGGGGCGAGGGGAGTTATGTCTGGGACATTAACGGCAAACGCTATCTCGATTTCGGAGGAGGCATTGCCGTTTGTTCGTTAGGCCATGCCCATCCTGAAATCACCCAGGCCTTGATCGAACAGTCCCGCGAACTGCTGCATGTCTCGAATCTTTATTATAATGCGCCCCAGGGACGTCTGGCCGAGAAGCTGGTCGGATTGATCGGGCCAGGCCGGTGTTTCTTTTGCAACAGCGGCGCGGAAGCCAACGAGGGGCTGTTCAAGCTGGCGCGAAAGTTCGGTCATGAGACCGGTCGATTCGAGATCATCACCACGTTTGAATCTTTTCACGGCCGCACATTGGCGGGAATCGCTGCCACCGGGCAGGCAAAGGTAAAGAAGGGATTCGAGCCGATAGTCCCGGGGTTCAAACATGTTCCCTACAACGATCTGGAAGCGATGCGGCAAGCGATCACTCCGCAAACCGCGGCAATATTGATCGAGCCGATCCAGGGCGAGAGCGGCGTGACCATCGCCTCGGCGGATTACCTGCGGGGTCTGCGCCGTTTGTGCGACGAGCAGAACCTCCTTCTGTTTTTCGATGAGGTCCAAGCCGGGCATTTTCGCACCGGCCGGTTTCACAGCTGGCAAACAATCCTTGAGGGAGAGGCAGATGGTTACCTGCCTGACGCCATTTCAATGGCAAAGTCGTTAGGTGGCGGTTTCCCGATCGGAGCCTTTTGGATCCGCGAAGAATATGCCGGGCTGCTTTCACCCGGTACGCACGCGACCACTTTTGGAGGGACGCCTCTGGGCTGTGCGGTGGCTCTGAAGATTCTCGAAGTTATCGAGCGCGATCATCTCCAGGAAAATGTGGCTCGCGTCGGCGAATTTTTGATAGGCGAGCTCAGGTCTTTGAAGAAGAAATTTCCAAACTTGATCCGTGAAGTGCGCGGATTCGGTTTGATGATCGGAGTGGAACTCAATCCTGCGGCGCCCTGCTTCGCAGGGAGCGAAAAGACGCCGGCTATGCAAACGGTGGAGCGGTTGCATGAAGCGGCCTTGTTAACGGTTCCGGCCGGAATTGCGGTCATTCGGTTGCTGCCGGCGCTCAATCTCAGTCGAGCCGAGGCTGAAGAAGGGCTTGCGGCGCTGAACAAGATGTTCGAGAGCCTCAACAAGATCGGACGATGAAACATTTCCTTAGCATCGAGTCGCTGGATGGTGCGCGGATACGCGCGCTTTTGAAGGCCACCGCCGAGATGAAAAAGAATCGGGGCCGTCCGACGGGCAAACCTTTGACCGGCCAAACGTGGGCGCTGATTTTTTCAAAGCCTTCGACTCGCACGCGCGTTTCGTTTGAGGTCGGAATCCGTGAACTCGGGGGCGAATGCATTTATCTGAACTTCACCGATGCGCAGCTCGGGCGAGGCGAGCTCATTAAAGATACCGCTCGTGTGATGGCCCGCATGGTGCACGGCGCAGTCATTCGAACGTTCGCTCAAAGCGATATCGAAGAGTTCGCCGAATTTTCCGGCGTTCCCACGATCAACGCGCTGACCGACGACGAGCATCCGTGCCAGATTCTCGGGGACATCTTCACCATTGAGGAGAAGTGCCAGAGCATCGACGGAAAGGTGGTCACGTTTGTCGGCGACGCAGCCTCGAACACGGCGCAGTCATGGCTTTTTGCCGCCGGGAAACTCGATTTCGAACTCCGCCTGGCCGCGCCGAAGCGTTATCAACCCTCGGCTGATCTTCTGCGACGCGCCGGTGGCCGTGTGATCTGCACCGAAGACATTAGTGAAGCTGCGCGCGGCGCGGATGTTCTCTACACCGACATCTGGGTTTCCATGGGACAGGAGGCGGAAGAAGCGAAGCGGCAGGCCGAGCTCGGTCCGTATTGGATCGACGACAAACTTGTGCAGCAGGCGAAACCAAATGCGCTTGTGATGCATTGCCTCCCGGCGCATCGCGGCCAGGAGATCGCGGAAGCGACTTTTGAGGCGCACGCGGCCACCATTTTCGACCAGGCAGAAAACCGTCTGCATGTGCAGAAAGCGATTCTGGCGGATGCCGTTTCCTGAGCGGCGCCCAAAATCCGTTCTTTACGAAAAAGGTCGGGCGTGTTCGGTTAGGGATATGAAACTTTTCCTAACGACTCTGGGGGTCATCGCCGCGGCCGGTCTTTTTTCCGTGAATGTGCGCGCGGGCAGCATGGATCTGGAAATTCATGTGCAGCCTAACCAGACTGACCAGAGCGGCATTCAGACGCAGGGAGGGGGAAGCCGTTATCACACCAAGGAGCATTGGCTCTACGAGGTGAACATTGAGAATAAAAGCTTCAAGCAAATGGATGGTTTGGAGGTGAGGTATGTCATCTTTTCGACGCACGAAAAATTTGGCTCAACCGATCCGGCGGAACAAAAGCGAACGACCGGCAGCATGAGCGTGGGCTCCTTAAAGCCGCACGAAAAAAGGGCGGTCAAAACCAACGCGGTCGAGTTGGATAAAACTCAATTGGACGGCAATTATTATTTCCCGACAGGGGGTAAACAGAAAGCGCAGGATTCGCTGGTTGGAGTTTGGGTAAAGGTCTTTCAGAATGGCCAGCAGCTGACGGAGTACGCCAATCCCTCGACGCTGCTGAAAGAGCACTGGAACTGAGGGGCTTACCGATTAAAGGGGCCAATCTTCTGGGACCCATTGTTACGCTAACTTAGGGAATTTCGCGGCTGCGGCGGAACAGGCCCGATAGTGGCAGAAAACTGCGCCGGTGTGGGAAGCGTCATCCTGCGACCGACAGAAAAAAATCACGAGGAAGATTGCTTTTTAATTGACTCTTTATTGGATTTCTGAAAAATGGCGGAACATCTCAACAGGGAAAAACAACGGAACATTTATGATTAAGAAACTCGCATTCAGCTTATTTTTGGCAGCCACCTCGGCAGCCTTCGCTACAAACTACAGCGGCAACGGAAACACCGGCTTCGGCGGGGCAATCGGTGGTAGTAACCTAAGCATTACGGACAGCGGCGGATCCTTGCACTTCACGTTGACCTTGGGCGCAGCCGCAACAAGCTTGAGCGGCAACGATCTGGTTTTGTATGTCGACTCCCAAGCGGGCGGGTTTGGTGATACTTCAGGTTTCACCGACTCTGCGGATGGAGGACGCAGCGCAACTTCCGGAACCGCGAACGGTGGCACGACCAGGACAACGGCAACCTTTCCGGCGGGATTTACCGCTGATTTTGCGATGACACTCGGTGATACCTTCGCCACAGAATTTGGCTTGGTTAACGGCGGTTCCTTCACCCTGCCGGCGGGCGTCAGCAACTTCAATCATACCGGTGGCACCTACACCTTTGACGCGACCCTTAGCTCACTCGGGTTGACGCAAGGTCAGAGTTTTAAGTTCGTAGGATCCTTGATCAGCGAAACAGCTTTTCGTTCAGATGAAGGATTTGGCACCGGAATCGCGCCCGGCAATCCTGGGTTCACCGGAGCAATTACGTTCACCGGCTCTAATACCTATGCCACGGCGGCTGTCCCGGAACCGGCGACGGTCCTTCTGGTCGGTCCGGCGCTTCTCGGTGGAATGTTCTTCGCCCGCCGCCGTCGCGCTTAATTCAAATTTAGCTTCCTCTGTTTTCAAAAGCCCCTCGCGCAAGCGAGGGGCTTTTTGCTGTACAGGATCGCGGCGGAGAAAAGCAGAATCTTGCGACTAACGTGGCACGGCCCAGCGCAACTGTAGGGCGGCCATCCTGGCCGCCACTTCGGAATCTTTGTAGCGGCGCTCTACGAGCGTCGCACTTATCGACGCGCGGACGAGACAAGCTCGTCCCTCCCGGCATGCCATTCATCCGCGTTCTGATCGGGAGAGACGAGCTTGTCTCGTCCGTTGCGCCGATGATCAAGAAAACGGATGCTTGTTAGGCAGCCAGATGTTTGCGAATGCTTTCGGCGAGCCTTTCAGGCGTGATCGGTTTTGAAATAAAGGGATAGCCCCCGAAGGATTGTCTCTTAGCCGTTTCTTTTTCGGTGACAATCGCGGTCAGAAAAACGATCGGCACCTCTTTCAATGCCGGGTCGGCTTTGATCTGTGCGGCGATGTCGCCGCCATCCATGTCCGGCATGACCACGTCGAGCAAAATCAGGTCGGGTTGAAACGAGCGGGCGGTTTCGAGCGCGCGCGTGGCGTTGTTCTCCTCGCACACCTCGAACTCGGTCATGGCTAGCCGCGTTAGCTTGGTGAAACCTTTCTCGTCATCAACGATCAGGATTTTAGGTTTATCGTTTTTCATCTTTTGCGCGCGCTTTCAATACAATGGTAACAATGGCGCCGCCTTCGGCGCGATTGGCAATGTTGATGCACCCGCCGTGCATATCAATGATCGTCTTGGCTACGGTCAACCCGAGGCCCGTTCCCTGTTCGCGGGTCTTGGTGGTGAAATAGGGATCAAAAATCCTCGAAAGAAGTTCCGGTGGAATTCCCGTGCCGGTATCGGCGATCTCGACGGTCACGGCAGCGTCGCCGGTTTTGAAACGGCAACCAGAGGGGCGCGTCATGGCTGCTTCGTCCTCGGCCGTGATTCTTCGCGGGAACGCGCGAATCATGATCGTGCCCCCGTCGCGCATAGCGTGACAGGCATTGGTAAGAAGGTTGACGAAAACCTGTTTGATCCGGTTGCGATCGAGCGGACAGGGTGGCAACGGGCCTTCAACATTCGTGATGACTTTAACCTGCGAAGCATTCAGCTCGTGACGGACAAGGGTGAGCGAGCGGCGAATCAACGGCTCAAGTTCGCGGTCCTTCAAATCGAGCTCCTCCGGCGCGGCAAATCCAAGCAAATCGCCGACAACTGCGTCCGCGCGAACGATGGCGTCATTCATTTCCTTGATCACGACCGCATTCTGCTCGTCGTCGAGCTCCACATTTTGTGCGATGTAGGAAAGACCCATCTGCAAGACGGCCAGCGGATTCTTGACCTCGTGGGCAACGCCGGCAGCCAATTGACCGATGGTTTGCAATTTCTCCGCTTCGATCAATTGCATCTGCGTCGCTTTGAGTTCTTCGTGCGATTTTGTGAGACTTGCGAGAACATCGCGAAGGCGCGCGTTGGTGGCAGTCAGGAGTTCTTCAGCGATTTTTCGCTGCGTGACGTCGGAGACCAGCCCGTCGTATCCGGCGAGGTTTCCCGCCTGATCGTAATAGGGAACGCGCTGGTTCCGGACCCAGCGGATGGACCCGTCGCGGTGAAAGATGCGGTGCTCGATGGTTGGCGGGACTTTGCCCTGCGACATCTCGGCAGCGTTGGCCACCACCGCAGCGGTATCATCGGGATGAACCATCCGATGCCAAAGATCCGGATCGAGGGCATACTGCTGGGGAGTGTATCCGGTGACTGCCAGACAGCCTGGGCCATGGGAGGTCGCCACAACCACGCCGTTGTGAAGGCGGACGGTGTAGATGTAGTCCGTGACGGAGGCCAGCAACTTGCCGTAGCGCTCATCGCTTTGCCGGACTGCTTCCTCTGCTCTGGTCAAATCAGGCTGCATTCAGGCAAAGGTAGCGGAGCGTCGGGCAGATGGTCAAAGGCAGGCAAGAAAGCGCGAATTTTCATTGGGTTTTGCCGCTCCTGCGCCCGGTTTTTGCCCTACAAATAAAAGCCCCGGAAATCCCTAAATTTCTTCGCTTTTCCTCCCTCGAATGCTACTATGGCCGTCGACTTTCGCCGGTAGGTAATGCTGCGCCGGGAGTCGGGCCCGCATTCCTCCCCACGAATGAAGTTTTCAACTCCACGCGCCATTGGTGTATTCGCGATTCTCGCGTGCTCGGCGCTTCTTCCCTCCTCGATTCGCGGGGAGGCGATGATCCAATACTTCAACACCTCGTGGAAAGAAATTGCCCAACGAATGCCCGAGCTCGCCGAAGCGGGTTACGATTCGATTTGGGTGCCGCCGCCGACGAAAGCGGGAGGCGGTTTGTCCGTCGGCTACGATCTTTTTGATCCTTTCGATCTCGGGAGCAAGGATCAGCGCGGTTCCGTGAGCACGCTTTACGGAACGCAGGCCGATCTGATCAACATGATCACGATCGCGCATCGTTTTGGGATCCGCGTTTATCTCGACAACGTGATGAACCATCGCGGCTTCGATGTGCCCGGTTATAACGCCAGCACGCCGATCGATGTGTATCCCGGAATGCTTCCGGAAGATTTCCACCTTCAGCTGACACAGGACGGGTTCTATCGGAATTGGCCTGGCATCTCGGATTATTCCGATCAATGGCAGGTCTGGAACCTGAGCACTTCGAACCTGGTCGATGTCGCCCAGGAACCCGGAACAACGAATGCAAATTTCGGCCTCACGGAAGGTTCGACCTTTCCGAAAATCTCGTTCGTCCGAAATCCGAACAACCCGGAATACTACTGCTTTGACGCGAACGGAAATTATGTCGGTTTCGGGGGCCTCCTGAATCTCGCGCCCAATCCGCTGCCGGCCGGATTTAGTTCGGCCCACGACTGGGCGGTCAATTACATCGCGACGCATTCAGCGGCCTATTCCGAGTATGTGCAGGATTATCTCAACCGCGCCGCGCGCTGGCTGATCGACACCACCAAAGCGGACGGTCTCCGGCTCGATGCGGTGAAGCATGTTCGTTACGATTTCTTCGGCGCAAGTTTTGGGTCCGACAAGGACTACAGCGATTACGGTTACCTGGGCCAGGTTTCGCGGCAGTACAATCTCACTCGCGGATTCAACGATCCCAAATTCAACAAGGCGGGTGACAGCACCACTCAGTCAGACCTCCGCGAAACTGTTTTCGATACGGAGTCGCCGCGACATAATCCGATGTTTTTCGGTGAGCACCTCGGCGGGACGGCGCAACAACCATACATCGATGCCGGGATGCGACTGGTGGATAACAACCTGCAGTCAGCGTTGATCAACGAATTGCCGACCGGCCCGTTGAATGGCCTTGATCAACCGGGTGGCGGCGGAATCTCGGGCGGCCCCGGAATCTCCGTCGGTTACGCGCAGAGCGCCGACAATGGCTACATGCCGAAGATTCAGCTGGCGCATGCCTTCCTCATGGCTCGCGCAGGTTTGAATCTGATTTATTCGGATGGCAATCATCACGCCGGCGTTCTTGGCCAGATCAGCAAGGCCTTTCCTGCGAACGCGAACACGAACTTCCTCGGGCAGTACGGCGACGGCCGCATCCCGAACATGCTTTACATCCACAACCAGTTCGCGCGCGGAAATCAAATCCCGAAATGGAGCGACGCTTCGGTCGTCGCCTTCGAGCGACAGGATAAGCGCGAGAACACGGGAATGAGCGATGCCGACGGCACGACCCTGTTGTTCATGATGAATGGCGACAGCAGTTCCGGACACGCCAAAGGAATTACGACGACTTTCCCGGCGGGTTCTTATCTTTGGCAGTACGCCACCGGGCCGGCCGATAACGGCGACAGCATGGTGGGTTTTTATTATACCGTTCCGTCGAACCAAGTCGTGGGCGACCTGGTTATCCCGAGGGGTGGTTACTTTGCGCTTTCCTGGCGTAATCCGGAGCAACCGAGCGTCAATACCAACAAGCCGGCAATTGAGATTCTGCAAAATGGCGCGGCGACTTCGACTCTCACTTATCTGCGCAAAGATGGGCCGGATGGCGATCCCAACTTCAATCCCTACAATGTCGTTGGAGCGACGCCCGGAAGTTACTCGTATCCTTTCACGGTTCCGCGCGTCACCGATGCACATAATCTCACTTTTCGCGCGCGCGCCGACGGCTCGGCCGAGAACATCCTGATGGAGCTTGATGGAGGCGTTGATATTAATTCTCAAATCCCGCTTGGGCCTACCACGGGCGAGAAGCGTGACAATCCGCCTGGATTAAAAACGGATGCGTTTCTTGGCTACGAGCAGATGCATTTCGTGCAACGGGCGGCGGAGAAATTCGCCGCGCGCAATGTCTCTCGCAATATCATCGGCTCGGTTGGAGCGGAAACCTATCAGGCAACCATTGGAACCGCTGGATTTACGGTCAACAATGGTGGCGGCCTCAATTCAAATTTAGGCACGGCCACTTACGCCTACCACGATCCCGCAGCGGTCTCGCTCGACGGCCCGGCCGGTTCCCCGTTCCAGTTTAATCCTCCACCGCAAAGCGCCGCCGGAGGGGCCATCGACATCTATCTAAAGACCGCCTACCAAAATCAGGTCAATAAGGCTTATCTTTATTACACGATCGATGGCGCCACCTTCCCGGAGGGAAGCGGCGGAGTCGCCGGCAATGCCACTACCCAGGTTGTGCAATTGGCCTTTCTGCAACATGGCGCGCCCGATGGCGCTCAAGTGACCGATTGGTGGAAGGGAACCTTGCCCGCCCTGCCCTCCGGAACTGTTCTTCGTTACAAGGTGGGAACATTCCTGACCACGGCCGCTTCGGTTTTCCCGACGGATGCCAATGCAGTCGCTCTGAAGTTGAAGATGGAAACCGTCTTCGACATTCAAAATTTCAATGGGACCACTGCGACAGTTTATCCGCACGACGATAACGGGGTAACGCAGACCGGACTGAGCGAAGGCTTTCACATTCTTCGGGCGCGAACGTTTCTCAGCCGCGCTGGTCGCGCTTCGATCTACAATACCTTTAATCAGGTCTTCTACTATGATGCGCAGCCGCCGCAGGGTGAGATCGATTTCCCCGCGCACGATGGCGACAGCGTGAGTGGCCAGCAATACGGCGTGGTGGTCCGGACCGACCCGAGTGTCACTGAGGTCTGGTATAAGATCGTCGATGGCGATCCGAACAATGACGACACCGTTACGACGGTGGCCAACGGGAACGGCGCCTGGGTTAAGGCGACGCAACTCACGGCCAATCCGAGTGTCGTTAGTCAGTATCCTAACGAATGGCGTTTTAACTACGTCAATATCCCTCCAGGAAACCTCGGCGCCCAAATTATCGTTCGTTTGCGTGAGCTTTCATCGGCCCCGATGGTCGCGACCAACTCGGTCAACGACAGTTCGACGGATGTCGCCAGTCATTGGACGACGCTGACGCGTAACGTCTTTGCGAACGGGCCGCCGAACCACGTCGGTGTGGCTTTCCCGAGCAGTGACGGTCAAACGGTGGATAACACCTACGTCATGAAAGTGCAGTATAGCCACGCCCTGGCGAACGGCCTGACCGATCAGCAGGTGATCAACAATTTTCTGATCACCATTTCGAGCAGTGAATCCGGAAGCGCGACAAACCCGGTGGTGCAGCCTCGTGCGAGTTATTCCATCAGCGGCCACAACGTGAACAATGCGTCCGATCCGAACCAGCAGTTGGACGAGCTAGCCTATCAGTTGCCAAACCTCTACAACGGCCAGCCGGATTTTCTGCACACCATCACTGTTACTTATACGGCGCAGGGCTCGGGCACCCTCGTGGCCACGCGACTCGTTAAGGCAGCGCCCGTTGTTGTGGTGCAGGACAACATTCTTGCTCCGCCGGAGTTCGATACCGACGGCAATAACTATCAGATCGTGCTACCAGACGTCGCCAGCCCGACGGCCGCTCAGCGGACGGTGCCAATCACTGTGCAAACTGACGCTTCCGCCACGTCTGTCTCGATCGCCTTCACTCTGGGAACGGTTGCGCCGGCCAACATCACTCTCGTCGGCTCGGCTATTAACGGGAGCAACAAAGTCTGGACGTTTAATTGGACCAATGTGCAGCAGGGTGATTATCGGTTTACCGCCAGCGTCGATGTGAATGGCGATAATGTGGCCGACGCGACCGCCAGTCGGGACGCTCACATTGTTTTCCGGCAAGTTGTCACCACGACCAAGCTCGACAGCGACGACGACGGATTGAGCGACATCATCGAGACGGCGCCGGTTGCTCTTCCGACGACCAGTTCAGACGGTTGGACTAACGATCAGGTCCATCTTTGGGCGATCTCCGGGAAGACGGACCCGACCTCTCCGGACACAGACAACGACGGATTGTCGGATGGTCTGGAGCTTGGCTGGGGCGGAGCGGTGGGGGACACGGTCACGACTACAGATACGAACGGCGATGGTGTTCCCAACTTTCAGCCGGACCTCGATCCTCCCATTTATAACACCACCGATAACGCGAACCGGCCGGCCGGATACGATTACTTCAACCCGTGGCCCTACAATTATAATAACTCGCGCACCGATTTGATCGCCGGCTCGGTCACCGATCCGAACAAACCCGACACGGATGACGACGGGCTAAACGACGGCGTCGAGGATCTGACTTTCCTTTCCAAAGGCGTGAATGACGCGAACGGGCATCCCACTTACCGAAAGGTCCACAATGGCCGGGTCGATATTCTTCCTAACGGCGTCGATGGAGAAGCCGTCATCGCGCATCCGCCCACGGTTTACAACACCTCGCGGGTGGATCGGTCGAAAGTGCTGGCTCTATCGCCTAACGCGGTCTGGCTCGAGACCGATCCAAATGGCGGAGATTCCGATGGCGACGGCGCCAGCGATGGCCAGGAGGACGTGAATCAAAACGGCATCGTTGATCTCGCCATCATCGATCGAAACCAAACGATCGCCGGCAATTACAAAGTACTGGCGACGTTTAGCGGGCCGCTTCAATCGTACACGGTCCAGGGATCAATCGCCGGCGCTCAACCGGTCACCCTTTACTACACGGATTTCTGTTACGCCTACACCGAGCCTACGGACACCAAGACCTACGTTTCGACCTGCCTGAGCAAGGCGCGGTTGAATGCGATCTTTCGGCCTAACGGACAGCCGCGAACTGATGGTCTCGACGTTATCTGGCTCGAGACGGATCCGCGACGCTACAGCACGACGGGCGACGGACTTCCTGACGGATGGAAGGTCCAGCATGGCCTCGATCCATTCGATGATGGAGTGATCGGGGACTACAACCTCCACACCGGCAAGGTGATCACAAATACCAACAACGGTCCTAACGGCGATCCCGATGGCGATGGCGTAACCAATTTCCAGGAATTCCTGAACGGAACGGATCCGAACACGATTAACAGCAATACGCCTCCCGCGGCCGGATCGATCACAATTGGTCCAGGCACCACGACGACGGTCGGCCTGGTTACGAACAACCATGAGTTCACTGACTGGACCGCGCCCGACCTGATCGCGCTCGATCCGTACGATGGCGACGGAAGCAATTTCAACCAATCGGATATCTATCACGCGTACGATGGCTGGGACACGTCACGCGATCTTGTGGCGTTCTATGCCCATGACGGCGGCGATCCGGGCACGACCAATCCGAATACCGGGCAGCCGGGCGACGGAAATTTCTACTTCCGCGTCGATATGCAGGACCTGAAGGCGTTCGCGGAGCAGGGGAACCTTGATATCTATGTTGCGATTAATTTCGGTAATCCCGGCAGCGGCGAATACAACCTTCCAGATCAGATCGACACCGGGACGACCATGGGTTGGCAAGCGGTTGTGGCCTGTTATCAATCGAACATCGGGACGGTTTATCTGTGGAATCCGAACTCGCCAACACACTCGACCGCGATTGGGCAGGATCTGAGCCTGTTTGGTGTGACCGCCAGGACCCAGGCAACGGCCAACGGCTTCAAGAAGGCCTATTTCAATTCAGATCTCGATGCCGTTGAATTCTCCGTCAGCCGGCAGGCATTGCTCGATGCCGGATGGGACGGCGATCCGACGCACCTGCTTTACCAGGTTTACACCACCAAGGATGGAACTTCGGACAACCCGGTTGGCGCGGGCGACATCGGTGGCCGTTCAGATATCAGGGACTCGATTCGCAACGATTGGATCGCGTCTGACTATTATTTGGATCAGCAGAATATTTCCGGTGCCAACAGTGTCTTGCGTTCCTGGGTGAGCCTTCGCAAGGACACTTTCGGAAACTATTTGTACGACAACGACAACGGCAAGAAGGTTAAGGTTGTTTCGATCATCCATGGCAATCAGGCCATTCAGCCGGGAAGTGTTACACAGACCCTGATCAACAACGGGCAAGGTGCCGGATATTATCGGCCCCTCGACGCACATCAGGCTTTCAACGTGCCGTTGACAATGCACATCACGCCGACGCTGGCATCGGCCATACAGTGGGCTTCGGTCGATCGGAGCTCGACCCACCCTTATCGCGACGGTCCGGCGCTCAATGCGCGCATCGCATCTTTAAAACAGGCGGGCACGATCGATCTCCTGGGCAGCACCTTCGCCGACCACATGCTGGGATATTTCCCGGATGCCTACAACGCTGACAACATTGCGCTGGCGAACACTTTCCTAACGAGCATTTACGGCTCGGCGCCGTCTTCCAGCGTCCTGTGGCTGCCAGAACGTGTGGCCGATTCGAATGTTCTGCAAAAGGTCACGAACGCGGGCTTCCAGTACACCTTCGTCGATCAGATGCGTCATATCTTTAACTGGTTTGGCCGGAACTCGGCTCTGGGTGACGACGGTTATCGCATCAACCAGATCAATACTACGAAGGAGTTTGTCATTAACGACAGTGCAAGCACGTATCTTTTGCAGAACGACGACAATGGCCTGCCGATTCTGATGCGGCAGTTGTTAAATCGAAAAGCGCGCGATAGTCAGCAGGATCAGGCGGTCATCTTCGTCAATCAGTGGGAAGATTTCGGAACCCTGGCGAGCGCGAACGCTTACGACAAAAACATCCAATGGCTGGCCAATCATCCCTGGGTGCAGATCGTTACGCCGGATCAGATCGCATCCAACCAGATCGATACTTCGGTTCCACCCACCGGTGCCGGCACCCACTGGGGCACGGTTAATCGTGGCACGTCCCTGACCCTGGCCAACGTCGCCAAGGACTTCATCGATCACGCCGATGAAGAAAACTACGACAACTGGTATTTTGGGTCGGGCCTCGAGGAGAGCCTGAGCACCAAGACATTCAGTATTCGAACGGGCGTGAATCTGTCGACAGCTTACGGCATGGTTGGAACGAACGGAACCATCGCTAACTCAGCCTGGTCGAGCGTTTCTGGTATTATTCCGGCGCCGGCGAACACCGGATTGTCTCAGCTCGCGCGCAGCGTCATCCACGCCTCGGAGTTCGAAACCGCATTCCACAACCAGACCAACACCGATCTGAGCAAATTTAGCACGGGCGCTTACATCACTCCGGACACTACTTTCCAAAACCTTTCGGGCTTTTCCAAAGCCGCGCAGTCGCAGACGCGCGAAGCCGCTATCTACGCGCGCGTCAACACGTGGGCGCAGGCGGCGAGCGCCGGAACCTACAGCTCAAGTGTGGTTTCGGAGCAGACTGACGTCGATCTCGATGGCGAGCCTGAGTACCTCACTTTTCAACGACCGCCTCTTCGCCTTGTTCGAAGCGATCGGCGGAAGAATGACTGGCGCATGGCTGCGTGACGTCGACACCGGCTTTGTCACGCAAGTTGCGGGGAACTTCGCAAGTTACTCCGCCTCGGAGACGGAAGAGGAAGGCGCGGGCAATTTCGCCAGCGGCGCAGTGAACGCGTTTAGAACTTCAGGATTCAAGGATTGGTTCGCCAAGACGAGCACGAGCGGCACCGGCACCTTCAATTACGTAAACAACCTTTACTCGGTGACCGCGGCGCCTTCCGGCGCGGGCTGGAAATTCACCAGCTCCGATGGCGCGATCGTCAAAACAATTACACTTGGCGTGGGGAAGAGTTCGCTGCAGGCGAGTTACACTACCACCGGGATGGTGCAGATGTTTGTCCGCTTCGGTTTATCGCCCGATATGCTCGATCTTTTGACCTTCGGCCAATCTCACCTTGGAAATCTGATCACCAACTCATCGGAGGTTGACCTGTTCAACACGAATCCCAGCCGGACGGTTCGCGAGTTCGTTAGGTTCGGGGGAACCGGCTTCACCGGTGCCTCGGTTAATTCGACGGCTAACGACACCGATGGCAATGCGCTCGATACGATCAATATGCGGAACCAGGCGCAAACGCATCAGGTCGAGATTCAATCGGCGGCGCTCGGCGCCCCCGGAACGCAGACGATGAATTTCGCTCTTGGATTCGAGACCGGGAAATCGATTACCTACGACAGCGACGGCGACGGGATCCCGGATTGGTGGACCCAGCAATACTTTGGGCATGCAACCGGGCAGGCAGGCGATCTTTCTCGTCCCGGTGATGACCCTGATCAGGATGGCCTGACGAATTTGCAGGAATACTTGTTCGGCGCGAACCCGAACGTGCCGGACGTGAGCAAAGGTCAGTTGACAATCGCTTCCGCAGTTGGGGGCGCGACTCTGTCGTTCCCGACGATCCACGATCGCGTCTATCAGATTCTTTACACGACCAGCCTCGCGGCGCCGATAAACTGGCAGCCGTTAGGCAGCGCAGTGTCCGGGGACGCCGCAGTTCATATTTACACCGACAGCGCCAGTGGCCCGCGGTTTTACAAATTACAGGTAAGCCTGGTCCCATAGTCTTCAAAAAATCAATTTCATGCCGCTGCTAATTTCCATGATGAAACGACGTATAGGTGTTCTTGTTTTCTTGTCGGCGTTGGCCTTGTATTTTGCTCCGACCGCCTTCGCGGTCACCGGAAATTGCTGGCATATCCCGGACGATAACCACGACGTCGATGCTGATACCTCGGCAGGAACGAACTTCGTTTACATGCGCGATCCGCGGTTCGAATTCGCCACCGGTGCCACAACTAACACCACCCTGAACTTTTATCAGGCAGTTTACAAAGGGGCGGGTGACAACGAAACGGGGGGCAAGTTTTGGTATCGAGCCGTTCCTGCCGGGGGAGTGCCGGGAGCTTGGGCATCTGTCAACCTGGGCTTCTTCAGCGACGAATATAATAACAACCCCACTTTCCGGCAGGTCTGGAAGGCGAGTCTCAATAGCTCATCCTTTGGGGTCGGTGATGCGATCCAATACTACTTCGAAGTTACTTTCAGTAACCGGGACACCACTTTTCTCTACGGCAACGACGCAGACCCCGCACCAGGCAGTCAACTCAAGAGCACTGTGCGCACCGATGCCGAAGCGAATCCCTACTCCGTCCACAACCGGCCGGCATGGGTTTTTCACGCCAACAATCGGGTCATCAGCGGCCAAACCGTGCAGTTCTGGTCGAAAGTCGGTTACATCACGGATGTAAACAACACCGCGACGCAATGGACGAACAATGGCGCGATCTATTACACGACTGACGGAACGACGCCGACGCCCGGGGCGGCACCGGGAACTGCGACCGGAACGACCCAGGTTGCCTTGTTCACCTACGACCATCCGGAGAACACCAACCAAAATGGAAGCACCGGCAGTATTGCCGGGACGGCGATGTGGTTCCTGGCGACGGTCAACAATGTTCCGACGTTCACGACCATTAATTACAAGGTTGGCTTCTGGAATCCGTCCAACAACGAGCAAAAATTTGGCGATTACAACGCGGGCGATGCGACTTCAGCGGGCCACGTATTTTCTTTCTCCCTCGGCACTCTGGGTGATCCGTCGCTGACAATCACTACGCCTAACAACGGCACCTTGAACGGCAATTACACAACCTCGCATGTGTTTGTGGACGAGATTGCCGGGGACGCGATCCCGATGAACATCGTCTTTCAACCGAACGCTCAGAACGTTGACCCGACTACGGTGCAGGTCTACACGAACCTGAATCGGCGCGATTTTGCGACGCTCCCGTGGACAGACTCCTTCGGGATCGCAACCGAAGAGGGGATCAATCCGCCGAGCGGCGACGTCGTTTCCACGAACGACAATCATTACTACAAGGCGTATGCCATGACCGATTCGGGTGATCATCTGACCTTTAATCTCACTTTGAACGCGCAAAAGACGGGCGCCTATCGCCTGACCGCCCGTTACAAGACGATTGATCCAAACACGCACGTCCAGAGCGGCTGGATTTACTACACCAGCAGCGGCCGCCGTGATCACGCGGTCGTCGTGTCGCCGGTGCAGTCGCGGAATATCCAGCTCTACGAGATCAACACTTTGAATATCAACGCGGTTGGCGACTTGCCTAACCAACGTGGCACATTCAACGATCTCATCCCCGGAGGGGGAAAGACGACTCGCGCGGCCAATGCTCCTGTCGCTGATCTGAATTATATCGCGGCTCTCGGTTGCAACTGGCTCTGGTTCCAGCCGGTGCACCCTAACGGCATCGATGGCCGCGAGGATTTTCCGAATACAACCACGCCTTACAACGTCGGTAGCCCCTACTCGGTGAAGAACTTCTTTGAGGTCATGCCGCTGATGTCACCGGATGGGAGCGGGTTCACTGGCGGAACGGATCCGACGGGCAACGATAACGCCGCCGGAAGAGCTCACGCGCGCCAGAGCTTCCATGACTTCGTGGTCGCGGCGGATAATTCTTCAATGGGCGTCATGCTCGATGCGCCCTTCAACCATTCTTCGTGGGATGCCGAGTTCGGCACTTCCGGACCGCTGTCCGGGACCACGCTTAACGGGATCGCTAACATGAACAGCCTGATCAATCCGGGGAGCAACCCCACCGATCAGATTCGAAACAAGGAAGCGCGGTTCTATTCGTTATCCGGAAATTACGCTCAGCGTGCCACTAGTGCCGCCACCATCGCCTTGGCGCCTGACCGGTTTGATTTCGGCAAGTGGGCCGACGTGCACGATATTTATTTCGGGACTTATTCGGCGCTGGTCGATACCTCGAACGATTCCGGAAACTACAACAACGAGTCGGACCAGTTTTTCGGATATTTCGGAAATGCGGGCTATCCCAACGGCGATCCGAATTGGACCTCCACCGATTTCAATAATGGCGCGAATAACAACATCACGCGCAACGTTTGGAAATATTTCGCTCAATACGTTCCGTATTGGCTAAGCCAAACCGGCCACGTTGATGGCAGCGGGAACCTGGCAGGAAACTCTACCTCTGGTAACGGCAATTATGCCGCGCGTCTTGCCCTCGATAGTAAGGGCATCGATGGATTGCGCGCTGACTTCGGCCAGGGCCTGCCTCCGCAATGCTGGGAGTACATCATCAACGTTGCCCGCAGCTACAAATGGAATTTCGTTTTCATGACGGAATCGCTCGACGGCGGCGCCGTGACATATCGATCGAACCGGCACTTCGATATCCTGAACGAGAACATTATCTTCCCGTTCCAATCTGCGGGTTCGACCAGCGATTACCGAAGCATCTTCGACGGCCGCCGAACCTCCTACGGCCAGGGACTCGTTCTGCTCAATAATATGTCGCACGACGAGCAGGCCTACGCGGACCCCTATCAACCGCTGATTCGCTTCGGAGTGGCCAGCACGATCGATGGCGCCCCAATGATTTTCTACGGACAGGAAAATGGCATCAGCGGTCCGGTTGGCGGCAGCAGTGGCAGCAATTTTGGGTTCGACCATTACGAAACGAATTTTGGGAAACTGATCGCGCAGTTTAAGCAGTTTAACGATCTTGGCCCGATTCTCGGCAACCAGGGAAATGGCGTGCAGTTTCTTACGCCGGTTTATTCGGCGATCAATCAGGCGCGTCAATTCAGCCAGGCTTTGCGAAGCTCAAATCGGTATTACCTGAACCAGACTGGCGGTGGCAGTGTTCAGCCGCACATCTTCTCAGTCGCGAAATACCAGACGGCGAACGTTTCGCCCGGACAAGCTGACGTTGTTTTTGCGTTCGTTAACCTCGATCGAAGCAATACGCAGTCCGGGAATTTCGACGTGAACGTGACCCAAAACGGTTCGAACTTGTTCGGAATCAATTCGAGCCGGACGTACAATGCCCGGAATATTTCAGCCTATACCGGGTCGGATTCGACCCGCCGGAACACCTGGCTGTGGAACGGAAACAATGGATTCACTGGCAGCACGATCCTCAGCAATGGCGTGTTTGTATCTCTGAACCCGGTGCCCGGTAACGTTGCGGGCTGGAGCAGTGCTCCTTTCGAAGCGCAATACCTCAAAGTCTACGACATTTCGGCGCCGAACACCCCGACGCCGGGTCCCCAGATTACCAACTCTTATTCCTATTCCTTACACAATTACGTGACCTTTAGCTGGAACGCAGACCCCAATGTAAATCCGACCTATACTGTCACTGTCACAGTAAATGGCGTGGCACAGACGCCTTTCAACACCACGGCCACCTCTTACATGTATAACGGAAACTTCGGCGACATCGTCACAGTCACCGTGAAGGCAACCAACCAGGATTCGTCGGCTCAGAGCGGGACTAGTTCTTCTACGGTCACCCTTCTTGATCCGAACGGAGATTCCGATGGTGACGGGATGACCAACATGGCGGAAGACATTGCCGGAACAAATCCGTTGAGTGCCGCGTCTGCATTTCGAGTTACCGGTGTGACGACGTCTTCCATCACTTGGACCAGCGTTCCGGGTAAGATTTATCAAATTACATCCCCTGATGCTAACGGGGTTTATCAGTCCGTGGTGTCTTCGATACCTGCACAACCTGGACCCACGACAACCCAGACCGTTCCGATGATGAAAGCCGGCGCTTTCTACCGAGTTGAAGTCGTTCACTCTCCGTAAAAGCTGACATCCGCGCAGAAGGCGCTTGGCAAGCGTAGCGGTTCAATCGCACAATCGCAGCAATGCGTTTTGTATTTATTTCGATCGTCATCGCGCTGGCTACCGCTCGCGCAGATCAAACGGGAGCTCCCGCGTGGGCGGCCGAGGCGATCTTTTATCAGATTTTTCCGGAACGCTTTTGCAACGGCGATCAAAAGAACGATCCGACGCGAGAATCGCTCGAGTTTCCGATAACGCCGGGACCGACTGGCGCATCTCATCCTGGACGGCCGATTGGTATTCGCGCGATGAATGGGAGAAGGCGCTTGGCCCCGATTTTTACAAGAATGGCGTTTTCGATCGGCGTTACGGCGGAGACCTTCAGGGGGTCATCGAACAAGCTCGATTACCTGAGCGACCTGGGGATCAACGCGATCTACTTCAACCCGCTCTTCTATTCGCGCTCGCTGCATAAGTACGACGGCAATTCCTATCACCACATCGATCCTTATTTTGGGCCCGATCCGGAAGGCGATTTCAAACTCATGGCGAAGGAAACGGCCGATCCCGAAAACGTGGCAATGGACCGCGGCGGACAAACTGTTTCTCGAGCTTTTGAAGCAGGCGCACGAGCGCGGGATGCACGTCATCATCGACGGTGTTTTTAATCACACCGGTCGCGATTTCTTTGCCTTCAAAGACATCCGCGAAAAGCAGGAAGCCTCCGCCTACAAGGATTGGTATGAGATCGAGAGCTTCGATGATCCGAAGACGAAGCGGAACGAATTTAATTACAAAGGCTGGTGGGGGCATAAGACGCTTCCGATCTTTGCCGCCTCGGCGGACAAGAAGGACATGGCCGCAGGCCCGAAGAGCTTACATTTTCGAAGCGACACGTCGCTGGATGCAGCCGCGCGGTGAGCGCAAGAACGGAATCGATGGCTGGCGGCTTGACGTGGCCGATGAACGGCCGGCGAAATTCTGGGCGGATTGGAATGCACTTGTCCGGCAAGCTAAATCCCGAAGCCTACACCACGGCTGAAATCTGGAAGAACGCGGCTCAGCTCCTGAAGGAAGGCGGCTTCTCCGCCTCGATGAATTACAACGCCTTCGCCATTCCGGTGAAAGGTTTCCTGATCGATAACAACGTTCGCGCCGTCGAAATTTGCGAAGCTGCTCGACGACCGCCGGAAAATGTTTCCGCCTGCCACGGCCGCGGTCATGCAGAACCTGATCGATTCGCACGATACCGATCGGCTGGCCTCGATGATCGTGAATGGCGAAGGAACCGCTTATCAGAATCCGGACGAGATCGAGTTCAACAAGGACGACAGCCCGTCGTCATCGAAGACCTATAAGATCCACAAGCCTAACGAGCGGCAGCGAAAGATCCAGCGGCTCATCGTTCTTTTCGAGATGTGTTATCTCGGCGCGCCGATGATTTATTATGGGGACGAAGCGGGAATGTGGGGCGCGGGAGATCCGGATGATCGGATGCCGATGGTTTGGAAGGATCTGACCTACGAGCCGCAGGCGATCGATCCGCGAGGCAAGGAACGGACGCCCGACCCGGTGCAATTCGACGAAGACCTCTTCGATTTTTACAAGACGGCGATCGGCCTGCGCCGCAAGCACGAGGCGTTGAATCACGGCGACTTTTCCGTGGTGGCGACAGACGATACGCCAGCACGTTCTTGTGACATGCGCGAATCCAAAAGCGAACGCTTTATCTGGTTACCAATCGAGGAGAAGCGGAGGCCAGAATTGACCTGAAGACATCCGGCAAGATCAGTCCGATGTTCGCCAGTTCCGGAGACGTGGACGCGGTAAAGATTGAGAGTTTCGGCATGGGAGTTTCCGTGCGCGTGCCCGCGCTGACCGCGGTTATCTTGCGCAACAAATAGGAATGAGGGCTGGCGGCATCTTCACGCGAGCGCTCTCTCTGTTGGCTCTGGTGGCAGCTCTCCTAATTACGCCGGCCTGTGAGAGAACTACTGACTCACGCCAGCACATTCTCATCTGGCACCAGAAAATCGGCGGCGAGCGCGATTTGTTCAACGAGCAGATAGCGCGGTTCAATGCCGCCCATCCCAGATTCTGTGGTCGATACGCTCTACAAGGAGAACGAAGAGCTGCGGAATCTTTTCGTCATCGCCGCCGTCGCCGGGCAGGGGCCGGATATCATTTACGGGCCGGCGGATAACGTCGGCGTTTTCGTCACGACGCAAACGATTCTGCCGCTCGAGAAAGTCTTTTCCGGAAGTTTTTTCGGAAGATTTACGCCCCAGGGAGTTGTCAGCTGGAAAGGTAGTCGCTGGCTTGCCGCCGATCAGATCGGAAATCATCTCACGCTGGTTTATCATCCGGCGCTTGTTCCAATCCCGCCGGCCACGCTTGACGAGCTGATCACAATCGGCCAGCAGCTGACCAGGGATACCAATGGCGACGGCAACATGGATCAGTACGGACTGACCTGGAATTATCGTGAGCCGTTTTTCTTCATTCCGTTTCTGACCGCGTTCGGCGGCTGGGTCATGGATGAGAACGGGCATCCCACGCTCGATAACGAGCAGACCGTGCAAGCGATCCAGTTCGTCCTCGATCTGCGCGACAAATACAAAATCATTCCGAAAGAAGGCGATTACGAAATTGCCGACATGCTTTTCAAGGAGCGCAGAACGGGAATGATCATCAACGGGCCGTGGTCGTGGGCCGGCTACCACGTGCCCGAGGAAAGCATGGTCGCGCCTTTGCCGTTCAACACGGAGACCGGGCTGTGGGCGAGCCGATGGTTTCGGCGAAGGGTTATTCGGTGAACGCGAACCTTCCGCGCGAGCAAAAGTCGAGACCGTCCGAGACGTTATCGATTTCCTAACGAGCGCGGAAGTGCAGAGAGAAATGGCGACAAGGCTTTCCACCACCCCGGTCGACCGATCGGTGGTCGATTCTCCGGCAGTGCAGAACAATCCGACTTTGGTTGCCTCGATGCAGCAGATCGAGCATGGCCGCCCGATTCCGATCGTGCCGCAGATGCGCGCGATCTGGGAAGGCATGCGCGGCCCTTATCAGCTGGTCATGAACGGCGCGATCACCGCCCGAAAGAAGCTGCGCGGATGATGCAGCGGGAGGCGGAGAAGAACATCGCGGACAACAACCTTTAAGGCCGCCATGTTCAGCGATAAATCGAAAACGAGAGTTTTCTTGACAGTTCTGCTGGCTCCCGGCGCTGCTCGTCATCCTCGCGGTCGTCGCGTTTCCGCTCCTCTTCAATTTCGTTCTCTCCTTCTCGAACGCGAACATCTATCACATCCGCGATTGGCGCCTGATCGGCTTCGCCCAATACGTTTCGGTTTTTCGGCAGCAGCTCTTCTGGTCGATCCTGCTCAAGACGGTCATCTGGACGGTGGTGAACATTGTTTTTCACGTCACGCATCGGCGTTTTCCTCGCGGTCGTGCTGCATCAGAAATTCATCCGCGGGAAATCGGCCTGGCGCGTCCTGTTGATCCTGCCGTGGGCCCTGCCGCAATACATCTGCGCCCTGACCTGGCGCGGGATGTTCAACTACGAATACGGCGCGGTGAATCTGCTCATCACGAAATATCTTCACATGTCGCCGGTGCAGTGGCTGACCTCGCCGTTCGAGGCTTTTCTTGCCGTGATCATCACGAACATCTGGCTCGGATTTCCGTTCATGATGGTGATCGCGCTGGGCGGCCTGCAATCGATCCCGGAGGAACTATACGAGGCGGCCGAAGTCGATGGCGCTTCCAAGTGGTTTCAGTTTTGGAATATCACCGCGCCGCTGCTGCGGCCGGTGATGATTCCGGCGATCACGCTCGGAGTCATCTGGACGTTCAACAATATCAACGTCGTCTGGCTGGTCTCGAACATGGGCGAACCGGCCGACTCCACCCACATTCTGGTCTCCTATGTCTACAAGGCCGCCTTCAACATGTATCGCTTCGGCTGGGCGGCGGCGCTGTCGGTTGTGATCTTCGCGATCCTCTTACCTTTTCGCAGGTCTTCTCGAAAAGGACCCGCGCGACCGAATCGATTTATTAGGGGAGCGGCGGGTTTCCAGCGATCAAAATCGCGAAGGGAACCGGACAAGACAGCTCGTCCTCCGAGTGGACGCTTTCACAAGGGACGCGCTTGTCGCGTCCGCTTCGCGTTACTTTGCCGCATCCACCTTCATCTCGAAATAGCGCGCGGTCAGCGGGGGAATTTCGTCAACTGGAACGCCATCCCCGAGCGCTTCCGCAATGCTGCCACCGCCGGATGCGGCTTCGTTTTCAACCATACGGTCGCGCAAATTGATGTGAGATTTCGGATCAGAGGTGTCGAGCCCGAGCGCGCTTAGCGTCTCCTTCGAGAACTTAACGCGAACATCGCCCATGAGAGTCTGTGGATGCAGATTCACCACGACGAGAAAGCGTTGTGAGGTTTGCGGCGTCGTAACGCAGAAAGCCATAAAGCCAGTGCCCGCTCGGTGTTTCGCTTCCGATCCGGCCAAATTTTGGATTGTCGCGATTGGTGGGGTTCAACGGGATGAAGGTTCCGTCCTTGAACGGCTGGTTCGCCGGCAAGGTTAATCAGCCGGCCGTATCCTGCGCGCAATCGCTTTTGGTCATCGGAAAGTCTCCCACCATCGTATTTGTGGTCGTTAACCCATTTGGTCAATTCAGGCATCGACCAGTAATCGAAAATGGAGGTGCGCGAATCGTCGCCGCCGAAACCTTCGACGCCCGCGCCGGGCTCGCCCACTTCCTGGCCGTTGTAGAGCAGGATGGGGCCGCGCGAAAGACCGTAAAGAATCGCGGAAACCGGCAAGCCGACCTTCATTCCCAAAGCTCCCCACTGTTTTGTCGAGCCAGCCGGACCTCGTCGTGGTTTTCCGCGTAGCGGAGAGAGTTCTCGAAAATAAAGTCGCTCGGGCGAGCGGTATCGATGTCGTTAGCCCAGCCCGGGCCTTCGTAAATCTTTTTAATCGCCCGATAAGTGGGATCGTCGTAAACGCCGGTAAAACCGGCGTTCAGGAGATGCGTCATGCAATTGCTTTCAGTCGAACCGGTCGGCCGGCACCTTCGCCGGTCGTTATCGTAGGCTTCTGCCATGAAAACAACCTGTGAACTCCGCTGACGCGCACGGGGGATTAACCAATTCCAAAACTCCGGCGGCTCCATGTGAGACATGTCGCACCGAAAGCCGTCCACACCTAACGACTGCCAGTAGGCCACCACTTCGTCCATTTTCTTCCAGGTATCCGGAGCTGGCTTGCCGGGGGTGGATGCGTTCGGATATTCCCGCACATCTTTTTTCGGGGCAGTGAAATCGAATCCATAGTTCAGCTTGACGGTTTCATACCAGTCACCGGTCGAAGGGGTCCAGCTGACGATGTTGTTTCCGGTAACACGGCCATGCTCTTTCTCGGGTTCGTAAACCGTGGCGCTGCCATCCTTGTGAGGAAGGCGCAGCGGAGGGCCGCCATTTCCAGGGCGGAGATAGAAAAAGTTGTTGTTAGGATCGAAAAACTTGGACGTGTCGTCGTGCTTACCGAAATCAAGGTCCGGCTTTACGTCTGACGCGTAGCTGCGCGCGACATGGTTGGGCACGATGTCGATCAGAGCGCGGAGTCGATGCGCGTGCATTCGCTCGAGTAGCGCCTTAAATTCTCCAAGCCGATTTTCGGGATGCTCGGCATAGTCAGGACAAACGTCGAAATAATCCTTAATGGCGTAGGGACTTCCGGCGACTCCTTTAAGCAACGCGGGATCGTCGCTGGTTGGCCGACACTCGAGTAATCAGTGCCCGTCGCCTGTTGCAGGACGCCGGTTAACCAAATGTGGGTAAAGCCAAGCGCTTTGAGTGAATCTAACGCGGCATCATTAATATCGGAAAATTTCCCCACGCCGTTTTCAGAAAGCGTTCCGTTGGGTTTTCGGGTTTCATTGGTGTTGCCGAATAGCCTGACGAAAAGCTGGTAGATACGAATGCGCTCGTTGGCGGGCTTTTCGACCGGGAGCACAGGGGACGCGCTGGCGGTGACGGCCATGCAGAAAAAAAGAAACGTCCGTCCGAGCCTCAAGCCGTGGGTGCTTCCGGTGGAGTGGCTGTCGGCAGCATGCCTTCTTTGGCAGCGGCGAAGTCCGCCATCGCAGGAACAACCGGTTCTGAGGGCACGAATAGGCGTGACCACACAGGCCACCAGCATCGAGACGCCGCCGAATACGACTGCGCTGAGGCGGTTGACCTGAGGGAAATGCTCCATCACCCGGCTGAGAACGAGCGCGATGATGATCTGCGGGTATAACGATAAAGAAATTGAAAATGCCCATGTAAACGCCCATGCGCTCCGGCGGAAGGACGCTGGAAAGCATCGCGTAAGGCATCGAGAGGATGGAAGCCCAGGCTACGCCCACCAGGCTGAAAGCCAACGAGAAGCATCCCAGGATCCTTAATGAAGCCGACGCTGGTGAGACCAATTCCGCCTAGCAAAAGGGAAAAGACGTGAATCCACTTGGCCGTGACAAAGCGCCCAATCCAAAGAAAGGCGATCGCGGCAATGAAGCCGACGAAGTTGTAACGGGCGAAGCAGTCGCGCGCGAGGCCGATTCCGCGTTCGTACAACTCGGAATGTGTATCGGTCGCGCCCATGATGTTTCGGGCTACGGCTACGCTGAAGAAAATCCACATGCAAAAGAGCGCCATCCAGGTGAAAAACTGGACGGCCGCGAGTTGTTTCATGCGCCCGGGCATTTCGCGAAACGCCGTCCAGATCTGGCCCAGGCTTTCGACCCTGTTTTCGGCGCAGCGCCTCGAGATCTTCCGGTGGATATTCCTTTGTGGTGACGATTGTCCAAAGGACAGAAGCTAAGAAGACGACGGCTCCGACGGTGAATGCGATAACGACTGTTCGCGGTATCGGATGGGCCACGTCGGTTTTGATACTGATCCCGTAATCCTGCAACCAACCCGGCAGCTTTGAAGCGATGACTGCGCCGGCGCCGATGAAAGCCGATTGCATGGCGAAGCCGACCGTTCGCTGTTGTTCCGGAAGAAGGTCAGCCACGAAGGCCCGGAATGGTTCCATGCTGATATTCACCGACGCGTCCAGGATCCAGAGGAGACCAGCGGCCATCCAAAGGACACCCGAATGGGGCATGGCTAACAAGGCGAGCGAGGCAAGGATGGCACCAGTCAAAAAGTAAGGCCGCCGACGTCCGAGCGGGCCCCAGGTGCGGTCGCTCATGTGGCCGATGATTGGCTGAACGATTAAGCCGGTTAGGGGAGCGGCCAACCAAAGAAGGGGCAGTTGGCTTTCGCTTGCGCCGAGATACTCGTAAATGGCGGACATGTTTCCCATTTGCAGTCCCCATCCGAATTGGATGCCGAAAAATCCGAAACTCATGTTCCAGATCTGCCAGAAGCCGAGGCGAGGCTTGGTTGTCACGCGTTGATTGGATACAAACCAAGCGGATTTTGAAAGCAAATAGAGGCGCGATACGCCTCGGCTTTAAGGTCCAACCGCCAAATCCAAAGCTGCAAAGAAGCACCAATATCCAATTCCCAAACGACGGAAGTCAGGGCACGACGCCATTTAGAATTTGGAGATTCTTTGGAGCTTGGTGTTTGGGATTGGAAAGCCCGGCCGCTCCTTCACCCGCGTTACGGGGTGTTTCGCAAATCACTTCGAAGCGCGCGTCACCTGGAGTTGGTTGAAAAAGGCGTCGTACTTTTCGCCATTTCGATCGAAGATGGCCACGCTTTGAATAGAGCCGCCGTTATTGGAGAATTTTCGGCCGGGCAATTTCGTGATTTTCTTGTCGCTCATCGTCTGGATTTCCAGGTCGTAGGTATCTGTTCCAGTCACTGTCACCGTTACGGAAATGCCGGCATCGGTGAAGGGCACGCCGCTGTCGGTCTTGTCCGCGCCGGAGCCGTCATAGATCTGGTAGTTCGGCTTTCCCTGGTAGTAGCCAAATTCGAAGACGGCATCCTTGTTGTAATCCGCCACGGATGAGCTGGCCGTGCCGGTTCGTAAGCGCCACCCCAATCGATCCGGGCGTCGGATCGTCCTTGTCGAACTTCTTCTCGAACTGCCCGTTTTCCATCATGAAAGAAAACGAATCGCCGACCTGCAGAGGCTTTTCGAAGCTCCGATACGCCACTGCCTGCTCGAATCCGGAGCCGTTGGCGTAAATACCGAAAGCCTTGTCGTCCTTGGCGATGCCGTTCAGGTCCGTGTTGTCTTGGCGCTGGCGATGAAAAATCCCGAGTGACGATCGTTGTCGTTGCCTTCGATGGTCAGGGTCCAGTTCCCGAAACCGCTGCCGCCGTTCTTGCTGTTGTCCCATCCGCTCCCGTAGGCCGATTGACTGGCGTCGTCCTCGGCGATGACGGTGTTCTCACCTTTGGCTTGCGAAAAGAAAGCGAGTGACAATGAAATTAAGCTGGTCAGCGATCAGGTTCGAGCTTCATGGTTTTAAGTGGTTAGGTAATAAGATAAGCGGCAACAAGAGCAGGGTTCCAAGCTGTAAAACTTAAAACCTGAAAACTTAAAGCTCGTTTAACCTTTAACCGCGCCGGAACTCAGGCCGGAAACGAGGTATCGGCTAAGAACGAGAAAAAGAAGGACGACCGGGACGGACACCAGCAGGGCGCCGGCGGCGTAGAGGCCCCATTGCGTGCTCATGTTCCCTTGGAACATCTTTAGGCCAACGGGCAGGGTGAAGATCTTTTGATCCTGAAGCATGAGGGCGGCGACGACGTATTCGTTCCAGGCGGTCATGAACGAAAAGAGCGCGGTGATAACCAGAGCGGGCGCGGCCAGCGGAAGGACGACGATGTAAAACGATTGCCAGCGCGAGCAGCCATCGATCCCGGCAGCTTCCTCGAGCGAGAGCGGGATGGTGTCGTAATAGCCTTTCAACTGCCAGATGCAGAACGGCAGCGCGGTTGCGGTGTAGATGATGATCACGCCGAGGTAGGAATTGATCAGGTGCAGTTTGATCAAGATGAGGTAAAGCGGCAGCAGAAGCATGGTGGCCGGGAACATCTGCGTGACGAGCAGCCCGTTGAGCATGGTTGTGCGGCCGAGAAACCGGAAACGCGACAAGGCGTAGCCGGCAGTTGAAGCGAGGGCGACGCCGGTGAGCGGTGACCGCGAGCGCGATCAGAGTGGAATTACCGACCCAGCGCAGAAACGGCGTTTCGGTGAGAAGGGTGCGAAAATTTGCCAGGGTTGCGCCCTTTGGGATCAGCGCCAGCGAAGTGGAAAGCAGTTGATCGCTCGGTCGCAGCGCGATGGTGATGATCTGCGTGATCGGATAAAGGGCGAAGATCCCGAAGAGGATCAACGCCGCGTAGCTCAAGGCGACTCGCGTCAGGCTGCGTCCTTGAATCGATCCCTCGGATGACGACACAAAAAGACCCTATCCCAATTTCTGGGATAGGGTCATCTGAAAAGAAGGTGCAGGCGACTACTTCTTCAAGCGGCGACGAAGAGTCGCCAGACCAAGGCCGCCTAACCCGAGTAGAGCGGAAGCGTATGTCGAGGGCTCCGGAACGGCAGTGACGGTCAGAAGAGGCGAGACCGCAAAGGTGTGAGTAGGATCTTCCCACTCGAGACCAGCGTTGGTCAGATTGATGTTGGTAATGCTCGTATTGTCAGGTGTGTGCCAGACCCACGCGTCGTCTGAGACGGTATTGTAGTTCGATCCGACCCCGCCCGTGTTGGTATTGTAGAACCGAATGGAAAGGACTTGGTTGTTAGCAGGCAACGCACTCGTAATGGTATTGAGGGAATGCGTCGTGTAAGCCCCATCGTCGAGTCCTGAGATATAGACGTCCACGTTGTTGCTTCCGGTATTGAAGAAGGTGTTAAACTGGAAGATGCCAGCTCCGGCGCCGCTCAAGTCAGCCGAGTCGCCAATGGTCGTCCTCCCAATTGCCGTCGCTCCGGTCAATGGAGTCCACGTGCCGAGAAAATTATTTATGGCCGGATTGGCGCCAGCGAAATAACCAAGTTGGATCAGGACGCCGTCATTGTTTGACGTCGCGTTTCCCTGTGAGAGAGGCGTTGTGCCGTCCAAGTTAAATAGCTTTGTGCCGGAATCATTGTTCCAATTGACCGTGAACGAGTCCGCGCGCGCTGCAACTGTGCCAAGCAGCAGAACGACCGCGATTCCCAGGATACCATTTCGACGATTTTTCATTTTAGTTGAGCGCATAAGGTAGACTTTGATTGAAAACGATATTGGATCCGGCGCGCCGGACGATCAAAACAGCGGTGCCGGCTTTAATCGTAGGATTCTGGGCGCCGGTGCCGCCGGAGACGCGCTGCCACTGAGTCCCGGTATGCCAGTACGTCAGCCACGCGCCATTGATGTTGAGCAAAACATTGTCGGCGAGCGTGGAATCAGCATTTTTGTTCCAGCCAGCAAGTTGGTCGAAGTCGAAACCGGGCTGGACCGGCGAGCCCGCGATGGTCGTTAGCTTCATGTCGACCGGAAATCTGTTCGCCAGGAACGTGTTTTTGTTGGCTGGTAAATCGGTCACCAGATTAGTGGTGGGTACCGCTCCGAGTACGGTGAAGGCGGGCAACGGGTTAACCTGGTCATGCCGGACGAACAGGATTCCAAGCTCGGGAGTTAGTGCGGTGTTGTTTTGACTCCCTGAACCACCGGCCACGCGCTGCCATTGCGTGCCAGTGTTCCAATACGTCAGCCAGGCGCCGCCGATGTTAATCAAAACGTTATCAGCCACGGTCGGGTCGGGATCGGTCTTGATCTTGTCAGTCGCTGCATTCGTCCCGAACACGACGAGGTTGCTGTTGTCGGTGCCGAAGAGTGTCCCCAACGTTGGGAGTTGGACGATCTGATATTGATTGCCGGCTGCGGCGCCAGTCAGGTCAGGCGTTCCGCTTGGCACGGTGATCGTCAGTGTGTCGCTGGTGTTAGACGCGATTCGGAAATGTCTGCCGGTCAGAGCGCCGGTGACGAAGCGCACGACATAAGGGTTGCTGGCGAATGGGCCATAGGCATTCGTCGTCCAACCGGCACCCGTAGTTTGTATGGTGGTAGTTGTGACGGCGGTGGCGGCCGCTTGGTAGGCTGCTGGGTTGCTCAACGGAAAAGACAAAGGCGCGCTCTTGTTAGCGGCCACAGAGGAGGTAATGAAACCAACGGGCGTCGTGGTAACGGATTGCGCGAAGCCTAACGAGGCGGCGCTGATCAAAGCGACGGTGCAGACAAGAGGAAGAAATCGACGCATGTGGGATGTCCGAAGTGGAGCTGATGGTATGAGGTTTGATGCTGATGAGCAAGGAAAATTGCTGTTTTTTATGAAAATTTCGCTGTTTATAGACATAGGAATTTGGGTAAGGGACTTGGGCGCAGTCACTATAAACGGAACCGTCGTGGGGACAATCCTAAAATCCCGTAAAATCGTCCTCATTTTGCCTTAGGTATCCAAGGCTTTGCACGTAGGACGCTGCCTTATTTCGAGCGACTGAACACGTCACTTCAAGGCCTCATTACACACCCGCCTCGCGAGGCGAGGAAGCTCCGCAATCCCAAACGGATCAAATCCCAAGTCCAGCGCGCGCCTGGCATCTGGACGCTGATCGGGATTGGGTTTTTGGGCTCTTGGGTTTCTAACGGAATGGCCGCATGGTGCTCGGGGGGGACTTGAACCCCCATGCCTTGCGGCATACGCCCCTCAAACGTACGTGTCTGCCATTTCACCACCCGAGCCCTGCAAACGGAAGCTACGAGATGGTAGATTGGAGATGGGCGGTCGCAAGGCCTTTATGAAACCTCATCGTCGCTCGCGCTCCTAATCGCTATCCCACGCATGATCTTGGCGCTCGGCCTGCTTGGTTATCGCCGCGCGGGTCTGCAGCAATCGATTACGAGCGCGATTACGAATTAGGAGTATGAGCACCGACACGGGGGGATGGAACAGGATCGTTCGCTGACGCCAAAGACTTCGCTGCGACACGCGAGCAGAGCCGGGTGAAAATGGAAATGGACAAGGAAGAAAAGAACAACTGGATCAAAGTGGATCTGCACATCCACACGCTGGATGACCCCAAGGACGTCATCGATTACTCGGCCCATCAACTTCTCGAGCGGGCGCGCGAGCTCGGGTTCGGCGTCCTGGCAATCACCTTGCATGATGCGGTCTTCGATCGTCCGGAAGTTTTCGCTGACGCGGCGGCCATGGGAATTCTGCTGATTCCCGCCGCTGAGATGAGGATCGAAGGGGCGGACATTATCCTTCTTAATATAAGCAGCGAGGAAGCCGCCGGTCTGAAGACCTTTCAGGATGTGCGTGCTCTTCGGGCCAGACGCGGCCAATCCCTGTTCACCATCGCGCCTCATCCGTTTTATGTGCTCGGCGGCTCGATCGGTTGGCGTTTGCTCGCGGAAGAAGATTGTTTCGACGCCATCGAGCTCTGCCATTTTCACAAGGGACCGCTCAATCCCAACCGCAGGGCCGCGCGTGTTGCTCGCCGGTTTCACAAACCGCTCATCGCCACATCGGATGCTCACCGGCTGCACGCCTTTGGCCGGCACTATACGCGGATGCCGCGGCCCGCGGAGCTGACCTGTGAGGGCGTCTTCGAGGCGCTTCGGAAGGGGCCGCTCGACCTAACGAGTCCCCCTTGCACGACACGGGATCTATTTAACGCCATCTATTTCATTTTTTTGTCTCACCCGGCCCGGTTGCGGCGGCAGAGGCGACGCCGCAGGCCGACCTCGCCACCGGAAGGGTCTGTTCCATTGGCGGGCTTGAATTCGACCGGCAAACGTGACACAGCTACACGGGATGAGAATTCTCACTGCGGTTCTGCTTCTTCTGGCCATCACGCTGACGGGGTGCAAGTCCACCTCCAAGGCCGATAAGGAGAAGAAGGCTGCCCTTAGCAAAAAGACCAAGGCAAACCTTCGCGAAGACACTGACATTGATTTTGAGGCCTTTGTCGGGCGACTCAAAAAAGCGGTCACGGCGCACGATGTGAATACGCTCGCGACGATGATGACGCCGGATTTTGGCTACAGCCTCAAGCCTGAGCGCTCCGGTGACGGTGTGTTTAAGTATTGGGACGACCAGAATCTTTGGCCGGAGCTGGAGGGAATCCTGACCGAGAAATTCGTCAAGAAGGGCCAATACATGGTGGCCCCTCCGCAGTTTGCCGATGAGTCGCTGAACTACGACGGATATCGCATCGGGATTCGACGAATTAATGGCAGCTGGAAATTTGCCTACTTCGTTAACGGGTAAGTTGCCCGGCCGGACCGTGCATAAATTTCGAAGTTAGGAATTCCCGATGGAATTCCACGGCCTCCCTCATCGCCCGCCCTTTGTGTTCGTTAGGGAAATCGTGCGCTGTAATCCCGGAAGCTTTGCCGAATGTCTGACGCAGTTTCCCGCGAGTGATCCCATGTTTGCGGGCCATTTTCCGGGGAACCCCGCTTGTTCCCGGAGTCATCTTGACCGAGGCGCTCGCGCAGACCGCCGGGATTGCCGCTGCCTCCGCGGAAACGAAATCTGAAGGGCCGCGTTTTCTTCTTTCGGCAATTCGTCAGATGAAATTTCTGGCCGCGGTGCGTCCAGATGAAGTGATCACGCTGCGGGCCGAGCGTCTTGGCGAGGTCGAGAACCTTTTGCAGTTTCGAGTGGAAGCGCTGACCGACGGCCAGGTGGTCGCTTCGGGACAAATTGTTTTAAGCCGAAGGAGTTAGCCGCCTGGAGGCAACTGCTCCAGGTCGTAGATCGCGCCCCAATCGCCGCTAACGACTGGTTGCAGGAGTCGTTCCCACGGCTTCGTGCTGCCGGTATCCTCTTTGTGTTCGTAGTGCTCAGTTTCTTCGCGCCCCCAAAAAATATAGCGGACCCCGAGATCCCGCGCTGTCTGCATCCAATTGTCTTCTCCGAGCATCAAACTCGTTAGGCGATCGTTGATCGAACCGTAGTCGTCGAATCCCTGGGTCCAAAGATGGCCGCCGTACCCGAGAACAACATTTCGCCCCTGGAGCAGGAGTGGATGATTGAATGTGGGATAAGCGGCGAACCGCGCCTGGACCGGCATAGTCCGGGTCACTTCGCCGACGACATCAACTTCCGCGCGATTAGCCAGCCCGAATCCGGGGCGTCCGACGGCCAGGCCGCCGAAAAGCGAGACGAACCCGGAGCAGAAGAGGAACAGGCAAAGAACAATCCGCAGAGGAGTCGACTGGTGACGGATGAGATGTGTCCAGAGGAAGGCCAGGATGATGAAATACCCCCACATCATGATCTTGAGATTGTCCCATTCCCAAGGGGCGAGTTTTACAAACAACCCCAGGATAATGATGATCGCCGCCGGCGAAAGGAAGGCGAGGTCTTCCGGCACGTCTCCTTCCTGGCTGACATGGGCTTTCCATGCTCGCACCGCGCAAACCCCATAAAGCACAAGAATCAGCGGCACGAGGATGCCGAAGTTATCCCACCAAAACGCCAGAAAGTTCGAACGCCCGAAATTAGGATCACTCAAAACCCAGCCCGGATGCCAGCTCATCATGCTGTGGGCTTTGAAGTGATCGGTGATCAGCCAAACGAAGATTGTCGCCGGGATGAGCGCACCCGCGACGAGCGTAACGAGCTGGCCGCGCATGTTCGGACGGCCGGCGCCGAAAAGGGAAAGAAGCACAATCGAGAGTGCGAGGAATGTGTGAACGTGAAAAAGAGGAAGCGACGCGTAAAGCGAAAGTTCGACCCAGTAAGGAAGAGGCGGACGCGCGTTGGGCCGCCGGAAATATCGATAACGCCATTGCCAAAGCAGAAGCAGCCCCGCAGGAATCGCATAAAGCAGTCCGCGTTGAGTGACGAACATCGATAGCGGCAGGCTTTTCCAGGCGATGCCCTTGTCCCCCTGGTAATCCACGAAGCGCGCGGTGTGCTCGTTAATCCAGACGGCGAAGAACTGGAGTCCGGCGATGCCGCCATTGAAAAGAAATCCGGCGACGGTGAAAAGACCGCCCCAGCGAAAGAGCGCGTAAAAGGTGGCGAGCGACGAAAGAAGCCCGACCCAGACGAGTCCGGGAATCAGTTCCAGATGAAGAAGAAGGAGCAGGCTATTGAAAAGATCCACCCCGGCCGGGTAACGAAGGTGCCCGGAAGGATAAATCGGATTCAGGGGCCAAAGCGGAGAGCCATTGGCGAAATCGCGAATGTAAGTGATGTGCAGCGACAGATCGCCGAGATTGTTAGGCGATTGAATCATTAACTGGCCGCCGTCGTTGTAAAGCAACCAGCAGAAGCTTCGCACGGCGAACAACGAAAAAACACCAGCCAGGATCCAGAAAAGGGCTCTTGAGCCATCGAATATCCGATGCCTGCCGCTCGAGGTATCGTTAGGCGAAGAGTCGACGCCTTCAGCGGTGTCTTTCGGGTCGTAGGTTGAGAAGTAGGCTGCGGCGCCGGCGACGAGCCCAAGCAAAATCGACAAACATGCGGTCGCCGGTCCGAGTCCCCCGGCGAAGAAGCCGAGGACGAGCGCGCTGACGGTCGCGAGGTTAAAAAATGTGAGCCCGCCGGCGAGCGCTTTCATTTTATTTCCAGCGTTCAGCATTTGTCCCGCGCCGGCCGAGAGGCGCGGGAAGGTGAGTGCTGGCGACAGAGTTCATATCTGAAGGAGAGGCGCTAATGAGCCGGGGCCTTGCCAGTGAAATCAGGAACGCGTCCAGGAAAGAAATCTTTGAACCGGTGCGCGTCGAAATAAACCTTCGACGTGTCCTGGTAGGGCCTGATGGTGAGGGGCTCGGTATAGTATGAGTTGTGCAGTTTTCCTTCGACCTCGGCGATACGATCGCTCTGCACGAGCAGGAAATCGGCGTCCATTTCTTCGGGGACAGCTTCGTGCTCGTAATAACCGACACGCGGAAAGTCCCCCAGCATCCAGGGCAAGGGATACGAACTGGTCCGGATGAGATGGCCCGTCATTTGGTACAAGGCCGGGCTGCGTTTCGCCAGGGCGAGCACGGGCCGCGTCAGCTTGAAAATGTCGTTGTAAGTCTGGACGTAGACGTAGGGCTCCGTGTCCGTGGTGCATTGAAAGTAATTAAGCCAGATGGCCCAGCCTAACGAGACGGCAAGAACGACGCTTTGAATGGCGACCAGAATCTTCGCGTCGCGCAGGACCAGGAGATAAAGCCCAAGCGCGGCCACGAGGAGAAAGGGCCAGATGAATTGATAATCCTTCGCGAGGGAAAAGCCGATGGAGACGCCAGCGCCCACTAAAACGATCGACAATGCGGCCCACCATTCGCCGAGGCGAAGCCGGAGCGGAACAAGATTCGCGGCCGCGCCGAAAAGCGGAAGAATCGGCCAGACAAGGCTAATGATGCACCAAGGCGTCTTATATTTGACGATGCTGTAGGCCATGATTGTTCCGACTCCGTAAATTGCGAGAAAGCGCAGGGAGGCGTTCCGTAAGCGAAGCCAAAAGAGGGAAGTGGCCAGACCGAAAATTACCGGGAGCTCGTAGCGGCCGATCAGGCGGAGCCAATAATCCCACGGTTTCTCGTGACCGTGCCCGTTCGTTCCGGTTTCGAACCACGCCTTGTAGGCCAGATACAGTCCCTTCACTCCGCTCCAATGAAAGAATGTCCCGGAATAAAAGAAAACGATCAGAGCGACCGAGGTTGCGATGACCGTCAGCAAATCGACTGTGTCCCATTTCTGCTTCGGCGCCGGCGTATCATCTACCGGCGAGATGCGATTCGAGATCCAACATAGGAGAGCTGCGATGGCGGCGCAGACGAAGTGAATGATGTAGGTCTCCTTGGTGAGGATCATTCCGGTGATGCCCATGCCGCATAGCCACAGATCCTTCGCCGTCCCGAATCGGCGCAGGCCAAGCAGGCCGTAGACGAAAAGCATGGAGAAGAAGACCAGCCAGACTTCGTGAATTGAGTATCGGCCGTAGAAGACGAACCCGGGCGAGACCGCCATCGCCAGCGCAGCCCAGCGCGAAACGTTACGGCCGATGAACGGCTCGAATCTTAGCATGAGCCAGACGCAAAGCGTGCTCATGATCACTATCGGCAGGCGCAAAGCCCACAGGTTGCGTCCGAAGAGCGTCTGCGAAAGGAAGAGAACGTAAAAATGAAACGGACCGTGATAATTGGTCGGGTCGTAGCGGTAGTAGGAGTTTTTCAGCATCTGATCGACGAACCAGCCGTTGATGCCTTCGTCGAAATGGGGCGGCTTAATCCCGAGCAGAAACACCCGCAGCAAGGCCGCTAAAGCAACGATCGACCACGGGCGCCAATCCACGGCCGATAGGCGCTCGCCCAGTTGGCGGATTTGCTCGCGGAATGTCTGGTATTCCGGCGTGCCCGCGTCTTCAGTCTTTGCCGCCTCAGTCATTGTTCTCACCCAAAGGCCACAAAGGTTCACCAAGCTCCCGGAAAATCTCGAAGTTCGAGTTTCGAATTACGCTCCCTTGCGCTAGCCGGATGAATTTGGGTAGGCGCTCGTGAAATACCGCGGCCGCGGCCGGCCGCTCGAATTTCCATTGAGATGTGCTATCTGGCGCTGTGCGCATTCTGGTCACGGGCGGCTGCGGATTCATCGGGAGCAACTTTATTCGCTACATTCTCGAACATTACAAGCCGGCCTATATCACCAATGTCGATGTTCTGACCTACGCGGGTAACCCGGCCAATCTGGCCGGGGTCGTCGAGGAGTTCGGCGATCGCTATGAGTTTTTCAAGGCCGACATCGCGAACTCCGACCAAATGGACTCGGTCATGACCGAGCACCAGTTCTTTGCCGTGGTGAATTTTGCCGCGGAATCACACGTCGATCGCAGCATCAACGACCCGCAAAATTTCATTCATACCAATGTGATCGGCACGAGCGTGCTGCTGGATGCGGCCCGGCGTCATGGTGTGCAACGATTCGTGCAGGTGTCGACCGACGAAGTTTATGGATCGCTCGGGCCGTCGGGGAAATTTACCGAACAATCGCCGCTCGATCCGAGCTCGCCTTATTCCGCCAGCAAAGCCGGCGCAGACCTTCTGGCGCTCGCCTGCCAGCGCACTTTTGGCCAGGAAGTGATCGTCACAAGGTGTTCGAATAATTACGGGCGCTATCAGTTTCCGGAGAAGCTGATTCCCTTAATGATCGTCAAGGCGCTGCGCGATGAACCGTTGCCGGTTTACGGCGATGGGAAAAATGTCCGCGACTGGATTCATGTGGAGGATCATTGCGCCGGCATTATCGCGGCGCTGTTCGAAGGCAAGTCCGGAACGGTCTACAACTTCGGAGGCGGCAACGAGATGCCTAACATCGATGTCGTGAAATTGATTTTGCAGCGCGTGAAGAAGCCCGAGAGGCTGATCTCATTCGTGACCGACCGGCTTGGCCACGATCGTCGTTATGCCATCGATTCGTCGTTCGCCGAGAAGGAGTTGAAGTGGAAGCCGCGCCACAAATTCGAACAGGGATTGGTGGAAACGGTTGATTGGTATTTGGCTAACGAGTCGTGGTGGCAGCCGCTGCTCGAGCGCGCAGGGCGATACTGAGCAGCGCCAGCGACTTGCCGATGACAAAACTGTAAGGCGCGCCCGGCCTTAATCGCTTGTGTGTCTGAAGTCTGACCGGTAGGATCAAGCCTCGCGTTCCGGTGAAACATCGCCTCATATTGATCGCGGTCGCAGCGACCACGATTTTGTTTCGTCACAACAGCGTTTGTGGCGCCACCTTCAATGTTGCCAATGGCGATGTCGCCGGTTTGAAAAGCGCGATTACCACCTGCAACAGCAATGCGCAGGATGACACGATCGAGTTGGCAGCCGGCGGCGTCTACATACTGTCGGCCAGAGACAGTTTTCTAAACGGTCTCCCACAGCTTGGTCCCGACGGCGGGCATAAGCTGACGATTCATGGAAATGGCGCGACGATTCAGCGCGTCCCCTCAATAGACGATTCCGCGCACCACTTTCGCATCTTTGAAACCAAGAGCGGCGCCAACGTCACTTTGACGGGACTGACCTTAACTAACGGGAATCTTGCGAGCGGGACCTTTGCTCACGGAGGGGCAATCTATAACAACCACGATGAAACGACTAACGCCACCCTGACCATCGTAAATTGCACGATTACTAATTGCTCGGGCGATTACGGCGGCGCGATTTACAACGACGGCAGCGTTTCTCCCAGCAGCGCGACACTGATCATCAGCAACTCCACCTTCAGTGGAAATTCCTCCCTCAATAACGGCGGCGCAATCTTTAACGACGGCAGCGGTTCGGGCGCCGCGACACTCACCATCAGTGGGTCGGCTTTTATCGGAAACTCAAACGGCCACAACGATGGCGGCGCCATTCAGCACGATGGCTCCAGCGGCAGTGTTACCGGCAGCATTATCAATTCGACGTTTAGTCTGAATTCTTCCGTCGGGAATGGTGGCTGCATCTATATGGATGGCGACAGCGGCAGTGCCATGCTGAATGTAAGCAACTGTACCTTCAGTGATAATTCCGCAGCGATCGGCGGCGCTATTTTCGTCAGCAATGGCGGTGGGGGCACAGCGACGTTGCAGATGGGCAACACGATCATGGAAGCCGGGGCGGCGGGAGTGAATCTTGGCAATAGCGGAGGGACGTTTGTTTCGCTGGGTTACAACTTGAGTGACGACGCGGCCGGGGGGCCGATCGGGACGGCTCCTGGCGGATTTCTCAATCATTCCGGCGATCAGCGAAATACTGATCCGCTGACGGATCCGGCTGGCGTAAAGGATAACGGTGGACCAACCATGACGCTGGCCATCCGAGCAGCCAGTCCCGCGCTTGATCAGGGTAAGAGCAACACGATTTCCAGTTCGGGCAACGATGAGCGCGGAGAGCCTCGTCCGTTCGACGATCCGAATGTTGCCAACGTTAGCGGCGGGGACGCCAGCGACATCGGAGCCTACGAAGCAGATGTGCGTTTGATCTCCGAACAAAGGGTAGGGAATGATCTGATGTTCACCTTTATGACGATCCTCGATCACACTTACGAAGTTCAGGGCCGCGCGTCGTTAAGCTCGGGGACTTGGAGTACGGTTTCGGGGACCAATCCGCCGCCTCCCATCGCAGGCACCGGCGGCCCCGTCCAGGTCACGATCCCAAATGCGCTTATCGCCCCGGGCGGCGGTTTCTACCGCGCACATCAGTTGCCCTGAACGGACTGCCAGGACCGGGCGTTCAAGCCGGTTTCATTTGCGCACTTGGCACGGGTCGGCTTGATCAGGCAGGATTCTCCGCCCAAGCATGCGAATTCTAATCATTGGAGCAGGTGGCCGGCTCGGATCAGCGCTGTTCCGTCGTTATCATGAGCAGTTTGAAGTGCGCGGCTTCACCCACTCGGAAATCGATCTGGCCGATTTTGACGAGGTGGAAGAATTGCTTAAGCCACTGCCGTTCGACCTGCTGATCAACTGCGCGGCCATGACCAATGTTGATCTCTGTGAGGAACAGCGAGACCAGGCTTTCGAAATTAATGCCAGCGCTCCGGAGCTTCTGGCACACATCTGTGAGGACAAAGGCGCCAAGCTGATTCATTTCAGCACCGATTATGTTTTCGACGGCCGCAAGAACGCGCCTTATCTCGAAGATGATCCCGCGGAACCGCTGAGCGTGTATGGAGAATCGAAGCGCGAAGGCGAAGAGAACGTGCTTTTTGCTAACGAACGCAACCTGGTCATTCGCGTTTCGTGGGTCTTTGGACCGGATCGGCCGAGTTTTGTTGACCACATGATTGCGCGCGCGCGCGACCACGAGGAAATTTCTGCGGTGGCCGATAAATTTTCCACGCCCAACGTACACGGAGGACATTGCCGCAATGCTTCCCTCCTTCTTCACAGGCGACATCGGTGGTCTTCTCCATTTTTCAAATGGGGGAGAGTGTAGCTGGCAGCAATACGCGGAATATGCGCTGCAAATTTGTGCGGCCCAAGGGGTCCCGGTGAAAACGACCCGGGTGGAGCCCTTAAAGCTGACCGAGATGCACAACTTTGTCGCGCCACGTCCGCCTTATACCGTTCTTTCGACGGCCCGATTTGCGGAGATCACCGGGGGCGCACCCCGTTCTTGGCGAGAGGCTTTGTCGGAATATATTGAGAAACACTACGCAAAAAAATGAAGAGCCACCTCCTTGTCGCCATTCTATTCGGATTCCTTTCAACCAGCGCTCGCGCCGAGCTCAAATGGGATCAAACCACCCTCGAATTGCATCCGGCGTTCGGAGACAAGGAAGCGGTCGGCCATTTCAAATATCAGAACATCGGCAAAACCCCGGTGAAGCTGACGTCAGTGAAGGCGTCGTGCGGCTGCACCGTCCCCACATGGAAGAAGGATGAGGTCGGCCCGGGCGAGAAAGGTGAAATCACGGCCACCTTTAGCATCGGCAATCGCACCGGCACTCAGGTCAAGACAGTCACCGTGCAAACGGATGAACCCGCTTCGCAACCAATGATGTTGACGTTGAAAGCGGTGCTTCCGGAGGGCGTCACGCTGATTCCATCCTTCGTTTACTGGAAAGTCGGTGAGAAGCCCGAGGGCAAGACCATCCTGGTGAAGGCGGGCAAAGATTATCTGGCCAAACAAATCGAAGTCCAAACGTCGAACCCGCAATTTGGCGCCACTGTGGAGCCGGTGAAGGGCGGGGGATCATGGAAAATACTTGTTACGCCGCTACAAACCGAGAGGAGCGGCTCGGCGGTGATCACGGTGAAAACAGATTTTCCGAAAGATTCACCCGGCGTCTTTTCTGCGACTGCGAGCGTTGCAGGGGGTCCGGCAGGACCAGCGCCGGCCTCTTTGCCGCAGCGATGAGCGGGATCGTCGCGCGCCAAGTCCTGGCGCTCTGCGCGGTCGCTTTGTTGCCCGCGATCGGCGAAGCATTCTATTTCCGCGACAGAATTCCGTGGCAAACGCCGGTGGCCGCGTCTGAATCTGCCACTCTCGCGGCGGCTGAGAGTTGGGGTAACGACGTGATGTGGGTCGATGCCAGAACCGATGCCGAATATTCCGCCGGGCATATTCCTGGCGCATTTTCCCTTAACGAAGATCGGTGGAACGAACTTTTGCCCCAGCTGCTCGAGCGATGGGCGCCGGGGAAGAAAGTGGTGGTTTACTGCAGCAGCCAGAGTTGCAATCTCAGCCGGGCGGTGGCGCATCGTCTTCGAACCGAGGCGCAGCTTCCGGACGTTTATATTCTGCAGGGTGGCTGGGAAGAATGGCTGAAAGCGCATCCAAAGTGAGCGTTAACGAAACCGTTTCGGCGCCCGTCGGTGCTGGCAGATTCAATCTGGTTGTTCGTGTGGCGGAACTTCTCGTTGCCGGCCTCTTCATCTATGCCGGCGTTTTAAAGGCCTACGATCCTCTCGGATTTGCCAACGACATTGATAACTACAAGCTGTTGCCCTGGAGTCTGGGGGTTCGCCTGGCGTTCTTTCTGCCCTGGCTTGAAGTGGTCTGCGGCCTAACGATTCTGGCGCGCCGCTATTATCACGGAAGTCTGTCGATTCTCATCTTGCTGGTGAGCGTGTTTATCGGTGGCAGCGTGATTGCAAAGGCCCGCGGGCTCGACGTCAGCTGCGGCTGTTTCGGGCACGCCGGCCGCAACATGAGTTTTGCGGGACATCTTGCTCTCGACTTCGCAATCCTGGCCGCGCTCGTTGTGATAATGCGTTGGCGGCTCAAGGATAATCGACTTCGCGCATGACCATTCGGCCGGCCCTCCCGGAAGATGACGATTTTATTCTCGATATCTTCATGGAGATCATTGGGGCGGGTGAGACGTTTGCGTTGCCGCAGGATTTGTCGCGCGAGAAGGCTCTCGCGTTTTGGTGCGGAGACAAGAACACCGTCTTCGTTTGTGAGGAAAACGGCCGGATTCTGGGCAGTTATTACCTAAAACCGAACCATTCCGGTCCGGGCAGTCATGTGGCCAACGCAGGGTATATCGTCGTTTCGACCGAGCGCGGAAAAAACATCGGACGAGCCTTGGCCGAGCATTCAATCGAGGAAGCGCGCCGGCTCGGATACCGCGCGATGCAATTCAACTTTGTGATCTCAACAAACGAGTCGGCCGTGCGATTGTGGAAGCGGTTGGGCTTTGCCATCGTGGGAACCTTGCCGGAGGTGTTCCATCATCCCTCGCTTGGGTACGTGGATGCGTATGTCATGTTTATGGATCTGGCTTCGCGTTGAACGACTTGCAATTAGGTCGCCAGCGCGGAACCTAACTAGTCGATGCAAACTGTCATCCAGGTCATCACTTCAGGGCGCGGCTCGCTCCGGGAGAAGATCATGACCGACTCCCGTCTGAAGAAATTCGGTCTCATACCAACGGAGCATCAGCGTCCCGGAAGGCCTCACGGCTGGGGGAAGATCCACAGCGAAAGCGCACACGGCGCGATCAATCTCGAGTGGCATGCCGGCACCGGCACGCTCATTTGCCGGGTCGTGACAAAATTTGGCAATAAACCAAACTCGATCATCGGTTGTTTCATCGATTACCTGCTGGCGCATCAGCAGAGCCGCATTCTTTCCATCCACATCATGCGCCGGTAGGGAGTCGTTTGACGCGCGATTGTAGGCGGCCATTTTCGCCGCCTTTTTTTTGGATTGGCGGGCAGAATGCCCGCCCTAAAGTGGCGCGTGGTGAAATGGCCCCTGCTGATTTCTATTTTGCTTTTTTCGCGGCCGCTGTTTGCCGGCTCCGATTTCATGCTCGGGGTCGATGCGAATTATTCGCTCGATCTGGAAGCCAAAGGCGCGCATTGGAAATGGAACGGGCAGGACCAGGAGATCTTCGCTGGCATGCAAAAACAGGGCGCGCGCTGGTTGCGCGTTCGGCTATGGACGGGCGATGCGGGCACGAACGGAAAGGAATATGCGACGCGGGTTGTCGAGCGCGGAATCAAGGCGGGCCTGTCGCCTTACCTTGTCATCTTCCTGAGCGAGGATTGGGCGGACCTGACCAAACAGCCGGTGCCGATGAAATGGGCCTCCTTGGATCTGACAAAGCGCGAGGATGCCGTTCGAACCTACGCGCGCGACGTAGTGGCTCATTTTCGCCAGCGCGGCCTAACGAGTCACATTTACGAAATAGGGAACGAAATCGATTACGGGATCTGTGGGATCTATCCGGGCAAGCATGAGAAGACGGATCCTGAAACGCTGCGCCAGCATGTCTGGCCACAAGCCGCCCAGTTGATTAGCGCCTGCGAAAGCGGGGTCAAGGAAACGGATCCCGATGCAAAATTCATCTTGCATATCGCCCATTGGTGGGACGCGGAATTTTGCTCAGCTTTTTTTCAATTCATGCTCGAGCAGCAGGTGCAGATGGATTATGCCGGCCTGAGCTATTTTCCGTCATCGAACATTGGCGGTTCGTTAACGCTCGAGCAGTTCCGCGGCGTGGTCGACGTCCTGTCGGCAAAGATCCAGCGGCCAATTGTTATTCCCGAATTCGGTTATCCCAGCACCTCCGATTTTTCGGGGCAGTTTGGCGCCTGGCGAACTGAGGTGCCGGGATACCCGCTCAGTCCGGAGGGACAGGCGCATTGGTTAGGCGATTTTCTCGCGTTTTGCAGGAATGACGCCGCCATTGCCGGGGCCTTCTACTGGAGCCCGGAATGGTATGGCGAAGGCATGTGGAAGGCCTTTGCGCTTTTCGATGTCGAGGGGAGCGCGCGACCGGCCTGGCAGGCCTTTGGAGCGGTCTCTCACTGATAAGGTCGGCAGGAAAATGGTGGCATGGGCTTCTAGCCCATGTTCATCGGCAGGATGCCGATGCCACACCAGGTCACAAATCACTGAACGGATCGGCCTTTGCGATCGTTCCGAGGTCGCCTTGCTGCAGGATGAGCTTCGCCACCAGGCCGGTCCAGCCAGTTTGGTGGGACGCGCCGAGACCAGCTCCGGTATCGCCGTTGAAATACTCATGGAACCAGTAGCGACCCTGGTCGCGCACGTTGTTGAAGATATTGCCGGACGCGCGCGCAAATGGCCTGCTTCCGTCTGAATTCCTCAGCCAAATACTGATCAGACGATTTGAAAGCTCGTTCGCGATCTGGTTTAGCGGGAGGAAGTTTCCCGAGCGTGTCGGGCATTCCACTTTGAAATCGTCGCCATAGTAATGGTGAAATTTCTGGAGCGACTCGATGAAAAGATAATTGATCGGAAACCAGATCGGTCCGCGCCAGTTTGAGTTGCCGCCGAAGATGCCGCTTTGCGATTCCGCCGGCTCATAGTTAACAAGTTTTTCTTCGTCGCGAACCCGCAGCGAGTAACGGATGGTCTTTGTGGTAACGGCTAACCGAACGGACGCCGTAATCACTGAGGAATTCATCAGGATCGAGCATGCGCCGGAGAAGGCATTTCATGCGGTGTCCTCGGGTAAGCGCGACGAGTCTGCGCTCGCCCATTCCTGGAACCTGCCAGCGCGACACCAGACTGGCCAGGTCCGGCCGATTGGTCAGAGTCCATTCCAGGCGCGCTTTGAATCCGGGGACGCTATCGAGCAGATCCGGCTCGATCGTTTCCACCGCCAGCATCGGCATGAGGCCGACGACCGAACGGACGCGCAGTGGCAAATAGCGGCCGCCGGGTGTGTGCAGGACGTCGTAGAAAAATTCGTCCTGCTCGTCCCAGAGGCCGATTCCCTGGCCGCCAAGATTATTCATGGCCGCGGCGATCCCGAGGAAATGTTCGAAGAATTTGGTGGCGATGTTTTCGTAGACCGGATTCTCGCGCGCCAGCTCCAGAGCGATGCGCATCAAATTGAGGGAAAACATTCCCATCCAGCTGGTGCCATCACTCTGTTCGAGATACGTGCCGTCGGTGAAGCGGGTGTTGCGATCGAAAACACCGATGTTGTCGAGGCCGAGAAAGCCGCCTTCGAAGATATTTTTGCCTAACGAGTCTTTTCGATTCACCCACCAGGTGAAGGCGATCAACATTTTATGAAAGATTGTCTCCAAAAATGCCCGGTCACCCCTTCCGGTTTGTTTCCGCTCAATCTGGAAGACGCGATAGGCTGCCCAGGCCAGCACCGGCGGGTTCACGTCGCTGAAATTCCATTCGTAGGCCGGAATCTTTCCGTCCGGATGCTGATACCATTCGCGCACGATGAGGCTGAGTTGATCCTTGGCGAATTTCGGGTCAGCCAGTGCCAGGACGATGCAATGAAATGCGAGATCCCATGACGCGTACCAGGGAAATTCCCACTTGTCCGGCATCGACATGACGCGGTCGTTGTAAAGATGCTGCCACTCGGCATTTCTTCCGTTCCATCGCTCGGGCGGCGGCGGCGGTTGCCCCGGATCGCCCTCCAGCCATTGGCGCACGATGTAATGATAGAACTGCTTGTTCCAAAGCATTCCCGAAAGCGCCTGGCGCTGGATGGCGCGATGCTCCTGGCTCAGAGGTGCCGGCGCCAACTCGGCATAAAAAGCGTCCGCCTCGAGCGATCGCCGGACCATGATGGAATCGAAGTCGGCGAAGGGCCCGCCTTCGGCTGAGGGAGCCGACTCGGCGCTCAATCGCAGCCTGATAGTAACGTTCTTATTAGGCTGAACCAGAAAGCGATAATGCGCCGCCGCTTTCGTCCCGACGCGGTTGGGATTAACCAGGTCGAGGTTGTTTGCGACAATACAACCGTTGATCGCATCTTTGACGTAGGGACTCTGGTTCGGGACCTCCCACAGACGAGAAAGGTTGGTTTCGTTTTCGGTGAACAGAAGCCGCTCGGGCGCCTCGCAGAAGAGGCGATAAAGGCCGAGCTGCGGCTCGTTTGGCTTCGATAATGGAAACCTTGTCGTCGCTCATCGCCCCCTCCTGCAAACAAGGCTTGGCGGCGTCGTAGCCCCAGCTCCAGGTATTGCGGAACCAGAGCGTCGGAATGAGGTGCAACGGCGCCGGATCAGGTCCGCAGTTTGTCGCAGTGGCGCGAATCAGAATATCGTTAGGCCCTGATTTGGCATATTCGATTTCGATCTCAAAAAACCGGTTCTCGTCGAAGATGCCGGTGTCCCAGAGTTCGTATTCGCCTTCCAGTTTCGAACGTTTGGCATTCGCGGCCACGAGTTGTTCGTAGGGAAAGGAGAGCTGTGGATAACGATAAACCATCCGCATCATGCTGTGGGAAGGCGTGTTGTCCGTGTACCAGTAAGCTTCCTTAACGTCCTCGCCGTGGTTGCCCTCTGGACCCGTTAGGCCAAAGAAGCGCTCCTTGAGAAAGGCTGTCGCGCTCATTCCAAAAAGCGAAAGCGAAACAAAGGCGTTGTTTGCGGTCGCAAATCCCGGCGATCCCGTCTTCGCTCCAGCGAAAGGCACGGGATCGCGCGTGGTCATGTGGAAAATAATTCCAGGCATCGCCGTTCGCGCTGTAATCCTCGCGCACCGTTCCCCAGGCGCGCTCGGCCAGATATGGCCCCCAGCGATGCCACGGAGCCTCGGGACTATCGTTCTCCGCCAATCGCTGTTGTTCGGCGTTCATTGGCACCGGCGATTACCAATCGAAAATCAAAAATCGGCAATCTTAAATTCACTCTACGCCAAATCTCACCCGCCCGCCGCGGGACAGTGCTGAACGTTGGATGGTTATCTCACTCCCACTCAATCGTGCTCGGTGGTTTGCTCGAGATGTCGTAGCAAACGCGGTTGACTCCTTTGACTTCGTTGCAGATGCGATTGGAAATGCGCGCGAGCAGTTCGTAAGGAACGCGCACCCAGTCGGCCGTCATGCCGTCCTGGCTTTCAACGATGCGTAGCGCGACCGTGTTTTCATAGGTGCGCTGGTCGCCCATGACGCCCACGGTTTGGATCGGCAGCAGGACGGCGAATGATTGCCAGACCCGGTAATACCAGTCGGCCGCTTCCATTTCGCTTTGCACGATGGTGTCGGCGGCGCGCAGAATCGAAAGCCGCTCTTCGGTGATTTCGCCCAGGATCCGTACCGCGAGGCCCGGGCCGGGGAAAGGCTGCCGATAAACAATCTCTTTCGGCAAACCCAGCTGCAGCCCGGCCTGGCGCACCTCGTCTTTGAAGAGTTGCCGGACCGGTTCGACCAGCTCGAAATGCATCTTCTCGGGCAGGCCGCCAACATTGTGGTGGGATTTGATGACATGCGCGGGATTGCCGCCGATCGAAACGCTCTCGATCACATCCGGATAAAGAGTTCCCTGCGCGAGGAATCGATATCCCCCGTGGCCGTCGGCGCCGCGGTTCTGCTCTTCAGTGAGCAATTCTTCGGTCGCCTGCTGGAAGACGTCGATGAATTCGTTGCCGATGATCTTTCGTTTTTGTTCCGGATCGGTGACGCCGCGGAGTTTCCTTAGGAAGCGCTCCGAAGCGTCGACGTATTTCAGCGCGATATGAAAATTCTCCTCGAAAACGCGCTGCACCACTTCTTCCTCACGCGCGCGCAGAAGCCCGTTGTTTACAAAAATGCAGGTCAACTGGTCGCCGATGGCCTTATGCAGAAGGGCGGCAACGACCGATGAATCAACGCCCCCGCTGAGGCCGAGCACCACCTTGGAGTCGCCGACTTGGGCGCGGACGCGCTCGCAGGCTTCGTCGATGAACGAGCCCATCGTCCAATCCATGGCGCAATGGCAGATGTGATAGATGAAGTTCTTCAGGATCTCGGTTCCACGAGGCGTGTGCGCGACCTCGGGATGAAATTGCAGGCCATAGAGCTTGCGCTGCCGATCTTCCACGGCGGCGAAATCGCAACCGGCGGTCGTCGCCGCCACCTGGAATCCTTCCGGTAGAGCGGTGACTTCGTCGCCGTGGCTATTCCACACATCGAGCTGGCTGCCGAGACCATCGAATAGTTTCGAGCCGTTGGTGATGTGGAGCATGCCGGCGCCGTATTCGCGGCGGCCCGTGGAAACGACTTTGCCGCCGAGATGATGGGCCATCTGCATGAGGCCGTAGCAGATTCCCAGGATCGGAATGCCTAACGAAAATATTTCCTTGTCGATCTGAGGCGCCGATTTTTCGTAAACGCTGGCCGGACCGCCGGAGAGAATGATACCGTTGGGGCGAAGATCCGCCACAGCCTTCGCCGAGATGCTGAAGGGGATGATCTCGGAGTAGACCTGCAGCTCGCGAATGCGCCGCGCAATGACCTGCGTGTATTGCGACCCGAAATCGAGGATGAGAATCTTCGAATGTTTCGGTGCCGGCTTATCCATCACGGATGATTTTGCGGGACAGCGTGTTCGTTAGCCGGATCGTCAGGCACGCGATTTTCCTCTCCGATGTGTCCCTGGCCGGTGACCCCACGCTCGATCTGCCCCTGCACCTCTTCCGTGCTTCTTTTCTCCAGCGGATCGGCGCAACCCGGCAGAAAGCCGGAGAGGATGAGCGCCGCAAAGATGAAGACGCGCTTCATCCGCATATTTTAGGGAGCCTGTTGCAATTTGCAAGACGCGGGCGGGACGAGCTTGCTTGCCACGCCGTAGCCTTGGCGAAGGCGGGTCCGTCCGCTCTTCGACGCTGATTGCATTACTCACGGAAGGGGCAGAATATCATTCAAGGTGGCGAAGGTCCCTCGAAAGTCCCGTCCGGCGGTCGATATTATTTCGCCCGAGCTTCTTCTCCAGGGTTATCGCCTGGGCGTTTTTCCGATGGGAATGAGCGACGGAAGCATCCATTGGTTCTCACCTGATCCGCGAGCGATTTTGCCGCTCGATGGATTCAAGATTGATCATGGCCTTCGCCGGGTACTGGCGAAGAAGAAGTTCGAGATCAAAATCGATAAGTCTTTCGGTGAAGTCATCCGCGCGTGCGCGGACCGCGAGGAGACCTGGATCACTCCGAAAATCATCGGCAGTTACGAGCATCTCCACGACCTCGGATATGCCCATTCCGTGGAAGCGTGGCATCAAGGGAAGCTGGCTGGCGGTTTGTATGGCGTCGCTATTGGGGGCGCATTCTTCGGCGAATCGATGTTTCATTGCGTGACGGACGCATCCAAAGTCGCGCTGGCCGGCCTGATGGAGATCATGAAGGCGCGGCGTTTTGTTCTTGTCGATACTCAATGGTCGACGCCGCACCTGGAGCGGTTCGGGGCTGCGGAAATTTCGCGACGCGCCTATCTGCGGCTTCTTGCTCGTGCCGTCGAACTCAAGCGCAGCTTTGAATAATAAACGCAGTCCTGGGGAATGATTGGGAGGGATGAGCTTGTCTCGTCCGTTCTTTTTTTTCCAGCCGCGGATTGACGGGGATTAGGAAACACAGAGCGGACGAGACAAGCTCGTCCCTCCCGGTAGTCCGCGTGAATCCATGTAATCCGCGGTTCCCTCTTAAGCGCCTAACCAGCGGCGCGCCGCGTCGACATCATGAGCCGACAATTCGTGGCCGCTCGGTTGGAGAAGAATTTCCACATCCGCCCCGGTCGCCCGCAACCGTTTCGCCAGTTCTTCTCCCTGCGACGGCGGCGCGATCGGATCGCGTTCTCCTTCAAGGAGTAAAACTTTCCGAGGTTTCCGTTCCGGAGATGGAAGGCCCGTTAGGGGAACCATCGCCCGAAGCAGAATGGCCCGCGAGAACGGCGCCACCCCAAGAAGAATCATGGCCGCGGCGATATTGGCTCCGTTCGAGTAGCCCACCGTCACCATTTCGTGTTTGGAAATGTTGTATTTCGCAATTGTCGACTCAAGGAACCCGGCTAGCTCGTGACTTCGACGGACCACGTCCTCTTCGTCGAAAACTCCTTCCGCAAGACGCCGGAAAAAACGGGGCGCGCCGTTTTCAAGAACTTGCCCGCGGAGGCTTAATAAATTGGCATTCGGATCGATCGCCTTACCGAGCGGTAAGAGATCATTCTCGTCGCCGCCGGTTCCGTGTAACAGCAGCAGTGTGCGCCCGTCGCTGTTTAGGCTCGGAACAAATCGATGAATGAAATCTGTCATTGCGACTTGTGAGGCAGCGAAATTTCCGGAAGCGATTCTTCGATCGATTTTCGGTACTCCTCATACTGTGGTGGCAATTTTAGACTTTCGCCTAGCTGATCCGCCGGTTCGTCGGTGGCGAAACCCGGTCCGTCGGTAGCGATCTCAAAGAGAATTCCACCCGGTTCGCGGAAGTAAACGGAATGAAAATATTGCCGATCGATGATCGGGGTAACCTGCAAACCCGCTTCATACAGACGCGACCGCCATTTCTCCTGTTCGTCCTGATCGGCGGCGCGAAAAGCGATGTGATGCACTGTGCCCGCGGCGACGTGGCCGGGAGTGTTTCCGGTGACGTCGACGAGATCGATTTGCTTATCGGTCGACTCCGGCGAGAGCGACAGGCGAGTTCGTCCTTCTTCGTTGCCGAGGGCGGTGAATCCGAAAACTGTCGTGAGAAGTTGCGCCGTCGCTTCGCGGTCATCGGAGCCAAGCGAAGGCGAGTGAAATTGCTGAAGCGAAAACTCTGCCGCCACCGGATTCTCCTCCCATCGATCGTCGTGCCGGGCCGAATCCGATTCGATCAGCTCGAGAGCAAGCCCGTCCGGATCACGGAATTGAATGAAAGGCTGGCCAAAACGTTGTCCGGATTTTTCGACGGCAACCTCATGCTCCTTGAGCCGGTTGGTCCAATATTGGGTCGCGCCCGGCGCAACGGCGTAACTGGTGGCGACGACCTGGCCGGTGCCGATACGCCCGCGTCGAGCGTTGGGCCATGGAAAAAATGTGATGATGGTTCCCGGGTGACCCATCTTGTCGCCGAAGTAAAAGTGATACGTGTTTGGGTCGTCGAAGTTGACCGTCCGCTTTACCAGGCGCAGTCCCAGAATCCCGCTGTAGAAATCGAGATTCCGTTGCGGGTCGCTGGCGATAGCAGTGATATGATGAATCCCGTGCAACTTCATGGGTGAACCACGAAACGTGTTCCTTTGGCGAAAAATAACAACCCCGCGCTGGATCGAATCACATAGCGATGAGATTGACGCGATTTCGCCCGAACGGGTCGCAGTCATTTATCGTCCTCGATTCAAGAAAATTTTCCTGGAGATCGCGTGCGAATCGCGACGTGAAGCGAAACAACTGCGCGCGCGAAATGGGGGCGAGATCAAAGAGCTTCAAAAAGACTGGCTCGCGAGGTTCGCGCGGGCGAACGAACGCAAACCGCTCCGGATTGGAAAACGCCTTGTCGTTTTTGAACACGCGAAGACGCGCGGTTGTTTGCCTGCGGCCGGCATTTCATCGCTTGTTATCCCATCGGGCGCGGCTTTCGGAACGGGCGATCATCCGACGACCGCGATGACGTTGCGTCTTCTGGAAGAGGCAACGCGGAATGTGAAGGCGGAGTGGTCGCTGGCGGATTTGGGGACCGGCAGTGGAATTCTTGCCCTGGCTGCTCGCCGTTTTGGCGCACGGCAGATTGAGGCGATCGATCTTGATCCTCTCGCGATGGCAACCGCGAAACAAAACGCCCGCTTGAATGGCATTCGCGACATTGAATTTTCTGTCGAGGACGTCCAGAAATGGCGACCCGACTCGAAGCTCGACGTGATCACCGCAAACCTTTTCAGCCAATTGCTGATCAGTGTGCTACCGCGTATTCGTAAATCCCTTAAGGCCGGCGGCTTTTTTATCTTCTCCGGGGTGATGCGGAGGGAGGAATTGGCGCTCACGAAGGCGATCGAGAGGAATAAACTGCGCATAAAGCAGATCCGGCGCAGGGGAAAATGGATCGCCTGTAGCGGCGGTCTATGACCGTCGCAAAAGTAAGGAGTCAATAATGCGACGGTCATGGACCGCCGCTACAGAGAGGGCTCGGGCCCGAATTTGCCGCCCGTACCGGCAAAAACCCAGTTGACGGAGGGGTGCACCGCCGGGAAGGTTGGCGTCCGAAGCGGCGGCTTAAGTTTCTCTGCATAAAGGCGGTTTAACGAGGCCGCTCTCCCGTACCCATGCAGACCGAACAGCTTGCCTACGCCATCGTGACTTCCTACTCGATGCGCAAATCGCGCACCGGTGGAATTATTTCGCGGCTTATCTCCCGGACTCATCTCGATCTGGTGGCCTCAAGAATGTTCGCGCCCAGCGCCGAGCTGGCCACTCGCTACGCCGAAAAAATCGTCACTGAGAGCGATCCGCGTCATCGCGCGACCCAGGAGTTGATTCGCAAATACGTCCTGAAGAATTTCACCGGCCAGGTCAATGGCCAGCGGGCGCGGGTTATGTTTCTCGTTTTTCGCGGAACGGATGCGGTCGACAAGATGCATCAGGCTGTTGGGCACATTGTCAATGAACGCACCAGCGGCGAAACCATTCGCGACACTTTTGGCGACTACATCACGGACGATTCCGGGAATGTGACCTACTTCGAACCCGGCGTGCTCACGGCCGTGACTCCCGAGGCGGTGGAACAAGACCTCAAGTTGTGGGCCGAATTTTCCGACCAGGATGGCGGTGTCCTCGAACAAGTGATCGACTTTCCAGATCGCTCCAAGGTCGAGAAAACTCTCGTGCTCATTAAGCCGGACAATTTCAAATTTCCCAATCTGCGTCCGGGCGGTGTGATCGAAGTATTTTCCCGGAGCGGCCTCTACATTGTCGGCTTCAAAGTGCACCGAATGAGTGTGGCGCAGGCGGAGGAATTTTACGGCCCGGTGTTGCCGGTGCTCGAGGAAAAGCTTGGAGCAAAGAGCGGGCGGGATAATTGGGAAAGCATCGTCGAGTTTATGGCCGGGAATCGCCCGAGTAAGACTTCGGCAACTGACCGCGAGAAGCCGGGCTCGGAGAAATGCATCGCCATTGTTTACCAGGGCGAAGATGCCGTCCGAAAAATCCGCGATGTCCTTGGGCCGACCGATCCCGCCAAGGCGCCTCCGGGTTCAATTCGCAAGGAATTCGGCCAGACAATTATGATCAATGCCGCTCATGCCAGCGACTCGGTGGAGAACGCCCGCCGCGAGATGGGCATCATTCGAATCGACGAAAACAACTTCAAACCCACAATTGAAAACTTCTATGGGCACAAATAATTTAACGCTCCCGGAAGCTTTCCAACCTCTAAAAACCATGGAAATCTCTGCACGCGCCGCACAACTAACCCCTTCGCTTACACTTTCGATCGACAGCAAAGCCAAGGCGATGAAAGCCGAAGGCCTGGATGTCTGCGGATTCGGCGCCGGCGAGCCCGATTTCGATACGCCGGAACATATCAAGACCGCGGCGATCGAAGCGCTGAACGCCGGCTTCACCAAGTACACGCCGAGCTCGGGCATTCCGGAGTTGCGCCAGGCAATCGCGGAAAAGCTCGCGGCCGATAATGGCCTCAGCTATCGCGCCGGCCAGATTGTATGCAGCAACGGCGCCAAGCACGCCTGTTACAATGCTATCCTCGCGACCTGTCAGCCGGGCGACGAAGTGATTATTCCCTCGCCGTATTGGGTGAGTTATCCCGACATGGTTCGGCTCGCCGGAGCTGAGCCGGTGATTCTTCCGACGATGGAGCGCAACGGCTGGAAGATGCGCGCGGAAGACTTCGAAAACGCCATGACCCCGCGCACCAAGATGCTGATCTTGAATACACCGAGCAACCCGACCGGCGCAGTCTACACACGCGAGGAGCTCGAGAAAATCGTCGAAGTCGCTGCCGAAGAAGACATCTACATTTTGTCGGACGAGATTTACGAAAAGCTCGTTTATGACGATGCGAAACATGTGAGCATCGCTTCGCTTTCGAAGGAAGCCTACGACCTCACCATCACGATCAACGGTTTCAGTAAAGCGTACGCGATGACCGGATGGCGTCTTGGGTATTTGGCGGCCCCGGAAGCGGTCGCAAAAGCGGTCGATTCAATTCAGAGCCACAGCACGTCGCATCCGGCCTCGTTTGTGCAGCGCGCCGGATTGGCCGCGCTCAAAGGCGATCAACAACCGATCGCAGATATGCGCGAAGAGTTCGACATGCGCAGAAACTATATGTTTGACCGGATCAGCAAGATCCAAAACATCACCGCCGTAAAGCCGCTAGGCGCGTTTTATGTCTTGGTGAATATCAGCCAGCTCGGGCTGACCTCGCAGAATTTCGCCGATCGCTTGCTCAGCAAGGCGAATGTCGCCGTTGTACCAGGCGCTGCGTTTGGCGACGACCGCACCATTCGCCTGAGTTACGCCACCAGCATCGACATCATTAAGAAGGGCCTGGATCGGTTTCAGGACTTCTGCCGCACGCTGTAGGTCCCTTCGGCGCAGAGGTAGCGGCAGATTTTTCTTTCCGCTATCCGCTTTCCGGTATCCGGTATGAAGCGTGGGCTCTCTCGCGTTCATTCTGCACGCCCATTTGCCGTTTGTTCGGCATCCGGAACACGACGATTTTCTCGAGGAACGCTGGCTTTTTGAAGCCATCACCGAGACTTACATTCCTCTGCTCTCGATGATGCAGCGCCTGCAGCGGGAAGGTGTTCCCTTCAAGCTGGCCATGTCCGTCACGCCGACCTTGTGCGCCATGCTGCAGCGACCAGTTGTTGTGCAAACGGTATATTCGTCACCTCGATTGCTTGATCGAATTCTGCCAGGATGAAATCGATCGGCAGCGCAAGCATCCGCAGCTTGGTAAGTTGTCGCGATTCTATTTCGACCTGTTTTCTGAGAGTCGGCGTTGGTTCGTTGACGAGTGCGGATGCGATTTGTTGAAGGCCTTCGCCGCGCTGAGAAGAGAGGGTGTCCTCGAATTGATCGGCTGCGCGGCCACACATGGTCTGTTGCCGCTACTCTGTGAGCAGGCCCCGGAAACGGCGCGTGCTCAGCTGCTCGATCGGTCGCGACGTTTTTAAGGAGACTTTCGGCGACGAACCCATGGGCTGGTGGCTTCCGGAATGCGCCTACTCGGCAAAACTGAATCCGCTGCTGCAGGAGGCGAATGTGCGCTGGTTCGTGCTCGACGCGCATGGCATCATGTATGCCGAGCCGCGGCCGCGTCGCGCAGTCTACGCGCCCTATTACACGCCGGCGGGTCCAGCGGCTTTCGCCCGCGATCCCGAATCAAGCCGGCAGGTCTGGAGCGCCCATGAAGGATATCCCGGCGATCACACTTACCGCGAATTCTATCGCGATGCCGCGATTGAGCACGACGAAAAGGCTGGCGAAAACAAAAGGCCCTTTGCCGGCGTGAAATATTTTCGCGTCACCGGAGCGACCGACGAAAAAGAATTCTACGATCCGGAGGTTGCGGTGGAAACGGCAGCGCGCCATGCCGGGCATTTTATCAGCGAACGCGAGCGTCAGGCGCGGCAACTGGCCGATGAAAACTTCGATCCAATTGTTGTGGCGCCCTTCGACGCCGAGCTTTTTGGGCATTGGTGGTTCGAGGGCCCGCGTTTTCTTGAGCAATGCCTCAGGCTAACGGCCTCGAGTGATTCGTTAGTCTTGAAGACCCCGAGCGAGTTCTTGATATCGCACCCGACTCAGCAGGTGCTACAGCCGGCCGCTTCGAGCTGGGGTGAAAAAGGACACTTCGGCGTCTGGCTTGACCCTCTTAATGCCTGGATTTATCCGCTCCTTCATGTCGCCGGCTGCCAAATGATCGCGAGCGCGCAAAAATACCGGGCGAACGATCGCGCGATCATCGATCGATTTCTGAAGCAGATGGCGCGGGAGCTTTTGCTGGCGCAATCCAGTGACTGGGCCTTCCTGATTAAGAATGGGACGGCACGCGACTACGCAACCGCGCGCACGCGGATCATCTCTCCCGGTTCGACCGCCTCCACGGTGAACTGGAGAAAAGGACCCCGGACGAAACATTTTTGTCCGATTGCGAGTGGCGCGATAATCTCTTTCCGAACGTGAATTGGCGCCACTACATTGGGTGATAACCGGACATGATTAGACTCGCGACATTCTTTTGCACTCTTGGCGCCGCTGCGTTTTCCTTCGCGCAGGAACCGACTCCGCTGGCGTCTCCATCCGTATCGCCGGCGGTTTCGCCAACGCCTGCACCAGCCCTGGCATCAACGCCAGTGCCGGCAACCAGAAGCGTTCGAATCCGCTTCCTGCCTCCGCCGCTGGAAGGGACAATCAGCCTCGGCATCTATGATGAATGGGACAAACTCGTGCGCGTGCTTCATCAGGAGGCCGACCTCGATGAGTTCACCATCGGAGACGACGCCCTCTCAACAAAATGGGACGGGCGCGACGACGACGGCTTTGACGTCATTCCGGGAAAGTATCAGGCGCGCGGATTTGTCGTTGGGAAACTCAAGAACGAAATGCCGTCTCCAACGCCGGCCGCGTCCGCGACACCGCCGGCAACCTCCGGGACGATCACGTTAAGTTGATGGCTAATCCGTTAAGTAACGGCGAGCGTGCAACAGTTGAATTGAGCGTGGGTTTTGACGACGAAAACAGTTATTTGAAAACCAACGATGGCCTTCCGCTTTACACCATCTCAGCCAAACCCAATGTGCAACGGGCCGGTATTGCCAAGGCTGGCGAACGATCGGCCGATGTCTGGGAAGATGACGGCACAACCGTGCAGCAATTTCGATTGTCGAACCTGGACAGGATGATGGCGTTCGACTGCGGCGACTTTGAGCTCAAATAGCGACCGCATCTGGCCAGCGCGCGAAATCTCTGCTAGTTAGCCCTCATGGCTTCCACGCCCGACCTTCAACAGACGCTGGCCAAGACGGCCGGCTTCAGCGGCACCTCCTTGCACACGGGCGAGAAGGTCACCCTCAAATTGCATCCCGCGCCGTTGGACACGGGATCAAGTTTAAGCGCAAAGACCTGCCGGAAGAACCGACGATCGACGCCAAGATCGAGCATCTGAAAACGGTCGAGCGCGCCACGACCATCGGCGAAGGGTCCATTCGCGTTCACACGGTCGAGCATGTTCTTTCCGCGCTTGTCCGCCATGGGCGTGGATAACGCGATTGTCGAGATGGACGCGAACGAGCCGCCGATCGGCGACGGCAGCGCGCTGCCCTATGTCGAGGTGATCAAAAAGGCCGGTGTCGTCGAGCAGGATGCCGCCGCGCCATTGGCTTGATATCGCGCGAGCCGATTCACCTCGAGATCGAAAACCGGATCGATCCTGATCCTTTTGCCGGACACCAAATTTCGCATCTCCTGCACACAGGCGGGTCCGCAAAATCGTTTCACCCAATTTTTTTCCACTGAAGTTACGCCGGCGATTTTCGAGAAGGAGATCGCGCCGGCCCGAACGTTTGTTTATTACGAAGACGTTCAGCCATTGATGGAGAAGAACCTGATCAAAGGCGGCAGTCTGGAGAACGCGATCGTCGTTCGCGGCGAATCGGTCCTGAGCAAGGAGCCGTTGCGTTTTCCGGACGAATTCGTCGCGGCACAAAATTCTCGACATCATCGGCGACCTTGCGCTCGTTGGGCAGCGCATCCGCGGTCACGTCATCGCGGTGAAACCCGGGCATGGCATTAATGCCGAGCTGGCTTCCGCGCTCGCGCGCGAGATTGCCGAAGCGACGGGCCATGGCGACGCCGCGCCCGATTCTGTTAGGCGAAGGCGCGTCTCGAAGCCGATCAGATCATGGAAATTCTTCCCCATCGGTTTCCGTTTCTCATGGTCGATCGCATCGTGCGCTTCGAAGGAGAACAACAAGATCGTCGGAGTTAAAACGGTCACCGATCGGCGAGCCCTTTTTCCAGGGACATTTTCCCGGACATCCGGTGATGCCGGGCGTGCTTCAGGTAGAAGCGATGGCGCAGGTCGCAAGTATTCTGCTCTTCAAGCTCTCGCAAACGAGCGCGCGCATTGGCTATTTCATGAGCGCGGATGAAGTGAAATTCCGGAAACCTGTGCTCCCGGGGGACACGATTTTTATTCACGCCGAGATCATCAAGACATCGCGGCAACAAACTCGCCAAGGCTCGCTGCCATTGCGTGGTTAACGAGACCGTTGTCTCAGAAGGCGAGCTGATGTTCACCTTCATTGATAAATGAGCCGGTCGCGAGATTCACGCGACCGCCATCGTCGACGCGAGTGCGGAAATTGGCGAGGGGACCATCATCGGCCCGTACTGCGTCATTGGTCCCGATGTTTCCCTTGGAGCAGGCTGCTGGCTGCAACATCATGTCACTTTGATCGGGGCCTGCGCGCATCGGACCAGCGCAACAAATTTTACGCCTACTGCTCCATCGGCCAGCAAACTCAGGATCTGAAATACCAGGGCGAACCGACCTATCTCGAGATCGGCGAGGACAATACGTTTCGTGAATTTGTTACCGTCAACCGAAGCACGGCCAGCACGGGTAAAACTCGCATCGGCAACGGCGGAAATTTTCTCGCCTACAGCCACATCGGACACGATTGCACGGTTGGCGATGAGGTTGTTTTCTCAAACAACGGCACCCTCGCCGGACACGTGCAGGTGGGCGATCACGCCATCATGGGTGGCCTGACCGCGGTTCACCAATTTTGCCGCATCGGCCGGTTCGCTATCACTGGTGGATGCTCGAAGATTGTGCAGGACGTTCCTCCCTTCATGATCGCGGACGGAAATCCGGCGAAAGTGCGCGGAATCAACCTGGTCGGTCTCGAACGAAACAATTTCAGCGCGGAAAGCGTCAAGCTGATCAAAGAAGCCTTCCGTCTGATCTATCGCTCGAAATTCAATACTCGCCAGGCGCTGGAAGCGATTACCAAAGAACTGCCGGCGACCGAAGAAATCGGGCAAATCACGGAGTTCATTCGAACCAGCGAACGCGGCATTATCCGTTAGGCGTCTTGCTCTCACGCGCCAGCCGGCGTCAGTCTTTGGTTCATTGCGCCCACCGCGACCGAAGCTCGGCTGCTTCCGTTGGAGTAAGCGGCGGCGACAACCTTGCCTCAATTTTTGTCTCCCTGGGGGCCGCTGCCTGTGCTCTCTCTGGCGACAGCAAATCGATATCAAGATTCCGCGACTTAATCGAGCTGCTTTTTGCAATTTATGAAATCGATTTTGCATACTTTGTTTCCCGATGTGCGTGCCCAGATTCTGTTTCACCTGTTCTCGGACAGGCCCCGCGAGTATTATGTGCGGGAACTTGCGCGTAGTACGACGCTTAGGCTCAGCACCGTCCAAAAGGAACTGGCAAGGTTATGTAGTGCGGATCTGATCGGGAGCCGCTCCAGCGGATACCTTCGTTATTATCGCGCCAACCAGAAGCATCGCCTATTCCGAGTTCTGCAGGAGCTTGTGAGCAGTGACCGGGAAGCCAACAAATTCATCAATCCGCACCGGTATCGCCGGAAAAAGGTACGCGGACAGCGTTCACGCAGTCGTCCCACGTTTATCAGCAGCATGGGGATAACGCGCAAAATGTTTTGAGAACTTGACCGCTTTAAACGGTCAAGTTGAATTGCGCGAATCAATTCAATCGCATCCGGCATCGTGGTGTGGTGGTGTCGTGGCATCCTGGCGTCCTCTCATCGTGGCATCATGGCATCGTGGCATCGTGCGTCGTGGCATCGTGCGTCGTGCGTCGCGGCGGATGAATGGTTGAACTTGAATCGCAGGGCGTCAGGCGAAGCCGGCGAGGGGGTGCGAAGGCCTAACGAGGCGATGCTGGTGAGGGCGCGGCCGGCGGCTCTTCCCCGATCTTTTTCAGCAAAGGCACCGAAGGAAGATCCGGTGAAATGATCCGAAGGACGCTTCGGACGAGATCGGTCGCTCGCTTGCGCTTGTTCAGTTTCATCCATGCGTCTCCCTCCTCGAGGACGACACGGATGATGTCGTCGCGTTTGGTGTAGGTAGCGCGAGCCTGTTGATACGATGCCGTGGCGCCTTGAAAATTTCCGTCCCGCGCCTGCATTGAACCGATATCCTCCATCATGGTGGCGTTGCGCGTGCGCGCGGCTGTCTGTCGCGCTAACTGAATGTATTCGGCCCAGGGTTTCGATTTATTTTTGACCGCGAAATCGTGGTAGACACGCCAATCTCCCACGGGCGGTTTGGTTGAGTCGGTCTGCTGCCACTCTGCGAATGGGCGATAGAGAGGATCGCCCACCATGGTGGTCATCCACGAAATCGCCTGAAGCGACATGTAGGCGCTCTCGCCGAAGGTCAGACCGCGCAGCAGTCTGTCATTGAAGACATCGAGATGCGGGGTCAGCTGGAGATAGGGTTCATAAACGTTGCCGAGGCTTGCGGCGGCGCCATGGACGAGAAGCGGCGCGACCCAGTTTGCAGCCGGATCACGCAGGGTGCTGGCGCTGAACGAATGAATGTGCACCGCGATCGCGCCTGGGAGAAAGCGGAAGGTGGGACTGGCAAAGGGACCGCAAATTCCTCCTGCGTACCAACCATAATAAAGGGAGCAATCAGTCACTGGATATCCATCTGGAAACACCGCCGGCAAGTCGTCGTAAACCGCAGGAACACCGACTTTGTGAAGGTCCTGGACGATTTGCGCCATCCATCTGTCTCCAATCTCGAACCCGTTGGAAACGTTTCGAGAGCCATCGATGTAGGCCCGCCCCCATAGGCCATTTTTTTCGGCCGCGATCGAGTCGGTGATCATTCGACGAACGACGCTGCCCGTTGGGCCATCAAGCCGGCAGACCAGCAGCGGAGCGAGTCCGTTGAATTCCGAAATTGGCCGAAAGCTCTGAAAGTAGGGGTTCGGAATTGCTCCAGAGATTTGCCGGGCGAGAAATGGCAGGGTGGATAATTCGGAATCGACAGACGCTTCATTGTGGTTGGCAATCGGTCCCGGTCCGACCTGATCGCCTGGATAAGCCGCTGTCGTCGCGCGAATCTTGAGCGGCATGCCCTTGATCAGGACGACGAACTGGATTTTTCGCGAAGCGACGACCTGCTTGTTGTCGGGCGCGTCGCGCAAGGTCCACCAACCGCGTTCCTTGAACATTTTCCGGAGCGGCTCGGCGATATCGGCGTCGTATTCCTCGCGACTGATTTCTTCAGCGGTTGAACAACTCAAGCCGACGACCTGGTCCTGGGGAATCGACCGTTGTTGGGCGTAAAATTTCGCGAGCCAGGGCGAATCAGGAGAAGTCTGATTATAAACTACGATGGTTGCGGCAGACCCAGCCGTCTCCGCGTGCGCGCACGTTAGCACTAACGAGGTCGTCAATATGCAGAGAAGCCCGCGTCGCATCAGAAGTTCAACTGCAGGCCGTCGTAGGCGATATGAGCGCCCGGGGGTAGCTGGCTTTCGGCCGCCTGCGGAAGCTCATGAGCGATGTGAGTGAAGTAAGTATCCCTGGGCTTTACACGCGATGCGCACTTCCAGCGCTTGGGCCACACTCAAGTGGGTTGGATGCGGTTTGTGTCTCAGGGCGTCGATGATTAACGCGCGCACGCCCGATATTTTCTCGACGATGTTCGGAGGCACTTCGCTGCAATCGCTTAGATAGGCCACCAGTTTTTCGCCACTCCGCGAGAAGAGATATCCGTTTACGGTCGCATGGCCGTGAGGAACGGGAAGCGGCGCGATCTCGGTCGAGCCAAGGGTAAACGGACGATCGACAATGTGCGGTTCCGGTTTGAGGTAGCCAGGAAAAGGATTTGTGCCCTTGAAGGCGAACTCGAAAACGCGCGCGAGGTCTTTCATGGTTTCCGCTGAGGCATACACCGGCATGTATCCGCGCTCATATCCGAACCGGCGCAAATCATCGAACCCCATGACGTGATCGGTATGCGAGTGGGTGAAGATGACGGCGTCCACGCGGCGAAGGTTCGCCCGCAGGGCCTGGGTGCGAAAGTCGGTTCCGGTATCGACCACAATCGAACACTCGGGCGTTTGCACGTGAATTGACGACCGAAGCCGGTTGTCACGCGGGTCGGTTGAGCGGCACACCTCGCAATCGCAGCCGATCATGGGCACGCCTTGTGACGTTCCGGTGCCCAGAAATGTGAGCAACAGTTGAGAGTTGAAACTTGCCTGCTGAGGGTTTGAAATCTTCAAAAGCGCGGCACTCTCAACTCTCCATCTGTAACTCTCAACCTTTCATGAGCGCCGTTCTTAGCCTGCTTCGAATCAAAAATCTCGCACTGGTTGAAGAATTGCAGTGGGAGGTGGGCCGTGGTTTCATCGCGGTCACGGGCGAGACCGGGGCGGGAAAATCGATCATTATCGGCGCGCTCCAGCTTCTTCTGGGCGAGCGCGGCGATAAATCGTTGATCCGGACGGGAGCGGAGAATTGCACCGTTGAAGCCATCTTTACCGGCCCCGAACTGGCAAGGCTTAACGAGCGCTTGAATGAAGCCGGAATCGAACCGATCGACGGAGAGCTGATGATCAAGCGTTCGCTGGCGATCTCGGGCACCAATCGCCAGTTCATCAATGGATCGCCGACGACGATCGCAATGCTCAAGATGTTAGGCGACGAATTCGTCGATCTGCACGGGCCCCACGATCATCAGTCGCTCCTTTCTCTCGATCGACAGCTCGAACTTCTTGATAGTTTCGCGCGCGCGGAAGAGGCCTTGACCGTCCACCGCAAGGCTTACGCTCGCTGGCAGGACCTGGTGGCGGAGCACGCCGCTCTCAACACGGCCGAAACTGCTCGCGAACAGGAGCTTGATCTGCTGCGGCATCAGGTGACGGAGATTACGTCGGCAAAGCTGCAGCCGGAGGAAGAAAAGGAAATTGAGGAGCGCTATCGTCTGGCCAGCAACAGCAAACGCCTGATCGAGCTTGCCTCAGCTGTTTCGCAGCGCCTCGCTGAAGCCGATGACGCCGTTCTTTCACAACTGGCGGAAACGCAGCGTCTCCTGCGAGAATTGGAAAAGATCGATCCCAGCCTTGCGCCTTACGCGGCGTCTCACGAGACGGCGGTCGTGGAGCTTTCTGAGACCGCGCGGGCGTTGTCGCAATACGCGGAAAAATTTGATCTCGATCCATCTCAGCTCGCATCGCTCGAGCAGCGCGTTTCGCTGTTTGAAACGCTGAAACGGAAATACGGTGGCACGCTTGCCGACGTGATCGCCTTTGGAGACCGCGCGGCCGAACGAATGAGCCGGATTGAAGGGCGCGACGAAGAATTGGCGCGACTTTCCGTTGAAATCGAAAAGGCTCGCGCCGAACAGGAACGGGCCGCGGGCGCGCTCCGAAAACTTCGGACGAAAGCGGCCCCAAAGCTCTCGGAGAATGTCCGTCGCAACCTCAAGGATCTGGGATTTCGTCAGTCGGAATTCGAAGCGAAACTAACGAACCTTGAGACGCCGCGACCCAGCGGCACGGATACGGTGGAATTTCTCTTTTCGCCCAACCCGGGCGAGCCGTTGAAGCCGTTGCGGGCGATCGCTTCCAGCGGCGAGATTTCGCGACTCATGCTGGCCATCAAGTCAGCCTTGGCGGCTCATGATTCCGTGCCGCTGCTCATCTTTGATGAAATCGATGCGAACGTCGGTGGTGAAATCGCGAACGCCGTGGGCGCCAAAATGAAAACCCTCGCGGAGGCGCACCAGGTGATCTGTATAACCCACCTTCCGCAGGTCGCTGCGGCGGCGTCATCTCATTTTGTGGTGACAAAAGAAGTGACCGGCGGGCGGACCCAATCCCAACTGCGCGAAGTGTCTGGCAAGGCGCGGCGCGAGGAAATTGCGCGCATGCTCGGGGGCAAAGGCGAGGAAGCGCTCAAGCTTGCCACGGCCATGCTGGGCAGTGCTTCTCAATAGGGGAGCGTTGAATGCAGCCAAGATCGAGCGGGAAATACATTTAGATTTTCCTCGCCAGCCCGCGAGGGCGTTTCCTATCGTGCCCCTTCGTAAATGATTCAGCGTGATTATCTGATCGTCGGAGCTGGCATCGGCGGAGCCAGTGCCTGTGAAGGCATTCGCAAGTTCGACAAGCGGGGGTCCGTCACACTGGTTGGCGCGGAGCTCTTTCATCCGTACAAGCGGTGGCTTCTTTCGAAGGATTTCATGCGCGAAAAAAATCCTCAGGTGAAGAAGCTGACGGAGTTTGATGAGCGCTGGTTCGAGACGCACAAGGTCGAGACGCGGCTTGGGACCGTGGTCACACAGTTCAATATCGATCGCCGCGTGGCCGTGCTCGGGAATGGGGAAAGCATCGAATTCAATAAGGCCTGCCTCGCGACCGGAAGCCGTCCGCTTCGTCCACCTGTGGCAGGTGTCGGTCTCGGGAATGTCATTTATTTGCGCACCATTCGAGACGCCCTGGCGCTTCGCGAAATGGGCAGCGTCGAAAAAACTGTCACGGTCGTTGGCGGCGGTCTTCTGGCGTGTGAAACGGCCGCGAGCCTCCGGATGATGAAGTTGAAAGTAAGCCTGATGCATCGGCACGGGACTCTCCTCAACCGGTATGTCGATCCGGACTTCGGGGCCTGGCTCACGGAGTATTTTGCCAAGCACGGCATCACCCTTTTGATGGGCGAAAGCCTCAATGGATTCGAAGGCAAGACCGTCCTGCGCAATATCCAGACGAAGAGCGGCAACCGCGTCGCCGCCGGCTTGACCGTGGTCGCCTGCGGAGCTGAACCTAACCTGGAGCTCGTTCGGAATACTCCGCTTTCGGGACCTCACGGGTCCCCGGTCACCGAGTATCTCGAGACGGAAGAGAAGGGGATTTATGCCATTGGCGATCTCGCCTTTTATCCCGACCGCGTCATGGGCGGGGTGCGACGCCAGACACACTGGGTTAATGCACGCGAACAAGGACTAGTGGCCGGCGCGAACATGACCGGCAAGAAGCGCATCAAATACGAGGCGGTCCCATATTTCTGGACCGAAATGTTTGATCTGCATCTCGATTTTGTCGGTGATTTCAGCATTCAGCCGACGCGAGTTGAAACCAAAGGCACATTTGCGAAGAAGAAATTCATTAGTCGCTATTACCAGGGTGACCGGCTGCGCGCGTTGCTTTTGTGCAATCACACACAAAAGGAAGTCGATTCTGCCAAGTCCGAGCTGCGACATGCGCTCGGCAAATAGGTTAGGGGAATTGGTCGTAGCCCTGCGGTAACTCGAGCGCGTCATTGGAGACACGCAACAGTTTCCAGTCCCAGGGCTTCCATGAGACTTGCCGCCATTCGAGCGTGAATGGCGAATTCAGTCGATTGACGCGATCCTTGGCCATCGAGGCGAGTTCACTGTTTTCGGCCCCTTCAATGAGGATCCTGCCGCGCCAGAATCCGGCGCGCCCGCCGGCCTGAACTTCTGCGCCGCTCGCCACGATTCGGACACCCCGAAGGTACCCAAAGAGTGTGCGCGATCGTTGAAGGACAACAGAGCGATCCTGGCCCCATTGGTCTTTGTATGCGTCGGCGAGGAAGGAGGTAAACTTCGTCCAATTTCTGTCTTCCAAGGACTGGGTGAGGTGTTCCGTGTGAAGCTGCACCTGGTGTTCAGCGCTCCATAACCTTGCGAGGTAGAGGCCAACGGCGACGGCCAGGGCCAAGCCCAGGTAGAATCCCGATCGGAAAGTCCTCTGCATGATGTGGTTCGGTTTACAGGCTCACCCGGACCTCCCGCCTTTTATACACCCCGGAGAGGCTTATCGCGAGGCCGCTCGTCATCCAAGAATCCTTGCGCAGGGGCACGGCACACCGGGTGCTGATTCTAGCAGACCATCTGATCCGATTTACGGCTGATTGTCCGCGGCACGCTAGCTGCGGACATGATGTCATTCGGACAGGGACGAACCCAATGAAGCTGACCGGCCATGCTTGACCACGAAGATTTGAAATGGATTGCCACCACGGCAACCGATTTGAACTCGGTCCTGCAACAGATCTCGCGTTACTCCGACCTCGCGCGACGGCACAAGGGCGAGCACAATTATATCGAGCTCCTGGGCGAGCGCGTCGAGCTCGCGTCGAAGAAGTCACAGGCGCTTTTTGACCGGGTGACTTCGAAGATTCTTGAGAAGACGGGCGCGACTGCGGCCCCTGCGGCCAGAGCCTCCAAGCCCAAGTCCTTTTACCGTCCTCCCGCCGCCGGTGGGCAAGGGCGTGGCCACTTCCATGCCCGCGAGAACGACGGCGCGGTTGACCGAGACACTTTCGAAAGTCACAGCCGCCGTGACTCAACTTGCTCCGGCATCTCGCACAATGTCCGACGGCGCCGGCCGCTGCGCCGATACCGGATGACATTCCGGTGAAAAATCCGAAGGGAAATCGAGAGCTGCTTCTTCTTATCGAAGACGAAGGCGAAGTAGCCGAGCTGGCGGCCGAGATGCTGGCCGATGCATGGCTACAAGGTCATCGTGGTGAACGACGGTTTTGCGGCTCTCAAAATTTACGAGCGAATCGGCCGGCAGATCGCGCTCGTTATTCTGGATTTCTTTCTGCCAATCATGGATGGCGACGCAGTTTTTGATGAGTTGCGTTCGTTAAACCCTGATATCAATGTCGTGCTCAGCAGCGGGTTCGCGGAGCAGAGCAAAATCAGCGCAATGCTTACGCAGGGTCTGCGGGGTTTTATTCCGAAGCCTTACACGAGCGAAAAGCTCATCGCCCAGGTGCGATCAATCCTCGATGCCGGTCGCCAAGTCAGTTCGGGTTATCGCTCCTCTGGCATCATTAGCTCTAAAGGGAACCTCATGGCGCGGATAGACGCTTTCTTCAAACTGATGTCCGAGCAGAAGGCCTCGGACCTTCACCTCGCGACGGGCAATCCGCCGATGCTGCGCATCAACGGCGAGCTTGTGCGCGTCGATTTTCCCGCGCTGAAAAACGATGAGTTGAAGGCGATGGTTTATGAGATCGCGCCGGAAGGAAAGATCAAGACCTTCGAAGAAACCTCCGACGTCGATTTCGGCTACGAGGTTCCGGGCGTTGCGCGTTACCGCGCAAATTTCTTCCAGCAGAAATCCGGCATCTCGGCGGTCTTTCGTTTGATCCCGTCAACCATTCTCACGGTCGAACAGTTAGGGCTGCCGCCAGTCCTGAAAAAATTTCCCTTACTTAAAAAGGGCCTCGTGCTCGTTACCGGGCCCACGGGTTCGGGCAAATCGACCACGCTGGCCGCGATGATGGATTACGCGAATCTGCAGCGGCAGGACCACATCATCACGGTTGAAGATCCGATCGAATTTGTCCATCGCAGTCAGAACTGCCTGGTGCAACATCGTGAAGTCGGCGTGCACACGCGTTCGTTTCGCGGCCGCTCTGCGCGGGGCGTTGCGCGAAGACCCGGATATCCTGCTCGTCGGCGAATTACGCGATCATGAGACCATCGAGCTCGCACTGACAGCGGCGGCCACCGGTCACCTTGTTTTTGGCACGCTGCACACCTCGAGCGCATCCAAGGCGGTCGATCGAATCATCGACGTTTTCCCGACGCACCAGCAAAACCAGATTCGCTCCACGCTCGCGGAATCCCTCAAAGGAGTCATCGCGCAGAATCTTTTCAAACGGATCGACAAGCCCGGCCGTGTTGCGGCTCTCGAGATTCTTGTGGTCGACGTGGCTATCGCCAATCTCGTGCGCGAAGCCAAGACTCACCAGATCCCGGGCATGATTCAGGTGGGCAAGAAGAAGGGCAACCAACCGCTGGACGACGCCATTATGGATCATCTGCGCAACGCGCGAATCAGCCCGGAAGAAGCTTACGACAAGGCCGGTGATAGGAAGAAGTTCCGGCAGTTCCTGAAAGAGCCGCCGGCCGACATGTCCGAGGAATAGTCAGAGGATTAATTTATGAGAATGCCTGATCTCGACCGAATTTTGTCAGCGATGCTGAAGACCTACGACGGCATCTCGGATCTCAATTTTTCGGTGGGTTATCCACTGCAGGTGGAGGATTTCGGCGAGTTGAAGCCTGTTTATGTCGATCCGCCGATCGAAGCTTTGACGCCGTATCAGACGGAGCAAATTGCTCTGACGATCATGCAGGGGAATCGCCGCCTGATTTACGATTACCTAACCAGCGGCTCGTGCGATTGCAGCTATTCGTTAACCGACGAAGCCCGCTTTCGTGTGAGCGTGTTTCGCCAGCAGGGAAATTTTTCCGTCGTCTTGCGTAAACTGGAAGCGCACGTTCCGAATATCGATACCCTGGGACTTCCGCCGATTCTGCGCGAAGTCGCGAAAGAAAAGACCGGCCTTGTTCTGGTCACCGGAGCGACCGGAAGTGGAAAAACGACCACGCTTGCGGCCATCCTGAACGAGATCAACATGACGCAGCCGGTCCATGTGATCACGCTGGAAGATCCGATCGAATTTGTTCATCCAAGGCTCAAAGCCACCTTTAACCAGCGCGAACTTGGGCATGACTTCAAAAGCTATCCCGAAGGCCTGCGCGCGGCCTTGCGCCAGGCACCGAAGGTGATCCTGGTCGGCGAAATGCGTGACCGCGCGACCGTTGAGGTCGCCCTGATGGCCGCCGAGACCGGTCACCTCGTTCTGAGCACGCTGCACACGGTTGATGCCGGCCAGTCCATCAATCGTATTCTAGGTCTCTTCTCGCTCGGCGAAGAAAATCAGCTTCGCATCCGCCTGGCGGATTCCTTGCGCTACATCATCAGCCAGCGGCTCGCTCCGAAAGTGAGCGGCGGGCGCCAGTTGCTCACGGAAATCATGGGTTACAACCTGCGAACCCGTGAGACCGTCGCCCTTGGCGAAGGCGAACATCGCAACTTCTACGAAATCATCGAGGCGAGCTCGCCATTCGGATGGATGACCTTCGATCAATCGATATTGAACGCCTATGAAGCCGGCCATCTCAGTGAGGAAACGCGCCAAGCTCTACGCCTCGAGAAAGGCTCGTGTCACGCGCGGAATCGATTTGATCCAAAAAACCCGCGGTATTGATACCGAGCTGGACTCCGGCCTGCGCCTCGATCTGCCCGCCAACGCATTCAAGTAAGCCATGGAACCAGAAGCCAATCCAAATTTCGTAGATCTGGGGGACAACACCGCTCTGGTGTGCGTCGATCATCAGCAATACCAGAAAATCATCGTCCCGCAGTTGATCGACATGACCTACAAGGTCCACCTCGGTCTATTTGAGGAAGACGTCAGCCTGAAGCTGAAGACTTATAATTACGACCTCGTTTTAATTTACGAGAACTTCAAAGGCGCGACCTTGCAGACAAATCCGCTTGTCCGCGAAATGGCGAAGCGCCGCGATGCCCGTCGTCGCGAGCATTTCGTTGTCCTCATCAGCCACAAATTTGCTACCAACGATGCCATGAGCGCGTTCGTGCAGAGTGTTGACCAGATTATCAACATCGCCGATCTCGCGAACTTGAAGCCGGTTCTCCGGCGCGGCGTTGCTCAGCACCGCGATCTTTATCATTCGTTCAACGACATGATGAAGAGTGTGCAAGCCCTCTAGGGCGCCTAAATCCTTCTCCGGGCGGAAAATAATCTCGCCCGATAGCCCCGCAGGCGCGGGGTCAGACGCGAAAACTAGTTGTGGAAAGGTCCAGAACGGATGAATTAACTCTGTCGGAATCCGGTCAAATATTGGCCAGGCAGAGGAGGGACAGGGATGAAGTTATTTAAGTGGCTACAGTTTACGTGGGATCTTCAGAAGATTCCGGCACTTCAAGCTGCCCTTCCGAGCCATTACAAAATCTCTCCGGCCGAACCCGAGGACGAGATGGCCTTGCGAAAAGTTTTCTCGAGTTCCTTTCTGCTCGACCCTGCTTGGAATCCTGCGATTGGCCATGTCATGCGCACGATTCAATCGCGCCTGGATACGGCCTTAACGTCGGGCGGCGCCCAAACTTGCCTTGCACTCCGCCATGGCCAGAGAATTATCGGCGCGGTTGTTCTTCATCCCAATGAAGCGGCCGCCGAGCAGTTCGCCATCGGACCGAGTATTCTTGTCGAATACCGCAATCGCGGCCTGGGTTTGCATTTGCTCCACGCTGCCCTCGAGTGGTTGAGAGAGGCAGGGATGACACGGGCGACAGCCATGTCCCTTGAACACACGCCGGCGACAAAATTCCTTTATCAGAAATTCGATCCGGTTGTGGAACGGGTAGAACCGGTGGTTCTCCTGGCCGCTTGATTCAGCCTTTGGTTCCCGCCCGATATGCCGGCGGCGCATAAACATTGAAGGTTACGGCCGTCTTTTTGCCGTCGTTAATGAAGCGATGTTTAACGCCGGCGGTAATGATAATGACGTCGCCTTGCTGCAAACGGCATTCCTTCCCGTCCACTTCGCCGCGCAATTCGCCCTCCAGCAGCAAAAGGACCTGATCGCTTTTTTCGTGTGCTTCCGCCTTTGAACCCGTCGCCTTGCCCGGTTCGAGAGTCATCATCGCGGTTTGCGAACGCTTGTGCGTCTGCAAGACCTCGAACCATTCCGTCGCTCGGTGGATGTTTGCAATGTCCATCCGGGCATTCTACCGGCCTGGCGTTCAGTTCAAGTCGTTAAGTCGCGTCACGCGCGTACCAATCGACCTTGCGAGTCACGTACATGACCACGGCCAGAACGATAAAGAGCGCGATCGCACCCATAAGCAGTGCATAATCCTGCTGGCGCAACGTGATATAAAGGAAGGTGTAAACTCCCGCCAGACCGGCGCCGATCATGAGCGTGCGCATTCCGCCGCCGAGGAAGAATTTGCAATACCAGGTGATCAGCAGCGTCGAAGCAACGGCTGCGATCAGATAGGCGTAACTGAATCCGATGAACTCCGAGATCGACAAAAGCAGGAGATAGAAAAGACAAAGGGCCGCGCCGACCATCAAATACTGGAACGGATGGATCTTCTGACGCGCCGTGACTTCAAAGAGAAAGAACGTGGTGAACACCAGAACCAAAAAGAGGATCCCGTACTTGATCGCGCGTTCGACGTAACGGTACGAGTCGAGCATCGACAGGAACTCCGCGCCGAAACACGAGTTGCTGACCGAGGTGGTGTTGAAACGCTCGTTTCCGCTGCGGCTGGTCCATTGCTGCGGATAATCGCGCCCATAATAGGAAACCTTCCAATTCGCGTCGAAACCGCTTTCCCGCACGCTCCGATTCGTTGGCAGGAACGCCCCGCGAAATCCTGGATCGGGCCAGTTTGATTTTAGATTGGCTTCGTTTTTTACGCCGAAGGGCGCGAAGTAGATTCCCTCGCTACCGTTGAAATCGAGCACAATTGAGAAGTCGGCCGGCTCGTTCATTGGTTTGTCGGTCGCGAGCATGGCCGTGGCCCCGGTGGTGTAACCCGGGACTTGCGAGCCAGGAAGCAGCGGGCGCTTCGTTCCGGCCCAGTCGAGCATGATGCCCTCGCGGGTGCCGCGCATATCGTTCAATGCGACAGTGACGAACGCGTCTTTCCACTGCACATCTTTCAGGTCGATCTTGAGGGCGGCAAAATCTGGCGGACTGAATCGACCCTTGAGCGTCGCGTTCGCGCGATAAACCGCCGCGTCATAAATGCCGCGGTGCAAAGTCTGCGTCTGCACGTCGCCGTCGATGTTCAGGGTTTCCGGCAGAAAATAAGCCGTGGCGAGAGCCGTCTCCTCAACCTCGCGTCGCTGGACTTTGCCGCCGCCGATGTCCTCTTCTTTGACGGTTTTGAATCGATACTGATAGGGAATCCCGAGAACCGGTCCGATGACACTCTGTTGCTTGCCCCACGATGAAGTGATGTCGCTAACTGCTTCGTTGCGGCGCTGCAGCCGCTCGCTCAGGACGCCGGTAATCATGGCCAACGGGATCAGCAGGAGGAGGATCAGGACGCCGACGCCAATCAGTTTGATGATGGTGCTGTAGCGCTTTCCGAATGAGGGCTGCGTGCGTGGCAGCGGCGGAGGTACTTGTGCTTCAGGCATGGGTAAGTCTCGGGTTCAGAGGGTGATAGGCCGATTTGTAGTGAGTCGATAAGGCCGTTTCCAGAAGAATACGTCGGCCCGGCCCCAATCTTTCAGAGAAGGCGTTGTCACTTTGGCCCGTCTGCCGCGCCGAAGCCTTGTGCGAAGGCGGGCCCCCCGGTGGCAGGGTCAGAGAGAAAAGAGGTGGCTGGGGCCGGAATCGAACCGGCGACACGAGGATTTTCAGTCCTCTGCTCTACCAACTGAGCTACCCAGCCCTTGCATGCGGAACGTCTGGTCCCGGCGCGGGCGTCACTATGCAATAAACAAGAAAGTGAGCAAGAAGAAGGAGGCGCTATTGCCCCGCCTCGCTGTCTTTTTCAGGTTTTGGGAGTTCGATGTGGAACTGGTCGCAGACGAATTTCTGTAGATAACGCAGCGGATGATCCTGCGTCTTGTTCGCCGCCGCGGCGTAGGCTTGCAGATACGGGAGCGCAGCGGACTGCGTGTGAATGGCCGCGATGACGCCCTGCCGATGGTCGGCCCGAGCGAGCTCGGCGAAAATATTGGCCAGTCGGACACCTGCCTCGGGTTGAAGCTCCGGATGCGCTTTGTCCGTTATTTGCGCCACCGTCTCTTTGAGCGCCTTTTCCCACTCGCCCATTCGCCACCAGGTAGCGCCGCGCAGATTGCGAACATCGGCCGCGTATCGGCCTTTTGGATAGGCCAGATCGTATTCATCCAGCGCTGCGATCACGCGCTTCGCGTCGAATGGTTCCTCGTAATACGGTGACATCTTTGCTTCGGCGATTCCATCAAGGGCCCCCGTCCCGGGCAACGGCAGGCCGACGCAGCAATAATACGGGCACGAAGCGCCATAGGTGGCGCGGGCGAGAACAAACGCTGCTGCTTCGCGCTTCTTGCTCTTGGGATATTTCTTGAGGAAATCTCGCGCCATCGTCTGCATGGTTTTGTATTCCCGCGAGATGACTGTGACCGGTTTGTCCTCGTCCTTTGGATCCTTGATATCCGTCTCGACGTCGAAGCGCGCGCCGCTAACGAGCCCGATGTGGCAGAAGTCGAGATAATCCTGCAGGGAAGCAAACGCCTTATTCTTCGAGGCAGCATCGATTGCTGCGGCGACTGAATCGTCGTCGTCTTTCTTTTCGTCAGATGGACCGGGATCCGGCAAAGCGCCGCGCGCCCGATGAAGGACGTCGAGTCGCAGATTGACGTAAATTTCCGCTGCTTCGCGCGAAACTCCCGGTTCACTTAAAAACTGCGCCAGATCTTCCATGCAGTTAACTCCGCCGGCGTCCTCGGGCCCGGTGGCACCGGAACGCAGGTCGTCGGCAAGCGATTGAACCTCGGTAAGAAGATCTTTTGGCTCATGACCGCCGGCGTCCGTGCGCAGTGCTTTAACGCGCGAATCGACATCTTGGGGGGCCTCCGTGCGCTGCTCATTCCGAGACGGATCGAGCGCCGCCACATTCTCGAAAGCTTCTCGATCTGAGAACTGGTAGCCGCGTGGAGCGGAATCATCACTGCAAATGTAGGGCCAGGAATAACGAACCGGAACGTCGGTCACCCACGGATCATGTTGAGCGGTCAGTGGAACCTCCGGCACACTCCAGTAGGCTGCCCCGTGCGCTTCCGCAGACGTTGGGGCCTCCGACTGAAGTTTGTCGTAAATCTCGCGCGAGACACTAGCGACGCCGATTTCTCGAGCACGCGCCTCACCGTACAGGGAAGCGCGGGCAATTTTTGGAATCGACTCCAGCGCCTGGAGGCGGCATTTGGCGGCCAGCGGCGTCTTCGGCGCCAGCCTTGCCGCGCGCATCCACCATCGTGCGGCATGATGCAATTCATCGAAATCGTCCAGCTCGTCTTCAACAGCCCCATGCCGGATGGCGACGCCGTTATCTCTTTTCGTTAGGGGATCGTAATTCCACTGACGATCAAAAATACTGATTCTCGTTCCCAACGGTTGTCTCAGGAGCATTCCGCGCGCGTCCGCCCAGGCATCTCCCAGTAAGGCCATCTTGTCGGCTTTTTCAGCACCGCTGGCAGTGGACTCTTTCGTTAGGCTTTCCAATCGATCAACACGTTTTCGCGCTTCGGCGTCGGTCAGGAATTTCTTCGCATTCAAAAAATCCTCCGCAACCAGGTAACGCTCCGCCAGGACTCCCCGAAGAGCCGTCCGATCTGCGTCGCTCAGGGCTTTGTCGTTCAAGGCAGCCTCGAGCTCTGGAAGGGGAGAGAATGTCAGAAGAGCGTCGATCAACATCTTGATCTGGTCTTCGTCGGCCCCGGATAGATTGGGATAGACCGAGCTTTGCGACATTTTCCAGTCCGTCTCGCCCGCGGGATATTCGTCGCTGGCGGTAAACCGGGTTCCGAGGCTGTCCGTTACTGAGGCACTCTCGGAATCGTCCGCGCTTTCTTCCTCGTCCTTGGCCGCCGGAGTTGGAGTTGCGGCAGCGGTGTCAGCCTTAGTTCTCGGCAGGATCTTGCTGAGAACAGAAAGTGCCTTGCCGGCCTGATGGTTGTCCTGGCAGGCCAGCGCGAGCCGCAGCGAAACGCCCGGCGTCATGGGCGACTTCGAGAATGCGCTCAGAAACTTCTGGAACGCTTCGATTGCTTCGGAATTTCGGTTTGCCCGTTGCAAGGCGACGCCTCGTGCGAAAAGCAGGTCATCACTCTTCAGCAACTGGTCGACGGAAATCTCCGAGAGCTGAAGCGCCTGCGCTTGATTTCCGCTGGCGCTCGCGGCCTGGACGAGGATTGCAAGATAACGAGGCTTCCAGTCGTTCGCCTTGTAGGCGTCCTTCTGTTTCGCGACCGCCGCGGCCAAACGTGGCATCATCGCCTTGCGCCATTTCTTTACGTCCGCCGGATTATCCCATTTGCCGTCGTAATTATCGGCCTCGGGCGCGCTCAGCACGAGGTAGGCGAAGGCCATGGCAATTCGCGGGTGGCGAGCGACCAAATCAAACGCGGCGTTCCCCTCTGGCTTCGCACCGACACGCACGAGCGCCCGTTCGCAGTTGTAGATTGCAGTCGGCAGTGTCTCGGGGTGACCGGGCACTTCGGCCTGGGCAATGTAATCCTCGAGAGCCTTCAGGTATTTTTCGCTGTCGAACGCCAGAGCGCCTAACCAGCCAAGCGCGTCCGCTTCGTACGGCCCGCGCGGATATTTCTTTCGAAATTCCTCGAAACTTGCGATCGCCCTGGTCCGCGCAGCCGCATCGGCGCCCTCTTTGCGCGAAGCGGAGAAAGCGCATCGCGCCTTTAAAAACATGGCAAGTTCGGCGCGAGGATGTTTCGGAAATTCTTTGATCACGCGGTCGAACCATTTCTGGCAATCGATCCTGTCGCCGGCGCTAAACTCCGACGCGCCGCGGGCGCAAAGCCAATTCGCCTTGATTGGGCCCTTAGCGGCTTCTGCACGCTCCTCAATATTGGTGCTCGGGACGGCGTTCTTCCCGATTCGCCAGAGAATATAATCTCGCGCGGCCGCCGGGTCCGACGCCGATACTGCGATCGCGTCGTGAAGATCGTGCGCAAGGTTGCAGGCATCGTTATCGCGGCTCGCGCGCGCCTGCGCGATCCAGGCGTCCGCTGATTTCAGCAGCTTCGGTAATGGCTCATTTCCCAGCTTCGCGGCGACATCGCGGGCTGCGGCGTCAACATCGAGAGACTCTCCCTCAGGTGGTTTCGGTGATGTTTCGAGAAAAATTTCCCCTAACGATTTCCCGGGCAGCATCTCGATGGTGTCGGAAAGCTTTGCCGGCGTTTCGAACCAGTCACCTCCGGTGGCGAACAGGCTGCTGGTAATCGTAAACCCGGCAACGGCGACAATTGTAACTAGTTTGATTCGATGAGTTTCCATTCTTTTTCGATGGGTTGAATTCGATAGCGAGTCTGTCGGAAAGATGCGCCGGGAGCCAGCTGAATGAGACCGGTCTGAATCGATTGCCCTGCGCGCAGTTCGCTGAAGCCGAAAGCGATTCGTTGAGCAAAGGGAGTGGCCACCGCCTTGGCCGACTCGTCGGTTTCGTACCCATGGACGCTAGGGAAATCCCCCGGCTCGGCTTCGCGAAAGAGGGGGGCGTCGGCGACAATTTCAAGCTGATAACCGCGTGCTTGGCCTTCTTGCGGCGCAAGGAGGGGAAGTAGATCGCCGTTGCCAGAGTTCTCCAGCGTAAGATTGCTGCCAGCGGCGCGCAGACGAAGTGCAAACCTGTCCCCGGGATGTGCCAGCTGGGGAAGGGAAAATCCGGAGCTGGCCACCGGCGGGTTAGGCAGTCGAAAAAGAACACAGCCGGCCGCGCCAGATTCACGAGCCTTTTGTGATGCTTGTGGGAGAAGATCGAGGTCAGTCCAGCGCGCAACCAATCGATCGTTAGGGCTTAGAGCAACATTCGACACGCGCGTGACCGCGAGTGCCCTCAATACCGCGGTCGATCTGCTTGTCCCCGGGACTCCGGCCAGTTTCGGATTGAAGGTGATTTCGTCCCAGGTCCAATTCCTGATCTGTCCGCGCGATTTTCCCGTGGAATCATAAACCGTCAGACGCGCGAAGGCGGGCAGTCCCGCAAACCACGGCAAAGGCGAATGGGACCAATCCTGCAGCATTTGGGTCATGGTCGACCACGCGATGAGCGGTTTTGGCGAGGCCCCGATCAAGTTTGGCTCCGGCTCGAAATCGTAAAACATCGGAAAGAGCGCATCGACGCTGCCCCCAAATACTTTCCAGGAATTGGATCGGCTCCAGTGCGGCAAAGCCGTGATGGTCAATTCATGCGTGAATTCATGAATCTTTCGGAGTGCGCCGGCATAATCGTTCAGCAGTCGATCGGGCGTGTCGTAATCGATTTGCAGCGACCCGGTCAGTTTCGCGATCGGCACCAGTTTATTACGAAGCGATTCGAAAGATCTTTCGTTGAAAGGTGACGCTTCCTTCGAAACAAGCCGTACCACGGGAATGATACGCACCGGCGTTGAGTTCGATGGAAACCGGAATCGCGATTTCCATTCCCACGTGTCGCCGGTATTGGCGAGCTCGCCGATGTGCCAGTAAACCTGGCGAACATCTTGTGCCTGAAGGATGTCGATCTCTTCGGAGGACAAAGGGTCCGTCCGTTGCCAGACCCAATAAGAAGTGTCAAAGGCTGCTGCTGGCCGCGCGAGCGTAACCATGAGCAACAAGACAAGCGCTCGAATATGCAGAACCACGTTCCATTTCGTCGCGATTGACTCGAGAGGCGCAAGTCCCAAATGCATCCGCCATCCTGAGAATGCCGCCGCTTGAGGTTGACCCGGTGAGGCCCGCCCGGTAAGTAAGCGGTTCCTTTAAATGCTGATCGTCATGAACGCCGGTGCTTCCGGCGATGAAATTGCTCACGTTATTCGCGTCATCGAGGCCTTGGGCTTTCGCGCTCATTCGATGCCGGGTGCGACGCGAACGGCTATCGGCATTACCGGCAACAAGGGAGCCGTCGACCTCAGTCATTTCGAAAATCTCCCGGGCGTCGCCGAAGCGATTCGCGTAACCAAACCCTACAAACTCATCACGCTCGATCTTCGTCCCGACCGCACGGTGGTTGATGTGGGTGGAGCGAAGATTGGCGACGGTTCGTTGGCCGTCATCGCGGGCCCATGCGCCGTGGAAAGCCGCGACCAGGCGTTTGCGACGGCGGAAAGCGTCGCGCGAAGCGGAGCCAAATTTTTCCGCGGCGGCGCCTTCAAGCCGCGAACGTCGCCCTATGCATTTTCGGGTCTTGGCGAAGAAGCGTTGAAAATTCTTGGCGAAATTCGCAAGGAATTCGGCCTGAAGATCGTCAGTGAAGCTCTCGACAGCGAAACCGTCGAGTTGGTCGAAAAACATGCCGACATGATCCAGATCGGCGCGCGCAACATGCAGAATTTCACGCTGTTGAAGCGTGTCGGCCGGTCAAAGCTACCGGTGCTTTTGAAACGTGGGATGGCGGCGACATTGGAAGAATGGTTACTGGCCGCCGAGTACGTGATGACCGAGGGGAATTACCAGGTCGTGTTGTGCGAGCGCGGTGTGCGCACGTTCGCCCAGCACACGCGAAACACGCTTGATCTGGCGGCCGTTCCCGCGGTGCGACGAATCTCACACCTTCCGGTGATTGTTGATGCCGCTCACGGGACCGGGCGCAGTTACATGGTTACACCGCTGGCTCGCGCAGGAGTGGCCGTGGGCGCGGACGGCATCATGGTGGAAGTCCATTCGCGGCCCGATGAAGCGCTTTCGGACGGCGCCCAGGCCCTAACGCTTTCAGAGTACGAGCAAATGACGCGCGAACTCGAGGCCATTCACAAGGTCATTCAGCAGAACGGAGCTTGAGTGGGACGACCTCCCGGTCGTCCCAATGCGTGCACAAGGAGCGGCGGCTTCCAGCCGCCGATTTAATAAAACGGCGGCCAGAGGACGCCGCTCTTTGTTGGCAACAATGGCGTGCTGTGCAACTCGATTGTTAGGCCGTCAGAAAATTTCGCAACAGATCCTTGCCCGATGGGGTCAGGATCGATTCCGGATGAAATTGCACCCCGTGCAATGGCAAGTCTCGATGTTGCAGTCCCATAATTTCGCCATCGTCCGCCGTGGCGGTGATTTCGAGGCACTCAGGGAAAGACGGCAACTCGACGATCAACGAGTGATAGCGCGTCGCCTCGAGTGGCTGCTCAAGTCCCTTAAAGAGTCCGCGATTCGTGTGATGAATCTGCGAGGTCTTGCCGTGCATGAGAGATGTGGCGCGCGAAATCTTCGCGCCAAAGACCTGGGCGATGCATTGATGGCCAAGACAGACACCGAGGATAGGAATTTCGAAGCCGAGTTGTTCGACGAGCGAGGGGCAAATGCCTGCATTCTCAGGTCGCCCCGGCCCTGGCGATATACAAATGCGATCCGGCTGCAGCGCCTGCACTTCTTCGACGGTGATTTGATCATTTCTCTTCACCACCACCTCGGCGCCAAGCTCGCCGAAATACTGCACGAGGTTGTAGGTGAACGAGTCGTAGTTATCGATGACGAGTAGTTTCATCGCGTGATCGTCCTCGCTCGCTCAATCGCCTCCAGCATGGCCTTGGATTTGTTAACGCATTCTTCGTATTCTCGTCCGGGATCGGAATCCGCGACAATTCCGGCACCTGTCTGCAAGTAGGCTCGTCCATCAAGCAGAACGATGGATCGGAGCGCAATGCAGGTGTCAATCGAGCCGTCGATTCCGAAATATCCGACGACGCCGGAATAGAAGCCGCGGCTGGATTTTTCCAACTCGCTGATGATTTGCATGGCGCGAACCTTGGGCGCGCCTGACACCGTCCCGGCCGGGAAAGTGGCGCGCAACGCGTCGAACCCGGTCTTGTTTTCGGCAATCTCTCCGACGACATGCGAAACGATGTGCATTACGTGGCTGTAGCGCTCGATGGTCATCTGTTCGGTAACTCGAACGGTTCCAATTTTTGAGATGCGCCCGAGATCGTTGCGCCCCAGGTCGATCAGCATCACGTGTTCGGCGCGCTCCTTCGGATCGGCCAGAAGTTCCTTTCCGAGGCGGTCATCCTCATCGGCGTCCTTCCCGCGCGGGCGCGTCCCGGCGATCGGCCGGATTTCAGCGCACCGTCCACGAACCCGCAAATGCATTTCGGGCGAGCTCCCCAGGACAGTCAGGCCGTTCTCGAACTTCAACATAAACATGTAAGGGGAGGGGTTCCCAAAACGCAGGGAACGGTAGAGATCGAGGGCGTCGCCGGGGAAATCGGTCTCGAATCGTTGCGACAGAACAACCTGAAAGATGTCCCCGGCCGCAATGTATTCGCGTGCCTGCCTAACAATGTCTTCAAATTCGGTTCGCTCAAAATTGCTTTGCGCGCTGGGAAGCTTGTCGACCCGCCGCGCTGGAATAGCGGGAAGATTTAGCGGTTTGCCTAACCGGAGGCACAACTCGTTGGATCGATCGATCGCTTGTTGGTAGACGTCTTCAATTTTGGCGCCGTCCTCGATCAGGGCGTTTACGATGAGACGCAGGCGGCGGAAGCGATGATCGAAGACCACGAGGACGCGGGCGATCATGAACGACATCTCCGGGATGCGCAGATCGTCGCGCGGGTGAATGCTTACTGTTGGCTCAAAAAATGGAATGACGTCAAAACCGATGTAGCCGACCGCGCCGGCGTTGAAATGCGGAAGGTCAGTTTGTTTGGCGACGCGGTAGCGGGCCAGGATGGACTCCAGTTCTGCCACGGGATCGGTTTCGGTTTCGAATGAGCGCTTCTTTTCGCGTTCGATAATCGAAACGGTCCTGCCTTTGCTTTCGAAGCGCAGGAGCGGATCAAAGCCTATGAACGAGAAACGGCCGGACTGTTCGTTCGTCTCAGCCGATTCGAATAGGAAACATTCGCCGAGGTCCTGAATTTTTCCAAAGGCCGAAATTGGCGTTTCGCTATCGGCCACCAGCTCGGTGACGATTGGGATGAGGTTGGCATCCTTTGCGAGGTCGAGAAACTCCGGCAGCGATGGGCTGATTTGATCCAAGGCGGGCATGGACTTGGAGTGTCGCCGAGGTCGAAAGTTTGTCATACGGGAAGTGCGGCAATGAATCGGTTCCGTTTTCGCTGCGAGATTTGCGGCCTCCCGGCCGCAAAGGGACGGTGCGATTCGGATTCCCGATTCAGGAGCAACGAGACTTGGGTGGCGTAATTTCGCATGAGAGGTCCCTCGGCGCGCTGCCCACGCCGCCTCGGGATGACAGGTGATGGCGGGCGCGTGACGGTTCATCCGTCATCCCAAGCCGCGGAGACGCTGAGGGATCCCCTGACGGAGCGATGACTGTGCCGACTCACGGCGGGTCGCCAGGACCCGGATGGGAGGGCATTTCGCCTGCAATAAAATCTTGCGCGAAACGGGCTCTCGCCGATTATTCCCCTCCTCAAGACGCGGGTGTAGCTCAGTGGTAGAGCATCTCGTTGCCAACGAGAATGTCGAGGGTTCGAACCCCTTCACCCGCTCCAGCCTTCGCCGGTATAGATGCACTCCGTTGTGCGGCCAGCAGCGGTATTCGCTTCGATGAAAGAGAGAATGCAGCCTACCAAAACGGATCTGGCACAAATGCCCGCCGGCGTTGAGCTAAGGGGGGAACTCTCACCTGCTTTTTCCGAAATTCTGACGCCCGGCGCCATGGAGCTGGTGGCGAATTTGCATCGCCGTTTCAATTCGCGGCGAAAAGAGCTGCTGCAGGCCCGGCGCGACCGCCAGGTCGAATTCGACGCAGGAACATTGCCCAATTTCCTTGAGCAAACCCGGGACATCCGCGAGGGAGCCTGGACTTGTGCCTCCATTCCCCCGGATCTGCGGGACCGGCGGGTGGAGATTACGGGGCCGACGGATCGCAAAATGGTGATTAACGCGCTGAATTCGGGCGCGAAAATGTTTATGGCGGACTTCGAGGACGCCAATTCGCCGACGTGGCGAAACATGATTGAGGGTCAGATCAATCTCCGGGACGCCATCCGCCGAACGATCCAATTCACCTCGCCGGAAGGCAAGGAATACAGGCTGATCGAAAAATGCGCTGTTCTCCTGGTTCGACCGCGAGGCTGGCACCTCGAAGAAAAACATTTTCTGGTGGACGGCGAGCCCGTGCCCGGCGGTCTCTTCGACTTTGCTCTCTACTTTCACCACAACGCGCGTGAACTGATCAATCGCGGCAGCGGCCCTTATTTTTATCTGCCCAAGATGGAGAGCCATCTCGAAGCGCGCCTTTGGAATGATGTTTTCAACTTCGCTCAGGACGAGCTGCGGATTCCTCGCGGGACAATTCGCGCCACCGTTTTGATTGAGACAATTCCGGCGGCGTTCGAAATGGACGAGATCCTTTACGAGCTGCGCGAACACTCCGCCGGCCTGAACTGTGGACGATGGGATTACATCTTTTCGTGCATCAAGAAATTTGCGCACAAGAAAGACCTCGTCTTTGCCGATCGCAGTCTCGTGACCATGACGACACATTTCATGCGATCGTATTCGCTTCTCTGTATTCAAACCTGTCATCGCCGGAACACTTTCGCCATGGGAGGGATGGCGGCACAGATCCCGGTGAAAAATGATGCCGCGGCTAACGAGGAAGCTTTCGCGAAGGTTCGGGCCGATAAGGAACGGGAAGCCCGGGACGGGCACGATGGCACGTGGGTGGCGCACCCCGGAATGGTTCAACTCGCCATGAATGCTTTTGATGCCGTGATGAAAACGCCAAACCAGATCGAGAAAAAACGCGAAGACGTAAACGTAGGCGCGGCCGATCTGCTCGATTTTGGACCGACAGAGCCGATCACCGAAGCGGGATTGCGGCAGAACGTCTCCGTGGGTGTTCAATATCTGGAGGCGTGGCTTCGAGGCAGCGGCGCTGTTCCGCTGTTCAATCTTATGGAGGACGCCGCCACCGCAGAAATTTCTCGCGCGCAAATCTGGCAATGGATTCGCAATCCGGGCGGCAAACTCAATGATGGAACTGAAGTTACAGTTGAGCTTTTTCGGCAAATCCTTCGCGAAGAGTTAGGCAAAATTCAAAACCAGATCGGCGATGGCGAATATGGCGCCCGTAAGTTCGCTTTGGCGCGCGATCTATTTGAGAAGATCACCATCGACGATCATTTCGCGGACTTCCTGACGCTCCCGGCATACGAGCACCTGAATTAATTATGAAACACAATCCCAACGGCGCGAAGCGATCGAGAATATCCCAACGAGGGCAACCTTCGCGTGAGCCAGAGCCCGTCGGGGGAGTCAGGCGTCCTTATTCAGAGAGCGATGTTCAACGGCTCCGCGGGAGTGTGCAGATCGAACATACCCTGGCTCGAATTGGCGCGGAAAAGCTGCGGGGCCTCTTTCAAACGGAGCCATATGTCGCGGCGCTCGGTGCGCTGACCGGGAACCAGGCTGTTCAACAGGTGAAAGCTGGGCTGAAGGCAATTTATCTGAGCGGCTGGCAGGTCGCAGCGGACGCGAATCTCGCGGGTCAGATGTATCCGGACCAAAGCCTTTACCCGGCGAACAGCGTTCCGGCGGTTATCAAACGGATCAATAACGCATTGCAACGAGCGGATCAGATCCAGCAAGCCGAAGGGAAAGGGGACGTCGACTGGTTTGCGCCAATTGTTGCCGACGCTGAAGCCGGGTTCGGCGGGCCGCTCAATGTCTTTGAGCTCGTTAAGGCCATGATTGAAGCCGGAGCCGCCGGCGTTCATCTGGAGGATCAGCTCGCGAGTGAAAAAAAATGCGGTCACATGGGGGGGAAAGTTCTGGTGCCCACCTCACAGGCCATCCGCAACCTGGTGGCCGCTCGCCTCGCGGCAGACGTTTCGGATGTGCCAACGGTAATCGTCGCTCGGACGGATGCCGGCGGCGCGTCTCTCCTAACGAGTGATGTGGACGAGCGCGACCAGAAATTCTTGGACGGAGACCGGACGCCCGAGGGGTTTTTCCGGGTTCGCGCGGGATTGGATCAGGCGATCGATCGTGGGCAAAGCTATGCCCCGTACGCCGACTTGGTCTGGTGTGAAACAAGCACGCCCGATTTGGATGAAGCCCGTCGATTCGCCGAAGGGGTGCATCAGGTTTGTCCGGGCAAATTGCTGGCCTACAACTGCTCGCCCTCGTTCAATTGGAAAAAGAAACTCGATGCGGGGACCATCGCGAAATTTCAGCGGGAGCTTGGCGCCATGGGTTACAAATTCCAATTCGTCACGCTGGCGGGTTTTCACGCGTTGAACCACTCCATGTTCAAATTAGCCCGTGCCTATCGGGATAAGGGAATGACCGCTTATTCCGAGCTGCAGGAAGCCGAATTCGACTCGGAGAAGGAGGGGTATTCCGCTACTAAACATCAGCGCGAGGTGGGAACGGGCTATTTTGATGAGGTTGCCCAGGTCATTTCTGGGGGCGAGTCATCGACCACGGCTTTGCGGGGGTCGACAGAGGCTGAGCAGTTTAAGTAAGGGGGATCGCACGGTGTTAATCCGGGTGCGGCCGTTGTGCCAGAAAGACCCTTTTCTTGAATCCAAAGGACTGTCGGGCTGCATCTCACTATGGAGAGGTTAATTATGAAGAAACTGTTCACTATATTGATATGCTTGGCCGGGCTGTCGGTGGCGGCCCTGGCTCAGGGTCCGGGCGCTGTTCCGTCCTCGAGCCCGATGGCTACCGTCGCACCGGTCCCGTCTGTTTCGCCGGCGGTAAGTGCGTCTCCCGGCGAGTCGGAGGATTCCTCGACGCTTGCGGGAAGAATTCACAAGAAGGTTAGTAGGAACCTTCACAACAAAGGCATCCATTTTGACATCAATAGCGACTCCGATTCGGACAGCGACAAGTCGTCAACTCGTTCGCATGAAAGCCACGACGATATCCCGGACGCTGTGGTCCCGATTGTCATGATTGTATTCGGGACTCCCGTTCTGATTTTCGCGGTCATCCTGTATTTTGGTTTTTCCCGCAGTCGCATGATGCATCGGACCGTCAGGATGATGGTGGAGAAAGGGCAACCCGTTCCGGCAGCCTTGTTGAATCCACCGGCGGCGGTACGCAAGCGCTCGGATATGCGCCGCGGCGTGATCTGGACGATGATCGGGATCGGCCTGATGGCCTTTCTGGCGGCGGTGAATGATGGCGACGGGGGAGCATGGGCCTTCGGCCTGATCCCCTTCCTCATCGGCGTGGGTTATCTCCTGGTTTGGAAACTTGAAGGCAAGCCCGACGGTGAAGCCAAAGCAGACAATCCGCCGCCGTTGCCGTAGGCTGCGGGAGTGGAGTTAACCGATGCGGACCTCGTCGCTCGTGTTCTTGTCGATGAAGACCAGCACGCTTTTAGCGAGTTGGTCCGTCGGCATCAATCGAGCGTTCGAGGCCTCCTGCGGCAGCTCACGCGGACCGATTTTGCGCTGGCCGATGATCTCGCCCAAGAAGCTTTTCTCAAGGCTTACAAACATATCCGAAGCTTTCGTGGAGAAGCTCGCTTCTCGACCTGGCTATACCGAATTGCCTATAACGTCTTTCGCGAGGATGCCCGCCGCAAAAAGGAACTCGTCGGGATCGACGAGAACATTTTGCAGGCGGAACCGGATCCCAGCACGGTTGATCCGGGATTAAAACAGGACCTTATGCACGCCCTTAGCCTCCTGCCTTTACACGAGCGGACAGCAGTTTTGCTTTGCTGTCAGAGCGGTTTATCGCATGATGAGGCATCCCGGGTGCTGGATATTCCTCTCGGAACGGTGAAAACGAATGTTCTCCGCGGACGAGAGAAATTGAAGAAAACCCTGGCCGCGTGGGCAACTAACTAAAATGGATACGGCTAACGAACTCGATGATCTCGACCGGCAGCTTCGCGAAGCGACTCCGTACATCGACGACGCCGGTTTTACGCGCCGGGTCATGGCCATACTGCCGGCGCCAGGCGCGCATCGCCAACGCGTTCGTGCTGCGATTCTTCTGAGCGCGACGGTGCTCGCCAGTCTGCTGGCCTATCTTCTTTCCGGTGGCGGTCGTTTCGTCGGCGACGGCGTGATGCGCGTGGGCCAGCTCAGTCCGCTTGGGTTGCTCTATCTCTCCGCTGCAGTCGGTCTCCTCATGACCGGAATCGGTGTGGCTGCGGTTCTCTCCAGGGATAGCGACCTTCGCGCCAGCGTCTGGTCGCGGAAGTAGGCAGCCAAAGAGCGGACGAGACGAGCTCGTCCCTCCCGGGGAACGTGCTGCCAACTGATTATGGAGGGGACGAGCTTGTCTCGTCCGCTTTCCACTATATGCGCTTCGTCAGCGCCCGTGCCATCTCAACATCTTTGCGGATCTGCTCCCGCAGTTCATCCACGCTTCCGAACTTCATTTCGGCCCTTAGGAAGCGGTCGAAGCGGACTTCAATATCCTTCCCGTAGATGTCGCGATCGAAATCCAGCAGGTGGATTTCAAGAGTGCGTTCCGGAACACCACGCGCCACCGTCGGGCGAACGCCCAGGTTAATGACTCCTTTGTAAGCGCTGCCATCGAGCGAAGCTTGAGCGAGATAAACCCCGTTGGGTGGAAATTGTTCGCTGTGCGCGCTCAGGTTTGCCGTCGGAAATCCGAGGCTGTTTCCGATCGCCTGACCATGCACCACCGTTCCGAGAATGGTGTAATCGCGTCCGAGCATCTCGGCGGCGCGCGCAAAATCGCCCTCCTGAACGGCGCTTCGAATCGACGTGCTGCTGACAACGCTGTCGTTAACGCGCACCGGCTTGATCCCGACAACTTCGAAGTTGTTTTCCGCGCCGAGTTTCTGCAGCAGTTCGAGGTTTCCCGCGCGGTTTTTCCCAAACGACCATTCGTGGCCGACGCAGATTTGGCGCAGAGGCTTCGAATTCTCAACCAGTGCCCTGACGAACTCTTCCGGAGGAGTCGCCGCAAATTCGCGATCGAACTTGATCACGAGCAGGTGCTCGACCCCAAGGGCTTGGATGAGCGCGATCTTATGCGCGGTCGCGGTCAGGAGATGCGGCGCATCCTGTGGGCGTAAGACTTTCGCCGGATGAGGATCGAAAGTTACGACAACGGGCGTGCCGCTCGCAGCTTTCGCATTCCGCGCGGAGGTCGAGATGACTGCCTGATGTCCGAGATGGACGCCGTCGAAGACGCCGATGGCGAGGAATAGGGGGCCGCGAAGGCCAGCGAGTTCGGGGATGGAATGGAGAGTTTCCACTAGGAAAATGACGAAGTCTCACGCTCCGCGCATTCGCGAAACTTCCGGAAGCGTCAGCATCCGCCCAAGAATCTCCTGGGGCGCCGCGTTCCTGATCTCATCAACCGTGATGGACCGATCCAGGCCGAACCGTCCTGATTTGGTTCGTCGCAGATTCTTCAAGTGCGCTCCGCAACCGAGCGCGTCGCCGATGTCGTGCGCATAGGTGCGAACATAAAAGCCTTTGCTGCACACAACCGTGAAGTCGATGTCGGGCAAAGCAATCTTATCGATGACGTAACGATAGACATGCACGAGGCGTGGCTCACGTTCGACGACCTTTCCCTGGCGAGCGAGTTTGTAAAGCGGCACGCCCGCGTGTTTGATCGCCGAAACCATTGGCGGCATTTGATAGAAATCGCCGCGAAATTTTTCGAAGGCCGCGCGAATCTGCTCTTCCGACAATGGCGGCACCGGCTTTGTTTCCAGGATTTCGCCTTCACGGTCCTGTGTGCTGGTCGATGCGCCGAGCGTGAGCGTTCCGACGTATTCCTTGTCCTCGCTCATGAGCAGATCCTGAATCTTCGTTCCGCGCCCGAGGGTGAGAAGGAGGAGGCCCGTGGCAATGGGATCGAGCGTCCCGCAATGCCCAACTTTCTTGATCTCGAGCCGTCGTCGCACGAGCGCGACGACATCATGCGAAGTCATCCCCTCGGCTTTGTCGACCAGAAGGACGCCGTCAGGAGTTGCAGCCAATGACATCACAAATCTCCTTCAAGACACGCTGCTTCACCTCGTCCAACGTTCCGCGGACGCGAGCACCGGCCGCGAGCTTATGGCCGCCGCCGCCGAATTTCTGGCAGATCGCGCAAACATCCACCTTCTCGTCCTTCGAGCGCATGCTCACGCGGACCTTGCCGTCGGCTAGCTCCTCGAAGAAAACCGCCACGATCACCCCCTGGATCGCTCGGAGATGATCGATCAAGCCTTCGTTATCTTCGGGAAAAACGCCGAGATCGGAGGCGGTTTGCATACTCAGACTGAAGCTTGCGACCCGGCCGTCGGCGTCGAAGCGCATCGTTCGGAGAAGTTCTCGAAGAAGTTCGGCGCGGCGTCGGGGATAGTTCTCGTAAATCTGCTGACTGATGCGACCGACATTCACGCCGGCTCGGATCAATTCCGCGCCGATTTCAAAAGTCCGCGCGGTGGTGTTTGAATATTGAAACGAGCCGGTGTCTGTCGAAATGGCGACGAAAAGATTTTCGGCAATATCGGAGTCGATGGGGAAACCGCCGGCCTTGAGCAATTCGAAAAGAATTTGGCCGGTTGCAGGCGAGGTTGCGTCGACGTAGACCATGTCCCCATAGCGCGGATTGCTCGGGTGATGATCGATGTTGATGCAAATCTCGCTCTTCCCGACGGATTCGAGGGCCGTTCCCATGCGGTTTTGAATGGCAGTATCGAGCGCGATGACAACATCGACGTTCTCGCGAATGGCGGGCGGTTTCGCCAGCAATTCGGCGCGTGGAAGAAAGGAATATTTCTCGAGCATGCCGTCTTCATTCCAGACGCGAACATTTTTGCCTAACTTCAAGAGCGTCAAAGCCATCGCCAGCTGGCTTCCAAGCGCGTCGCCATCAGGCCGGACGTGGCTCAAAACGGCGAAGCTATTCTTCTCGCGAAGGACCTTGGCGATTTCCGGAAATGTCGATGAACTCATAATGTTCGAAGCACGGTGGCTCGCCCGCAGGGTCAAGTTAGCGACTCGCAGGTTTCCGCCAAGCGACGGATTTAGTCTTCCCCACGTTCCGGTGCTTCGAGCTTCTGCAGAATTTCGATGACGCGCGTTCCCCGCTCGATCGAATCGTCCAGGTGAAAGACAAGGTGCGGGGTGTATTTGAGCACGACCGTCTTAGCCATGTCCGCCTGAAGAATCGCGCGATGCGCTTGGAGCTTTTCCAAGACATCGATTTTCGATTTCGCCCCAAGGACGCTGACGAAGACGTGGGCGTTCTTCAGATCGGGCGTTACATCGACCGAGCTGACGGTCACAAGGGCGGGCTCAAAATCCAGCTCGCGCGTGATCAGCAAGCTGAGCTCGCGCTTCACCAATTCGTTAACGCGAAGGAGACGGTGTTTCACAGATGGAGCGTTGGAGTTGCGGAGTTATGTGTTTGTGGAGCAGGAGGGCAGGAGCATGACTCCAGCGCACCCATGCTCCATTGCTCCAGTCTGCTAGAGCTTTTGGGCGACCTGCTCGAGCTGGTAACACTCGATGATGTCGCCTACTTGATATTCGCTGAAGTCGCCGAGTTTGATGCCGCACTCGAGGCCCGATCGAACCTCTTTCACATCGTCCTGGAAGCGCCGCAGAGTGGAGAGTCCTCCATCGTAAACCGGCTGGCGACGGCGCAAGACTCGCGCACGGGCAGTTCTTGCGATTCGTCCGTCGGTAACGAGACAGCCCGCCACGATGCCACGGCTGAGCTGGAAGACCTGCTTCACTTCGGCATGTCCGATGACGGTCTCGCGATGCTCTGGATCGAGCAGGCCGGCCATGGCTTCCTTCATCTGGTCGATCAATTCGTAGATGATGGAGTAAAGCTTGATCTGGACGCCTTCGCGTTTGGCTGCGCCGATCGCGAGATTTTCCGTTTTGACGTTGAAGCCCACGACCACGGCGTCGGATGCGCTCGCCAGCAGGATATCGTTCTCCGAGATGGGGCCAACCCCGCCATGTATCAATTCGAGGTCGATCTTCTTGCTGTCGATCTGGCTGAGAGCGTTGCTCAAAGCCTCGAGGGAACCTTGCACATCCGTCTTGAGGACGATGCGCAGAAGCTTCTTTCCATCCGGTGCTTCCAGGAGACTCTCCAGCGTCGCGCGTTGCGGCGAGGCGAGCTTTCCGGCACGTTTTGTATCCAGCCGTTCTTCACTCAGCGCTTTCGCTTCGCGCTCGGACGACATAACAAGGAGTTCGTCACCCGCGTTCGGTAATCCCGTGAACCCCAACACCTTTACCGGCATCGATGGCCCGGCCTCTTTGACCTGGTTGCCCTGATCGTCGATCAGCGACTTCACTTTCCCGCTGTAATCGCCGCAGATAAATGGGTCGCCGACTTTCAACGTGCCCATTTGCACAATCACAGTCGCCGTTGGGCCACGTCCCGCTTCCAGCTGCGCTTCGATCACGGTGCCGCGCGGTTTCGCCGTCGGCGAAGCCTTCAAGTCCATCACTTCCGCCTGTAGCAGCATCATCTCGAGAAGCTGATCGATATTCGTCCCCTTGGTCGCTGATACCGGCACGGTGACGGTTTTGCCTCCCCAGTCTTCCGGAGTGAGATCCTTGTCCTGGAGCTGCTTCTTCACCCGATCGATGTTTGCGCCCGGCAAATCGATCTTGTTAATCGCCACCATGATCTCAACGTGCGGCGCGGCTTTGGCGTGATTGATGGCCTCGATTGTTTGCGGCATGAGCCCGTCGTCGGCCGCGACTACGAGAACAACGATGTCGGTCACCGAAGCACCACGCGCGCGCATGGCCGTAAAAGCCGCGTGGCCCGGCGTATCGAGGAAAGTGATTGGCTGGCCTTTGTATTCCACTCGGTAGGCACCGATGTGCTGCGTAATGCCGCCTGCTTCGCCGGCAGTCACGCGCGTCTTGCGGATCGCGTCCATCAGTGAGGTCTTACCGTGATCAACGTGACCCATGAAAGTGATGATCGGCCCGCGAGGTTTTAGTTCTTCCTCTTTCTCGATCACCGGCGGAGGCGGCGCGACGACAACCTGCTCCACCTTGTGGACCCCGCCGCCTTTGAGGCGAACCTCTTTCTCGAGAATAAAGCCGTGCTTTTCGGCAATTTTCGTCGCGATGTCAGGCTCGATCGTCTGGTTCTGGTTTACGAAGACGTTGAAGTCGGTCATCAGCTCTTTGATGAGCTGGAAATTTTTTACCCCAAGCTGCGTCGCCAGTTCCTTCACCAGGATGGGCGGTTTGATATGGATGACGTTCTTCGGCTCCTCGGCTTCCGGTGCTGCTGCCTCGTCGGCCACAGGCACGGCCGGCGCGGGTGCCGGAGCGGCCGCGGCGACCGGTGCTGCCACCGGTTCAGCGGGCTTGGAAACGACGGCCGGTGTCTCCAATGACGCTCGAATCCGCGAAATCGGAGGAAGAAATCCGGTCTTCTTTTCGCCGTCCGGCGTTTTCTTTTTCGGCTTCTTCTCGTCGATCAGGGAGACTGTTTCGGAAGGGTCGCGGCGAGGCGCGGGCGGCTTCGGAGCGACTTTTGGCGTCGCTTCCGTGCGTGGCTTAGTGGCCGCGTGGCTTGAATGGCTGACGTGTTTGACCTCCGCCTTTTTCGCGGCGGGCGCGGGTGCAGCCGGCTTGGCTTTCGATGCAGACGCAGCTGGCTTACGCGCAGACGATGCCTTTGCCGCAGGCTTTGCGGCGGGTTTTCGTGCTCCGCTTTTGCTGGTCGTCTTTGTAGGCATTCGAGTTGTAAAAATATTTTCTCACGGCTTAAGAAGTCTTAAGCGAATTTCGTGATCAAGTGGCCACCTTTTCATCGCGGTGAACAGCTTCGTGAATCTGCTGAGCTTTGGCTTCGTCCACTCCCAAAATATCCACGATATCCTTCACATCGGCGTCGCGCAGCCCTTCCATGTTGGTAAAACCGGCTTTGACCAAAGTGACCGCCTCTTCCGAAGTGATCGGGAGGGTGCTGGCAAGTGTCTGCGCGGCCTGCGCGACCTTCTGTTCAACCTGGGTCGTCGCGGTCGCGTCTTTGTCGATGTTGATCTCCCAACCCGTTAGGCGAGAAGTGAGACGCGCATTCTGGCCCTTCTTTCCGATGGCGAGGGAAAGCTGATCTTCGTCGACCGAAATCTGGACGCTCTTCTTTTCGGTATCGAAAACCAGGTTCTTCACCTTCGCCGGCTTGAGCGCTTCGAGGACAAATTCTTTCGGGTCGGAGCTCCAGCGAATGATATCCACTTTCTCGTTGTTTAGTTCGCGGACGATGTTCTTGACCCGCGAACCGCGCATGCCGACGCATGCGCCCACCGGGTCAACCTTGTCGTTCGCGCTCCAGACCGCGATCTTGGTGCGGTAACCGGCTTCGCGCGCGATGCCGCGAATTTCCACCGTGCCGTCAGCGATCTCGCTGACTTCCAGTTCGAACAGGCGCCTAACGAAATTAGGATGGCTGCGCGAAACAATAATCTCGGGGCCGCGAATTCCGTTATCGACCGCCACGACGTAAGCGCGCAGCCGATCTCCGACGTTGTAATCTTCCACAACCACGCGCTCTCGCTGCGGCATGATTGCTTCGAATTTGCCGAGATCGAGTATCACATCGGAACGATCGAATCGGCGAACCGTGCCGCTCACGATCTCGCCGGCGCGATCCTTGAACTCCTCGTAAATCATTTCCTTCTCGACCTGGCGGATGCGCTGCATCATTGCCTGCTTGGCCGTCTGAGCGGCGATGCGGCCGAAATTACGCGGCGTCACTTCGACTTCGACGGTCTCGCCCAGTTGGGCCTCCGGCTTCAATCGGCGCGCTTTGTTGAGGTCGATCTCGTCCTGCGGGTTGGAGACGCTTTCCACCACCACCAGGTTAGCCAGGGCCCGGATGTCGCCGGTCTTTGGATCGATATCGATGCGAAGATCGCGCGCTGCCCCGACACTCTTCTTGGAGGCAGAGAGGAGTGCGTTCGAGACGGCCTCGAGCAGGATCTCGCGCTTGATTCCGCGCTCCCGCTCCAGGTAATCCAGCATGGCAATAAATTCCGCGTTCATAAAAACATGCAGCCCGCAGACCAAAAGGAGTGGGACATCAGTTCCCACTCCCTCCAGCGCGGACTAGGTCATTACCTTAGTTTTGGAGGGGGCTTCCGTCAAGGAGGGCCCCGGTGGCACCGGCGGGACTAAGAGACTGGTGTCGTCCTACTAGATAACAATCCGAGCGCCGACTCCCCCTTTCGAGATCTTGCAACGCCTCCCCTGTGCGACAGAGTCAGGGATGTCGCCGCGGGCCAACGTTTTGATCGTTGTCATCATTTGGGCCGCGATCTATCTCCCCTCGCTGGGTTTGTTCGAAATCAGGGGAGAGGAAGGGCGCCGAATTCTCCCCGCCATGGCCATGCTGGAATCGGGCAACTTTCTCGTCCCGCAAGTCGGCGGGGAGGATTATTTTCGGAAGCCGCCCCTGATCAACTGGGCTGTGGCCGGCTCCTTAAAACTTTTCGGAGCCCGCAACGAGTGGGTGGTGCGCGCGCCTTCCGTGCTCAGTCTTCTCATGGTGGCGTTGGTTTTTGTGACCGTGGGGCGTGGAAGTCTGGGTGCGTCAGGATCGCTCGTGGCCGCGATGGTCTGGTTGACGAGCGTTGCGAATATTCAAAAGGGCCGCCTGATCGAAATCGAAGCACTCTATGCGTCGCTGACTGCGCTTGCCGTGGTTTTGTGGCTCAGCTGGTGGCGTGAGGGGCGATCACCATGGCTGACCTGGATTGTTCCCTGGATATTTCTCGGCCTCGGCTGGTTGGCGAAAGGTCCGACGCATCTTTTCTTTTTTTACGCGGTCGTGATTGCGGCCCTCTGGCAAAGCCGGCAGTGGCGGCTGCTTTATCATCCGGCGCACATCGCCGGCATTTTCGTGATGCTGGGCATCTTCGGCGCCTGGGCCATTCCCTTGTTGCGCGTCAGCGCTGGACAAGGCGTGGTCAATCGGTGGTCGTCGCAATTTACCGGTCGTGCGACCGGAGATTATTTCACCTTCAGCGCCTGGATCACGATTCTGCCGCGCGCGCTGGCCTATCTCCTCCCATGGATTCTGCTTGCGCCGCTGATTCGCCTCCCGGCCTTCTCCAATGAAGCAGACAAGCGCCTTGCGCACGCTTTGCTTTGGTCAACCTTCCTGCCCTTAACACTCGTTAGTCTGCTTCCCGGATCGGCGCCGCGTTATTCGATTCCAACGATCGCGGGATTCGCCTGGTTGATTGGCATGGCTTACGCGCAAAACGTCTTTCGTCTGCCGGCATGGCTGCAAGGTGATCAGCCCAAAGCGATCAACTGGCGAATCCCGGTGGTCGCGTTCGTCGGCCTGGCGGTGCTTGCGGGCGTCGTCGGCTATCCCATTGCCGCCATGGTTATGAAGCGGCATCCGAAAGTGCGAAATATTGCCGACCAGATCGAACGGGTAATTCCACCGTCGACCGAGCTTTATGCGGTCGATCCGAACTATCAGCCGTTCTTTTTCTATCTGCATGGACCGGTGAAGTATGTCAGCACCTTTGAAGAGCTTCCGTGGGAGACGCGCTGTTTTCTTGTGCGAGACGAGGACGCGCCCAAGGCGCGCCAGGAACAGAAATGGACTCCGCGACAAACCCACGAACTTGTGGCCGTAAAGGACTACCGGGACCAGACGGTGGTTGTCTTTGCTGTTGATCCCCCCTGATGCAAATTTACCAAAGGGCACCAATCTAAATGGCAACAATGGAGAAAGTGAATGTGGCCACGCGCGTCACCATGGCCGACCTCGAACGGAAATGGGGTCGCAAACGCCTTTATCTTATCGGGGGCGCGATCGCGGTCGTTCTGCTTTTGCTGGTTGCGCGTGCCATCGGCACCCGCAAGAAGGCCGCGCCGCCGCCGCCGCCGCGGATTGTCTTGGTTAGCAAGGTGGTGCAGAAGGATGTGCCCATTTATCTCGATGAAATTGGGACCTGTGCAGCCTACGAAACGGTGCAAGTGCAGGCGCAAATCAGCGGAGTCATTTTGGAGCGACATTTTAAAGATGGCGCCGACGTGAAGGTGGGGGATTTGCTCTTCACCATCGACCCGCGTCCGTACGAAGCGGCCCTTGAACAGGCGCAGGCGCAGGCGACCCTCGACCAGATCACGTTGAAACGGCAGCAGGAGTTGCGCGCCCGCAACGTCATCTCACCACAAGACCTGGATTCAGCCCAGGCCAACGCGCACAAATCGGAAGGGGCTGCCAAAGCCGCGCAGGTGAATCTCGATTACTGCTATATCAAGTCGCCGATTAACGGGCGCATTGGGTTGCGCAATGTCGATGTCGGAAATCTGGTCGGCCCCGCAAGTCAGCCGCTCGTCGTGATCCAGAGGCTCGATCCAATCTACACTGATTTCACGGTCTCGGAGACCGACTTGACCCTGGTGAGGAAGTATCTCGGGGGAGCAAACGTAAAGGTCCAGACGTATTCGCCCGATGAAAAAGCAGCGCCACTCCTGGGCGATTTGTATTTCATCGATACCGCCGTCCAGCCGGGATCGGGCACGGTGAAAGCGCGCGGGGTAACGCCAAATCCGGATCACGCGCTTTGGCCATTGGAGTTCGTGCGCGTTCGTTTCATTCTCGACACGATCAAGGATGCGCGGCTGGTCCCCGCGCAAGCAGTGCAGATTAGCCAAAGTGGACCGTTCGTATTTGTGTTGAAGGCGGACAACACAGTGGATCTTCGTCCGGTGAAACCGGGCCAGCGACAGGATGGCGACCTGCAGGTGATTGAAAGCGGGATTCAGCCAAACGAAACCGTGGTTGTCACCGGCCAGCTCGCGCTGGCTCCTGGAACGAAGGTTGATCCAAAGCCGTATGCACCCAATTCGCCCGTTAATCAGGACGGCGCCCCAAAGGGCACAATGTAATTGTCCATGGATCACGGCGACGAACACGACGACTCGGGCAATGGCGATCACAAATCGCGAGATAAAAATCGCCTGGGCTCAAAATCCGAGGGCGGAGCGCCGCAATCGTCAAAGTTAGTTCCGGTCGAAGGCACCGGACTCTCCGGGCCGTTTATCCGGCGCCCAGTGATGACGGTGTTGTTGACCTTGTCGGTCATCGTTGCGGGATTTGCGACCTACAACAAACTCGCCGTTAACGACCTTCCGGCGGTCGATTATCCGATCATCCAGGTGAGCTGTGCCTATCCGGGCGCGGATCCGGTGACGATGGCCAACAACATCGCCACCCCGCTGGAGAAACAATTTCTCCAAATCCCCGGACTCGACATCATCACCAGCCAAAGCACCCAGGGCAATACGTCACTGACTCTTCAATTTGTTCTGAGCAAGAGCATCACTGACGCGGCCACCGATGTGCAGGCCGCAATTCAGCGTGCCACTGGCAAATTGCCGATCGATCTGCCGAGTCCGCCCACGTTTAGCAAAACGAACCCGAACGATCAGGCAGTTTATCTGGTCGGATTCATGTCAGACACGCTGACCGACGGCGATCTATATAAGTACGCATCCACCGTCGTGGCCCAGCGCATGTCGATTCTTCCCGGCGTTTCGCAAGTGAATATCTATGGCGTTCAAGGCGCGATCCGAATCAAGGCCGATCCGGCGGCGCTGGCCGCGCGCGGCCTAACGATGGACGATCTGGCGAACGCGATCAAAGCCGGCACGGTTTACTCCGGCGCAGGCCAATTTGATGGCCCGCATCGCACGTTTGTCCTTCAGCCGAACGGGCAGATCGATCAGGCGGAAGGTTATCGCAATTTGATCGTCGCCCGGAACAATGACCGTTCACCGGTCTATTTGCGGGATGTCGCTGAGGTAAGACAGAGTGTGCAGGACGAGCGCACTTCCCGGTTCTTCTGGGTGCGCGGATACAAGCCGGCTGGATCCACCGTTGTCCTCGCGGTATCGCGGCAGGCGGGCGCGAATGCAGTCGAAGTCGCCAATTCAGTGAAAGCTCTTTTTCCCGAGCTGCGCGCCAGCCTGCCGGGATCGATCACTTTCCTCCCGGTATTCGATCGCTCGCAAACAATCGTGAATTCGGTGCACGACGTGCGGGCGACCCTGCTGATCGCATTCGTCCTGGTCGTGATGGTGATTTACGTTTTCCTCGGCCGCGCGACCGACACCCTTATTCCGGCTGTCGCTTTGCCGCTTTCGCTGCTGCTCACTTTTGCCGTGATTTACATGCTCGGCTTTTCCATCAACAACCTGACTTTGATGGCGCTCACTCTGGCCATCGGATTCTTGGTCGACGACGCGATCGTCTTTTTAGAAAACGTGATTCGCCGCGCCGAGCATGGCGAATCCATCCTGAAAGCCTCTTACAATACCGCCGGCGAGATTTCTTTTACGATTCTGTCGATGACGCTCTCCCTGGCCGCGGTTTTTATCCCGCTGGTGTTTTTGCCGGGATTGCTCGGACGAATTTTCCAGGAATTTTCCATCACCATCATTGTGGCGATTCTTGCTTCCGGTCTTGTCTCGCTGACCCTCACGCCCCTGATGTGCGCGCGCATTCTGGGTGAGCGTAGGGCCGGTCACAAGAAGACGCGCATGGAAAGATGGACCGGCGATTTCATTCAGCGCGTGATCACCGCATACGGTCGCGCCCTGGATAAATTCCTGGATCGGGCGTGGCTGACAGTTCCGATATTGCTCGCCTGCATCGTCGGCCTTGCCTTTTTCTTCACCCACTTGCCTTTCACCCTCCTGCCGGTTGGAGATAGCGGTTTTGCTCGCGGTGTTTTCATTGCCCAGGAGGGTGCGTCGCCCGAGCAGATGCGCGCCTTTCAAAAACAGGTGAACGAGAAAGTAGAAGCGGAGCCGAGCATTGCGCAATTTTTCACGAACGTCGGCACCGGATCGCGCACCGCATTGTCGCAGGGAATTGTCTTTTGCATTTTTAAACCGCGGGAGGAGCGCGATCCGATCGAGCAATGTTTGCTGCGATTGCAAAAATCGATCAGCAGCATTCCAGGATTGACCGCGGTTATTTCTCCGAGCCCGGTCTTGCAAATCAATGTCGGCGCGACCAATCAGACGCAAGGCCAGTATGCCTACACTCTGAGCGGCATTGTTCCGGAAGACGTTTACAAGGCGGCCGATGAGATGATGGCCAAGCTGCGGACCTTTAAGGGATTCGCATCGGTGCGTTCCGATTACTACAACAGCACGCCCAATCTCACCGTTACGATCGATCGCGAGCGCGCGGCGACCTACGGCGTTTCAACCGCCGCGATCCAAAGCCTGTTGAAAAACGCTTACTCGCAAAACTACGTTTATTTGATCAAGCAGCCGGACGATCAATATCAGGTCATCCTGGAAGTAAAAGATAACGAGCGCTCCACGCCGGGGGATCTCAATAATCTGTATGTGCGCAGCAACACCGGAAATACCACTGGTCAGTCCGGCGGAGCGGGCGGCGGCGCCAATACCGCCTCAACCGGAACTGCGTCCGACCTGGTGCCGTTGCGGGCAGTGACCTCGACAACACAGATAGTCGGGCCGCAAGTTGTGAACCATTTCGATCAATTCACCAGCGTAACCATCAATTTCAATTTGTTGCCGGGCGAAGCCATCGGCGATGCGACGAAGTTCATCGAAGATTCGTTCGCGCAAGTGCATCAGGAATTGCCCAGCGTGCAATCGACCTTCCAGGGTGAAGCACTCGTTTTTCGGCAACTGTTCAAAGCGCTGCCGTTGCTTTTGATCGGCGCAATCTTTGTCATGTACGTGATTCTCGGAATTCTTTACGAAAGCTACGTTCATCCGATCACCGTCTTGTTCCCCGCGATTGTTCCGGCAGTCGTCGGCGGCCTGGCCACACTTTGGATTTTCGGATCGACCCTGTCGCTTTACAGCGTGATCGGACTTTTCCTGCTCCTCGGGATTGTAAAAAAGAACGGAATCATGGTGGTGGATTTTGCCTTGCAACGAATCGACGAAGGCTGGGATTTGAGGTCGGCAATTCACGAAGCCAGCGTCGAACGTTTCCGGCCCATCATGATGACCACGCTGGCTGCGTTGATGGGCGCGATCCCGCTTGCGCTTGGATTTGGACAGGACGCATCTTCCCGCAGACCCTTGGGCCTGGTGATTGTCGGCGGACTGATCTTCTCCCAGCTGGTCACCTTATTTGTCACGCCGGTGATTTACCTGTGGCTTGAGTGGTTCCAGGAAAACGTGCTCGATCGTGTGCCTTTTCTGCGCAGCGGACATACCCACCACGAAGAGGTCCATGGTCCAGTGCCGCAGCTGGCGAAGGATGATCTCCCGGCAGTCGCACCTGTTCGTTAGGCTGGTTGTTGCCGTGTCATGAAGGCGCAGTTCGAAAAGGAACAATCGGACTCCGGGGAATTTCAGCGCCAGGAAGACGCCTTCCGCGACTGGATTTCCAATGATGGCTCGACACCCTATCCGGCGGCGTCGAATCGCTATCACCTCTATGTTTCGCTCGCCTGCCCGTGGGCCAGTCGGACCATCATCCTGCGCAAACTGAAAGGATTGGAAGAAGCCATTGGAATGACCGTGGTCGATCCGATCCGGGACGACCGCGGCTGGGCCTTTCGCGATGGCCCGGGATATTCCAGCGATCCGATTAATGGATTCAAATTCCTGCGCGAAGCTTACGACGCTACCGATCCCGCCTTCGACGGGCGCGTGACTGTTCCGGTTTTGTGGGACAAGCAGACGAACAGAATCGTCAACAATTGTGAGGATGATATCTGCCGGATGTTTAACGATTTGTTCAACGGCTTCGCGCAAGACAAGGCCGCAGATTTCTTCCCGAAAGATCTTCGCGAGGAACAGGAGAAGTTATCGGACTTTATTTACGACAATATTAATAATGGCGTTTATCGGGCTGGTTTTGCCACGCGCCAGCGGCCTTACGAAGCGGCCTGCACACGATTGTTCAAAGCGCTCGATCAACTGGAGGAGCGCCTCGCCACGGGCCGTTACTTATTTGGAGACCGCGTTGTTGAAAGCGACTGGCGCCTCTTCTGCACACTGATTCGCTTCGACGCCGTTTATTTCGGTCACTTCAAATGTAACCTCAGGCGGATTTTCGACTACAGGAATCTCCAGGGATACTTACTGGATCTCTACCAGCATCCGGGCATCGCCGAGACGGTGAACCTCGATCATATCAAGCGCCACTACTACGTCACGCACACGCAGATTAATCCCACCGGAATTGTTCCGTTAGGCCCGATTTTGGATCTTAACGCGTCGCATCATCGCGAACAGATCGGGCGTTAATGAGGCGTGATTCTGGCGGAAAGCGACTGTAGGGCGGCCATCCTGGCCGCCACCCATCTAGAAGACGGCGAAGATCGCCGCTCTACAGTTGTCTGCGGTGCTGCGCAGGACCGCGGCCATTTCGGATCGCTCAGTGACGCTAGCGCAAAACCTCATCGTCCCTCGTCCACATGATGCCATCCGGACCGGCGGAACGGATCTCCATCTCGGTGCGCGAGAGTTGGTGAAAGAAAAGCGGATGTTCCCAACGATCGATGATCTGGCCGTCTTTCAGTTTTAGTTCTGGATCGAGAAAGCGGGACTGGCGTGAATTCATTCCCGTCAGAGCCCTGGTGATTTCGGCATTGGTCCCGATCGGATTCTCTCCAAAGGCATTTCGGTAACTGCGCACCGACTCTTTTATCGCGATCATTTCTTCATCTGCTTCAGCGGCTCGTGTCTGCGCGGCGGCATCATCACTAGAAGGGGTGATGCGGCGATTCCGGTCGAGCGAGTTTGGCGCCACGGTCGGTCGGGCTATGGCACTTGAAGGACTTTGTTTGTCGGGTAGCCGATGCCATGCCTTGCGGCCGGGCGTAATGATGAAGGCAACTGCGAAGGCCAGCGCGACCGCGATTGCAAGATTGCGGACTGTTTTGTTCACGACGCGCTGGCTCAGGGGCCCGGCGGATCGGGGGGAGGAAGCTGATTGAGAAATCCAATATCCGGTTTCGCGAATCGTCCGATATTTGGCAAAACATTCGTGAGATCGCCCGGGCTGAAGGCGCCGTACCATTTGGCGAGCGTTGCCGAGTATTCGTCGACTGACGTGGTTGGCAACCAGCGTCCCTCCCCGACATCGTCTGGCCCACCGAGAACGACGGTCGGATAAGCTCCGTAAATGTCGCCGCCTTTTACCGAACCACCAAGGACCAGCGCATGACTGCCCCACGCGTGATCGGAACCGCTCCCGTTGCATTGATATGTGCGGCTGAAGTCCGAGGCGGTGAACAAGGTGACCCGATCGGAAATTCCGAGCTCCTTGGTTGCCTGGTAAAATGCATTCATGCACTGGCTCAACTCGGCAAGCAGCGACGTCTGGGTCGCGACTTCGTTACTGTGGGTGTCGAATCCGCCTACCGAACAGAAAAAGATCTGTCGCCGCATGCCGAGGGTCTGTCTCGCGGAGATCAGTTTGGCAATCATCAGAAGCTGATCGCTCAGATCCGAGTTCGCCGGAAACGCTGTGTTGATCGTTACGCCCGAGAGCGCGCTCGTGAGGATGGCATTATTGGCGATGGCGCGATTGGTAATCTTGGCGAACTCGGCTTCGAATAAATTTTGATGGGGCAGGTTGAGAAGATCTTGAACGGCTTGATATCGAATCTGCCCGTCCTGGTTATTGAATCCGCTAAGGTCGACGGCTCCTTGCGGTGAGACCTGGTATTCGAAAATATTCCTGCCCACCTGGAACATGTTTGTTCCGGCGAGCGAAATGGACATGGAGACGGCGTCGGCACTATTGAAAGAGGTGAGGAGATCGGCCATGCGCCCGCCCCAGCCGCTGGTCGATGGCGCATCGGGCCATCCGGTTTGCCATTCGACCTGTTGATCGGCGTGCGAGAAAAGTTGCGGCGGCAATTTGGCCGTGCCGTTCAGGAATTGTGATTGGGTCGTCGGCTCGACGAGTGTGCCAACGTTCGCCATCAGGGCGAGTTTCTTGTCGGAGTTAAAGAGGGCCTGCAATTCCGGCATGCTCGGATGAAGGCCAAACGTCCGGCCCTGGCCATCGGGCGTGGCCGGGTTGAGCGACAAAAGCGAGGCTTGCGGAAGAGCGATCGGGCCGCGGGCAGTTGCATAAGCCGCGTAGTTTGTGTTGTCGTTAGGCACAACCATGTTGTTGGCGTCGTTGCCCCCGTAAAGAAAAAGGCAGACGAGCGCGCGGAATTCCGTCGAACCGCCAAGGGCCTGGGCCGTGGCGGCGTTGATTGCTCGAAGGTTCCAGACAGTCGATGCCAGCGAGGTGGTTCCGACCGCGGCGCAGGCGGCCTGTCTGATAAAGTTACGGCGCGAGATGGTCATTTTTGGATCACGAATTCGGGGGATGTCACCAGCAGGTGGACGGCGGTCTGCGCTCTTTCCAGAGAATTGGCTGCCGGAATTTGCGAGACCGCGTCGACGACGATGTCGCGCATCGAATTCGACATTTCACCGGCCATGAGAAGATAATTCAGCGAGTCTACCAGGGCGCCGGGATTCGAGGACAAGGCGCTGAGAGCCGACAAGTCGAGCACGATGCCATCAGGGTTACTGCCGGGCTGATTGTAAACCGCCGTTCTCATCTTGTTAGCCGAGCTGATAACGGTGGAATCGGTGGTGATGTAAAACTCCGGCGAAAACAGGCCTGCCTGTTCCAGGGTTCCGGGCAACATATAATCGGGAGCGAAGAAGTTGAAGACGCTCGGGGCGAAGAGTGGCGACTGGCTAAAATTATCAGTCTGATTGCCGCCGGTCAGGGTGCCGCTTGAAGAAGAGGCGTTAAAGGCGCGGTAAAGGTTGGCCAGTCGAATGACCGGCTCGCGCTCGTGACCATAGCTCGAGCCGGCGCTGACGTTGACCGAGCGCGCTTCGGCATCGAGCAGGATCGCCTGGACGACTGCCTTGAGGTCGCCGCGCACGCCTTGGCCATTATTGATAAACACCTGCGCGACGCGGGAGATGTAACCTGGACTAGGATTACTCGTGACAAGGCGTTGGATCAGGCGCCGCGAAACAAATGGCGGAACGTTTGGGTGATTGAAAAGAGCATCGAGGCCGTTCTGCAAGTCCTGGGCCTGGGTTTGGTTGGCCGGCAACACGAGCCCGTTGAGCAATTGCTTCGCCCCAGTGTCGTGGTGATCCGGAAAGGCCAGCATTGGGCTGCGGTAATTTGAAGGAGCATGGTTCCAATTCGGTGTCCCGGTTTGCGCCCAATACCATCCCGTAAAGACATGGGAATAACCTTCGACGACGTCCTGGTCGTAGGTCGGAATCGGCTGGCCGTTGCTATCAAGCTGCAGAGAGCCGTCCAGGTTGAGCTTGTTCAAGCCAATGGTGAAAAGCTGCATGATCTCGCGCCCGTAGTTTTCGTTAGGCTGGGTATTGGCGGCCGCGTCCGGCTTGTCGTTATGCACCATATCGAGATAATCGCCCATGGCCGGGTTGAGCGTGACGTCGTTGAGCAGTTGTCGGAAATTGCCGAACGCATCCTGTGTGAGCAGGTCCCAGTACGTGGCCATGGCTTCCGGATGATTTTGCATGGTGTTGCCGTTACACGAGACGACCATGAGTTCGCTCAACGCGAACGCGACCCGCTGGCGCAGCTGATCAGGACTATTAACGACTGTGTACCACCAAGCCTCTTGGAATTGATCGTAAGACGGGTTGATGCCCACGGGCAGCGCGGCCACGGATTGATCGACGCGTGGCAGGGTCAGGGTCGGCGGCGTGTTGAACTGTTGGCTCAGGAAATCGACGAAGCTTTGCCGCTGCAACTGCGCCAGGAGCGGGTTAGTGGCGCCGAAAGTCGATTGCGTCAGGAATCGCGCGCTATCGATTTGCGCGATTGGCCCGGGGGCAAGCGTCATGGTGCCCGTGTTAGGCGATCCAATTTGATAGTTGCCTCCTGAAGCAATACCGACCACGACCGTGTGCATGCTGGAATTCAGCGGCGTGACGGTCACGAGCACGGAGGATGCGCCTAACGGAATCGAAACCGGAGTGGAAAAAGCCTGGTAATCGACACCTGGGGTGGCCGTGCCGCCGACCTGGAGATTGATCGTGAGCGCGTCGAGACGACCGCTCCGCGAAATGAGGAATGTGCCCGGCGTGGCCGAATAGGGCGACCATGTCGGGTTGGTCGTCGTGATTGAAATGATGTTGCTTGTGGCCTGCAGGCCCGCGACCGCGCGTGCGTAATCGTTCTGCTGGCCGTCGGTTGAAGGATTGTTTGGGTTCCAGCCCAGCTGAATTTCCTCCCAATCGCTCAGACCGTCGCCGTCCGTGTCTACGTCGGACACTTGGACGCGATAGAATTTGGGATTGTTGTTAGGCGTTTGCGTCGTTTGTAGTTCGCCTCCGGTACCGACGATGTCGTTTCCGGTCGGGCTCCAATTCTTCAGGTTCCCGCTGGCGTAAACGTGGTAGACCTTGCCCGCTGCGGAGGGCCAATGGAGCGTGATGCCGCCGCCGCTCGCAGGTTCGACTCTCGTCACAGCGAAACGTGATGCGGCACTGAAGGGATTCGTTCCGGCGATGCTCTCCTGTAGATTGGTCATGCCGTCGCCATCGGTGTCGGTCTGGGGATTCAGGCCCTGGGCCTGATAAGATAACTCCCAGATGTCGCTCAACCCATTCCCATTGAGGTCAATGGCCTTGCAGTTCACTGCCGGCGTCAGCAGGAGAATGCCGAGAATCGGCAGAAGAAGTTGGCTCTCGCGAACCGCGGAAAGGGGGATCGACATGGCGATGCAAAACATGAAACAGCTTAAAACGTGAAACGCATCAAAGTTTTTGCGACTGTTCCGACGATGGGGCAAAGCGATTACTCGGCCTGTCGGACAACGCCGCACAGCTAATTTGCCTCTCCGCCGCGAATTATCACGATGCTTGAGGCCGTGATCTTTGATCTGGATGGCACCCTGGTCGACTCCAACGAGTTGCACGTGGAAGCGTGGGATCGTGCCTTTCGGGAATTCGGAAAGCAATTTTCCCGCGAAAGTCTGCGATCGCAAATCGGCAAGGGCTCTGATCAATACCTTCCGGAGTTTCTGACCCCGGACGAGATCCGCGAATTCGGCAAGGAGTTGGATAAATATCGGTCGGCTCTTTTCAAAAAGGAGATGCTGCCGCGAGTGCGGTCCTTTCCAAAGGTGCGAGATCTGTTCCTCCGCATCCGCGCGAGCCAAAAGAAGATCGGTCTGGCCAGCTCCGGGAAAGGGGAAGAGGTCGATACCTACAAAAATATTTGCGACATCGAAGATCTGGTCGATGGGCAGATCACCTCGGACGATGCCGATTCGTCGAAGCCGGCGCCGGACGTTTTCGAGGCGGCATTGAAGAAGCTGAAGGTCGGGCCCGCGCAGGCAATTGCGGTTGGTGATACCCGCTTCGACGCCGAGTCTGCCGCCAAGGCTGGCATGGCAGCCATTGGATTTCTCTGTGGCGGTACTTCCGAGACGCAGCTGCGCGCAGCTGGAATGATCGCAATCTACAAGGATCCGGCCGATCTCTTGCAGCGGTATGACGCTTCCCCGCTGGCAAACTGAACAAGTGCCAAACGTTGGCAATAATAATATCTCTGCTCCAGCACTCACCCTCCCTCGGCCTCGATCGCCTCGGGACAAGTGCTGAACGTTGGCAACGTTGTTAGGCCGCGGAACGCCTGAAAAGAGAAGGCGACGCCGGCAGAATCGCGCCCTGTTCAATTGCGTCGACGGCTGCCTTCGCCGTTTCGAACATGGGAATGGCTTTATCCAGCCGGACAATCTTGAAAATCGATTTCAACTGATCGTTCAAACCCGCCAGACAAAAAACTCCCGAAAAAGCGCAGGCATCGCGGAAGTACTCGATGATTGCTGCCAGTCCGGTTGAGTCGATGTAGGGAACTCCGGACAAATCGACCACCAGGGCGGGAGCTCGCGCCTTTGCTTTGGCCTGGAAAAGCGCCCGCAGTGCTGGCGCGTAATGCAGATCGATCTCACCCTCGAGGGTGAAAATTGCGACATTCCTATCGGTTGATTCTTTCAGCCGCATGGGATGTAAAAATAGTCTTGGCGGCCGGTGAATGCGAACCGGACTACGGCGAATGATCCAGGCGCCAGGAGAGCAGAAAAGCCATGCTCCGGGCGTAAGCTTGCACCGCCTCAGTGACGGCGGTGCGGAAGTCCGGCTTACGCGGGGCGGGATCTTGCCGGTGGACTTTGGGTTCTTTCCAAACTTGGAACGGTTCCGCTGTTCGATGGAACTTCGCTGGCTTGGAGGCCGGGTCGTAAAAGGGAATAATCACCGGACTGGGGTCGCCTTCTTCCGGGGCCGCACCGCCGGACTTACAGCGTCTCTTGGGCGGCAGAGAGGGTAAAACACGCAGGCTGCGGGTAGTCTGCGTCTGGGGAGGCAGTTCGGTGGGATTCATAGGAGGCAACTAATATTCGAACCGCATATCAGGCGTGGTTGCCATCCAAGAGGCGATTTTAGGTCCGAAAACAGGGCAAGATACCACCGTCTGGCGCCAATTGTGGGATTCTCGCACGAGGTGCGAATTGCAGGGCGGCCATCCTGGCCGCCGTCTTAGGTAAATGGGCGGCGAAGATAGGGGTTCTACTGCCCAAAAAAAAAGCGCGACCATTGCTGGTCGCGCTGCTGAAGCTGAGGAATCAGGTAATTCAGTGTTGTTTGTGATCCTAGCTCTGCGGCTTTGTATTTAGCAGCCCCGATGCCACGGCGGCTTTGGCGTCGCAAAACTGATTCGAGATTCGATAGTCGAGATTCGAAATTCAAACACGAAACCCTCCAGGGCGGCCTTCGCGCACTCAGGGCCGCGTTGGATGCGGCATGCGATTCACTTTCTGTGCATCTCCTGAATCTCCTTCAATGGCCGGCCATGATCGTGACCGTGCTGGCCGCCTGGTACGTTGGGAACCAGAGCAAGCGCGGCCGCAACTTTGGTTTCTGGCTTTTCATGGTGGGCAACGCCTTGTGGATCGTTTGGGCCTGGCACGATCACGCCTACGCACTCATCGCTTTGCAAATTGCGCTCGCGGTAATTAACATCCGCGGCGCGAAACGGAATCAGGCCTGACGTAGAAAGGGTTTACTTGGAAAGCCCGGCCGTTGCTGTCGCATCCGTTACGGCTACTTTAGCGTTCCTGCGTTCTCCTTTCCCAAGTCCCCGTAGTGCAACGGATAGAACAAGGGTTTCCTAAAAGGCGAAACGGGCCTTTTGGCAGCGTCGTTAGGCGTCGTCAGCCGTCCGCAAATCCTAATCTGTCTGGCACTTGCCAATTAATTCGCGTAATCAGCAATAATCCATTTTTCTACTGCCGGGTGACACAAAGGGTGACACAAAGTTCCTTGGCGGCGGGATACTGGCGCCGCGCCTCGTCGGAATCCGGGCGTCCCCGGCGGGAATCGAACCCACATTTAAGGTTTAGGAAACCCTTGTTCTATCCGTTGAACTACGGGGACCACGGAATTTCAGATTTTAGATTACGCTTCCTAGCGCTAGTCGGACAAGTTTGTTCACCCGATCATGATGCCGCTTCGCGGCGGCCCGCTTCGACTACAGATTGCAAAAGGCATCGCGCCTAGGTTCCCTCACACGGGGGGGGTACTATATGGATTGACCGGCCGCGCCCGATCTTGGGATGATGGCGGGCATGGTGAAGTTTATCCGGGCGACATTTCTCGTTTCGGTGGCGTTCGTGACGAACTCGCAGGCGCAGACGGCGGCGTCTTCTTCTTCGGCCGCCGTTGGTAACGAAGCAACTGCGAGTGCGGTGATAGTAACAGGGTCGAACATCCCGACCGCAGAAGAAGTTACGCCTTCCAACGTCGATACCGTGACGGATCGCGAGGTGAAGCGTTCTGGCGTTACCGGGGATATTCTCCAGGTTCTGACCAAGGTCGACCCCGACTTCACCGGCGCTGGTAATCTCGGCAGCACCAACGCCAACATCTCCGCGAATTATGGTGTTTCGACCATCGCAATCCGCGGGTTGCCCACGCTCGTTCTGCTCGATGGCCGGCGCATTGTGGATTCGTCCGCCATCGCTGCCGGCGGCGGCCAGTTCACCGACGTCAGCATCTTTCCGACAGCTTTGGTGAGTCGAATTGAAGTGCTGAAGGACGGCGCCTCCGCCCTTTATGGTTCGGAGGCCGTTGGTGGTGTGGTCAATGTGTTTCTCAAGGACGACTACACCGGTTTCGAGATGGGGTATCGCTATGGGTTCACCGTTGAATCAGGTGTGGCCGAGCGCCGAGCTTATGCAATCGCCGGTGTGGGCAACGAAACGACGCACGTGACGGCGTCGTTTCAATATTACGAAACGGACCCGCTCTATGAACGCGAGCGCGCCTACTCCAGTCCGGTTCTGGGGCAGACGATCAACTTCGCCGGTGCGGGCTTTGACGCCCTCGAGTACGCCCTGCTTCAGTCGCATTTGAATTCACCCTTGGATCAACCCGGCGTGCACAACGGCTCCGTCCTCGCACCGCCTGTCGGTTCGCCTGGGACAGCGTTTTTCACGGGATTTGACCCTAACGGCATTCCGACCGGCTACGCCTTCCCTCAGTTCACCAGCCCGGCTCTGAATGGCGCTTACATTCAGGATCCAACGGGTAACCTGGTCGCGAACTCGTTCGATTTAGGCAAGGTTCCCACGAGCACGCAAAAGCAGAGAAACGTGGATGAATACGCCTCGTTTACGCATGACATCTTCGGCAAGCAACTCGAAGTGTTTGGTAACGTCCTCTTCGCGCAAAATAATTCGTTCAGCCAGCTGAATGCGCAGCCACTCTCGACCGACGAAGGTGTCATCATCCTCGGAACGAAACGCATCGATCCGGTCACGGGAAATGTTGTCGCCGAAGATCGTGGTGCCCCGGCGCCGTTCAACCCATTCGAGCTGTCTTTCGACCAGGCTGAACTCGGTTTGTTAGGCGGATTTGGAAACTATATCGCGAACCGCTTCGTCGATCATCCGCGGACCTTCGAGCAGGAGAATGATTTCTACCGTTTGCTCGGCGGTCTGCGTTCGCAAATAAACAAGGACTGGTTTGCCGAAGGCGCCGTTTACTACAGCCACGACACCATTAACTACGTCAATGGCGGCCTGGTTCTGCTGGATAGATTGAATGCATTGATCGAGGGCAACGATCCGGCTTTCCCGGGTCAGTCGCTCGACTTCTTCGCCCGGAATATCGTTGGCACCGGCCCCGGGCAACTCACGCCGGCCGCCTACGAATCGATTTTTGGCAGCAACTTCCGCAAGTTGGATTCCTACCAGAAGTCGTTCGATGCTCGCATCACCGGCTTTCCGTTTGATCTGCCCGGCGGCGGCCTCGGGGTCTCGGTCGGTGCCGAATACCGTGATGAAGGGTTCAAGGTTCAGGACTCGCCGGAAATCTTCGTTGGATCCGTTCCAATCGGCGTCATCGACGTCGGTCGTGGCATCAGTTCCTATTATGGCGAAGTGCGGGTGCCGATTGTTGGATCGGAAATGCAGGTGCCCGGTGTTTATAGTCTCGAAGTTTCGGCCGCTGGCCGCCATGACCATTATGAGGGTGTCAGCAAAGACGCCGACGTTCCGAAGCTCACCGCGCGCTACCAGCCGATCAAGGACCTCACTTTGCGTGCGACTTATTCAAACTCCTTCGTTGCCCCGACCCTGTATGAGACAAACGGACCTGTGAGCGCGGGATTTTCGCCGCAACTGAGTATCAGCGGCGTGCCGCAAAATGTTCAGGCACAAGTTCTGAGCGGATCGAACCCGAACCTGATTCCCTCGACGGCGGAATCCTATACGGCCGGCCTCGTTTACAGCCCGAGTTACCTGTCTGGACTAACCATTTCGGCCGACTACTTCCGAACGCTTCAGCAGAATATTGTTGGAACGATTGGCGGTGCCACCATCCTAACCAGTGTTAACGACCTGGGAGCGGCGTCGCCCTTCGCCTCGTTAGTCGCGTTTGGTAACTTCCCCGGGCAAGTCGGAGCCACTCCCGTGACGGCGCCCGGACAAATCATTGGCCGATTGGCGAACGTGTTCTACGTCGACGTCAATCAGAACCTGGGTGCAGCCAGAGTGGAAGGCTTCGACCTCAGCGCCCGTTACCTGTGGGATCTGAAGGCCTGGGGTCACCTTGAGCTCGGCGTTCAATCCGTGGTTTACACACTGCAGGATCAAAAGACCCTGCCGTCGTACCACTACTACAACATCTCAGGCGGTATCGGCGACGAAGGCATCGGCGCTTTTCCTGACTATCGGGTTACCTTTTCCGCCGAATATCGGGTGATGGGATTTACCCTATCGGCCAACGCAAATTATATCCCGGAGATGCACAATATCATTGGCATCGACCTGAATAGCACGACGGTCGAGGACCAACCCACCGTGAAATCCTATTTCGCGGCGGACGCGCGGCTTCAGTACCGATTTCCATCGCACCCCGGAGCCGGTGACGACTCCCACGGGCAAGGACGCGAAGGACAGCAAAGGAGTGGCGGGGCAATCTGCTCCGGGCGGTCTGAGCTGGGGCGATCGTCTCCTTGACGGGCTGAGCCTTGCGATCGGTTGCAACAATCTCTTCCAGGAAGGTCCTCCCTTCATGGCGGGAGCGAACAGCAACACCAACCTCGCAACTTACGACCCCTTTGGCCGCTTCGTTTACTTCGAAGTCAGCCACAAGTTTTAACGGCGCCGCGACCTACGAGTGCGGGGAGACCATGGCGCGAGGCACGCCTTTGATTTGACCTTGCGTCATCAACTTTCCGTAGGCTTGTTCCTGCGATTCGGTTAGCCAATTGTCTTTGTCTTTAAGTACGGCAATGAGCTCGTGCCGGGCACCGTTGAGGGTCAGCTCCAATTCGGTCGCTTCGACCAGATTGCCTACGAAGTGCCGCCGTTTTACTTCGTTGATAATAGTGTTCTGCGAGTCGCCTCCTTTAAGCATCAGGAGGACGTCCCCGACATTCATGGCGTGCTTTGCCACCCAGGCATCGTTAGTCGTCGGGCTGGCAGCTGGCGAAGCCGTCGTTTTATTCTGTGCCGTTTTATCGGGCTCAACGCGGCCGCAGGAGCTGAGGACGAGGGCGACGACCGCGAAAGTTATTCCAAGAATCCGTTGAGTGACTGCGTGCATAAAAAAAGAAACGGTTATTCTGGCGTGCTCGCCGGGGCCGCGCGCGGTTTGATGATCCGGCGATTGCTCATGGCGAGGTTACCCACTGCGGCGGCGGCTTCAGCTGGTTGTTCCACCGATTCCGGCGCCATCCGTTGAGCTAAATTGACCTCCAACTTTAGTTCTTCCGGCAGGCCTGCTTCAGCCTGGCCGTTGCGTTTTTTAAGGAGATCCAACTCGCGACGTACTCGGCCCCGATCGTTACAGCAAAGCAGAGCCGTTTCTTCCGTGACCTCGTTTGCTTCGAGCGCTCTGAGAAGGCAATGATCAAAGCTGTGCCACCCGTAAAGTCCGGCGGCATCGATGATTTCGTGAAAGGTTTTGCCTTCCGACTCGCCGTAACGAATGGATTCACGGGTTCGCAGACTGCTGCCCAGCACCTCACTGATCAACAGACGGCTGCCGTCTGTCTTGGGCACAAGGCGTTGACTAACGATATAACGAACCGTGTCGGACAGCCGGTAACGCATCTGCTCTTCCTCATCCTTGCTGAAGAATCCGAGAATTCTATTAATCGTCTGGCCGGCATTGATGGTGTGCAGGGTATAAAAACAAGATGCCCGGTTTCCGCCGCGGTCACGGCGATCTCCATGGTTTCGCGGTCGCGAATTTCGCCGACCAAAATCACTTTGGGAGCCTGGCGGAGCGCGGCTCGCAGTCCCTGGGCGAAGCTGTAGAAATCTCTGCCTAATTCGCGATGACTAATGGCGGCGCATACGCGCTGATGAACAAATTCGATCGGATCCTCGAGCGTAACAATGTGGACGTGCTGGCTCTTGTTGAGTTCATTGATCAGTGCCGCCAGGGTGGTGGTTTTGCCGCTACCGGCCGCACCGGTAACGAGAATGATTCCGTTCTTTTCCTTGCCGATTTGCCGGAAAATGGGCGGAAGATGAAGCTCTTCCAGCGTAGGAACATTGGGTTGCAGCTTGCGCAGGACAATCGCGCGGCGACCGCTCTCCTTGTAAATGTTTGCCCGCAACCGGGCCACGTTCTCGATTTCGTAGCTGCAATCGCAAGAGCCATTGGTCTGATAATCCGAGAGGAGGCGTTCGTTACGGTTCGTGATTTGGTCAGCCAATTCCTGGATAAATTCCGGCGTGAGGGACGAATCAGCGGAGTCGAGGGAAAACGGGCGGAGAACGCCGTCACTTTCGATCAATGGCGGGCTACCGCTCATAAAAAGAAGGTCGGAAACCCTCTCGTAGCTGGCCAACATACTGGTAAGAAGAGCGTCGATATCCGTACGATCCATGCGCGGCAATTCCCCAGCTAGGACTGTGCCTATGGGACCGCCGGATCGGCGAACTCTGGGCAGCACTACCGGTTTAACCGGCTAGCAAGCAAAAGGTGGCCATTACCCACAGGCTCGGCCGACGAGGAGGGCTTGTAGCGTCACCGGGCGGCAAGGATTGCCGCGCCGGTGATAATCTTTAAGCGATCTTACTGCACCGGGAAGATGGCGCCGAAGAGCCCATGGTCTTCGTCGCCGATACCGGCGGCAAAATACAAGTTACCTGTTTCGAAGAACAACCCCCATAGCCCGTCGAATTGCAGGACGGTTCCATCGCGCTGATTCAGGGTTCCGTTGAAAGCACCGGTCTGCAAATTGTACACGTTGATCACGCCGTCACCGAAGTTTCCGATATAGATCCCGCCATTGTAGTGGCCGAAGGGCGACGGTCCGGCGGCCAAAGCCCAGGGAGCGTTAAGATTTCCCTGCGACAGAAACCGTTTCACGAAAGTTCCATTTGGATTGTAGACATCGACGTATCCGTTACCCGGGCCGGGGACATCATCTTCAGCGTTGTTATCCTGCAAGGCGTAGCTGACGTAGATCTTGCCGTTGATGGTGGCGATGCCGAATGGAGCGTAGCCCGCTGGAAGATTGGGATCGACGAAGGTGGAGACAGTGTCGATACGGTTAAGGTTTCCATCATACATTTCGACTTTGTTGGCGTGGAAGTTTGTCGCGTACAGGGTCGTGCCCGAGATGGTCACGCCTTTGTAAATCGCGTTTGATCCACTGTTATCGACCAAAACGACGGCCGAATTCGCGTTCACGGAAGAATTCCAACCCGAGATGATTCCGTCTTCGGAAACAAAAATGAATGTGCTCGCGGTGGTGCCGTTGATTTTGAAGGACGAGGTCGTGTTTGCGACGATGCCGGTTGGGGCCGAAGTGGCGGTATTGATGACGGTGCCGGTGTTTGTCCCGTCCGGGCGATAAATGGTCGAAAGGCCGGTGCCGTTATCCGCGACCCAGAGGTTGCCGTTAGAAGCGGCCGCGATTCCCCAGGGGTTCACCAGGTTGGTGTCGGTATGTAGCGCCACGCCCGGAAGATCGGACTGTAGATTTGTCCAAGCGTAACGGTTTTTCGTAGCCGTGTTCGGATTGGCTCCTCCGCTTGAAGTTCCGGCGATGGTTGTCAGGGTGGTCAGCAGGACGAGGGGAAAAATTAGCCTAACGAGTCCAGTCTTTTTCATGCGCGCCTTTCTGGTTGGGGGTTTTTGGTTTAGGCCGGAAGCTCCGCCAGCCTCAAGGAATGGCGCGCCGCGCGACCTATGGGTCTACTGAATACAACGACTCTCAACGCAAAATAGTTGCGAAAAAAGTCGAAATGTTTCGTCACCAAATCTTAACACGCAGACCCAGGAGAATTCCCGCAGCGGTAACGAATTGCTGCCTAGTGCGATACGCGCGAAAAGCAGTCGAAGCGACGGCAGATCGTGTGAGTGCGGTGAGCGAAAGAAGATCGCCTTACTGCGATTGCCATCCGTTGGCTTCGCCCGCGTAGGCCAGCTCGGGCCTTTCCGGGACCTCCGGCGCGGCCTCATCGTCAGGCTCGTCATCGAGCCGTCCTTCGCGATGCTCCTTGGCGATCAGCATGTAGAGCGAGGGGACGATGAAGAGAGTGAAGATAGTGCCGATGGTCATGCCGCCGACAAGAACCAGACCGATGGAGTTTCGTGCGGCTGCGCCGGCGCCGGTCACGAGGGTCAACGGGAAGTGACCGGCGACCGTGGCCACGCTGGTCATCATGATCGGGCGCAAGACGGGTTCGGGCCGCCTGAGCCACGGCCGCCAGTTTCGTTAGGCCGGCGCGCTGCTGTTCGTTGGCAAACTGCACGATGAGAATTCCATTCTTAGCGACCAGCCCGACGAGAGTAACCAGGCCAACCTGCGAATAGATGTTGAACGAAGTCGTCCAGCCGTCGGTGAGGAATTTTCCGAACGGCATCTTCAGGAACATGAAGATGCCCGCTCCGAACATGGCCAGCGGAACTGAGCCGAGCAGAATGATCAAGGGATCGCGGAAGCTGTTAAACTGCGCCGCAAGAACGAGGAAAATGAGGACAACCGCGAGCAAAAAGACGCCGCCGAACTTGCTTCCTTCGATCCGGAGCTGACGGGAACCGCCGGTGTAATCGATCACGTAGCCGGCGGGCAGAATCTTGTGCGCTTCGTCCTCGAGGAATTTCAAAGTCGCGTCAACCGAGCCCGTCGGGACGCCGCTGATGGTGACGGCATTGAGCTGCTGCATGCGGTTGAGCGAACGAGCGACCGTTTTGTGAGTGATCGAAGCAATCGTGCTCAGGGGAATCAGCTGGCTGTTAGGCCCGGTCACGTAAATGTCCTGCAGCTGTTCGGGGTTCAAGTCGATCAACGCGTTTGATCTGCGGAATGACCTTGTAGCTCAGGCCTTCCATGTTGAACCAGTTGACGAAATTTCCGCCGATGCTGGCGGACAGATCGGCGCCGACCTTCTGCATATCGAGCCCCATGGTGGAAACCTTGTCGTGATCGAAAACGATCTGGGCCTGCGGCTGGTCGATCTTGGTGTCGATGTCGCCAAATTGAAACATGTGCGCTTCCATGGCTTTGCCGAAGAGCTGTTTGGCTAACTCCAAAATGCGTTCGTGGCTGGCGGTGGATGCGATGATGAAGCTAACCGGGAAATTGTCAGAGCCGGGCAGCGCCTCCGGCATGATGGGAAACATCTGGATGCCGGGAATGGCGGCGAGTTTTTGCTGCACCACCGGCAGGTAATCCTTGGTCGGGGTTTTGCGTTCCCCCATGGTTTCAGGACCATTCCGCCGAAACCAAATGACGGGCTGGTGATTTGAAAAGTGAAACGCGTATCCGGGATATCCGTGAAAACTTTTCCGGCCGCGTCGGCATAACGAATCGTGTCGTCGATGGTGGCAGTTCGCCGGCGCGGTAATGATTCCGAAGATGACACCCTGATCTTCCTTTGGGGCCAGCTCCTTCGTCATCATTCTTGGATCGCAAAGAACATGATTGCCGCCAGAAGTGTGACGCCGCCCCAGACGATGATAAACCGCCGGGCGCGCGTCGAGGGTGCGGTCGAGGTGGTCGCCGTACCAATCACGAAAGCGGTCGAAAGTCCGGTTAACGAATCCGCTGAACCCGCTATCAACGTGGTCGGCCCGAAGAAGATTGGCGCACATCATGGGCGAGAGAACGAGCGCGACCACGCCGGAAATAAAGACTGCGCCCGCCAGGGTAAGGGCGAATTCGCGGAAGAGCGCGCCGGTCAAACCTCCCTGAAGCGCAATCGGTGTGTAGACCGCCGCCAGAGTGATGGTCATGGCAATGATCGGGCCGATCAGTTCGCGCGCGCCGACCAGCGCGGCGTTCATGCGACTCATGCCTTCGCGCATATGGCGCTCGACGTTCTCGACCACGACGATGGCGTCATCCACGACCAACCCGACGGAGAGCACGATGGCCAGAAGCGTCAGGAGGTTGAGGCTGAAGCCGAAAACCTGCATGAGAAAGAGCGCGCCGATGAGCGAGATCGGGATCGCCACCACGGGCACAAGGACGGAGCGGAACGAACCGAGGAAAAGGAAGATCACGATCATGACGATGACCAGGGTGTCGATCAGCGTCTTCACCACTTCGTGGATGGCGTCATTGATGTAAGCGGTGGAGTCGTAGGCCATCTCGCACCTCCATGCCGGTGGGAAGTTCCTTCTTGATCTGCTCGAGCTCGACGTTCGACGCGCTTGATCACGTCGACGGAATTGGCGTTGGGCAGGACCCAGATGCCCATGAAGACCGCTTTCTTCCCGGTAAAGCGCACTTCGGTGTCGTAATCTTCCGCGCCGAGAACGACGTCAGCGATGTCGCCCAGCCTAACGAGTGTGCCCTTGGTCTGACTGACGACCAGTTGTTTGAACTGCTCGGCGGTATGCAGATCGGTGTTGGCCGTCAGGTTGACCTGAAGCAGCGAACCCTTGGTGCTTCCAACCGCCGCCAGATAATTGTTTCGCGAAAGCGCGCTTCGGACGTCGGATGGGCTGACGTTGAGCGCGGCCATTCGCTCCGGCTTCATCCAGATGCGCATGGCGAAGGTGCGTCCGCCGAGAATGTCGGCTTTCTGGACGCCGCTGATGGCGGTCAGTCGCGGCTGAATCAGGCGCACAAGGTAATCTGTCACCTCGTTAGGCTGCAGAACGTTGGAGGTGAAACTGAGGTAGGCCGAGGCAAACTGCGAATCGGCGGCCTGAATGGCGATGACCGGAATCTGTGCTTCGGGCGGCAGATTGTTGCGAATCGCCTCGACCCGGGAGCTGATATCGGAGAGCGCCTTGTTGGCGTCGAAGTTCAACTTCAGGCGCGCCGTGATTGTCGAGACGCTCTGCGCGCTGGTGGATTGTATGTAGTCGATGCCGTCAGCGGCCGCGATGGCGCGTTCCAAAGGCGTGGTGATAAAGCCCCGCACCAGTTCGGCGTCGGCGCCGACATAAACCGTCGTCACCGTGATCGAGGCAATGTCGCTGCGCGGATACTGCCGCACATTGATCGTCTTCATGGCCGCCAGGCCGGCAATGAGAATGACGAAGCTAACGACCAGCGCGAGGACTGGACGTTTGATGAAAAGGTCGGTGAAGCCTTTCATGGTCGAAATCCGAATCTCGAAACGAAATTCGAAAATCAGAATAGACAAAATCGTGACGCACGCCGTTGCTGATTGTCATTTTGAAAATTGTTTCGGATTTCGACATTCGAATTTCGGATTTGCCTGATGAATCCGCCGGAGTGGGGTTGAGCTGCGGTTTCGGAGCCAGATCGTTATTGATCGTGACCGCCATCCCGTTACGCAATTTGAAGACACCCGTGCTGACGATGACATCGCCGGCTTTGAGTCCTTTATCGATGGCGACAAAATCGCCGCGCGCTTCACCCACGCGAACGAACTGCGAGCGGATGGTCTGCGACTCTTGTCCGGTCTTCGGGTCCTTCTTCTTTTCGATCACGAAGACCGAATCGCCGTAAGGATTATAGGAGACAGCCGAGCCTGGAATCACGAGCGTCCTGTGTTTCTCTGGAAGAACGACTTCAACCTTGGCGAACATTCCCGGTCGCAAGGCGTGATCGTGATTTTCCAGTGTGGCCTGAATCGAGACGTTGCGAGTGACCGCATCGACCATGGAATTGATGGCCGTCAGCTTGCCCTCGAACTTGCGCCCCGGGGCAGCGTCGGTCTGCACCTGCACTTCGAGGCCTGGGGCAAGTTTCGCCAGTTCCTGCTGCGGCAGTGCAAAATCGACGAAAACCGGATCAAGCGCGGTCAACGCAACGACCTCTTGTCCGTCTTTGATCATCTGCCCAACGTTGACTTGTCGAATGCCGATTTGTCCGTCAAAGGGCGCGCGAACCTGTTTATGCTGGACCATCGCTTCCTTTTGTTTGAACGCCGATTCCGCGGCATCAAGGTCCTGCTTGGACACAACTTTTCGCGCAGCCAGATCGCGCGTCCGAAGAAGATTGGACCGAGCGAGTTCCAAATCGGCTTCCTCCTGAGAGGCAACAAGTTCGACAAGGACGTCCCCTTTCTTTGCTTCACCTCCGCTTTCAAAATTCACTTTCGCCACTGTGCCGGCGAGATCTGTCGAGAGGACCGCGCCTTGGACAGCCGATACCGATCCCACCGCCGGCAAAACGGGCGCCCAATCCTCCTCCTTAACGACAACGCTCGAAACAGTTGTCGGCGGCATGGTGAACGGCGTCGACATCATCTTCTTCGATCTGCATGACCTTGATGCCGACGAGCAAAATGATCATCGCGGCCAGTCCACCGATGGCGTAGCCCCACCCGCCACCGCGGGTTCGCATTTCAGTTTCTTCTCTCAAAGTTTTGGCCACATCATGCATAAACTGGTTCGTCCTCTGTCTGGAAAAGCAGCCGCCAGAGTCTCTTGGCGACGGCCAGCTGCCGGTCGCGGCGTTCGCCCGCAGTCATCCCGGCTGGCTGCAGAACATCGCGCATGAGCATTCCGCGAGCGACGGCGAATATCAGTTCCGAGAGTTCGTTAGGCTTGAGTCCGGTCGAAGCCGCCTGGCCTTCGGGAGAGCGGCTGATGAGATCCGTCACGCCGGACATGGCCGTATCGACCACATCGAGCACGAGCGCAGCAATTTCCGGATTGCGAGCCGCTTCCGAGTAAAGATCGACCACAAAGGCTGACTGCAATTTCGGTTCCTCGCAGCAATGGGCCGTAAAAAGGATTTCCAGCGATTCGAGAAGGGATGGCGCCTGGGCGGCTTGCTGGAGCAAGTCCTGGATCTGACTCTTATGCCGGTCGGCCATGGCGGCAATCACCGCCTCTTTGTTTTCGAAGTAACGGTAGATCAGCCCCACGCTAATGCCGGCCTCGGCGCTGATATCGTGCATGCTGGTGGGATGAAACCCACGCTTGGCAAAGCAAACGATAGCCGCGTCGAGAATCTGTGCTCGGCGGTCCTGGCTGTTGTCTTTCAGGGTGGTGGGCAAGGGATGTAACAATGAATGAACGTTCATTCACTGTCAAATGGCGGAAAACCCGAACGATTTTTCCTATTGAAACGAGCTCGCCACCCCAATTCGGAGTCTGCCTGATGACTTCGCGCCGGGTCGCCTCCAAGCCGGGGAGCAGATTGGAAAGCCCGGCCGCTCCAGCCTAGGCACGAGGCTACGGCTTGGCAGGCCTTCCCCCGCGTTACGGACTGAGCGTTGTTAAGAGAGGTTAGCTCGGCCGCGAGCCCGTAACGAAATGCGCCTTGAGAACGTGGTGATGAAGTGATGCCCGGAGGGCTTTTGGCAGAGGTTTGGCGATTGCGGCAAACTGCCAGATCGCCAAAACGGTGATCAGAGTGAAGACCGTATAAACCCCAGTCTCGAACAAGTCCTGGCCCTTTTCTTTCACCTGCGCAGCCGTGAGCAGCGCATAGGTGGGTTGTTTTTCCCTTTTCATAGTATCGACGTTCGACACCCACCCCCGCAGATCTGTTCGGCCGAGCGAGATTTTTGCGCTCCAGTCCGACAAGCGATTTCGACTGAGGCTGCCGTCGAACCCGGCGTAACCGCAAAAATGGAAAGGGTAAGACGACTTTCCTACGTGTAACCTGTCGCTCCGTGATTCCGATGAAATCGAATTTGGAACGGGATTTTCCGCCTGGGCGCCGCTACCTCATCGGCCTTTCAGGTGGACGCGATTCCGTGGCGTTGCTCGATTGCCTCGTCGAGCGTGGCTACAAGAAGCTGATCGTCTGTCATCTGGACCACCAACTCCAGGGTCGGGCGGGGAAGGCGACTGCGAGGTTTGTCTCCAATCTGGCGAAAGAGCGGAAACTGCCTTCCGAAATTGGATCGGCCGATATTCGCGCACTGGCGACGAAAGGACGTAAGTCGATTGAGCTGGCAGCTCGCGAGGCGCGCTACGAATTTTTTGCGAAGATCGCGCGTCGCCGCAAATGCCATACGATCTTTCTGGCCCATCACGCGGACGATCTTGTTGAGACTCTGCTGATTAACCTCTTTAGAGGAACAGGCTTGGCGGGCCTCGCCGGGATGCGCGAGATTTCCGAGCGAACGATCCATGGCGTGAGACTGACGGTTGTGCGCCCGCTTCTGGAAATTTGGCGGAGCGATATCGACGCTTGCGTCAAAAGCGAGAAGCTCGAGTATCGCGAGGACGCGACCAATCGCGATCTCGAACCTTTGCGAAACCGGATTCGCCTTCGCGCGCTGCCTTATTTGGAACGCACGCTCGGCCGTAAGATTAGGCAAAGCCTGTGGCGAACGGCGCAGATCGCCGCTGAGGAAGAGGCGGTGCTTAATAGTCTCTCACCTGCCGGAGCGAAGGGTGATGGACCGTTAGACCTAAGACAACTGCGGAAATCAGGCGTGGCGCTTCAACGAAGAACTTTGCGTGAATGGTTGCGCGAACAGGGAATTTCCAATGTTGGTTTCGAGGTCGTCGAGCGTGTTCGCGCATTGCTGGATGTCGAAAATGGACCGGCGAAAACAAATTTGCCGGACGATAGGCACGCCCGTCGACGCGCCGGAAAATTGTTTATCGAGTAAGCGTTGCCGGGCAACAAGTGGGACGAGACGGAGCTCGTCCCTCCATATAACGCGTGGGCTGGAGGGACGACCTCCGTGTCGTCCCACTTGTTGTTTTTGAGCAGATTAGTCAATCGGACTGGAGTCACGAATTTGTCCCTGCCGCCAGTGACGACGGCAGCTACCACGCCAACGGTATTTGCTTCAACACTCCATTACTCCAATACTCCATCACGCCATGAGCTCAGACATTCGCGTTCGTTTCGCGCCATCCCCCACCGGGTATCTGCATATCGGCGGGGCGCGGACCGCCTTGTTCAACTGGCTTTTCGCGCGGCATCACGGCGGCACTTTTGTTCTGCGCGTGGAAGACACCGATCAGGCGCGCAATACCGAGGAGGCGACGGCCGCAATCTATCAAGGATTGGAATGGCTCGGTTTGGATTGGGACGAAGGCCCAAAAAAGGGCGGCGACTTCGGCCCCTACTTTCAGAGTGAACGCAATGCGGTTTACGAGCGTTACCTGGCGAATCTGCAGAAGGCCGGTCACACCTTCGAAGATAACGGCGCCATTCGTTTTCGATCGCCCCGCGAACATGTCGTGGTTGACGACCTCGTCGCCGGCAGTATCGATTTTGACCTAACGAACCCCGAAACCCATCCGGACATGACCATCCGCCGGCCCGACGGGTCGTGGATCTTCCACTTTGTGAATGTGGTCGACGATATCGAAATGAAAATTTCGCACGTCATTCGTGGCGAAGATCATCTCTCCAACACACCGAAGCACATCGAGCTCTATCGCGCGCTCGGCGCGACCCCACCGCGTTTCGCCCACATCGCGCTCATCCATAACAAGGATGGATCGAAGATGAGCAAGCGCGACCAGGGCGCGAGCATCGAGCACTATATAAAGAGAGGCTATCTGCCGGCAGCGGTGCGCAACTACCTTTGCCTGCTCGGCTGGTCGCCCAAGGATAACCGGGAAAAGATCCCGATCGACGAGATCGTTCGCCTGTTCGATTTCAATCATGTCGTCCGTAGTAGCGCGACGTTCGATGCCGATAAGTTGCACTGGCTCAATGGTGAGTATTGTCGCGAGCTCGCGCCGGAAGAATTTTTGCAACGTGGGATCGCGGCTTTTAAGAGCGCCGGTTTCGATCTCGCGAAGTATTCGGAGGATTATGTCCGCGCGGCCCTGATGACTTGTGTCGGGAAGATTAATATTTTTGATGAGCTTCCGGGTTATGCGGGATTTTATTTTACGGATGAAATGTCCTATCACCCTGAAGGGGTAGCGAAAAACTTCACCGCGGAGAGCAAGCCGCGACTGCAGGCCGTGCGGAATGCCTTCGCTGGTGTTGAAAAATTCGATGCGGCTGCGATCGAATCGGCGCTAAAGGAAACGGCGAAAACGCTTGGAGTAAAAGTTGGGGTGCTGGTGCACCCAACGCGTCTTGCCGTCACCGGCAGCAATGCTGGCCCCAGTCTCTATCATCTTTTGGAAGTGCTCGGAAAAGAGAAGGTGCTCAGCCGAATCGATCGCGCGCTGGCGACGTTTTGAATGGATATTTGGGACAAGCGGGAGCTTATCCCTCCAGGAGGCGCGCGGACTTCGGAATAGGCGTACCAAGTTTGGTCCACCGATGGCATACAGACGGCCCTCGCCCCGTTTTCCAGCCAGATCACTGCCTCGTCCAGCATGGCGCAGTACCCCGACAACACCGCGAAGCCGGGTCGTTTCTACAAAATTCAAATCGTCCTCCCTCTAACTAGCTCGATACCGGGCGAATACACAATCGGGGGACGGCGGCCCCGGGTGCACACGGTATTCCTCCCGCCTCTGGCGCAATCTTAGCTTCTCCGGCGAGCGGGCAATGACTCTTTTCCGACCCCTCCTTGGTACTGGGCCTTCTGCTGCTCTGCCGATTTTCGGCCAGCGCGAGCGTGATCTTCAACTGGCCCGCCAGCGGGACGCCTTGGGACGGAGGTACGCCCGCGTCTGGGCAAACCGCCAGTGACACGTTCACCAGCGTGAACCCGAACGACATCACCGCAAGTATCAATAACAGCGGCGCTGGCCCTGAAAGCATGAACTTCAATGCCTCCTATCCTGCGATTGGCAGGCAACTGTTCACGGGCGGGTTCAGCAACGTCAACGGCCTCCAGATAGAACTGACTACCGAGAGCTCCTCCGCAGCATATGTTCAATTTACGGTCAGCTTTGCCTACGGGGTAACAAACCTGTCTTTTCAGATTTGGGACTTGGACGAAAAGGGGAACCAATTCACCGACGTGGTCAGCCATTTGCAAGGCCTATCCATCGACGGAGTAACTCTGGTCGGCGCCAGCTCGGTCACGAGTGAACAGGCCACCTTCAATAGCATTACCGGCACCGGCTTGAGCACGGTCATCACGGGATTAAAACAGGCCTCCAACAACAGCAACCAGGGCACGGTCGATATCACATTCAATCAACCGATCACCCAATTTTCGTTTCAGTATTCCAACACTGATCCGGCGCTTGGTCAGCAGGGACTCGCGCTCGGTCCGTTGACTTACGACATCGTTCCAGAATCCAATTCGGTTCTGTCGGTGACAGCCTGCCTCCTATCCGCAATTCTAGTGGAAACGTGCAAACGGCGACGGCGCGCGAGTCCCGCGGATTAAGGCGGACCTTGGCCCTGTCCCAGGCGGTTCGGTGAATCGCCCCTACCTGCGCGTCTCCTTGGCCCAGGTGTCTTTCAGCGTCGCCGTCCGGTTCCACACCTGCTTCTCTTTCGTGGAATCCGGATCGAGCGCGAAATAGCCTAACCGCTCGAACTGGTAGCGCTCCTCCGGGCGCGCGCCAGCCAGTGAGGGTTCGCATTTTGCCCTAACGACTTCGATGGAATTCTTGTTCACAAAATCCTTGAAATCACCAGCGGCGTCGGGTTCGGGAACGGTGAAGAGGCGATCATATAACCGCACTTCAGCTTCGATCGCGTGAGCTGCGCTGACCCAATGGATCGTCCCCTTGACCTTGCGATTCGCCGTCGGCCCGCCCGTTTTGCTGCCGAGATCGATTGAGCAGCGTAACTCCGCGATCTTGCCGTCTGCGCCCTTCACCACTTCCTCGCACTTGATGATGTAGCCGTACTTGAGACGAACTTCTCCGCCCGGTTTGAGCCGGAAATATTTCGGCGGCGGCGTTTCCATAAAGTCGGCTTCGTCGATGAAGAGCTCACGGCCGAAGGGAATTTTCCTCGTTCCGGTGTCCGGATTTTCGGGATTGTTGATTGCGTCCAGTTCCTCCGACTGGCCTTCGGGATAATTGAGCAGAACGACGCGCACAGGCCGTAACACCGCCAGTCGGCGTGTTGCCTCGTGATTGAACTCGTCACGCACCGCATGTTCCAAAACGGCCATGTCGGTCATGCTGGGATATTTGGTGATGCCGATATTGTAGGCGAACGATCGCAGCACGCTGGCCGTGACGCCGCGCCGGCGCAATCCGGAAATGGTCAGCATGCGCGGGTCGTCCCAGCCGTTAACGAATTTTTCGGTAACGAGCTGGATCATCTTGCGCTTGCTCATCACACTGTAGGTGAGATTGAGCCGGGCGAATTCGTATTGATGCGGGCGAGGCTCTTTCAAATCGAGGGCGTCGAGTATCCAGTCGTAGAGCGGCCGATGCACTTCGAATTCCAGGGTGCAAACCGAATGGGTAATGCCTTCGATGAAATCGCTCAGGGTGTGGGCCCAGTCGTACATCGGGTAAATGCACCATTTATTTCCGCGGTGATGGTGTTCGGCGTGCCGGATGCGGTACAATATGGGGTCGCGCAGCCAGATATTTGGGGCCGACATGTCGATCTTCGCGCGCAGGGTCCGGCTGTTATCCGGGAATTCGCCCGCTTTCATTCGGCCTAACAATTCGAGATTTTCGTCGACAGATCGATTCCGATACGGGCCCTCTTTCCCAATCCGCCGGAACTCGTCGGTCTCTTCCGGGGTCGAGTCATCCACATAAGCCTTCTCTCTGCGCACGAGTTCGAGTGCGTAGTCGTAAAGCTGCTCGAAATAGTCGGAGGCGAACAGGGGGGCGCCACCGAGGTTCTTGTCGGCCCATCCGTCAATCAGCCAATGAACGTCCGCCAGGATGGAATCGACATATTCCATTTCCTCCTTCGCCGGATTGGTATCGTCCATGCGGATATTGCAGATGCCGTCGAATTCGCGCGCGATCCCGAAATTCAGGCAGATCGATTTGGCGTGGCCGATATGAAGGTGGCCGTTAGGCTCGGGCGGAAACCGGGTAACAATTCTCTTATATTTCCCGGCCCGAACATCCTCGGCGATAGCGTCGCGAATGAAGTCGGATGGCCCGCCTGCATCGCTGAGCGAAGCACTGCGGGCAGGAGTTGGATTATCGGCAGGCGCTGTCATGTTCTCGTGCGAAGCTAGCAGACAAATCGGTGAAGGAAATCTACACACTGGCTGATCTCCGGACTTGGAAGAAATCGGCGAAGCATCCGATTCGCCTTGGCGTTTTCGGCCATCCCGTGGCGCATTCCCTCTCACCACAGATGCAGAACGCTGCCCTCGAGCAGTGTAAGATCGATATGCGATATGCGCGGTTTCAGGTCGAGCCGGGTGAACTGGGCGAGGCCCTCGACCTTTGCCGCAAACACGATTTCGTCGGTTTGAACCTGACTCTGCCGCACAAGATCGCCGCCATGGATCTGGTCGACGAGGTCGACGCGAATGCGAAACGAGCGGGGGGAATCAATACGATCAAATTTGAAGACGGACGATTGCAAGGCTCCAACACCGACGGGAAGGGATTCGCGCGCGCGATTCGTGAAGAGTTTTCGGTCGATCTTCGCGATCTGCGGGTGCTGATTCTTGGCGCAGGCGGCGCCTCTCGGGCAATCGCACTTCAATGCGCGCGGGAACACTGCGAGCGGATGGTCATTGCCAATCGAACTTTTGAAAAAGCAAAGGCGCTGTCCGACGACCTGCGCGAATTCTTTGTCGGCCCGAAGGTCCTGGGCCCGGTGCCGCGATTGCAGGCGATTCCGTGCGAGGAGAGCGCGCTTCGATTCCAAATGGGACACGTCGATCTGATCGTGAACGCGACACCGGTGGGGCTCGACCGGCGGAATACGCCTCCAATCCCGGCGCGGATTCTTGAACCGCATTTGATGATTTACGATACGATTTACACCAGCGAGCGAACCCCGATGGTCACAGCGGGGCTGGAAGCGGGGGCCCGGGCGGTCAACGGGTTATCGATGTTGCTTCACCAGGGAGCGTTGGCTTTCGAAATCTGGTTTGATCAAGAGGCGCCGATTGCGAAGATGAGGAAGGCGCTGTCCGAATCCTGATTCTTGCATGGAGGGATGACCTCCGTGTCGTCCCTGATATTTGGGACAAGACGGAGCTTGGCGGACGAGACAAGCTCGTCCCTCCCAGTAAAGCGCGGAATGAAAATGGTGGATCGGGAGGGACGAGCTCGTCTCGTCCGTCTCTATTTATTTTCCTGCGCCATTTCAGCACCGCGCTTTGCGGCGGCGACGACGGCCGCGCCCAAACCTTCGGACGTGCCGTGATTCTCCATCGCCGCCAGTCCAGCAGCGGTCGTACCCCCCGGCGTGACCACCATTTTGCGCAATTCGTCTGGCGACAGCTTGGTTTCGGTGGCGAGTTGGGCGGCGCCAAGAACAGTTTGCGTAGCCAAGGCCAATGCCACCTCCGGCGACAGGCCTGTTTTCTCGCCACCATTGGCAAGCGCTTCTATGACGGAATAGACGAAAGCGGGCCCGCTTCCGGAAAGTGCGGTGACCGCGTCGATCTGTGCTTCCAGCACTTCAACCGCGAGGCCGACAGCGCCGAAAATTTCCATGGCAATCTCCATGTCGTCGGATGTTGTGCGGGAACCGCGCGCCAGCGCCGTGGCCGCGCGACAGATCGCCGAGGGCGTGTTGGTCATCGCTCTCATGACGCGTCCAGCGGTGACTGATTCCATGCTTTCGATTCGAACTCCGGCTGCCAGGGAGATGATCAACTTGTTAGCAGATTGGTCGCGAATTTCTTTCAGTGCCGGCAAAACCACAGCCGGCTTCACCCCGACCAGCAGGATATCGGCGGCGGCGATCACATCGACGTTGTTCGGGGTTACGCGGATGCCAGTCTCTTTCTGAAGAACATCACGCCCGGAGTCGTTAGGCTCACCGGCCATGATGGATCGTGCGGGATATTTTCCCGAGCGAATCAGTCCGCGAATGAGCGAGCCGGCCAGTTTGCCTGCGCCGATGAACCCGAGGCGTGTGCCGGCGGCTGCTGGTTGAGAATCCATGAGGTGGGTTGATACTAATAGATGGTAAGTGCCGGTGTAAATTTTGGCGTGACCGAGGCCCGCCGCGGAGTTGATCTCGCGAGGGAGCTGCAGGCGCTCAAGAAGGAGCGGAATGCCGTGATCCTGGCGCATAATTACCAGGTGCCTGAACTCCAGGATGTGGCCGATTTCGTGGGCGATTCGCTTGGACTGAGTTATCAAGCCGCCAAAACGCCCGCGGACGTGATTCTATTCTGCGGGGTTCATTTCATGGCCGAGACGGCCAAGATCATCAATCCGGCCAAACGCGTCATTCTGCCCGACCTCGACGCCGGCTGCTCCTTATCGGAGTCGTGCCCTCCGGAAAAGCTGGAAGCATTCTTGAAGGAGCACGCTGACAAGAATTATTACGTCATCGCCTACATCAATTGTAGCGCGGGCGTGAAGGCGCTCTCCGATGTGATTTGCACCAGTGGCAATGCCGATCGGATCGTGCAAGCGGCTCCAGCGGACCGGAATATCCTTTTCGTGCCGGACCAGAATCTCGGCGCATGGGTTTCGGAACGAACCGGACGCAAAATGGATTTGTGGCAAGGGAACTGTTACGTGCATGTGGAGTTCACAGCGCGAAGCATCGGGAAGATTCGCGAGACCTATCCCGATGCGCCAGTGGTGGCGCATCCCGAATGCACCTACGCGGTGCGCATGCTGGCCGATGAAGTTTGTTCGACCGAGAAGATGGTCACGTATTGTAAACAATCGCCCGCGAAAGAGATCATTGTTGTGACCGAAGCCGGAATGCTTCACCGGCTGCACAAGGAAATCCCGGGCAAGACTTTCATCCCGGGACCGACGGACAACTGTTTCTGTGGCGAGTGCCGCTACATGAAGATGAATACCTTGGAAAAGGCCTATAACGCGCTCTTGAACATGGACCCGGAAATCGTATTGCCGGAGGACCTGCGAAAGCGGGCTGAAGCGCCTATTCTGAAGATGCTCGAGCTGAGTCGCTAAATCACGCACGCGTCATCCCGAGCCGCGCAGACGGTGAGGGATCCCTCAACCGGAGGGTCGGTCACACAATTCTGGGTTGGATGTGAACAGGATGGTTGGGATCGAAGTCAGCTTCAATCGCATCCGTGTCCTGTTCAGGCCTTGCATGGCGCAACAGTCTGCGCTCCGTCAGGAGATCCCTCGCCGTCTGCGCGGCTCGGGATGACAGCGTGAGGTGGCGGCGGGAATGCGATCGAACGGTTGGACGTTTGATCTTGTCACAGCATCGGCATCTCTTTTGACTCCTTCCCGATGGCACGACCTTCGATCTGGCTCATGCTGGCAATTGTTTTGGCAAGCCTGCTTTTTTTGCGTGAGCCGCGCCTGCAGCGTTATGACGAAGTGTTTCTGCGCTGGCTGCTGCGCAATTCCCGGCCGATCGGCGGGACCATTCCACTGACGATCGTCGACTTTAACAGCGAGACGGATTCGCAAAAGGAGGCGCGCCCACCCGGCACGCTGATATCGCCGGTTGAGTATGCCCTTTTTCTGCAGGCGGCGTTGGAGTTCAAACCGACGGTCATCGCGTTCGAGCCGATCCTGCAGTGGGACAAAACTGGCAAGGACCAGGAGCAAATCCTGGTCGACCAGGCCATGCGTGTTCCGAAACTGGTGGCGGCGGCGGAGCTGACGTCCACGCCGGACCTGGACGCGCCGATTGTTGAGATTCCGGGCTTTACCCAGGTGACGGGCCGCCGGGGAGATTTGCCGGTGTTCTCCGGAATCAGCCGGCAACCGGATGAGGATATTCGCCTCATCTCGACGCTTGGATTCATCAATTTGCCTAACGATTTCTCGGACGAGATTCATGTGCCGCTTCTTTTTCAATACCGGGGCGAGGTGATTCCATCCTTTCCGCTGCAGGCGGCTCTTTTTTGGATGCGCATTGCCCCTAACGAAGTCAAGGTCGAGCTGGGCTCACGCATTTTGCTGCCAAACGGAAAGAGCATTCCGATTTTGTCCGACGGCTCGACTTTGATTAATCCAAACGCCTCGCGCCGCGCGCGTCATTTGCGGGCGAACCAGCTTCTGCTGGTGGCGCAGCAGCACGAAGACAAGGTGCCGACGACCGGGCATCTGGAGAATTTGGGCGACGATATTATTCTCGCCCGTATCGTCAAAGGCGACCAAAAGACGCCTGATCCGTTTGCCTCGACGCTTGCGACGATTCAGTCGAACTCGTTCGTCCGGCGGGTCAGCTGGATTTTTGATTGCACGTTTATTGTTTTGCTGGTGGGCCTCAGCGGGATCGTGAGGAGATTTTCGCGGATCGATATCGTTCTGCTGGCCATCGCCATCACAGCTGCCTATTGCCTGGCTGGGCTCGCGCTCGTGGGTCGCTGGGCCATTTGGCTGCCGGGGGTTCTTCCACTGAGCGCGACCTGGTTGGTTGCGGTCTTCTGCTTGTTCGCGCCGAGAAGCAAAGACGATCCGGATCTTCCGGCGATCGCGCCCTCGCCGCCGTCCCCGTGATATTTGCCTAACGAAGAGGAAGATGTCGTCCTGCGCCAATTGTAGGGCGGTCATCCTGACCGCCGTTGTATGATGCCAAGGATATGAACATTGATGCGCGCGTGGACCTCCTTCTTTCAGGTGGCGTGATCGATTTCCACTTCGATTTGCCGATGGAGCTCTACGCAAAGCGCGATCGCGTCGGCCTGTTTTCCGAAAAATTTCTGCCCGAGCTGAAGCTGGGCAATATTTCGACCTTCGTCGCGGCGATCTATATCGAAGACAAATATCTGCCTGACAAGGCGAGCGAAGTCGCGCACGAACAAATCGCGCGTCTCGTCGCCGAAGCGGAATTCTCAAAGGAAGCGACGGTTTGCCGGTCTTACGGCGAAATTGAGGCGGCACGCAGCGCTGGAAAGATTGCGATCCTGATTTCCATGGAAGGCGCGGAGCCGATCGGGGAAGATTTGGGTCGGTTAGGGGAATTTCATAAACTCGGCCTGCGCTTGATCGGGTTAACCCATGCGCGCAGTAACGCCGCGGCGCACGGAGGGGTCTTTGCGCCGTCAGGATCATCACCGAAAGGCTTGACGAAATTTGGACGCGACCTGGTCAAGGAATGCGAGCGACTCGGAATCATTATCGATCTTGCGCACATCAATCCCGCCGGGTTCGAAGAGATCATTTCGATAACAAGGCGAACACCCATCGTTTCGCATTCCAATTCGCGTCGTTTCTACGACATCGAGCGCAATATGAGCGATGCGCAGATCAAGATGATCGGCCAGCGCGGGGGCGTGATTGGCGTGAACTCAATCCTCGTGAGCTCGCGCAAAGGCGAGAGCACGCTCGATCGCTATATCGATCACATGGAGCACATCGCCGGACTGATTGGTATCGATGCCGTCGGGATCGGTTTTGATTTCTTTGAATTTCTTTACGCCCAATGGCCTGTGGAAGAGCAACGTGAGCTGGCTGCAAAACTGGCCGAGCCGCAGTTCATTCCCGACCTGAAAGATCATTCGCATGCGCCCGACCTGATCCGAAAGCTGATGAAGCGCGGATTTTCCGACACGGATATCGAGAAGATTCTGTTCGGGAATTGGGACCGAATTCTCCGGAAACGATTGTGAGTGTGCGGACGAGTTAGTTTTTCGTGAGGAGGCGATCAGTCGGCGGCGAAGATCGGCGCCCTACAGTCATTTTCCGCGCGAACGTGCCCGTCGTGGCGCGATGAGGAGCTAGACCAGCGCGAGACCTGGGAACTTTCTCCCCAGAACCACCTGACTGGGAGCCTTGAGCCAACTATCGAGCACGGTCCCATAGACGCTCCTGAAATCTGTGTTGAACTTCAGGTCTCCGTGATCCAGATCCGTTAGGCTCGGATATTTGCCAAACATTCCCGGTTTAACAGCGCCACCCATGATGAACATCGGAGCGGCCGCGCCGTGATCGGTGCCGTTATTCGCGTTTTCCGTCACGCGACGCCCGAACTCGCTGAAGGTCATCAGCAAAACGCGTTTAAAATTGCCCTGCTGCTTGAGATCGGTTGCGAATGCGGTGAGCGCCGCATCCAATTCGCCCAGCAGCCGATCATGCGTGTAAATCTGGCCGGCATGGGTGTCGAATCCTCCCTGGCTTGCGTAATACACCCGCGTCGGCAGGCCGCCGGCGATCATGCGAGCGATGATGTTCAAGCTGGCCGCGAGTTGCCCTTGCGGATAGGTCACGGTCGATTGGAACTTTCGCGCGATCGCCAGGATCTTGTCCGAGCTTAATTGCGCATCGAGAGAAGTGCGCTGCAGGAAATCGAGCGTTCCCACATCTGATTTTGTTGCGCCCGTTGAGCGCGGCGATCGATGCGCCGTCCGCGGCCCCGGCCGGCGGAGCATCGACTGAGGATGGGTCGTTAAGCTGGCGGAAAAAGAATTCTTCCTGGCTCATCTTTCCGTTGCCTGGCTCGGAAGAGCGGAATCGAAATTGTTCCGGCCGCGAAAATGTCACGCCGGTCGGATTTTTGGCGGCGAACGACTGTGGCATTTCGCCGCCGATGGCCACGCCGACGGTTGGATCCGCGCCGGCGCAGCAATTATCGAAGTAACGGCCCAGCCAGCCTTCGGCGGCGTTGCGATCGGCATCGGACGCGGTCTGCCAGATTTCGGTGGATCTAAAGTGTGAGCGATTCGGATTCGGATAACCGACGCCTTGTATGACGCCAAGGTGGCCTTCATCGAAAAGAGCTTTCAGGCCGGTCATCTTCCCATTCAAACCGGCGTAGTCATTCAACTTCAGGATTTTGTCGGCGCTGAGCCCGAGCTTGGGACGCGCCTTGTGATAAGCATCGTCGGCGAATGGGACGACCATGTTTAAACCGTCGTTGCCGCCGGCCATCTGAAGCACGACCAGAATTGTCCCGTCCTTGCCGGTGACGGTTTGCGTCAGGGAATCAGCTGCGAGCGCGTTGAGCGCGAAGAAAGTTTTCTCGAGAAACACCGGCAGCGTCCAACTGGCCGCGGCCCCAAGAGCGGAAGTGCGAAGGAATTGCCGGCGGGTGTGAAAAGTGGGCGTGTGTTTCATGATCTCAGCTCAGTTGAAATTGCGGCGTGCTCATCATCAGGTGCAGAAGCCCGCGCATGGTTTGGTCGCTCGTGTCCGGTTTTCGCGCCTCGACATACTGCGCGAATGTGGTGGCCGCTTTTTCCGGCGGTCGATTTTGGAAAAGACGAACGGAAAGGAAATCGACCAGCTCGCGGGGTTTATCGCGCAACTCCGCCGGGATCACCTTGGCCACATCAATGGGCTCGCGGCGGACAGGTTCGGGCGCGGCGGCGCGTGAAAATCCGACGCCTTTGCCTTGCGGCCGCGGCGGCGTGTTACCGGGGAACATGGTGTCTCCGTTAACGAGATAATTGGCAAAATTATAGCGGAAGAGAAGCGTAGAAGTGGTGATCCATGATTTGCCGCCGTCCCATCCTTTGACATTCGGGCGGCGCAAAGAGTGTCTGTCCCATTTGTCGCAGCGCGTTCTGAGCGACCGTCGGATCGGGCAGCGGCGTTTCCAGGACCTTGGCCGTTTGAACAAGGAACTGCACCGGGCTCTTGATCTGCGACTGCATGGCGTGTTCGTCGTAAAATTCCGCCGAGCTGAAGATCTCGCGCAGGACCGGGCGAATCTCGAGATTGTGTTTGCGCAAACTGGCCGCGACCGCATCAACAACCTGAGCCGATGGTTCGTCCTCGACGAAAAACCGCCAAAGTTTCCGGCCAATGAAATGCGCGCAGGCCGGTTGCCTGACGATGATGTCGATGATCTGGTCGCCATCCAAGGCTCCGGTCTGGCCCATGAATGTTTTGTTAGTGTGGTCCTGCTGGAAGGACGCAAAACGATACTGCTGAGTGCTCAGGTCGACCCGATAGCCGGTGAACGCGCGCGCCGATTCGCGAATGTCCTGTTCGCTGTAATTTCCGATGCCGACGGTGAAGAGTTCCATCACTTCGCGGGCCCAATTTTCGTTAGGATGTTCCTGGCGGCTCTTCTCGAGGTCGAGATAAATCATCATCGCCGGGTCGCGCGACATCTTTTTCGTTAGGGCAGCGAAGCTGCCGAAAGCGTTGCGCCGGAGCGTGTCGTTTTGCAGCCACATGAAGTAAGCGTCCTTCACCTTGTCGATGCTGGTGGCGAAGTGGCCGTGCCAAAAGAGAGTCATCTTCTCGAGCAAAGGCGCCGGCCCGTTCATCATCCGGTCAAGCCACCAACGGCGAAGGTCGAGAATTTCCTGGCCTTCCATCATGCGCAGGTCGCGCTTTTTCTCTTTCTTGTCCGCCAGGTTGTCCGCAGCGCGCGCAGCCATGCGCAGAGCTTTGAGGTCCTTTGGGTGCGCCCAGTCAGGAGGCGGGACTTCCGAGGCGGACGGTTCCACGTCTACAAAGTCGCGGACGGCGATGGTCAGGCCTTTGCGCTCGACCTTCTCGATATCTGCCGGCGTGCCCCCGAACGCGGCCCGATTGAGCAAATGTGTGGCTGTTTTCTCATTCCAGCGAGAAGCAGGCAGGGGAGTTAACACGGGGATTGAACCTTCTGGTTAGGTGAAAGTTGCTGGCGCGAACGAACTGAAGTCGACATTGTAAGAACAGCAGGAGGAGTTCCCAAGGGCAGGGAATGTGTGGGCAAGTGAGATTCATTAATCTAACGCGGCAGACCGAGATCGGGGCAAACTCATATTATCTCGAAGCTGCCGGACAACGCCTGATCCTCGATTGCGGCATGCATCCGAGGAACGAAGGGGAATCCGCCCTGCCGAACCTTCAGGCGATTGATGGCAAAGAACTCGATGCCATTCTGATTTCGCATGCGCACCAGGACCATATCGGCACGCTTCCGGTCCTGATGCGGCGGCATCCGGCGGCACGCGTTTTCATGACCGATGCGACGAACGAGATCGGCACCACCTTGTTGCACAATTCGGTCAACGTCATGACCCGCCAGCGCGAGGAGCTTGGCGCGACGCTTTATCCGCTCTTCACTCATCGCGAAACCGATCGCGCGACCGATCGGTGGCAGAATTGCCCGACCCGTCAGCGAATCACTCTGGCGGGCGAGCGGGCCGGTCCGCCAGGTGAGGATCCGGTAACCTTCGAATTCGTCGACGCCGGACACGTGCTCGGTTCTGCCGGGATTCTCCTGCGGGCCGAAGGGCGCACATTCTTTTATACCGGTGACGTCAATTTCGATGATCAGACGATCATGCAAGCGGCGGTTTTTCCGGATCAGGAGATCGACGTTCTCATCATGGAGTGCACTCGCGGCGATTCTGCCATGCCGCCGGGTTGGACGCGGGCGGGGGAAGAGCAACGCCTCGCACATGCCATTGAGGAGGCGTTTGGTCGCGGTGGTTGCATTCTCATTCCAGTCTTTGCCCTGGGCAAAACGCAAGAATTCCTGGCCATGCTCTACAAGTTCCGTCGTGAGGGATTTCTCGGATGAATTTCCGGTCTACATCGGCGGACTCAGCTCGAAGATGACGGAAACGTACGATCGGCGATCGAACATGACGCGCCGGCAACTGGCGCGCTTGCAATTGCTTCCGGCGATCGAGCCTTTTGTGCTCAACGGGCAGAACATTCGTGAAGCGTCGCCGCGTCCCGGCCGGATCTACGCGCTCTCGAGCGGAATGATGACGCCAAAGACGCTCTCAAACATTTTTGCGCAAAATGTTCTGGAAGAACCGCAGCACTCCGTCTTTTTCGTCGGCTACGCCGATCCGGAATCGCCCGCAGGAGTTTTGCGCGACGCCCAACCCGGAGACGACGTCACGCTCGATCCGGAGGAAGCGCCGCGAAAACTTCGTTGCCATCGCGAGCAATTCCAGTTTAGCGCGCACGCCAGTCGAGAGTCGTTAGTCGATTACGCGACACGACTTGCGCCAAAGAAGATTGTCCTGGTGCATGGGGATCCGCCAGCGGTCGGGTGGATGCGAACGACGCTATCTCAAGCCCTACCACAAACGGAGATCATTGTGCCGGAGCCTGGGAAAGAGATCGAATTGTGAGCATCGACGCGCGTCGACTGTGAAACTGGACGGACCTTTTCGATTGACCGGCGGGACTGTAGGGCGGCCGTTCTGGCCGCCACCCATGAAGATCGGCGGCCAGGAATGGCCGCCCTGCAGTTGCTGTGGGTCCTGGTGGCGCTTACACCGATGAAAGTCGTCTCCTGGAATATTAATTCCCTTCGGAAGCGACAGGACCGGCTCTTTCCGTGGCTGGAGACGACCAAACCGGATGTGGTTTGCCTGCAGGAGACCAAGTGCACCGACGAACACTTTCCCGTGCTGGCGTTGCAGGCCGCAGGTTATCACGCTGTTTATCACGGAGAAAAATCGTACAACGGCGTCGCCATTCTTTCGAAGAGCGTACCGGGCGAGGTTGTTATTTCGTTAGGCGATAGTGAGCCGGACTCGCAGACGCGCGCCATCGCCGCGACGATCGATGGAGTTCGGGTCTACTCGGTGTATGTGCCTAACGGGCAAGCCATCGGATCTGCCGCGTATCAATACAAATTACGATGGTTTGCGCGGCTGCGCGATCGGCTGGCACGGGAGAAGGTCGCTGAGACGATTGTGGCCGGTGACTTCAATGTCGCGCCCGGCGATCTCGATGTGCACGCCCCGGATCTCTGGCGCGGCGCCATCATGTGCTCCGATCAGGAACGCGAAGCGTTGAAAAGCGTCACCGATCTCGGTTTCTCCGACACGCTCCGCCAGCTTCATCCTGAAGCCCGGCTTTTCAGCTGGTGGGATTATCGGATGCTGGCGTTTCCAAAAGACCGGGGATTGCGCATCGATTTGATCCTGGCTGGGGGCGAATTGATGAAGCAATGCACCGGGGCCGGGGTTGATCGCGAGATGCGCAAAGGAAAAGATCCGTCCGATCACGCGCCAATTTGGGCAGAGTTCAATCGTTAGGGGATTCGTGGGCGGTGAAGAAGGGATTGCGTGCGATCATGTCGCCAGGCCGTTGCAGGGCGGCGATCTTCGCCGCCGTCTAATTGGGTGGCGGCCAGGATGGTCGCCCTACAGTTCGCGTTGGGCTTGGCATACGTTTGGCCGCAACTACGTTAGGACCGAATGGACGCTCCAGCGCATCCTCTGCGCGTCGCTTCGCCGCCAGGCAGGCCGCTCCTGATCTGGGATGGCGATTGTCATTTCTGCCGGCACTGGATTGAGCGCTGGAAAGTCGAGACAGCCGGATGTGTTGATTATGAAAAGTCCCAGGACGTGGCGGACCGTTTTCCCGAAATCCCACGCGAGCAATTTCAGAAATCTGTCGTCCTGATTGAACCCGATGGAAAGGTCTACACCGGCGCGCAGGCTGTGTGTCGTTCGCTCCAATCTCGATCGCGCTGGTTGCAGAAGGCCTACGAACATGTGCCGGGATTCGCCGCCGTCTCCGAGTTTGCTTACGGGTTCATCGCGCGCCGCCGCGCGCTGGCCTCTTTTTTCACGCGAATTTTGTGGGGCGACGACGTGCGGCCTCCGACATATTTTTGGGCGCGCCGATGGTTTCTGCGCTTGCTCGGAGTTGTCTTCCTCATCGCCTTCGTGTCGCTTTGGACCCAGATCGATGGCTTGATTGGCGAGAACGGTATTCTCCCCGCCGGACAGTTTCTCAACGCGGCGCAAGACCAACTGGGATCTCGCGCTTACGCTTTAGTCCCGACACTCTGTTGGTTCGGCGCGAGCAACGCTTGTCTGCACTGGCTTTGCGCTCTGGGATCGGTTTTATCCCTCCTTCTCATTGTCGGCGTGGCACCGGCCTTAACGTTGCTCGGGCTGGTTTTGCTTTACGTTTCGTTAGTCGCCGTTGGCCAAACGTTTCTCAGTTTTCAATGGGACATTTTGCTCATTGAAACAGGGTTTCTCGCGATCTTCATCGCTCCGTGGCGATGGCTCGCCATCAAAGGTCCTCCGGTTTCAGGAGTCGGTTTGTTCCTTCTGAAATTCCTGCTCTTCAAACTCATGCTGATGTCCGGGGTGGTAAAGCTCACCAGTCACGATGATTGCTGGTGGAGTTTGACGGCGCTTGACTATCACTATTGGTCGCAGCCTTTGCCGACGGTTTTTGCCTGGTGGACCGATCAAAACCCGGAGTGGTTCAAGAAATTTTCCGTTGGTTTTTGTCTCTTCGTTGAGATCATCGTCCCGTTCTTTCTGTGGGCGCCGCGGCGGTTGCGCCTGATCGCTGCCGGTCTGCTGATTTTTCTGCAGATTGCGATCGCTGTGACCGGTAACTATTGTTTTTTCAATCTCCTAACGATCGCGCTTTGCCTTCTGTTGATCGATGATCAATGGATCGGACGTATGAGCCGGGGGTGGAGGGTGGAGGGCGGAGCTCCTGCAACGCCGTCTTCAAAAGGTCTCGCAGGCGCTCGACCCTCCATTTTTGGTGATCAATTAGTCTCATCCTTAATCCGGAGATCACTCGCGCTGGTCACCATCGTCGTGACTGTGCCGATCGATATCTGGCTAATTTACAGCGCCTTTAAACCCGAAGCAGAACCGCCGAGATCGCTCGCAGTTCTTGAAGAGCACCTCGAGCCGTTCCGGATCGTCAGTGGATACGGATTGTTCCGTGTGATGACCAAGGACCGCCTCGAAATTGAAGTCGAGGGCAGTGCGGACGGAATCGACTGGAAACCGTACGTCTTCAGATGGAAACCCGACGATGTGAAACGGGCCCCGACCTGGTGCGCGCCGCATCAGCCGCGGCTGGATTGGCAAATGTGGTTTGCGGCCCTGGGAACCGTGCGTGAGAACCCGTGGTTCGTGAACCTTGCCGTCTCACTTTTGGAGAACAAGACCGATGTGATTTCGCTTTTCGCCCATAATCCATTTCCTGCGCAGCCGCCGAAGTTTGTCCGGGCGCGGCTCTATCGTTATCGATTCACGACCGGGCCACAACGCGCCGCAACAGGCGCGTGGTGGAAACGCGAAGAAATTGGAGAATATCTTCCGGAGATATCGCTTCGGGGGCAGGGGAACGGGCCCTAGACCGACACCTGCCGGGCCGGGTTGAAGGGAAAAAGTCCTTTTGTTATTATTCCTTCGCATGTCGAAGGAAGAGCAGATCGTCACGGAGGGGACGGTCACCCAGGTTTTGCCGGGAACGATGTTCCGTGTCGATCTACCCGGTAATCGGAACGTGCTCGCACATATTTCGGGTAAAATGCGCAAACATTTCATTCGCATCGTTCCCGGGGACAAGGTTTCGGTGGAGCTTTCGCCCTACGACCTCACGAAGGCGCGTATTATTTTCCGTGAACAATAATGATCCCACCGCGGCGGGCTGTTCTCTCTGAGAGATAAATTCATCGGTCGTTTGCTGAAAAAGCAAACCGCGTGGATAGTTGGAGCCGAACTAACAGGAGAAAGTAACCATGGCTGAAGACAACAAATCACATCAACGGCAATCATCGCCTCTGAGCGAGGCGCAGGACAAATTGGAAAGCAGCCGCACACACGCGCGCAAAGCGGCGGAAGATCTCAAATCAGCCGCCGGCCACGTGGCCAGCGAGTATAAAGGCAAGGCGGAAGAGGCCTGGACCGACGCGCGTGATCGCGCTGAGGCCGCATGGGGCGACGCCACAGATCGTGCCCGGACGTTTCAACAGGACGCCGAGCAGTATGTGCGCGAAAACCCGACCAAAGCCGTCGTTACCGCGCTCGGCATCGGTTTCGTTCTCGGGATGATTTTCCGGCGCTAGGACCGCCTCGAACGCAGCGATAACGGCCGTTGAAGCGATGAGCCCGCGCCATCAAGCCGGCTTGGTGCACAATCTTCTCGGCCTGGTTAATTCGTTCGTCGAGTTCCTTGTCGTTCGGGCCGCGCTCTTTGCGCGGGAATCAAAAGTCGCCCTCGGGCATTTCTTAATTGTGCTCGGGGCGGTCTTCGCGGCCCTCCTTTTCGTAACCCTCGGATATTTCTTCCTGCTCGTGAGCGTGGTGGTGGCGATCGCCCATTTTGCCGGTGTTTCCTGGATCTGGGTGGCACTGGCGGGCGCGCTGGTTCATTTTATTCTCGCGGTAATCTGCCTGCTGATCGCGCGATCGCGGTTGGAGCCATGGCCCTACGCTGAGCTTCGGGCTGAGCTATCGAAAGATCGCGAGTGGCTGAAAAGCCTCCAACACACGAGCAACCCCTCCCATGAATAACGAAATCGAAGAATCCAGGGAGCACTTGGCGCGCGCCGTTCGCGACACGCGTTATCAGCTCGACGTCCCGCGAAGGATTCGCCGTTCCTTTCAGGAACGTCCCGCGGTTTGGGTGGTCGGCGCAATTGTTGTCGGCGCCGTCGTGATGATGCTGCCCCGCAATAAGACCGTCTATGTGGCCGGTGAAAAAAATGGGAAGGGAAAATCGAAGCTCCTGGAAACGGGTTTTCTCCTCGGCGCTGCACGGATTGCGGCGACCTTGCTTAAGCCGGCCGTGATCAGCTTTATCCGAAGCCGGTTCGGCGGCGATGGCGTTCGTTCGGATCGCATGCCCTCCCGTTGGTAGCGCGCTTTTGAGTTTACGCGCGCAAGCTCAGGCATAATGATTCCTGCGGCATGAGCGTCGAATCGCCCGAGACCGTCACGGAAACAAAGAGCTACGCGCACGTTGACGATTTTCTGCTGCTCGGGCAGCGCGTCGGCGCCTCCGACATTCACCTTGGAGTGAATTCGCCTCCCATCTGGCGGCTTCACGGAATTCTCCAGCCCATCTGGCCGGACGCTCCCCGGCTGACGGCGGCGCAGACGGCCGCGTTGGCCAATGGGTTTTTGTCCGATCTCCATAAGGAACAACTCGAGCAGCGCGGAGACGCGGATTTTGCCTACTCGACTCCATTTGGACGCTTCCGGACCAGTGTCGTCCGCCAAAGGCTGGGAACCGACCTCGTTTTTCGAATCATCAATACGAATGTTCGCACGATGGATGAACTTGGGTTGCCCGAGCATCTCAAGCTTCTCACGCGCTATCAAAACGGGCTCATCCTTGTCACTGGCTCGGTCGGCAGCGGCAAATCGACCACCCTGGCGTCATTGGTCGAGCAGGTGAACATCGAGCGGCACGATCACATCATTACGCTCGAGGATCCGATCGAATATGTCTTTGAGCCGAAAGGGTGTCACATCACGCAGCGCGAGGTTCACACGCACACGATGTCGTTCGGGGCGGCATTGCGCGGCGCATTACGCGAGGATCCTGACGTCATCATGGTTGGTGAAATGCGCGATTTGGAAACCATTTCGCTCGCCATCACCGCTTCGGAAACCGGTCACCTTGTGCTCGGGACATTGCACACCGGCAACGCCTCTCGCACCCTGGATCGCTTGCTCGACGTCTTCCCGGTCGATCAACAGGAGCAGATCCGCATCATGGTCAGCGAATCGCTTCGTGGCATCATCAGTCAGCAGCTGATTCCGCGACCCGACGGTCTCGGACGTGTCCTGGCGCTGGAGACCCTAACGAACACTCCAGCGGTCGCGAACGTCATCCGAGAGGCCAAGACCTATATGCTCCCCGGCATTATCCAAACGAGCAAGAAACAGGGGATGCAATTGATGGACGATGCCATGGTCGATCTGTTCAAGGCCGGCTACATCAGCGCCGACGAAGCCTACGCGCGCGCCGAGCAAAAACAGACCATGCGAGAGCAGCTCGGGATTTGAATCCCGAAATGTCGAAGCACGAATGACGAATGACGAAACAATGACCCGGCATACGGGTGAAGGAGCGACTGGGCTCTCCAAGCTCGAATGTCGAGACGAGCAGGCTGGAGATCTCTCGTCATTCGGGTTTCGCCATTCATTGGACATTGGACATTCGTCATTGGTCATTTAAACCGCATGCCTTACCTGGATCAATTTCTCGAAGTCATCGTCCAGAACGGCGGCTCCGATCTCCATATCGGCGTTGGGCAGCCGCCGAAGATGCGGCGCCATGGCGACGTCGGCCCGATCCGTGAAGAAGCGGTGACGCAGGAGGAAGCGGCCGGAATGTTGAGTGAGGTCTGCGGACCGCAAAACTGGGAAATTTTCGAGGAACGCGGCGATCTCGATTTTGCCTATGAAATGGACGCGGCTTCACGGTTTCGCTGCAATTACCTCAAGCAAACAAATGGTTACGGAGCGGTCTTTCGATTGATCCCGACAAAGATCGCCACCCTTGAGCAACTCGGAATTCCGCCAGTGGTTAAGGAATTTGGTCACCTTCGCGGAGGCCTCGTTCTGGTCACCGGACCAACCGGTTCAGGCAAATCGACCACCCTGGCGGCCTTGATCGATTACATAAACGAAAATTTCCCGCGGCACATCGTAACCGTCGAGGAGCCGATCGAGTTCGTGCACGACAACAAGCTGAGCGTCATCACGCAACGCGAAGTTCCGGGCGACGCGGAGTCGTTTCCAGTGGGGTTAAAGGCCGCGCTGCGTGAGGATGCCGACATCGTGCTCGTGGGTGAGATGCGCGATCTCGAGACCATTTCCCTTGCGCTGACCGCGGCCGAGACCGGTTTGTTAGTCTTTGGAACCCTGCACACGAACAATGCCCGCAAAACCGTTGACCGTATGGTCGACGTCTTCCCGGCGTCGCGGCAGCCGCAGGCGCGCGCCATGCTCGCGAATTCATTGCGCGGAGTCCTGGCGCAGTTGCTTCTGAAAAAGGCGGACGCCAACGGACGCATCGCCGTTAACGAGATCCTGATCGCGAACGCCGCCGTCTCCGCAATTATTCGCGAAGGCGCGACGCAGAAGCTGCAGGACGTCATCGTTTCCGGAAAATCGCAGGGAATGCAATTCATGGATGACGCCATTTGGGCGCTCCTGCAGCAGGGCGTGGTCACTCCCCATGAGGCCTTCATGAAGGCGATCGACAAGAACCGGTTCAAGGCGTTCCTCCCGCCGGAGGAAGAGCATTTGGGTGACGCCGCCGGCGCCGTGCCTGATGACGAACAGAAGGCGCCCGGGAATTTTGCTAAAAGAATCACCGGACGCCCGGCGAAGCGCTGAGGTGCTGGGAACGGCTGAAACTCCCCTCGAATTCCGGCTTGGCGGCACTGGTTCCCCTTGCTCCTCCGCATTGACTTTAAAAACTACGGATGATAATTTCGGCAGAATTTCCGCGGATTGCCCGTGAGGGTTGGTCTAAGGCGGTAAGGTAGAAACACTTGCAATCCCAGCTTAACAGCCAGGTTCTGGTTCTGAACCGCCTCTGGCAGGCCGTGAATATCTGCTCGGCCAGGCGGGCGTTTTCCCTTGTTTATGCCGGACACGCGCACGTCGTCTCTTCCGACGAGCCTAACAATTTTTTGACCCACGACTTCGACAGCTGGCGCGATTTTTCCGCGACCGCGCCGGAGCACGAGCTGGTGACCACGATCTCATGGAAGATTCGTGTTCCGCGCGTCATCGTGCTGCTCTTCTTTGATCGCCTTCCTAAAAAGGAGGTGAAATTTACGCGCCACAATGTTTTCGAACGCGACAAGAACACCTGCCAGTACTGCGGCCATGTTTTTGATCGCGCGGACTTGAACCTCGATCACGTCATCCCGCGTGACCGCGGAGGAATGACCACATGGGAGAACGTGGTTTGCTCGTGCATTCCGTGTAACACCCGCAAAGGCAACCGGCTACCGCAGGAAGCGCACATGGCGCTGGTTCGTAAGCCGAAGCGGCCCAAGTGGCGTCCATTTCTGCATGTAACCTTCTCGGCGCCGCAGCACGAAAGCTGGCGCCATTTCGTCGACCTCGCGTACTGGAACGTCGAGCTAAGCGATTAACGAGACCCGGCGTCACCAGCCGCTCACGACCTCCCCAAATTGGAGGGTCGAGCTCCTGCGAGACCGTGCGGTCCGGCGTCGCAGGAGCTCCGCCCTCCACTTCGTATTCTGCCGGCTGCTATTTCTGCGTAACCGTGGCGCTCGTCTTCTGGAAAGGCCGCAGGATCGGCTGCGGATAAAATCCAAGGGCAACGATCGCAACAACGAGCGCTGCGATGGTCACCCGCGAGAGTCCGCTAACGGCGATTGGAGCGGTGTCCTGTGCTTCTTCCCAGTACATCGCCCGGACAACCTTGAGGTAATAATAAAATCCACACGCGACGGTGAACGCGCCGACGACGACAAGCGCGGTCTGGTGATGTGCGATCGCGGAGACAAAGATAAAGAACTTTCCAAAAAAACCGACGGTGAACGGCACACCGGCTAACGAAGCCATGGCGATCAGCATGGCAAAGGAAAGAAAGGGCGCGCGCTTCGATAAACCGGCGAAGTCCGCGATCTCGCCACCGGTTTTCTCGGCTACGACGATGAGGACGATGAAGCTCAGCATGGTCATCAAAAGATAGCTGACCAAATAGAAAGCGACGGCCCGGCCGTCGAGACAGGCGATGCCAATGAGAAGATATCCAGCGTGCGCGATGCTCGAGTAGCCCAGGAGGCGCTTGAGATTGGTTTGTGGCAAGGCGGCCAGGTTTCCGTAGAGAAGCGTGAGCAACGCGATCCCGACGATCAGGCGCTCCACGTTAGGCAACATCATGAACGGTTGCAGCACCCGCAGAAGAACAACAAACCCGGCGGCTTTCGAACCCACCGAAAGGAAGGCCGTCACGGGCGTCGGCGCACCCTGGTAAACATCCGGGACCCACATCTGAAAAGGGACAGCTGCGATCTTGAAGCCGAGTCCAACGACAACGAGAGCCATGCCGAGGAGCGCGGCCGTTTGATCTGCGCTTCCAACACTAAACGCCGTTGTGATTCGTTCGAGACTGGTTTCACCCGTTGCACCGAAGACCCAGGTAATTCCATAGAGAAGGAACCCGGTCGAGAGCGCGCTGAGCACCAAATATTTCACCCCGGCTTCGAGTGTGAGCGGATTGCGTCGCGTAAAGCTGACAAGAATATAAAACGAGATCGTGACCAACTCGAGCGACACAAAGATCATGATGAAATCGATCGCCGATGCCATGTACATGAGGCCGGCGCATGTGAAAATGCAGAGCGCGTAGAATTCGCCGAGCCCGGTTTGCTTAGAGGACGCGGTGCCGTTCTGCGTTATCGCGGCGAAGTCGCGCGACATGATCAGCACGAGAATAGTGGTCGCGAGCGCGAAACGTTTGAAGAAAATGGCCAGGGCGTCAGCAGAATAGAATTGCCAGAACCCACCGGCCTGGGAGTTCGCCGGCGAGAGAAAAAACGTCGCCACAAAAACGGCCGCCAGCGAAACAATCGCGCCAAGGCAGAGGGCCGGCTTCCTTGATTCGGGCAAGAACGCCTCCAGCATCAGCACAAGCATGCCGATAATCAGAACGGCGATTTCGAGTACGGGCGCCGTGATCATTTGTGTATGGTGCTACTGAAGAAGGGGCGCAGCGCAGGTTCGATCAGGCGCACCATGCCTTGGGGTGCAACACCAACCCAAAGCGTCGCGGCGATCAATAGAATTGCCGGGATCCGAAGCCCGGTCGAAAAATCACTGGCGCCGGCTGTCCGCTCCACCGCTGGGCCCATGAAAATTCGGCGGTAAGCGCGAAGCATGTAAACCGCCGAGATGACGACGCCCCAAAGCGCGAGGACGGTCGCGATCTGAAACATTCCAAATCGCTGCATCTGCCAATGCGTGCCGAAGCTGCCGAAAAAAATCATGATCTCGGCGGCAAAATTAGCGAAGCCTGGAAGCCCGATAGCTGCGAACGCACCAAATCCAAAAACCAGCCCGGCGAAGGGCATCGCCTTGGCCAGTCCGCCAAGGTCATCAAAATCGAGCGAGCCGACGCGTTGCCGGATTTGTCCCGTGATCGCGAAGAGGAGAGCGATGGAGATTCCGTGAGCGAACATGAGAATCGCGGCCCCGGTTGTGCCCAGAAGGCCCGCGGTCGCGAGCCCAAGAAAGATATAACCCATGTGCATGACGCTCGAGTAACCGAGCATCCAATCGAGCTTCTTCTGCGCAATCGTGACCAGTCCGATGTAAATGATATTTCCGAGAAGGAGCACGATAAGAAGACCGGTCCAGTAACGCGCGCCTAACGGGAGCAAAGGGAAGGCGATGCGGATGAGACCGTAAAGGCCGAATTTCTTCAGCACGCCGGCGTGGAGCATGGCCGCCGGGGCCGGTGCGGCCGCATAAGCCTCAGGGGCCCAGCTGTGGAAAGGAAAAAGTGACACCAAAACGCCGAACCCGATCAGGAGCAGGAGGAATATGTTTCTCTGTGACGCCGGTGAAATTGCCGCCGCCGCGGCGGGCAAATCGCGGATATCAAACGTGCGGCTCGCCTCCGGCAGGCTCTGGTAGAGAAGAATTAAGCCCAACAAGAGAACGAAACTTCCCAAGGCGAGGTAGATCGTGATTTTCCACGCTGCCGCGACGCGGTTACCACTTCCCCAGATGCCGATGAGCAGGAAGGTCGGAATCAGCGCGAGCTCGTGAAAGGCGTAAAAGAAAAAGAGATCGAGCGAGGAAAACGCGCCAACTACGCCGGCAGAAATGAACAGGAGGCAGGCATAGAATCCTCGTGCCTCTTTCTCTGGCTGTCCGGCGAACCAGATGGCCGCGACACTGACGATGGTTGAGAGGAGAACCATCACCAGGCTCAGTCCGTCGAGGCCGACTGAAAAATTCAATTTCCACTCTGGAAGGATCGGAATCGAATTTTCGTACTGGAAGGCGTATTTACCCGAGTAATCGAATAAGATCAGCGCCAGCAGAGCAAGCAGGAGGTCAAAAATCGTCGCGGCCAGGGCGGTCTTGCGCGCGGGCGCTCCCATCATGATGAGAAGAGCGGCGGCAACTGGAACGAAGATGAGAACGTATAACATCAGCGAATGACTGCGAAATAGATTAAGACCACGATGCCGATGCCGAAGAGAAACGCGTATGCCTGTAAATTGCCTACCTGTAGAAAGCGCAGCAGAGCACCCGTTCCCCAACTCGCATTGCTGGCACCCCCAACCGCGCCGGCATCAACGATCCATCGATCGATGAACGCACAGAGACGCGCGAGGTTCTCCTGGGTTCGATCGATCAGCCATCGATAAAAATCGTCGATGTAAAAGGCGCGACGAAGCAGGGGAATATCGAAGGGCTCTTGCGACCGGTTTCGGTAATAAAACGTCGCGAGAATTACGCCGAGAATTAATCCGGTTATCGCCAAACCCGGGACGAGCGCATTGGCTTTCGTTTCTTCGGGCAAGCGCAGAAAGGCCTCAGCGAAGAATCCAAAGCCGGCTAGAGCTGATGGAATGGCCAGGAGAATGAGCGGGCCAGCCATGACCAGCGGCGCCTCATGACTTTTCTGCGCGGCTTCCCCACGCGCGTTGCCAAAGAAGGCGACCACGAGCAATCGCGTCACGTAGAACGCGGTCAAAAAGGCGGTGAAAAGGCCAACCGAAAAGATGAGGCCGTTCTTTTGGAAGGCCACGAGAAGAATGGCGTCTTTACTGAAGAACCCGCTGAAAGGAGGACAGCCGATGAGCGCGAGAGCGCCGACGGCAAAGGTAACAAACGTAACCGGTAGACGGTTTTTCAGGCCACCCATTCGCCAAATGTCCTGTTCATGGTGCAGCATGATGATCACGGCACCGGCACCGAGGAAGAGAAGCGCCTTGAAAAAGGCGTGCGTAAACAGATGAAACATGGCCGCTTCGTTAGACCCGAGGCCAACGGCGGTGATCATGTAACCGAGCTGTGACAGAGTCGAATAAGCCAGGATCCGTTTGATATCGTCCTGCTGCGTGGCAATTAGCGCTGCCATCAAAGCGGTGATTGCGCCGATCCAGGCGATCACAGTGAGCGTCTGCGCGGACGCCTGAACGATAAAGGCGACCCGCACGAGCATGTAAACACCCGCGGCCACCATTGTGGCCGCGTGGATCAGGGCCGATACCGGCGTCGGACCTTCCATGGCATCCGGGAGCCACACATGGAGTGGAAATTGCGCCGATTTCGCGACCGCGCCGCAAAAGATCAACAGGGCCGCAAATGTGAGATAACCGGGCGAACCGGAGAGGCGTGGAATGGCCGCGCCGATCTCCCGAAACTGGATCGAATGCGTTGCCATCCAGAGCATGAGAATTCCCAGCATGAAACCGAAATCGCCCACCCGGTTCGTTAGAAAAGCCTTGGCCGCGGCCTTGGCCGCTGCTTCGCGCTCAAACCAATGGCCGATCAGGACATAGGAAGTGAACCCGACCAGCTCCCAGAAAATGAAAAGCATGACGAAATTGTCTGCCAGGACGATTCCGATCATGGCGAACATGAAGAGCGACAAGGCGGCGAAGTAACGGGATCGGCCCTCTTCGTTGCGCATATAACCGATCGAATAAATGTGAATGAGCGATCCAACACCCGTGACCACAAGCAGCATTGTCTGGCTCAGTTGATCGAGGGTCAGGCCTAACGGGACTGTGAAGACCCCCGGAAAATCGATCCAGGTGATCGCGGGCGCGGTGATGTTCGGCAGAGTGAAGATCAAGCAACTGCAGATGAAGCTGATCAAAACCGCGCCCACGCTGATCAAGGCGCTCAACCTGCGGAAACGCCGGGTGAATAAGGTGATGACCACCGCTGCTGCGCCCGGCGCCAAAAGAATTATCCAGGGAAGATAACTGGGCATGGGCGTCAGAACTTCAGTCGGGTGAGATCTTCCACGTGGGTCGTCTTCCGCAGTCGGTAGAGCGCCACGATAATCGCCAGGCCGACGGCAACTTCAGCGGCCGCGACCGTGATGATGAAAAAAACGAAAACCTGTGCGTTATAGTTAGGAAGCGCGTCTTCGGAGATGCGAAAACGCGAGAACGCCACCAGGGAAAGATTGGCCGCGTTTAGCATCAGCTCGAGCGACATCAGGATGATAAGAATGTTGCGCCGAAGCATGACGCCGGCGAAACCGATCGTGAAAAGCAGCAGACTAACAAAGAGATAGTTGCTGAGGGTGACCATTAGCGCGATTCCCTCCGGCTCAAAACAACCACCCCAATGGTGGCGACCAGGACAAGGACGCCAATCAGCTGAAATGGCAGCGTGAATTTCGTGAAGAGCAGCATTCCGACGTTGTGAACGTCGTCCGTCGGAATTTTGGGAAGCTCTGCCATGGTCTGGTGTCCCATCTTCAGATGAGTGATGACGTAGGCCACCTGGAGGAAAAACAACAAAGCGACAGCCGCGCCACCGCCAATCGTCACCCAATTCAGGCTTCGCATCTCTTCGGCGCGCAGATCCAGCAGCATGATGATAAAGAGGAAAAGAACCATGACCGCGCCGGCGTAGACCAGAACCTGGATCACTCCGATGAAGTAGGCGTTCAGTGAAACGAAGAGGGCTGACAACCCGAGGAATGTCACTACGAGACTCAGTGCGCTCGCGACCGGATTGCGGTTAATCACCACGGCCGCCCCGAAGACGAGCATGAGCAGCGCAAAAATCCAAAAAAGCCAGGCGGGCATCTCTTAAATTCCCGATTGCGGCCCAATTCGAAATTCGAAATTCGAGATTCGAAATTTCCCCTTCATTTCATTTTGTTCCATTTCAGGACGACGCCGTGCATGACTCCGCCGATTTCAAGCAGCTTGTCCTTGTGATGCACCATGTCTTCCCGGGTGAAACCGGTGATGGCGTAATCTTTTCGCAGATAAATCGCCTGTTCCGGGCAGACCTCCTCGCACATCCCGCAGTAAATGCAGCGGATCATGTCGATATCGAACTCCTTCGGATATTTCTCGACCTTGGCGAACCGATCCTGGCTCGAAATCTCGCCCGGGATGATTTTGATGGCGCGCGGCGGGCAGATGAACTCGCATAGCTGGCAGGCGACGCAGCGCACCCGGTCATCCGTGTCGCGCACGAGCGCGGGCGCGCCGCGATAGTAATCGGGCAACTCCTTGTCGCGCCGCTCCTCCGGATATTCCATGGTCACTTTGGTTTTGCGAAAGAGCATGTTCTTGAAATGCTTCAGCGTGATCGCCAGGCCGCTGACAATGGCCGGCAAATAAATCTTTTCCGACCAGTTCAAATTCGGGCGTGAGACGCGCAGACTCATATTAAAAGGGGAGAAACATCATGATTGCCGCCGCGATGAAGATGTTCACCAGCGCGATTTCGAAAAAGAAGAGCCATCCGAGCCGCATCAACTGGTCGTAGCGAAAACGCGGCAGGGTCCAACGCACCCAGATAAAAAAGAAAAGCAGCGCTGAAACCTTGGCGAAGAAGATCACGATATTGAAGAGACCTCCAGCGACCCCGCGCCATCCCGGCGCGCTTCCGTCAACCAAGGCCCAGTGAAAGCCGCCGCTCCACGAAGGCAACGGAAAGTGCCACCCTCCAAGAAACAGAGTCACAATCACGGCTGAGCCCGTGATCATGGCGGCGTATTCACCCAGGAAGAAAAGCGCGAATTTCATCGAAGAATATTCGGTGTGATAACCACCGGCCAGCTCCTGTTCCGCTTCCGGCAGATCGAACGGCAGTCGATTCGTCTCCGCGAAGATCGCGACCATGAAGGTGACGAATGAGATCACCATCGGAATCGCCAGGAGCCATTTGCGAAGGTTCCCCCAATCCCCAATGAACGGCGCAATCATCCAGCCATTCTTGATCTGGTAATCCACCACGTCTGTCAGGCGCAGATGACCCACGATCATGAAGATCGGAATCACCGCCAGCCCGAGCGAAAGTTCGTAGGAAATCATCTGCGAACTCGAACGGACGCCCCCGAGGAAAGGATATTTGGACTCGGAAGCCCAACCTGCGAGAACGATCCCGTAAACCCCTAACGAGGAAATAGCGAAGACAAAGAGAATCCCGACGTTGATGTCGGCAATGACCATGGGCACTCCGAAGAGGGTGCTTCCGAAGGGGACGACTGCGATGGTGATCAAGGCAGGCATGACCGCAAGGCACGGTGCGAGCCAGTAGTAGAGGTGATTCACACCGCTGGGGGTGAAATCTTCCTTGAGAAGAAGTTTCAGACTGTCAGCAATCGGCTGAAACAAACCTTCCGGTCCGACGCGATTAGGTCCGGGTCGATCCTGGATAAAAGCGCTCACGCGGCGCTCAGCGTAAACCGAATATGAAACCATCGGCAGGATGACGATGAAAAGAATGCCCGTGATCTTGAGCAACGACGTCACGATGATGAAGAGATTCATGCTCATCAGGTTTTGGCCGCTCCCTCCTGGTTAACGATGGAAGGCTCATTGTTCTGTGTTTCGAGCACCTGAACCCCGAGGTCGCCGATCTTGTTCAGCGACAGTCCCTGGAGAGCGGGAACGCTCTCGCTCATCTGACGAAAGACATCTTCAATGGAGTAAACACCGTTGCTCCCGCTCAGAGCCTGCTGAAGATCCCGCAAGATTTCCCAATCGTCGCGCGCAGAACCTGGTGGCCTGACCGCGCGATTCAGGCGCTGAAGCCGTCCGGTGCGATTGATCATCGAGCCGCGCTTCTCCGCGAACGAACATGAGGGCAGGAGCGCGGTCGCGAATTCGGTTGTCTGGTTTTGCAGGATATCCATCACGATGAAAGCCGGCAGGGTCGACAACTGCGGCGTCGAGAGGCCGAACTCAGTCGGATTTTCTCCCAAGCAGACGAGCGCTTTCACCTGCCCGGTTGCGATCCCTTCAACGATCGCGGGTAGTTTGGCGCCTGGCTGTTCGGTCAAGCCGAAGAGTTTGGCGCCATTGGTATTGGGATTGCGGTCTTCGCTCAGGAGAACATTGTCTCCCGAACCCTGGCGCGGCACGATTTCGATAAACCCAACATTCAGTGAGCGGGCCAGTTGCGAGGTTAGCCACATCTCCTCGTTAGTCATTCGTCCAGAAGCCACCAAGGCGATTTCCGAACCGCTGAAGTGCCGCAACTGAAGGGCCGCGTGTGTGATGGCGGTTTTCCAATCGGAGGCGGAAAGTTTGTTCTCCAGCAGAACACGCGGCTCCAGCAGGCGCCGCTCGGATTCGACGTAGGCGAAGTTTAGCCGCCCGAAATCGCACATCCACGAAGAATTGACCGCATTATTTTCGCGCGGCGTCTGGCGATAGATCACGTCTTCACGCGTGCCAATAAGCGTGTTGCAACCGGTCGCGCAGCTGGTGCAGAAACTTTTCGTCTCCTTAAGAAACCAGACGCGCATCTTGAACCGGAAATCGGTCGAGGTGAGCGCGCCGACGGGGCAGATGTCGACCGTGTTTAACGAATAATTGTTTTCCAGGCGCTTGTTGGGATGCGCTGTCAGGACGGTGTGACTGCCGCGATCGACAAATCCGAGCACGTCGTCGTCGACAATTTCTTTGCAGAAACGAATGCAGCGCGAGCAGAGGATGCAACGTTCGTCGTCCAGAGTCACGCGAGGCCCGAGCTCAACGTTCTTGGGCTTTTTGACTTTGTTCTCGAGGAAACGCGAAGACTGATTTCCGTATTGGACGCTGAATTCCTGGAGGCGGCATTCGCCCGCCTGATCGCAGATCGGGCAATCGAGCGGATGATTGATCAGCAAGAACTCCATCACTCCGCGACGGCACTCCTCGACCAGCGGCGAAGAAGTGCGAACGCCCATTCCTTCGGAGACATCCTGGGCGCACGAAATCTGCGGGCGCGGCATCCAGTTGATCACCGGTTTGCCATCGGCTCCGAGCTCGGGCTTTCGGTCGGGGCCCATCTTTGGCATGCCCATCTCCACCAGGCACATCCGGCAATTTCCCGGCGAGCTCAGCTTCTTGTGATAACAATATCGCGGAACGTATTTGCCCGCGATCTCGCAAGCCTCGATCAGACGCGTCCCTTTCGGGAATTGATGCCATTCCCCGTCGACCTGGACGTTAACGAGTGGAACTTCGGAAGAAGTTGGAGCCATCGATTTCCTAGTCTTTCTCCTGCTCCTGCTCTTGCTCTAAGGATTCCGGCTCCTCGCGCACCGACGACGCGGGTGAGTCGAAGGTATACCCGGGCGTTTTCAACAGCCCCATGAGCATGTTGACGACTTGGAGGAGTTGGTCTTTGGCCGGAAGAATTATGGCTGCTGTCGTTAGCTTTCTCGAAACCAACACATCCAGCGCAGCGGCGGACTCCAGCGCAGATCCGCGCGCGATGGCAAAGAATCGCGCGCGATCTCTCTTCGAGAACTTGCCGTTCCCCTCCGCAATGTTCAGCGGAATGCTCGTTGCCGCGCGGTCCAGCTGATCTTTGGCTGCGGCTTTCGCTGTAACGGACGCAAGGAATTCGCCGACCCATCCGTTAAACTGCAATGAAACCTGATACGCGTTCAGCTTCTCGTGATCGAAGTAAGTCTTCATCTTACGATTCTGAGCATGAGCATGAGAAAGATTAAGAAGCATCAGATCGTTCCGGCGGAGCCGGCTTTTTCCCAGCCGGGGTCGTGGGCCAGGGGAGTTGTTGGGATGGTAGTGTCCTGGATTAGTTCCTCGGAGGTCATCTCCGGTGGCAGCGGCGGAGGCAGTGGTTTCTGGGCGCGGCTGGCGAATTCCTCTGGAAATTTTTGGACAAAGCTCTGGGTGGGCCACGCGCAGGCTTCGCCAAAAGCGCAGATTGTCCGACCAGCGATGTTATCGGCCACACCGACCAGAGTCTGCGGATCGGTCGTTACGCCGCCGCCGAGCAGCATGCGTTCGGTGATTTTCTTCATCCACAACGAACCTTCGCGGCAGGGAGTGCATTGGCCGCAGCTCTCATGCGCGTAAAATTCGTTGATGTTGTTCAGTGTCCAAACCATGTCGCGCGATTCATCGAGAACGATGACGCCGCCCGAGCCGGCCATGGATCCGGCGGCGGCCAGGGAATCGAAGTCCAGCGGAATCTCGTCGATGGCCATCTCCTGCTCGACGAATGAGCCGTCCGGCTGCTTCTGTTTGATTTTGAAACGTTCGTCAGCGCGCAGAACCTTTGCCGAGCTGCCGCCGGGAATGACAGCTTTCAATGTTCGCCCGTACCTGATGCCGCCCGCCATGTCGTAAATCAGCTGGCCCATGGTCACCTTACCGACCTCGACTTCGTAGTAACCGGGGCGCTGGACATCTCCGCTCACGCAAAGAATTCGCGTTCCGGTATTGTTAGGCCGGCCGAGGCGGGCGTATTGTGCGCCGCCCATGGCGATGATGTGTTTCACGTGGCAAAGCGTTTCGACGTTGTTCACGATCGTGGGCGACATGTAGAGCCCGAGGACCGCCGGGAAATAAGGCGGCTTGATGCGTGGATAAGCGCGCTTGCCTTCCAGAGACTCAATCAATCCCGTTTCTTCGCCGCAGATATAAGCGCCGGCGCCCCGGTGAACGTAAACTTCGACGTCGAAACCTGTGCCAAGGATGTCTTTGCCAAGGAACTTATTCTTCCGCGCCTCTTCGATGGCGCGCTCCAGGATGACCGCGCCTTCGGGGAATTCGCCTCTTATATATATGTAGGCGGTTCTGAGCATTGAGGGCGAAACAGGAGATGAGAATGCCTTCGAGCAATTGATGGGGATCATCATGAATGATGTAGCGATCCTTAAACGTGCCCGGCTCGGATTCGTCGGCGTTGCAAATGAGATAAACCGGCTTCTTTTCGTCCGCCTTGATGAAGCTCCACTTCACCCCGCAGGGGAATCCGGCGCCGCCACGTCCTCGCAGCCCTGAAGTCTTCACTTCGTTGACAATGTCCGCCCGGGACATGGTGACGGCTTTCTTCAACTCCTTGTAGCCGCCATCCTCAAGGTAAGTCTTGATGCTCGTGTCCCAGCCCCTGCGTCCGATGTTCTTGAAAATCAGGCGGTGTTCGAGCGGATGAGGTTCCGGCCTAACGGCACGGGGTCTGGCACATTGAAAATCGCAGCGGCGTCATCGGTTGGACCTTTTCATGCAAACGATCGTCGACCATGCAAACAGGAGCGGTGCCACAACTCGCCAGGCACTCGACGAATTCGACACTGTAGCGGCCATCGGCGCTCACCTGGATCGGGTTGTGCATCCCGTTGTCGTCGTGCGCCTGCAGATCGATCCCGCAGGCCCGCGCGAGTGCGTCGCGTACCTGGTAACTATCGGCCATGGCGCAGCTCAGTGTCCGGCAAACCCGCAGATGCGTGCGTCCGGCGGGCTGCCGCCGGTACATTGGGTAAAACGTCACCAGCTCGAGAATATTGATCGGTTGGAGATCGAGACGCCGCGCGATCCAATCAATGCCCTCGTCGCTGATAAAACCGAAATGCTCCTGCCAGAGATGCAGTAGCGGCATGGCGGCGCTCCGCTGCTGATCGGCCGGATACTGCGCGATCGCCTTGTCAAATTTCCGCTCCAACTCGGCGGGAACGTGTGTGCTCGTCGAGTCCACTGGGATGAAATCTATTCGGACAACGTGCTTTGTTTGGACTGAACTTTATCGTCCTTGAACACGATCGTAACTGACTCCTTGCCCTGTTTATAAACGTAAGCGGTTGTCTTGGCTCTGCGAATCCTTGGTCTCCGAAGTGGGCTGCCCCAGGATCGATTCGACTTGTTTCTTGGACATGCCGTCAGTGACCTCTTCGACGTTGGCTTTTCGAATCCTCTTTTCCGTGCAGCCTCCAAGAATCAAACCGGAGACGACCACGATCACTGGTAAAATTTCGAAACAAACATCGGTTAACTTATTGCGCGCCAAGGTTCGAATCCTTGCTGTCGAGCTGATCGTTCTTGAAGGTGAGGAGCACGAATTTCTTTCCGTCCTCGTAGCGCCAGGTGGTTTTCTCGAAGAGCACCATGTTCTTTGTCTCCACTGGACGTGGGCGGCCCGAGGATTTCCTGCGCCTGCCCCTTCGACATGCCGGGCGTAATCAGTTTGTAATTATCCAGGGTCAGCTTTGAGCCCGAGAGCGTATTTCGGTCGCACCCGCCGAGGAAAAGCGCCGAAACCAGCATGACGATCGCCAGCCCAGGAAAAGATGATCTTATGGCCATTTTTACCTGTCGCATTCACCCATGACGAAGTCCAGACTGCCGAGAATTGCAACCACGTCGCTGATCATGCATCCCGGCAGGATCTCCGGAAGAATGCTCAGGTTAACGAAGGAGGGCGCCCGAATCTTCAACCGATGCGGCACTCCGCCGCCGCGGCTGCTGATGTAGAATCCCAGCTCGCCTTTCGGGTTTTCCGCGCCGAAATAGATTTCGCCCGGCGGCGCCTGCAATCCCTCGGTTACGACGATGAAATGGTGAATCAACTCCTCCATCTTCGTCAGGACAGTCGCTTTTGGCGGAACGGCGTTTTTGTAATCGGCGACGTTGATCGGTCCGCCGGGAAGTCTTGTCGACAATCTGCGCGAGAATGCGCGCGCTCTGCCGCATCTCTTCCACCCGAACGAGGTAACGATCGTAACAATCGCCGGCAGTTCCGATGACTACGTCGAAATCGTAGTCGCTCGTAATCCAAGTAGGGATGTTTACGCCGGAGATCGTGATCGATTCCGCTGCCGCGCAGGTTCGGCCCGGAAATTCCATAGGCAATCGCGCGGTCGCGGGGGATAACGGCGATATCCTTGGTTCTGTCGACGAAAATTCGGTTTCGCGTCAGAAGCTTGTCGCACTCGTCCAGCGCCGGTCCGAACCCGGCGAGAAATTCTTTCAGAGCCGGCATGAAAGTGTCGGGTAGATCACGAATCTGTCCGCCGATGCGCGTGTAGGAAGTCGTAAATCGCGCACCGCTGATGATCTCGCAAAGATCGTAAATCTTTTCGCGTTGCGTGAAGGTATAGAGGAACACGGTCATGGCGCCGAGGTCGAGTGCCATGGCGCCGAGCCCCATCAAGTGCGCGGAGATGCGCGCCAGCTCGCAGCAAATCACGCGAATGGCTTTGCCGCGCGGCGGAATATCCCAGCCCATCAATTTTTCCACCGCCAGCGAGTACGCGACGTTGTTCGCCAGAGGCGCCAGATAATCGAGCCGATCGGTATAGGGAACGAACTGATTGTACTGCATGTTCTCGGCGATCTTTTCATCGCCGCGATGCAGGTAGCCAATGTCCGGGATCGCCTTCGTAATGACCTCGCCGTCGAGCTCGAGCACGAGACGCAGAACGCCATGAGTCGCCGGGTGTGACGGCCCCATGTTGAGGATCATTTTTTCGCCAATATCCCCATCCATCTCCTTGAGTTGCGCGTCGGCAGCCGCGACCCGTGTGACCGGGTCGGGAGATTCAATTTCTCGCACAGTAAACGCCATCGGTTGGCTTACGCTCGCGAGCCCATTTCGGCGTGCAAGAGCAAAAGTTGAAAAGACACTTGGAGCATCGACGGTCAGGCATGAAGAACATTGCGCTTTTGTTTGCCGGCCAGGGTGCGCAGTCCGTTGGGATGGGACGCGATCTTGCCGATCAATTTCCCGTAGCCGGCAACTTATTTCTTCAAGCCGACGATATTCTGGGTCGAAAGCTGACCGAGGTCGCCTGGAATGGCCCGATTGAGGAATTAACCAAGACATCGAACTGTCAGCCGGCCTTGTTCGTTCATGGTCTCGCGTGTTTGGCCGCGTTGCGCGAACTCGCGGGCGATTTTCCGGTCTCAGGAGCGGCCGGGCTTTCGCTGGGGGAAATGACGGCCCACGCGGCCGCAGGCACATTCGATTTCGCCAGCGGTTTACGGCTTGTTCAGACGCGCGGCGCGCTCATGGATGAAGCGTGCGCGGCGACTGAAGGCGCGATGGCGGCGATGATTGGCGCAGCCGAGAATGTGGTTAGGCAACTCGCCGCTGACCAGGACGTCGATATCGCGAATATTAACGCGCCCGGGCAGATCGTGATTTCGGGCGAGCGAGCGAAAGTGGAAGCGGCTGTGGGAGTGGCGAAGGAGCACGGAATTCGTCGCGCGACCATGTTGAACGTCGCCGGCGCGTATCATTCGCGTTTGATGGAACAGGCCTATCAAAAGCTCGGGCCGGCTCTGCTCGAAGTTCAGATGCGGGTCCCGCGGTTTCCGGTGATGAGCAATGTCACGGGGGCCGAAGTCAAAACGTTGCCCGAAATTCATCAAACCTTACAGGAGCAGGTGACGGCGACCGTTCGTTGGGTCGATTGCATGGAGTCTCTGCTCGCGCTCGGCTGTGATTTCTTCATCGAGCTCGGACCGGGCGGTGTCCTGGCAGGATTGTTACAACGCATCAGAAAAGGCGTCGAAGTGATGTCGGTCTCCGATCCGGAGTCGGTGCGGGCGTGCGCGGAGGCTTTGCGGATTAAGAACTAGCCGGGTGTCTGTCTCTATCGTCGGTCGTCCGATCCGATTAACACCGGCCTTCAGGCCGGTGATCATGACGATCGAGTCCAGGAACCGTTTTAACGGTTTAGTCAGTGCTTAAGCCGTTAAAACGGCTGACGTCGCGCGTCTTGTGAACTCCACCGGCCTGAAGGCCGGTGCCAATGGTATATGATATGTTCGCACCGAAGCTCGTTAGTCTTTCGTTCTTCTATGCAGTTGCACTGCTGCTGCGCCGGGATAACCTGCGCATGTGACTTTATCAGAGCGAGTTGATAGCGATTTGAAGGAAGCGATGAAGGCGAAGGACGCCGGGCGTTTGGGCGTGCTGCGCATGCTGAAATCCGCCATGAAATACGCCGCCATTGAGAAGGCGGGAGCGGAAGGGACCATCAACGATGCGGACGCGGTCCAGGTGATCCGCAAACAGGTCAAACAACGTCAGGATTCGATCGAGAGTTTTGAGAAGGGCGGCCGCCCCGAACTGGCTGCAAAAGAACAGGAAGAGCTGAAGATTCTCGAAGGGTATCTTCCGAAGCAGATGAGCGCCGAAGATGTGACCAGGCTGGTTCGTGAGGCCGTTGCGGAAGTCGGCGCCACCAGCAAGGCTCAGATGGGAGCGGTCATGAAAGCGGTCCAGGCAAAAACGGCCGGCGCGGTCGACGGAAAAACACTGAGCCAGGAAGTCGCTCGCCAATTGACCCCTGCTTGATCGGTTTACCGAGCCTAACGAACAAACATGCTGGCTGCCATCATCGTTGCTGCCGGGAACAGTCAGCGCCTCGGGTTCGATAAGATCGCGGCCAACATCGCCGGTAAAACCGTTCTCGAACATTCGATCCACGCTTTCGCTAGTTCGCCTTCCGTAACCGAGATCATCGTGGTCACGCGTCCTGATCGAGTGAAGGCGATGGCCGGCCTGGTCGAAAAATCCGGCAAAAAATCCGCCGCTGTCGCCGGCGGCGCTGAGCGGCAGGATTCTGTACGGCACGGAATGAATGCACTGGGTGCCGACATCTCGTTCGTCGCGGTTCACGACGCTGCCAGGCCCTTGATCACTCCCGACGAGATTGAAGCCGTCTACATGGCCGCCCGGGAACACGGCGCCGCCAGTCTGGTAGTGCCGGTGTCCGATACCCTGAAGCGTGCCGGGCAGGATGGTTTCGTGACTGAATCGATCGATCGCCGGAATGTTTACGGAATGCAGACGCCGCAAATTTTTGCGCGTGACCTTCTGCAGGAAGCTTATGCGCGTGTTGGCGAGCTGGGCAAAGCGGTTACCGATGAAGTCTCGGCGGTCGAACTTCTTGGAAGGCCAGTTTTTCTGGTGCCGGCCGACGGGCCCAATTTCAAAATTACCTTCAAGGCGGATCTTGATTTGGCCGAAATGGTTTTACGCCAGCGGCTGGCGGCGAAGTAGGCGCCGGCTTCAACCCGCGACTTGCAAGTCGAAGGGATTGACCGGCACGATTGGCCTAACGAGCTCGACAAGCGCGGGCACATCTTTGACTTTGAAGCGACGTCCCCGGCGGCGAAGTTTGACTTCCTCCAGTTCGCTCACACGATGAATTTCTGCCATTTTTCCAGACCCAGGCGTCGGAATTATACGGACCGACGCGTTTTGGATTGGTCCAGGTATGGATAGAAAGAAGTTTATCGGTTACGGCAGCGGCAATATGCATCGGCCCGCTGTCGACACTGATGATGAAGCTGGCAACCCGGATCAGGCGAATCAGCTGAAGTAACGATGTCTGGTTGGTCAATTCGACGCAGTTGTCCGGGGCATTGATTTTGCGCTGTGATTTGCCGACCACAACCACGCGGGTCGGCGCAAACGCGAGACAGATTTCTTCTATCACCCGGCTGGAAAGCGATTTGCTTTCTCCGCGCGCGAAAGGGTGAATCAGAATAAACGGCGGATATTCTTCGAAACGAGGCAGCGGGTCGCCACTCGGAATCGGACAGCGCAAGGCGTCGCCCACACTTGCGCCGGCTAGCTCGGCCAGAGCGAGATAACGTTCCACGGCATGCTGCGTCCGCTTCACCTTGGCCCTCTTTTTGTAGAACCAGCGTGATCCCTCGCGCGCATCGCTCAGCCCATAGATTTTTTCAGGCTTACTGGCTTTGGCAATCAGCGCGCTCCGGAGGAGCCCTTGAAAATCGAGCGCGAGATCTGGCTTGAGCTGGCGCGTTTTCTTGAGCCATGGCAAAAGACTGTCGGAAGCGCCGAGGCCACCGAGTTCGCGGCGCGGAAACAGGTGCACGTGATTGACGTCCTGGTTCCCGCGAAGCAAAGGCGCCCATTCCGGGTTGATCACCCAGGTAATTTCCGCTCGCGGGTAGGCGTCTCTTATTGCGGCCACTGCGGGCAACGTGTGAACAATGTCGCCTAACGAGCTGGGCTTGACGATGAGAATCGAATTGGGAGACGCTGTTTCCATCGACCTGTCGCTTGAATTACCTGCCGAGTGCGAGCCGTTCCGCCAGAAGCCGAGGCAGACCGGCTTTGATGATCTTATCCTGAGCGGCGTGCAGGTCGTATTTAACCCGCCGATGTTCGATGGAATTCCTTTCAGTGTCGAAAATGCAGTAGCTCGCGCGCCAATCGCCGTCGCGTGACTGGCCCACGCTTCCGACGTTAATGAAATATTTCCTGGCCGGATCGATTCTTAAGCCGTCGATTTTGATCCGATGCACGCCGTCGTCGCGCATAAACGCCATCGGCACGTGGGTGTGCCCAAAGAAGCAAACGGTCGTGTGCTGGTAGGTGAAACTGGTGACCGCATCGAGATTATTGAAGACGTAGCCCCACTGGCCGGGAGTATCGAGAGTCGCATGAACAATGGTGAAATCGCGCACCTGCCGTTGCAGGCGCAAGTCCCGGAGCCATTCCCGGTCTTCCTTGGTCAGGGCCTCGCGCGTCCATTCGATGGCGTGTTCAGCAAGCTCGTTGAAATCGCGCGACGACTCGAAGAGCGACGCTTGTTCGTCATGATTCCCTTTGACCGTCGGGCAATCCATCGTTCGAATTCGGTCGACGCACTCATGCGGATCGGCGTTGTAGCCGACGATGTCGCCCAGGCAGACAAAATGAGTGCAGGCCTCGCTGTTGGCGTCGTTAAGAACGGCCTCCAACGCCTCCAGATTTGAGTGGATATCACTAAAAATAGCGAAGCGCATCGTTTCTCCCTTAAGGGGGGAGCAGTGGGGCGGGATTATACAAGAATTTCCGGCCGAGGACAGGGCCAGCTTTTGCCCCTTATGGGTGATTCTCCGGCGGGATTCTTTGCTCTGCGGGGAGGTTCAGTTTCTCCTCCAGAGCCTTAAGCCGTGCGAGCAGCGTGGGAAGATGCTCCCGCTCGCCCATGTCATAAAGGCGGCGGAGCTCGGCGTAGGCTTCTTTTTCATGGCCTTCGCAATAGGAAAGCTCGTAGGCCGCGAATCGTTTATCGTAACTCGGCGCATCCGGGAGTCGGGCCGCTTTGGCATACATCTCGGAGGCGTGGAGATGGTCGTTGTATTTCTGCTGGTAAAGCCGGGCGAGTGATTCGTAGAGCTGAGGCTTGTCCGGGTTATAGCGAATGCCGCGCTCGAGAAAATCCTTACCGATTTCGTAATACTCATGCGCCGCTTTCAATCGCAGAGCCTGGCGCGGAATTCTTCGATCGTTCAGGGCAGCCACGCTGGCATTCCATGCCATGTGCCACGCGGCCATGTCCCAGAAGATGACCGAGCGTGGCTGCAAGGTTGTCGCCTGGCGAAAAAGCAACAGGACGCGGCCCCATTCTGTGTTTTCCCAGGCTACCTGGGCTCGGATGAAAAGGGCATCGGCCACAACTGATCGAAAACCGCTCAGCGCGGCCACAAAAGCCGACTGGCCGAGTTGTTCGCGCAGATCCAGGTTGAAATCGACTCCCTGAAAATGAAGCGCGCGATGATCCTCGAGAAGGCTGTGTTCGATCGGAATCCGAGCGGCGCCGAAAGCGAGCACGGCGATGAAGAGGCAAAGGAGCCGAATCATAATTCTCGCCCGTAAAAGGAGACCACAGCGAATGCGCTGTAGACAGTCGTGTAGAAAAGCCCAAGCAGCGCGGTCTTCCCGAAAAGGGCCAGGGGAATGACCGTCCCGGCGACAGCGTCGTCGATGAGATTGAACGCCTGCAGGTCCGGAAAAACCAAAGCGACGACTGCGAGGAAGATCTGGGCCAGCCAGCCCGAGCCCTGGGTATGCAGCCAGTATTCGCGAGCGATCCCCTGGAGATGTCCGATGAAATAGACAAAGACCATCACCACGATGGTGAAAAGCTGGCTGGTCGCGAACGAGGAGACAAAAAGCGTCAACGCAGCCAGGACAGCGCCTTTGAAATAAATGGTGCAGATTGCCGGAACCAAATCGCCGTTGAAAGCGGACTGACGAACACCATTCAGTGCGGCCAGGAGCTGATCGCGCGGCGCGGCCGACATTTGCCGGGCGGTTTCGCCCAGGATGCTTTGCTCCCGCAGGTAAAGAATACAAAAGAAAAGCGCGCTCAAGAGCACGGTCCCGAGTGCGAGCAGCAAAAGCACTCCCAGTAGTTTGCCGAGAAGATATTCAAACCGCGCGACCGGTTTCGCCAAAATGGTGTAGACCGTCCGGTCTTCGATATCCTGCGGAACGAGTCGGGCTGTTCCCGCGATAGCGAGCAGACTGGTGAGGAGCGACATTACCCCTAACGAGACGTCCTTCAGGATCTGGAACTCTTGTTGGAAGCTGAAGCGGGCCATGAAAATTGAGCTCGCGATCAAGAGCGGCGCCACGATCAGCCCAAAATAAAATACCCGCTGGCGCGTCAAATCGGTCAGGGCGTTGCCGGCAATCGTGAAAATACGCTGGAACGACGCGGTCATTGGACGCCACCTCTTTCCGATTCGTTAGGTTTGACCGGGGAAGTGGGATTGCCTTCGGTTGCTTCCAAAAACAATTGCTCAAGTGTTTTGGTGGCTGGTCGTCGCTCGACCACTCGCGCGGTGTGTCGTCCCAGAACCGATTCGATTTCCCGAAGGGCCTCTTCCGAAACATTCTCCAGAACCAATTCGGTTCGATCGGGCGTCGCCACAAGATCGGGCAGGGCACCTTCGCGGACGAGCTGTCCAGCTGACAGGATCCCAACGCGGTCGCAGATTTCCTGAACCTGCGTGAGCAGATGTGACGAAAGCAGGACCGTTACGCCTTTGCGTTTCAGTTCGAGGATCAAATTCGAAATGTCGCGAGAGCCGGCCGGGTCGACGCCTGCGGTGGGTTCATCGAGAATAACGACTCTGGGCTCGTGAATCAGGGCCTGCGCCAGGGCGATGCGCTGGAGCATTCCCTTTGAGAAAGTAGACAGCCGCCGGTCGCGCGCGTCCTGCAAAGACACGGTCGTGAGAATTTCGTCAATTCGCTGATCCAGTTTTCGGCCAGTCAGACCGCAAAGTTTTCCGAAGAAACGGAGGGTCTCGGCGCCGGTGAGAAATTTGTAGAAATAGGGATTCTCGGGAAGAAATCCGACCGAAACGCGGCTTCGAACTTCGCGGCTGTCGATCCCGAAAACTTCCGTGCGCCCGCGAGTGGGGGAGAGCAGTCCAAGAATGATCTTGAGCGTGGTGCTTTTCCCGGAGCCGTTGGGCCCAAGCAGGCCATAGATCTCGCCCGGTTTGATACTGAGATCGAGATCGCGCACGGCCACGACCGATTTTCTCCGAAAAGGTATCGGAAATACTTTCGTTAGGCCGCTAACCGCGATGGCAGTTTCACTCATGGCGAATCTCGAAGCCGGTGGCGCCGACCGGGCCGGTCAAGGGCGCTTCGATTTGCTTCCGAATATGCGCGCGCAACTCGCTTTGGTTTATGGCTTCAAGGAAACTCCTGATCTCTTCGGCTTGGCCGCTGACCTGCATCTGAACGCGGCCGTCCGGCAGATTCTTGATCCATCCGGTAACGTCGAAGCCCTTGGCGATGTGACGCACGGACCAGCGGAAACCCACCCCCTGGACGCGACCTTCGAAAAAAACTTCAACTGAACTCATGAGCCGGGCTGATCTTACGAAAAGCCCGACGCAGCGAAAGTCTAGTTGCTGGGCGCCGGAAGCGGTGGGGGTTCGAATTCCGGGAGAGGCTCCTCAGGGACCCGGCTGGTGACTTCGGTAACGGCGGCCGGGGTCTGCGGCGAACCGGCCAGAGCAGGGCGAGTGGACGTTCCGACAAACACCGGTTGCCTGGAGGGAGCGATATCATCCGTACGGACAAATCCAGTCGGCCCTTCCAGCAGCGCCACTTTGGCAAAGGAAGGCGAATATCGGATCAGACGAAGGAGTGTATCTTTTGGCAGGAGTTGATCGAGGCCGCCCTGCCGAGGGCTGTGCGTGTAGAAGGCGGTTGAGGCTGCTGTGACCGTGTAAAGCCGCGCCGAATCACCATTCGCGACGGGCGAGTGTGTCCCGGCGCAGCCGCTGGCGAAATTCAGAAACGGAAGGATCACGAGAAAAACAAAACGGCTGGGCTGCTTCATAGCGCCCACAAAAGAGCTTATGCCGTTCCACGGAAAAAGTGGGACGAGCGGGAGCTCATCCCTCCATGCTACCGCGTCGACTGCGCTAGGTACGCAAAGCGTTGCTCAACCCTTCGTGTGAAGGTCTCGCGAATGAAGGATCTGGAGGGATAACCTCCTGCTTGTCCCAAACTTCGGGGACCTTCTTGGATAGGCGGCGAACCGAGATCGCCGCTCCTTGACGTCTTCGGCTACGAAGTCGCCTCTTTATTTATAAGAGTAGACGAGGCAGAAGCTGCTCTCTTTGCCTTCGAGCAGACCGACGGAAATGAAATATTGGCCACTGCTGGTGGGGGAGAAACCAGCGGCCGCGCGTTCGCCTTCGCTGTAATTCTCTGTCGTTACCTGCTTGCCGGCCTCGTCATACACCGCGACTTCGACTTTCTTGGCAGGCTCGACCGCGCCGACGGCAAACCAATATTGGTTTCCGGCGTAAAGATTGACCGCGATGAGCGCATGCTCCTTGGGCTTGAGCGTGCCCGACCAGTGGCCATCGCGAATCTTGAAACCTTCATTGGTAAAGGCGCCAACCAAGTCGAGGACGGCTTTGTGCGCTTCGACTTCTTTGTCAGACTCCGCGCGAGCGGGCAAAACGGCTGCCAGGAGCGCGACGATCAGGAGAGCGAGAGGCCGTTTCATTTTGACTCCGGCTTTTGCTGAATCTCTTCCATGACGTGCCCGACGGCTTGATTGACCTTGCGGACATCATCCTGCGTCGGCGACTTATCCGCCGGAAACGAAACCAGCTCCTTGATGCCGCCGAGTTCGCTGCTGACCTGTTTCACCAAAACGTTGTCGCGCAATTCCGGCGAGATCGTGTCGATGCGTGAGCGCATGAAATCGACCAGGGCAGGTTGCCGCAGGACTTTGGCGCTTCGTTCATCGAAATTCTGCAGGACCGCGCCGCTGACCACCTGGGTGCCGCGAATCCAGCCGCCAAGGCTAACGAGAATCACGAGATCCTGGTCGCTGTGCGATTGCATCGAGGTTTTTACTTCGTTCTGAGTCGCATCCAGCTCTTCCTGGAGCGCGTCCCATTCGTTATTCTCGGCAAATTCGTTGATGCTGTTGCCGCGGCTGAGAATGTTTTCGCTGACGCCCAGCGCCTTGGCCATTTTGATAATGTCGCTGCCGATGTTCTTCACCTGCTGGCTGTCCTGAGCTTCCACGGCAATGAAGCCGTCAGCGATCAAGCCGCCGAGATTGAGCGCGATCTGGGCTCGGTTGCGATAAGTCGTCGGGAGGGGCCCCCTGAACTGGCCGGCCCAATTCGGTTTTCCCGGTTTCTCCAAAGCTGCGAAAAGTTCTCCCGGCGTCGGTATGCTGATGGCGTCGCTGCGCACCGCGCCTGCGAGTTGATCAGCGGCCAGATGTGGCGCTTCGGCGGCACCGATAGCGAAACAGCCGGCTAACAGGATGCCGGTCACGGCAATGCGGCCCCTTTGAGTCATATATCGCCAGCGTAGCCGTGGTTGCGCATATTGCCAGCAGGAATCTTGAGGGGTGCTTCCGCGGCGAGGCGCCGCGGAAGCGATCCAGCCAAACTCCAAAGAAGCTCCATACCTTCAAATCTTGAGACTCAGATAGCGAAGGACCTTTGCGATGGCGTCTGGGTCCCGTTACCACGGAGCCCTTTGTTACACGCTGACTCCGTCAGGAGATCGTTCAGCGTCTCCGCGCTTCACGATGACAGGAAGGGAGCGCGAAGGCGTTTCCCGTTGCTGTTTGGGATTTGGAAATTTTTTTGGAGTTTGGTCCTTGGGATTTGGGATTTCCGCAGCGAAGCTGCGGGCATGGCGGAGAGTTCTATTTCTTTCATTAAGGCCCGCGAGATTCTTGATTCCCGCGGCAATCCAACCGTCGAAGTGGATGTTCGGCTGGAAGGCGGTGCGCTGGGACGCGCAGCTGTGCCGAGTGGCGCTAGCACAGGCGAACATGAAGCGTGGGAATTGCGTGACGGCGATAAGAAGCGTTATGGCGGCAAAGGCGTTTCCCGAGCGGTCGCGAACGTCAACGATGTCATCGCGCCCGCCATCAAGGGTTGGGACGCGCGCGACCAGGCAAAGATCGATGGCAAGATTATTGAACTCGATGGCACTCCCAATAAGAAGCATCTCGGGGCGAATGCGCTCCTCGGGGTTTCGCTCGCTGTAGCGCATGCGGCTGCCGCGGCTGATCGGCTCCCGCTGTTTCGTTATCTCGGCGGCAAGGACGCCCACGTTCTGCCGGTTCCGATGATGAATATCCTCAACGCGGGGGCGCACTCCGATGCCCCGATCGATTTTCAGGAGTTCATGATCATGCCGAAAGGCGCGCCCACTTTTGCCGAGGGATTACGATACGGCGCCGAAGTTTTTCACGCGCTGAAGTCCGTTCTGCATGACCGCGGGCTATCGACTAATGTCGGCGACGAAGGCGGGTTCGCACCGCAGTTGAAGTCGGCGGACGACGCGCTCGAATCGATTGTTCAGGCGGTTGAGAAGGCGGGTTACAAGATTGGCGAAGATATTTTCATCGCCCTCGATGTGGCGGCCTCGGAATTTTTCGATCGCAGCCAGGGCCTTTACGTTTTTAAGAAATCAGATGGCTCGAAGCGGACGGCCGACGAGTTGATTGATTATTACGCCGACCTTTGCGGGCGCTTCCCCATTATCTCACTGGAGGACGGCTGCGCGGAGAACGATTGGGCCGGCTGGAAAAAACTGACCACGCGGTTAGGCGACAAGGTTCAACTGGTTGGTGACGACCTCTTCGTGACCAATGTTGAATTCCTCAAGCGCGGGATTGCCGAAGGCGTGGCCAATTCCGTCCTCGTTAAGGTGAACCAGATCGGAACACTCACCGAAACGCTCGCGACCATCGACTTGGCGATGAAGAACAATTACACTGCCGTGATCAGTCATCGCTCGGGCGAGACGGAAGACACCACGATTTCCGATATCGCGGTGGCAACGAATGCCGGCCAGATCAAGACCGGTTCGCTCTGCCGGACCGATCGGGTGGCCAAGTATAACCAGCTTCTGCGAATTGCGGAGGAACTTGGTGACAAAGCGGTTTACGGCGGTAGAATGCGCTAACGTGGACCATGTAGATTTTCGCGCGCGGCGCGATGCGACAGTTTGGCAGCAACTGAACCGCGTTTTGCTGGTCTTGCTCGTGATCGCCATCTGGCTTGGAATCATTACTCTTTTCGTTCCGCCGTACAAACGGCTAACGAAAAGCCGCTCCGAGATCGATCAGCTGCAGGCCCAGGTGAGCGAACAAAAAGGACTGTTGGCCCGCCAGACGCGCCAGGTTTATCTGCTCAAGACCGACGCGACCTATCTGGAAACCATCGCGCGTGATCGCCTCGATTTGATGAAGGAAGGCGAAACCGTTTTCCGCTTGGAAAGCCCGCAGGGGAAAAAGCCTTAAGTCTGTCTCTCGGGCAGCGGCCGGCTGCCACCGGCAGTTTTCGGCAGCCTGCGTTCCCCGAAAAAACAAGACGCACAGTTTGAGCGGCGGACCGCTTGGCAAACAAGGCGCGTTGATTATCTTCCATCATGGCCAATGAAACTTCCGAAATCGATTCCGCCGCGCTGAAATCTCGCGTCGACGAACTGCGGAGGTTTCTTTGACCTGCCCAAACTTCAGGAAGAGTTAGTCACGCTCGAAGGGCGCATGAGCGCGCCCGATTTTTGGAATAATCGCGAACGCGCCCAAACCGATGTCGAAGCGGTTTCGCGGATTCGGTCGCTGATCAATCCGTTCCGGGCGCTTGAGCGCGAGATCGCCGATTTTGAGGCGCTGCAGCAACTGGCCGCGGAGGAGCCTAACGAAGCGGCCCGGCAGGAAGCCGAGAAGGAGGTCTCAGCGGAACACTCCCGCCTGCTGCATCAACTCGAGGAATTCGAGCTGCGGCAGTTCCTGTCCGGCGAGAACGATCGCTCCAACGCCTTCGTGACCATTCATTCCGGCGCCGGCGGAACGGAATCGTGCGATTGGGCCGATATGCTCCTGCGCATGTATCAACGCTGGATCGAGCGCAGCGGGTTCAAATCGCAAACGGTCGACATTCAGCAGGGCGAAGAAGCGGGAATCAAATCCGTTACCCTGCTGGTGTCGGGTGAATATGCCTACGGATATCTTCAGACGGAGCGCGGAGTTCATCGCCTTGTGCGTATCTCGCCGTTCGACGCGAACAAACGGCGTCACACTTCGTTTGCCAGTGTGGACGTGGTTCCTGAGATTGCCGAATCCGCGCCGATCGAGATCAATCCGGCCGACCTCGAAATCGACACTTTCCGCAGTGGCGGGAAGGGCGGGCAGAACGTCAACAAGGTCGAGACGGCCGTTCGCCTGGTGCACAAGCCGACCGGAATCGTGGTTGCTTGTCAGGCCGAGCGGAGCCAGGGACGGAATCGTGAACTCGCCCTGAAAATGTTAAAGGCGAAGATCTACCAAATTGAGCAGGACAAAAAGCGCGCCGAGATCGATCGACAGTACGGCGAGAAAGGCGACATAGCATGGGGCAGCCAGATCCGTTCGTACGTTTTTCAACCGTACCAAATGGTGAAGGACCACCGCACCGGCGCCGAAACGAGCAACGTTCAGGCGGTCATGGACGGTGATATCGACATGTTTATCCAGGCGAAACTCCGCGGCGTGAAGGCTGCGAAAGGGGAGTCGGACGAGGTCTAACAGAACGGGGCTCGCGGCCAAGGTGGCCGCCCTACAGGTGTTATGGGTGTAGCGGCGGTCTGCGACCGTCGCATTATTTTTTCTGGAACCTTGTTCGAGCGAGCGGGAAAGAGTGCGACGGTCACAGACCGCCGCTACAGAAGACCTAACCGGCCAGCCGCAATTGATAACGCCGGTCGAATTTTCCCTTGGCGTATTTTCGGCAGCAGGCCAGACACGCGATCGTCCGCCGGAGCTTTCGCGCGCGCGGAAAGTCGCGCGCGCATTTCGGACACTGGTAATTATAGCGGCGGGAGAGGCGCCGGATTTCAAAAGGCAGACTGTGGCAGCGGGCTTCCCCGGGAATCCCGAGATCTTTGCACGCTTTACGCCACGCGGCTCCGTGCGGCGGAATGCGACGGCGACCGGCACGAAACTGGGCCAATAGATGCGCCAATTCATGTCGCAAAGTGCGATCAATCTCCTCGGCGCCGTGATCTGCCAGACGCGGGTTCAGCGAGATCAGTAAACGTTTTGTGTCTGCGCGCCCGGCGCACGTTCGAAGGCGTTGGTTCCATTCCACGCGAACACGGTCGCTGAGCGGCTGGCATCCCAAACTTTTAAAGAGTTGGGAGGCCTTCTCGCGTAATTCGGCGGAGTCGACTAGCGGCGAAGGCGCGCGCGCTGAGGTGAATAAGAAATCAAGTTGCCGCAGCAAGCGCGTGACCCTCGGGAGCTTTAAGCCGGTCCTGCCATCTTCGCGCCAGCTTTGAAAATACGGAAATGGCGGCGTCGATTTCCTCTTCAGTGGTCGGGTGGCCTAACGACAGGCGCGTGGCGGTGGTGGCGCGCTCGGCGGATAACCCCATGGCCAGCAAAACATGCGATGGCGTCACTGAGCCGACCATGCAGGCCGACCCGCTCGAAGCGCAGATGCCTTCCAAATCGAGAGCGATCAACAACGTTCCGGAATCGACGCCGACGAAGCTGAAATTTAATGTATTGGGTAACCGCGGCGCGCCTCCGCCGTTCAGGACCGCGCTTGGCCAGGCTTCTTTGATTCCTGTCCAAAGACGATCCCGCAAGCGGCCTTGGCGTTCGCCTTCCTTCTCGTTGTAGGAAAACTTCGCCGCCGCTTCAGCCAATCCGACAATCCCGGCCACGTTTTCGGTCCCGGGCCGTCGCTTATTTTCGTGCGAACCCCCAAACATGATCGATTGAATGGGCAGGCCGCTCCGGAGGAAAAGGATACCGGCGCCTTTCGGGCCGTAAAATTTGTGAGACGCGAAACTGGCGGCATCGACCAGCGAGAGGTCGATCTCCATTTTGCCAAAAGCCTGGACCATGTCGCTGTGCAAAAGGACACCGCGCTCCCGGCAAATCTTCGAGATCTCAGCCACCGGTTGGACCACGCCGGTTTCGTTATTGGCCGCCATAATCGAAACCAGGACGGTTTCGGGCCCTAACGATTTTCGGAGATGATCAAGATCAATCAGGCCATCGGAAGTCACGTTCAGCCAGGTAATGGAACATCCGTCGCGGCCGAGCTGTTCTACGGTGTTGCGCACGGCGCTGTGCTCCGTGTGGTCGCTGATAATGTGTCGCCCGCGCGCGGAATGAGAGCGCGCCAAGCCGAGGATGGCAAGGTTGGCCGATTCAGTTCCGCCGCTGGTGAAAGTTATCTCGCCAGGTTTGGCTCGCAGGACCGCGGCTACCTGGTCGCGGGCGTTATCGATGGCCGCGCGCGCGCGTCGCCCGGCAGCGTGGACGCTCGATGGGTTGCCGTAAACCGAATCGAGATACGGCAGCATGGCCTCTCGCACCGCCGGCGCGAGCGGAGTGGTGGCGTTGTAATCCAGGTAAATCATCGGGCCCTAACCGCTGAACCCTTCGCTTCCATTCGTCTGCCGCTTCCGTTTCGGCACAATCTGGAGCTGCTTCTCCTCATAATAAACCAGTGAATCCGGCGGAACGCTTTGCACAAGGAAAACATTGCCCCCAATGGTGCTGCGCGCGCCGATAACTGTCTCCCCGCCGAGCACGGTCGAGTTCGGGTAGATGGTCACATCATCCTCAACTGTCGGATGGCGTTTGCCGCCCTTCTTGATGTGCCCTTGCTCGTCTTTCTGGAAACTTCGCGCCCCGAGGGTGACGACATGATAAAGCTTCACCCGCGCGCCGATCTCGCAGGTTTCGCCGATGACCACGCCCGTACCGTGATCGATGAAGAAATGCGGACCGATCTTGGCTCCTGGATGAATATCGATCCCGGTGCGGCTATGGGCCCATTCCGTCATCATTCGTGGAATCAGTGGGAGATCCTCGTCGTAAAGCACGTGGGCCATGCGTTGAATCGCGATCGCCTCCAGCGAAGGATAAGCCAGAACGATCTCCTCATAACTGCGCGCCGCCGGGTCGCCTTCGTAGGCGGCGTCGATGTCCTGCCAGATTAATTTCCGCAGATCCGGCAGCTTGTTGAGAAAAGCATCGAGAATTTCCTCGGCCCGGGCCTCAATATCTTTGGCCGGCTGGTGGCGTCCGAAGCTCTTGCAAATTTCCGCCTTGAGCCGGGAGTAAATCGCTTTCATCCGGGCGCGGGTGGTTTCCGGCAGATCGTCCGAATTCACAAGTGCTTCCCCGCGGAACCCCGGGAACATCAGGCTCATCAGGTCGGCGCAAACGGAGTCGACGGCCGCGCGCGATGGAAGACTCGCCGCTACGTCGAGGTAATTGATCCCTCCTGTTTCGGTGTAGGTTTGCAGCAACTCGTTGACTGCTTCGTCCGACTTGAAAGCCACGATCGAAGGTAAGTCATCAGGCGGTCGAAGCAATGTTAGTCGTGGAGGGACGAGCTTGTCGTCCGCTTCTGATCTGGAGGGACAAGCTCCGTCTTGTCCCAAATATTGGGGACGACACGGAGGTCGTCCCTCCAGCAGCCGGGACGGCTGCCTCACAGTTGCAGGTGCTCGCATTAACCTTTGACGTACCCCAGCACGCGATAAGTTAGCTCTGCCTGCATGAAACCCTTTGAGATTGTCGGATTACCTCCGGATGAGCTGAACGCCTTTCTTTCGGCGACGCATCCGGACCCGTTTCGCATTCTCGGGCCGCATCGCGTCGGCGACGATCTTGCGATCAGGGTTTTCCGGCCGGACGCACAAAAGGTTGAAATCCTAACGAATGGCGATTCGGGTCAGCCGATTGAAGCAGAGAAGATTCACAGTGATGGATTTTTTTGCGCGCGTATTCCCGGCGCTGCCCGCGATCTGGCCTATCGCGTTCGCCTAACCGCCTTCAACGACAGTCAATGGACGACGGCGGACACTTATCGCTACGGCCCCATCATGGGCGAGATGGATCTCTATCTCTTCTCCGAAGGACAGCACTGGCGCTTGTACGACAAATTTGGCGCGCACCTGCGCACGATCGATGGCGATCCGGGGGTTTATTTCGCTGTCTGGGCGCCGAATGCACAGCGTGTCAGCGTCGTCGGCGATTTTAACGGCTGGGATGGACGCGTTCATCCCATGCGCAAATTGCTCGGAAGCGGCGTTTGGGAGCTTTTCATCCCCGGTGTCGAGGAAGGGACGCACTACAAGTTCGAGATCCGCACGCATCAGGGAGCGCTGCTGCTCAAGAGCGATCCCTTTGCCTTTTTCAATCAACACGGACGCTCGACGTCGTCGTTAGTCTACAATCTTGAGCGCTATAAATGGAGCGACGCCGATTGGATGGAGGCGCGGCCGAAACGTGACTGGCCGAAGAGCGCGATCAGTATTTACGAGGTTCATCTGGGCTCATGGCGCCGTCGCGCCGACGAAGGCAACCGCCATCTGAGTTACATTGAACTGGCGGAGACACTGGTCCCGTACGTGGTCGATCTCGGCTACACCCACATCGAGCTCATGCCGATCGCGGAACATCCTTTCGAGGGATCGTGGGGTTATCAGGTGACGAATTATTACGCGCCCACCAGCCGGTTCGGTAATCCGGACGAGTTGCGCCACTTCATTGACGCGTGCCATCAGGCAGGCCTTGGTGTGATTGTCGATTGGGTGCCGGCGCATTTTCCGAAGGATGCGCACGGCCTGGCTGAATTTGATGGAACGGATCTGTATGAGCATATGGATCCGCGCCAGGGCGAGCATCAGGACTGGGGGACGCTCATTTTTAATTTTGGGCGCAACGAAGTCCGAAATTTTCTGATCGCGAATGCGCTGTTCTGGCTCGAAAAATATCACGTCGATGGTCTGCGGGTCGATGCGGTCGCGTCGATGCTCTATCTCGATTACTCGCGCAAAGAAGGGCAGTGGATCCCGAATGTTTATGGCGGCCGCGAAAATCTCGATGCGATCTATTTCCTGAAACGCTTCAACGAAGTTTGTTACGAGAAGCATCCGGGCATCATGACGATTGCCGAGGAATCAACCGCCTGGCCGAGCGTGTCGCGTCCGACCTATCTCGGAGGCCTCGGGTTCGGACTCAAATGGAACATGGGCTGGATGCACGATTTCCTCGAGTACATGAGCCTCGATCCGATCTACCGGCGGTTTCATCACAGCAACATCACGTTTTCGTTGCTGTATGCTTTCCAGGAACATTTCGTTCTGGTGTTGAGCCACGACGAAGTGGTGCACGGCAAGCGTTCGCTCATTTGCAAAATGCCGGGCGACGAATGGCAGAAATTCGCCAACCTCCGAATGTTTTACGCGTGGATGTACGGGCATCCGGGCAAGAAACTGCTTTTCATGGGCGGCGAATTTGGCCAGTGGCACGAGTGGAACCACGATCAAAGCCTCGATTGGCAATTGCTTAACGAGCCGCCGCACGACGGATTGCGGCGCCTGGTTCAGCATCTGAATTACGTTTACAAAAACGAAGCCGCCTTGTGGGACCAGGACGACAGCTACGACGGCTTTGAGTGGATCGATTTTCACGATGCCGATAACAGCGTCGTCGCGTTCATGCGCAAATCTCGCAGCGGCGACGTGATCGCATTTGTCGTTAACGCGACGCCGATGGTGCGTTACAACTACCGGCTGGGCGTCCCGCACGCCGGCTTTTATCGCGAGATCATCAACACAGACGGCGAAACCTACGGCGGCAGCAACGTCGGCAACCTTGGCGGAACGAACAGCGAAGGCGTTCCATGGATGGCGCGGGAAGACTCGATTCTGATCCACTTGCCTCCGCTCGCCACGGTGGCTTTCAAGTGGGAAAAGGCGAAGGCTGAATAGGGCGATTCGCCCGGTGGCGACGCCGTCTTTCGGCGCTTTAATCTTGACCGGCGAGGCCTTTCCGACGACCTTTTCTTCCCTCGCAAACCTCTCCAATGACGAAGAAATCCCTGGCCGCTTTTACACTCGTTGAAATGCTCGTTGTTATCGCGATTATCGCGACGATTGCGGCCTTCGCTCTTCCCGCCATTACCGGCGCGCTGACCCGTGGACAACTGGCGCAGGCTGTTAACAACGAACGCCAGATTTATCTCGCGACGTTCTGCCATGACGACGGACGGCACGCAAACCGGCGACGCGAAATACGGATGGCCCGGAGATCTCGCCGCCAATACCACGGACACCACTGTAACGATTTCGAATGTCACAGATTTCGTCACCCGCTTGGTCGACAATGACTATCTGAAGTCGGGCGACCTGAAGGTCTTTGCCGCTCCCGGCATCACTCCTTGGAATGGAACCTACACCAAACCGGCCGACGCGACGTCCAAGGGACAATTCGTTCCTCAGTTTGATGGCGACAAAAACTGCGCCTTTAAGATTTACAAAGTGACGGAAAAGGACGCAGGCAATGCCATTTTCATCGCGACGAAGAACTTCACTTTTACCAACAATTCCTCTCAAGCAATCGACGCAACCAAATCTCCTTTTGGCGATAAGGGGTTTGTCATCTTCCACAAAGGCGGAGATGGCACCTTCTATAAGCGGCAACAGGCCTCCAGTCTGACTTTGCTTGGCTACGCTCCGGATCCGAGTAATCAGAGCTGATCCGGGTTCAGGCACTCCGCAAAACGAGACGGCCAACTCTTTTCTGACCCAGAAGTAGTCGCCTTCGTCATCTGATCCGCGAGGACGGTGAAAGATCTCCTGACGGCGTGTAGGCTTAACGAAGGGCGACGTGTTAAGCGGGACCAGGAGGCAATCGCGAAAGTCTTTCGCTCGCGTCGGAATCTCAGGTCGTCGATTCAAATTCACCGTCCGCCAGGCGGGTTCGAATTTTCATTTTCGGTCGCACGGCTTTTACCGTGCGCAGGAGTTTTCCGTCCGATGTGGTGGTGATGCTATAACCGCGTATGCAGTGTCGCATCCGGCCCAAGGACACGAAGCAATCCGTTGACGCGGGCAAAGCGTTGGCGGGCTGAATCGAGCATGTGCGGGGGCAGCTGCAAAAGGCGTTTCCGAAGCGTGTTGAATTGTTGGCGTCGCAGCACAAGTTCGCGCGCGGGCGCGCGATCCTTCAAGGCGCGGGCGGCATGGACGAGCGTCCGCCGCGAAACCTCCAAGTATCGAGCGATATACCTTACCTAACGAATCCTTGGTCAGATCGAGTTGCTGCTGCGTTTCGCGAATGCGATTTGCCAATTCGCGCCTCAGAGTGTTTTTTGCGAAAGAAAGCGCAATCGCGTCCGCTGATGTTCGAGAAAACCAAGCAGGCACTTCTGAAGGCTGCCGCCCAGTTCCTGGATTCGGCGGCGCAAATCGATCATGTCGGGCACGATCAATTCCGCGGCGGCGCTCGGAGTCGGCGCGCGAAGATCGGCCACGAAGTCGCAGATCGTGAAATCGATTTCATGGCCGACCGCCGAGACAATCGGCACGGACACGCTGGCGATGGTTCGAGCGACGATCTCTTCGTTGAACTCCCACAGGTCCTCCATGCTCCCGCCGCCTCGCGCGACCACGATGAGGTCGACCGGCTGCCAGTGCTCGTTAGGCGAGGCGAGTTCGCGAATCGCGACAGAGATTTCGGCGGCGGCGCCCGATCCCTGCACCCGAACGGGGTTGATCAGGAGTTCGAGCCAGGGTGCGCGGCGTTGCAGGACATTTAGGATGTCGCGCAGGGCCGCGCCACTCGATGAAGTGACGATGCCGACCCGTCTTGGGAAACGTGGCAGCGGCCGTTTTCGTTCGGCCGCAAAGAGCCCTTCGGCTTCGAGCTTTCGCTTGAGGGCGTCAAACTTTGCCTGGAGCAGTCCCAATCCGCGCGGCTGCAGAATCTGGACGTTGAGCTGATATTGACCGCGCGCTTCGAAGACAGAGATGCTTGCGTAAACCTGAACCTGCGCGCCGTCCGCCAAGGGTTGCCGGGGTGGCGCGATGTTTGTGCTTCGGAAAATGACGCACGAGATCTGGGCTCGCTGGTCTTTCAGGGTGAAATATTGGTGCCCGCTCGGATGCAGTTTGTAATTCGAGACTTCCCCTTCAACCCAGACGGCGCTGAATTTTGTTTCCAGCGTGCCCCGAATCGCACGGGTGAGCTGCCCGACGGTCAGGACCTTGGTGGTCTTGGGGAAAAGGTCATTCGTTAGGGTCATGCAGGCGCGTTAAAGAGTTGAAAGGTTGAAGAGTTGAAGAGGAAAGCGACGATGCGTATGCGCCTGTTTAACGATTCAACGTTTCAACTGTTCAACCTCAAAAAAGATCGCTCTGCATCCCGGCTGGCATTTTGAGACCGAGTTTCTTGTAAGCGTTCGCCGTCGCGACGCGCCCCTGGGCCGTTCGCTTGATATACCCCTGCATGATCAGGTACGGCTCGTTCACTTCCTCGAGCGTTCCGGCTTCTTCGCCGACTGCGACTGCCAGCGAGTTCAAACCAACCGGACCGCCGTTGAATTTGTGAATCAGGGTTTCGATGATGCGCTTGTCCCATTGATCGAAGCCGTCGCGGTCGATCTCGAGCATGGCCAGAGCGAGGTCGGCCAGTTCGGCTGTGATTTTTCCCTGCGCTTTTACCTGCACGTAATCGCGCGTCCATCTCAACAGATTATTCGCCGTCCGCGGCGTGCCGCGCGAACGAGCGGCGATTTCCGCCGCGCCTTCTTCGTCGATCTCCACCCCTAACAAGGACGCGCTGCGCAGGATGATTTTCTGCATCTCCTCGGCGCTGTAATAATCGAGCCGCGCAGTCATGCCGAAACGCGATCGCAGGGGAGAACTGACCATGCCGGCGCGAGTGGTTGCGCCGACGAGCGTAAATTTCGGCAGATTCAATCGGAGGCTGCGGGCCTGCGGTCCCTGGTCGATGATGATATCGAGCCGATAATCCTCCATCGCCGGGTAAAGATATTCTTCAATCGTCGGTTGCAGGCGGTGAATCTCGTCGATGAAGAGGACATCGCCTTTTTCGAGGCTGGTCAGGAGCCCGGCCAGCTCGGCGGCTTTTTCGATCACCGGGCCGCTGGTGTTCTTGATGCTCGCGTCCATGGCATTGGCGATGATGTGCGCCAGAGTGGTCTTGCCAAGGCCGGGCGGGCCGCTGAGGAGGACGTGCTCGAGAACGTCGTTCCGCTTTTTCGCGGCCGCGACCATCAGCTCGATGCGCTCGCGTACTTTTATCTGCCCGGTGAACTCGCTGAACGCCGGCGGGCGCAGCGAAACCTCAAATGCGGGATCGTTCTCCAGGGTCTTCATAAAAATAGGGCGCGTTCACCGAGCGGCCCGGCTAACGAGTGGGCAAACCAATCCGGGCGGCTCCCGCCGTGGCGGGTAAACTCGGATCCGCCCTTACCTGGGTTTTTGAAATGAACTTTGCTTTTTAACATTTGGACCGCCGGCCTCTCCGTCCATCTTCTTCATCAAGACCAGCTCGGTCCCGCATTCTTTCAGTTTGTAATCCACCTTGTCAAAAGCGTTGCGGATAAGATGCAAGCCAAGTCCGCCCGGCTTGATCAGCCGTGAGGGCCGGGAGCGCAGCTTGCTCTTGGCCGCCTGTTTCCCGTAATCGCGCAGCCGGATGCGAACGCAGCCGCGCCCAGTTTCCATCGAAAGGCGATCATTTGGTCGTCCCGCAAGGCGTAGGCATAGCGAATAATATTTGTGCAGGCCTCGTCGACTCCAAGAACCATGAGAAGCCGGTCTTTTTCCGAAAAAGGATGGGGCTCGAGAAAAGCGCGCACGCAGCGCCTGACCAGCGCGAGGTTGCCACTGTGACTGGTAAACTCGATTTTTTCTTTACTCACAGTCTCGAAAAGCTGGCGAGGGGAGGCACTGCATTCAAGTGCGGATGCAATCTTCGCGGACGCGGATGGTGCAATCGCTTAAAACAAATGGACAGCTGAATGAAGCAGTTGTTCAGTTTTGCCGATGTTTAAATACGCCGCGCACTCTTTTTCTTCTTGTTAGTTCGGCTCTTGCGCAGGAAAGCGGCACAGCCTACGAAGCCTTGCGCGTCGTGGGCACACAAATGAATCGCACTTATGTCGATCGCGTGATTTCGGTCACGGGAGACGGCGGCAATCCGCAACCGGCCACGTGGAAGATCCTGCTCGATGACCGCGACGGCCCGTGGCGGGGTGCGCGAAGTTGAAGTCACCAATGGTCGAATCTCTTCCGAGAGAACGCCGGTGCGGACGGTCGTGGGTTCGACGGAAGGCGCCACCATCAAAACCTCGCATTTGAACCTGGATTCGAGTGGCGCCTACGCGTTGGCGAGTCACACGGCGGACAAATCGAACACGCAGATTCGAGACTGCCAGCTACACCCTGCGCACAGATGAGCACGGCGAGCCGGTCTGGATCGTGACCCTCGCATGCGCGCGGGGGCCAGCCTGTCGGAACCATTTTTATTGGCGCGAATCGGGGAAATGTTACGCGAACCGAAGGGATGTTCAGCGGCGCGACCATGCAGGATGTCGAGACTGATCGTGAAGTCACTCATGCCGAAGAAGGCGGCGGCCCATTTTCGCACACGAAGGCTCGTATTCGTGAGAGCTTTCAACACGCCCAGGACCAGGCACGTGGGATGTTCGACCGCGTGAAACGCTCGTTCACCGATTTCATCAATCGCACATGAGTTTTTTGGATAAATACTGAACGTTGAACATCCGATGAAGCTCGACGACGCTGCGCGCGCGCAATTTTGGCCGGCTTTGCCGCTTCAAGCGAATGGGCGCAGACTGCCCGAACTCTTCATTTGTGGACCCAGATCGTTGGCAAGGTCCGGCTTGGCTTGACTCCATGGATCAATCATTCATGGCACGTTACGCTTTACGTGACTTCGCGCGGACTAACGACTTCTCCGATCCCGCACGGATTGCGCACCTTCGAGATCCGCTTCGATTTCATCAGCCACGAGCTGCGAATCCTGACCAGCACGGGCGAGATAGAAATCGATTCCGCTTAAGCCTCAATCGGTGGCTGCGTTCTATGGGCAGGTCATGGCGGCTTTGATAAAGCTGAAATTGCCCGCCGACATCAACCCTCTGGCCAACGAATTACCGGACACGGTTCACCTCGATGAGGATGAAACCGATCGTGCCTATGATCCGGAATACGCCAATCGGTTTCTGGCGCGTGCTCGTTCAGGCTGACCGCGTCTTCACTCTTTTTCGCTCGCAGTTTTGCGGCAAATGCAGCCCGGTGCATTTTTTCTGGGGCAGCTTCGATCTTGCCGTGACACGATTCTCCGGGCGTCCCGCACCGCCGCATCCCGGTGGCGTTCCGCATCTTCCCGACGTGGTCACCCGTGAAGCGTATTCCCAGGAAGTCAGCAGCCTTGGTTTTTGGCCAGGGAACGACGCAGATGCCGACGCCGATTTTCTATTCCTACGCCTATCCGGAGCCACCGGGATTTTCTGACGCCAAGGCTTCCGCCACGGCGGCCGGTTACGACCGAAACCTGCACGAATTCACTCTTCCGTACGACGCGGTCAGGACAGCTGAGTCGCCGGACGAAACGCTTCTCGAGTTCGCCCGAAGCACCTACGACCAGGCCTCGACTCTTGGGAAGTGGGACCGGGCCGCCCTCGAGGAAAACAAACCTTCCTTGCTTTCGAAGCCATCGCATTAGTAATTAGCGCCCGATGATGGTCAGCAGCTGAAAAGGAAGCGTGGCGCGAAGTGCCCGACGGCTGGCGTCCTTTGTTTGGGGACGTTGAACAGTTCGGTCTCGGCGTCGAGTGGCACGATTTTCGGATAACCGAGCCATTCGACTGGGGACGAACCTTTCACCGGGAGAGCGTTGAGTTTTGCCTAAATTTCGACGGCCACGGAGCTGTGGCGGAGCAAAGCGCCGTTGCAGCGCGATTATCGGCCAGGCACGGCCGGTTATTATTGCATCGCGGACGAGCCTCTCGCCGCCAGCCGTCACGCCAACGAGCGGCATCAGTTTGTTACCTTTGAGTTCGATCGCTCGCATTTGCAAAAACAACTCGAGCATTGCGAAGACGAACTCGACGCAGGCATTCGGCATCTCCTTTTTTCCGATAAACGGAGGATGCGCGTTTCCGCGCCGCAACCGATCACACACGATCAACGGAAGGTCGTCGGAAGCCTTTTGCAGCCGCCGGTTCCGAAGGCGGCCCAGGCGCTGTGGTACCAGAGCAAGGCGCTTGAGTTGATGTCGCATTTTCTTTTCACCGCCAAAGATCCCGAGCTTTTCTGCATGCGGCACAAACGCATGGCGCACGAACGAGTGGAACGCGCCAAAGATCTGCTCGGGCGCAATCTGGCTGAGCCACCCAGTCTTGAGGCCCTCGGCCAGGAGGTTGGCTGCAGCCCGTTTCATCTCAGCCGGAGTTTCTCGCGTGAGGTTGGCCTAACGATTCCGCAATATCTGCGGAAGCTTCGCATGGAAAAAGCCGCCGAACTCTTGCGCACCGGCCGATACAACGTGACTGAGGCGGCGACCGAGGTCGGATACTCCAGCCTGAGCCATTTCAGCAAGGCGTTCTGCGAAACGATTGGCTGTTGTCCGGTGCTTTATCCGTCGGCCAAGAACGTGATTCTCGATCGTTGAAGGGATGAAGTGATGAAGAGTTGAAGGGGATTGCCCTCTTCATCCTTTTCAACTCCGTTCAACCTCTTCTGATGAAAATCACCCGCGCGCTCATTTCCGTTTCGAACAAGACCGGCATTGCCGCCTTCGCGCGAGCTCTGGAAAGCCAGGGAGTCGATATCATCTCGACGGGCGGCACCGCTGAGCTTTTGCGAAAGGAGAAGATCCCGGTGCGGGAAATCTCCAGCTTCACCGGCTTTCCGGAAGTTCTCGAAGGGCGCGTGAAAACCTTGCATCCGCGCGTTCACGGCGGCCTTCTCTTCAAGCGCGAAAATCCAAAGCATGTTGCCGAGGCGAAGGAATGCGGCTTTGAGCCGATCGACCTGGTAGTGGTGAATCTGTATCCGTTCGAGGAAACAATCGCCAAACCGGACGTCACCCTCCCCGAAGCGATCGAAAATATCGACATCGGCGGCCCTTCGATGATCCGCAGCGCGGCCAAGAATTATCAATCGGTCACGGTGGTCGTCGATCCGGACGGATTACGACGTCGTTCTGGCAAACATGCGCGATAATGATGGCGAAACGACGCTGAAGCTGCGCGAGCGCCTTGCGATCAAGGCTTTCAGCAAAACTTCAATCTACGACCGCGCGATTACTGAGTTTCTTGATAGGGAACAGGCCACCGATGCGTCCTTTTCGTTGTCGTTACCGCTGGTTACGCGGCTGCGTTACGGAGAAAACCCGCATCAAACCGCGGCGCTCTACGGCGATTTCGAGCGTCATTTCGAAAAGATTCACGGAAAGGACCTCTCGTTTAACAATATTCTGGATATCAGCGCGGCGACGGAATTGATCGCGGAGTTCGATGATTCCACCGTGGCGATCCTGAAACATACGAATCCGTGCGGAGTCGGATCGGACAAGGATCTTCGGAAGGCATGGGAGAAGGCTTTTGCCACCGACAAACAGGCGCCTTTTGGCGGGATTATTGTTTGTAATCGCGCGATCGATGAGCCCCTTGCCCGTGCCATCAGCGAAATTTTTTCGGAGGTTATTGTGGCGCCGGAATTCGAACCTGAAGGGCGCGCGATTTTGCAGAAGAAAAAGAATCTGCGCCTGATCCGGCTGCTCACGTCCGCCAAAGAAGCCGTCCCGGCCAGAAATGTTCGTTCAGTCGCCGGGGGGATGCTCGTTCAGGACGCCAACTCGATGTCCGAGATCACCCAGAACGTGGTCACGAAGCGAGCTCCGACCAAGGACGAACTGAAGGCGATGCTCTTTGGGTGGCGGGTGGTTAAGCATGTAAAATCCAACGCTATTGTTTATGCAGGCGCTGACCGCACCTTGGGCGTTGGCGCCGGACAAATGTCGCGGGTTGATGCTTCACGCATCGCTATCTGGAAAGCTAACGAAGCGGGGTTGTCATTGAAAGGCAGCGCGGTGGCCAGTGACGCGTTCTTTCCCTTCCCCGATGGCTTGATCGTGGCGGCTGAAGCGGGCGCAACCTGTGCCATTCAACCGGGCGGATCGGTGCGCGACGAGGAAGTGATTGCCGCTGCCAACGAGCGCGACCTGGCGATGGTCTTTACCGGCGTTCGTCATTTCCGGCACTAAGCCGGCCAAAGGCCGGAAATCCCAAGCTCCAAACAAGGTTCAAATTCCAAAACTCAAACAGCGTCTAACTGCGGAATCTTTTTTTGATAATTTAGTCTTATTTGTTTGGGATTTGGTGCTTGGAATTTGGGATTTCCTTCAGCCCGTTAGGGCGAGAAGGTGAGCGGCACTTCAGCCGTCCAGTCAGTGCCGGGCGCGGCTTTCCAGGTGCGCAGCGTTTGCATCGCAGCCATGTCCAAAGTCTGACTGCGGGTCGATTCGACGACTTGGACACTGTGGACCGCACCGTCACGGCCAAAAGAGACTCGATATCGTCCCGTTCCGCGCTGAATGAATGGGCCACGGCGAGCCTCGTTAGGATAACGCGGCCGTGGCGCGTAAACCAGTTTCTTGGTTCCCGGCGGGTAAACCGCCGGCGGGGGCGATACCTTGGGTTTGGGGGACGGGCCTTCGGCCGGCGGGGGGACTTCCTCCGGGCTGACCACGGCCCAGGAAGCTTTGGCCCGTTTGTCGATGTGCGAAAGGAGTGGAGCCAGCGCATTGGCCGCACGCACCACTGTAAGCGCGCTCCCGTCTCCCCTCTCAAGTGTGACGATTCCCAGGATTTCGCCGTTTTCGTTGATGGCTGGAGCGCCTAACGAATCGGTACCGATCGAAGCCGCCAAATCGCTCCATTCACCCGCGGTCTTGGACTGATGAGTTCCAAGAGCAGATATCGCGACATTATCAGCCCTCCGATCGACCGGGCTCGAAATGATGGCGATCTGCTTTGCCGGACCGAGCGACGCCGCCTTATCCGTGGCCACATACGGGACGGCCTCTTTCACTTCTGTCTTCAGGATGGCCACGTCCCGGCCCGCGTCCTGCGAGAGGACACCGGTAACATTGTAAATCTTCCCGTCGGTCGCCTTGGCGACCGCATGCGCGCCTTCGTTTATGACCGATCGGCTGGTCGCCAGTTTCCCGTCCGGACTGATGAAGAACCCGGTCCCAGTTTTTAGTAATCTGCCCGGGCCGTCGAAGACGGAGAGAGCAACCACGGCGGAGGCGATGCGATCAGCCGCCTTTCTCAGCTCTGGAGGCGTAGCGCTGGTTTGGGCAACAACTGGAGTCGCGTTCGGCGTGGGGGCCGGCGCCGCTGGTGGTGGAATTAAGAGACTGGAATTCGATGAAGCCGGAGATGGCGAAGGCCCGGGCTTTGGGGCCTGAGTGAGAGCCGTCTTGCTGGAATTGCATCGTGCAATTCCAAAGACCACTGCCAGAACCGCGAAAAAGAAAATCAATCGTGATTTGTTCATGCGCGGTCAAACAAATCAGACCATCCGTAGGCCATGGGTACATTATCCTCCTTCGGAGGTTGAATTGTCTAGTCTCGTGGTGGACGGGGCAAGATGCCCGCGCTTCCCTAGGCGGCGGGAGGGCGATTTCGCCGGCTCAAGCCTCCAGCCTGTGCGATCACTCCGATAAGGACGAGAACCACCAACACGATGGCGCGTCCGGTTGGAGCCAATGGGAAGGGGCTCAAAATCAGATACGCCCCCACGACTGCGGAAAGAAAAATCAAAGCCCAATCGAAAAGAGCCAGGAGAAGGATGGCGCCGATTACGCCTCCGATGAGGAAAATCAGCCAGTAAGCACCGCCGCCGGTGGAAAGGGCAAACGCGCCCGAGAGGGCGACGGCAAGTTTCCCGCCGGCGGCAAACCCGGCGACTGCGATGGCGATCTTTTGCAAAAAAGTGGCCAACAAAGCGCCGATGAACCCTAAAACCAAGGCAATTGTCAGCTGAAGCAAAGGCGTCGGTTCATGCATCAAATGCGGGGCCAACTCCACGCCGGCGGCGAAACCGATCGCGGCCACGCACAGCCAAAAGATGCGCCGGCCAAAAAATAGAATCACAGCTCCCAAAAGCAGACTAACGATCGGAAGCGATGCGCCCGGCCCGGTCAGGCCGGAAAACCAGTCGGCGGGTTGCGTTACGGCGAACGTCAGCATGTTCATTTCTCTGGGTACCATTCTTTCAATACGCGTGGCAGGAGTTTTTCCAGTTCGCGCACATCGAAATAAAACATCTGTCGAAGCTTGTCGATGGTTACGGCGGAAGGCGTTTCGTCGATCTCGTGATGAAAAACCTCGGCAGCATCAGGCACGAAGGAATCGTCCACCTGCAAAAACCTGAAGACGTCCTGCAATGTTTTTTGATGATGATTCCGCAGATCTTCATTGAGCAACACCAGGCATTGGTCGCGACCGAAGATGTTGAAGAGACGTCGAAGCTGGGCGGCGTAGAAGCCGCGGTCGGTATAAGAATAGATGCGATGTTGCAGCGGAAGCGCTTCGCGGCAACGAGCGGCTTCTGTTGCGATCGCTTCTTCGAACGAAAGATTCTCGCGGCCTCGTTGAGTCTCCATGTTCCAGGCGGAAAACGCGCGCTCGGCCGGATCGCGAAGAATGACGATCCATTTCATCGCAGGATTGTAGGTCCAGATACGGGCGGGAGCCGGGTTCCAATACATGTAGATCGGTGTCGCCTCGCCGATGACCGTCTGTTCTTTTTCAGGACGAAAAGAGTTGTGATAATTCCGATAACTCGGCTTTCCACTGAACTCCTCTTCGCGATCGAAGAAGTGAAGTTCCTTCCTGTCTGCGGGCATGCAGATCTGGGGATGTTGGCGCAGGAATGAAGCGAGCGCCGAGGTTCCGCCTTTTTGAGTGCCGCCGATGACGAAGTTGACCTTTATTTTCGCCACAGATTTACACAGATTGACACAGATTTTGGAAAATCCTGCAAGAGCGGCAGAACTCTAGTTTTCTGCCGCCGGAGACGGCGGGAGCGACAACGCGCTCGCTACTGGTGTGACTTTCGCTGAAATTCAGACGTCGGTTTCCATTCCGGGGTCTTCTCGGCATTGGCAACCTGACAACCGACGTCGAAAAGAAGCTGAACATCCTCGACCGCGCCGGAAAGGTCCCAGTCGGGCTTAATTTCGTCGCTCACCTGATGATAATCGTGCAGATCGAACTCGTCCGATCGCAAGGGTGCATCCGACGGTCGGGAAACGAGATGTTCGCCGGCCGATATGTAAAGAGAGGGAACGCCCACCTTGGAAAACTCGAAATTGTCGGCCCGATAGATTGTTCCTTTTTCGGGACGCGCATTCGGAATCGTGGTGCGCCCTTGCTTCTTGGCCGTCTGCGCCAGGAGATCGTCCAAAGTGGTTAGGCCAAAACTGATGTCGGCCACGTCGCGCGCTTTTCCCCAGACATTCAATTCATCAATGTTGATGTCGGCGACCGTCTTATCGAGTGGGTAGAGCGGGTGTTCGGCGTAATACTTCGCGCCGAGCAGTCCGGCTTCTTCCGCCGTGGTGTTCATAAAAAGGATCGAGCGCTTCGGTGGCGGATTCAGTTTCGAAAAGGCCGAGGCGAGTTGGAGGACGGCGGCGTCACCCGATGCGTTGTCGACCGCGCCGTTGAAGATCTGATCGCCCTTCAGCTCGGGATGTTTTCCGAGGTGATCCCAATGAGCGCTATAAATGACATATTGATCTTTCAACGCCGGATCGTGGCCGGTGAGTTTTCCGATAACGTTTCGCGATTTGAAGGAGCGAACCGTTTGTTTCACATCGAAGGTCGCTTTGGCCTGCAGTGTAATCGGCCGAAAATCCTTCGACAGCGCGGCTTTCTTGAGCGTCTCGAAGTTCTGGCCGGCATCCGAGAGAAGTTTCTTCGCCACTTCGAGCGTGATCCATGAACGAACCGGAACCATGCCGGCATTTTTATCCGGCGCGTCGAGCTCGAAATTTTCTTTCGACCAGCTCGTTCGGACGACCGAATACGGATAAGCGGCCGCTTCGGTTTCATGGATGATCACGGCCGCCGCGGCGCCCATCTTCGCGGCGATTTCATACTTATATGTCCAGCGCCCGTAATAGGTCATGGCCCGGCCTTTGAACATTTTCTCGTCGAGCTTCGCTGGATCTTTCGGATCGGGAACTGGAGGATCGTTGATCAGCATCAGGATGGTTTTGCCTTTTACGTTCGCTCCCTTGTAATCATCCCAGCCGTATTCCGGCGCGACGATGCCGTAGCCGACAAAGACGATGTCGGAGTTTTCAACTTTGACTTCATTCTCGAGATGGGCCGACGAAGCCACGTAGTCGTCCGGGAAGTTGAGCTGAGTCGTTTGTCCTTTAATGGAAAATGACGCCTGCGGGACGCTCAGGATTCCGGCGAGCGGAACTTCCTGGATGTAACTCCCGTTTGGATTGCCCGGAGCGAGGTTGAGTTTGCGCATCTCGCTGCTGAGATATTGCACCGAGAGCTCTTCGCCGTGCGAGCCGGGTGCGCGGCCTTCGAACTCGTCCGATGAAAGGACTTTAATATGGGCGAGCAGTCCGTCGGGCGTGATCGCGTCGAGGCCCGGCTTTAATGCAGGATCGATTAAGGCGTCTTCTGCGAGCAGGGAAACATGCGCGGCCAGAAGAACGGCAAGACCGGGGAATGCGAAACGCATTCCGAATGTCTAGCGGGGCTTCGAGTCGTGCGCAATCCTGACATCCCTCACCCTAACCCTCTCCCTTCCGAGAAGGGCGAGGGGAAAATAAGCGCAAATTGCGGCGTACGCCTTTTCTTCCTCGCCCCGCGAAGTGGGGAGAGGATTGAGGTGAGGGGCTTCTGTTGATTGAATATGTCTGTCGACTATGACGCGAGCACGGTTACTTCGGAAGCAAGCTGGCGACGCAGAGAGGACTCTTTGGCGTCGCTTGCGAAACCGCCGTTTCTCAAAGTATAAGTTCCGTCGTCAACATCCGATAAAGCCTTACTTCCTGGATTTTTACTGTCCTGCGTGTCGTCTCGCGATTGAGCTTGATGGTGGCGGCCACAATGAGCCAGCGAAGAAGCGACGCGACACCGAGCGAACTGAGTTTTTGAACGAACGGGGTATCGAAGTCGTGCGTTTTTGGAATCACATGGTGTTGCGAGAAATTGACGGTGTCTTAGGAACCATTGATGTCGTACTTCAACGGCGATCAAAAGAACATCCCTCACCCTAGCCCTCTCCCTTCCGAGAAGGGCGAGGGGAAAGAGGTGATGTACTGTGCTTAGCCGAGGGCTTCTTCTCCCTCACCCCGCGGAGTGGGGAGAAGATGAGGTGAGGGGCGCCTTCTCGACGACCTAACGAGCCGGCGCCGCCGTTGATCCCACCGGCGTTTTTTTGTCTTTTTGATTCTTGTCGATGCCGATGTGCTTCAGGAAAGCGTCGATTGATTGTTTGCGGCCGAGGAATTTCTCGATCGAGACGTTCACGTCGCGCGAATCGCCCTGCGAATAGATCTCATTGCGCAGTCGCATGCCCGCTCCCTTGTCGAGATACTTGTTCTTGGCCTTGTCGAAGACCGTGGCCATGTCGGCCGCGATGGCATCGGCCCACGCGTAACCGTAATAGCCGGCGTCATAACCATTCAGATGACCAAAGTAGGACACAAAGGTCGTGGATGGATCGATCGGCAGAAACACCTTCTCCAGGATCGGATTCGAAACGCCGACGCAATCGTAGGGCGCGTCTTCCGCATGCTGGTCGTGCAACGCGAGATCCAGGGACGCAAAGGCGAACTGACGACGATAAATCACGCCGGCATTGGCGAGACGCGCGTCATTCATTTTCTGAATGATCTCCGCGGGGATTTTCTTCGACGGATCGCGGTAATCCGCCGCGAAGGTATCGAGGACGTTCTTATCCCAGACCCAGTTTTGCAGCATCTGTGAAGGCGCTTCCACGAAATCGCCCGGGACATGAGCTCCCGAAAAACGCACATACTTCGCCCGCGTGGTGATCGAATGCAGCGCGTGTCCGAATTCGTGGAAAAGCGTTTCCACGTCGCCGTGCGTCATTAGCGAGGGCTTGTCTGCGGCCGGGGGCGGGAAGTTGCAAAGCAGCGCGACCGTGGGGCGCTGATATTTGCCGTCCGGCTGGAGTTTCCCGCAGATGATATCGAATTGTGCGAAGTGATTGAACTTTCCTTCGCGCGGAAACATGTCGAGATAGAACATCCCGAGCGGTTCGCCGCTGGCCGCGTCCGTGACCATGTAGAGTTGAAGGTCGTCGACCCACTTGTAGGGCGCGCTGATCTTTTCAAACTTCAAACCGAAGATGCTCTGGTAAATGTTGAACATGCCCTCGAGCACTTTCTGGTACGGGAAAAAATTCCGGAGCGCTTCCTTGTCGACGGCATATTTTTGCTTGTTGAGCTGATTGCTGTAATAGCGCCAATCCCAGACCATGATTTTGGCGTTGGGATCGTTGGTGTCGGCCGCCTTCATTTTCTGGAGCTCGCCGACTTCGGCGGCGAACTTCGGCTCGATTCCCGTGATCAGGTTGTTGATGTATTGCTTCGCGCCCGCGCCGGACTTGGCCAGCTTGATCTCAGTCTGGAAATCGTCCCATGATTTGTAACCGAGGCGCAACGCGATCTTGTTCCGCAAGGCCAGCATTTGATTGAGGACGGTGACGTTAGTGTCCTTGGCTAACGAGTCGCGAACGACGTAAAGTTTTTTGCGTGTCTCTTCCTTTTTGGCGTTTTCCTCCACGGTCGTGACCTGCCAGGTCACGTTGCGCTGCGACGGTGAAGGCGTCATCGCCGGTTTTGACTCCCGGCGAGGCAAAGAAGCTGTCGGGAACGCCCTCCAATTCTGCGCGGGTGAAAACGACCGGCGCCTTCGCGTTGACGATGTTGGTGTCGAAATCGGTCCCCAGTTTGCTGAGATCTTTGCGCAATTGTTCCACTTCCTTGCGCTTGTCTGGCGGCAGCTCCAGTCCGGCGCGGCGATAATCGCGCAGGGTTTCCTTGAGCAATTTGGCGTCCTCTCCTTCGAGCCTGGGCTTGGTGTCGGCGAAGGCTTTAACGGCCTTGTAAACATCTTCGCGATAATCAATCCCAACAGCCCAATCCTGATAAGCCTTAACGGCGTTCTCGCCGGCTGTGCGCATGGCTTCGTTCGGGCTGGCTTCCTTGATGATGGTGGCCTTGTTCGCGGCCACGAGCGCGGCGTTACCGAGATCGTCCAGCGCGACGACGGTGTTTTTAAAATTGACCTGGTTCGGTTTGAGCGCGCCGATTTGGTCGAGCGCTTTGTTCGCCTGGTCGATGGCGTTCTTCATCATCGCATCGACGTCGGCCGCGGTTTGTTCCCATTGCGGAATCGTTAGCGTCGAATGCGCCTTGTCGGCCGCGGCTTTGAAATCATCGACCGTTTTGTCAGCCGCGATGAGCCATGAAGGCAAGATGGTCAGAACGACGATGAGACCGAAACGGAGCGAGAAGAGTTTTGTCATGGGAACTTTCGTTGTGCGAGAAGGCGAAAGTTGTATACAAAGCGTTGCGGGTAAAGGGAAAAACCCGCTTCAAAATGCTGATCCAGAATTTCCTCAGCGCTTTTATCCCGGTTTTCGTGGCCATCGACGCCATTGGTCTGATCGCCATTGTCATTGGCCTTGGCGCGCACACATCGCCGGAAAATCGCCGGCATCAATCCTTGCTCGGGATCCTGACCGGGCTTTGCGTCGCAGTTGGCTTTATCTTTCTCGGCAAACTGATTTTTCAGGCGGTTGGAATTACGGTCTCCGATTTTCAGGTCGCGGGAGGTTTAATCCTTTTGGTGCTGGCCGTCCGCGAGCTCGTGAGCGTTCATCACGAACGCGGTGGTGGCGAGGACTTCGGAGTGGTCCCGTTAGGCATGCCGCTCATCGCCGGCCCGGCTCTGCTGACATCGCTGCTCATTCTCGTCGATACAGTCGGCATTTTCATGACTCTGATTTCCCTGATTGTGAATCTCGCGCTTGTCGCCGTCGGCCTGTGCAACGCGGATCGCTTTACCCATTGGCTGGGCAAGCAGGGAATGCGCGGTGTCTCGAAGTTGATCGCGCTTCTGCTCGCGGCCATTGCGGTCAGCCTGATTCGGCGCGGTTGGCAGGGGCATTGAAGCCAAATCAGGTTGGAACCGCGCTGCCCGATTTGAAGTTTGAAATTTGGGATTTGTTTGGAATTTGGTGTTTGGGATTTGGGATTTCCGCGGTGTCCGTCGCGCAAAACCGCGCTTCAACCCGTTATGGCTGACCTTTCCGTAGGACCTCCGCCGACGGCCCTTTGATTGACACCGCGGCTCCCCTTGTTACTATCCTCGCTTCATGAGATTTCCCCTCGCGCTCACCAGCAAGATCGCTGCGTACATCGTTGGCCATAAACTGCGTGGGACCAAGCGTTTCGCCACGGTTCTGCAGCTTGAGCCATTGCATACCTGCAACCTGACCTGCACGGGGTGCGGACGGATTCGCGAATATTCCACCTCCATCAAGGACATGATGAGCCTGGAGAGCTGCCTCGGGGCGGCCAAGGAATGCAATGCTCCCATGGTCTCCATCTGCGGCGGCGAACCGCTGATTTATCCGCAAATCGAAGCTTTGATTAACGGTATCCTCGACCAGGGCCGGATCGTCTATGTCTGCACCAACGCCATGTTCATGCGCAAAAAGATGCGCGAATGGCTCGCCACCCAGGTCGCATCACGTTCGGCCTTCGTCGAAGAAAAACTGACCGCGCTTCTGGCGGCCGGTTTAGTGACGGAAAAGGATGCGGCCGAAGTGCGCAAAGGTCCGAAAGATCCGAAAAAGCCGGTCATCGCGCCTTCATCGTGGATGTACTGGAATGTGCACCTCGACGGACTTGAGCGGACGCACGATTTGATCGTGGAACGCGAAGGCGTTTTCAGCGAATGCGTTTTGGCGATCAAGATGGCCAAGATGCTTGGTTATCAGGTGGCAACCAACACCACGGTCTACAAAGAGACCGACATGGATGAGGTCGAGCAGATGTTCGATTTCCTTTCTGATCTCGGCGTTGACGGCCACACCATCACTCCGGGTTACGAGTACGACGCCGCCAAGCAGGACATGATCAAGCGGCTCAACCTGCAGCCGGAGAACTTTTTCCTGACCCGCAAGAAGACGGTCGAGAAGTTCGCCAAGATGGAAGAGTGGATGAATCGCTACACCTTCTTTGGCACCCCGGTTTACTTTGAATTTCTCGCGGGCAAACGCGATCTGACGTGCTCCGCCTGGGCCATTCCCACGCGCAACATGAAAGGCTGGAAAGCGCCCTGTTATTTCATGACCGACGCCGCCGGAACGAACGGCACCGGTCATTACGACAGCTACGCTGAGCTGCTCGCCGAGGTCGACTGGAACAAGTACGGCGTGGTCGATGGCGTGGCCAAGGATCCGCGCTGTGAGAATTGCATGACCCACTGCGGCTACGAGCCGACGGCCAGCCTCGGGCTCCAGTCACAGCCGGGCGACACCTGGAAGACCATCAAATTTAATTTCGGAGCGAGACCGCAAGCGACCGGCTGCGGCAGTGAGACTGTTGTCTTTAACGGCGTGACCGCAGGCAACGGGCATCTCACCGGCAAGCAGGCCGAAGAGTCGGCTAAAGCTTCGTAGTATTGCCAGGGCAGGGCCCGACGGCTAAAAAGCAATTCGGATTATCCCGATGCAGACAACATCTCGTCCATCGCATTTGATTCCGCTTCCCAGCGCCCGCGCTGAGGAACCGGATTCCTTTTTGCCGAAGGAAACAGAGATCGCGGCGGCCGTCGCGCGCGCGCAGGAGAATCTTCTTCGCCAGCAGCGTCCTGACGGTCACTGGTGCGGCGAACTCATGGTCGATAGCACGCTCTGCTCCGATTTCATCGTCTTCATGCATTGGCTGGGCGATGTCGATGCAACTCTGCAGGAGCGCTGTGTTCGTCATATCGTGAAGCGGCAACTGCCGGACGGCGGTTGGAACATTTATCACGGAGGCCCGAGCGAGATTAACGCGTCGGTGAAGGCTTACTTCGCGCTGAAGCTTGCCGGTTGTTCGATGGAAGCGCCCTTCATGTGCGAAGCGCGCGCCACCATCATGCGGTTAGGCGGCATCCCCAGGACGAATACTTTCAGCAAGCTGTATCTCGCGTTGCTTGGCCAGTTCCCCTGGAAATATCTGCCGACCATTCCGGTTGAGATGATTCTGCTCCCGACGTGGGCGCCCTTTCACATCTACAAGATGTCGTCCTGGAGCCGGGCCATGCTCATTCCGCTGGCCATCATCAATCATTTCAAGCCGACGCGAGTTCTGCCGGGCGACAAACAGCTTCACGAACTTTATCCGTTAGGCACAGAGCATAAGGATTTCACTTTGCGGCGGGACGAACGCTTTTTTACCTGGCGCAATTTTTTCCTGCGGGTCGACGAGTTCCTGAAGATTCTGCATCCGCTGCGTTTTCGTCCGATGCGCCAGCGGGCCTTGGAAGAGGCCGAACGCTGGATGCTGGATCGAATCGGCGAGGGGAGCGACGGCCTTGCGACCGTTTTTCCGGCCATGCTCAACTGCCTGATCGCCCTGCGCGCGCTCGGTTATCCGAAGAACAACCCGATTTATGTGAAAGCGGCCAAGGATTTCGCCGGCCTTTTTGTGGATGACCCGGAAGATTTCCGCATTCAGCCCTGTCTTTCGCCGGTGTGGGACACGGCCATCAACATCATCGCACTGGCGGAGTCCGGGTTGCCTTCCGATCATCCGGCGCTGCGGCGCGCGGCTGACTGGCTGATTTCCAAGGAAGTTCGCATTCGCGGCGATTGGGCGGCTAACAATTCCCACCCCGAAGCGAGTGGCTGGGCCTTTGAGTATAACAACGTCTATTATCCCGATACGGACGACACCGCCATGGTGCTGATGGCGTTAAGATTCGTTAAGCCGGTCGACCGTGAGGCCTTGGATGCGTTGTTCAAGCGCGCGGTGTCCTGGCAATTGAGCTTCCAATGCAAGGATGGTGGATGGGCCGCGTTCGACAAGAATGTCACGACGCCCTGGCTCGAAGACATGCCGTTCGCCGATCACAACGCCATTCTCGATCCGACCTGCAGCGATCTGACCGCGCGAACGCTCGAGCTGTTTGGCTACATCCGTTTTGACTCCAAGGCGCCATCGGTGAAACGCGCCATTCAGCATCTGATCGATACCCAGGATGATGACGGATCGTGGTATGGACGCTGGGGCGTGAATTACATTTACGGAACCTGGCAGGTGCTGCGCGGTCTTGCGGCCATCGGGCAGGATATGACGCAGGATTGGATTTTGCGCGGACGCGACTGGCTGGAGAGCTGCCAAAATGTCGACGGCGGCTGGGGCGAGACCTGCGGCACTTACGATAACCCGGCCACCAAAGGCATCGGCGAAAGCACCGCATCGCAGACCGCCTGGGCTCTCATGGGAATTTGCGCGATCGGCGATCTGAATCGGCCGAGCCTTCATCGGGGCCTGCGTTACCTTCTCGACTCGCAAAAGTCCGACGGCTCGTGGGAAGAACCGCAAATCACCGGAACAGGTTTTCCGAAAGTTTTCTACCTGAAGTACGACATGTACCGGCAGAATTTCCCCCTGCTCGCGCTCGCCACCTTCTCGAATCTTCGCAAAGGCGTGCGATGTCCGCCGAGCGAGTATCGCTGCCGCTAGGGGCTCTTTCACGCAAACTATCCACCTGTGCGATCGGGATGGTTGCATCCGGGTTCCCGACTTCGCGCACAAGGATTCGCGTGACCTGATCGCCGCTTGAGAGCTCCCTCCCCGTCTACGCGGCTCGGGATGACAGCAAGAGCGCCTGCCGTAAGGCGCCACGCGTTTTCGTCATTCGTCATTTCCCCACTCCTCATTGACCCCGCTCGCAGGAGACCTAGGGTAGCCTTCTATGGCTTACGAACTTCCAAAATTACCGTATTCCTACGATGCCCTCGAGCCGCACATCGATGCGCGCACCATGGAAATCCATTACACGAAGCATCACCAGGCCTACATCACGAATCTAAATAACGCGATTAAAGGCAAAGCGGATCTCGAAGGAAAATCAGTTGAAGACCTGATCAAGAATCTCAACGCTGTTCCAGAAGACATTCGCACGGTCGTGCGCAACAACGGTGGCGGACACGCGAACCATTCCTTCTTCTGGAAAATCATGGGGCCGAAAGCCGGCGGAAATCCAAGCGGCAAGCTGGCCGATGATATCAATTCAACGTTCGGGAGCTTCGATGCTTTCAAAGAGAAATTCGCGGCCGCCGGTGCCGGTCGTTTCGGCAGCGGTTGGGCCTGGCTGATCAAAGGCAAAGGCGGCAAACTCGAAATCATGTCGACGCCGAATCAGGACAGCCCGCTGATGGACGGCAATCAGCCGATCCTGGGCGTCGATGTCTGGGAGCACGCTTATTATCTCAACTACCAGAATCGCCGGCCGGATTACATCAAGGCCTGGTGGAATGTGGTGAATTGGGCCGAGGTCGCGAAGAACTACTGACCGTTGCTCGAAGTGGACGCGTTCAGTGGAGGGATGACCTCCCGGTCCTCCCAAATATTGGGACGCGCGGGAGCGCGTCTCTCCATGCGACGCCCTCGATTCTGGTAAGCCACACGGTTGTTCTTCGATGGCCTATCTAAACGAAAACTATCTCAAACTTCAGGCGGGCTATCTTTTCCCGGAGATCGCGCGGCGTGTGCGCGAATTCTGCGAATCGAACCCGGGCGTTGAAGAGCGCCTGATTCGCTGCGGCATCGGTGACGTCACCGAGCCATTGCCGCGCGCCGCCATCGACGCCATGCACAAGGCGATCGACGATCTTGGCCGGCGCGAAACGTTTCGCGGCTACGGACCGGAGCAGGGTTATCCATTTTTGCGCGCAGCCATCGCGCAGGGCGATTTTCGCGATCGGAATATCGAAATTTCCGACGATGAAATTTTCGTGTCCGACGGCTCGAAGTGCGATTGCGGATACATTCTCGATATCCTCGGAGACCAGAACAAAATCGCGATCACCGATCCGGTCTATCCGGTTTATGTCGATACGAACGTCATGGCGGGCCACACGGGAGCGCCGCGTGAGGACAAGAGCTACGAGGGAATCGTTTACCTGCCGTGCACCGCCGAAAACGGCTTCGTGCCGTCGCCGCCGAGCGAACACGTTGATCTCATTTACCTTTGTTTCCCTAACAATCCCACCGGCGCGGTCGCTTCGCGCAAACAGTTGACCGAATGGGTCGAGTACGCGCGGTCGCACGACGCCTTGATTCTCTTTGATGCAGCCTACGAAGGATACATCTCCGATCCCGCGATTCCGCATTCCATTTACGAGATCGAAGGCGCGCGGGAATGTGCCGTCGAGTTCCGCAGCTTTTCGAAAACCGGGGGATTTACCGGTGTGCGCTGTGGTTTCACGGTGATGCCGAAGTCAGTGCTTGGCCGGACGGAAAGCGGACGCTGCCTGCCGTTGCATGGTCTTTGGAATCGGCGCTGGAGCACAAAATCAAACAGTGTGAGCTACCCGGTGCAACGCGCCGCCGAAGCGCTTTACACAAAGGAAGGCAGAGAACAGATCGCCGCCTTGATTAAACACTACATGGGGAACGCTGCCATTTTGCGCGAAGCCGCTGCCGACGTCGGGATGAAGGTTCACGGCGGAACCAATGCGCCCTACATCTGGGTAGAAACGCCGAAAGGCCTAACAAGCTGGGAAATGTTCGATCGCATGCTCAAGGAACTGAATGTGGTCATCACGCCCGGAAGCGGTTTTGGCGCCCAAGGCGAGGGCTACGTCCGCATCTCCGCCTTCAACAGCCGCAGCAACGCCGAGGAAGTCGCAAGGCGGCTGGAAAAGTTTGGGCCCTAGGTGAGATGGCGGACGAGGCAAGCTCGTCCCTCCCAGCGTCACTGAACGGACGTTTAATTCCGGAGGGACGAGCTTGTCTCGTCCGCACTGCGTTAAGACGCGGAAGACCTTTCCTTGCCATAATCGAAAGGCGCGTCAGATTCGACACCGTTGGAAAAGCACGGCATCCCTACCAAAAGCCTGCCGCAACTTTATCGCTTCTGTTTTTTGATGACAGGAGACGCGACTAAAGCGCAGGAGGCCTTCCAGACCACCATGCACGAGGCGGCCTTGCGAGCTGCCCAGGGCGAGTTGCCGCGCGATCCGCTCTTTCTCTTTCGCGACGCCCGCGGGCGGTGCCTCGAGGCTTGTGAGAGCGACATGCAGCCGGAAGAGATCGAGATGGAAGAGCACGAGGTCGCGGCTTGGGGACCTGCCCAGATCGCGAAGCTCGAACCGGAGCAGCTGGCCATTTGGATCGCGGGGGCGCCTGATCCGCAGCGCAGCGCGCTGGCGCTTTTCTACCTCGACCATTTCACCAATGAAGAGATTCTGGACCTGCTGGACTTGAAGGAGCCCGAATTTTCGCATCTGGTTGCCGGCGGCCGGACGCAGTTTCAAGCGTGGCTGAATGCCACTTTCCCGCACGAAGACGAGGCATGAAAGCAGTCTCGCTCAACCGCAAACAGAAGATGCTCATGAGGTGCGCGCCTTTCAATGAGCAGCGCCTAACGAGTCGTGCGATGCGGGCCGCGGTCTTTCGAGCCAAGAAGACGGATGAATTCATTCATCAACAGGCGTTCGATCGCGCGGTCGCTGCGCTCGTTCACCAATCTTCCGTCCCGCCGGAGGTGGCCGAATGGTTTACCAAGGAAACAACGGTGGCGCCGCCGAAGCGCACCTGGAAAACCATCGCGTTCAACCCCGCAGTGCTCGCCATTGTTATCGCGTTGCTCGTCATTGGCTCGATCTTTGGTCTTCGCGTGATGGAACACATGAACGATTTCCCAAGCGGCGACACCGCGCGAAAACTTCTGACGACCGCCGCCTCGACGCGCTCGGTCATGCTGGATCCGATTAAGACCGAAGCGGGCGCGCTGGCGGATTTGTTTTTCATGAAGCATCGCCTCAGCCATTACGACGTTCCGCCGGAATTCGCCGAACTAAGAACGCTTGGGGCACGTGTCTTTGATAACGAAGAAATTCATGACGTCGCGCAGATTTGGGTCTTGGAAAAGCGAATGCAATTCTTCCTCTTTCCGGCGGAGCGCGATTCGAAATCCGCAAAGGTGCTCGAGTTCTCCGGCTGGCGTTATGTTGAGCAGGAGGGCTGGGTTGGCGTCGTCCGAGAAAAGAATGGCGTCTGTTTTATGGCTTGTCTTCACGGTCGGGAAAAGGACCTGGCGTCCTACATCGCGAAATCGACACCGTGACAGCTCCTTCGGAGCTGAAGCACCAAAGTTCAACGTCCAAGCTCCAGAGAAACTTAAAATCCCAAACTCCAAAGCCACGCTGCGTTCTCTACCTGTCATCCTGAAGCGCGCAGATGGAGAGGGATCTCCTGACGGAGTGAGTGTTTAACGAAGCGCTGTTTGCGAGCGGGACCCGGATGTGATCGCATGAAGCCAGTCCGTTACCAACCATCCTGATCACTCCTTGACTATCTTGCGTGCTCAAAGCTCCGGATGAGAGATCCTTCGGCGCGCTTCGCCAGCCTCAGGATGACAAGAAGCAGCGCCGTGTGGGTTTGGAGCTTGGCGTTTGAAGATCTTTTGAGGGCGGCGATCCGGCTGCTCACCGCCGAGTTGTAGGGCTGCCGGCGCGACGCAGAAGCCTTGCGCGAGCCCGGTCTCTGGCGCCTGAGCTCGATTCGTTGACACCGGTCATCATTCGCCGAATCTTCTCCGCCGCACGCCAGGGTAGCTCAGTGGTAGAGCAGGGGACTCATAAGCCCTTGGTCGGGAGTTCAACTCTCCCCCCTGGCACTTCCCAAACCTTAGCGTCTCTGCGTGCTTGCGTGAAATTTCTGGGCGGAAGAGGTGTTCACGACAGGACGCAAAGACGCAATAAAGGCCGGCAGCAGGGACGACGCTGAGTTGCTGAAAGAAGACTCCGGCGCACGTTTCTCTTCGTGCTCAAAAGAGCCTGGTGCTTCATCTCAACCGGCGGCAACGAGTTTCGCCTGACCCGTTTCGTCATTCTGCGTTTGTTAGGCTTGGTTTACGCCGTCGCGTTTCTCGTCGCGGTTAACCAACTGGTGCCGCTGATCGGCGAGCACGGGCTGACGCCGGCCACTCGTTATTTATGGTATAACCAGACGGAACTAGGTTCACGCGCAGCCTGCATGTTCCATCTGCCGACTCTCTTTTGGTTTGGAATTTCCGATGGCGCGCTTGGAGCCGTTTCGTGGTGCGGCTTTGCGCTCTCGATTTTGGTCCTCTGCGGATACGCCAACGCTCTCGTGATGGCAGCGCTGTGGCTCCTCTACATGTCCATCGTCCATGTCGGCCAGATTTGGTACGGTTACGGATGGGAAATCCAGCTCTTGGAAACCGGATTCCTCGCGATCTTTCTCTGTCCTCTTCTTGACTGGCGGCCTTTTCCGAAGCGTCCGCCGCCGCTTCTGGTCATCTGGTTATTTCGGTGGCTTGGGTTTCGCATCATGATCGGCGCGGGCTTGATCAAGCTTCGCGGGGACACCTGCTGGCGCGATCTCACCTGCATGTACTATCACTATGAAACTCAGCCGATTCCCAATCCGCTGAGTCGCTATCTTCATTTCGCGCCCCATTGGTTTCACAAAATCGAAACCGCGTGGAACCACATCGTCGAACTGGTCGCGCCCTGGTTTTCATTCGGGCCGCGGACACTTTGTCGGATCGCCGGCGCGGTCATGGTTTCCTTTCAGGTGCTGCTTATCATCAGCGGTAACCTGTCATTTCTAAACTGGCTGACGATCGTCCCGTTTCTCGCTTGCTTTGACGATCAATTCCTCCGGCGACTTCTGCCGCGGTTTATCGTGAGACGATTTGAAGGCTGCCATAGTGAAGAATCGACCGGCTGGCAAACCGGACTGGCGGCTGCGTTCGCTCTGCTCGTTGCTTATCTCAGTTTGCCAACGGTGACGAACCTCCTGTCTGGCCGGCAACTGATGAACTTTTCCTACGATCCGTTCAACCTTGTGAACACCTACGGTGCATTTGGCTCAGTGGGACGCGAAAGGGACGAGATTGTTTTTGAAGGAACAACCGATCAAACAATTACCGTCGACACGAAATGGCGGGATACCAGTTCAAAGCCAAGCCGGGCGATCCGATGCGTCGCCCTGCCATCATCGCGCCCTATCAAGCGCGCATCGACTGGCAGATTTGGTTCGCAGCCATGGCCTCGCCGGCGGATTACCCGTGGACATTCCATTTTGTTTGGAAACTTCTGCACAACGATCCCGGAACGCTTTCATTGCTGGACAAGAATCCGTTTCCAGACGCTCCGCCGCATTACATTCGCGCGCGTCTTTATCGTTACGAATTCGCGCCGCTTGGTGAGAAAGAATGGTGGAGCCGGCAATCGAAGGGCGAGTGGCTCCCGGCGCTATCGACCGACGATGAGGAATTCCGTCGAATACTGAGCCTGATGGGTTGGCTCGATTAACGAGGGTATCAGGCAGCTGTTATCAGATGACGGCTCTGCAGTCGCGCGAAAGTGTCACGCATCATTCGATACCCGAAGTGACCCTGCGGAATCGTTAACAGTTCCGCTCCGCTCCAGCGCCGGCTGAGATCGGCAATGTCATCAGGCGGCGCTACCAGGTCGTAGTCACCGGCCACGAGCAAGATTCGCTCTGTCGGAACGAGCGGAGTCATGTGAAGGGGCGAACTGAGATGAAAGTGGCGCGCGACCAGGTCCGGTTCGATGCCCGCCTTTCGCAGCTGCACGCGCATTGTCATGGAAGCGGGGCACCGCCAGATCGCATGTTCGACGTTAACGATCGGCGTCATCAGAGCGGCGAACCGAATGTCCGGCTCAACCGCGCAGGTCAAGGCGGCGATCCATGCGCCGTAACTTGTGCCTAACAAACCAAACTCCGTGCATCCGGCCTTTCTGAGCGCAAGCATGAGCTGACGAATCTCCATGACTCCCTGCCGCAATCCCTCGGCGTTACGAATCAGATCGGAGGTGACGGCGAGCTCACCGTTCCAATAGCCCGGTGGCACGCGCGAATAGTGATAGGGCAAGTGCAGGAAGCATGCATTCCATCCGAGGGCATTCCAGCGCGCGGCCCAGCGTTTGTAGCCGATGTCGGAGGCCGACATCAGGGCGTGCAGCATGAGTACGGTCGGCGCTTCCCATCCCTTGGCGCAGGGAAACAAATCGACGCACGCGACGTCATTTCGCGGATAGCAGGTCGTTAGGGGGCTTGTCCAGCAATATGTTCGCTCGCTTACCGTGTCGATCGCCGGCAGAGAATTTGAATGCGTGTGATCGAAGTAGTCCGCCGGCGAGAGTTGCTCACAGTGCTCGACATAATCTTCCATGGCGGCGCGACTCCCCGGGGGCAGACGGTGACGCGCCTGAACAAAATTCATCGAGGCGCACATGGCGCCGTCGACAATGCTCGCGCGAAGTTTGGCGATCATGAGCTCATTCTAAGACGCGGAGGATGCGGAAGATCTTCGGCAGAAAGGGAAAACTTCTGGCGCATTTCGGCGTAAAGATTCCTGAAAGCGGCCGCGAGCTGCTGTTCCGTCTCCGCGCGGGTGCTGTTTGCGCCGACCACCGGGATGGCATTGCCATAGCCAATCCAGATCGGCGTCCGCCTCAAACGATGCCACGCGCGCTTCGCGTAGAGGCGATCACTGCCGAGAATCACGCATGGGACGATCGGTACGCCCGCAATATGGGCAAGGGCCGACACTCCGGGTCGAAGCGGCGCGCCCTCTAAAACCGAAGCCGCGCCGTCGCGGATTCCGCCCTCTGGAAACATTCCCAGAATGCGTCCTGCCTTTAATCGATTGATGGCGTCGCGGAGCGTCCGGCGTTCGGCTCGATGTCGATCAGTGGGCAGGCAATCAATCGCCCGAAGAACGCGTCCCAGGATTGGGTGCGGAAAAAATTCCGCCATGGCCATCCAATCGATCTTTTGGGAAATGACGGTGGCGATGATCGGCGGATCAAAATGGCTGATATGATTGGCCGCGAGAATGAACGGCCCTTTCTGCGGCCGCCGATCGTCGCCCATGACATGAATCGAGGTCACGCATCCAAGAAGGGTTTTCGCTGCCAGGCGGGTTACATGATACGCCGCCAGATGAAAGAGAGCGCGCATTCTGAAAACGGGTGACCGTTAGGCCGTGGCCAAATCCTTGCAGCGCCCGAGATCGAGCTTCCCGGAGGCGAGAATAGGAATGGATTCGATACGTTTGATCGTTCGCGGGATCCATAGATTTGGCAGGCCGGCTTCGCGCAACTGCGCTTTCAGGCTCTCGAGGTCAATGTCCATCGCGGTCAGTAGAACGATCGCTTCGCCCTTTAACGGATCTGGAATTCCCATGATCGCGACAACGCGCTCGGAATGGTCCTGGAGGCCGAGGACGCCGAGGATTTTCTGTTCCAAAAGTTCATGAGGCACCATTTCGCCGCCGATTTTGGAAAATCGTGAAAGACGTCCCTCAATGTAAAGAAACCCGTCCTCATCAAAACGGCCCAGATCGCCCGTCTTGAACCAGCCGTCCTGGATCACCTCAGCTGTTCGGGCCTCGTCGTGCAGGTAGCCTTCGAAGATATTAGGGCCGCGGAGCCAGAGCATGCCGCTGTCGTGCAGTGAGAGTTTTCGACCGGTTTCCGGTTCGCGAATTTCCGCGGCGATGCCCGGTGCCATTTTGCCCACTGATCCGGCGCGGCTCGACGGCTGAATGATGTCGCCCGGCTTTTTGGGTTTAGGTTCCGGAAGATTAACGCTGACCACGGGGGATGTTTCCGTAAGACCGTAGCCCTCCAGGACTGGTTGTCCGAAGCGGTCCTGGAAGCTCTTTGCGAGGTCCGGTGGCAGCTTCTCCGCTCCGGTGATGATCATGCGCAAACTCTTTAGCTGTGCTGGCTCGGCCTTGCGCAAATAGGCTCGCAGAAAGGTGGGGGTGGCGAGCAGGAGTGTCAGTTTGTATTTCGCAATCAAGGCTGCGTTCTTCGCAGCGTCCAGAGGGTTTGGATAAGTGACAATGGGAACGCCTTCCATCAGCGGATACCAGAGTGTCACCGTGGAGCCAAAGCTGTGGAAAAACGGCAGCGAAGCCAGAATGGCGTCGTCCTTCTTTGCGTTCAGAAGAGCATTAAACTGGGCCACGTTTCCCAGGATGTTCCGATGACTCAGGATAACGCCCTTGGGCTGGCCCGAACTGCCGCTGGTGAAAAGCAGAATGGCCTCACGATGCCCGCCTTCTTTCGGGATGCCTAACAAGCGCCGGAGCAATCGAGCGGGAAGGCAGAATGAAAGGATCCACCACAGGATGATCTGGCTCTTGAGCTGACGGCAGCACCTTCTCCAGCTGAAGCGTATGTTCCGGCCAGGGGAAATCGCTCAACCGGCTCATGAATGCGCCGGCGCTAATCGCCACTTTTACTTCAGCCTGGCGGCAACATGACTCGATCGCGGCGCGGCCGGCGGTGAAATTAAGGCCCACTGGAACCTTGTCGGCCAAGGCTACCGCCAGGTTCGCCACCACCGCGCCTTTACTGGCCGGTAAAACAATTGCCACGCGTCGTTCTTGAGGAAAGCGCTTCCGCAAATGTCGACTCAGGGCACACGCTGCTGCCAAAGTCTTCCCGCGGCTGAGAGAAGAGCCGTCGAGGCCGTCGGTAACCAGGGTTCGAGAGGAATTGCGAGTCAGACCGCGGACACACATGTCGGCCAGATGACCGCGCAGGCTCTGGCGCCGGCTGAAGCAAAATTCACCAAGCTTCAGAAGCTGTTCGCGAACCGTGGCGATGTCAGCTTCCTGCGGGGAAATGGGCTGACCGAAAGCGACCATCACGCGATACGGAATGCTCTTTGGCCATTTCCGGAAGAAGTGCCCGCCTTGAAACGAAAAGATGGATCCCCAGAGCTGATCCATCCAAACGGGCAGGACCGGCGCCTCGGCCTGCCGGGCGATTAACTCATACCCGCGTTGGAGGCGGAGAAGGGTGCCGGTGCGTGTGAGTTGCCCTTCGGGGAACAAACAAACCACTTCCCCGGCGCGCATATGCTCGCCCGCGAGCCTGATAGCCTCCTTGGCGCGCCGCGCCGTGATCGGAATGCATCCCGCGAGCTCGAGAAATGGATGGAGCCATCGATTTCGGTAAAAGCCCTCATCGACCACAAAGCGGATCCGGCGAGGACACGCCAGTTGCAGGACGATCGCGTCGACAAAGGAAATGTGGTTAGGCAGAAGCAAAAAGCCTTCGGAGGGAATATTTTCCGCGCCGACGGGCGAGACCCGGTAAAACAACCGGCCAAGCCCTAATCCGACGAAATAGAGGGCGCGTTGCCCCCAACGACAATTCAGTCACGCTTTATGATTTACATTCCCGCTTGCGCCGACTGCAATCGGCAAGTTGTCGATGGTCGCCGATCACGAAAGTAAATCGAGAGCTCGCACGGCGCTTTTTCTCCTGCTGGGGATCAATCTTTTCAACTACATAGACCGGCAGGTCCTGGCCGCGCTCGAGCCGGAGATTCGGCACACATTCTTTCGTCCGAATGATCCCAGCGCGATGACCAAGACCGGCTGGCTGGCCACGGCATTCCTGGTGAGTTACATGGTCAGCGCACCGATCTTTGGGCGCCTGGCGGATCGGTTCTCACGATGGTGGTTGATTGGGCTCGGGGTCGCCATTTGGAGCCTCGCCAGCGGCGCTACCGGCGCCGCGGCGACATTTTCCATTCTGCTTTTGACCCGGGTTTTCGTTGGCATTGGCGAGGGGGCCTACGGACCGGCCGCTCCTACGATCCTGTCAGACCTTTATCCTCTGGAAATTCGCGGGCGCATTATGTCGGTCTTCTTCATGGCCATTCCGGTGGGCAGCGCGCTCGGTTATACTTATGGCGGATGGGCCGGGGCCCACTTTGGCTGGCGGATGGCTTTCTATCTGGTTCTTCCGCCAGGGTTAATCTTGGCCGCGCTCTGTTTTTTCATGCCCGAACCGCGACGTCTTCTCCACCAAACGTCTTCTCCACCCAGGAGCCGTCGGGCTGACATCGTGACCCTGCTCAAAACGCGGTCATATGTGGTAAACACGATTGCTGCCGCCGCCATGACCTTTGCTATCGGCGGACTGGCTTTCTGGGTGCCGGCCTACATTTACGAGTTCCGCCATCAGCCCGATCTCGGCCGGATCAACTTGGTTTTTGGGGCCATCGTGGTGGTGTCGGGTTTCCTGGCAACACTGCTTGGTGGATGGCTGGGAGATAAATTGAGGCCGCGCTATCCGGGTTCTTATTTCCTGGTCTCTGGCTTCGGCATGCTCATCGGGTTTCCCTTCGTGATTGTCATGCTCTTCGTGCCTTTCCCGTGGGCGTGGCTGGCGATTTTCGTGGCCGTTTTCTTTCTGTTTCTTAATACCGGTCCGTCAAACACCGCCCTGGCAAACGTGACTCATCCGCTCATCCGCGCGACTGGATTCGCGGTCAATATCTTCATGGTTCACCTGTTAGGGGACGCGATTTCGCCGCCATTGATTGGCGCAATCGCCGGACACAGCAATATGAATGTCGCCTTTCTGGTGGTTTCCATGACGATGGCGGTTGCCGGTGTTCTCTGGCTCTTTGGCGCGCGTTATCTGGCGGCGGACACCGCTGCTATCGAGGCATCGCAAACCACGGCCTAACGAGCAGCACTGGACGGCTCGACGCAGTCGAGCGCTTTACAGACGAGTGCGATGCTCGTCCAGATGGACATCGTAAGTAAGTGCTTCTTCGTCGGCCCAGGAAGCTTCTTTTAGATTTCCGCGCTTGCGTAAAAGTTGACCGAGAAGGTCCCAGCTCTCTGCGCGGTACCATTCGCTCCGGAGACAGCCTTGCAGTTCGCTAATGGCGGAATCGGTGGATCCCAATTCATCCATCAGGCGCACGTATCGCTTCTCGATCTCCCAATTAGGCAAGCCGGTGCGTGAGGCGAGTCTCAAGCGCAGCGGGTTAGCAGAGCCTTTTTCCTGATAATCGATCACGGCAAGGAGCTCGTGCGCCTGTGCCTCGACCCAGTCGTCCTTCGAGGCCCGTGTGGCCAGTGTGCGCGCGGTTTTGAAATCCTTTTGCCGCAGGGCCACGATTGCCAGGTTCAGCGTCGCCAGGGGTTGATCCGGTTCCTTTTCCAGGGCCTTATTCAAGGCCGACTTCGCGCGGTCCAAATTCCCTTCCGATAACTCCAGGCCGCCGAGATTGATCCACATCCTCGCCGAGTCGCCCCCCGCGGCGATCGTTCGCTCGAAGAAGGTGCGCTGATCTTTCCAATCGAGAGTGCGCACCGCGGTTCGGCCGCCGAGAAAAGCAATCCAGCAACCCATTGCGATCGTTAGGCCACGCGAAACCAGAAGGGTTCCGAGTCGGAGCGATTGAAGCTCCAGGATGACGGCGACAAAAAGGAAGGCCGTGGGCACGTAGATCCAATGCTCGGCGACGGTTGAGTTGAGCAGAACGATGCCGCTCACCGGCAGGTACGCTAATGCGGCCAGGAGCAGAAATCGGAAGGCGGCTGGATTTCTCGTGCGCGCCCGAACAATCCAGTAAACGAATCCGGCTATTAAAAGAACGCCAAGAAGAGTCTGAATTTCCCGCCAGGCGAAGACGTTAATCGAATCGTCTGCCGAGGGAAGCGGCTGAGCGTTGACGTCCCGCTCCATGTGCAAGTTGGTTGGAAGGAGGATGAGGCCTGCATACTCGGCGACCGCCCGGGCCATCGTAATCGGGCGCGTGGTAAGAGCCGGAGTCTGGCTCACTTTCGGAACCGGAGGATGATCGGCCGCTCCTCTTAAGCTGATGTAGGAGGTCACGACAAAGAGAATCGCCACGCAGACGCGAATCGAGCCCTTGGCGCCGTTTCTCCATATGGCCAGCACCAGCGCGATGACGCAGAAAATGAGGCCGCTTTCTTTGCTGAGTGCGGAAAGGAGAAGGCTGACGGCGGCGGTCGCGGTCAGTCCCAGCATGGTCGAACGCTTGGTCCCACAGTTTGCCAATCCGGCGCTCCTCAATATTAGATAACATCCGAAAAAGCCGAAAAGGGCTGAAAGCGGATCGGCCCGGCCGGCGACGTAGATCACCGCCGCGCTTTGCACAGGATGAACGGCCCATATCAGTGCCCCGATGAGCGCTGCCCATCGGCGTTCGCGCTTGTCGAGCCCGACGATCAGGAGCAACTCTTCCGCGAACAGGAAAAGAGCAATCGCAGCGGCGGCGTGCAACAATATGTTTGTTACATGATAGGCTGCGGGTTGGAAGGCAAAGGCAGCGTATTCGAGCGTGTAGCTCAAACGTTGAATTGGCCGGTAAAAATCCGATGAGGTCGCGTCAACGAAAAGGAAATGGTTGAACCCTTCAGGAATAAGACGCCAGCTTCGAATCAATGGGTCTCGCAAGACGAGCGCGGTGTCGTCCCAGACAAAGCCGTTTTTAACTGCCGGCGCATACGAAAGGGCGACCGCGGCGAAAATAAGCAGGACGGCGACGAATCGCTTCACGGCGAAAAGAAATTGGACAGGGTTGGCACTTTAGGCGTCTAGATCTGCAATGATAAACTTGCTTCTCCGCAGCCTGGTGGCGTTTGGGTTGTGTCTGGTGGTCAGCAATGCCCATGCCGACGGGGTGCCGTCGGATTGCACCCAATTGATCGTAGGGCTCGCCCCGACGTGGGATTCGATGCACGGAACCCTGCAGCGGTTTGAGCGCCCTTCGGGTGGACCGTGGACGAGTGTCTCCTCTCCGGTGCCGGTATTGTTTGGAAAGCATGGCCTCGCGTGGGGCAGCGGGCTTGCAGGTCAGCGAGAGGCCGGGTTGCATAAGGAAGAACGCGACGGCCGGGCGCCTGCGGGGATCTTCCGAATCGGCAAAATTTATACATACGATGCACAGCTCCCTGCGGGTGCCGATTTTCCATTTCATCAGGTAACGACTGCCGACGCCTGGGTCGATGACATCAGCAGTCCCGATTACAACAAATTGGTTTCGATACCGGATCCGGCCCATCCTCCCGACTGGTTTGAAAAGCAGAAAATGCGGCATAACGACTTTGCCTACCGATGGCTGGTGGAGATCCGCCATAACTCCGATCCTCCGGTCCCTGGAAAGGGAAGTGCGATCTTTTTTCACATACGGCGAGGAGAAAACCGCCCCAGCGCGGGCTGTACAACGATGGCGGAGGAGAATCTCGTTAAGCTAATTACCTGGATGCGCGCCGACCGGCACCCTTGTTATGCCCTGCTGCCGCAAGAGGAGTATAACCAAAATTGGGGTCGGTGGCATCTCCCAGAAGAGGTAACGAAAAAAATTGCAGAAAATCGCGTAACTCATTGATTAGCGAATTCTTTGGGCTAGCTTCACAACCTTATTCCTATGCGGCGACGACCAAATCCACAATCAGAGTCAAATATCCGACGAATCGACACGAAGGCCAAAGCGCGTAAACAGACGCATGGTTTCCAAGTTCATTTCCTTCGGGGAAATACTGCGGTAACCAAAATGTTTAGCGACTCCGTTTACGGGGGCAAAGAGGCAGCTCGTCGAGCGGCGCGAAAGTTCAAGAAGAGCGCCATCGCGAAAGCTTCTCGCTCAACAACCAAGGCTGCTCCGCGCAAGCGAAGCGCTTCTCGTAAAACGGCCCGGCGCGGGAAATCGCGTCGCCGTTAACGAGGCTGGCTTAACCAGGCTTTCCAGCATTCGACGAATCCCGGCGCAAAGTCGCCAGGGCGTGCGTCGATCCATGCTGTCACAATTTCGGAGGGGAAATATTCCCCGGCCTCGATCTCAACAGGATCGAACGTGATGGGTGCGTCCCAGAGGCCCTTATAAAGCCAGATAAACTCCTGTCCTGTCTCTTCCGAGGCCGGCAGGCGGGTCAGAGGCGTCAAAGCCGTCTCCAGCCCTAACTCCTCCTTGAGCTCCCGGCGTGCCGCCTGGTCGTAATCCTCGCCGGCGTCGACGTGCCCGGCCGCGCTGGAATCCCAAACCAGGGGATGGCGATCCTTCCAGCGGGACCTTTTCTGCAGGAACACCTCATTTTGGGGGTTGAAAAGCAGGATGTGAACGGCCCGGTGCCGCAAGTTATTCCCATGCACTTCCCCACGTGGCGCGGCCCGGATCACGCGGTCGGATTCGTCGACCACCGGAAACATCTCCAGCTGGCTTTGGGCGGCGCTGGTTTGCGGGATCGGACGCGCCAAATTGGTCAAAGCAATCCACTGATGCAAGTCCAGGCGCTCAGCCCGGATTTGAGGGTCCAGACCGAGTCTCTGCGCGGCTCCGGGCCAGTCTGGGAGGTAATCCCGAAGGAGCTTCCCGAGCTGCTTACGGCGTTGTGAAAACCCGAGTCGGACGAGCTCATGAAACGCCGTGAAATCGCAAGCCGGAAGCTCCTGCGGAAGCCGTGGCCGCAGGCGGACAACCGCGGAGTCCACCTCAGGACGTGGAATGAAAACGCTCGCCGGTATCGTTCTGAGGAGCTCGGCGGAGTAGTGCAGTTGAATGAACAACGTCAGCGCCCCATAGTCCTTCGTGCCGGGAGAGGCCGTCAGCCTCTGAGCCATCTCGCGTTGTAACATCAACACGGCTAGTGAGATGGGACTCGGCCAATTCAGGAATTTTAGGAGCAACTGGCTTGAGAGATAGTAGGGAAGGTTGGCGACCAGCTTGACGTTGGCCTTCGCGTAGAGGCTACGCACATCAAAATCCATGGCGTCTGTGTGTCTCACTTCTACGCGGTCGCTTTTGAACCGGGTTTGCAGGAACTCCACGAGACGCCCGTCTTTCTCCAAAGCCAGGACGCCCCCGGCTTTGGCTGCCAAGAGCTCGGTCAACGCGCCCAAACCGGGGCCGATTTCGACGACAAAGTCGCGGGGTCCCAGATCGACTTGGGCCACGATCCACCGCACCAGGTTCTGGTCGTGGAGGAAGTTTTGCCCGAGACTTTTAACCGGCGAAACCCGGATTTCTCGCAAGGTTTCCGCAATCTCGGAAAGGGTCATCCCTAAACCACCGGGAAGCGGCCTGGGGCGCACGCGGTCAGCGCATTCTTCACAAAAACGATGTGAATAAATTGCCCCGAGAGAGCCGAATTATTCACAAGTTATTCATCACCGGTTTTGCCGTTCCTTTCGGGAAGCCCAAGGGCGCGCTTTCGGCCAGGGAGGTGCGGCTTGGCCGACCTTCTGCGGCTGGAGATATATGTTCGGCGGGCATCTTTTAATGAGACGCCTTCGATAAAGAAGACAATCGCCGCGCGTCCGATGGCATAGGTCCCGGCTCCGGCGACGGCGCCGCAGACGATATTGCCCCAGCCGGGGAAGAACTTCAGGATGGCGCGGGCCCCTTCGCGGAGAAGCATCCCGGCCCCGACATTAACGCCCAAGGCCCCTACAAACTCGGTGGCGGCGCGCAGGCTCCGCTCCCGGCCGCTGACGTACATGACCCCGGAAACCATCACCAGCTGCAGCGTGGTCAGAACGGGCAGATCGGCCAGCGGAATCGGCTGAGCGCCGATGGCGGTGCAAATAGCGGTGGTCGATTTTACGAGGATGTGGGCAATGTCCGACTGGACTGCCTTGTCCCTCGAAATTCGCGCCATCTCAATAAGAGCGGAGTTTGGGAGCACGCGCGCCAGAGCGGTTATGAACTGCTTTCGATAAGAGCTATCCTGCATCTTTTCGAATTCGAATGCGCCGGCAAAGCGCACACCGCTCCGTTTCAGGCCGCTCAGAAGCTCAGGTGATTTTTCGCCTGCCTTATGCGGCGATCCGAGGAGAACAAAAACGGGCAAAGACTGTGCGCCGGTCTTGTCGAGATGATCCGCCCGTTCGACTAGCCACTGGAGGTTTTTGTTGTCCTCCTTCTTTTTCTTGTCCTGATTCTCGAGGAAGACGATCGCGTCGGGCGGCTGCCGTTCCAATTCCTCTTCGATTCCGGCATTTTCCTCACCGCGGGCGTCGATAATCGAGATCGATCCATGATCGAGAATGGTGATGTCATTCCAACGATTGATGACGAATCCCGGCAGATCTCCCTGATCGAAAGGCTGGTCAAAAAGCGCCTGCAGGAGTTCTTCCAGCGGCACGTTTCCGGCGCCCGCAAGCATCAGGCGGGGCGGCCGTTGTTGCAAAAACAGCTCCTTCAATGGAGTGAGCTCGTGAAGGATCGGCTTTTGGATCGCGCCGGGCAATCTCCCGACGAATGACTCCAGCCGCTCGACGACATGAAGAAGAAGGGGCTGGTTCACTGGATTTTAGAATGTAGATTTCAATTTACAGATTTACCAGTCTGGTGCCGCATTCGCGCACGAGTTTCACAAGTATACCTTCAGTAACATACATCCTTCTTTATTCATGAGCCTCGATATCGAATCCCTTTCTCGCGCCGCCAATGAAGCCCGTGGCCTTTGCATGGACGCCGTGGAAGCATCAAAATCCGGACACCTCGGTTTGCCTCTCGGTTGCGCCGAGATGGGCGCGGTACTTTACGGCCACTCGCTAAAATATAATCCCGATCAGCCGCGTTGGATCGGTCGGGACTACTTCGTTCTCTCTGCCGGACACGGGAGCATGTTCCTTTACGCCTGGCTGCACATGAGCGGCTACGACCTGCCCATGGAGGAAATCAAACGCTTCCGGCAACTGCATAGTCACACGCCGGGCCATCCGGAGTTTTTCGAGACCCCTGGCGTGGAATGCACCACCGGGCCGTTAGGGCAGGGTGTGGGCAACGCCGTCGGCATAGCCATGGCCGCGAAAATGGCTGCCGCAAGATTTAATACCGACGAGCACCAAATCTTCGATCAGCACGTGATCTGTCTCGCTGGAGATGGATGCCTTCAGGAAGGCGTTTCCGCGGAGGCGAGCGCCTTCGCCGGGCATTTCGGACTGGATAACCTGATCCTGATCTACGACTCCAACGCGGTCACGCTCGACGCGATGGCAAAGGTAACGCAGAGCGAAGACACCGCCATGCGGTTCAAGGCCTACGGATTCGATGTCCAGGAGATTGACGGCAACGATATGCAGCCGTTCCGCGATGCGCTCAGCATCGCCAAGGAGCGCGACAATGGCCGGCCGCAATTCATCATGGCGCACACCCTGATCGGCAAAGGAATTCCCGAGGTGGCCGGCACCGCGCAAGGCACACGGGGAGGCCGGGGCCAAATTTGTCGATGCCGATCGCAAAGCAGTTAGGCCTGCCCGACGAACATTATTTCGTTTCCGAACAGACCCGCGAATATTTTGCCAGGCACAAGAAGGATCTCCTGGCTGAGTACGATCGCTGGGAAAAGATCTACAAGGCGTGGCGCGAGAAGAATCCCGAGCAGGCTGCGGTTCTTGACGCGGGGATCGAGAGGCAAATCCCGGACGATCTCTTCTCTAAGATTCCGCCGTTCCCGACCGATTCAAAGATCGCCACGCGCAAGGCCGGAGCGGAAGTGCTCCAGCCGATTGCGCAAGCATTGCCTCTTTTGATCAGTGGGAGCGCCGATTTGCACGGATCGACCTTGAATTACATCAAAGACGCGGGCGATTTCACGCGCAACAATCCTAACGGACGAAATATTCACTTCGGCATTCGCGAACACGGAATGTGCGCGATCATGAACGGAATTTCCTATCACGGAATTTTCCGCGCGTCCGGGGCCACCTTCCTAGTCTTTGCCGATTACTGCCGCCCTTCCATCCGGCTGGCGGCGCTTTCGCGGCTTCCGAATATTTACATTTTTACGCACGACTCGATCGGCGTTGGCGAAGACGGCCCGACGCACGAGCCGGTTGAAACGGTCAGTGGCCTTCGCGTCATACCGCAGTTGGATGTGATCCGGCCGGCCGATCCCGAGGAGACTGCGGGAGCGTTTGTGGCCGCCGCTGAGCGGATGAATGGGCCCACGTTGCTTGCGCTGACGCGCCAAACAGTTCCGATCCTGAGTTCGATCGACGTCGAAACGCGTCGCAAAGGAGTCCTGCGAGGCGGGTATGTCGCGCGGCGAGAGAAAGGGCAGCTCGACATGATTATTATGTCCACCGGCAGCGAGCTTCAGCACGCGCTCGCGGCTGCCGAAAAGCTGGGTGAGGGTGTTCGCGTCGTCTCGATGCCCTGCTTCGAACGCTTCGCGCGGGAGTCGGAAGAATATCGCGAGAGCGTTTTGCCGCGCGCTTGCCGGCGGCGAGTTGCCATCGAGGCCGGGGTGAAGGGACTTTGGTACCAATATGTCGGAATGGACGGCACCGTTATCGGCCTGGACCGCTTCGGGCTCAGCGGTCCCGGCGATCAGGTGATGAAGGAACTCGGCATTACCGCCGATCACGTGGTCGAGGCCGCAAAATCGTTAGGCAAATAATGAGGTAGGTTTGGGACGAGCTTCGCGCGTTCCAAACTTTTACGCAGGCCCTAGATCCCTTCCGGCTCTCTCATGTTACGAGCGCGGTCTTCGAATCGGGTGAACTCCTTCAGGAAGGTTAATGGAATTTCGCCCACGGGTCCGTTCCGCTGTTTGGCGATGATCAATTCGGCTTCGCCGGATTTTTCGGCGCGCGCTTCCTCGTCCTCTTCGTAAACCTCCGGACGCACAAGGAGCCCGACGAGATCCGCGTCCTGTTCGATCGATCCGGATTCACGCAGATCGCTCAAGCGGGGTTTGCCGCCCGTTCGCGCTTCCGGTTGCCGATTGAGCTGCGCGACCACGATCACAGGAACCTTCAGCTCCTTGGCCAGACCTTTCAGGCCAGCCGAAATCTCGGAAATCTCCAACTGACGATTGTCCTGTGCGCGCCGAGTGGTCGACCTGAGCAGCTGGAGATAATCGACAATCAAGAGAGAGACGTCCTGTTGCGCCTTGAGTCTTCGCGCCTTGGCGCGGAGTTCGAGGATGCTGAGACCCGCGGTGTCGTCGATGAAGATCTTCGCTTCTGCGAGTTTCGAGGCCGCCTGAGTCAGGCTTGGGAAATCGCGTTCGCCCAGGAATCCGTCTCGGACCTTTTGCAGATTCACCCGCGCGCGCGAACAAAGAAGACGCTGCACTAACTGCTGGCTGCTCATTTCCAGGCTGAAGACGCCGACCGCCAGTTTTTCGTGAATCGCGACGTGCTCGGCGATGTTCATGGCCAAGGCGGTTTTGCCCATGCTCGGCCGCGCGGCGATCACGATCATCTCCGAGGGATGCAGACCGCTGGTCATGCGGTCGAGTTCGACGAAACCGGTTGAAATTCCGGTAATTCCGCCTTTGCGCTCGTAAAGCTTCTCGATCGATTCGATCGCTTCCATGACCTGATCTTTCATGGAAAGCATCTGTCCTTTGAAGCGCGTCTCGCCGACGGCGAAGATTTTCTGCTCCACCTCATCGAGGAGTGTGTTTACCTCGCCTTGTTCCTCGTAAGCGCGCCGAACGCCTTCGGTGGCCGCGGCAATGATCTGTCGCAGGACATACTTGTCGCGAACGATGTCGAGGTAGTAGTTCACGTTCGCGGCCGTCGGGACGAACGTATAAAGACTCGGTGATGAACGAAGCGCCGCCGATTGTCTCGAGAATATTTCGGTCGCGCAGGATTTGCGTAAACGTGATCAAGTCGATGGCCTGACCGGCGTTCCACAGATCTACCAGCGTGCCGTAAATGATCTGGTGCGCGGGAACGTAAAAATATTCTTCAGTGATTTTTTCGACGCACTCCGCGATGACGTCTCGCGGCGAGATGAGCATCGAACCGAGGACGCCCTGCTCCGCCTCGGCGCTGTGCGGCGGAGTGCTGTGAATATCCTGTGCAGAGGCCGTGGATGACCTCTGAAAAACTCGTTCTCCTGCCGGGGCGGTCGAGCCTCGACCAGCGCCGTTTGCCGCTGCTTTCCGAGGCTTCTCAGGCGTAGAGCCGTGAGAAGTCGGCATTTGCATTTATCAGGAGTCTTTTCTTCGCTTAAAAAAGGGGCGTTTCTTTTCGCCTTCAGGCGCGTCGGCCGGAGTTTCCGCTTTCGGCTCCTCGGTTGACTTGACCTGAAACACAAAATTTGTGGGCACGTCGTGGTGCAGCTTAATGGCAACGCTGTGCTCCCCGGTGGTCTTGATCGGATGCTCCAGAACGATCTTGTGCCGGTCGATATCCGCGCCGATTTCGTTTTTGATTCGGGTGACGATATCCTGCGCGGTGATGGAACCGAAAGCTTTGCCAGTCTCGCCGGTTTCGAGCGTGAAAGTGACGCGCATCTTGCTGATTCGGCGGCTGAGCTCTTCAGCTTCGTTGAGCTCGTGCGCTTCGCGTTCGGCGCGCTTTTTCTTCAAATTCTCCAGCTGGCGCATGTTCGCAGCCGTGACCTCATGTGCTTTGCCTTGTGGCAAAAGATAATTGCGGGCGTAGCCGCGGCGGACCTTGACGATATCGGCTTCCGCGCCCAGGCCGGGCACGTTTTCGGTTAAGATCAGTTCTGTAGAAGGCATGCGATTAAAAGTGTTTCGGGAACTGAAAGAGCGTCCGACCGGGACGCGCGGGTCACGAGTATATGAGCAGGCGCCGCAGTGTCAAAAAAATGTTTGTCAACACTCGCGGAAAAGACGGACGAGACAGCTCGTCCCGCTCATCTACCTGTTGCGACATTGGGAGGGACGAGCTTGTCTCGTCCGCTTGTGTCCCTCCCTCGCAGCCTCAAACCATTCCGAGCTTCATCCGGCCCGCTTCGCTGATCATGCTTTGATTCCACGGCGGATCCCACACCAGCTGCACGTCGGCTTCATCAACGCCGTCGATCGACAAGATTTTGCTCTGCGCATCGTGCGCGATGGCCGGGCCCATGCCGCATCCCGGAGCGGTCAGCGTCATCTTCACTTCTACTTTTGTTCCGCCTTCGTCTTTTTTCGTCAGGCGACAATCGTAAACCAATCCGAGATCGACGATATTCACCGGGATTTCCGGATCGTAGCATTGCTTCAACTGGCTCCAGACGTCCGCTTCGGATACGTCGCCCCCTTCTGCGCCGTTGGCCGAAGCTGGAGCGGCTTCGGTTTCCGGCGCCTTTAGGCCAAGTGCATCCAGGTCTTTCTCAGCGACGCGCGACAGCCCCTGATAGGTCGCAATGGTGTAGCTGCCTCCGAGGGCCTGCGTGATGACGCCAGTCGTGCCTTGCGGAAGCGTAAGTGCCTGTCCGCTCGGAATCTGGATCGCCTCAACGTCGCGGCTTAATGTGAATTCAGTGTTCTCGTACATGATTTCAAAGACTAATTTGCCACAGATTTACACAGATGAAACACAGATGGGGGAAAAGTCACCCGGCAAAATCCGTGTCTATCTGTGTTTATCTGTGGCCAGAACGACTTTGATTTTGCCTGCAGGAGCGCTGCCGGCGGCCACTTTGCCTAACAAACTGTCCGAGCCGGAAGACTGCGGTGGTGGTTTCTCGCCCGTAAGAGCGGCTCGCAACGCGCCTTCAACGAGTTGAGCGCAATGAATTCTCACAGGAGGCAGCGCGCCAAGCGGCGCGGCCAATTCCTCGCCCGACATCGCTTTCGCTTCCGCTTCAGTTTTTCCGGCGAGCAACTGCGTGGCCACGCTCGCGACTGCGATAGCTGTCTGGCATCCGAACGATTGAAACGTTGCTCGATCGATCACTTTCTTGCCGTCCTGCTCCTTAAACTTGATCCACATCCGCACCATGTCGCCGCAATCGGCGCTGCCAACTGTCCCGACCGCGTCGGCATCGGTCATCTCGCCGAGATTCTGCGGATTCTTGATCGCTTCCTCGATCTTTGCTTCAACGTCGTCGCTCATTCTGTCTCCACGTGATATCTGGGAAGTTTTGAATCCACTTCGACGCTCCACGCATCGATGCCACCGCGCAGGCTTCGAACATTCTTGAAGCCATGGCCTTGAAAATAAGCCGCCGCATCCATGCTGCGGTTTCCCTGATGATCATAGATCACCAGGAGATCGTCACGGTTCCAGTTCGTCATCGCCTGCTGCATCAGGTCCTGGGTGAAAAATTGCGCACCATCGATCTTCACGGCGTCGAATTCCTCGCGTGTTCGAACGTCCAGGAGTTGCAATTTTTCGTCTGAGGAAAGTCGGTTCGCCAAATCCGCGGGCTCGATCTGGATGGCGCGATCGGCCGCGTCGCTTTCGATCACATGCTCGATTACTTCCGCGGCATCGAGATTCTCATTGCGCGCGCAAACGCCGGCGAGTGTTTCATCGGGTGAAAACCCGCAGCTGGCGCAGCCGCCGATGTGGTACTTCCGAAAGAGTGCACGCTGCGCGCCCGGATAACGCGTCAGCAAATCGCGCATTGTGATTTGTGGGTCAATTTCGGTGGCTGCGGACATCTCAAGTAACTTAGTGGCAGCGAGGGGCCTATTCAAATCAGGGGGCCCTGTAGGGCAGCGATCTTCGCCGCCGTCTCATAGAGTGGCGGCCAGGATGGCCGCCCTACAGTTGCCGTCGAAGTTACAGCTTCGCCGGTTCCTGCAACAGTTCGACAACGCGCTTCAGCACTCGTCCCGCTCCCCCGCCATCGAGACTGCGATGATCGAAACTCAGCGTCAGCTCGGCTTGAGTTGTCGGGACAAATTGCTGCTTCTCCTCGTTCCAAGTCGGCGACTTTTTCCCCGCTCCGAGGCCAAGGAGCAGAGTTTGATCGGGCAAAGGAATTGGAGTTCCCCAGTCGAGACCGAAAGTCCCGAAGTTTGAAACTGACGCGATCCCGCCGGAAGTCATGTCGGCCGTGAGCCGGCGCCGGCGGGCCAGGTCAACAAGTTCGGTGTAGCGATTCGTTAGGTCGACAAGCGAGGTCTTGTCGGCATTTCGTATCACCGGAACCATGATTCCGTCCTGCGCCTCGACCGCGACACCGATATCGATCGAGTCCGATCGGACGGCGCGACTGCCAATCAGGCGCGCGGCGGCATTCGGTTGTTCAGCGAGCGCAAGGGCGAGGGCACGCAACACATAAAGCGCAGGGCCCGGTTTCGCATCGCGGTTCGCGCGGTCCTGCAACACGGGATCCAGACACACGGAAACTCCGACGGTCGCGAGTGGACGAGTCCAACTGCGGCGCATGGCGTCGGCGACTCCGGTGCGAATGGCGCTCGGCTTTTCTGCGGGCTGGTTTTCGATGCCGCTCAGGAAGTTCTCCAAGTCTTTGATCGTGACGCGGCCGGCAGCGCCACTTCCGGCAATACCGGCAAGATCAGCCTGCGTGAGTTGCAACTCAGCCATGCGGGCGCGAACGCGCGGCGAAAGGTATCCTGCGCCTTTCGCGCTGGCGGGTACCGGCAGCACGCCGCCTTGTTCGACTTGGAAATGCGATCCGGCGGCGACCGGTGGCAATCCGGCTTCATCCACTTGAAAATGTGACCCGCTGCCATTCTGCGTTTTTACGGCGTGCGCGCTTTCCTCGTCGCGCCCGGGGATTTCCTCCGCGACTTCACCCTGCGGCGGCTGCGGCGCGCGTTTCTGGAAACGGGCGGCATCCGCTTCGCTGGCCTCAACGAACCCGAGGACCGACCCAACGACGTAAGTCCCTTTCACTTCGGCATCGATTTTCGCAATCTCACCGGCGCATGGGGTCGTTACGCCCATGACGGCCTTGTCCGTTTCGACTTCGATAATTTCCTGATCGGCCGAAACCTTGTCGCCGGGCTTAACTTTGATCGCGACGATGGTCGCTTCGGCCATCGATTCGCCGAGTTGCGGCATGGTGATTGGAACTTGAGGCATGGATGAAGTGGAAGAGTTAAGAGGTTGAAGAGTTGAACGGAATTATTCCTGCAAAACTTGACGCGCTTTCGCGGCGATCGTTTTCGCGTTCGGCCGGTGCTCGCTCCAAAGATTCGGGTGATAAGGGATCGGCGTGTCCTTTGCGTTGAGCCGCGCGGGTGCCGCATCAAGCAGATGAAAACCTTCGCGCGGCGACGCGCGCGATCACTTCCGCGGTCACGCCGCCCCATGGAAATGCCTCGCCGACGCAAAGCAGGCGGCCGGTGCGGGCGACCGAGGCGAGGACGGTGGCGGTATCGAGCGGCTTGACGCTGCGAAGATCGACCACTTCGATTTCAATCCCTTCGCTGTGGAGCTGATTTGCCACCGCCAGAGCTTCGTGGACCATGGCGCTGTAGGTCACGATGGTCAGGTCGCGTCCCGGCCTAACGATTCGCGCTTTGCCGATTGGAATGCTCTCTGTTGGCAGCGCGTCGGCTTTGAGGTGGTAATAAAGATATTTGTGCTCGCAATAGATCACCGGATCCTCGGTGGCCACCGCATCGATCAACATGGTGTAGGCGTCCTCGACTGTCGCCGGCGTGACCACGACGAGCCCAGGATAATGCGAGTAGAGTCCCTCCATGCTTTGGCTGTGGAAAGGCCCGCTCCCTTTCGTTCCGCCTGAGGGCAGACGAACCGTGATCGGGCAGGGCACGTTGGTGCGCCAATACTGCGTGCCGGCATTGTTGAGAATCTGGTTGAGCGCGATGCTCGAAAAATCGGCGAACTGCATTTCGACGATCGGCCGCATCCCTTCCATGGCCGCGCCGATGGCAGTTCCGACCATGGCGTCCTCGCTGATGGGCGTATTCAAAACGCGCCCGGGAAATTTTTCGGCCAGACCTTTGGTGGCTTTGAATGCGCCGCCGAATTTTCCGCGCAATGTCCTGGCCGTAAATGAAAACGCGCTCGTCGTCCCGCAGGAGTCGGGCCTGAGCTTCGCGAATTGCTTCGAGATAGGTGACGCTCATGACGGTAAAATGACGAATCGGCTCAGATCCTTGACGATCGAGCTTCGTCACGTAGTTCGATTCATCTAGTTATTCGAGCTTGGTTCATTCGTACGCTCGGATGTGATCAGTCAATTCGCGCGTGGAGAGTGCGCACCAATCTTCCTTCTGCGCCATTCGGCGCGTCTTCCTGCTGCGCCGTGTGCAACCGCCTCGTCGACTTCGCGCGGCGATTTCGGCTCGCATTTTTTGCAAGGCTTCGCGCATCCAGCAGTTTCTGTTCGATGAATGAATTGCTCCGCCGTTGCATAAGGCATCCTGCGCAAAAGGCTCTTGTCTCATATCCGGCGGGACGTAACTGGCGTCGTCATGTTCGCCGTGACCGGCCAGGCGCAGAGATGGTCGCGACGACCAGCTGTGGAGGCCGGCCGGCGCGCGCGCGTTGCACCGCCGCTTCGATAACTTCGAGGCAGGCCGCGAGGTCGGTGCCGTCGACGCGTGTGCCCTTCGTAACCGTAGCCCTTGGCGCGATCGACCAGGTCGCGCGCAGGCAAACTCGCGATCGTTAGGGGTGGAATAGGCGAAATGATTGTTGGTCGCGACCATGACCAGCGGGACCTGCTCGACCGCGGCGATATTCATGCCTTCATGGGTCGCGCCGGTTTGCATGCCGCCTTCGCCGATCGTTGTTAGGCCGACGAAACCCTTTTCGCCCTTCATTCGCTTGGCCAGCAAGCTTGCCGACCACCACCGGAATCATGGCTCCGAGGTGGCTGATCATGGCCAACTGGTTATCGCGCGGACGGCCGCGATGAATATTGCCGTCGCGGCCGCGCATCGGGCCCTTGCGCGAGCCGAGATAAGTGCGGACCACATCGAGCAGAGGTTCGCCGAAAGCGGAGCGGCCGGCCTGGTCGCGAATGAGCGGCGCGAAAACGTCGCCCTTTTGCAAAAACATCCCGCAGGCGGCGCTGACCGCTTCCTGCCCTCGGCCGAGATAAACGCCGCCGGTGATCATGCCGCCGCGATAAAGGCTGGCCAGTTTGTCTTCGAGAATGCGCGTCTAGCAGCATCCAGCGAAATGCTTCGAGATAATCGCTTGCCGTGGGGCGCGCGCTTTGGACTCTTTTCGATTTTCCTTTGCGCGCCGCGGCCTGAAGCATCCGGCAATTCTAGCCATCAGACGCGATCGCGCGCAAAAAATTTTTACGCGTCTGTGGCATGGCGATCCGCCCATGGTTGTCGAGCAGCATCGGCAGGCGAGACGATGGCCACCTGTTCAGTTAACGCCGGCGAGCTCAGGCTTCCGGCTCGCTTCGAAGGCGGGAGATCGCGCCTGTCGTGCCGTTGCCATTGCCGATTGCCGTCGCGTCTGGGGCGCATGCGGCATAATTCTCCGGCCGTTCGGCCATTTTCATCCCGACCAGCTTGCTGATGCCGCGCTCCTCCATGGTGACGCCATAAAGCACGTCCGCCTTGGCGATGGTGCGCTTGTTGTGCGTGATGATGATGAACTGGCTCTGCGCGACGAATCGTTCGAGCACGCGGATGAAGCGATTGATGTTGGTTTCATCGAGCGGCGCATCCATTTCGTCGAGCACGCAGAACGGACTCGGGCGCACCATGTAGATTGCAAAGAGCAAGGCGACCGCGGTCATGGTGCGTTCGCCGCCGGAAAGGAGCGAGACGATCTGCGAGCTGTTTGCCTGGCGGCTTGGCGATGATCTCGATCCCGCAGTTGAGCGGATCGCTTTCGTCCATCAGAGCCGAGGTCGGCCCGGCCACCGCCGAAGAGTTCGGCAAACATCTCGCGGAAGTTCGTTCGGACCTGGGCAAAGGTTTCGGCGAACAAGGTCTGGGTGGTCGCATTGATCCTGGCGATGACATCGAGCAATTCGCGGCGCGCGCTGGTCAGATCGTTGTTCTGCTGTCTCGAGGAACTGGTAACGCTGCTCGAGCTCGTCGTACTCCTGGACGGCTTCGAGGTTGACCGGGCCCATGTTGTCGAGCTGCTGGGTAAGATCGGCGATCAGCCGGTCGATGTCGGCTTCGGAGGCGCGGTGCTTCGGCCGTTTCTCCGGAGTCGGCTTCGGACTTGTCGCGACGCTTCAATTGCGTCTGCAGGGTTTTCGTAAAGGCGCTCTTCATCCTGCTCGCTCGCGCGCAAATCGAGGTGGTAGCGGCGCTGCACGTGATCGACCAGATTATCGATCTTCATTTGCAGCTGCGATTCCCGGACCTGCTGGGCGGCGCGGCGCTCGTGCAAGCCGTCTAACGAATCGCGAATTGTTCGAATCGCAGCTTCGTCCGCGTTCAACGCCCCGGCGAGTTCGCGTTCTCTTAGCGGTCAGGGACGAAAGCGCGTCCTTCCGTTCGTCCTGACGAACTTCATGCTGCGCCAGGAGAGTCTGGCGACTTCTTTGAATCCTCTGCCTGCGAATCAATTCGCGCCTCGAAGTTCGCAATATCGCGCCGGCGCGTTTCGATGGTCTCGGTCAGCTCGAGGCCGCGCGCGGACACCGGCGCGCGCTGCGCGACCAGGCCGTCGTAACGCTGCTGCTCAGTGGCGACGGCCAAGCCGCAGCTCATTCAGATGTTCGGCCGCGCTGGTTTCTTCGAGTATGGCCGCGTTGTGCGCCTGTTCAGCGGCGATGCGGCGCTTTTCTTCCTCGGTTACCGTTGCGCGCACCGCGCTCAGGCTTTGTCTTGCAACGACGCGATGCGTTCGTCGGCTGAGCTCGATTTGCTGATGCAAAGTCGATTGCTCGTTTTGGAGATCTTCCACCCGCGCTCCGGCAAGATCGGCTTCGCGCTCAAGCATGGCGATGCGTGAGGTAGCGGCCGATTGCGCCAGCTCGGCGGCGCGATGAGCTTGCGCGGACTTCTTCCAGGTTTCGCGTCGGCCGCTTCCATTTCGGCGTCTGCGGCCGCATGATTTTTGCTGAACCTGCTCCCGCTCGGTGATCGAGACATTGCGTGTTCGTGCGTTAAAGCCGCAATGCGACTCTTTCGCTCGAGCAACGATTCTTTGTGAGTCGTGCTGCTTCCGCCGAAGACGATTCCTTCAGACGAAACAAATTCTCCGGCCAAAGGTCGCACAGGCCAGGTCGGGATGAGTTTTTTTCGCAGTCCATGCGCTTCCAGGTCGTCAAAAATCGCAACGCCGCGGAGGAGCTTCTTGACCAGTGGTTCAAGCGTCATCGGGGCGACCACCTTTTCCGTGGCCCAGCCGATCGCTCCCTGCGGGCAGCGTCGGCGTCACGTGTCCGGAGGAGGGCGATGCGAGCTGCGGAATCAGCAAGCGCAGCCTGGCCGAGTTTCTTCCGGTTCAAGCGATGCAGAATTTCGCGCGCGAGCGTCTCGTCCTGCACGACGATGGCGTGCAAGTTCCGGCCAAGAGCAGCTTCGATTGCGCCAACGAATTTCGGATCGACATCCAATTGCGCCACGAGCGAGCCGGCCACGGTCGAACGAAATTCCTTCAGCTCATCGGCGCCTCTCAAGAGCGCCTGTGATCCCTGGGTCAGGCCTTCGCCTTCTTCGTTCAACTGCTTCAGGATCTCGAGACGCGACTCCTTTTCGGCCACGCTTCGTTCGGCATTCGTTAGGGCCTTGCTTGCTGTCGTCGAGCAGGTTGCGTTGCGCCTGCAGCTCGGTCTCGGCGGCTTTCGCGGTCTCGAAGCAGAAGTGCCAACCTTTTGCTGTTCGCCGTCGATCGCGCCGCGCGCTTCATCGAGGCTCTTTTTCGCGTCATTCCGTCTGGTTTCGGCCCGCGCTGCGATTTCGCGCTCGAGCTTCTTCAGGTATTCAGCCGTGGCTTCGCGGCGAGCGATCATGCCGCCGACTTCGTCTTGCGCGGTCGAGACCCGGCCTTCGGTTCGGGAAAATTCGCGGCCAATGTCTTTAGTTCTTCCTCGCGCTGCGGCGCGCTCCTGTCCGAATGAAGCGCGAGTTGCTCGGTGAACTGCTGCAATTCCTCCTTCTTTGCGGTCAGACGAGTCCCTGCGTTTTTCGACCAGCGGCGTCGAGCTCCTGGATCTCGGCGGCCTGGCGAGTCCGCTTCGTTTCGGCGGCCGCAATTTCTTCCTCAGCGCGGCTGATCAACTCGCGAATCTCGTCCGTTCGCTGCTGGTTGAATTCGATGCGGTTCCGGTGGCGTCGTCATCTCGCTGCTGCAGCTTGCTCGATCTCCGCGCGCACCCCGGCGATCTGGGAATCCATCTGATCAAGGCCGAGCCGCTGTTCGGAAAGAACGTTCTCGCTCTGCTCGATTTTCTCGCGCGTGGTGCGTTCGGATTGATGAAGTCCCTGGAGATCTTCGCGGCATTGGCAGCCAGTTCCGTTTCCAGTGAAGCCAGGTTCTTGCGCGACTGGTAAGTGTCGAGCATCTTGCAGATCAGCCAGCAGTGCCTGGTATCGGCGGGCCTTGCCGGCCTGGCGCTGCAGGGAACCAATCTGCCTTTTGACTTCCTTGATGATGTCGCTCGACGCGAACAAGGTTCGCTTCGGTCGCTTCGAGCTTGCGCAGAGCTTCCCGCTTTTGCGTCTTATATTTAGTGATGCCGGCGGCTTCTTCGAAAACGGCGCGGCGATCTTCCGGGCGGGAGCTCAGGATGAGATCGATCTTTCCCTGCTCCATCATGGAGTAGGCGCCGCGGCCAACGCCGGTGTCGGCGAAAATGTTTTGAATGTCGCGCAGGCGGCAGGGAGTCTTGTTCAGGAAATATTCAGAATTGCCGTCGCGATAAATGCGGCGGGTCACCCGGACTTCGTGCCAGTCGACGCCCGAGGTCGGTCGCGCAATCGCTCAGGGTCAGGGAGACTTCGCGCGAAGCTGAGAGGTTTTCGGGTGTCGCTGCCATTAAAGATGACGTCGGCCATTTCGGAGCCGCGCAGGGACTTGGCCGATTGTTCGCCCAGGACCCAGCGCATGGCGTCGAGGACGTTGGATTTGCCGCAACCGTTAGGGCCGACGATGGAGGTGATGCCCTCGTGGAAATTGAGGATGGTTTTATCGGCGAACGATTTGAACCCGAAGAGTTCAAGGGATTGGAGGTGCATAAAATGGAGCTGAAACGAGGGGTTCAGGCCCGTCTGCCAGTAATAATAGACGCTCGGCGGCCGGATCAAGCAAAAACCACATGATCTTGTGGTCGTCCGACCGGCAGAGTCCCAGATTTAGATGCCGAGGTGATTCTGTCGCGGTGATCCAAGTGAGCGGGCGTCGCGATTGATCCGTCGCGCCTTAGGAAGAGGAGCTATGAGCCGGAACTATCCAATCTTTACAAGCACAGACGTCACTCGCTCGGATTGCTCGCAGTTCCAGATGAAGGTCCCGCGACGGTCATTACGCCGGCTCGCAATACAGGCGCGGAAGGCGGGACATTGAAAATCTCTCATTCCCGAACCAACTCTTCTGGTTAAAGTGCTCCCCATGCGTGCATCTCATCTGGAGGATTTTTATTCGTTTCTGCGGCTGCCGAGCATTTCAACGGATGATGATTATTCCGAGAAACTGACGGAATGCGCGCATTGGGTGGTTGAGAAGCTAACGAGCGCTGGCTTGGAAGCGCGCCTTGTTCCCGACTCCCGGTCATCCGGTGGTCTGGGGAAAGAACAAACATAAGCCCGGCCGCAGGACCGTTTTGATTTACGGGCACTATGATGTCCAGCCGCCGGATCCGCTGGAGCTCTGGGATTCACCGCCATTTGAGCCGGTGCTGAAGGATGGATTCGTTTACGCGCGCGGATCGACGGATAACAAGGGCCAGATTCTGTCGCACATTCTGGGAGTTCAGGAGGCCCTCGAGAAAGATGGCGATTTGCCCGTGAATATTCATTTCGTCATCGAAGGCGAAGAAGAAATCGGCAGCGGCAACCTTGGAAACTTTCTGCACGAAAATCGCGATGCGCTGAAGAGCGACGTCGCGCTTGTTTCCGACACCGGAATGATCGCGCCGGGCGTGCCGACGATGAGTTACGGATTGCGCGGAGTGACGGCCTTGGAATTAAAAGTGCGCGGGCCGGCGATCGATTTGCATTCGGGAATTTACGGCGGCGCGGTTGCGAATCCGGCGACAGCCCTTGCGCGAATCCTGGCCACATTGCACGACAAGGATGGGCATGTTGCTGTTCCCGGTTTTTACGATGGCGTTCAGGCGCTACAGGATTGGGAACGGGAAGCCTGGAGTAAAATTCCGATCGATGCCGACACTGAGCTGTTGAAGGAGACAGGTTCACGCGAAGCTTTCGGCGAAAAGGGTTTTTCAACGCTGGAAAGAATTTGGGGCAGGCCGACGGCCGAGATCAACGGGATCGGCGGCGGTTACCAGGGGCAGGGGACGAAGACAGTCATTCCGAGCGAAGCGATGGCCAAGCTGACTTTCCGCCTCGTGCCTAACCAGCAGGGTGATGAGATTTTGCGGCTGGTGCGCAAACATCTGACCGCGAATACGCCGCCCGGAGTTTCTCTGGAGATGACCGACGGCCACAGCGGCCCGTGGTATTTGACCGATCCTCATTCGGCTTTCGGTAAGGCGGCCCAAAGGGCCTTGAAAGCCACTTTTTCGACGCGATGTCGCTTTGATCCGCGAGGGCGGCAGTATTCCGATTGTTTCCGAGTTCCGTCGCTTGCTCGGCCTGGAGACATTATTGATTGGCCTGGCGTTGCCGGGATGCCGCGCGCATTCGCCTAACGAAAGCTTTCCGCTCGAAAATCTCGATGCCGGGATCCGGATGAACAAGGCGGTTCTGCAGGAAATCGCAGCCTGATTGGTTTTTCGAAAATGAAACGGAAGAGCCTGGTTCTTCTTGCGATTCTCGTTCTTTGCGGCCTGGCCACGCCCGCGAACGCGATAAAGGAGGAAGACGAAACATTCGGCCACAAGGTAAAGAAACTTTTCGCCACACCCACGCCTCCGCCAAAGAAAAAACATTCGAAGTCTTCGCCTTCGCCATCTCCGAAACATAAGAAGACAGCGAGCGGTTCGCCTTCGCCGAAGGCTTCTGCGAAGCCGTCGCCTAAGTCCTCTCCGGCGACAACGGCTTCACCTTCGCCAACGGCCACCGAAGAACCAAGCGCTAGACCGTCGGCGACGCCGTCACCAGCCGAAACGCCATCGGCCACGCCGCGGTCGCGCAAGATTCGTGGCGAGGCGGTTCATGCAATTTCGCCGGGCCCCCACCAGAAACATGTGAAAGCGCCGCCAGAAGGCGTTTCCATTCCCAAGACCACGGCGACGCCGACGGAGCCGGCTGTGGCCGAGAAATCCCCCCGACCCAAGGAGGGTAAGACGCCGGGCACGGAGAGCACGCCTGAGGTCCAGGCCGACAAGGCCGACAAAGAAAAGGTGCGAACCGCGGCAATCTCGTCCGATAAAATTGCCCATTATGACGACAACGATGCGCCGGTTCGGAAGATTTTGGATAAGGCCATCGGCCTAACGACCCAGAATCTGGCCTACAAATATGGATCGGCCGATCCCGCCAGCGGCGGAATGGATTGCTCGGGGTTTGTTTACTACGTTCTCAAGGAAAGCGGTTTGAAGGATGTGCCCCGCGACGCGCGTGAGCAATACATCTGGCTCCGGAAAGCCGGCACTTTCCAAGCAGTGCTGGGACACAGCGAAGACACCTTTGAGCTCGAAGAGCTGAAACCGGGCGACCTGCTCTTTTGGGCCGGGACCTACCGCACGGAAAAAGATCCAGCCATCACGCATACCATGATTTATCTCGGTCGAGAGAAAGGGACGAACCAGCGCATCATGGTGGGCTCGAGCGATGGGCGGACTTATAAAGGACAATCGCGTTTCGGCGTCAGCGTTTTCGATTTTCACGTCGCGACACGCAAGCGCGCGAAACCGGATTCTGATTCCGACGAACAAGCGACGACGCCAACCTTTGTCGGGTATGGGCGTGTTCCGGATTTGGAAGACGCTCGTTAGGTTTGGGTCTTCGTTTGGCTTTGCGGAAAACCCTCACCCCGCCCTTCTCCCTTCCGAGAAGGGCGTGGGGGAAGAGTTGGCGGAGGCGTATGGACACGCCAGGAGCTAATGGAGGGTCGACCTCCTGCGAGACCGCACAACCTGGCGTCGCACGAACTCCGCCCTCCATTATCAAGAGCGCGCGCAACACACGCTGAGTCACCTCGTCTTCTTCCTCGCCCCGCAACGCGGGAGAGGATTGAGGTGAGGGGAGTCTGCTGCGAAGGACGCTCTTCAGCGGACGGCTACTGCTCTTCGGAGCTCTCTTCCGCCGGTGGCTTTGATTCCGGTTTGGTCTGAAGCTGAACCGGCGGTGTCAGGTTGCTTTCCGCTTTGCGATACTGCTCGAAGCCGGCCGCGAGAAGCAGGCCGAGAACGATCAAAAGGACTACGCGCTGTTCCGGTGTCGTTAGGGCAAAGAGATGCTGCGGAGTCTTCATTAGGCGGCGTAGGCTATCGGATCGAGCTGGCCGGCTTCCTTGAACCCTTTCTGTCGGAGCAAACAAGCATCACATTCGCCGCAGGCGACGCCTTCCGGGGAAGGATCGTAACAGGAATGGGTTAATGACAGGTCAACTCCAAGGTCGAGCGCTTTACGGACGATCTCAGCTTTGCTCATCGAAACGAGCGGGGCGTGGATCTTGAAACGCGCGCCTTCTTGTCCGGCTTTGGTGCCGAGATTCACCAGATTCTCGAATGCCGAAATGAATTCCGGCCGGCAGTCCGGATAGCCGCTGTAATCGAGCGCGTTAATTCCCAAAAAAATGTCGGTTGCCGGAATGACTTCGGCCCAGGCCGCGGCGAACGACAAAAAAATCAGGTTCCGGCAGGGAACGTAGGTCACCGGTATGCCCTGACTGATTTGTTCTTCTGTCCGATGTTTGGGAACGGCGACATCGTCCGTCAGGGCTGATCCGCGAAAGAGTTCGGGATCAAGTCGAGTAACGCGATGTTCTTGCACTCCCATCGCCTTGGCGACTCGCCTCGATGCTTCGAGTTCCACCTGATGGCGCTGACCGTAATCGAACGAAAGCGCGAAACAGTCGAAGCCCTCCGAGCGCGCGATGGCCAGAGTGGTGGTGGAATCCAGTCCGCCGCTGAGCAGGACGACGGCCTTTCTCATTTGCCGCGCGCCCGAGAATCCGGGTAAGCCGCGTCGACCCGAAGCGCGATCCCTCCGCGAGCAGAGAACTGCGCGACCACGCGGGCATGGCGCGGTTTGATGGCGCGCACAAGGTCATCCAGGATTCGATTCGTTACCGCCTCATTGAAGGCGCGCTCGTTTCGAAACGACGCCAGGTAGAATTTCAGCGACTTGCTTTCCACGCACACTTTTGCGGGCACGTAATCGATCTCAATCCGGGCAAAATCCGCCTGGCCGGTGATCGGGCAGAGCGAAGTAAAGTCGTCCGTTTCGAAATGAATGGTGTATTCGCGTTTGGCCGGGTTCGGAAATGTCTCCAGGCGCGCGTCGGCGGGCGACTTTGGAATGCGCGCTTCGCTGCGGCCGAGAAGAGTCAGGCCATTGGATTTGTTGGTGCGGCTCACACGCGAACTATCCTCTTCGTAGCTGAGTTCCTCAACACAGAAAGGAGCAGCTGACACGGCTGCAATCGACACCCTATCAGTCCGGGTGCCGGAGCATCGGATCCTTTAGCGCCTTCTCGCGGTCGCCTTCCTTGAGATACTGGTGGTAATCGGCCTTCAGGCTGTTCTTCAGTTTGTATATGCTGCCGTCCGCTGTTTTCCATTCGCGCAGCAGGAAAGGGAAATTACGATCGAGTGTCACATGCTCGGTTGCGCCGCCTTCGAGTCGAATTTCCACCGCGATTTCGCGATCGCCGGTCTTGAAACTGAGTTTCGCCGGGACGTCCGTTGGCTGCCCGACGTTGGTCGGTGATGAAAGGTCGACGAATAGAACGGCAAACTCGCCCGTCGGCTTTGAGAAATCGAGCGTCCGAATACGAAAGGGCAATTCCTGTCGCAATATGCGCGGAGTTTCCTTCGAGTCAGGTAAGATGGATGGAACCCCCGATCCGGGGAAAGTTTCGATCGCGAGCCCTTTTGATTCGGGCGATCCCGGTTGCGCGTGTCTAAAGAGAGTGCCGTCGAGATTTGCCATGGAGAAGTCGGCGTAAATCACACGGTCCTGGCGGAACAAAACCGTGCTCGCTCTTTGTTCGTTCATGAGGCCGCAGGGTAGTGTCAGGGTTTGTGATAATCGGATAGGCAACGCGGCAGCCCAGTCTGCATTCGTGGGCTTCGGAGGAAGCGCGCCGGAGCCGGTCAGAATGAATGGCGTCAAAATCATCTGCAATTCGCCGTGGCGCAGCTGATGGTCGATCATCACCTGGGCGTCATAGAAATCGACCTCCGCCTTGAGGTCGCCCCAATAGCTTTCATTGCTTTGAAACGCGGGAGAGAATTGCGCGCGCACGGATTGAACCGCAACAGATGCAAGTAGCGCAAAGCAAAATGCGATCAGCGCTTTCATGGGCGACGTGAACGTGCAACGTTGGGCGCTCAGCGTCCAACGACTCTTATTAAAAATGGAGAACCAACCCGCCTCTGATCAAAAATCCTCGCGCGTCGGCGTGATCGACCTGATCGGTCACGACACGGGCGCCGACGAAGCGGTCCTGGTCATGAACGAACCCGACGCCTGGGATGGATCGGACGCACGGCTGCACGAGCTGCAGGAACGCTTCAATGCCTACGCTTCGTTTCTCTTAGATGGCGAGTGTGCTGAAGTGCATCCGGAACTTGCCGCGAAAAGAGCGCGCATCGAGGTGCGTTGCGCGCATATGCCCGATCCGAAGGCGATCGAACTCCTCGGAATGATACACGATCAACTCGCGTTTCAGGAAATTCGGATGGAAGTGATCGTGTCCGAAGGCCCGGGTTGCGGCGAAGGCTGCAGCTGCGGGCATTGAGGGGACTCTCCTGCTAGAAGGAGGATTCGTTAGGCCCCTACAGTTGCGCTAGAGCGGCTGCGTCTCGTTCCAGATCAGAACGTCAGGAACGATTTTGTCGGAATCGGCGCGAGCCTGTCGCGCCCCTTCAAAAATCCAAGCTCGATCAGAAAAATCGCTTCGGTCAGTTCGCCGCCGACTTTTTTGATCAGCGCGGCTGCGGCTGCGGAGGTGCCGCCGGTTGCCAGCAAATCGTCAATCAGAACTACTTTTTCACCGGGCGCCATGGCGTCGATGTGCATCTCCATTTCGGCTTCGCCGTATTCCAACGAATACTTCGCGATCTCAGTCTTATACGGCAGCTTGCCACGTTTGCGTATTGGAACGAACCCAACGCTCAATTCGTAAGCCACCGCCGACCCGAACAAGAACCCGCGGGCATCGATTCCCACGACTTTGTCGATGTGTTTGCCGCGGCAGTGCTCCAGAAAAACGTCGATGGATGTCCGGAACAGAGCGCCATCGCTGAGGATCGGCGTGATATCCTTGAACACGATTCCCTGCTTCGGGAAATCGGGAACGTCTCGCACGCCGGCGCGTAATTTCTCCAATTTTTCCGAAAACATCCGCGCGATGCTAGCCCCTGAGGGCAAAAGGTCAACCGCCAGGCCCTCTCACGCCGGTGACGGGGCGATTGCGCGCATACGATCGCCTCTCTAAAGTCAGGGGACCCTGTGGACCGTCTGACTCTTCTCGCCGCGACTCTTTGCTTTCTTGCTGCCGTTTTGCGGACAGCTGCGTCGTTTTATCAGGGCAACTTTAGGCTGGGGCGGTTCAACTTTTTCGCGATTGTGGCCGGGTTCGCTTTTCAAAGCGCCTTCTTGACCATCCGCGGTCACGCGCTTGGACGGTGTCCCTTAACGAATCTGTTTGAAGTCCTGATCTTCCTCGCCTGGTCGCTGACGCTGATCTACATGCTCGTTGGGCCGGCCTATCGACTTTCATTAATGGGCGCGTTCACCGCGCCGCTGGTGGTTTTGATCCAGGGTTTTGCGCTCCTCGCGCCGATCGATGTTCGCCATCGCGGGAAAGGCTCCGCCTAACAACTGGCTCGAGTTTCATGCTTCCATGTCGATGATTGCCTATGGCGCCTTCGCCCTCGCCTGCATCGCCGGTGTGATGTATCTCGTTCAGGAGCATCAACTCAAGACGCGGCATCTTCATTCAGTCTTTTATCATCTTCCGCCGCTGAGCGATCTCTTCATCGCGATCACCCGATTGCTTTGGTGGGGATTCGCTCTTTACACGCTCGGTTTGGTCAGTGGGTTTTTCATTGGGCAACCACTTCCACGATTGCAGGTCATCTGCGCCTTCGGTGTCTGGCTTCTTTATGCGGGAATTCTGCAAGGGGGTTATTTACGCTGGCTGGCGCCGAAGCGAGTGGCCGCGCTCTGTATCATCGGGTTCAGCGCGGCGCTGACGCTGTTATGGGGCATTACGTTCAGTTCGCAGGTGCATTGAGGCATGAATCTTTTCTGCGTCGGTCTTAGCCATCATGCGAGCAAAGTGGAAACGCTGGAGCGCTTTGGCGGTCGCGCGGAGACACGATGCCTTCTGCGACACGCCGGTTGCGCGGAGCTGGTTCTCCTAAATACCTGTAACCGCGTGGAAGTTTACGCCGCCGCTACAACTCCGCCCTCAACAATCGATGTTGCCCGATGCCTGGGCGAGCCTGGCGACGGCAATGCGCAAGGCGCTTTCTATCGGCACGAGGCGCACGAGTGCGTGGCCCATTTGTTTCGTGTCGCGTCCGGGCTTGATTCGATGGTCCTCGGCGAAACGGAAATCCTGGGCCAGATCAAAAAGGCCTACGAAGCTGCGCGCTCCGGCGGGGAGGCAGGTCCGTTCTTGCATCGCCTTTTTCAACGCGCCTTTCGCGTTGCCAAACAGGTTCGCACGCACACTGAAATCACGCGCGGTCCGGTCTCAGTCAGTTCCGTTGCGGTGGAACTTGCAGCCAAAATTTTCGGCGATCTCTCCGTCGCGCAAAGTGCTGATTCTCGGCGCAGGCGAAGTCAGCGAACGCACGGCGCGCGCACTAAAGTCGCGCGGTGTTTCGGATCTGCGGGTTGCCAACCGATCGTTTGAGCGCGCGCATGAACTGGCCCAGGCGGTGTCGGGACGCGCCGCGCCCTTCGAAGATTGGAAACAGCAATGCGCGGAAGTCGACATCCTGATCAGCTCGACATCGGCGGGCTCGCCCCTTCTCGACGCGCAGAGTCTCGGCCCGATTCTGCGGTCCCGGGTCGATCGTCCCCTCTTTATTATTGATATTGCTGTGCCGCGCGACGTCGCGCCGGACGTCAATCAGCTCCCGGGTGTGTTTCTTTACGATATCGATTCGCTGCAATCGGTCGCGGCCCAATCGCTTGATCTCAGGCGCCGACAGATTGCGGCTGCTGAATCGATCATTACGGGTCACACGGAGGATTTCTGGCAGTCTCATCTGCGTCGAAATGGCGACGGCGCGCAGCCCTCAACGGTCGCTCCCATTTCGGTTCCCGAGCTGCGGACGTCGCAGTCATAACTCCAGCGGCAGGGTAAAGTAGAAATGCTCCACGAACTCGTGGTCGGAACGCGCGGGAGCGATCTTGCGCTTGCACAGACGAAACTCGCGAGTGAAGCCATTAGCCGGCATCGCCCGGCTGTTCGCCTTGTCCCGCGAATCATCAGGACCAGTGGAGATGAAACGGCCGCGAAAAATCTTGGACGTGCCGGACGCAAAGGCCTTTTCACAGCGGAGATCGAACGCGCGCTGCTGGCGCGGGAAATTGATGTCGCTGTTCACAGCGCGAAGGATCTCCCGAGTGAACTGGCGCCGGGAACGGAGATCGCGGCCGCGCTCCCGCGTGCCAGTGCCGGCGATGTTCTCGTGACAAAAAATGCCGGTAGTCTGGCGTCGCTTCCGGAGAAAGCGATGGTCGCGACGGGCAGCGTTCGGCGGAAACATCAACTGCAGTGGCAAAGGCCGGATGTTGTGGTGATCGACCTTCGCGGGAATGTGCCCACGCGCCTGGGTAAACTTCACGAGAACGAGTGGCATGGTGTGGTGCTGGCTGCCGCCGGAATCGCACGGCTTCTCGATGATTCGCCTAACGAACAATTCATCATTTGACGGCCGGGATTATTTTCTTTCCAGCCTTTCAGAGAAAATCTTTGTGCCGGCCGGCGGGCAGGGAGTGATCGCTTTGCAAGTGCGGGCGGGCGACAAACACGTTCGCAGTGTTATTGAAACGGCGGATGATTCTGAGACGAATGTCTGCTTGCGGGCTGAGCGTGAATTTCTCCGGTTGTTGCAAGCCGACTGCAATTGTCCGATTGGCGTTTTCGCACGGCTCGGAGATGGAAACTTGAAAATGCACGCGCAGATCTTTTCGACCGATCGCCTGGCGCCTGTGGAAGCGTTCGTCGAAGGACCGGCGGAGCCCGAAGAGTTGGCGGCGGAATTATTTAACAAAATCCATGGCACTTGAACCACCAAAGAAAAGCGGAGTGATCTATCTGGTCGGAGCTGGCCCGGGCGACCTCGGACTGGTTACGTTGCGCGCGCGCGAGTTGATCGAGCAGGCTGATGTCATCGTCTATGATCATTTGGCGAATCCCGAAATGCTCGGCTGGGCGCGCGAAGGTGCCGAGATTGTTTACGCCGGGAAAAAAGCAGGCGCTCACGCCTTGTCGCAGGACGAGATCAACCGCTTGCTTGTCGAGAAGGCGAAGTCCGGCGCGAGCGTGGTCAGGTTGAAGGGCGGAGATCCCTTTGTTTTCGGAAGAGGCGGCGAAGAAGCGCTCGCGGCCCACGAGGCCGGCATTCCATTTGAGATCGTGCCGGGCGTTTCCTCTGCGATTGCCGGGCCGGCTTACTCCGGAATTCCGGTCACGCATCGGGGAGAGAATTCGCACGTGACGTTTTTCACCGGGCACGAAGACCCTTCAAAAAGCGAGAGTGCGATAGATTTTGCCGCACTGGCGAAGCTCGGCGGGACGCAAGTCATGCTGATGGGTCTGGAAACTCTCGCCGGAATCACGGCGAAAATGATGGAGAACGGCGTCCGCCGGGATCTTCCGGTGGCCGTGATTCGTTGGGCTACCACTGGCCGGCAGCAGACAGTCACAGGGACTTTGGAAAACATAACGAACCAGGTCGAGGCGCGCGGTTTTGCGCCACCGGCGATTGCCGTCTTTGGCGAGGTTGTCGCACTGCGGGAGAAGCTGAACTGGTTTGAAAATCGTCCGCTGCGCGGAAAGCGGATCGTGGTGACCCGTTCACGAAAGCAGGCAAGCGTGCTCTCCTCAGCGCTGACTCATCTGGGCGCCGACGTTCTGGAACTTCCCACAATCCGGACCGATCCACCGGCCGACCTTCGGGGATTTGCCGAGCTGGTCCAGGATTCGCACACGTACGACTGGATTATTTTTACGAGCCCAAACGGCGTCTCCGCGTTCTTCGAGATGTTTTTCAAACTCTACGATGACGCCCGCGATATCGGCGCGGCACGGATCGCGGTGATTGGGCCGGCAACGGCGCAGCGGGTCAAAGATTTTCGTCTCAAAGTCGATCTTCAACCGGATGATTTTGTGGCTGAATCACTTGTGCGCGCCTTCCAAAAAGAAGGCAGTGTGGAAAACCTCCGGCTCCTTTTGGTGCGCGCCGAAAAGGCGCGGGACGTGCTTCCCCAGGAGCTAGGCCGATTAGGAGCTATTGTGGATCAGGGGATTGCTTACAGGACGGTTCCGGAAACAGCGGACGTCACAGGAGCGCGCGCTCGTCTTACCGACGAAGGCGCGGATCTCATCACTTTCACGAGCTCGTCGACGGTTGAGAATTTCCTGGCTTTGGGACTTCCGTGGCCGGCTGGAATGCGCGTCGCGAGCATCGGCCCGATTACGTCGAAAACGGCGCGTGATCACGGATTAACCGTCGACGTGGAAGCAAAGCAACATGATGCGGCGGGCCTGGTAGCGGCCATCAGTCGCTTCTTCTCTGCGAAGAAAGGGGATAGTCGTGGCTGAACCGCTTTTGCTGGCAGACGAATTCACGGCCGCGATGCAGCAGCTCAGCGCCGAGGCTGCCAAGACGTTGCCGGCAAAAAAAGAAGCCGACAGCGCAGAGACCGACAATGCGCAGGTCAGCCAGGAAGTTCAGGCGCTGGCGGCACGACTCGAAAAGTTTGAGCGCGCGATGACTCAGAAGCTCGATCAACTGGCGAGCTCAACGAAGAAGAATGAGCCGGCTGATCTAACCGGTCATCTGGAGAAAATGCAGGGCCAACTCGAGGCCATTCAGAGTTCCGAGACGGTCAACCATCGACTCTTCGATTCGCTACACAGCGAGTTGCTGACGTATCGGGATAATTTTTTGCACGAATCCCTGCAGAAACCTTTCATTCACGATCTGGTGCATCTCTACGATGATCTCACCAGTCTTTCGGAGCAGTTGCAGACTGCGGCCCCGGAAACGAAAGGCGCCAACGCTTTGCGCTGGCGGGATAATCTCGAAAACGCCATTCATTCACTCGTCGAAATTCTCCATCGCTTTGAGGTGAAGGAAATTGAGCCGAAGGAAGTGGTCGATCGGACAATTCACAAGGTCCTCAGTTTCGAGCCGGCGGATTACGCCGAGGAAGATGGGCGAATTATTATGCGGGTTCGCCGCGGTTTCCTCTGGAGAGGCAAGCTGATCCGTCCGGAAGAGGTCATCGCCAAGCGGTTCAACTAGTCCCGCGCCGCACGGGAGAAAGGGGTCTGTTTGCCCCTGATTTTGCCGGGAAAAGGATATTCCGTCCGCAGCAGAAATTCGGCATGGAATTTGCACGGAAAAGGGAAGGGATACTGGGAGGGACCCCCTGCATTACATGTCATTACGGAAAGCAGTCGGCATCGACCTTGGCACCACTTTTTCAGCGGTAGCGCATATCGACGCGTACGGTAAGCCGCAAATCATTCCCAACCCTGAGAACGAGCGAATCACGCCCTCGGTGATTCTATTCGACTCCGACTCAGTGGTGGTGGGGACGGTCGCGAGAAATAATGCCGTCGCCGAGCCCGAGAAGATTGTCGATTTCGTGAAGCGCGAAATGGGCAAATCGAAGGATCAATTTTATCGCGAATTCGGAGGCAAAAAGTACGCAGCTGAAGAACTCTCCGCCGTCATCCTGAAAAAACTGAAGGAGGATGCGGAACTTTATCTCGAACAGACGGTCACTGACGCCGTCATCACGGTGCCGGCTTACTTCAACGACTCCGAACGCACAGCCACCATAACCGCCGGACAGCTCGCTGGTTTCAACGTTCTCCAAATCGTCAACGAACCGACAGCAGCCGCATTGGCCTATGGTCTCGACAAGCTTGACCAGGACCAGACCGCTTTCGTGTTCGATCTCGGTGGCGGCACCTTTGACGTCACCATCATGCGGATCAAAGACCGCAAACTGGAGATCATTACCACCAACGGCGATCACCGGTTAGGCGGCAAGGATTGGGACGATGTGATCGTCAATTACGTGGCCGAGGAATTCTCCCGGGCACACGGCGAAAACCCGTTGCTCGATCTGCAAAGCTACCAGGATCTGCAGACGCGTGCGGTGGCCGCGAAAATCCAGCTGAGTAGCCGCGATCGCACGACTATCGTTCTTCATCACAACGGCCAGAGCGTAAAGGTCGATCTCACACGGTCAGATTTCGAGAATCGCACCCGAAACCTGGTCGAGAAATGCAAGACCATCTGCGAGATCGCGCTTCATGACGCGAAGATGAAATGGGAGCAGATCGATAACATTCTTCTCGTCGGTGGCATGACGCGAATGCCAATGGTTCGAGATATGATTACGCAGCTCTCATCGACTCCGATCGCGACTGACGTGAATCCCGATGAAGGCGTTGCCATGGGTGCAGCGATCCAGGCGACGCTGGCCCTCCTGCGCGAAGAGGATGAATCAGGGCAGGCCATCCTTGATCAGGACACCCGCGCGCAATTTTCAACACGCGAAGGCCGGTTGATGCAGGTGATTGATATTACTTCGCAGACGCTCGGCGTGGTCCTCTGGGACGACTCCAATCTCGAGGAGTACGTGTATCCGATGATCCGCAAACGGACCGCAATTCCGGCGGTGGCGAAGAATCTATTCGGCACTGCGGACGCCAACATGCCGCGCGCGGTGGTCAAGATTGTGGAAGGCGAAAGCTCAGTGCCGGGAGAATGCACGCCGCTTGGGGTTTGTGATATCACCTTGCCGCCGTTTTTGCCGAAGGGTTCCCCTGTTGAGCTCAGTTACCAATACAACGCCAACCAGGTCCTTGAAGTAGCAATCGAGGCGTGCGGGAAACGTTCCAACATATCGATCGAGCGAAATACGGGGCTGGCGCAATCTGAAATGACACAGGCTGCCTCCGGCCTCGGCAAACTTCGCATCGAATGACCGCGAAGTGCGAAACCACTTTTCCGCTCCCGCTGCCGGACGATCCGCAAAAATGGGATGGCTGGAGCAAATATAAGTCGCCGAATCTTTACGAGCGGCTCTGTCTCGACGCGCGCGCGAACCCGAGCAACGAAGTCATAGAGGAGCATTGCCGGGAACTGCTGCGGTGGTGGCAGAAAAAGCTTCCGCTCAAAAATCAGCCGAGTAATCCGTTGGCGCAGCTGCTCCGGCCCGGCTTGGAAGAATCATCGCGCTATCTCACGGAGGCGCGGATGGAATTGCTCAATCCCGAGCGTCGTCGTGCCATGGACGATGAGCTCGCCGCTCGCGAAGAAGAGGAGGCCGTTGCGGAGTTTCACAAGTATCTCGCCTTTGCGATTACCGACGGAGTACTCGACCGCTCAACAGGAAAAGAATCTGCTCCACTTTGGAAGCCAACACGGGCTCAGCAACGAGAAGATGGCGACTTTGATCGACGCCGAGCTGGCCGATAGCGGGGCTAAGCGAGGGGAAGCCCAACCGCAACCGTCCTGTCGCAGCCGCAGCAGCCGCCGACGGAACGCACTCGTTCCCGGGCCCGCCGCCGCGGTTCACTTGATCCGCGCGCGGATTTCAATCGGATGCTGAGGCTGAGCGGTCTCGACTCCGATTCCATGACTGATGATCAACGCGACGCGTTCATCAATATCGCGGAGAACCTTGGCATCGATGCCGAAGAGGCTGAGGACATGGTCGATGCCTACCTCGACGAGAGCGAAGGCGAGACTGGCCCCGTCGGTTCCGCCGCTGCTTCGGCATCGCCGCGCGTAGAGGTGGCTCAACCGGCGGCTCCAGCGCCCGCTGTTGTGGAAGCACCGGAGCCCGAGCCGCAGACGTTCGACACCAAAGCCGAGCGCGCGCAATACATCAATTTCCAAAACTCGCTTGGCGGACCGATGATTCTGGTTCCCTCCGGGGAATTTACCATGGGCTCGGACGCGCCCGAGGCTGCGCCTAACGAGAAGCCAACGACTCGAGTGACCATCAGTCGTTTCTTTCTTTCGCGCTATCTCATTACAAACGCCGATTACGAACAGTTCGACCCAACGCATGAGCGAAAACGTGCTCCCGGGGCCGGTGATCGGCATCCGGTGGTGTATGTCAGCAGTCTCGACGCGATAAAGTTCTGTGAGTGGCTCAGTTCCAGGGAACATAAGCGCTACCGCTTGCCGACTGAGGCCGAGTGGGAATATGCGGCGCGCGGTAACGATGGACGCCGCTATCCGTGGGGAAATTATGAAGGCCGCGGAGACCTGGCGAATTTTGCCGACAAGAACACGGTTTTCGCGTGGAGCGATCGTGAAATTGACGATGGCTATCCGGAGAGTTCGCCCATTGGCTCCTTTCCGCTTGGGGCAAGCCCATTCGGAATGGAAGACATGGCGGGCAATGTTTGGGAATGGTGCCTGGACTTTTTCGAACCTTATCGAGGCGCTCCAAAAGTTAACCCACGCGGTCCCAAAACCGGAGCGAAACGGGTGCATCGTGGCGGAAGCTGGAAATCGCGATTCAACAGCCTGAGAACAACGGCGCGCAGGTTCGAACGTGCCGAGCTTCCTTTGCAACGACCTGGGATTCCGGATCGCCTGCGATTGCGACTAGCGGACGACTTCAGCGGAGCTAAAACGCGAAAGGCCGAGCCCCGGTCTTGTCATCCTGAGGCAGGCAGAGCGCGCCGAAGGATCTCTCATTCGGAGCTTTGATCACGCAAGGTCCTCGAGGAGTGATCAGGATGGTTGGGAACGACTGGCCTGAGGCGCTCGCATCCGGGTTCCGCTCACACGATGCGCTCTGCGCTTTAAGCAGTGACTCTGTCAGGAGATCCCTCTCCGGCTGCGCGGCTCGGGATGACAGGTAGAGAGCGCAGCGTGGCTTTGGAGTTTGGGATCTTAGGTTTCTCTGGAGCTTGGATGTTGGAGTTTGAAGTTTCCGCTCCGCAGGAGCGGCGCTTCAGCGTGGCCAACAAAAAAGGAGCCGCAGAGCGGCTCCTTCTCAAAAGCTGATTTCCGGCTTCTTAAGCCGGATTGAAGCGGAACTTCGTGCGGCCGCGCTTGGCGTTCGCCTTGGCTTTACGACGGCTCTTTTGGTTGGGGGTCTCGAAGGCGCGTAATCGGCGCACTTCCTCGAGAATCCCCTCGGCATCGAGCTTGTTCTTAAGGCGTTTCAGCGCGCGATCGACCGGTTCACCCTTGCGGACAATGACTTCAGGCATGTTTCCTCTTGTTCTAAAAAACTCCCTTTAAACTTTCGGGAAGAGCCTAACCGGTGCCATATGACCCGTCAACTGCGGTGAATAACTTTGCGACCTAAAGGCTTCGGCGCGAAGTGGAATTGACATTAAGTGGCTGGTAATAAGCATATTACGAGCTATCCGACGACCGGATTCGCACTCGTTTTCTGGGTGATTTCACGTCGCAGCGATGATGTATTTCCCCCGCGGGCCCGGGTCCACCAGAGGACGATCGGAGAGGCGATAAAGATCGAGGAATAGGTCCCTACGACCACACCAATGATGATGGCCAGCGAGAAGTCGCGCAGGACGGCGCCGCCCATGAAAAACAGAAAGATAATCGGGATCAAAGTGACCGTGCTGGTCAGGATGGTTCGGCTCAGCGTCTGGTTGATGCTCTCGTTCATGATCTGCTCAATGGAGCCGCGCCGGCCGCTAGCCAGCCCTTCACGGATTCGATCGTAAACGACGATGGTATCGTTAATTGAGTAACCGGCGATCGTCAGGACCGCGCCGACCATTGTTAGCGTCAACTCGCGATGCAGAAGCGAGAAGGCACCGACAGTAATCAGCACGTCATGCAGCAAGGCGACGATCGCGCCCACGGCGAACGACAATTCGAATCGCATGGTCACGAAAATGAGAATTCCCAAAATGCCGAGGCCAAGAGCGATCAACGAGGAACGGGCGAGTTCTCCGCCAACGAGCGCCCCGACACGCTCGGAGCCTTCCACGTGAAAGCTGGATCCCGGCATGATCTGTTGCTTGACCTGATCGCTGGTATTCAAGGGCGTGCGGATGGTGACGTAAGACTTGTCGCCCTGCGAAGATTCCTGGATCGATGCGTCCGCCAACCCGGCAGGCTCAAGCTTGTGTCTGATCTGGCCGACGTCGATATTGGCAGGCGAGCTAATGGTCAGCAGGTCGCCGCCGCGGAAATCGACACCGAAATTCTTTTCACCTCGGACCCAGAAAGATCCGGCCCCGGCGAGGATAAGAGCGAGCGAGAACATGCAGGCGAGGAAACCCTTCCCGAGGAAGTTGATGTGTTGCGACGAAATCAGGTGAGCCATCGAGACCTTCTTGATCTTATTGGTATCGACGAACCAGCTAACGCAGTTGCGGCCGACGATCAGAGCCGTGAACAGCGAGGCAAGAATGCCGATGGTCAGCGAAATCGCGAACCCTTTCACGGGGCCGCTGGCCTTCCAGAACAATATCGCGGCGGTGATCAGGGTGGTCACGTTGGCGTCGAAGATCGAACTGAACGCCTTATCGTAGGCGGCCTGCACCGCGACCTTGATCGATTTGCCCGATGCCAGCTCTTCGCGCAAGCGCTCGTAGATCAGCACGCTGGCGTCGACCGAGAGACCGATGGTCAAAATAATACCGGCAATACCCGGCAGCGTCAGAACAAACCGGAACATCGTGAGCGCGCCGATCAACAAGACGAGGTTAACAATCAGGGTCAGGCACGCGATCAGCCCGAGGAAGCGATAGTAGAGAAGGACGCAAACCATGGTCACGAGCAAACCGGCCAGACCGGCGATGACGCTGGCGCGAATCGAATCCATCCCCAGCGTAGGCGAGACGCTGCGTTCTTCTTCAATGCTAACCGGAGTCTGTAGCGGATTCTCCAAAACGCTCGCCAGGCCGCGCGCTTCCTGCTCGCTAAATTTCCCGCTGATAATCGCGTCTCCATTATAAATGGCGGTACGAATGACCGGCGCTGATTGGATGGCGCCGTCGAGGACGATGGCGAAGCGATGGCCGACGTTGGCTTCGGTAATTTTCCCAAACGTCTTCGCGCCCTCGCCGTCGAAGCCCAACTGCACCGTCCAGCCCTCGTTCCCGTAGTAGGCGGCCGATTGGCGAACATGGTTCCCACCGAGGTCAGCCTTCTTTTTGACCAGTAATTTTTCCTCGATTGCTTTCTCGTTTCCCTCCGCAGCGTGCTTGTAGGTTTCGACCTTGTAATCAGGAGGGACGATTTGTTCGCCTCCATCGATCTTGCGAAGCATCTCCCCGCTGTCGGGATAGACCATGCGAAATTCCAGTTTCGCCACGCGTGAAAGTTGTTCCCGTGCCTGCGCAATCGTCTCGGTGCTAAGACCTGGGATTTGAACTTCGATTCGATCCGTCCCGACCGGGGTAATCACAGGCTCGCTGGTGCCGAATTGGTCGACGCGCTTGCGAATCACTTCGACCGCCTGGTCGAGCATCGATTTGCTGATCTCCTTATCGGTTTTGACGAGGCGGATGAGGAAGCGCGTGCCGCCTTGAATATCGAGTCCGAGATGAATCTTTTCCCGGGGCGGATAAGCCTCCCCGATGGCGATGCCAAGCGCGACGATCGCGAGGGCGAATGCCAGCCAGCGCTTTCGCGAGCCGAGATCGGTGGCCAAGTACCATCCGAAGAGGATCAGGAAACCGAGCAGAATAAAAAAGAGTGCTGCCGGCGTCATGATGCCGCGCCCTCGGCTGATTTGAGGATGTTGGTCACGGCCGATTTCTCCATCTCGATCTTCACATTGTCGGCCACCTTAACGATAACGGTGGTTTCTTTTACATTCGAGATCAGGCCGTGAATGCCTGCGTTCGTGACCACACGGTCACCGGTTTTCAGAGTCGAAATCAGGCGCTGCTGGTCCTTCTGACGCTTCATCTGAGGACGAAGCAGAACGAAATACATGATGACGAAGATGAAGATGAAGGGTATGAACGCGGCAATTCCGCCGCCGCCGCCGGGAGCGGGCGCGGGCGTTTGCGCGAGAAAAAGGAGATGCATGGCGGTTAGATAAGTCTCCCGGAAGCCGGCACGGCTCGAACGGGATTCTTAGAGAGCACGAAGGGGCGCTGATTGCAATCTCGGAAGCGGGGAAAATCCGTCGATTGTTATCTCCCGCTCACGTCGCAGCTTCGTCGCGCGCTTTATAATTGCTCACGAACGCGCCCCGAAAGGTGTCGAAAGTCCCGGCATCAATCGCCGCCCGCACCTGTGTCATCAGGTTGAGATAGAAATGGAGGTTGTGCAGTGAGATCAGGCGAAGGCCGAGGATTTCCTCAGCCTTGAGCAAGTGCCTGATGTAGCCGCGGGAGAATTCGGCGCATGCCGGGCACATGCAGCCTTCCTCGATCGGACCGGTCTGCCGGGTGTATTCCGCATTCTTCAGGTTCAATGTGCCCTCGGCTGCGAAGGCCGTACCGTTCCGGGCCAGGCGCGTCGGTAAAACGCAATCAAACATGTCCACACCGCGCGCCACCATTTCGATCATCTGTGGGGGAGTGCCCAGGCCCATGGCATACCGAGGTTTGTCAGCGGGTAGAAAAGGCTCGCTCGTTTCGATTGCCTGCATCATTTCCGCTTCCGGCTCCCCGACACTGACCCCGCCGATGGCGTAGCCGTCGAAACCCATCGCCACGAGAGCCTCCGCGCTCTGCCTCCGGAGATCGGCAAACGTGGCGCCTTGAACGATTCCGAAGAGGAGTTGCTTCGTTTCCGCTTTCCGCTTTTCGCTTTCCGCTTTGCACCTTGCGGCCCATCGAAGCGTCATCTCCAGGCTGCGGGCGGCGTAATCGTATTCGCAGGGCCATGGCGGGCATTCATCGAGCACCATGGCGATATCGCTGCCGAGCGTTTGCTGGATTTCGATGGCGATTTCGGGACTGATAAAGGCCGGTGTGCCGTCGAGGTGATTTTGAAAATGCGCTCCCTCCTCGGTGATCTTGCGCAGCTTGGCCAGGGAGAAGATCTGGTAGCCGCCGCTGTCGGTGAGGATTGGGCCGTCCCAGCGCATGAAACGGTGCAGTCCACCGAAGTGGCGCATCACATCCATCCCCGGCCTAACGAACAGATGATAGGTGTTTCCGAGAATGATCTGGGCCTTGAGCTCTCGGAGTTCTTGCGGCGAGACTGCTTTGACCGATGCCTGCGTTCCCACCGGCATGAAGACCGGCGTCTCGATCACGCCGTGCGCGGTCGTTAGGCGCCCGCGGCGGGCCTTGGAGCCTGGTTCAGTTTTAACTAGCTCAAACGCCATGATTCCATTTGGAAGAGATTGAAAGGTGTCGCAAGCGCTACCGAGAGCCTGGCCTGAGCAAATCCCGTAGGGCAGGCGCGAGCGTGGGAAATTCGAATGGGAAATCCTGCGTCACGAAATGGTCGGGCAGAACTCGCTGGCCCATGAGCGCGAGTTTTCCTTCACTGCCCACCAGCCATGAACCAATGCGGACGGCAAACGCCGGCACCGGCGGGCTCCACGGACGATTGAGGACGGCGCGAAGCTCGCTCATGAAATCCTGATTCATCACCGGATCGGGAGCGCACGCATTATAGATACCGGTCACTTCCGGGTATTCGATGGCGGCGTGGAACATGCCGCAGAGATCTTTCATATGAACCCAACTGATGAACTGGCGGCCGTCGCCAGCCTGGCCGCCGAGGAACGACCGGGTCATCCGGGCCATGACCTGGAGAAATCCGCCATCCGAGCCAAGAACCACCCCAAGCCGCAAGATGACCTTGCGCAAGGCGGGCGCATCGATGGCCTCGAAGGCTCCTTCCCATTGGTCGCAGACTTGGGCCACGTAATCGATTCCGTGTGGCGAAGATTCGTTGCAAGTTTGTGAACCAGCGTCGCCGTAGATACCGACAGCGGAGGTTTGCACAAAAACCGAAGGAGGCGTCGGCGCGCGGCTGGCCGCCTGGCCGAGAACCTGGACAGAATCCACGCGCGATCGAAGAATTTCGCGCCGGTTGTTATTCGTGTGTCGGCAATTGATGCTCTTTCCGGCCAGATTAATTACCGCGAACGCACCATCGATTTCCGTGGCCCACGGTCCCAACGTCTTGCCATCCCACTCAACATTGCGAACGGCGCCGGCAGATTTTGCGGAACGCGAGAGAATGACGACCTCGTAACCGGCAGAGACCAGTCGCTTGGACAGATGTCGTCCGATGAAGCCGCTGCCTCCGGCAATGACGACGCGCGCTTTCATGGTCTGGAGCCTAACGAATCAAACACGTGAGGATGTTAGCAGAACAATCCGGGTAGCGCACTCGTCTCGAGTGCTGGTGATCGCGTCTAGCGGTCACGAACCTGGATTCAAAGACCGTTGCGGCCTCCGCCGCAACCAGCACTCGAGACGAATGCGCTACCCGGAACAAGAGCCGCCCTGCGACACCGAGGGCTAAACCCCCTGAAAATTCCCTTTGCAGCCTCAAAAATTCGCTCTATGTTTCGCGCTCACCGCATCAGGGACGCGATGAATTTCGTGAAACTGAGGCGGGTTTTTTGTCGCCTCTTTCACCCCCGGGGCGCCTTTTTTGTATCAGGAACATGCCGACCATTAATCAGCTTATTCGCAAGGGACGCCAGAAGGTGGCGGTGAAATCCAAATCACCGGCCCTGACTAATTGTCCCCAGCGGCGCGGCGTCTGTGTGCAGGTTATGACCCGCACACCGAAGAAGCCGAATTCTGCCCTGCGAAAGGTGGCGAAAGTGCGGTTGACGAACGGCCAGGAAGTGATTGCCTACATTCCGGGCGAGGGACACAACCTGCAGGAGCACTCGATCGTGCTCGTGCGCGGTGGAAGGGTGAAAGATTTGCCAGGTGTGCGCTACCATATTGTGCGCGGCACGCTGGATAGTCTGGGCGTGGATGGGAGACGCCGCAGCCGCTCCAAATATGGAGCGAAACGTCCGAAAGGTGGCGGCGCTGCAGGCGCGGCCAAGGACGAGAAGAAGAAGTAACTTTTGAATAACGGAAAAAATCATGTCGCGTCGGCGGAAAGTTTACAAAAAGGAAGAGCGCGTCGATTCCCGATACGGGAGTCCGGCGGTGGCCCGTCTTATTTCCACGGTGATGAAGCGCGGCAAGAAGTCGCTCGCCGAGCGAATTGTTTACACCGCGATCGATAAATCGCGCGAAGGCTCAGACGCGGTCGATCCCCTTGAAGTTCTCAACAAGGCGCTGGAAAACGTTCGTCCGCGCCTGGAAGTAAAATCCCGCCGAGTCGGTGGCGCGACCTACCAGGTCCCGATGGAAGTGACGCCTGCACGCCAGGTCTCGCTGGCCATGCGCTGGATTGTCCAGTACTCCGCCGGTCGCCGTGGCCAGACCATGGCCGACGCCCTCGCCCATGAAATCAAGGACGCGGCCGCCGGCCAGGGAAACGCGATCAAGAAACGCGAAGACACTCACAAAATGGCGCAGGCGAATCGCGCCTTTGCTCATTTCCGCTGGTAGACGCGATATGGCCACAGCAACAGCAGAAAAGGAAAAAGCAGCGGTGAAGAATCCAAATTCGCCCAAGCGCAAGTTTCCGCTCGAGCGCACGCGCAACATCGGTATCGCCGCGCACATTGACGCCGGCAAGACCACCATCACCGAGCGCATGCTCTTCTACACCGGCATGATCCACAAGATGGGTGAGGTGCATGAAGGCACCACCGTGACCGACTGGATGGAACAGGAACGCGAGCGCGGCATCACCATCACTTCGGCCGCCACCACCTGCAGCTGGTCGCAGAAAAAAGAGGACGGCGTTTACAAAATTTTCGAAGGCATCAAGCAGCGCATCAACATCATCGACACGCCCGGTCACGTGGATTTCACGGCCGAAGTGGAACGTTCACTTCGCGTGCTCGATGGCGCCATCGCCGTGTTCGACGGCGTCGCCGGCGTGCAGCCGCAATCCGAGACCGTTTGGCGGCAGGCCACCAAATACAACGTCCCACGGCTCGCCTTTATTAATAAGATGGACCGCGTCGGCGCCGACTTCGCGATGTCGATCAAAAGCATTCACAACAAGCTCGACGCGAATGCCTGGCCCGTTCTGTTGCCGCTCGGTAAAGAGGACACGCTCAAAGGCCAGCTCGACGTCATTAATAAGAAGGCCATCATTTATTCCGACGACGACGAGTTCGGTTCGACCTATCGAGGTGACCGACATTCCCGCCGAACACGTCGCGGCCGTTGAAAAGGCGCTACAGCGATCTGGTCGAGCAGATTTCCAATATCGATGACGAAGTCGCCGACGTGGTCCTGGAAGAGAAGCCGGTCACTCCGGAGATTTTAAAGGCGGGCATTCGTCGCCAGACCATCCTGAACAAGTTCGTTCCGGTAATCGGCGGTTCGGCATTGAAGAACATCGGCGTGCAGTATCTGGTCGACGCGGTGGTCGATTATCTGCCGAGTCCGCTCGATATTCCTCCGGCCAAAGGGATGGAGCCCGGACTCGCACGAGCCGATGGAGGCGCCGACGGATGATAATGGCAATTTCTGTTCGCTCGGCTTTCAAGCTTTGGAGCGACCCGTTCGTTGGGAAGCTTGTTTTCTTCCGTGTCTATTCCGGCTCGCTTGAGCAAAGGCGACACGGTTTACAATCCGCGCACGAACAAGCGCGAGCGCATTTCGCGACTGATTCAGATCCAGGCGGACAAGCGCGAAGACATCGAGACGTGTTATTCCGGCGATATAGCCGCGATCGTTGGCATCAAAAACATTACCACGGGCGATACCCTGTGTAACGAAGACCACCCGATCCTTCTGGAGCCGCCGTCGTTTCCTGATCCGGTTATCTCAATGGCCATCGAGCCGAAGACCAAGCTGGATCAGGAAAAAATGGGCATCGCGCTGCAGCGCCTCGCTGAAGAAGATCCGACTTTCCGCGTTTACACTCACGAAGACACAGGGCAGACGATCATCGCCGGAATGGGCGAACTGCACCTTGAAATCATTCGCGACCGCATGTTCCGCGAGTTCAAGGTCGATGCGAATGCGGGCAAGCCGCAGATCGCCTATCGCGAAACCATTACCGGCAGCGCGCACGGCGTCGGCAAGTTGATCAAGCAATCAGGCGGCCGCGGCCAATACGGTCACGTTGAAGTGGACGTTCGACCTGGCGCTCGCAGCTCCGGGCTAGTGGTCGAGAACAAGATCGTCGGCGGCATTATTCCGCGTGAATACATTCCGGCGGTCAAGAAGGGCATCGAAGAAGCGGTGCTCAACGGCGTGCTCGGTGGTTATCCGGTGGTCGACGTCGAAGTCGACATCGTTTACGGCAGCTATCACGACGTCGATTCGAACGAATTGGCGTTCAAGCTCGCGGCGATTTTCGCGATGAAAGACGGCTTCAAGCAGAGCAAGCCGATCCTGCTCGAGCCGATCATGAAGGTGGAAAACATCACCCCGGACGAATTCCAGGGCGATATCTGCGGCGACTTAAGCCGCCGGCGCGGCAGCATTAGCAGCATTGAAAGCCGCGGGCCATCTCTCGATCGTTCATGCGGAGGTTCCGCTGGCGGAACTTTTCGGTTACGCCACCGCGATTCGTTCACTTTCGAAAGGCCGTTCGAGTTACTCGATGGAGCCATCACATTTTCAACAGGTGCCGGCCAATCTGGTCGCCGCCATTCTTGACCAAAAGGAGACGAAGTAATGGCTGACGGGCAACGCATTCGTATTCGTCTCAAGGCGTTTGATCATCGCATGCTTGATCAATCCGCTGTCGACATCGTCGAGACGGCCAAGCGCACGGGCGCTCGTGTGGCCGGCCCGATTCCGCTGCCGACCTTGATCGAAAAATTCACCGTGAACCGCTCTCCGCACGTCGACAAAAAATCGATGGATCAGTTTGAGATTCGCACACATAAGCGCCTGCTCGACATCATCGAGCCGACCGCCAAAACGGTGGACGAATTGAAGAAGCTGAACCTGCCTGCGGGTGTCGATATCACGATCAAGATCTAGCGCTTGAGAAATTTAGAATGTTTTCACCATGAGCATCGGGTTACTTGGACAAAAAATCGGCATGACCAGCGTCTACGACGCCAAGGGTCGGCTGCGTCCCGTGACCGTGATTGCGGCCGGCGATAATGTTCTGATGCGCCGCGTGACGGCCGAGAACGACGGTTACTCGGCGATCAAAGTCGGCTTCGCTACTCAAAAGGAATCGCGCCTAACCAAAGCGCTGAACGGCGAGTTCAAAAAGGCCGGTGTCGAACCGAAGAAATTCGTGCGCGAGTTTCGCCTCAAAGAAGACGCGCCCGAGGGCGAAGTGAATCTGAACATCACGCAGTTTCAGCCGGGCGACTGGGTGGATGTCATTGGGCGTTCGAAGGGCAAAGGCTTCCAGGGTGTCATGAAGAAGCACAACTTTGCCGGGCAGGGCGCGGCCCACGGGTCGAAGACGCATCGCCGGAACGGCGCCATCGGCAATCGTTCAACTCCTGGCCGAATTTGGAAAAACATGGGTATGCCTGGCCACATGGGCGACGAGCGCGTGACCGTGCAGAACCTTCAGGTCATGCAAGTGCGCGAAGCGGAAAAAGTCATTTTAATCAGTGGCGCAGTCCCGGGCAGCAACGGCAGTTACGTTGTCGTTAGGCCAGCAATCAAGAAACCGGTGGCGGACAAGAAATGAGCGCGAAAGTTTTAACAAAAGCCGCCGCCAAAGAAGCCAAGATCGATCTGATCGAGAACGGTCGCGGAACCCAGGCGGTCCACGATGCCGTCGTCGCCATGCGCGCGGCTCGTCGTTCCGGCTCAGCCAATACCAAGACAAAAGCGGAAGTCGATCTGTCCGGCTCCAAACCGTGGAGACAAAAAGGAACAGGCCGCGCCCGCGCCGGTTATGCCTCGTCGCCCGTCTGGCGTGGAGGCGGTGTGGTTTTCGGGCCGAAGCCGCGCGATTACACCAAGAAAATTTCAAAATCGACCCGACGGCTGGCGTTCAAGAAAGCGCTGAGCGAGCGGATCAATGCCGGCGACGTGCTGACGCTCGACAAGTTGAGCGTGGACGCGAAGTCAAGACGAAGGCGTTCGTTAGCCTGGTCAAGAAAGCGACCGATGCCGCCAAGGTTTTGCTGATCTCGGATTCGTTCGAGGAGAATCTCTACAAATCGGCGCGCAACGTTCGCTCGGTGACCCTGGCGACGGCGACGGACGTGAACACCGAGCAGTTGCTCGCGTTTCACAAGATTTTGGTAACGGCCAAAGGCCTGGAGCAGCTTGCCGAAAGGACATCGAAGTGAACGAGCATTACGATCTTATTCAGACCGCTTCGCTGACCGAGAAGGCGACGCTCCTGAGCGAAAAACATAACAAGTATGTTTTTCGAGTGAGCCCGCGGGCAAACAAGATTCAGATCAAGAAAGCCATTGAGACCCTGTTTCAAAAGAAGGTTCTCTCGGTGAACACCTGCAATTACGCCGGCAAAAAGAAACGCGAGCGCACTCAGAACTACGGACGCAAGGCGCATTGGAAAAAAGCCATCGTCACCCTGAAGGAGGGCGAGAAGATCGAACTCGTCTAATTTATGGCTCTCAAGAATTTTCGCCCACTCACTCCGGCGCTGCGATTCAAGTCGCTGCCGTCTTTTGACGAGATCACGAAGGATCGTCCGCACAAGTCGCCTGCTTGAGGTGAAGAAGCGCAGTGGCGGCCGCAATGCCCATGGCCGTCTGACATCGCGCCATATTGGCGGCGGTCATAAGCAGAAATATCGCAAAGTGGATTTCAAACGCCGCAAGCACGGCGTCGCCGCGGAAGTTGTCGGGATCGAATACGATCCGAATCGTTCCGCCCGTATCGCCCTGATCAAATACACTGACGGCGAACTGAATTACATCCTTGCGCCGGACGGCCTGGCGGTCGGTGCGCGTGTGACTTCGGGCGACGAACGCTGCTCCCGACCTTGGCAATGCATTGCCGCTCCGCGCGATTCCGCTGGGGACAAACATTCACAATATCGAAATGCACGCCGGGCCGTGGCGGCCAGATTGCGCGCAGCGCCGGTCAGCAGGCGACTTTGAACAACCGCGAAGCCGGTTACGCGCTGGTGAAAATGCCGTCGGGCGAAATTCGCCGGATCCACGAGAATTGTTACGCCACGATCGGCCAGGTCGGAAACGTCGATCACATGAACGTTTCCAGCGGCAAAGCCGGGCGGACTCGCTGGAAGGGCCGCCGTCCGCACGTGCGCGGAATGGTCATGAACCCGATCGATCACCCGATGGGTGGTGGCCAGGGCAAATCAAAGGGTGGCGGCGGACGTCATCACCCGGTAAGTCCGTGGGGCCAGCTGGCCAAAGGATTTAAGACCCGCTCGAAGCACAAGCCGAGCGACCGTTTCATCATGGAGAGGAGACGTTCCAAGAAGAAGGCCGTAAGGCCGGTTTCTGAAGGAATTTGATTTTTATGGCCAGATCGTTAAAGAAAGGACCCTTCGTCGAATCGCATCTTCTGGAGAAGATCGACAAGATGAATAATTCGAACGCCAAGAAACCGATCAAAACTTGGTCGCGGCGTTCGATGGTGACGCCGGATTTTGTCGGCCACACCTTTCTCGTCCATAACGGAAAGATTTTTCAGTCCGTCTTCGTGACCGAAAACATGGTTGGTCACAAGCTCGGAGAATTTTCGCCGACTCGTATCTTTAAGAAGCACGGGTCGCATACGGCGAAGGTAACGAAGTGATGTGAATTTTCGATTTTCGATTTTCGATTGGTCGATTGTCCTGCGGGGCGACTCGTTAGTCGGGGATCGTTGATCGCGATTGGATAGGGTGTGCTGTCGGCCGGAAGGCTGATCGCACAGGGGAATAGTTCTTTGTCAGAATCCAAAGTTGAAAATCAGGAACGCAACGTGACCGCGGCGGCGTTGCTGGCGCAGAATGAAGAATCTGCGACGGCAATTGAGCGATCGCGCAGGAATCGTTGAAGACCTTGACCACCAGCCTGGCGGAATCGAACGCTGAGGCCGAATTGTTCCGGCGCAAATATTCCGATCTGGAATTGCGCATGGAAGCGCTTGGTTTGCAGTCGGCCGATAAGGACCGTGCAAAGCTCGAGCAACGCCTTCTTGCGGCGGTTGGAGATCTCCAACTGATGCAAAAGGAGCGCGATGAGTTTCGCGACCAGATGCTGCGGCTTAACGAAACGTATTTTTCGTTATCTGCAGACTTCGCAGGTGGGGACGCCCAGGCGCGCATGGAAGTGGAAGCGCAACTGCGCAGCACCAACGCGCTGGTCACAAAAGGTGACGCGGCCCCGGCTGCGCAACCCGGCCTGATGGATGGCAGCGTTATCAGCGTGAAAGAGGAATGGTCGTTGGTGGTTGGCAATATGGGCGAGAATCAGGGGGTGAAGATTGGCATGCCTCTGCGAGTGATGCGGGGCGATCAAAGGATCGCGACGCTCAAGGTGGTGGATGTTCGCCAGAGAATTTGCGGGGCGATTATTCAACAGATGGATTCTCCGAAAGAGAAAATCAAAGTGGGTGATCGGCTCCAGGTCGACGCCCATGCGGATGTGAGTTTGAAGTGAAATACATGATAAAGGGGTGAACGGTTGAAGAGTTGAATGGTTGGCCGCGTGTCGGTTTAACCCTTCAACTGTTCAACAATTCAACGAAACGAAGTAATGGAAGTAAGATCGATATACCGGTACGCGAAGATCTCGCCCTTTAAGGTGCGCGAGGTCACGCGTGCGATTCAGGGCCTGCCGGTTTCGGCAGCGCTCGATCTCCTCGCATTCACGCCGAAAAAGGCGGCCGTGCTCATTAACAAGACGCTCAAGAGCGCGGTGGCCAACGCGGAGAACAACGCAAATTTGAAAGTTGACGGCCTGGTCGTGAAAGAAGCGGTTGTGGGCGAAGGGCCGACGATCAAGCGCATGATGGCACGCGCTCGCGGAAGCGGCAGCCGCATTTTGAAACGGACCAGCCACATCCGCATCATTCTGACCGACGAAATTAAGATCGAGAACCGCGAAACGCGCCAGGCTCGCCTGAAACAGGAAGCCAAGGCCGCCAAGACAGGACGCGCCCGGCGAAACAAAAGCTCACAAGCCTAAAGCGACGAAGAAAAGCGCGAAGTCGAAAGCGAAAAAGTAAGTTATGGGACAAAAAGTTAATCCAATTGGATTTCGGCTCGCGGTGAATCGCGACTGGCGTTCGCGCTGGTATGCTTCGCCGCAGGAGCTGCCCGCTTTTCTGCACAGCGATCTCGAAATCCGCGATTACGTGAAGAAGAAGCTGCAGTTCGCCGCGGTCGCGAAGATCGTGATCGAGCGCGCCTGGAACAGCATTCGCGTGACCATTCACACGGCGCGTCCTGGCATCGTCATCGGGCGCAAAGGCGCTGAGATCGAGAAGATGACCGAAGAAATTTCCAAGATGGCGCAGGGCAAGCAGATCAAGATCGACATCCAGGAGATCAAGACTCCTGAGCTCGATGCGCAGCTGGTGGCCGAGAACGTGGCTTTGCAGATCGAGCGCCGTATCGCTTATCGTCGCGCGATGAAAAAAGCCGTCGCCACCGCGATGGACTTTGGCGCCCAGGGAATTCGTCTGCGCTCGTCCGGCCGCCTGAACGGCGCGGAAATCTCGCGCTCGGAATGGTATCGCGAGGGCAAGGTTCCACTGCACACTCTGCGGACCCCGATCGATTACGGATTTGCCGAGGCCAACACGGTTTACGGGAAGATCGGCGTGAAATGCTGGATTTGTAAGAAAGAGGAGGCGCCCGCTGAGCAGCCCGCTGCCAGCCTGCCGCCCCCGCCGGCGCCCGAACCGAGCCAGCCCTAACTAACCGGAGATTTTTGTTATGCCATTGATGCCCAAACGCGTGAAGTATCGCAAGACCCAGCGGGGAAGCCGCAAGGGGACGGCTTCGCGCAATCTTCGCATCGATTTCGGCGAGTTCGGCCTTCAGACGCTCGAACGCGCCTGGATCACCAACACCCAGATCGAAGCCGCTCGTGTTGCCCTGACCCGCAACATGAAGCGCAAAGGCAAGCTTTGGATCCGCATTTTCCCGGACAAATCCGTCACCGCGCGGCCGCCGGAAACCCGAATGGGTAAAGGCAAAGGCCAGCCGGAAAAATGGGTCGCGACGGTCAAGCCGGGCAACATCCTTTTTGAATTGGACGGTGTGCCGGAATCGGTCGCGCGCGAATCTCTGCGCCTGGCGGCCGACAAGCTGCCGGTGCGGACAAAGTTTTTGACCCGTCACCACGTGGCGGCCTGAGTTTATGAAGATCAAAGAAATTTCCGAGATGACGCACGGATGAGTTGCTGACCAAACGTCGCGATCTCCGGCAGGAAAGTGTTGCATCTCCGATTGCAGCAGCAGAGCGGCCAGCTGGAACAGCCGAGCCGTCTGCGTTTGCTCCGTCGCGATGTGCGCGCGGATCGAAACGATTTTGACGAAACGCACCAAGGAGACGCCGGTGGCGGCGAAATAAATATGGCAGACGAACAAACAACAGCGGCGCCAGCCTCCGAGTCGAAAACTCGCGGGACGCGCAAGACGCGTGTGGGCGAAGTCGTCTCCAGCGGGATGAACAAAACGATTGTCGTCCGCACGGTCACGCGTGTGCCGCACGCCAAGTTCGGAAAGATCGTGAAGCAGAAGAAGAAATTCTATGCCCACGACGAAGAGAACAAGGCCAAGCCGGGCGACACTGTCCGGATCATGGAAACGCGGCCGCTGAGCAAACTGAAGCGCTGGCGCCTGGTGGAGGTTGTCCAGAAGTAGGAGGCGTTATGGTTCAGATTCGATCCAGACTCGATGTGGCCGATAACAGTGGCGCCCGGATGGCGACCATGATCGGCGTCATTGGCAAAGGCGACTCACAGTTCGCCAGCATCGGCGACGTCATCACGGCGAACGTGAAAGAGGCGAGCGCTACCGGCACGGTCAAGAAGGGCGAAGTTGTTCGCGCCGTTCTGGTGCGGACACGCCAGCCGATCAAGCGCGATGACGGATCGGTCCTGCGCTTCGATAACAACGCTATCGTCATTATCGACAAGGATCTCAATCCGCGCGGCACCCGTATTTTCGGCCCGGTCGCGCGCGAACTGCGCGAGCGCAATTTCATGAAGATCGTTTCGCTGGCTCCGGAGGTTTTATGAACCGGCTCAAATTTCATGTTAAAAAGGGCGATAACGTTGAAGTGATCGCCGGGAACTTTAAGGGTTCCTCGGGCAAGGTGCTCGAGGTTCTCGGCCGCAAAGCAGCGAGTGCTGGTGGAAGGCGTGCGCATTATTAAAAAGCACATGCGCAAGTCGCAGGATCATCCGCAGGGGCAGATTGCTCAGCGTGAAGGTCCGATTCACATCTCGAATGTTCGATTAATCGAAAGCAAGAAGGAAGGTAAGGCGGCCAAGGGAGAGAAGAAGAAAGCCAAGAAGGAGCCTGCAAAGGCTAAGGCGTAATGAAGAACGAATTTTATTTGCATTACAAAGAGAAAGTCATGCCGGCGATGCGCCAGCTGCATGGCTACAACAACGTCAACCAAATCCCGAAAGTGGAGAAGGTGGTCGTAAACACCTCCGTTGGTTCGCAGACGGACGTGAAGCAGGCGGTGGAAGACGCCAAGGCCGAGCTCGCCCTGATCACCGGACAGCGGTCCGCCGAAACGCTTGCCAAGAAAAGCATCGCGAATTTCAAGTTGCGCAAGGATCAGATTATCGGCGCGAAGGTCACGTTGCGTGGCGAGCGGATGTATGAATTTCTCGAGCGTCTCATCAAGATGGCGCTTCCCCGCATTCGCGATTTTCGCGGGGTCTCACCGCGCTGTTTCGACGGCAACGGAAATTATACGTTAGGCGTTTCGGATCAGTCGATTTTCCCGGAAGTCGAACTCGATAAAATCAAGCGCAACATCGGTTTTGATGTTACTATCGTGACCACCGCGCGGACGAACGAAGAGGCGAAATCGCTCTTGAGCGAGATGGGAATGCCCTTCAGCGACCGCGCCAAGAAGACCGCGGCTGCCTCGGCCAGTTAAACAGATGAGTACAGTTACAGATCCTATTGCAGACCTTTTGGCCCGTATCCGCAACGCCGCGCAGGCCCAGAAGCCGGAGATGTTTGTACCCTACTCCCGCATCAAGGCGGAGGTCATCAAGATCCTCAAAGAGGAGGGTTACATCACCGATTTTGAGGTCGACACCAACGCGGCCCATCCGCGAATCAAGATCACGAATAAGACTGGCCAATCGGACCAGTGCGATCACCGGCCTGAAACGGGTCAGCCGGCCGGGCTTGCGCCGTTACGTCGGCGCTGATGAAATTCCGCGCGTTCTCGGCGGCATGGGCATTTCGATTCTTTCAACGCCGCGAGGCATTCTCTCCGGACGTCAGGCTAAAAAGCAAAAGGTCGGCGGCGAACTGTTGGCTTACGTCTGGTAAATTTTTATGTCGCGAATCGGAAACAAAGTCGTCGAGATCCCCGACAAAGTGAAGGTCAGCATCAATGACCAGGGGTCGGTTTCTGTGGAAGGCCCAAAAGGAAAGCTGAGTTGGAATCTTCCCCGGCAGATCAAGGCCAGCGTGGCGGACAACCGGATTACGGTGGCGCGCGAAGCCGAGACTCGCAGCGTGAAGGCGCTCCATGGCCTGACGCGGGCGCTGGTGAACAACATGGTCCAGGGTGTCAGCGAGGGCTTCACCAGGAACCTCGAGATCGAGGGCGTCGGTTTCAAAGCGGCGGTCCAGGGCTCGAATCTCAACCTCAGCCTGGGCTTCTCTCACCCGATTCTTTTTCCCATTCCGAAAGACATCAAGATCGTGGTCACTGATAACACCAAGATCAGCGTCACCGGCATCGACAAGAAGACTGTCGGCCAGGTGGCTGCGGACATTCGCCGCTTCTATCCGCCGGAGCCTTACAAAGGCAAAGGCGTGCGCTACGCAGGCGAACAGGTCCGCCGCAAGGAAGGCAAAACCGTTCAGTAATTATGGCTGTGCTTAATCGCAAGGCGACTCGCCAACGAATTCATCAGCGGATCCGGAAAAAGGTTTCAGGAACGGCAGAACGCCCGCGCCTAACGATTCATTTCTCTGGAAAGCACGTTTACGCCCAGGTGGTGGACGACGATTCCGGCCGCACGCTCGTGTCGGCTTCGACTCGCGACTCCAAGATTCTGGGGAAATCGAAAGCCGCGGCCAACCGTGCCAACGCCGAAGTGGTCGGCAAGGCGATTGCGGAACGTTTGCTCGCGAAGAAGACCAGCGCGGTCGTGTTCGATCGCGGCGGATATATTTATCACGGTAAAGTGAAAGCGCTGGCCGACGCGGCGCGCGAAGGCGGTTTAAAGTTTTAATTCATGGCTCAACAAAACCAAGGCAGGAGACAGGAACGCAACACTGACAGAACGTCGGCCGCGCGTGGCGACACGACCGAGAAGGTCGTGTTCATCAATCGTTGCGCCAAAGTTGTGAAAGGCGGACGTCGCTTCAGCTTCAGCGCGCTGATTGTCGCCGGCGATCACGACGGCTCGGTTGGTGTCGGCTTTGGCAAGGCGAACGAAGTCGCGGAAGCGATTCGCAAGGCTTCGGAGTCGGCCCGCAAGTCGATGCAGAAGGTTTCGTTGCACGAGAATACCATTCCGCACGAGACCATCGGCGAATTTGGCGGCGGCCGTGTTCTTTTGCGTCCCGCATCCCCCGGAACGGGAGTTATCGCGGGCGGCGGTGTCCGCGCGGTGGTTGAGGCGGCCGGCATTCGTGATGTCCTCGCGAAGTCGCTCGGCTCGAGTAATCACGCCAACGTGGTTAAGGCCACGGTGGTGGCGCTCAAATCTTTGCGCCGGCGTGATGAGATTTTGAAAATGCGCGGCATTCGCGGTCCTGAGACCACGGCTCCCGGTGCCGGAAACCACACTGAATCATGATGCGGTTACACACAATGCGCCCACGTCCCGGTTCGCGCCATCGCGTCAAGCGGTTAGGCTGCGGCGAGAGCTCAGGGCATGGCAAGACCAGCGGCAAAGGCCACAAGGGCCAGAAGGCGCGCTCGGGCGGAAGCATTCGCCTCGGCTTTGAGGGCGGCCAGATGCCACTCATCCGGCGCTTGCCGAAGCGCGGATTTAACAACGCCGCTTTTCACAAGACCTGGGCGGTGGTGAATCTGGGTGATCTCGACGAATTCAAGGCCGGCAGCGTGGTTAACGAGAAGGCTCTGCGCGAATCTCAACTGGTTCGCGGCGATGTCGCGGGCATCAAAATTTTGGGCAACGGCGAGCTGAAACACGCGCTTACCCTGGAAGTCGACAAGATCAGCGAGTCCGCGCGCGAGAAAATCGACAAGGCCGGTGGCACGATCACGATTCGGGATCGCAAGGCTGAGGCGCAGGCAGCCACCTCTGAGAACGAGAAGTCTACCGCAGGGGAAACCAAAGCAGCAGCGCCGAAAGCGCGGAAAGCTTCTGCGAAAAAATCTTCGAGTTCGGCCAAGGCCCGTTCGAAAAAGAAGAGCTCACGCAAAGGGCTAATACCCGAAGCGTTGAATTTGAATTAGCGGATGGTCTCGGCGTTTCTAAACTCGGTCAAGATACCGGAGTTGCGCCGGCGAATCCTGTTCACCCTGGCGGTGATCGTCATCGTCCGGTTAGGCGCGGCCGTGACAACGCCGGGTGTCAACCAGGGCGTCCTGCACGAATGGTTTAAGAGCTCTCTGACGGAAAGAGCCGGCGGCGGGGTGGCCGCGCTCTTCAATTTGTTCAGTGGCGGCGCGCTTGAGAATTGCGCGATCTTTTCGTTAGGCATCATGCCTTACATCAGCGCCTCAATCATGATGCAGCTGCTGACGGCGGTGATTCCACAGCTTGGCCGGTTGGCAGCGTGAAGACGGCGGGCGCCAGAAGATCATGCAGTACACACGCTATGCCACGGTGGCGCTTGTGCATTTTCCAGGCCTACCTCCTGGCCCAGTCTCTGGAGCAGCCGGAGACCTACCAAATGCTGCCCGGCATCAGCGATACCATCCGCGCTCTCGGAATTCCGCTGGTGCCGGATCCTGGGTGGGGATTTCGTACCGTCACCATTCTTTCGCTGACCACGGGAACGCTGTTTCTGATGTGGTTAGGCGATCAGATTACCGAGCGAGGGATTGGGAACGGTATTTCCCTCATCATTACCATCGGCATTGTCGCCCGCTTGCCCGCCGCATTGGCACAGGCGTGGAAGACTTTCGTGCCTTCTACTCGCCGGCAGCGCCAGCGAGGTGAATCCATCGATTCTTGTGATCATGGTGGCGTTCCTTTTCATCGTCATCGCCGGGGTCATCGCCATCACCCAGGGTGTTCGAAAAATCGTCATCCAATACGCCAAGCGCGTGGTCGGTCGAAAAATGTACGGCGGCGGCACGCAGCATATGCCGCTGAAGGTGAATTACGCCGGCGTCATGCCGATCATTTTCGCCTATGCGCTTCTGATTTTCCCTTCCACCATCGTGAAGATGGCTTTCCGGAACAATCCGACGGCGGTGCGCATCTCGGAGGCCCTTTCGGTTGGCTGGCCGCACTATGTATTCCTCGCGGCGATGATTTTCTTTTTCAGTTATTTCTGGGTCGCGACGCAATTCCAGCCGGCGCAAATCGCCGATGATCTCAAGAAGCACGGCGCTTATATTCCCGGCGTCCGACCGGGCAAGCCCACGTCCGATTTTCTCGATTTCACCATGACCCGCCTGACGTTTGCGGGCGCTATTTTCCTGACGATTATCGCGGTCCTGCCTAGTTTGCTTTCGCAGTGGTGGCACGTGCCGCAGATCACGGCGCAATTTTTCGGTGGCACCAGTCTGCTCATCGTTGTCGGCGTGATGCTTGATACAATGCGGCAGGTGGAGACGCACCTGATTCAACGGCATTATGATGGCTTTCTGCGCAAAGGCCGAATCCGTGGACGCGCCTTTGATCGCACCTCCGCTTACAGCCGCGGCGAAGCAGCCGGCCAGAGCACGCTGATGTGGCTCTACGTCGTCATCGCCATCCTTGTCATTGCCGGCGTGGCCATTTTCATCTACGGCCGATAAGTGAAGAAGCGACTCGTGCTACTGGGGGCGCCGGGTTCCGGGAAAGGAACGCAGGCGGAACTCATTACCCGCCAGTTCGGCATCCCGGTAACATCTCCCGGGCGCAATTCTTCGCCGCGAAAAAGATCTGGGAACGCCGCTAGGCCTTGAAGCGGCCGAGATCACCAAGCAGGGCGGATTGGTTCCAGACAAGATCATTGTTCAACTGATCGAGGACTGGCTTCGCCTGCACGGCGGTTACGGTTTTGTGTTTGATGGTTTCCCGCGCACCCTTCCACAGGCGCAGAGTCTCCAGGATATTCTGCAGAAGCATCATACGCCGCTTGATCTGGCGATCTGGCTGGATGTTTCCGAAGACAACCGTGCGTGACCGTATCGGCAGCCGACTTGCAGTGTCGCGGCTGCGGATTCACCACCAGCGTTTCGCAGCGCGAAGTTCGCCGAGCGTCCGGTCTGTCCGTTTTGCGACGGATCGTTGGTTCGGCGAAACGATGACGACCCTGAAGTCCTGCAGAAGCGGCTGAAGGAGTTCAAGGCCAAGACCCAGCCTCTGGCGGATTTTTATTCCAAGATTTCTATCCTCAACCGGATCGACGGAAATCGGGATCGGGAAGAAGTCTTTGCCGACATCTCGCGACTGATCGAGCAGAAGGTCGTCAGCATGATTCCGATCAAGAGCGCGCGAAGGAAGCGGAACAGATGCGACAGGCCTGCCGGACCGCCAGCGAAGTCCTGGATCAGGTCAGCGAACTCGTTCGGCCGGGATGACGACGAAAGAAGTCGACGAAGCCGCGGCCGATTTCATGCAGGACGCGGAGGTTAAGAGCGCGTTCCTCGGTTACCGACTGGGGCACCGCGTATTTCCCGGCAACATTTGCATCTCGCTAAACGACGAAGTCGTCCACGGAATCGGCAGCCAGCGACGGATTCAATATGGCGACATCGTTAAACTGGACATCGGCGTCGTGCAGGAGTGGCTGGGTAGGGGACACGGCCACGACCATTCCCGTGGGCATGGTCGATGATCGCGTCGACGAGCTGCTTCAGGGTCACCGAAACGCGCTCTCCAAAGCGGGCATCTCGAAAGCGATGGAAGGCGCTCGGCTTGGTGATATTTGCGCGGAGATCGAGGACGAAGCGGTCCGGCATCGCTTTTCCGTGGTCCGGGAATTTGTTGGGCACGGGGTTGGGCCGCAGGTTGCACGAGGAGCCGCAAATTCCGAATTACGGCAAGCGCGGGCAGCGGCCCTAAGTTGAAGGCCGGCATGACTTTAGCGATTGAACCAATGGTCAACCTTGGCATGGCGCCGATGTCCGCCTTTTGGAGGACGGCTGGACGGTTCGAACGGCCGACGGCACGCCTTCGGCGCATTTCGAGCACACCGTCCTGATTACCAGCGAGGAACCCGAAGTTCTGACATGGCGAGAAAAGACGCAATTGAAGTAGAAGGCACGGTCGTCGAACTGCTGCCCAACACCATGTTTCGCGTGAAATTGCCGAACGGCCACATGGTTTTGGCCCATATTTCTGGAAAAATGCGCCTCCATTTCATTCGTATCTTGCCAGGTGATAAAGTTATGCTAGAGGTTTCCCCCTACGATTTATCGAAAGGGCGGATCACTTTCCGCCAAAGGTAGACGCGGATCATCTGGCTCCGCGTTTTTCGTCTCGTGGATTATGAAAGTTCGACCCTCAGTTAAAAGACTTTGTGAAGCTTGCAAGATCGTGAAGCGCAAGAATGTGGTGCGCGTGATCTGCAAGAACCCGCGCCATAAACAGCGCCAGGGTTAAAGAGTTGGAGTGATGGACTAGTGAATTATTGAAGAATTGATATGCCAAGATTACTCGGAGTAGAAATTCCAGCGGACAAACGCATCGAAGCGTCGCTGACCTACATTTACGGAATCGGTTTGAGCACTTCCAAGCGGATCCTCGAACAGACCGGCATCGATCCAAATCTGCGCGCGAAAGATTTGTCTCCGCAGCAGCTCAACGAAATCATTCACGCGATCACGAACAACAAGCTTCCGATCGAAGGCGATCTGCGCCGGGAAGTTCAGGGTAATCTGAAGCGTCTTCAGGCCATCAATTGTTATCGCGGGATTCGTCACCGTCGCGGCTTGCCGGTGCGCGGTCAGCGGACTTCGACCAACGCGCGCACGCGCAAGGGACCGAGAAAGACGGTTGGCGTGATCAGAAATAAGGACGCAAAAGCTGGTAAGGTTTAATCAAAATGGCTGACGCGAAAAAGACTCCCAAACCGAAAGCGGACGAACCGAAGGCCAAGAAGGCGAAGGACCCGGTAACAGAAACGCCGGCCGCTCGAGGCCGAGGCGCCTGCTGTAACGGAGACGGCCGCTCCTGCGGCTGCCGCAGCTCCCGCGGAAGCTGCTCCCAAACCGGCAAAGAAAGCTCCCAAAGCCGAGAAGGCGGCCGCGAAGGCGCCGGAACCGGTTAAGGAGAATCTTTCTCTCGATGGCTCGGACGATGAGAAGCCAAAGATCGTCAAGGCAAAGGGAAGCAAGAACGTTCACACTGGGATCGCGCATGTCCTCTCGACCTTCAACAACACCATCGTCACCATCACCGACCTCACCGGAAAAGTGATCGGTTGGTCGAGCGCGGGCAAAGTTGGCTTCAAAGGCTCGCGCAAAAGCACGGCCTACGCGGCTCAACTCGTGGCGCAGGACGCTTCTCGTCAGGCCATGGGCCACGGGCTCAAGGAAGTGGAAGTCCGGGTGAAGGGACCAGGTGCGGGTCGTGAATCCGCCGTGCGCGCCTTGCAGGCGATCGGCCTCGATCTCACGGTCATTCGCGATGTCACCCCAGTTCCGCATAATGGATGCCGCCCGCCAAAACAACGCCGCGTCTGATCTACTCAACTTTTAACCCAATACTCTCAACCTAATGGGCAGATATACCGGACCAAAAACCAAAGTCAGCCGTCGCTACGGAGTGCCGCTGTTTGGCTCATCGAAGTCGCTCGAGCGTAAGAATTATCCGCCGGGCATGCATGGCCCAAAGGGTTCCCGTCGCAAGCAATCAGAGTACGCCATCGCTCTCGGCGAAAAGCAGAAGCTCCGTTACCAGTACGGCCTGCTTGAAAAACAATTCCGTCGTATTTTCCAGAACGCGCTTCGCAAACGCGGTGTCACCGGTGAAACCTTGCTCCAGCTTCTGGAGACCCGGATCGATAACGTCATTTTCCGCCTCGGCCTGGCCAACACAAGGCGTGGGGCTCGTCAGCTGGTGTCACACGGGCACGTCACGGTTAACGGCCGCACGGTCAACGTTGCCTCCTATAATGTGCGCCCGGGCGACGAGGTCATGATCAAGGACAAGCCCAAGTCGCGTCAGCTCGCGCTGCGCAATCTGGAGCTAACGCAGATCGTGCCGGTGCCGGATTGGTTGACGGTCGATCGAGATAATTTCAAAGGCACAGTGGCGCACCTGCCTTCACGCGAAGAGATGCAGCCGATGGTTAACGAACAGTTGATCGTCGAGTTGTATTCCCGATAGGCGCAGAGCGTCGTCTCGGCTACCCGGATTGGCCGGAGCCTTCCAGCGTCTCGAGCGCTTTATCGTAGCTGCGCCGCTCCAGAAAATGCGCCAGGCGCGCATCGACTGGTTTTGGCAAAGACTCGGACAGAGCTTCGATCTTTTCCGAGACCGCTTTTAAACGCTGCATATGTCGCGAGGGATCACGCCGGCTTTCCTGGTCGCCGATGACGACAAGGCGTTCGCGCAAGGCGGCGGCGAGCTCCTGCTGAGGGGTTGGTGTCACAGCAACTTAAGCTTGAAAGGCTATCGCCTTTAGCGCAAGCGTGCAGCCATGGCAGGCGACGTTCCCAAGAAAATATTGATGGTCGACGACGATGTGGCCCTGTTGCGGATTGTCCGTGAAGCGCTGACGACCTGCCTTGTCTGCGAGGTCGATACTTCGCCGAACCCGGCCTACGGGTTTGAGCTCGCTCTTAAGAAGAGCTTCGACCTGCTCATCTTCGATTTCTCCATGCCGATGATCGATGGGGCGATGCTTTTTTTTCTGATCGGCAAAGCTTACGACAATTCGAATCCACCGCGCGTCACCCCTCCCTTGATCCTGGTCTCAGGAAGAGGCGAGGAGCAACGCGCGCAGGAGCTCCTGCACGAGCCGGGAGTTCGCGGTTTGGTGCCGAAGCCGTTCTCGATCAATCGCTTGATTGAGAAGCTGAAGCAGTGTCTGCCGGATATGCAGGAACGCTCGTAGGCGGCGAAGTTAGTTGCGCTGCGCCTCGATCATCAGCTGCCGCCTCGCTTCAAGCCAGTCGGAATGGTGATCACCCGGTGTGCCATGACGGTGCCGGTGTTCTGAGATGAAATAGGCACGAAGCTGAATCTGTTCGGCGGTTGGTTCGCCCAAGGCAGACTTGGCCGGCGTCTTGCGCACCTTCGCTGCGCGGGGCGCGGCGGCTTTGCGGGGGACGTCTTCGCGGTGACCTTGCGGTTTTTCACGGGAGCGCTCGACTCATTTCTTGCCCCCGTGGACGAATCGTCTGAGGCGTCACGGTTCTCGGTGGCGACTGATTTCTTCGGAGTTTTTTGTTTCTTTGGCACTTTATTCGGATTTGATTTACCGCTTTACCGGCAGGGCCCCGTTGGCAAGTAGTTTCTGGTCTTGCTTTAAGACGCGGGACGTTGAACGTACCTTTCTCATGCGGCATTTCGTCATTCGATGGCTTGTCACGACCGTGGCCGTAATGGCCGCTTCATCGATCGTTCACGGGATTCGTTACGATAATGCGACTTCTCTGATTGGGGCTGCTTTGTTGCTCGGAATTCTGAACGCATTTGTTCGTCCGGTTCTTTTGATCCTGAGCGTGCCGCTGATCTTGTTGACTCTCGGCCTCTTCATTCTGGTGGTGAATGCGTTCATGCTCTTCATCGTTCCCGGCATTGTAACCGGTTTTCATGTCGACTCGTTTGGCAGCGCCTTCTGGGGCTCAATCATCATCAGTATCGTCAGCTGGATTCTGAGCGCCTTTTTCAAAGGTAGCGACGGCCGGGTGCACGTCCTCACGCATCACGGACAGATCAAACGCGTCCAGGGTCGCGTGATCGAGCCTCCACGCTGACGTTCTATGACTCTGCGCCAACACTCACCCTCCCGCGCGCTGAACCTTTAATGTTTGCGGAGCAACGGCCGCGCGCAGGAAACGTTTTCATCAAGATCTGCGGAATCACCAGTTTCGCGGATGCCATGCGCACCATTGATGCCGGTGCCGATGCCCTTGGTTTCAACTTTTCACCGCGGAGCCGGCGATGCCTTGATCGCAGGGCGGATGGCGATTGGCTAAACAATGTTCCGGCGTCGGTTCTGCGTGTCGCTATTCTAACGAATCCTAGTTGGCAGGAACTGGTGGAGATTTCGGACTTCCCATTCATCGACGCCATCCAGCTGCATGGCGAAGAGACGCCGGCGTTTTGCCATCGTCTATTGGAGAGGAAGATCCTCTTTGCCAAAGCCGTTCCGGTAATCGCGGGTGATCAATCTCCCGATGTGTCCGGTTTCTTTACCGACACGGTGTTGCTGGATTCGAAAAAAGATGGCCGTTTTGGAGGCACGGGCCAGACCTTTGAATGGTCCTTGGCCAAGGCTGTGGTTCACGACAATCCCGCGATGAAAGTGATCGTTAGTGGCGGGTTGGGTCCGGCCAATGTTGCCGAGGCCATTAGGATGATAGGACCGTACGGAGTTGACGTCGCCAGCGGTGTCGAATTGGCTTCGGGCGCCAAGGATCCCAAACTGGTCGAGCAGTTTATCTCTAGCGCGCGTAAGGCGTAAAAAACGGCCCGGTTTGCCGAGGCCGTCCGCTCCTGTCCCTTTCCCCTGGGCGCCTTCCCCAGCCCTAACGCTGGTCTGCTTCCTGCTTTAACCGCTGCCGCATTCTTTCCCTGCATAATACTATGGCAACTCCTCTAAAACGATTGAGCTTCGCGACGGCGGCGTTGCTTGGCGCATTCTCCATCTCGGAAGCGCAGACCAGTTCTCCTGCTCCGATCACCACCACGACAACAACTACTGCGACAACCGCAGCACCCACAACACCCCTCCCTTCTTCTCCCGTTACGACATCGGGGTCCAAAGTCTCCGATGCTCCCCTTCTTCTCGTCCAGGCCAACGCAGCAGGGGCTGCTTCGCCGACTCCGGCGAAGGCCGCGGCCCCTGCCACGCTCAGCGCCGAGCAGGATAGTGCGGTGGAAAGCGGCGGCGTCGGAATACGCGAGTTTCAGGGCGACGACGTCGGCCAGGTTCTTCGCCTGCTCGCTCGCCAGGCCAAGGTCAACATGGTCGTGAGCGAAGCCGTCACCGGCACGGTCACGATGCGTCTGGAAGACGTAACCGCGTTGCAAGCCATCAACATCATCGTGAAAGCCAAAAGCCTGTTCATGGATCAGATCGAGAATGTTTACTACATCAAGACGGCCCAGGAACGCACCGCGGAGCCGACCGAGAGCGATAGCTATCAATTCAGCTATGGGCGGGCCAAGGACATCGCGCCGCTCTTCGCCTCTCAGCTGGCGAGCAAAGACCCACCCCAGGTCGACGAGCGCACGAACACAATTTTCTTCCGGGAGACCCGCAGCAATATCGACGCGGCTCGGAAACTCCTGGTGCAGATCGACAAGCCAACCAAGCAGGTCATGATCGAAGCGCGCCTTGTGGAAGTCACAGCGAACCCGAAACAATCCTACGGCATCAACTGGGCCGGCGTGCTCGGCAGTTCGACCTCCGCCAAGACGTTCAGCTACGGCGGATCGGGCCTGCCATCTCAGCCTAAATTTGTTCAGCAGACCAATCCCCAAACTGGTCAGGTTACGTTCGTGCCGGATCCGAACAACCAGCCCCTCTTTCCGGAAACCTTCACGAATGGCCAACTTGGTATTAATGACTTTGTGCGCAGCGGAAGCAATCTCGGCGCGCTCTTCGGTCAGATATCAATTCTCACGGTGCCGCAGATGTCTGCGACTCTACGGCTGCTCAACGAAGATTCCGACGCCGAGTTCCTGGCAAATCCGCGAGTCGTGACGGCGGACAATCAGCAGGCCAAAATCGAAATCACGCGTAACCAGCCAGTGCCGCAGCTGAACTTCAACGAGCAAACTGCTACCGCCGTGTTTGGTGGATTTCAGGACAAGCTCTTCGGCAACAAACTTTTGGTCCGGCCGTCGGTGAACAAAGACAACTTCGTCACCCTCAGCGTAAAGCCTGAAATCAGCAACAAGGTTGGCGATCAAGCGTTTGTCTTTGCAGGTGCCACGGTAACGAGCCCGATTATCGATACACGCTCTCTGGACTCGAACGTTCTCATCAAGAGCGGCGATACGCTTGCGATCGGCGGTTTGCTTCAGGATGAGCAGACCAAGGCGCGTACCAAAGTGCCAGTCCTGGGCGATCTGCCCGTTATCGGTTATCTCTTTGCCGAGCGATTGAATGCGCGGACGAAACGAAACCTCCTGGTGTTCGTTACGCCGACAATCATTGATTCCAAGTACGGCACCGGTTTGGAAGACCAGGTTAGCGGGCTGACGCACACCGGAGAGGAATATGCGGATCCGAATGGCTGGCGCAACAACGCTAAGGGCGCGATTCGCCTCGTTCCGACGCCGGAACGGCAAACCGCCGCCGATTATCCGAAGCCTGGCATACCTCCTGCCCCAGAAGAGGCAACCGGAGTTCAGTTTAAGAGCTCGGCCAAAGACCGCGATTTCTAAGATTTACTAAGATGTGGGGTTGAGAGGGGGCGGATGTCGCAAGATGTCCGCCCTCTTTGCTTTTTCTACGCTTGAAGATATTGCGCCAACCGCTGCCGCAGTTCGGAGCGGGCCCGGAAAAGAACGCTTTTTACCGCGGGCACTGAGAGCTCAAGGACCTCGCCTATCTCTTCATAACTGAGCTCTTCGTAACGGCGAAGGATCACCGCCATCCGTTGCGTTTCCGGGAGCTCGGCAATCGCCTTGTCGACCGCGGCCTGGAGTTCTTTCTCCAGCGCGGCTGCGTCCGGAGCGCTAGTGGCTTCGTCCGCCAGTGGCATCTCGTCGCCCTCCGGATCGATCTGTATCGGGACATGCGCGCGTCGTTTGGCCCGCCGGAGCTCATTGAACACGAGGTTACGCGTGATCTTCAGCAACCAGGTAGTGAATTTGGCGCGCGCTACGTAACGTTCGGCGCTTTTCCAGACACGCAGAAAGACCTGCTGGGCAATGTCTTCCACATCTGAATTTGATCCGAGCATGCGCGAAACGGTCCCCAGCACGAGGGATTGGTGACGTTGCACCAGTTCCTCGAACGCGGCCGTGTCGCCACGCCCGATAAGTCGCATCAGACTAACATCCTGGGCGTCTTCGTCGGAAGGGGAAGCACCGGGGGGTGGGTCGTTACGGGGCATGACATGAACAACACACGCGATTTACGCCGGTATAGATCAATACGCCGCCGTGAACACGCCTTCAAACGGTTCTTCCCGGATGGCCTCATTCGCAAAGCCTTTTGTTGCAAGTCTAACGCTGGCCATGCATCCTCTCGGTGGCCCCAAGCTTTGTTGCTTCCGTGCTAATGAACTACTCCCTGATTCCAAAAGAACTTCGGCAGATCGCCGAGAAAGTCGAAAACCGGAAACGCATCTCCGACGAGGAAGCTCTCAGCCTCTTTCAATCGACTGACCTGAACGCGCTCGGAATTATGGCGAGCGCAGTGAGACAGCAAAAGAATGGCAATTACGCCACTTACATTCACAACCGCTACATTAATTACTCAAACATTTGTGTTCTCTCCTGCCAGTTCTGCGCCTTCGCCGCCCGTAAACGCGATCCGCACGCTTTCGAATATGCCATCGATGAGATTGTCGGAGTTGTTCGGGAAGCGCTCGGACAGGGAATTACCGAAGTGCACATGGTGGGGGGATTGCACCCGTCTCTCAAAAAGGAGTGGTACCTGGATCTCTTGCGGGAACTTCGAGCGCTCGATCCTCATTTACACATCAAGGCATTCACTGCCATCGAAGTGCGCCATCTGGCGCAGCGGATTTTTAAAAAACCGATCCGGGAAACCCTGGAGATTTTAAAGGATGCGGGGCTCGGATCGATCACCGGCGGCGGAGCCGAAATCTTCGACGCGCAGGTGCGCGATCAAATCTGTCGAGGCAAGGAAAGCGCAGAGGAATGGCTCGAGGTTCATCGCGAGTGGCACCGCATGGGTGGTCGCAGCACCTGCACGATGCTCTATGGTCACATCGAAACTCTGGCTCAACGAGTCGATCATCTCCGCTTGCTTCGCGGATTGCAGGATGAAACGGGCGGCTTCACCGGCTTCATCCCATTCGCGTTCGAGCCCCAAACCACCATCCTGTCTCACATCAAGGCCGCGTCGCCCGTCGAACAGCTTCGTAATCTCGCGGTCAGCCGCATTTATCTCGATAATATCGACCATCTCACGGCTTACTGGGTCAGTATGGGTTTGCCCCTTGCCCAGATATCGTTGAGCTACGGAGTGGACGATCTGCACGGCACCATTTTGGAGGAGAAAATCTTCCACATGGCGGGCGCGCAGACGCCTCAACAACAGACAGTCGCCTCGCTGGAACACGCCATCCGTGAAGCCGGCCGCGAGCCTGTCCAGCGCGACAGCTACTACCGTCATATCAATCGCAAGAGCGATATGACTCCCGAAAGCGACGGACTTCCCCCTGAAGCCGAGCTGGTCTGCGCCTAGCGAGTGGGGCCATTGTCACTCCGCCTCGGCTGCGTAAAATACGTCAACGCTCGCCCGTTAGTCCGTGGCTGGCCGGGCGAGATTGACTTCGATCATCCTTCCGACCTGTGCCGGCGCCTTGGCGCTGGTGAACTCGATGCCTCCCTCGTCTCGAGCTTCGAGTTTCTGCGTAACCCGATCTACCGGATCGTCGACGGGGTCGCGATCGCCTCGGACGGTCCAGTCTACAGCGTGGTCGTGGCCTCTGATCATGGTTGTGATGTGCGCGAGATCGAAATTGATCCCGCGTCCGCGACCGCTGTCTCGCTTCTTCGGACTCTGCTGGCCGAGCGAGGGCGGGAGTTTCTCCCATCTCAAATGCCGCAGGATAAGCTCTCACCATTGCAGTCCGGGCGGGCGCGATTCCTGATTGGCGATCAGGCGATCGAATTTCGGCAAAAGTTCGGCGATGCCTACAGCTATTGGGACCAGGGCGCAGAGTGGCAAAGCCTAACGAAACTCCCTTTTGTTTATGCCCTGTGGCTCATTCGTCCGGAGGTCGCTGGCGCCGATTCACTGGCTGATTCGTTGAGGTCGCTCCGAGACGCGAATCTCGCGGAACTGGACGATCTGATTGGCGAAGAAACGGCGTTCGATCACACGTTTTGTCGAGCGTACTACCGGGAACATTTGCGGTTTACCTTCGGTCAACGGGAGAAAGAGGGCCTCGATCTGTTTGCCCGCTTGTGCGTGAAGCACGGCTTGCTCTCAAATCGCCCGACCGATCTTGCGCTTGTTTAGGCAAGAGTCGCGAGAGTGAGCGCCGCTTGTCAGGTCATTCCCAGCAGCCTACCATCAGCGGTGCCGACCGATTGGATTATTGCCCCGCCTGAAGACTTGAGTGGGGCCGCGATCAAATGGGGCGAACTTTGTGATTCACCGTGTATCGCGCGTTTGTTGTCGCGCATGAATTTTCGCTCGCGCGATGAGGTTGAATTCTTTCTTCGGCCACGCCTGAAATCGCTGACCGATCCGTTCCTTCTGCCGCAAATGGATCGGGCGGTGGCGCGGCTGCTTCGTGCCGTCGAAGGAGGGGAGCGCGTTGTCTTATTCGGCGACTACGATGTTGACGGTGTGACCTCTCTCGCACTGCTCTCATCAGTGCTTTCGGGTTACGGTCTGTCACCGGATCTGTTTTTGCCGCTGCGCATGGAAGAGGGCTACGGCCTTACCTCCGAAAGCGTCGAACGTTGTCTCGCGTCTCATCGGCCTCAATTGCTCGTCGCGGTTGATTGTGGAACCTCGTCGGTCGCCGAGATCCGGACCCTCTGCGAGCGTGGTGTCGACGTGATTGTCCTCGATCATCACGAGCCAAAGGCGGCCCTGCCGGAATGTGTGGCGATTGTTAACCCGAAAATCGACCGTGATTCCCCCTTTCACTACTTTTGCAGTGCTGGAATCGTTTTTAAGCTCTGTCACGCGCTCCTAAAAACACGCCCACTGCCTAACTTCGATTTGCGCTCGCACCTGGACCTGGTCGCTCTTGGAACGGTCGCTGACATTGTTCCTTTGCATCGCGAGAACCGGACCCTGGTTCAAAGAGGAGCGCGCGAGCTAGGAAGAAGCTCGCGGCCCGGCTTGCGAAAACTCATGGAAGTCAGTGGTGTCCGCGCGCCCATTCTTCCGGAGCACATTGGCTTTCGGCTGGGACCGCGGCTGAATGCCGCCGGTCGTTTGAGCACCGCGGAGAAGGCTCTTCGCCTGCTGATCACGGATGACTTCACTGAAGCGGGCACGCTTGCCACCGAGCTCGATCGGGAGAACAGGGAAAGACAGGAGGTGGAACGCCGGATTCTGGCGGCCGCAGAGGAGCTGGTGCTCTCCGGATCCGATTCGGAAAAAGATGCGGCGATCGTTGTGGGTGCTCGCGGATGGCATCCGGGGGTCCTGGGAATTGTGGCGTCGCGTCTCTCGAAGAAGTATCACCGGCCAACGATCGTGGTCGGTTTTGATGAGCAGGGGGCAGGCAAGGGGAGTGGAAGAAGCATCGAAGGACTTTCGCTCGTGCAGGCATTGGCTCGATGCTCGGAGTTCCTGGAGAAGTTTGGCGGCCACGAGATGGCGGCGGGCATAGCGCTCGCGCAAGGGAAATTTCCGGCGTTTACAGAAGCATTCAAGAAAGCCGCGCGCGAGATGCTTTCCGAAGAGCAATTGCGGCCGCGACTTCGAATTGATCACGAGCTGAACTTCTCAGAAATTAATTTTGATCTGCTTCGCTGGCACGAGCTGTTGCAACCGTTTGGCAATGGCAATCCGCAGCCGCTTTTTTGTTCGCGAGGCGTCGATTGCGTGGCTCCGCCGCGAAAACTAAAGGAGAAACATTTGCTGCTTCGGCTGCGCCAGCACAATTACCATCAGCGGGCGGTTTACTTTGACGCCGCGGCCCTCGAACTCCCGCCGCCGCCCTGGGACGTGGCTTATCGCATCAAGGCCGGTGAATATGAAGGCGAGCCCCGCCTCGATCTGCATGTGCATGCGATTCGGTCCTCGATCGCGCCTAACTAATGGATATTGCCCGCCCTCTGAGTGAACTGGAATGGATCCCGAAACCGCGGGTCACGGCTCTTCGGCGTCTCGGAATCGAGCGGGTCGAGGATTTATTGACCCATTATCCCCGGCGTTACGAAGATCGGCAGGAGTTCCCGGAATTTCCGCGCGAAGAGAGCGATAAACCCGTTTGTCTCTGCGGCGAAGTCGTTAAAACCCAGATAAGACGTTTTGGCGGTTGGAAGAAGATATTCGAAGTCACGATGGAGGAAACCAATGCGACCGCGCTGAGCCAGCCGCTCACGCTGCGCTGGTTCAATCTCCATTACGTGCAAAAGATGATCGCGACCGGACAGCGGCTCATCGTATTCGGGAAACCCCGGCTGCGCGGCAAGCGATTGTGCCTCGATCATCCGGAGTTTGAAGTCATCGAACCGGACGAGGATGAAGCGTCCATTCATTTCCGCCGTATCACGCCGGTTTATCCGGCGACCGAGGGTGTCTCGCAACGGCTTCTTCGCGGGATTATTTATAGAGTCCTGCAGGAACTTTCCGAGGAGCCTGTCGAAACCCTCGCACCCGCGCGGCTGGTGAAAGGCGATCGCCGGTTCGCCTTGCAGGCGATCCATTTTCCCGAGACCTGGCAGCAGAAGAACGAGGCGCGGCACCATTTGGTCCTTTCGGAATTCTTCGCGTTGCAAATGCTAATCGCCGCGCGACGGAGTGAAGCAGAAGCGCGACCGGGCGCGATTCACTGTGGGAAGGGAGCGTTGCTCGAAAAATTTATCGAGCAGCTGCCCTTCGGCCTAACGGATGCGCAGAAGAAAGTTATCGAGGAAATAAGATCCGGGCTGGGTGCCAGGCACCCGATGAACCGCCTCCTGCAAGGCGACGTTGGCTCGGGCAAGACGGTCGTGGCCATCGCCGCCATTCTGCTGACGGTAGAAGCCGGGTTCCAGGCCGCCATGATGGCGCCCACGCAAATCCTGGCCGAACAACATTACGATGTTCTGCGGCGATGGCTGGAGCCTTTGGGTGTCCGGGTCGCTCTGCGAACCTCGGCACGCCAGGAAGAAAGCGGGCCCCTGCCATTGTTTGAACACGCGCAGGAATCGGGGAGCGCAGGCTGCCAGCCTGCTGCGTCCGGCAGCCTGCCGGACGAATCATCAAGGGATGCAAGTAACGCGGATATTCGATACAGCCGCAGGCGCTTGCCGCATTTTGAACGTCCGTGGGCAAAGTACATGATCACGTTCAGTACCGAGGGGGCGCAGGCAGTTGTGTCCGGCATCGAAAGAGACCGTGATGGAGTCGGTGCTTCGATGGAAGGATCGGCGCTACCAATTATTTGCTGCGTGCGTGATGCCAGATCACGTTCATCTACTCTTGGAGCCGGCCATCGAGAAAAATGATGATGGCGGCAAACCGCATTTTTTTTCGCTTTCGAAGATCTTGCACAGCATTAAGTCGTACACGGCCACTCGGATCAATCGGATCGATGAGTGCGAAGAGCCGGTCTGGGAAAGCGAATCATTCGATCGCCTAATCCGGTCCGAAGCGGACCTTCGCGAAAAGTTTCAATACATCACTAGGAATCCATGGGACACAGGAGTGGCGGGGCCGACTGAAGAGTATCCTTGGGTATGGTATCCGGGCTTGCGCGAGGATAACGACTCGGAAAACATCGCGGCAGGCTGCCGCGATGAGCAGGCTGGCAGCCCGCGCTCCCCGGAACATAGGCGCGTGGAACAGCGTTCGCTCCGACACGCCCCCCGTGATCGTCGGGACGCACGCTCTTTTGTATGATTCGGTTTCTTTCGAGAATCTGGGTCTCGTCGTGATCGATGAGCAGCATAAGTTTGGGGTTGCGCAGAGGGCGCGGCTGACGGCCCGGGAACCGGCGCCGGATGTGCTCGTGATGACGGCGACACCGATCCCGCGCACTCTGACGATGACGGCGTACGGCGACCTCGATGTCTCGGTGATTGATGAAATGCCCCGAAACCGCGGGAAAATCGTCACGGCCGTGCGCGATCCGGAGAAGCTCGACGAAGTGCTGGCATTCCTGAGGAAGGAACTCACCGCCGGGCGTCAGGCCTACGTCATCTATCCGCTCATCGACGAGAGCGAGAAACTGAACGCAAAGGCTGCGGCGGTTGAATATGAGCGGTGGTCGAAATGTCTGGCGCCGTTTTCCTGCGGGCTGTTGCACGGACGGATTCCGGCGCCTGAAAAACAAGCGATCATGGAGCAGTTCCGCTCCGGGAAAATAAAGGTGCTTGTGAGCACGACAGTGATCGAGGTTGGAGTCGATGTCCCTAACGCCACCGTCATGCTGATTGAAAACGCCGAGCGGTTCGGCCTGGCTCAACTTCACCAGTTGCGCGGGAGAATTGGCCGCGGCGAGCACAAATCCTACTGCATCCTCCTAAGCTCGGATCAGGCAGCCGAGACCCAGGAAAAGCTCGGCGTGCTCGTGAAAACGGCCAACGGATTCGAGATCGCAGAAGCCGATTGGCAAATGCGGGGGCCGGGCGATCTTTTGGGCACGGCGCAGAGCGGGCTTCCCGCGCTGAAAATCGGAGATTTACGAGAGGACAGGGATTTAATGCAGCAAGCCCGGGCCGCGGCTACCTTGATTTTTGAGAAAGACCCGCAGTTAGAATGGGCGGAAAATCAACGTTTCCGCCAATTGATTGTCGAACAACAGGGACGAACTTTTGCCAACGTTAGCTGATGAAAAATCTTCTTAAATTCGTGGTTTTTGTAGCCCTGCTGAGTATCGCGATTTCGGCGCTTTACGATTATCAGCTGAAACGCGGCGGCCTCAATATCCTCCAGCGCCAGCCGGAGAAATACACTCTTGCGACCGAGAATGTGGTCGACTCCAAGAGCGTCGCGTCGTTGGAGGCGTTAAACCGGGAGCGGCGCGCGCTGGTCAGCGGTGTGATCCCTTCTGTTGTCGCCGTGAGGACCTCGACGAAGATTTCGCAGCGTAACAATTCGTTAGACCCGTTTCAGTTTTTCTTCCGCAATTCGAGGCAGTTTCGATCCCCGCGCGAGGAAGAGATGGTCCGGAGATCTCTCGGATCGGGAGTCATCGTGACTAACGAGGGGCATATCATTACCAATAACCATGTCGTCGACAAGGTTGACGAAATCGAGGTGCAGCTCAGCGATGGCCAGACCCGAAAGGCGCGCCTCATTGGGGCCGACGATCAGGCGGATCTAGCTGTTTTGAAGATCGACGACCCAAACGTCCGGCCGCTGAAACTGGCGGATTCCGATACCGTTCAAACCGGGGACTTCGTTCTTGCGATCGGCAATCCCTTTGGGTTTGAGGAAACGGTCACTGACGGAATCATCAGCTCGAAAGGCCGCCCCAACCGCGCTGACGGTTTTGGTGATCTTCTACAGACGAACGCCGCGATCAATCCCGGGAACAGTGGCGGTCCGTTGATTAATCTACGAGGTGAAGTTATCGGCATTAATACCGCGATCATTTCCCAGAAGGGCGGCGGCTCCCTGGGGGTTGGCTTTGCGATTCCTTCGAATACCGTCCGCACCGCTCTAGAGAGCCTCCTTAAGCAAGGCCGCATTATTCGCGGATACCTCGGTATTCGGGGGCAGCATCAATCGGGATCCTCAGGTAACGCCCGAGGACGGTGTCGTCGTCGATTACGTGGTTCCGGGATCACCTGCGGCAGATGCGCATCTGCAAAAGGGCGATGTGATCCGGAAATTCAACGGCCACGACGTGCGAAATTTTCTCCAGTTGCGAACGTATGTGTCCCAGGTTGAGCTAAACAAGCCCATCGATCTTGAGATCGATCGCGACGGCAAACCGGTAAAAGTTTCTGCGACAATCCGAGAGCAACCGGCTGATTATCAAACCCAAGTAGCGCCACAACAGTCGCGCGGTCCGCAACCCGACGACCAGGATGAAAATACGCCTCCGCAGCGACCACCGGTGGGCAACACTTCTGCCCTGGCTGGTATTTCAGTGGGCGAGTTGACGCCGCAATTGGCCCAACAAATGGATCTGCCAAACGGAGTAAAAGGGGTGATCGTTTCGCAGGTCGACTCGGCGGTTGCTTCGACCGATTTGCAAAAGGGCGACGTCATCGAAGAAGTAAACCAGCAGCCAGTCGCGACGGTGGCGGATTTTCAAAAGGCAGCCGCCAAACTTGACCCGGCGCAGCCGCAGGTTCTCTCAGTTTGCCGCCATCGCACCCGTTCGTTCGTGGTCGTGCGACCTCATTAGGCGGCTTCGATTCGCGCGGAAGGTGCGCAGGATCGTCAAAGAAGCTCGGCGATCTGCACGGCATTTAACGCGGCCCCTTTGAGCAACTGGTCGCCGGCCACCCAAAAGCACAGGCCGTTATCAAAGGCGCGATCGATGCGGACCCGGCCGACCTGGCAGTTATCCCGCCCGGCAGCATTGAGCGGCATCGGGTAGCGGTTGGCATTCGGTTCGTCCACCAGCTCAAGCCCAGGCGCTTTGGCGAGCACTTCACGGGCGCGGTCCAGCGTGATCGGTTCTTCAAATTCAGCGCTCAGCGCGACCGAATGAGCGCGATAGACGGGAACGCGAACGCAGGTGATCGAAGCCTTGAACGCGGGCGCATGCATGATCTTTCGAGCTTCGCTTTCCATTTTGTCTTCTTCGCTCGTGTACCCGCTTCGTCCGAAAGAACCGATGTGGGGAAGAACGTTGAATGCGATCGGGTGCGGATAGACTTCAGGCATAGCCTCCGATTGTCTCACGATTGCGGCAACCTGCTCGCGCAATTCCGCGATCGCGCGCGCACCTGTGCCTGAGACCGCCTGGTAACTTGCGCCGATGGCCCGTTTCGCCCGGAAGATGCGGTGCAGCGGATAAAGCGCCATGAGCGCTATCGCCGCAGTGCAATTCGGGTTCGCAATGATGCCCTTGTGCGCCCGAATATCGTCGCTATTGATTTCCGGTATAACGAGCGGGACATCTTCGTCCATTCGAAAGGCCGGAGAATTGTCGATCACGATGGCGCCGGCATTTTTTGCAATCGGGGCATGGGCCGTCGATATTTCTGTTCCGGCGCTGAAGAAGGCGATGTCGATGCCATCGAACGACCGTTCGGAAAGCGATTCCACGACGAGATGTGTATCTTTCCAGGGGATGTGTTTCCCTGCGGAACGGGCCGAGCCGATTGCGCGAATTTGCCTAACGGGGAAATTACGGCGCTCGAGAACTTTCAGCAGCTCTGCACCGACCGCGCCAGTCGCGCCGACAATGGCGATTTGATAATTTTTCACCCGGCCATAACTCTAAATGTCCTTGATGCCCCTGAAAAGCTCACAAACCGAAATCCGAATCTTCATCGGTGATCAGACGTGGAACTCTGGCAGCCGGGGAAGTGTGTCCGAACGTTTCCAGTTTCGACGTCAAAGTTCGGTCTCGGAACAGTTGACGGAAGCTTCAGGACGCCGCTGGGGCGATTTGTCATCGGCGAAAAAATCGGCCATGACCAGCCGAGCGGGACAATTTTCAAAGGCCAGGGTGCCATTGGCGCCGGGCGAGGCCCCTCCCGAGACGGAAGACTGGATAACCAGCCGGATCCTTTGGCTCGACGGTATCGACCCGGAAAACCTGAATACGCGCGACCGCTACATCTATATCCATGGCACGAAACACGAGGATACCGTTGGCGTCCCGGACAGCTACGGCTGCGTCCGCATGCGAAATGACGACGTAATTGAACTGTTCCGGCTGGTGGAAGAGGGAACGCCGGTAACGATCGAAGAGTAGTGTCCGGCTCGGCCTGGGCACGAATTTCGAGAAAATCGTTGCGTCATCGCGGTTCCTTGCCTACAAAGCGGCAGCAACTTGCTAGGAAAGGGGGCGATATAAATTGAAACTTCTGAAAGCGATCATGATCGTGGCAGTCTTAGCCAGCGCATTGAGCCTTGGGGCTTGTGCACACAAGAACGAGACGACGTCGGCCAGCACGACGGCGAGCTCGACACACGGATACTCGAAATAAAGCGAGAGTGTGGCTTCCCCGCTGTGGGAATGGCTTTAGTAAAGGGCCAGGTCGTCATCGGCCTGGCCTTTCCCTTAGCCCAGAGATCAACTTCCATTTGCCCCTGTTGTCATTAATGTTGGACGGATGGAACTAAGCGGGCAGCCTTTGTCCCTCCCTGAAATTGCCGGCGTCGCCGTTAACGAACAAACGGTGGAGATCGCCGCCGCCGTCCATCCTCGGGTCAGCGCATCCAGGCGCGTTGTTGAAGCCATCGTGGAACGCGGCGACGTCGTTTACGGTGTGAATACAGGCTTCGGAAAACTTTCCGAGGTACGGGTTTCGCCTGACGAACTTCTGGACCTGCAGGCAAACCTTGTTCGCAGTCATTGCTGCGGTGTCGGATCGCCTCTTTCCGTTCCGGAGACGCGCGCGATGATGCTGCTGCGGGCAAACGTGCTTTCCCTCGGGCTCAGCGGGATACGGATCGAAGTCATCGAGTTGCTCGTGGAAATGTTGAACCGCGGCGTTCACCCGATCATCCCTGAAAAAGGATCGGTCGGAGCGAGCGGTGACCTCGCCCCGCTTGCTCACCTCGCGCGAACTTTGACCGGTGAGGGAGAATGCTTTTTTCGCGACGAACGTCTTGAAAGTGGCGAAGCCCTGCGTCGCGCCGGCCTCGCGCCTGTTCGACTGCAGGCGAAGGAAGGACTGGCGCTCCTCAACGGCACCCAGGCGATGCACGCCGTCGGCGGCCTGGCATTGCATCGCGCTCTTCGCCTAACGAGCGTGGCCGACGTATCGGGCGCCATGAGCCTGGAGGCGCTGATGGGCACGCCGGTCGCGTTCGACCTGCGCTTGCACGACGCGCGTCCGCATCCGGGACAGAAGCGATCGGCGGCGCACATGCTCTTCCTGCTCGAGGGAAGCGAGATTCGCGAATCGCATCTCCGAAACGATCCAAGAATCCAGGATGCCTACAGTCTTCGCTGTATTCCACAGGTTCATGGCGCTGTTCGTGGCGCCCTGGGGCATTGCGAAGAGGTGTTGCTCATAGAATCCGCCTCCGCCACGGACAATCCGTTGGTTTTTGAAACCGGCGAGGTCCTCTCCGGCGGAAATTTCCACGGCGCGCCGCTCGCGATGGCCCTGGATTATTCAGCCATTGCCCTGGCCGATTTGATGGGGATTAGCGAAAGACGGACCGATCGCATGCTCAATCCGGACAAGAGCGATGGCTTGCCGCCTTTCCTGGCGCGGCGTCCGGGCGTGCAGTCGGGTTTCATGATTGCACACGTGACGGCAGCAGCTCTTTTGAATGAAGCGCGCGTTCTGGCTCATCCGGCAAGTGTGGACAACATCACCACCTCGGCCGGGAAAGAAGATCACGTTTCCATGGGGATGACTTCGGCTCTTAAGTTGCGCGCAATTGTGGACGCGGCGGAACATTTAATCGCGGTCGAATTGCTGGCCGCGGCCGAAGGATTGGAACACCGCCGGCCGTTGCGCGCGGGATCGGGCGTGGAGCGCGCATTTGCTGCTGTTCGCGCGATTGCTCCGGCGCTCCAGGGCGATCGCGCGCTTTCCGACGACATTATGCGTGTTGCCGCCGCTATCCGGGCCGGCGATTTTGACAGCGAATTTGAGAAGCTATGAGCGGCCGCCGGATGATTCGCGCCGCACGCGGCAATCAGTTGAGCTGCAAAGGATGGCAACAGGAGGCCGCCCTTCGCATGCTTATGAATAACCTGGACCCGGATGTCGCGGAAGATCCGGAACGGCTGGTTGTTTACGGCGGCACGGGCAAGGCAGCGCGCAACTGGGAAGCGTACGAAGCCATCGTTCGTTCGCTGCAAACGCTCGATGATTCGGAAACGTTGCTGGTGCAATCCGGAAAGCCTGTCGGAAAATTTCGGACACACAACGAAGCTCCGCGCGTCCTGATTGCGAATTCCAATCTTGTTGGTCACTGGTCGAACTATCCGGAATTCAATCGGCTCGAGCGCCTTGGCCTAACGATGTATGGGCAAATGACGGCCGGTTCCTGGATTTACATCGGCAGCCAGGGAATCGTCCAGGGGACGTACGAAACCTTTGCCGCAGCCGGTCGCCGGCACTTTGGCGGTTCGCTGGAGGGCAAATGGATTGTCAGTGGCGGCCTCGGCGGAATGGGGGGAGCGCAACCCCTCGCGGCCACGATGAATGGCGCCGTCTTTCTTGGAGTCGACGTTGATCAGACGCGGATCGAGAAGCGTCTAAAGACGGGATACTGCGACGAGATCGCCTATTCTTTGGACGAGGCTTTGGAACTGGTTGAACGCGCTCGCAGCGAAAGAAAGGCGGTTTCGATCGGGCTGGTCGGAAATTGTGCCGATGTCCTTCCTGAACTCGTTCGCCGCGGTGCCGTCCCCAATATTCTGACGGATCAAACCAGTGCGCATGACGCTCTCAACGGCTACGTGCCGCACGGCCTGGCACTCGACCAGGCGCTGTCTTTGCGACGCGATCAGCCTGACGAATACGTTCGCCGCTCCACCGAATCCATGGCCGTTCACGTGCAGGCCATGCTCGATTTGAACAAGCTCGGCGCGGTTACCTTTGATTACGGTAACAACATTCGTGCGCAGGCTCAGAAAGGTGGTGTGACCAACGCTTTCGATATTCCCGGCTTCGTCCCCGAGTATATCCGTCCGCTTTTTTGCGAAGGTTGCGGGCCATTTCGGTGGGTCGCGTTGAGCGGCGATCCGGAAGACATCGCGCGGACGGACAAACTTGCTCTCGAGTTGTTCCCGGAGAATGAAACCTTGCGTCGATGGATGAACCTCGCGCGCGAGCGCATCCAGTTTCAAGGCTTGCCCGCGCGAATCTGCTGGCTGCGTTACGGCGAACGGGCCGAGTTCGGAGTGGCGATGAACGAACTCGTTAGGCGTGGCGAACTCAAGGCGCCCATCGTTATTGGCCGCGACCATCTCGACTCCGGTTCGGTGGCGTCTCCGAACCGCGAAACCGAAGGCATGATTGACGGCAGTGATGCCATTGCCGACTGGCCCCTGCTGAACGCGCTGGTCAACACTGCGGCCGGCGCGTCATGGGTTTCGATTCACAACGGCGGCGGCGTCGGAATAGGCTACTCACAACATGCCGGCATGGTCGTCGTGGCTGATGGCACTGACGATTCAAAGCGCCGCCTCGAACGCGTCCTGACGAGCGATCCGGGAATGGGAGTTCTGCGCCACGTGGATGCCGGCTATTCGGGCGCCATTGATTTTGCGGCGAAGAACAAAGTCGAAATCCCGATGGAACCGAAGCGAAGAGACTGATCATGCGGAAGCTCATCGAGTGCGTTCCCAACTTTTCGGAAGGCTGCGACCGGGAGGTGATTCGGCAAATCACCGAAGCGATCGCTTCGGCCGAAGGCGTGTCGTTGCTCGATGTCGATCCCGGGGCGACGACGAATCGCACAGTCGTTACCTTCGTCGGCGCTCCCGAGGCTGCGGTCGAGGGTGCTTTCCGCGGCATTCAAAAGGCCGCCGAACTCATCGACATGCGTAAGCATAAAGGCGCGCATCCGCGCATGGGTGCCACGGATGTTTGTCCATTTGTTCCCATCAGCAATGTCAGTTGGGAGGAGGCGATCTCCTGCGCAAAGAAACTCGGAGATCGCGTCGGACGGGAACTGCAGATTCCAGTCTACCTTTACGAAAAAGCGGCCGCGAATCCTGCACGAACAAACCTCGCCGTCGTCCGCGCGGGTGAATACGAGGGCTTTTCCGAGAAGATGAAAAACCCCGCCTGGAAACCGGATTTCGGGCCGGCCGTTTTCAACGCAAAATCCGGCGCGACCGCAATCGGCGCCCGCGAATTTCTTGTGGCTTACAACGCCAACCTGAATACGAAAGCCGTGCGCCGCGCGAACAACATCGCATTCGATGTGCGAGAGAATGGTCGCGTGAAAACGGATGACGGCACACCCGCGGGGAAGCCGGTCCTGGATGAAAAGGGAGAACCGGTTCGTCTTCCCGGAATGTTGAAGCACGTGAAGGCCATTGGCTGGTACGTCGAGGAATATGGCATTGCGCAGGTCTCGATGAACCTGACGAACATCGATGAAACGCCACTCCATGCGGCCTTCGACGCCTGCGTGGAGTCCGCGGCCAAACGGGGCCTGCGCGTGACCGGCTCGGAAATTGTGGGCATGATCCCAAAAAAATGTTTGCTCGATGCCGGAAGATATTTTTTGCGCAAGCAGAACTGGTCGGAAGGCGCCGCGGAGGAAGAGCTGATCGACCTGGCGGTTCGCTCGATGGGATTGGGCGAACTGAAACCTTTCGACGCCAAAGAAAAAATCATCGAACTAAAAATGGAAGCCCACGCCGCGAAAAAATCACTCGTTAAACTGGATCTGCGCCAGTTCTGCAATGAAACCCTGAGCGATTCTCCCGCGCCGGGCGGGGGCTCCGTAGCCGCCTTGATGGGCGCGCTCGGTGTCTCGCTAGGCGGAATGGTAGCCAATCTTTCCGCCGGCAAACGCGGCTGGGAAGACAAGCTGAGCTATTTCAGCGACTGGGCAGTCAAAGCGCAGCAATTGAAGGATGAAATGTTGTTTTTGGTCGATGAGGACACGGCCGCTTTTAACAAGGTAATGGCGGCGTTCGGTCTGCCTAAAGAATCGGCCGAGGACAAGGCCGCGCGCAGCGATGCTATCCAATCGGCTAACAAATATGCTGCCGAAATACCAATGCGCGTCATGGAAACGGCGTTTCGAGCTTACGATTTGCTGGCGGATATGGCGAAGAAGGGGAACCCGGCTTCGATCTCCGACGTTGGCGTCGGCCTTCTGGCCGTCCGTGCCTGCATTGAAGGTGCGGGAATGAATGTTCGGATCAATCTGGCGGGTTTGAAGGACGAAAAATTCAAGGCGGGTCTCCAGGAGAAGCTCGACAAGATTAGAAGCGATTCCGAATCGCGTTTCAAAGCGGCTCTTCAAGAAGTCGAAGGAAAACTGGGGTGAACGCCTCGCTCGCTGTTCTCCACGCGGCGGAACTGGTGACGCTTGCGGGTCCGAATCGTCCGCGAGTTGGTACCGAATTATTGGAGCTCGGCATCATTCGCGATGGCGGAATGTTGATTCGCGACGGCAAAATCGAAGCCGTCGGCCCGAGCGATGAGATCGAACGAGACTTGACCGCTTTAAGCGGTCAAGTCTCAAAACCTTCGGGTGATATCCATGTCGTTGATGCAGGCGGACGGGTGGTGTTGCCAGGGTTTGTCGACGCGCATACACATGTCGTTTTCGCGGGCAATCGGCTTGATGACTATGAAAGACGCGCGCGGGGCGAGACATATCAGCAAATCGCGGCCGCCGGTGGCGGCATTTTATCGACCGTTCGAGCGACCCGCGCGGCAGGCGAAGCCGAGTTACTCAAACAAGCGCAAAAACATGCTCGTTGGTTTTTCGAGGGAGGGACGACCACGATCGAGGCGAAATCAGGCTACGGCCTGACCGTCGAAGACGAGTTAAAAATTCTCCGGGTGATCAAGGCTCTCTCTGAAACGACGGCGCTCCAGTGCATTCCGACATTCCTCGGGGCTCACGCAATTCCGCCTGAGCATAACGAGCAGTCTTACGAAGATCTTATCATTCGGGAAATGCTCCCGACGGTTGCGAAGGAAAAGCTCGCCGAATATGCAGATATCTTTTGTGAAGAGGGATATTTCAGCGTCGAGCAGTCTCGACGAATCCTTACGGCGGCGAAGAAAGCCGGACTGAAATTGCGGATGCATGTCGATCAGTTGACCAATTCCGGCGGGGCGGCGCTGGCCGCGGAGCTGCAAAGCGTGACCGCGGATCATCTTGAAAAGACCGAAACGGCGGGAATCTCGGCCCTCACGAAAGCAAAAGTGCAGCCAGTGCTGCTACCCGGCTCCGTCTACGCGCTTGGATTGCAACATTATCCGCGCGCGCGCGAAATGATTGATGCCGGACTGGCCATCGTCCTCGCGACCGACTTCAATCCCGGTTCGTCGCCTATCACGAGTATGTCGATGGTTTTTTCACTGGCCTGCACTCAGATGAAGATGTCGCCTGCGGAAGCGTTAAACGCTGCCACGATTAATGCGGCGGCCTCTCTCGGTCGTGCCGATACCATCGGTTCGTTGCAACCGGGGAGGCTGGCGAATTTCTCAATCTTCGACTGCGGCGACTACCGTGAGCTCGCGTATTGGTTTGGCATGCCCCTGACGAAAGCCGTCTATGTGCGCGGCAGTTGCGTGTATCAGTCCAGAGGTGACTGCCGCAATCCCCCGGTGTGACTGTAGCGCGACGATCTTCGCCGCCATTTCATAGGTCGGCGGCCAGAATGGCCGCCCTGCAGTTGCGAAGCGCGGGTTCGGAAGTCAGGCCGTTTTTCGACCGGTGATTTGCACCGGTCAGGCCGCACCGTTACCGTGCGGCGCGCTTATGAAGGTAAACGTAGAGAAACAGCCCGACGCGACGTCGACTTTGTACATCGAGCTGCCGCCGGAGGAAGTATCAAAGGAATGGGATGAGATTGCCGGCAGTTTCGCGCGCTTTGCCAAGATCCCGGGGTATCGGCCGGGAAAAGCGCCCCGGAAGGTGATCGAAGCCAAGTTTAAGAAGGAAATCCAGGACGAGCTGACCAAGAAACTGGTCTCGAAGAGTTATCGCGAAGCGGTTGACCGGGAAAAGCTTCGAGTTGTTTCCCTAACGAATCTTGAAGATGTCGAATTTAACGATGATCGCTCGATCAAATTTCGCGCGACCGTGATTACGGCGCCGGAATTCGACCTGCCCGAATACAAAAACATTCCGGTGGAGATTCCGGAATCGGAAGTGACGGCAGCGGAGATCGATGCGGCCGTTGAACGTTTGCGCGATCAAACGGCAGACTTTGGCGATGTGAAAGATCGCGCGCTAAAGATGGACGATTTTGCGGTGGTCGACTTCCACGGAACAATCGATGGGAAACCGATCAGCGAGATCGCACCTGAAGCGAGCAAGAATATTCACGGTGGAAAGAAATTCTGGCTGCGCATGGCGAAGGATAATTTCCTGCCGCAATTCTGTGAACAACTGGAAGGAATGCGTCCGGATGAGACCCGCCAGGTCACGGTAGAATTCCCGGCGGATTTCCTGGTCAAGGAATTAGCCGGCAAAAAGGCCGATTACGAAGTCACGGTTCGCGAAATCAAGGAGCGCCTTTTGCCGGAAGTTAACGATGAGTTTGCCGCGAAACTTCTTCCGGGAAAAACGCTCGAGGATCTTCGGCACACCATCGAGCACGATCTCGAGCATGAGAAGGAGCATGAGGCCGATCATGCCAAGGAAGCGCAGATCCTGAAGCATTTGCACGAGCAGACTCCGTTCGAGGTTCCGCCGAGTCTGCTGCGGTCGGAAACAAAACGGGCCCTGGGCGAGCTGGTGCAGCGGAATCGCGAACGCGGCATTACCGACGAAATGTTGAAGGCAAAGGAGAAGGAACTGGTTGAAGGCGCGGCCGGCCTTGCCATCCACCGGTTACGGACCAATTTCATCCTCTCGCGGATCGCTGAAAACGAGAAGATTGAAGTGACTCGCGAAGATCTCGCCCAGCGCGTTCGGCAGGAGGCCATGCGCTACAATGTTTCGGTGGATAAAATGCGGCGCGAGCTTGAGGAACATGACGGTCTAAACGCGCTTGCGGAACAGATACTGCTGGGCAAGACCCTTGATTTCCTAAAGGCGAATGTTAGCGTCAAACCAGCTGTAAAATCCGCGGTTTCCGAGCATAAACATGACTGAATCATCCAAGAATTTGTCTCAATCGGTGCTCGTTCCAATGGTGGTGGAACAGACCGGACGCGGAGAGCGCAGTTACGATATTTACTCGCGCCTGCTCAAGGATCGCATCGTGTTTATCGGGACGCCTATCGACGATCACATCGCCAACCTGGTCATCGCGCAGCTTCTTTTCCTGCAGATGGAAGACGGAAAGAAGGACATCAATATTTACGTGAACTCACCGGGCGGCTCCGTTTCCGCCGGTCTCGCGATTTACGACACCATGCAGTTTTTGACCTGTGACGTGACCACTTACTGCCTGGGAATGGCGGCGAGCATGGGCGCGGTTCTGCTTTGTGCGGGCACAAAGGGGAAGCGTTTTGCGCTGCCGAATTCAGATATCATGATCCACCAGGTGCATGGCGGGGCCCAGGGCCAGGCCAGCGACGTTGAGCGTCAGGTGGATTACATGTTCAAGTTGAAGAAGCGCCTGATCCGGATCATCGCTCAGCACACCGGCAAATCAGAGGAACAGGTTCGCTCGGATTCCGACCGGGACTACTACATGTCGGCGGCGGAAGCGAAGGCCTATGGGCTGGTCGACGAAGTCATTAAATCGCGCAAAGAAGTCAAACTGCTCGATGGGGCCACATCCCCGGCCAGCGAGCGTGCAGCCGCAGTGGCGGAAGCGGCTTTACCACGTAAAGTAGAGGAATAAGACCTGCTCCTGAAAAGGAGACCAAAATGGCGCGCGCTTCCAACCTCACAATGTGCTCCTTTTGTGGCAAGAGCCACGCGGAGGTGCGCAAGCTTATTGCCGGTCCCGGCGTCTACATTTGCGATAGCTGCATCAACGTCTGCAAGAGCATCCTCGATAAGGAGCTCAACGAAGACGCTCGCCGTCAGTCCTCAAATATCCGCGTTCCAAAACCGGTCGAAATCAGGCGGTCTCTCGATCAATATGTGATCGGCCAGGATTTGGCCAAAAAGACGCTCTCGGTCGCGGTTCACAATCATTTCAAGCGCGTTCTGCAGCCTCCAACGCAGACGCCCGAGCAGGCAGGTGCCACGGCTTTCCAGCCAGATCCATTGGCAGATGTTGAGATCGAAAAGAGCAATATTCTCCTCATCGGTCCCACGGGTTCCGGCAAGACGCTCCTGGCCAAGACACTGGCCAAGATCCTCGACGTCCCATTTTGCATTGCCGACGCGACCACCCTGACCGAAGCCGGCTATGTCGGCGAAGACGTGGAGAACATCATCCTGCGGCTTTTACAGAATGCCGATTACGACGTTAAGCGTGCCGAAATTGGGATCGTTTACATCGACGAAATCGACAAGATCGGCCGCAAGACCGACAACGTCAGTATTACCCGCGACGTTTCCGGCGAGGGTGTTCAGCAGGCCTTGTTGAAGATTCTCGAGGGCAGCACGTGCAACGTTCCTCCGCAGGGTGGGCGCAAGCATCCGCACCAGGAATATATTCAGGTCAACACCGAGAAGATTCTGTTCATTTGCGGCGGGGCGTTTATCGGGCTCGACAAGATCATCCAGAAACGCATTGGCAATAAGGTCATGGGTTTCGGCGGCCCCACGCTGGAAGCCGAGGAGGCTTTGCGTCGCGAAGCGGTCAAGTATGCCGAGCCGGAGGATCTGCTCGCGTTCGGAATGATTCCGGAATTCATCGGTCGTCTACCGGTTCTAAGCTCGCTCGATGCGCTGACTGAAGAGGAAATGGTTCAGATTTTGACCGACACGAAAAACGCGATGATCAAGCAGTACACCAAGCTTTTCTCGATGGAAGGCGTGCGCCTGACTGTGACCAAGGACGCTTTGAAGGCTCTGGCGGCGCTAGCGGTCACGAAAGGTACGGGTGCGCGCGCGCTGCGTTCGATGCTCGAGCGCATCATGCTCGAGATCATGTATGACGTGCCGAGCCGCGAGGATATCGCGGAAGTCACGATCAATCGCGCGGTTGTCGAAGGCAAAAAGGCGCCGCTGATTCGCAAGAAGCAGGACAAGGACGCGGCCTAACCGGCTGCTTCTGTCCTTGTAGCGACGGTCTGCGACCGTCGCATTACCTGGTCCCAAAGTTTGCGACGGTCAGAGACCGCCGCTACATGGAGGTTGATGAGGGTTTTTGTCCTCAATACCGGGTCTGAGTTGTTGCTGGGTGACGTGCGCGACGCGCATCTGTCTTTCATCGCCCAGCAAATTCTCGAACTGGGATTACTTGTGACTGAGCAACGGACCGTGGGGGACGGAAGCGCCATAGGCACCACGCTGGCAGAGATTTTTCCCCAGGCGGACCTGGTTTTCGTCACCGGGGGTCTAGGCCCGACGAGCGATGACATTACGCGCGACCTGGTTGCAGAATTGCTCGGGCTGCCGCTTGAGCGTAACGACGAAGTCTTCGCCTCGATCAATGAGCGCCTTTCGTTTCGTAAGATCAAGGTGACAGAGTCTATTCAACGACAGGCACAGGTGCCGCGAGGAGCGCAGGTTCTTCCGAATCTTTCAGGAACCGCCCCGGGATTGTTTATGCGGGCGGGGATCAACCCGGCAATTCAATCGCCCGCTCTTTTCCTGCTTCCGGGGCCGCCGCGCGAATTACGGCCGATGTTCACCGAGTCAGTCATGCCCCTGCTGCGACAAATCGTTAGGCCATCCGACATCGTCCGGCGCCTTTATAAGATCGCGAACATGGGAGAATCGGTCGTTGAAGCCCGCGTCGGAGCACAGCTTCTGGCAATTCCCGGGCTGGAAGTCGGCTATTGTGCCCGGCCTGGGGAGGTCGATCTCAGGCTCGTCGGACCGCCGGAGATCGTTGACCGGGGCGAAGAGATCGTGATGGAATCGTTAGGCAAGTATGTTTTCACGAGCGGGACGGACTCACTCGAGGAGGTCATTGTCCGGTCCTTGATCCAGACGAAGAGGGCGCTCGCGATTGCGGAGTCGTGCACCGGCGGATTGCTGGCCAACCGCGTGACCGATGTTTCGGGCGCTTCTGAAATCTTTCTTGCCGGTTACGTGACTTATTCCAACGAAGCTAAAATCGATATCCTTGGCGTCGACAGGGATTTAATAGCTCGCCAGGGGGCCGTGAGCGCCGAGGTTGCCGCCGCCATGGCTGAGGGCGCCCGAAAACGCGCGAACGCATTTTACGCCCTTGCCACTACGGGAATCGCGGGCCCTGCCGGTGGTTCGGTTGAGAAGCCAGTCGGAACCGTTTTCGTCGCGTTATCGTCAGATGGTTCTGCGACGACAACGAAGAAGTTTTTCTTTCCGACGGACCGCCAAACCTTCAAACAAATGGTCGCTCAAGCCGCTTTCGAAATGCTGCGGGCAGCACTCGGAGATTCCGCCAGGAATTAATAGTCGCCGACCGCGACGGGCGTTCCGACCTTTACGTGGTCGTAGAAAAACTTGGCGCCGTCGGGCGACATCCGGACGCAGCCGTGTGAGGCCGGGTATCCGGGCAAAATTCCAATGTGCATCCCAACACCGTCGGGAGTCAGGCGCATGAACCACTTCATTTCAGCGCCGGTAAAGTGCGTTCCGCTGGGCGCCGCATCGATGTGTGCGCTGACGCCTGCTCGCACAACGCGCCCGGAAGAGTCCCGGAAATCGCCGTAGAGACTGGAGTGATGATTTGGATCCTTCTCGAGAACGCTGAATTTACCCTGCGGGGTGCCGTGCCCTTTTTTTCCTGAGGAGATCGGCGAGTCAGCCGCAATTTCGTCACCCACCATCAGCCAGGCGCGTTGCTTTGGAATGGAGACGACCACGTGAAGTGAGTCGGGTGTGGCGCGGTTCAGCACGGAATTGTTTATTTTCAGCGGTTCCTGCCGGTGAATCAGCGCAGACGCATTCTTTTGTGGCGCGAGCGGCGCGGGCGCTCCGCGGGTAGGAGTTCTGCGCGCGTTTGGCTGGAATTGCGGCGGCGCTGCAGCAGTTAGCAAAAAAAGCGCGGTTAAGGCGATGGAAAGCTGGAGGCGTGGGGACATAACTATGGGCGACTGTAACCATTTACGCGCCGAATCCAACCCGATAGCCAACGATCTTCATGTCGGGCCGGAGGGGCGTTTTTGACCCGGTTTCGCAGGACCTCGGCGGCGGCCTGAGAAAATTGCCTCGATGGGTCGCGTGCCCCCTGAGGCATGTGCTCCAGGACCTGAAGCAGGCCCCAGCCCTGGCCAGCGTAACGCTCGGTGGCAAGGGTGCCTTCTCCTTTGAAGTTCACGTAGTCGATCAGGGCGTAACAGCCCGACGGCGATTGAGTCAGGCGCTGGAAGTTGTCACGAACTTGCTCGCGCGCTCTACCGTCCGCCTCTGCCAGCATTTTCGGCAGCGCTTCCTCGAGGCGGTTAATCAGGAACTCTGTTTGAAGGTCCACCGTGCTGGCAAGGAGGTCTCGAAGTTGTTTCATCTCGGTCGATTGCTGGGCGCGCAAAAAGTCGCCTCTCGAATGCCACGGACAAGGCCCCGAAAGGAAGGAAAATGTTTTTGTTCCTCGTTGCTGCATGAAATGGACGAGTTTGGGAAAGCTTTCATCAAAAGGGCCGGTGACGCCTTCGGGATACCAAATGAAGTGACCGATGCCAAGCGAAGCAAAATTCTCTCCGGCGTTCCACGAGGTCAGCCCCGAGACCGTTCCATTGCATTCGTTCTGCCAAATTTTATGGCCAATGCTGCGGGCCTCTGAAGGAGAAAGGCTAATTGCGCCGAGGCCGAGGGACAGCGGGAGGAGGCCGAAAAAGCTCGTTAGCCAAAGGCGTAGCCATCTGTGCCGGTGGAAACTTGACGCGTTAACTTTATCCATTAGCGTCGGTTCTTCCTCCTGCCCGTCGGGTAGGAAGGCGCCAATTTACAACATATGAAAACCCTCTCACTCGCGTCGGCTACTGTTTTGCTGGCACTGCCGCTTTTTGCGCAAGACAAATCCGTAGATCTCAAGGACCAGAAGAACAAGGTCAGTTACGCCATTGGCCTGAATATTGGCGTCAATATGAGCAAGCAGAAGGTCCCGGTGAACACGGACGCACTTGCCGCCGGCATTCATGATGGATTGGCCAATACGCCGAAAATGACCGACAACGAAGTCCGGGAAACGATGACGGCTTTCGAAAAAGATATGATGGAGAAACAGAAAGCTGCAGGGGAGAAGAACGCCTCGGAAGGGGCAAAGTTCCTCGAGGACAACAAGAAGAAAGACGGCGTAAAGACCACTGCGAGCGGTCTGCAATACAAGTCGATCAAGGAAGGTTCAGGCGCGCAACCCAAGGCGACCGACACGGTTACGGTCAATTACAGGGGCACGTTGATGGACGGAACCGAGTTCGACAGTTCCTACAAGCGTAACGAACCAGCGACATTCCCGCTCAACCAGGTGATCAAGGGCTGGACCGAGGGCCTGCAACTGATGAAAAAGGGATCGAAATATCAGTTCTTTATTCCCGCCAATCTTGCCTATGGCGAGCGTTCACCCGGGGGCATTCCACCGAATTCACCGCTGATTTTTGAGGTTGAGCTTCTCGACATCAAGAGCGGCGCCGCTCCAGAGGCACCTCCGACGCCTGCGGCGAAGTAGCAGAGCTTGGAGTCACGCTCCTTTCTTCCTTCTCGTCCGGCAATGCGCGGAGAGGATGGAGTGAGGGGATAGCCTAACGAACCGCCGCGGCCGATTGCCAGTCGAGGCGGGGGGCGTCGCCCCAAAGATCTTCCAGGGAGTAGAAAGCGCGTTTTTCCTGGTGAAAGATGTGCACCACCACCTGAAGATAATCGAGCACGATCCACTGGCTCGCGGGAAATCCATCCATCGCAGCCGGCTTGATCCGATGGTCCTGTCGCAACCGAGTCTCAATTTCGCCTGCGATCGCCTTTAGATGGGGCTCGGACGTGGCCGAGCAGATCACGAAAAAATCCGTGAAGGTTGAGATTTCCCGAAGATCGAGGACGACGATGTCTTCTGCCTTCTTATTCGAGGCTGACTCAGCGCAAGTCGCTGCTAATTGCTCTGCGGTTATTGCTTTTGCCCCCGGTAAAGGTTCCCCTGGCTGATAATCGTCTCCACTTCCGCTGGTACGAGATAGCGAATTGAGCGGCCGGACGCAACTCTCTTTCTGATGTCGGTTGCCGAAATATCGATCAGGCGATCGATGGTGCGATAAGGATGCGCCGGTGCTCGCCCCGTTCGATTCAGCACGACGAATTCAACCATTCGCCTCAAATCGTCGAAACGATGCCAGCGCGAGAGGCCAGCGACATTGTCCTCGCCGATCAGACAATAAATCTGTGCATGGCCGAACTGTTTTCGAAAATGCTCGATGGAATCGACCGTGTAAGACGGGGGCGATCGCCGCAGTTCCGAATCGTCAGCCACAAATCCCGGTTCGTTTGCAATTGCCGCCCTCAGCATGCGCAGGCGCGTTTCGCCATCGACTGTCGGTTCCTGCTTGAATGGCGACACCGCCGCCGGAACAAAAATCACCTGCTCCAGATCGAGTTCTTCCCGCGCCTGGCGGGCGAGAATCATGTGCGCGTGGTGGATCGGATCGAATGTCCCGCCGTAAATGCCGATCTTTCTCAAGTCTCAGCCTAATCTCCTAACCACGAATGAACACAAATGAACACGCATTTTTTCGGGGACCAAGACGGAGTGCCGGTCGTTATTCGTGTTTATTCGCGTCCATTGGTGGTTAATCTTTCCTGATGCTTGGGCAATTGATCATGACCGGCGTGCCGGGCAAGGAACTGGATCCCGAGACGGCGGCGCGTTTCCGCCGGCTGCAACCGGGAGCTTTCATTCTTTTTGGGCGAAACATCGAAACCGCGCCGCAATTGCGGAAGCTGATTGATGATCTGCGCGAGATTTCCCGAGTCGAACCGATCATCACGATAGACCAGGAAGGCGGCCGGGTTTCGCGGCTCAGACTGATCGGTAACGAGCCGCCGAACGCGCAGGAACTTCGCGAGAACGGCGACTTGGAGCTGATCAGAAGGCACGGCGACATCACCGGGCGATTGCTGCGCCTTTTCGGGTTCAACCTCGATCTTTGTCCCGTCCTCGACATTTCTTTCGATGACGATGCCGATAACTCGTTGAGGGGGCGTTGTTATGGAGAAGACGTTGGTGAAGTCGTGCGCAACGCCGGCGCCTTCAACCAGGCGATGCGCGCACAAGGCATCGCCAGTTGCGGCAAACATTTCCCGGGATACTCGGCGGCGCGGATCGATGCGCACCATGATCTCCCTCGCATTGATCGAACGCGCGAAGAATTGGACGCCAACGAGCTGGCCGTCTTCCGCGCATTTTTCCCCGATCGCGTTGAGAGCGTCATGATTTGTCACGGTTGGTATCCCGCCTTCGAGGAGAAGAAAAAACCTGCATCGCTCTCGTCGCGCGTGATTAACGATCTTCTCCGCAAGGAGCTGGGGTTTAAGGGGCTGGTTATGACGGACGACCTCGATATGGGCGCAATCCTTAACGAATATGGCCTCGAAGATACCATCCGCCTGGCCATGGAAGCGGGAAACGACCTCGCCATGATCTGCCACCGTCTGGCAGCAGCGGAAGAAGCAAAAACGATTCTGGAATCGCTTCCCCCTGCAGGTCTCGATCGCGCGCTGTCGGCGGTTAACGAGTTCAAAAAGAGAATGGCGCCCCCGCTTCCTTTCACGGAGGCGATGTTTCGCCTGGTGGATCAGGAGATCTGGGATCTGCGCGTCGCAGTGCTCGGTCCGGAGCGCGCCGCGGTCCGCAGTCCCGAAGACGGAAAACGGTCGCCGGTAGAAACCTACTAAAAGGGTTGCACCCACTGGAGTCCCGGTGGCGACTGGTTATGGCACATCACCGCGTCTTGACCCCCTGTGCGTCGCCGCACTATTCTCGCGCCCTCTATGCGCGCTGAACTTACCATCCGCGGTTTGATAATCGGTATCCTGATCACATTGGTGTTCACGGCCGCCAATGTTTACTTCGGGCTGAAGGCCGGGCTGACTTTTTCAACGTCAATTCCGGCGGCGGTTATCTCGATGGCCGTTCTGCGTTACTTCAAGAACGCGACGGTCCAGGAAAACAACATCGTCCAGACTGTGGCTTCCGCCGCCGGCACTCTTTCTTCAATTATCTTCGTTCTACCCGGTTTAATTATGATCGGTTACTGGACCGAGTTTCCTTTCTGGACCTCGTTTTGGATCTGCGCTCTCGGAGGAATTCTCGGCGTGATGTATTCGATTCCTTTGCGCCGCGCGCTCGTGACCAATTCGGATCTGCCCTATCCGGAAGGTGTTGCCTGCGCCGAAGTGCTTAAGGTGGGCAGCAGCGGCGACTCAGAGCATGCCGCCGAAGTCGAACATGGTCGCGCGGGGCTCGCCGCGGTGCTGTGGGGTTCGATCGTTTCCGCAGTTTTCTTTGTCATCGCGCAGACGCAATTGTTTGCCGCGGATTTGGCGCAGACATTTCGTCTGCCGTGGCGGCGCGAATCAGTCAGCGGCTATGACTTTTCCCTGTCGTTTGCGTTGCTCGCAATTGGACACCTTTGCGGCGTGGCGGTCGGAATCGCCATGCTTGTGGGCACGATCATAGGCTGGGGCTGGGGCGTGCCGCACTTTTCGGCGCTGAGCGGCGACCTCAGCGGAAATGTGGCGACGATTGCAAACACCGTCTGGCGCACAAAGGTTCGCTTTCTCGGCGCGGGCGCGATCGGCGTTTCCGCGATCTGGACGTTGATAAAGCTGATTAAGCCTGTCGCGCAAGGTCTCGCTGGCGCGATGGCCGCAAATCGCGCGCGCAAAGCCGGTAAGGCCGACACGTTGCCAATCACGGAACGCGATATTCCGATTGGAATCGTCGGATTAGTCACACTTCTTTGCATGTTGCCAATCGGCTGGGTGCTCGGCGACTTCGCGAACTCGCAGCGGACTCGGCGGACACATGGCGACCCTCGTGATCGGCGGGGTGGCCTACGTCATTTTGATGAGCTTTTTTGTCTCGGCGGTTTGCGGTTACATGGCCGGCCTCATCGGTTCATCGAACAGCCCGCTCTCCGGCATTGGCATTCTTGTGGTCATCGGGGCAGCGCTTCTGTTGGTCGTCGGGGTGAAGCCCTACGTCGGGCCCGACGCAGGCAAAGCGCTGATGGCGTTTGCGCTTTTCACCACCGCAGTCGTCTTCAACGTCGCCGCGATTGCTAATAACAACCTGCAGGATTTGAAGACCGGCCAGCTGGTCGGCGCGACGCCGTGGAAGCAGCAGGTGGCGCTCATCTTCGGCGTGGTCGCGGGCGCGTTCGTCATTCCGCCGGTGCTCGATCTGGTCAATCGCGCCTATGGATTCGTCGGCGCGCCAAATGCGACCGAACATTCGTTAGCCGGCACCCCAGGCCGGTCTGATCTCATCGCTCGCACGGGGCGTCATTGCCGGCGAGATCGACTGGGGCCTGATTGAGATGGGAGCCGGCATCGGCGTCGCGATCATTGTGGTGAACGAAATTCTTGCGCGCGGGACCAAACGCTGCAGCATACCGCCCCTCGCGGTCGGCCTCGGCATTTATCTGCCGACACAAAGCACGCTTATGATCGTCGTCGGCTCGATCGTGGGCTGGATGTTTGACCGTGCGGCCGATCGCACCGCGAAGCCGGACGCAACTAAACAACTCGGCGTCCTGCTTGCCTCGGGACTGATTGTTGGCGAAGGAATTATCGGCGTGGTGATTTCGGCGATTGTTGTTTTCTCAGGATCACCCGCGCCGCTGGCCGTGGTGGGACCGAGTTTCGAAACCGCGGGGATCATTATCGGAAGCGTGGCGTTCGCGGTCATCGCGTTCTTGCTCTACCGCTGGATTCTGCGGATGGCGCCCCGGGCAACCTGAGTTTAACCAGCAATCAGATCAGCTTGCGACGAGCGGGCCGGATCTTCAGCAGCTTGTCACGCCCAACGAGATAAAGTAGCCCGCAAAGGATTAGAAACGGAATCAGCGAAAGCAGGTCGGCCTTCGCGCCACTGAAAAAGGGATTGTGCGCGGCCTGCCATTGTTCGATTTGCACGCCTATGGTGTGCAGTCGCGGCACGAGTTCCTTTAGCGCGATCAGGATTCCGGTAACGGCACCACCGGCGATATATCCGGACGCGAGCAGAACGCCCGGACTCTTGTCGCCTTCAGCTGTGAGTTCCGTCTCGGACAGATTCTTGTGGTGAAATTTTACACGCAGGTAGCGGTCTACGAGCCATCGGATCAATCCTCCGATCCAAATCGGGCTTGAAGAAGCCAGGGGCAGATAGACGCCGACTGCAAACGCGAGCGAAGGAATGGCGCACATTTCGAGCACGATGGCGATCATGACTCCGAGGAGAACCAGAGCCCATGGCAGCTTGTGAGTCAGGATACCTTTGATGATATAAGACATCAGCATGGCTTTCGGAGCGTCGAACTTTTGCACTGTCGTGCCGTTAGGCCGTGTCCGGAACTTTCCATTGATTCCGGGGTCAACCAGGTAGGCCGGAGTGCCGTCGTCTCTGACCAGGTAACGCTGCGCCGACCCTTCGCCGGAGTCCGGCCGCTGCCAGACGCGATAAGTATTTTTGTCCGGAAGATCCTGTGAAGCCGGGATCGTCTCCGATGGGCCAAGCTCAGCCGATGGAGCCCTTAGGTTTGCCGGGACATTCCGATCGACCTTGAAGGAAACGTTGCCGGCGTCGTTAACCAGATAATCGCCCGGAGACAAATCCGCCGCGGGCAGTTTTTCGCTCACGTGCAACAAGCGGAACCTTTCGCCACCGGGCTTGGTCGCCTCGTCAAACGGTTGCAAGGGCATGCCCGCCGGGGCGGGCGCGGACCTGGCTACTGCGACAAAAGTCGTGGCTGGAACATAAACTGTGTAAGCCTTATTCAGCGCCAGCAGGATTGGTCCGAGAAGAAGTGCCGAAGCGAGTGTTCCGAAGAGGATGGCGATTTGGAGCGACCGCGGCGTCGCCCCAACCAGGAAGCCGGTCTTGAGGTCCTGCGAAGTCGTCCCGCCATTGGACGAAGCGATGCAAACAATGGCGCCAATCGAAAGGGCGGTGACAAAATAATGCGGTCCTGTCCAGCCTACGATGAGAAAGACGAGACAGGTCAAAAGCAATGTCGCCACCGTCATCCCTGAAGTCGGTGTAGAAGAGGAGCCGATTTCACCGGTGAGGCGGGATGAAACCGTCGTGAAGAGGAAACCAAACGCGACAATAAGAAATGCGCCTAACAAGTTCCATTGCAGATTCAATTGTGGCGCGATGATGATGGCCAGGAGAAGCACAATGATTCCGCCAACGACAAACTTCATCGACAAGTCTCGTTCGGTGCGGGGAACCGGTCCCGTTGTAGTGTGCTCCCGGCGAAAATCCGCCAGTCCGGCGCGCATTCCATGCCAGATCAAGGGCAGCGATCGAAACAGGCTGATGATCCCGCCGGCGGCGACCGCCCCAGCGCCGATGTAAAGCACATAGGCCTCGCGGACGTCATCCGGCGACATGTCCGCAATCGGCATGGTCCCGGGAGGAACGGCACCGGTGACGTGTTCGCCAAAAAATTTGATCGCCGGGATTAACACCAGATAACTGAGCACGCCCCCGGCGCACATGAGTGAGGCGATGCGCGGACCAATGATATAGCCTACTCCCAGGAGAACCGGATCCAGGGAGACTGAAACGGATGCCCCTTTGAACGGCGCGGAAAAGACTTTTTCAGAAGTGTCTTTCCACATTCTGACTGCGCTCATCAGCGCCACGTAAAGAAAACCGATGCCGAAACCGGAGAAGATTACTTTCCCGCCGCCCGCGACCTCCTGGTTTACCATCTCCGCCTCGGCGGTCGTGTCAGTCCTGTCGGCCACGGCGAGCGACTCCTTTGACGCAGCTGCCTTCAAGACCTCGGCACAGGCTGTTCCTTCGGGATATTTGAGCAGTCCGTGCTGATCGACGATCATCGCGCGCCGCAGCGGAATCATCATCAAAATGCCTAACAAGCCGCCGAGGACCGCAACCAGGGTAACGCGGGTTATCTCGAGATCGAGACCGAGGATCATGATCGCCGGCATGGTGACGCCTAGGCCGAAGGCGATCGATTCGCCGGCGGAGCCGGCGGTCTGCACGAGATTGTTCTCGAGAATGTTCGCGTCTCGGAAGCCGAATTTCGACATGAAACGAAACAAGGTGATGGAAATCACCGCGACCGGAATTGAAGCGCTTACCGTGAGCCCGACCTTGAGGACCAGGTAAAGCGAGGAGGCTCCGAAGATGACTCCCAGGATTGTTCCAACGAGCAGCGGGACCAGGCTTAGCTCGGGCAGATTCGCTGAAGCGGGGATGAACGGCCGAAAATTAGCCGCCAGAGGGTTGGTCGGGCGCGCTCCGACAATGTCGGGATATTCGTTCGGAGGCGAATCGCCCCGGCCCGGCTCCATGGGAGGACCTTTTAGAAACCAGGGGCAAAGTGCAAGCCTTCTTCGCTATCATTGACGCCGCTTGGCGGAACCAATACCTTCCCGCCCGTGCACGCCGAGTTGGAACAGCTCCTCGTTCTTCAAGATCGAGAACAAAAGATCCGGCAAATCCAGAACGAGATTAAGACTCTCCCTCTGGAGCGCAAAAATTTGGAGGGCCAGCTGGCTTCCAGTCAGGCGCATCTGGAAGGCCTAAAACAGAAGGCGCGGGAAGTGGAGGTGCACCGCAAAAAGCTCGAGCTCGATGTGGGAACGCGCGAAACCAGCATCGCCAAATTGCGGACGCAGCAGTACCGAAACCCGCAAGAACGATGAGTTCCAGGCGATGGGAAATGAAATCAAGCGCTACGAGGATGAGATTCGCAAGATCGAGGACGAGGAACTCGAATTAATGGATCAGAGCGATCACCTCAAAGCAGACGTTGGTACCGAAGAAAAAAAGGCGGCGCAGGTAGCCGATTCAATCAAGAGGCAAATGGGAGATCTGCAGAGCAAGGGCAAGACTCTGGAGGAACGGCTGACTGGCCTAACCAAAGAACGGACAGAAATTGCCACCAAGGTCGACGAAGATTTGCTGGATCGATTCGAACGCCTCTTCGCCAGCAAGGGCGACGCGGCGGTGGTCGCGCTGGAGCACGATATCTGCACCGGGTGCCACATGAAGGTCACGACCGCGACCTCGGTCCACGTCAGGGCCGGCAAAGAGATTGTCAGCTGCGAACAGTGCGGCCGTATTCTCTACGACGGCGCCGCCGGGTAGATTTGGGAGAAGCGAAGAGCGCCGCCTGCCAGTTGCAGCCAATCAAACGTCGGGCCGGCGAGATTTGAACTCGCGACCTGTCGCCAAGGCGACCGCACTCATTTACCGAGATCGTTTAGCGCGCTGCGGCCTTGCCCGGTTTTGTAGTATTTCTCTTTTCTGGGGGCTTCCGCACGGCTGGGAAAATCCTCGATGTGAACCAAGTCCCACGGAATTCCGTTTCGAGTCGCTATCGAATGACCGGCGTTATGCCGCCTAAGGCGTTCTGGCACGTCCTTGCAGGATCCTACGTAGCGGCGGCCGTGCTTGCGACTTCGGAGGACGTAAACATGAAACACGTTTCAAAAGACGTCGGGCCGGCGAGATTTGAACTCGCGACCTCTTGAACCCCATTCAAGCGCACTACCAAGCTGTGCTACGGCCCGATCGAGCCCGAATATTAATGGAGATTGATGAAAGCGCCAATCGACAGTCCTAAATAATGGGACGACACGGAGGTCGTTCCTGCACACTCGACCAACCGTAGAAGGTCGACCTTCGCCGCCATTCTTCTGGCCGGCGCCGGATTCCTTTGCCCCCGGTCAGGTCTCTGGGGGTGGATAGTGGACATCCCGTCATTGATCGCTACTCGGTAGTTTGCGGTGTTTCTTGTTCTTCTTCGATGTTGCGTCGAATTAGGATCGGCCAAACGGCTTTGGACGTAAAATGACCTTCACGACGATCATGGTAGCCGCCGGTGCGGTAGTGGAAATTGCCCTGCTTGCGCGTGTAATGTTGCGTCCGCATCGCGAGCCGGCATCGCGCATCGCCTGGGTCGCCGTAATCCTCGCGCTGCCGCTGATCGGTGTGATCGCGTATATATTATTCGGCGAGGTGAATATCGGTCGCGGTCGTGCCGCGAGATTGCGGGCTATCGAAAGTCGTGTCCCACTGCCCGGACCCGGGACTGCGGATGACATCGCCAATCTCCGAGCCGAGATTCCTGATCGACACGATCATCTTTTCCGCGTTGGCCGATCCATCAGCGGCTTCGAACCGATTGCGGGCAATTCGGCGCGGCTGCTGGCGGATTCGAACGCAGCCATCGATGCCATGGTGGCGGACATTGATGCGGCCAAGCACCACGTGCACGTGCTTTTCTACATCTGGCTGACGGATGCCAACGGAAGTCGCTTCGCCGACGCACTCAAACGCGCTGCGGCCAGGGGCGTGCAATGTCGCGCGATGGTGGATAATCTCGGGTCGCGTGGTCTCCTAAGATCTGAGCAGTGGAAGGCAATGCAGGCGGCGGGGGTTAAGTTAGGCGTGGCGCTCTCGATCAGTCACCCTTTGTTGCGCGCGCCGTTCCGTCGCATCGATCTGCGCAATCATCGCAAGATTGTTGTGATCGACAATGCCATCACCTATTGCGGCAGCCAGAATTGCGCGGATCCGGAATTTCTGGTGAAGGCAAAGTTTGCCCCCTGGGTAGATGCGTTGATGCGTTTCGAGGGTCCGATCGCGCAGCAGAATCAGCGGTTATTCGCGGTCGACTGGATGAGCGCGACGGGTGAGAACCTCGACGACCTGCTGCGGGAGCCCTGGCACGCGCCGAAGCCAGGTTTTGTCGCGCAGGTTATCGGCACCGGCCCCACGGTGCGGTCCTCGGCCATGCCGGAGTTATTTGAGGCGCTGATTTACGCGGCTCGTCGCGAACTGATGATTACGACGCCGTATTACGTTCCCAGCGAGCCCCTGCAGAACGCCCTGTGCTCGGCGGCCTACGCCGGTGTGAAGACGACAATTATCTTTCCCGCGCGGAACGATTCATGGATCGTCGCCGGCGCGAGTCGCAGTTACTACGCCGACCTGCTCGCCGCGGGGGTGTTGATTTACGAGTATCTGGACGGATTACTACACACCAAATCGCTCACGCTCGATGGCGAAATCACACTCATCGGATCGGCCAACCTGGATCGGCGCAGTTTCGACCTGAACTACGAGAACAACATTCTGATGCTCGACGCCGCGCTCACCGCTGCGATGCGCGAACGGCAGATGCATTACCTGGCGCGCTCACGGCCCGTTACGCGGGAGATGGTTGAGGAATGGTCTCTGCCGAGGAAACTCTGGAACAATACGCTCGCCCTCCTCGGGCCGGTGCTTTGACCGTTTTCTCAAGACAGGATTTAACCGGAGTAAGAACTCATCCCCATGAAAACCAAGAAGGTCATCAAAGCGGCACACAAACTTTCAAAGCCTTACCGCGTCAGGAACGGAAGAAAGTTCCGGCTAAAGGATGTCGATCCCGAGAGTACGGGAAACCATAAATCCGAGAATAAGGCGCAGGCCAAGGAAGCGCTTCAAACTGGGCGGGAGGCGCTAACGGAATTGCAAGCCATGCTTTACGGGCATAATCGGTGGTCTTTGCTTCTCATCTTTCAGGGGATGGACGCGGCTGGGAAGGACGGAACGATCAAGCACGTCATGTCAGGCGTGAATCCGCAGGGATGCCAGGTGTCGACATTCAAAGAACCCAGTTCCGAGGATCTCGACCATGATTACCTCCGGCGCTGTCAGATGGCGCTGCCGGAGCGCGGGCGAATCGGGATTTTTAACCGCAGTTACTACGAGGAGACGCTGGTGGTGCGCGTGCACCCTGAGCTCCTGGCGGGAGAGAAGCTGCCAGAGCGGTGCGTAAAAAAGCGCATCTGGGACGAGCGATTTCAGGATATCCGCGCTTTCGAGCGTTATCTCACCCGCAACGGAACGATTGTGCTGAAATTCTTCCTGCACATCTCAAAAAAGGAGCAGAAAAAACGCTTTCTCGAGCGGATCGATCTGCCGGAAAAGAATTGGAAGTTCTCCGCTAGCGACGCGAAGGAACGCGAGTTTTGGGACAAATACATGCAGGCTTACGAAGAAACCATCCGCGAGACAGCGACGGAGGATTCGCCGTGGTACGTCGTGCCGGCGGATAACAAGTGGTTCACCCGCATGGTTGTAGCGGCAGCCGTAATCGATGCGCTGGCATCGCTGAATCTGTCCTTCCCAACAGTGAGTGCAGCGAAGAAGAAAGAACTTGCAGAAGTGAGGATGACTCTGCTCGCAGAGAAATGAATGCAACCCGGTTGAATCGTTTGAATTATGATGCATTCCGAAGCATGAGATAGAGAGCTGCTTGGAGTTCGACGCCAATGGGTTTATGAAATATCGCCGCCTCGGAAAATCTGGTCTCCAGTTGAGCGAACTCTCTTTCGGGGCCTGGGTCACCTTTGCCCAACAGATCAGCAGCGAAACTGCCGAGGAATTGATGACCATTGCCTACGATTCCGGCGTTAATTTTTTCGATAACGCCGAGGCTTACGCAAACGGGCAAGCCGAAGTCGTCATGGGCCAAATCCTGAAAAAGAAAGGATGGGGGCGCGATACTTTTGTCGTCTCCAGCAAAGTCTTTTGGGGCGGCGATCTGCCTAACCAGGAAGGTCTGAGCCGCAAACATGTCTTTGAAGCCTGTCATGCGGCCCTTCGGCGCCTGCAGGTCGATTATCTCGACCTTTATTTTTGTCATCGGCCTGATCCGAACACGCCCATCGAGGAGACGGTGCGCGCCATGAGCGATCTGATCTCGCAAGGCAAGGTCCTTTATTGGGGCACCTCGGAATGGCCCGCCGAAAGCATACTCAAGGCCCACTCGATCGCGCGCGACCTACGCCTCGCCCCGCCGACCATGGAGCAACCGGAATACAATATGTTTCGGCGCGACAAGGTGGAGCAGGAATTCGCGCCGCTTTACAAGGATCCCGGTTTGGGAACCACGACATGGTCACCGCTCGCTTCCGGCCTGCTCACCGGAAAGTATAACGAGGGGACACCGGGCGACACGAGGATTTCGTTACCCAGCTATTCCTGGCTTAAAGAGGAGTTCGAGAGCGACGAAACGCGCCGGCGGCTGGAGAAAGTGAAAAAACTTGGTCAAGTCGCAAAGGATCTCGGCGCCCCACTGCCAAGGCTGGCCCTTGCCTGGTGCCTGAAGAATCCGAATGTTAGCAGCGTGATCACGGGCGCGTCGAAGCCAGACCAGATCCGGGAAAACATGAAAGCCGGCGAGCTTGTGCCAAAGATCTCATCGGAGATAATGGAGCGAATCGATCAGATTTTGAAGTCATAGATCAAACCCCTTCTAAAATGTTACGAACACCGTCGCTTCTGGTTATGGCCGTCTTCCTGACAGCCACCTTCAACGCCACGGCTGCATCCGAGAAAAGCAGCGGCAAAGATACCGAACCCGTCCGTCTTAACCGCGTGTCGTTCGAATTTGCCAAGTCGTTGATCCAGGAAGGGCACGTGGTAGCCGGCACGGAGAAGCCTTGGAGCGCTTCCACGCCAACAGCAGAGGAGGCCAATCACTTTATCGGGAAATTTGGATGGCCGCAGTATGCCAAATGGCATCTCGGCGTCTCGGAGTCTCTTCGCGAGACCACCAAGCATCGCTACAAGTTTCCGTTCGGTGATTTTACGAATGTCTATCGATCCGCGCTTCTAGCCGCCAAGGCCCGCGCGGCTCAAACCCATCATAATGATATTCGCGACGCCGCGACGGAGCTCTTGGATATGATCGACCACCAGCCAGCGTCCGCGTTAGCGCCGGTGCCGACGCCTGCTCCCACGCCGACGCCGAAGAAAAAGAAGTAAGCTCGCCGAGTGGCCGCCAACATTGCGCCACTGACCTACCCGCCTTACCGTCCGCGCTTATGTTGAGCGCCGGAATCGTCGGACTGCCGAACGTCGGGAAGTCGACGCTTTTTAATGCCGTGACCAAGACGCACAAGGCGCCCGCGGCAAATTATCCGTTTTGCACCATCGATCCGAACCTCGGCATCGTCACGGTTCCGGATGAACGGCTGGCCACGCTCGCGAAGCTTTCGCACTCGCAAAAGGTCGTGCCCACCGCGATCGAGTTTGTCGACATCGCCGGCCTCGTAAAGGGCGCCAGTGCAGGCGAAGGTCTGGGTAACCAATTCCTTAGCCACATTCGGGAAGTCGATGCGATCGTGCAGGTCGTGCGCTGCTTTGAGAACGGGGATATTCATCACGTCAGCGGCTCGATCGATCCGGTGCGCGACATAGAAGTCATTAATACGGAATTGATCCTGGCTGATCTCGCCACTTTGCAGAAGCGACGTGACCGGTTGCAAAAGGAAGTTCGCGCCGGTTCGAAGACGGCCAAAGCGGAGGCCATCGTCATTGAAAAACTGCTTCCGCATCTCGACGCGGGAAAACCGGCGATCACCGCGGAGCTAACGGCGGAGGAAAAGGTGGTTTCGCGAGATTTCTTTCTGCTCACTTCAAAGGCGACACTCTTCGCCTGCAACGTCGCGGAATCCGATCTTGCGGCTGTAACCACGGGGAAGGGGACCAGCGAGGCGGAGAAATATGTCGCGGCTGTGAAAGACTATGCCAAAAAACATTTTGGCACGGAAGCGGTCGTGATTAGTGCGCAGATCGAGAGCGAGCTGGTCGATCTTGGTGAAGAAGAAGCCCTTGAATACCTGCGCGGCCTTGGGGTGCCGGATACGGGAGTGAATTCGTTGATCCGCGCGGTTTATCATCTCCTCGGATTACGCACTTACCTAACGACCGGCGAAAAGGAAACGCGTGCCTGGACAATTCATGCCGGTGACAAGGCGCCAGCCGCCGCGGGCGTGATCCATTCAGATTTCGAACGGGGCTTTATTGCCGCCGAGACCATTCACTACAACGATCTGGTATCGCTTGGCTCGCTCGCAAAAGGCCGCGAAGCCGGCAAACTGCGGATCGAAGGCAAAGAGTACGTCGTGCAGGATGGCGACGTGATCGAATTTCGCTTCAACGTGTAGCAGCCACCCAGCGGCACACACCACTGTCATCCCGAGCCAGCGAAGACGGCGAGGGATCTCTCATACGGCGGTGATGTCACGCGAATCGTCGAGCGCAGTGCCGGCAACCCGGACGCAACCATTCGGGCGCTGGTGTCGATGAATTGCGTGACACAGACTTTGGATGGGAGATCCCTCTGCGTCCTTCGGCGGCTCGGGTGACAGCCCGTTTATGCGTCCGACCAGTTCGTTAGAAAAACGTCGATAAGCACAGGTAGCTCATCGCTGTACCCTCCTTCCAGAACGCAGGCTGTTGGGATTTTGATGTCTGCGAGCCATGTTCCAAGCGCTCCGAAGTCTTCCGCCTCGAGCGTCATCTGTGTAATCGGATCGTCGACATAGGCGTCGAATCCCGCGGAGACCAGCAGCAGGTTCGGTTTGAAGGCGAGGAGCTTTTGCAGCGCCTCTTCGGCGGCCTGCATGTGCGCTTTGCGCGCCGTGTACGGCGGCACCGGGAAATTGTAAACGCGCTCGAAAGACCGAAGGCCCGTTCCAGGATATCCGGGCGACTGATGAATCGACGCGAAAGCGATGGCCGGGCTATGGCGCACAATATCTTCGGTGCCGTTGCCGTGATGGGCGTCGAAATCCCAGATCGCAACCTTGTCGATGCCGGCAGCCAGCGCGTCGAGCGCGGCGATAGCAATATTGCTGAAGTAGCAAAAGCCCATGGCACGATCGCGCATGGCGTGATGCCCGGGCGGACGCATGAGGCTGAAAGTCTTGTCGCCTCCAATCGCAGCCTGGGCCGCTGCGATGGCCGCGCCGGCCGCCGATCGCGCGAATCGGTCAATGTTTTCATGTGCCGGCGTGTCGACATCGAAGTCGCCCTTGGGATTTGCCACGCGTTGCAGGTGTTCCGCCGTGTGCGCTCGCAGGAGTTGCTTGTCCGTCGCCGCCGATGGCTTGCTCCATTTCCATGCCGGATACCGCTCCTTCAGAAGCGGGACAGTATTCGCAATTCGCCCCGGTCGCTCAGGATCACCGGCGCGATGATAATTCACGCAGTCAGGATCGTGAAAGACAATCATCAGCGAACCGTTAGGCTATTTGACCGTGGGCCCGGTAACGAGCGCGGCTGAGCGGCCGGCTAGCTGAAGACGCATGATTCCATCTTTGACCTGCACCTTTCGGTCGCCCAGGACTTCAACGTATTCACCGTCCGGCATCTCCGGTACGACTTGGAGGTCGAGTGTGGTGTCGGTCGCGTCCCGGTTGAACGCCGCCAGCACTCGGTCGCCCAAATGCGCGCGAACAAAGGCGTAGTGGTCATGATCGGCCACAAGCGTGCGGCGGCTGCCGTAACGCAGCGCCGGATGTTCGCGTCGAATCGCGCCGAGCTTCGCGAAATTGTCAGAACGCGTTTTCTCATCTCCGGTGACTTTCTCACCGAAACGCATGTCGCGCCGATTGTCGGGATCGCCCGCGCCCGTCATGCCAATTTCGTCCCCGTAGTAAATCATCGGAACGCCATCGATCGACATGAGAAATGCCTGCGCCAGCTCGAGTTTCCCAAAGTTCGCCGGATCGTGAACCGAAGGCGGATTTTTCCAGCCGATCTCCTCGTCCTTTTCGCCGGACTTACCGGGCAATTCACCGTCTGCGTAGGCCATGAAGCGGCCTTTGTCGTGGTTTCCGACCAGCGGCGACATGAGTGTTTCCTTGCCGTAAATCTTTTCGGAGGCGAGAACCGCGTCGTCGAGCGCGCTCATATCGCCGGAATTCAATCCGAAGGTGTCCTTGATCTGATCGTAGAGCGGGAAATCGAACTGGCCGTCGAGCATGTTAGGCCCGACGAACGACATGATTCCGGCGCGGTCCTTGAAAGTTTCGCCGACCAGGTAGAAAGGCGAGTTAGCTGGCCGTTTCACGCCTTGGCGCAGCGCAGCGCGGAATTTCCACCAAAAACTCGGCAGGATATGTTTGACCGCGTCGAGCCTGAAACCGTCCAGCTTGTAGGTGTTGGCCCACCAGATGGAGTTATCGATCAGCGCTTTCACCGGGGCGTCTTTCGAGAAATCGAATGACGGCAGATAAGGTTCGAACCAGGTGGTGAACTGTTGCTCGTCCCACAAGCGCAGATTCTTGCGCCCGTCAGGCAGTTCGAGTGTGCCGAACCAGTCGCGATGTTCTTTCCACCAGGGATGTTCTTGGTGGACGTGGTGAAGAACAAGGTCCGCGATGACTTTCATCCCGCGCGTGTGCGCGTGGTCGACCAGTTCGTTCAGATCTTTTGGCGTGCCGATGTGGGGATCGATCTCGGTCGAGGAGACCGGCCAGTAACCGTGATATCCGGTATACCAGCGATGCGGTTCGGGTGATTCCTGATAGGCCGTCGCGGGATTGCGATTCAACGGCGCGACCCAGATCGTGTTGACTCCAAGCTTCTCGAAATAGCCGTCGTCGATCTTCTGCGTGATTCCCCGAAGATCGCCGCCATGATAATTCGCTTGCGGGGCAACATGCGGATCTTCGACTGGATGATCGTTCGACGTATCGCCGTCAGAAAATCGATCAGTGAAAGCATAATAGAGGACCGCGTCCTGCCAGTGAAACGCGGGCTTAGAGTCATCCAAGGCGACGCGAACAACGTTGCTCGGGACACCGGCGTCGTTGGCGCACACGATGCGAAGGAAGCCGGAAGATTTTTCGGGCAGATCCGCTTCGATGGTATCGCCATTAAGCCGGACGGGCGCGCTGTTTGCCGCCTTATCGGTTTCAATAACCGCGGAAGCCTTTGAAATTTTTCCGGCGAGATTAGCCGACCTAACGATCAGCTTGGAGCTCTTCCGTGAATCGGCATAAATCACAGGAGCGACGCCCTGCGATTCCCCCGCGATGGTCACGACGGAATTCTTGTCGCCCAGGCCATTGTCTTCTGTTTGCGGATTTTCCGGATCGATCGTCCACTTTCCGTCCACGACGAACTTGTACCGATATCGACCCGGCTTGAGCAGAATTGAAGCGGTCCACTCACCGGCAACGCCCGGAGTCAGGGGATTTTTGTCCATGCTCCAACCGTTAAATGCGCCCGCCACGGCGACCTTGGAGGGCGTGCCCTCGGTTGGCTTGAAAGTAAAGATGTGGCTGTGGGTGCTTGCGAACGAGGCCAGCGTCAGAACCGTTTTCAGAACGGAATCCCTGGAGCCGGCAGTAATCGGAACGTCGAATATTCCTTTCTTCTTGGCGGTCACATGAAGAAGGAAGGCGGCTTCATCCCATCGAACGCTGACATCGTCCGAAGCGCGCGCTTCCAGCTTGTGGCCGGCGTCCGGTTGATAGAATCGATGCATATCGAGAATCAGTTCTTCGTTAGGCCCGACATATTGAACCGGGATCGGCCCGAGAAACGCGTCGGCCCGCGCGAACAGGGTAGCGGCAAGTAGAACGGCGGCGACAAAGAAGAGGCGGGCAATGTTCACGCGTTGAAACCTATCGGGAAATCTCGGCGACGGCCAAGATTCTTCTGATGCTTTGTAGCGGCGGTCTATGACCGCCGGAGACTTGAAAGAGATTAGTGCGACGGTCATAGACCGCCGCTACAGGCAGGCAGTTCCCGCCCACGCATTCGGCTAAGCGTTACCATTGCATCGGCGGTAGCTAGCCGTGTATTGGTTGAACGATGCTTAACGGACAAAAGATTGTCGTCATCATGCCGGCCTACAATGCCGCGCAGACCTTGCGGAAGACCTACGACGAGGTCATGGCGCAGGGCATCGTAGACCTGATCATTCTGGTCGATGATGCCAGCACCGACGAAACGGTTGCGATCGCGCGCACGCTCGAGCACGTGCAGGTCGAAGTTCATCCTTCGAATCGCGGTTACGGCGGGAATCAAAAAACGTGTTATCGCCTGGCCCTTGCGGCCGGCGCTGACATCGTGGTTATGATTCACCCCGATTACCAGTACACCCCAGTCTTGTTGTCGGCGATGGCGTCGATGGTGGGAAGCGGTCTTTATCCCTGTGTCCTGGCCTCGCGAATCCTGGGTGGCGGTGCGCTGCGCGGCGGGATGCCGCTCTGGAAATATATCGCCAATCGCCTGCTCACTGCGGCGGAGAACCTTCTCTTCGGCGCAAAGCTATCGGAATATCACACCGGCTATCGCGCCTTCTCGCGAAACCTGCTCGAGCGTCTTCCGCTGGAATCGAACTCCGACGATTTTGTCTTCGACAACCAGATGCTGGCCCAGATTCTCTGGTTAGACTGCGAAATTGGCGAAATCACCTGCCCGGCGAAGTACATGCCGGAAGCGTCATCGATAAATTTTCGTCGGAGCGTGCGCTATGGTTTCGGATGTCTTGAAACCGGAATCCTATTTCGCCTCGCGCGATGGGGGATGGCTCCGCCTCCGGTGTAGAGAGCATTATCGTCTCATTGTCGAAGCGACCCGCGCGAAAGTGCAGTAAAACACGGAGGTGCGGAAGGTTTTATTGGCGACGTCCGATCTGATCCTGAAACCGGATCATCATCAGGAAGCAAAACCGCCACCGGCCTGGCGCTACTACGAGATCCTCACGCAAATTCGCAGCGACCTGAATTCCGCGAAATAGTCTATCGAAAAGTGGGACGACACGGAGGTCATCCTCCAGATCGGCTTGTTGTTTTAAACGAGCTTACGGCTGCATGGAGGGACGAGCGCCGTCTCGTCCCATTCTTTTCCGGCGGACGGTCGAGGCGGGTTCAACTAACGGTGGCGGCTTCAGCGTACCCGTGAGCTTTCGCAGGCCAGGCGAGCGCGAACATGAGTGAGCCCAACACCGCGGCTACGATCAAACCTTCAAAAGCGAGATCCCACCCGTAACGCTGCACCACAAAGCCGAGGCCCCAACCTGAAACGACCGTGCTGGCATAGCCAAAGATGCTGGTCAGACCGATGGCGGTGGCAGCGGCCTTTTTCGTGGCGAGATTAGCGGCCGTTACCGCGAGAAGGCATTGCGGCCCGTAAACGAAAAAGCCGGCCAGGCCGAGAAGCGTCGCGGTCGTGATCTCCGATTGCGCCGGGATTTTCCAAAACAGGAATACGAAGACGCCGGCCAGGATCATGAAGGCCAGGCAAACCGGCACAGCGCGCCCGCGAAAATATCGATCCGTTAGGCGGCCGCCGATGATGGCGCCAAACAATCCGCAAAATTCGAAGCCCGCAATCATCAAACCGCCGTGCGCGATCCGGATGTGCTTTGCTTCCATGAGCAGGGTTGGTCCCCAATCGAGCACGGCATAACGAATGGTGTATACGAAGAAGTTAGCCAGCGAAACGATCCAGATATATTTGTTAGTGAAGACATGCTTCACCAAAAAGCCCCAGAATTCCGGCCCGTCAGTTTTTGTGTCACCGGTTGTGGTGCCTTCGATTTCCGGCAGACCGACACTGGGTGGCGTGTCCGGCAGGGTTAGCCAAAGGAAGAAAGCACAGAGCAACGCGATGGCCGCGGGGACAAAAAAGCAGAGCCGCCAATCGAACCCGACAAGGTAAGCGCAAAGGATCACGATGAAGCCGCCGCCGAGCGGATGCGACATGTTCCAAAGCGCAAATTTTGTGGCCAGTTCCCGCGGTGAAAACCAATTGGTCATCAGGCGCGCGCAGGGCGGAAACCCCATTCCCTGAAACCAGCCGTTCAATGTCCAGATAATGCCGAGCGCGAGGACCGTGGAGCTGAGTCCGAAGAAAATGTTAAGGATGGCCGACACGCTCAGGCCGACAACGAGGAAGATGCGCGCATTGGCCCGATCGGCCAGGATGCCGTTGGCAAATTTGGAAAACCCGTAGAGCACTCCGTGCATGGTGAGAAAGAGGCCAAGTTGCGCCTTGTGAATGCCGAGATGCGCCTCCATCGCCGGCATGGCGACGCTAAGATTCTTACGCACGAAATAGAAGGTCGCGTAGCCAATGATCGACGAGATCAGAACGCGGCGTTGCCAGCGGGCGTATTGGCGGGTGATTTCGCCCGCATCAGTCAGTGGCTCGGTCGCGGGTGCAGGCCGGAAAAGCCCCGTAATGAAATTGACCGATTCCGCTGTCACAGTCGTTAGGCGCTCCCCCGCTGCGAAGAAACTATTGCAGCAGCTCCTTGAGCACGCGTCCGTCGGTATCTTTCAACTCCAGCCCAAGAAGTTGAGCGATGGTCGGCCCAACATCGACGACGCCGATCTGGTCGAGCACAACGCCTTTCTTCACGCCGCGCCCTGCGATTAAAAATCCGGTTGGAAGCTTTCGCGGCAGATAGCCGTGATTACCCTTGAGCGGGGCGGAATGAATGAAGTCACCCGTGGCGGCGCCGGAAAACATATTCCCCGGTTCGCCTTCCAAATAAAAGGCCACTTCCCGCGGGCCACCGAGTTTAACGAGTTCTTCTTTCTCGACGATTCGGTAAAGGCGATTGCCGGCAGAGTCGGTCGAATGCTCCTGCAGAAGCGAATGAACCTTGTCGAGCGTGGCCTTGTCCTGGGGGTCCTTAACATGAACGGCGGCCGACCCGCCGGTGTGTTCGATGAAAGCTTTCCAATCCGTGACGTGTTTGCCGTCCAGGGTGATCAAACCGCTCTGGGCCAGCAAAACGTTCGGCGCGAGGGCTTGCTTTACATCGGCGAAACCGTGGTCACCGAGAACAATGAAGGTGGTGCGCTCGTAAACCCCGGCTTTCTTCGTGGCCTCCATAATGTCATGGATGTGGCTATCGATCCGGCGAAGAACCTCCGGAAGTTCGGGCGCCGAGCGGCCGGATTTATGTTGCGTGTGATCGGCTTCGATAAAATGAACCAGAAGCAGATTCGGCTGGTGCTCTTGGATAATATGAATGGCCGTGGCAGCGACAAAGTTATCCCATTTGTCTGAGCCTAACGGTCCGGCATTTGTGATCGCCCCCGCGGTCGGTTCGACCGCGCTCAAAAGTCCCGGCGAAGTGTGTTCGCGAAATTGCGCAAATCCCTCTTCGTTGGTCGGAAATTCCGGAAGCTCCCAGTCAATCGATTTGGATTTTGCCGAGACTGGCCATGAAACCGCGCCGACTTTTAAGCCCGCCTTGTGCGCGACGTCCCAGATCGTGGGCACCTGAATGTCGGTGGCAAACCAGAACCAGCGCGGTTTTTCAACCGTCGGCTCGAACATTTCATTGCCGGTGATTCCATGGCGCGCCGGAAAATCGCCAGTCACCATGCTCGTATGACTCGGATAGGTGAACGATGGATAGGGTGGAAAAGCCGCCTTCGCGTAGCTGCCAGCTTCGCGCAAACCGATGAGAGTCGAATTGCCTTTCGAGAGGTCGCTCGGCAGAAAAAATTCCGGGCGCATGCCATCGAGTGTAATCATGACGACATAACGTCCCTCCGCTGCCATGACGGGTGCGCCGAGTGCCCAGGATAAAAGCAGGACAACCGTCGCGATGCCTGGCATTAACGATGAAAACCGTGGGGCCTTGATCATCGCGAGTGTGGACGCCCAGCTGGTTTCGGCGCAACAAAAATTAGAGAAAGAGCGAGGTGGTGATTGTCTCGCCCTCTGCTAGAACGTCTTTGATGAAGATCGCCGTCTCGATCTTTGCCCTACTGGCAGCCTCTGCGGCCTTGGCTGACGACTTCATCCTAAACGATGGGACGCAATACAATGGGGTTAAGGTAACAAGAGCGGAACCGGACGGCTTGGTTATCACGACGGCCCACGGAGTCATAAAGCTCTTCTTCACCGATCTGCCCAAAGAAGTTCAGGAGAAATACCACTACGATCCCAAGAAAGCCGAAGCATTCCGTTTTCGGCTCGATGCTGCCAGGGACGCAGCGGCTGATGAAGTTTCAATGGCAGCCGAACGCGAGCGCCAGGCGCGGGAAAACCATCAGAAGACTCCGCCTCAACCTGTTCTCTCAAATTCTTCGCGTGTTGAAGAAGGGCGCAACATCCGTTCCCTCTCACTCGATGCGCACGAGATCGGCACCGCTGATGGTTATCAGTCCTACTGGGAAACGGATTGGGGCAGTTATGATCGGGAGTATGCGCGCGGAAAACGGATCCTGGTTACGATTCACGACGTCTCGCGAAAGGTTCCGAAGTGCCAGATCGACGTCTATTTCATCGCCCGACCACTCTTCCAGCCCTACCAGCGTTTTATTTATGATCATCGGCGTCTGTTCCCGCAACTTCGTGGCCGCCTGGAGATCAGCGGCCCGGTCGCCGCGCACGATCTTCATGCGCGCATGATCAATCTGGCGGCGTTAGGCCGCCAATATGGGCGCGGCGCCGATATGGATGGCTGGATTGTTGTTGGAAGAGTGGGGGGCCGAGTCTTCGACGTACGCGCATCCAGTCAGACTCTGCTGGCCATTGCCCAGAATGATTCGCGTCGGAATGAGAGGCTGTCTGACCTGATCGAGCATTACAACGCGGTTCAGCGATAGCGCTAAAGTCTCAACACTCCTGAAACGAACGGAAACGAGATGAAAAAAAGACTCGAAATTGTGGAACTGGAGGCAGGAAGCATTTCGGACCCGGAGATTCTGCGCCGGCGGCTTAAGCTAACCGGAGGAAAGCCCCGGGGCCCGATTCCGCAATGGAAGTCCGATCCCGAATTCGATGCCCTGTTCGCCCCTCTTGCTCCACAGGTCTTTTTGGACAAGCACTGGAACCGGAATTTCTATCACTTCAAGACGACCGAGCCCGATCGCTTCCAAGAATATTTCTCATTGGATCAATTGCGCGATATGCTCGCGACGCGCGCGATCCCGACTGAGAGGCTTCACCTTTCGGACAGCAAGGGACACGCAGTCGGTGAGCCGGGGAGAGTCACTTCAGATCCGCTCGCGATCATGCGACATGTTTTCAAGGATTCCGGCTCACTCCTCGTGATTGAGCTGCCCTACCTTTCGGCCTCGGTTTCGCGTCTGAGTACCGGGCTTGGAGCGCTGTATTGGGGTTGGAACCAACGTGAACTGCTACCTGACCGCCGGCGGCGGCAATCGCGCCTTTCCGTGGCACTGCGACTATCATCATGTATTGATCCTTCAATTGGAAGGCGCCAAAAAATGGAGCCTCTTTGACACGCAGGTCGCCACGCCGATTAAATCTCAGACGATTTCGAAGTGGCCTGCGAGATTCACTCGAGACAAGGCGAAATTGCGGAGCGAACTGATTCTGCGCCAGGGCGAGGCGCTTTATGTGCCGCACGGAATGCCCCATATGACGGCCACTCTCCCCGATCAGCATTCCCTCCACCTAACGATTGGCTTCAAGACCTTGACTTGGATCGGTCTGTTCCGTGAGTTGCTTAATCAGCGTTTGCTGGATCTCGAACAGGACGCCTCATTTCGCGAAGCTGTCTTTCTGCCCGGAGACGGCATCTCGGGGAGGGCCCTGCAAAAGGATTTCGCAAAGCGGGCCAGGAAGCTCACACGTGAGTTGGGTAAAGGTCTCAAAGGAATCGACCCCACGGCGCTGGAGGCACAGCCCGGCATGGACGTGGCCAGCCTGAAATCTGCGTGGGAAGCGCTATCCTCCTCGACCGAGTTGCTTGAAACCACTCGTCTCCGGAGAGCCGGGTTGCAATTTCGCGTCCGGGAGGACCCTGATTTCGCGATGATTTTCCGGGCCGGAAAGAAATATTGCCTCGACCGGCGCTTTCTGACCTCGCTCAAGTTTATGGCTCGGAGAAGGTCCTTTACGATTGGGGAACTTCCGGGCGAGATCTCGTTTCAGGAAAAGACCGGATTGATTCGGGAGCTGACCGAATTGGGATTTTTGGTCCGGTGCTAGCGGAATCATGCGCGGTGCAGGGTTCGAACCTGCGACTTCTTGCGTGTGAAGCAAGCGCTCTACCACTGAGCTAACCGCGCGGGGATGCGGCCGTGAAACGTGCCGGCCGGCGGGGGTCAAAATAGAGAAGGCGGGTGTAGTTGCCAGTGGAATTCTCGCGGCTCACTTCAAGGAGCGGCGGTCTCCTGACCGCCGTATTGAATGGTCGGCGACTGGGAAGTCGCCGCTCCTTGGCTCGACGGAATTTTGAAGGCTCTGCCGTTTACGCCGCGACGGGTTCTCGCGAGACTGCGAGAGTTTCGTCGACCAGACAGAGCAGGCGTTTGATCTCGAAGGGCTTGGTCAGGTAATTGGAGGCGCCTGCCTGAAGCATTCTTTCGATCTGCGTTGGGCTAACGTCGGCGCTCAGAACGATTACCGGGATATTTTTGGTTGCCGGGTTGTTCTTCAACTGCTGCAGAAGCTCGCTTCCGTGAATGTCAGGAAGATTGAGATCCAAAAGCACGAGCGCCGGATTGTTGTTCACCGATTGGCTAATTCCTTCCTCGCCGTTCTTCGCCCAAAGAACCGAAAGATTCTCCCGGCTTTCCAGGATTCGTTCGACCAATCTGAAATTTGTCTCGTTATCCTCCACGTGCAGCACCACCTGGAGCTTCCCATGCTCTGTTTCCGGGGCGGATTCTTCGAGCACGGCCAGCGGCAGCTGCACGACATCATCTTCGAGCAGATCCAGCACCTGGACTTTCTCAAGGCCGTTGATCAGCGTCATTAATTGATGTCCGGCGATGGCCAGTTGGTTGAGTTCTTTGGTATCTTCTTTGTAGATCACGCTGAGCAAGTCGGTGAAGCCGAGTACGGAAGCCAGGGGCACGCGGAATTCCCGGGCGAACTCCTGCAGCCTTTGCTGTGCTGCCTGTGACAGGGCCGCCTTTTGCGCATTGGCGCGCTGAAGGTCCTGGCGGAGTTGATCGATTTCCTGGCGAGCGTTAACCAGTTCTTCCTGCAGGCTCTGAGTCAGTTCAAACATAGATAAAATTTGTTAGCTGGCCATTTGCAGGCCGGACGATTCGTCGGTGAAGTCGTACTTCAATTTGTTTTGCATCTCGATGTCCCGACGCATCTTGGTTTTGTGAGTGGAATGAACGATGGCGGTTTCCTCGGTGATCTCGCCGGCTTCGTAGGCCTTCATGAGGGATTGATCGAAGCTGTGCCACCCGTGAATGTCGCCGGCCTCGATGATCTCCTGGAAAGTGCGATTCTCGGTTTCGCCAAAAATGATGCTCTCGCGTGTGCGCAGGCTGCTGCCCATGATTTCGGTCACGAGCAGTCGGCCGCCGCTGATTCGGCTGACCAGCCGCTGGCTAACGACGTAGCGTAACGTCTCCGCCAGGCGTTCGCGGATCTGTTTCTCTTCCTCCTTGGAAAACATGCCCAGGATTCGATTAATCGTCTGGCCTGCGTTGATCGTGTGCAGCGTGCTCAGGACAAGGTGTCCCGTCTCCGAAGCGGTCAGCGCGATTTCCATCGATTCGCGGTCGCGAATTTCGCCAAGCAGGATCACCTTCGGCGCTTGTCGCAGAGCCGCGCGCAAGCCGGTGGCGAACATTGGGAAATCCTTGCCGAGCTCACGCTGACTAAAAGTCGCGCGGGCATGTTTGTGCAGAAATTCGATCGGATCTTCGAGGGTGACCACATGAACGTCCTGCGTGCGGTTGATCTCATTCAACATGGCCGCGAGCGTGGTTGTCTTTCCGGTGCCGGTCCCGCCGGTCAGGAAGATGATCCCGTTCTTTTCCTTGATCATCTCGCTGAAGATCGGTGGGAGAGCGAGGTCTTCCAACTTTGGCACGCTGGACTGCAGGCGACGCATCACGATGGCGCGATGCCCGTTCTGTTTGTAAATATTAACCCGAAAGCGCGCTTCTTCGCCTAACGAATAACTCAGGTCGCATGACCCGTTTTCTTCGAACTCCTGTTTGGCCCGGGCATTTTCAGCGATCAGTACGCCGGCCATGGCCTCGATATGCTCCCCGCTCAGGAAAGAGTCCGGCCCGTCGATTTCCAGGCCCTGAAGCTTGCCGTATTCCTCCACCTGGGGCGGTTTCCCGGCCACGAAAATCAGGTCGGAGAGGCTGCCGCTGCGGCCATGAAGCATGGCGTGAAGAACGGCGTCGAAATCCTCTTTTTGCATGGGTCGGTGCGGAGTGGTCCTCCTCCGGTGGGGGAGCTTTTTGTGCTGCAGGAAGCGTTCCACTTGTGGGACTAAACCGAGCTTTTTTGCCCTCGTAGGGTCTTTGACGGCGGCTTGCGAAACCGGCGTCTCACTCTATAGGAAGAGGATGTCCGAACATAAAGTTACGCTCACTTGGAGCCGCGGCGACGCCCCCTTCGAGTATCAGAAATACCCGCGCAACCATTCCTGGAAATTTGATGGCGGCCACGAGATGACCGCCACGGCCGCCCCGGCTTATCTGGGCGATCCGAAGAATGTCGATCCTGAGGAAGCTTTCGTCGCTTCGCTATCGAGCTGTCATATGCTCACCTTCCTGGCCATCGCCTGTAAGCAGAAATTTGTGCTCGACGAATACTCGGATGAGGCCGTCGGTCACATGGAAAAGAACGCCGAAGGGCGAATGGCCATTACGCGAGTGACCTTGAAGCCGAAGATCAAGTGGTCGGGCGAAAAACAACCGACCGCGGAGGAGCTGGACAAGCTTCATCACGCGGCGCACGAAAACTGTTTTATCGCCAATTCGGTCAAGACCGAAGTCACGGTCGAGAAGTAGGAACTTAATTGGGAAACCACCAGTCCAGGAGTTTTTCTGGGCTTTCCCCGATTTGCTTCTTGGTTTCCTGGCTTCCAAATTCAATCTTCTGTCGATGAGCGAGACCGGCGCCCAGCGGATGGAAAAGATCGTTAGCCTATGCAAACGGCGCGGCTTCATCTTTCAATCCAGCGAGATCTATGGCGGCCTGAACGGTCTTTGGGATTACGGCCCGTTGGGTGTCGAATTAAAGCGCAACCTGAAGGACTACTGGTGGCGCAAAATGGTCCACGAACGCGACGACGTTGTCGGGATGGATGGTTCCATCCTGATGAATCGCGCCGTCTGGAAAGCCAGTGGGCACGAAGAGACGTTCAGCGATCCAATGGTGGAATGCCCGATCACCAAAAAGCGTTATCGCGCGGATATGATCGAGGCGCAATCCGGATTGGCATTCGAATTCACAGGTGCGGGGAATGACGATGGGAAGTCGTCCACCGATTCGATCGAGGTCTTGGTGCCGCCTGGAAAACCGCGCGAAGCGGCCGAAAAAGTGGCGAAGCAGTTCTATGAACAACGAGGAATAACTGCGCCTAAACTGGCGGGCGGACTCGAAGCGCGCCGAGTCGAAAATTCGAAGGAGTATGCACCCGAGACAGGCGCCCGTCTGGGCGAACCCAGGCCCTTCAATTTGATGTTCAAGACATATGTGGGTGCAACCGAAAGCGACTCGAGTTTGACCTATCTTCGCCCGGAGACGGCGCAATCGATTTTTTCGCAATTCAAGAATGTGCTTGATACGGCCCGCAAGAAGTTGCCGTTCGGTATCGCGCAAATCGGGAAGGCGTTTCGTAACGAAATCAATCCGCGCAACTTCACTTTCCGCTCGCGCGAGTTCGAGCAAATGGAACTGGAATATTTCTGCCGGCCGGAGCAGGGCATGGAGTTGCTCGAGTATTGGAAGGAAGAACGGCTCAAGTTTTATGAGAACATCGGGATACCGCGCGACAAGCTGCACGTACTGACCGTGCCGGACGCGGACCGCGCCTTTTATTCGAAGGGAACCTACGACATCGAATACGCATTTCCTTTCGGACTTCAGGAATTGGAAGGCGTGGCCTACCGAACCGATTACGATTTGACGCAGCATCAAAAAGCGAGCGGAAAGCCCCTGGAATATTTCGATGAGGAGACGAAACAGAAATTTATTCCACATGTGGTGGAACCGAGCGCCGGTGTCGATCGCACTGTTCTGGCACTCCTCTGTGAAGCTTATGACGAAGACACCGCGCCGGATGAGAAGGGGAAACAGGAGTCGCGGATTGTTTTGCGGTTTCATCCGCGCATGGCCCCGATCAAGTGCGCTGTGTTTCCTCTGCTGAAGAACAAGGAGCCACTGGTGGCGAAAGCGCGCGAGGTTGTCGCTCTACTACGGCCGCACATGCATGTCTTCTACGATGAAGGTGGCGCCATCGGACGGCGGTACCGCCGTCAGGACGAAATCGGGACGCCGTTTGGTGTCACGGTTGATTTCGACACGCTTGGCGAAAAAGGAGACGAGCTGAAAGACACGGTCACGCTGCGTGAGCGGGATTCGATGAAGCAGGAACGGGTGAAGATCGCGGATCTGCCGGGATTGCTTATCGCCAAAATCTCCTAACGTGGGAGCGGCCTCAGTGCCGCGATTCCTGTTAAAGAGATCGCGGCGCTAAGGCCGCTCCCACATTGGTGTGTTGAGGTGTTGGGCTTCCTGCGTGGTATAATCCAACCGTGGATCTTGAGTCGTTCCGGGAGTATTGCCTGTCGAAAACTGGCGCGACCGAGAGCGCGCCGTTTGGCGAGGAGACAATCGTGTTCAAGGTGGGCGGCAAAATATTCGCGCTCGCTTCGCTGGACGATGTGCCGGCTCGGGCAAACCTGAAATGCGATCCGGATCTGGCGTTGGAACTACGCGATCGCTACGAACAGGTCCAGCCCGGTTATCACATGAACAAAAAACATTGGAATACAGTTGAGATCGAAGGTGGGATTCCAGAAGGCGAGCTGCGGAAAATGATCGATCATTCGTATGAGCTGATCGCGAAAAGCCTTCCGAAAACGAGGAAGATCAAAACCACCTCGCGGACAAAAGGGTGACAGCGATTATGCCAGCGGCTGCACTTCCAGCGCGCCGATGTCGAGTTGCAATGCCTCACGCGCGACATTGAGGAAGTTATCCGCCGCGTCCGTTAGCGCGACGCGTAAAACACCGGCGTGCTCGATGGATTCACGCAACGATTGCCGGTCTAACAAATTGCGCACAGCGATGGCGCAATTCGCAGCAGAATCGACCAGCTTGATGTGATCGCCGAGCGCGCGACCAATCGCGCCAGCCAAAAGAGGATAATGTGTGCAGCCGAGCACGAGGGTATCGATGCCGTCCGCGATCATGGGATTGAGATAGCGCGCGATGGCTTGATCGGTCAGTTTATCGTCGAGCAAACCTTCCTCGATCAGCGGCACCAAAAGGGGGCAGGCCAGGCTGGTTACACGGACGTGCACGTTGAGCGCGCGTAAAGCATTCTCGTAGGCGCCGCTGCGAATGGTCGCGCGCGTTCCGATGACGCCGACATGGCGATTACGGGTCATGGCAATGGCAGCCTGCGCGCCGGGCTCGATGACGCCGACAACCGGGACGGAGACGTGAGCGCGCAACTTCGGAATGGCGACGGACGAAACGGTGTTGCACGCCACGATGATCACCTTGGCATTCGCGCGCGCGAGCATGTCGGCCAGCTCGATCGCGTAACGTTCGACTGTCTCCGCGCTTTTGTTGCCATAGGGAACACGGGCGGTGTCGCCGACATAAAAAATATCCTCGTTAGGCAAAAGATCGCGCAGAGCCTTGACCACCGTGAGCCCCCCGATGCCGGAATCGAAAACGCCGATGGGACGATTCTCTTTTTTCGTAGTCACTATTGGACTCTATTCGCCTCCACTGATGGAAATCGAAGGCTTGTCGCGCCGGTTTACCTCCGGTGAATAATCGCCCAGCGGCTCGGTGATTGATCGGCTGTGCAGAGGGAACGCTTGCTTTGGCGACGGCAAAGGTTTGCGGCGTGCGCGCGCGGAAGTTAATGGCTGCGTCGTAATTTTGAATGCCTTGCGCGATGGCCGTCCCGACCTGTTGCCGAAAGAAGGAAGTCGCAATGCGTTGTCCTTCGGAAACGTTGCTCAGAAAACCGCACTCGATCAGGACCGCCGGGACACGCACGTTTCTGAGTACGTGAAACCGTGAATGTTTCACACCGCGATCGAACATATTCAGCCGGGAGAGAACGGTCGCGTGCACCGCGGCAGCAAGGGCAATGTTTTGCTCATCCTGGCCGTTGCCGGCGCACCAGCGAGTGTCGGCGACCGACACTTCGTTAGCCGCGTTTGAACTCACGCCCTGGGGAGCGAGCGCGTAGCTCTCAAGACCTTCGGCGCTGCCGCCCATGTTGAAATGAATACTTACGAAGATCGAGTTTGGAAATTTATTCGCGAAATTCACCCGATCTTCCAGAGCGATGCTCTTGTCGGTTGCGCGAGTCATCTCGACCTTGTAGCCAGCATGCATCAGTTCAAGACGGGCCGCCTGGGCCACGTCGAGAGAAAAGGATTTTTCCGCGCCCCAGCGATTGGTTGCACCGGTATCGACTCCACCGTGGCCTGGATCGAGGACGATGGTGTCGATCTTGTGCGCATTCTTGACGCGGTTAGGGCGAATAATCGGTTCAATGATTTTGCTGACATCCATCGCGGAGATCAGGTCATCGGTCGTGCTGCTTAAAATTGGAAAATCGGTGAAGAAACGAACCCCATTGATATAGAGATCGCTCGTTCCCGCTTGAGCGCGGATGCCGGTCCGCTCTTTTCGCAGCGATACCGTGTGACTGACGCGTGTGTATTCTGGGAATTGGTAGAAGTGCGCCACATTGGTGAAGGTCACGTAGTCGCGCCCATTTTGGCGAATGACGGACCAGTCCTGGCTGATCGCGGTCAACGCGAAGAGCACGAGAAGAAGTGGAAGTGTGACGCGGCGGATTCGCGACATTTCGGGAACGTGGTGGCAGTGAGGCTTGATCGCAAGCGGACCCGCCTTCACCAAGGCTTCGGCGCGGCAGCCAAGACAGGCCCGGCATTATGAACGAGCGCTTGTTGCAATCAGGCGCGGTCTCCGTTGATTGCATGCCCGATGGGTGACCTCCCAAAAAATTATGATCCGCGCACCGTCGAGCCCCAGCGTTACGACGAATGGCTCGCGCGCGGTGATTTTAAGGCTGACCCGAAATCAGCCAAGCCGGCTTTTTCGATTGTTATTCCGCCACCGAACATCACCGGCGTCCTAACACTGGGGCACGTCCTCAATAATACCATTCAGGATATCCTGGCGCGGCGCGCGCGCATGCAGGGATTCGAGGTTCTCTGGCTGCCGGGGGTTGATCACGCCGGCGTGGCTACGCAGACCGCGGTTGAAAAATTTCTCTGGCGCACGGAAAAGAAACGGCGCCGCGATTTTGAGCGCGAGGAATTTCTCAAGCGCGTGGTCGAGTGGCAGGACAAACATGGCGGCATCATCATCCAGCAACTAAAGCGGCTCGGTTGCTCCTGCGATTGGTCGCGTCAGCGTTACACGCTCGACGAAGGTTACGCGCGCGCTGTTCAGGCTGTGTTTGTCGACCTCTACGAGAAGGGCCTGATTTATCGCGGACGGCGCATGATTAATTGGGATCCGGCGGCGCAAACGGCGCTTTCCGACGAAGAAGTCATTCCAAGGCCGCAGAAGGGCATGCTCTTTTATGTGCGCTACGAGCTCGTGAAAGCTCCCGGTCGCTTCCTCGAGGTCGCGACGACGCGGCCGGAGACGATCATGGCTGACACCGGTCTGGCAGTTCATCCGAACGACCAGCGTTACAAGGATTTGATAGGCCAGGAGGCGTGGCGACCTTTGGCCCGGGAAAAAATCCCGATCGTTGCGGACGACGCCATCGATCCAAAATTCGGCACCGGTGTGTTGAAGGTCACGCCCGCGCATGACAAGGTCGATTTTGCCATTGGTCAACGCCACAAGCTGCCGGTGATCGACGTGCTGCATCCCGACGGGCGAATCAATTGTCCGGCCGTTCCCGGACCTGGATGGCCTGGATCGGTTTACCGCGCGCGAGAAGGCCGGTGAATTGCTGGGTCTGGCCGGACTGCTTGCCAAAACTGAGCCGTACGAAAACAATGTTGGGTTCAGCGAACGCAGCGAGGTCGCGATTGAGCCCCGCTTAAGCGACCAATGGTTTCTGCATTATCCCAAGACTAACGAAGCGCTGGCGGTGGTGCGTGATCACCTGATTCGCTTCTTCCCGAAGCATTGGGAGAAAGTCTACGCACAATGGCTGGAGAAGATTGAGGACTGGTGCATCAGCCGGCAGATCTGGTGGGGACACCGAATTCCGGCCTGGTATCGGAAGGACAAATCCGAAACTTACGTTGGTCTTGAGCCGCCGGCCGAGGGAGAAAACTGGACGCAGGACCCGGACACACTCGACACCTGGTTTTCCTCGTGGCTTTGGGCGTACGAAACCATGGATGAAGAGACGCGTCGAAAATTCTACCCGACCTCCGTCCTGGTGACTGCGCCGGACATCATCTTTTTCTGGGTCGCGCGCATGATCATTGCCGGCCTCGAATTCCAACCGGGGAAGGGACCCGCCGTGGAAGAAAATATTCCGTTTCGCGACGTCTATTTTACCGGCCTGATCCGGGACAAACAGGGCCGGAAGATGTCGAAGTCGTTAGGCAATTCGCCGGACCCCATCGAGCTGATGGAGAAATATGGCGCCGATGGATTGAGATTCGCTCTGATGCGGATCGCGCCCAGCGGACAGGATATTCGGTTCGATGAAAAACAGATTGAGGAAGGGCGCAACTTCGCCACCAAACTTTGGAATGCCGCCCGTTTCCGGCAGATGCACGGACCGAGCAGTGCTGATCGGAAGCTCGAGCCTTCGTCGCTTTCGATTTATGCACTTGAGGTCCTGGCGCGTTTGAACGAGACCATCGCCGATCTCGAGACCGCCTACGCGGAGTATCAGTTCAACACCGTGGCCCAGAAGCTCTACGACTTTTTCTGGAGCGACTATTGCGATTGGTATGTCGAGGCCGCGAAAACCGACATTTTTTCGGAAGATGCGACGCAGAAAGCGTCGGCCCTCGCGGTCATGGATGTGGTGCTTTCAGCGACACTGCGCCTGCTGCATCCCTTAATGCCGCACGTCACGGAAGAGCTCTGGCAGCTTCTCGGATTTGGTAAGACTTCTATCCAATTCGTTAGTCTTCCCACGGCCCTTGAGTTGTCTCCGTCAGCCGCGAAACAGCGCTTACTCGTCCGGGGGGTTTATGATGCCGTGCAAGCGGGAAGGAACTTGCGAGCAGAGGCGAAGATTCCTTCCAACAAAAAGACGCGCTTCATTTTGCGATCTCATGACGACAAACAAGTGCGCGCGGAGTTGCCGACGCTGACCCGTCTGCTGAACGCCGAAGAGGTTGTGGTGAATAGCGACTACAAAACGACGCCAGCAGATTTGGTCAGCGTGACGACGCTGGGCGAAATCATTCTTCCGGTTGAGATCATGGATGTCGGGGCGGAGCGGGAGCGGCTTGCAAAAAGAGATCGACCGGCTGGAGGGCGAGCTAAAAACCGTTCGAACGAAATTAAGCAACAAATCGTTCACCGATCGTGCGCCCCAGGCGGTTGTTGATGAGCATCGTCAGCGCGAGAAGGCATTCGAAGAACAATTGGACAAGATGAAAGCCGCCTTATCGCGGCTTGGCTAAGAAGACTTCTCGCAAGACCAACCCTCACCCTAACCCTCTCCCTTCCGAGAAGGGCGAGGTGAAAGAGAGCACGGTCCTACGTAATCTTCTTCTTCCTCGCCCCGCCGCGCGGGGAAAGGATTGAGGTGAGGGGCTCTTTGTTTCGCAAAATTCCAGACCACAAAATGCGACGGTCATAGACCGCCGCTACAAAGACGTTCCAAATCCCAACCGCGCCGCTGGAAGCACTTCGGCTTTTCAGGTATTCTTTGCGGGTGAGTCCTTGGAAAAAGATAGTTTGGGTTGCGGTTTCTCTCCTCGGCGCAGGGGCCATCGCGATCCTTGCGATGTCGAGAGGCGAGCCGGTGAGCGCTCTTTGGATTATTGTCGCCGGACTCTGCGCGCTTTCGATCAGTTACCGTTTCTACAGCAAATGGCTCGCGACCAAAGTGCTGGTGCTAAACGATGAGCGTGCCACCCCGGCCCTGATTCGCAATGATGGAAAGGATTTCGTCCCCACAAATCGTTGGATGGTCTTTGGCCATCATTTCGCGGCCATCGCCGGACCTGGTCCGCTCGTTGGGCCAGTTTTGGCTGCACAATTTGGTTTTCTGCCGGGCACACTTTGGATTCTGATCGGCGCAACTCTTGGCGGCGGAGTGCACGACATGATTATCCTTTTTGCGTCGGTCAGACGCGGCGGCAAAACTCTCGGCCAAATTGTTAAAGAAGAAATCGGCGCCGGCGTGGGCGCGCTCGCGCTCGTTAGCGTGCTCGCCATCATGACAATTCTGCTGGCCGTGCTCGCTCTCGTGGTCGTTCAAGCGCTGGCTCACAGTCCCTGGGGCGTATTTACGATCGCAATGACGATTCCAGTGGCGCTGATCATGGGAGCGGGCTTGCGGTTTCGACTATTAAATGTCGGCGCCATAACGGTCATTGGCATTCTTGGCCTGGCGGCGGCTGTGTGGGGCGGACAGTTTGTCGCGCACTCGTCGGCACTGCAGGCGGTTTTCACTCAGGATCAGAAATGGCTTGCCTGGGCGATTATGATCTACGGACTGGCCGCGTCCATTCTTCCTGTCTGGATGCTCCTGACCCCGCGCGATTATCTGAGCACTTTTCTGAAACTCGGCACCGTGGCCGCGCTGGCCGTTGCGGTCATCGCGCTTCGACCTGTCATGCTCATGCCTGCGCTCTCCCGATATATTGATGGGACGGGTCCGGTCTTCGCGGGACCGGTTTTTCCATTTGTCTGCATCACGATCGCCTGCGGGGCCGTCTCGGGATTTCATTCCCTGATCGCATCAGGCACGACGCCGAAGATGGTGGAACGGGAATCCTCCATTCGGACGATTGGTTACGGCGCGATGGTGACCGAAATGATGGTCGCTTTGATGGCAATGGTGGCCGCGTGCGTGATGCAACCGGGCGAGTATTTCGCCATCAATTCCAAGGGCGCGCCGACCGAGATTACAGCCAGCCTAACCGCTGCCGGCTTTCCGGTGAGCGTCGATCAAATGGATGGTCTCGCGCATCAGTTGGGCGAAACGACCATGTTCGGGCGCGCGGGAGGAGCGCCAACGTTTGCCGTGGGCATGGCGCAGATGTTTTCGAAAGTGACGTCCAGTCCAACTGCTCTGGCGCTCTGGTATCACTTCGCCATTATGTTCGAGGCTTTGTTTATTCTGACAACCATCGATGCCGGGACCCGTGTTGGACGATTTCTTTTGCAGGATTTGCTCGGTAACCTTTGGCGTCCGTTAGGCCAGACGGGCTCCTGGGGCGCGAACTTTTTCTCCAGTGCTGTATTGGTGGCGGCGTGGGGGTGGTTTCTTTATCAGGGAGTGATCGATCCACTGGGCGGAATCAACACGCTTTGGCCATTGTTCGGGCTCGCGAACCAACTCCTGTCGGTCATAGCGCTCTGTCTCGCGACCACGCTGCTCATTAAGATGGAGAAGACACGCTACGTGGCCATCACGGTGTTACCATTGGTTTTCATGTGCGCGGTCACGTTTTCAGCTGGTTATCTCAAGGTTTTTTCCCCCGACCCGAAGCTTGGTTTTCTTTCCGGCGCTAACGCCTGGGCGGCCAAAGCCGCGGTCGCGTCTGGTGCTGAACGAGCCGCCATGATTCGTCAGGCGACGATTTGGAGACTCGATGCGGTCGTCGCGGGTGCCTTCCTCTTGCTGGTTCTGCTCATCATACTGGGCTCCGCGCTCAAGTGGTGGCGTCTCCTTCGCGGGACGAGTTCGCTGGCTCTGCGTGAGAACGAGTTTGTGTCGATCACCAGCCTGGGAACGACGGAAGCGGCTGGTTAGGCGTAAAGGTCCCGGCGTCGATGATCGAAGACCGGCATCTGTGCGCGCACGGAATGCAAATGCTCCGCGGACATTTCTGCGACAATCAATTCCTCGCCGGCATCTGATCCCGAGGCCAGAATGGCGCCAGCCGGGTCGATAATGGCGGATTGTCCGCAAAACTGCACGCCGTCATCCGTTCCGACACGGTTGGCGGCCAGCAAATAGCTTTGGTTCTCGATCGCGCGGGCGATGATGAGCGATCGCAAATGACGGGCCCGCGGACAAGGCCAGGCCGACGAGAGCAGGAAAACGGAGGTTCCGTGACCAACCGCGAGCTCGCGGAAAAGCTCCGGGAAGCGAAGGTCGTAGCAAATCGTCAGGCCGAATTTAAAGTCATCCGCTTTGAACGATATGAAGTCGCCCCCGGGCGTGAAGCAGGAATCTTCCCGGACGGGTTCCGGAGTAAAAAGGTGTGTCTTGCGGTAACGAGCGGCAATTTCGCCATGGGCGCTCGCGACGACTTGTGCATTGTAAATGTCATCGTTTTCGCGCTCGGACACGCCGCATACAATCCAAAGCGAGAGTTCTTTCGCGAGATTTCGAATCGCCGGCACAGCGCCCTTCTTCCAATCGGTGGCATGCTGCCGGATCGGTTCCATGGAATAGCCGGTGTCCGACATCTCGGGAAAGAGTACCATGGTAGCGCTACTGGCGTGAGCCTGTCGCGCAAAGCGCTCGATTGTTTGCAGGTTCGACTCGATGTCGCCGACAACGCAGTCGATTTGAGCAACCGCGATTTTCACGGGCACACCATACACCGGTTGCGTGCGTGTCGCTTATGGTGGCCTTGTAGCGGCGGTTGTGACGGTCATCAAATCGCCGCACAGAAGAAGGCGATTCCCGTGAATACTTCGCGATTACTTGCGGCGAAGGGGGACGATGATTTCCTGGTCCCTACGCGAGAAAACGACGCGTCCATCCTGGACGGCCTTCAACGTGATCTGGTAGGTCTGCGGTCCGACTTGCAGGCCAAATTGCTGTCCTTCCTGCATCACCTTGCCGTTCACGATCGCGAAACGCATGTTGTCGCTGACAGTAATTGACGTCACGAGAAAGGCTGATGGGGAGATCTCTGGCCCGGAATGGTCGGTGGAAGTCGGATCTGCCAGGCGCGCACTCGGTTTCCACCCGATCGGCCAAAACGGATTGCGATTGTTCTCCATGGCGAAGCTCGACTTGCTCTTGACGTCGAGCGCGGAAGCGTCGGCAGCAAAGCTCTGGAGCAGGCCGGACAATGTGACCAATGAAACGATGAAGAGCCGTTTGTTCATTTCTTTTGGATGTAATTCGTAGCCACGAAATCGACCGTCTGGAACTGAGATTGTTCGGTCTGTGCCCGAATGGTCAATCTTGTGATGCTAAGGAGAGGCTCGACATTTTCGAGATCGGCAATCGCTTTCCCGAGAGCGGCGTAGTCGGCCTGCGGAATTTCAACCAGCCAATTGTATTTCATCCAGCCGGAGAGCTCAGGCTCCTTGAAGGCCAAGCTCGTTTCGAGTCGGACGCCGGCCTTGTCGATTTGTTCGTTAGCAAAAAAGACCTTGATACGTGGCGGGAACCACGCGATCGGCGCGCCCTCGGAATTCAGACCCCGCAAGGCGGCAAATTTGGCGGTGGCGGCTTTGGCTTGATTTTCGAGGGTGGCAGCCTTGGCCATGTCGCCCTTGGAGGCACTCAGCTTTGCCTGTTTGTCGGCGATGGCGGTGAGCATGGTGTTGCGGCTCTTGGCCAGCGGGCCGAGGAAAAAAGTGAAATAGACGTAGAGCAGAAAGACCACGCCGACAGCGCTCAGCGAAATCTTTTTGATCTGATCTTTGGTAAATCCGCCAGTCTTCATCGTTGCTTTGCAGGGCGCTCGGTTGTCGAAGCAGCCGGAGATTTGGCCGCGGAGTATGGATTGAAGGAAACGTTAAGGATGTAATGTGCCATGGCCATGTTCGTCCCGCCGACGTTAACGATGGTGTCGAGATCTTCCAGGGCCTTGAATTCGATCTTCACGTCCTTGTAGTTCTGACTCAGTTGCTCAACGAGCATCTGGCGTAAATCTTCCGCAGCAGCGCGGGGTTCGCGGCCGGCGGCGGTTCCTTCAATTGCGACGGTTACGCCTTTGTAGTCGTCCTGAACGGTGCCATCGATGCTGGTCAGCTGCGTGTTCGGAGCCACACAGCGTGTCACTTTTTGCAGAAAAGGGCCCCAGAAAAATCGGTTCTCGATGTAATCTTCGAGCACTTTGGTTGTCTTGATGATGTCGTTCAGTTCGGCGGAGCGTTTTTGCGCAGCCGTGACCTGCGGTTCGACTTTCGCCCAGTCGCGCTCGACGCTGCTGAGGCGCGTTTTGATTTCCAGCGTCCGGTAGGCGCTGAACATGTAATAAAGGAAGAGGATTACGCCGAGACAGATCAAGACCATGACGCCGATCTTGAGCGGATCGCGCTGGCGCTGCCGTTGCTCGAGGATTTCCTCGTGAAGGAGGTTTAGGTGGAGTGCCATTTGCGTCTAGCTGCTCAGGTACTCAAAGGCGGCGCCGCAGGCGACGTTCAGCGAAACAAATTCCTGTGGAAGCGCCTGGCGCTTGTTCGCCGGGAGCGCCACTTCGCATGTTTCCAGCGGATCCCAAATTTCACAGGGCAGAGCGAGTTCGTCGCTCAGGTTTTGCAGGACCGTTTCCAGCCGCGCGAGGCCGCCGGAAACAAAAATTCGGCTGATGCTTTCTTCCCGTTGGCCTTCGAAGAAGCCAATAGAGTTGCGAACCTCAGTGGCCAAACGACTGAGCGAGGCGCGGCAGATATCCGCCATGCCGGCATCGGCTTCCTGAACCATCGACCAGGCGGCTTCGGCGTCGATGGCCCCGTCGGCGGTCAGTGCCTGGCCCAGGGCTTTTCCGCCGTAGGTAATGCTGCGAACCAAAACGAGTTCCCCTTTGCTTCCAATGAGCACCGTGCTTTGCGTGTGGCCCATGTCGAGAAGCAGAAAGGCGTCGTTATTGAAAATCTCGGGATAGGCGAACTCGAAGGCGTTGAATGAGCATGCCGGCGCGAGCTGCAGGAGATCGGCTGAGATCCGTGCCTTGCTAAAGGCTTCGATGAGATGCTTCACGTTACTGCGGAGCATGCCGCCAACGAAATATTTTGTCTTGGTGGCGACGGCAGTTTGCACGGGAGCGTCGCCGTGAGTCTTTTCGTCCGATTGCGCCGCGCGCGAATGAATGTTCGCCGGTGTCACATCGAGCACGAAGTCTTTGCACTCCTGGTTGAGAACCGCGAGACCGTTGAGGCGGAGAGCGTTTCGGAGCAATTCAACGGGCGTGTCCGGCTGCTCGATAATGCGCAGCAAAGCGTCGGGATCCGAAATGGCGATGGCGCAGCCTTTTGCGCTGCCGCCCAATTCCTTGATCAATAGTTTGATTTCCTGACCCAGCTCCTCTGGTGTCGCGATAGTCTCGGGGACGGCGCGGGAAGCGAAATTTGTCAGGACAACCCGGGAATCGCTACGGCGATTTAAGGCTACTCCTTTGAAGGTATGTTTCCCCAGATCGATACCAATGACAGAATCTCCGCGTCGGGCCATGATGCTAAGGGCCATGTAGCGGAAAGCGTGCCGATAGGCTTGCTTTTCTGCCCGCGGTCCCTCTCAGAACAGCCTTGGAGCGCCCTGATGTCAGGCCGCCTTCGGAGCCCGATATCCGAAGAATTCGCGTTCTTTTATTATCGTAACTACTTCAGGAGGAACCATTCGCTCCCAACCGCGGTCGCCCGACTGTAATTTCGCCAGGGCATCCGGGGGATAGATCTTGAGATATTCGGGATGATACTCGGTGATTTCTTCGATAAATCCGTTCTCCACAAGATAATGGAATAGCGCGTGGAGATTCTGATGCACCTCAACCTGGCGCGCGGTTACGATCTGACCGGTTTTTTCATCGATCATCGGGTAGACGTAGAGTTTGAGCCCGCCTTTGAACATGCGTCCGAGCGCCTCAAGAATTCCGCCTTCGAGATTCAGGTAATATTTTTCGTCGAAGATTTCGAGGAGACTGGGCACGCCCATGACAAGCCCAACCCGCCGAGTGGTGTAGCGCGACAAATAGCCGGCCAGCTTGTAGTACTCGCCGAACTTTGAAATCAAAACCGTGCGTCCGAGCGCGCCGAGAATATCGACCCGCGCGAGAAAGTCGGCGTGATTGAGTTGCCCCTCCGCTAGCAGGTTCTCCAGCGTCATCTCCATGAGAACGACGAGATCTTCATCGGAGCACTCCGATTGCTTCAGGAAAACACGGCGCGCGCCATCGAGCATGTCATTTGTCGCCACCGTGACCGGCCTGAAACTGCCGCGCTCAACCAGAATAGCCTTCTTGTAAAAAACCTCCGCGGGCTGGACGGTTTCGCCATCGGCACGAAACATAACCGCACTCGTTAGTCCCTGGCTGACCAACTGCAGGCTCATCAGCCGGTTGTCGACTCCCGAAAAAGCCGGTCCGGAAAATTTGATCATGTCGACTTCCAATCGGCCGGGCGCGAGATTTTCCTGGAGCGAGCAAATCAGTTTTTCCGGCTGGGTGTGGTGATAGAACGCGCCGTAGAGCAAATTTACGCCGATAACGCCGAGCGCCTCCTGCTGATCGACATTTTCTTCGTCGAGCATGCGCACGTGAATGATGATCTCACTCGGCTCCGAACGAGTCTGGGTTTGGAAGCGAACACCCAGCCATCCATGCGACTCGTTATGCAGCTTGAAACTCCGGGCCGCGACCGTGTCCGCGAAAACAAAAAATTGCCTCTGCTCGCCCACTTTCGCGTCGAGACGTTCGCGCAACAAATTGTATTCGTGATCGAGCATGGTGTGCAGTCGCACACGGCTGACGTAGCGGTCGGTCGGTCCATAAATGGCGTCGCTAAACGTCATGTCGTAAGCCGACATTGTCTTGGCCACGGTGCCGGAGGCGCCGCCGACATGGAAGAAGCGGCGGGCGACTTCCTGGCCGGCGCCGATTTCAGCAAAGGTCCCGTACTTCTTCGCGTCCAGGTTGATCTGGAACGCTTTCTTGTTTGTCCCTACGTCCATCTCTGCGTTCATAAGCCAATCAAGATGTAAGCAATTGAGGGGTTCTCAACTCAGCAGTTATCGCGCTGCCTCGATCGCCGGCCCTGGCGAAGGGGATATTAAATCCGGACGAAGTCGATTTGGAGCAGCGGAACCCAGCCGTGCATCCCGTTCGGAAGAAGCGCATAGGCCCAATCGCCCCGCTTTTCTTCAATCTTGATTTCGCTGCCCTGGGGGAGTGTCAGAACGTTTGCCGCGGTATCGGCAGTGGCGAGGCGCGCCTGGGTTTCGCCATTGGCCACGATGGCCAAATTGGCGCCACGGGGCCCGGTTTCGAGCGAATAAACCAAAAACGCCAGTGCGCCTGAAACAATTAAAAGGACAAGGCCGGCGACCACGGAACCTCTACGCCGCCTGGTTGCCCCCACGACTGAGGCAAGCATGAACGCGCCCATCCAAAGAGCTCCGCATGCAGCAAAGGCGTACTGGTTAGGCCGGGCAAACCTTTGCGCCTGATCGCGCCAGTCAGGCTGTAACTCCAGCGCATGAGCTTCCTCGCGCGCAATCGAGAGATTCGTTTGCGCCTCCGGATGGTTCGGCTCGAGCGCCAGGGCGCGTTCGTAATTCAGGATGGCGTGCCCGAAATCGTGCTGCTGAAAATATGCGTTACCAAGATTGTAGAAGATCGGCGCGTTTCCCTGGCCTTTCTTGATAAGGCTTTCGTATTGCTCCGTCGCCTGCTTGTAGTTTGCCGCAGTGTATTGCTGGTTTGCCTCTGACAAAAGATCCTGGCCACGGACCGACTCGGTCAAAAGCAGGGCCGCAAGGACCGCTAATCGCCATGGAACCTTCATCGCAGTTCCTCCACGAACCTAACAAGCCGTTCTCTTTCATCCTGCGGCAGCGCATCAAATCCGTTGGCCGAACCGCTGTAGCGCAGCTCATCACGGTGCTCGAAAATTGTGTTTATCTGCTCCTGCCCACTTTCATCGACGCCAAGAACCCTGGTCGCGACAGCCGCATCGATAAGTTCCGGATTGTTGCCGGATAAAAGCGCGCTTTTTATCTGGATGGCGCGCGAGGCATCCGCGTAGAAGTCGGCTGGCCGCGAGTCGCTCCGGCGAAGTTTTCGGCGGAGCGCCTCGGCTTCGCGTTGAAGTGTGGCCGTGCCGAACGGAATCGAGATTTCGCCGCCGGGCGCCCCAAATCCTCCATATTAGATATCCAACAAGGCCTGCGAGGGCCAGGAGCTGGGCCAGCCAGAACTCCTTTTTGAGAAAGACTGGATTGAATGATGCGGGGCTTTGCCGGCGATCATCGAGGTGAGCCAGGATTTCACCGAGCTTCGTGGTGCTTTGTGGCGCCACAGATGGAGTAGTGGAAGGAGCGGGTGCGGAGGCCGCCGCCGACGGGGTCGCGGATGCTGCTGGAAGAGCTTCACCTTCGACGTGGATCGGTATGGCGTCGCTTTTTTTCGTGACGTACTTTTCCAGCACCGGATCGAAATAGGTGAATTCGATTGAAGGAATTGAATCCTTTCGTTCGTTAGGCGAAAGAATGATATCGAATGTCTTGCTGCCGCTGATTCCGACGTCGTCGTCCTGCTTGAATTTTGAGGAAGGCGGATAACTGTGCCAGCCCTTGGTGTCCGCCAGGGTCGGTGCGGTTACGCGATCGAAATTTCCCCGTCCAGAAACGGTCGCCGTGACCGTGATGGGATCTCCTACCTGGGCTTGTTTCGGATTTGCATCCGCCGCCAACGAGAAATTGCCTACCGCGCCGTCGAAAGTCGATGGAGCGCCGGTGGGCAAGGGTTTGACTTCGAGAATTACTGGCGGGCTTTTAATTTGCGCGACGGTCGGCGGGCCGTAATCCGCCTGTGGCATCATCCGTTCCATTTGCTCCATCATCTCTTCTAACGGATCGGAGCGCCCGTCGGAGCGGGACTGAAATCGTCGGACGACGGGGGCGCGCATTCCTACTTCGATTTCGGCCGGTATTTCGAAATGGCCGGCCTTAACCGGGACAATTGCCGTTTTGTAGACGAAGCAGCGCTGTCTGACGCCCTTGATATTGCGAATTTTCTCTTCCGGCCGTTCCCATTTGTGAAAGGTAATGCCGAGAGCCTTCAGCTCGGGACCGACGATCAGAGCTTGTGAGTCAAGTAATACGCGAGGATCGAACGCAACATCAATCTCGGCTTCCACCGCTTGCCCGACGTAGGCGCTGTTGCGAGATAGGATGATCTCCGCCCACGGTTGTGAGATATTCGCCGGTAAAGAAGCGTTCCTGCTTTCGCCATCGGGGCTGCTTCTGTTGGGCTGGCCGCCGTCGACCACCGTCAACTCCAGGGCCGGCGTCTGGAATGAATGGCCACGTACGACGATATTCTGCGGAGGGATGCGAAAGGTGCCGGCCTTGAGAGGAAGGATCGCGAAGCTGTAAGTAACGCTCTGCGAAATCGTGAAGTTCTCCACATTAAAATTTTGCGAGGTGCCGTTGGCCTGGATCTGAAGGCCCTCAACCGAAATCGTTTCCGGTACCGTGGCTCCACTTCCCTTTACCCGAATCTGCATTTCCACGACCTGCCCAACGATCGCTCTCGAATGACTGAGGACAGCGGTTACCGTCGGCGGGTCCCCGGCAGCCCACGAAGAGGGCGCTAAGGAAAAAAACAAAGCCGTTGCCAAGGCCAGCCTGTGAAATGGTTGAAGCGGACTCATGAGGCCTTTACCAATTCTTATAGACACGGTGAGCGGCTTTGTGTTCATCGAGCGAAACCCGGGCTTCTTCATCCTTCATCGACTGCAGAAGGGCCCGCGCTTGCCTCTCAGTCATTTGGCCTCCTTGTTCCTTGTCGGCTTCGGCTGCCTCCGCCTCGGACGGTGATTGGTGAGGTTTGGTGTCATTTGAGCCCTTGAGGTCACCGGAAAAATTTTTAGGCGGAGTGGCGCTTGGCGCAATCGATGGAGATTGGTTATCATGGCCGTCGCTGCCGCTGTTGCGCATGCTGTCGTTAGTCCCTTGTGATGGTGAAGGAGAAGGAGACGACCCGGATTCCTGACCATCTTTTCCCTGGTTTGCTGATGCCGTCGGCGATGGCGAGGCGGATGCTGACGGACTTTCATTTGTTGATGGTGAAGGGCTTTCAGCTGGGGACGGGGAAGAAGAGGAAGAAGGCTTAGCCTTGTTATCTTTATTTCCGTTTTTTCCGCTGTCGCTTTGGCTGGAACTGTTCTGCTGGTCTTTTTGATCAGAGTTGCCCGACTGCTGTTGTTGCTGCTGCTGCTGCTGTTGTTGGTCCTGGGATGAAGAATCCTTCTTCTGTTGCTGTTGCGACTGGCTTTGCTGATCCTGTTGCCCAGATTTGTCCTGGTCCTTGTTTTTCTTGTGTTGATTCGATTGCGGAGAAGGCGATGGCGTGGGCGTGGGATGGGGTTCTTTTTATTCTTCAGTTCCTCAATCTTCCTTTTAACGAACTCGCGATTCTCCTGGGCCTGTTTGTTTTGCGGATCGATCTTGATGGTTTCGTCGAAGTGCTGAATTGCATTGGTCCAGTTGGCTAGCTTCTTGTCGTCGGTCTTCTCGCTCTCGCCCTGCTCGTAAAGCGTGTTCCCGAGATTGTAGTGTGTCTTTTCCTGTAGCTGGATGTCTTTCGAGAGCAGCGCCTGACTGAAGGACTGCATCGCCTTGTTGTAGTCCTTCAATTTATAGGCTGCAGTGCCGGCATCGAAGTTGAGACGATCGATTGCCGGATTCTGCGGATGCGCCTGGAGCGTTCCCTGGAACTGGCCATAGGCTTCCTCAAACTTGCCGTCTTTGTACGCTTCGATCCCGGGAGCGGCGCCGAATAGAGAAAACGTCGTGCCCATAAGGATGGTTGCGCTGAGGGCAGCTCGCCTCGCAACAACATTGGCTGGAGTTCGTTGCCCTTTCCTTTCTCGCAGCAGAAGCGCCAGGAGAAGGCAAAGAATGGCCGCGCCTAACGGCCACTCGTAGCGCTCAATCGGCCGTCTGTTGAGTCGAACGTCGATATCCCCGGCCTGCATCTTGCCGATTCCCTCCAAGATCAATTGTTGTATCGTGCGCGAGCCGTTCTCAAGGCGCAGATAAAGTCCACCGGATGTCTCGGCGATCTCGCGCAGCCGCTTTTCATCGAGTTTGGATTTCACCACCTGCCCCTTCTCGTCCTTCACGAATTCACTTTGCCCATCCTCGCCCTTGATCGGAATCAGCGATCCCTGCGGAGTACCGACGCCGACGGTGAAAATTCGGACACCCTGGTCCGCCGCGGCCTTGGCGGCGAGCATGGCGTCGCCACTTAGATCTTCGCCATCGGTGAAAATGACAAGAGCACGGTTGCCGGTGGCGCTTTTTCCGTAGGTCTTGGCGGCCAGACCGATGGCCTCCGAAATGTTCGTGCCCGCCTTCGGGAATCGTCTCGGTGTTGAGATCGCGAATCGCATTCAACCACGGCGCCGTAATCGATCGTCAAAGGAGCCTGCACGAAAGCGCGTCCGGCAAACGCGATTAGGCCGACGCGGTCGCCCTGGAGCTGATTGATCAGGTCCTGGGTGGACAGCTTGACGCGCTCGAGGCGGTTCGGCTGGACGTCGTTGGAAAGCATGCTCCGCGATGTGTCGACGGCGACGAGAAGATCGATGCCGCGTCGATGCGCCTCCTCGAATGCGTAGCCCCAGCGCGGTTTCGTCAAGACTAACGAATCGCGAGCGCGAGCGCGAGCAGTTGAAGAACAAATCGCAGACTCCGCCGCCACTTGTTTACCTGGCCGGCGAGCTCAGGCAGGAGACGCGCGGAAACAAAAATGCGCAATCGCTCAGCGGTTTTTCTCTCGCGCCATGACGAAGAGAAGAACGAGAACGGGCAGAAGAAGCAAAGCCCAGAACCATTGGGGCGCGCCGAAGTTCATGGCATTTTTTTCCAGATGGTTTGCGACAGGATCAGGGCGGCGAGAAGCAGGCCTGCGCCCGACATGATGCAGATCGGGAATAGATCCCGATATTCCTGATATTTTTTCACGCTGACGGTCGATTTCTCCATCTTGTCGATGTCAGCGTAAATATCGCTCGAGCGATTTGGTGTCGGTCGGCCCGGTAAAACGGCCTTCGGCGATTTCGGCGACTTCCTTAAGCCGGTCTTCGTTAAAGTGAACCTTGCTGGCTTTCGGTAGACAATTTGTCCTTCGAGATCGGTTAGCGGTCCCGCGCGCGGTCAACAATGGGAACGCGAGCCTCGCCCGTTTGTCCCGGTTCCGATGGCGTAAAACTTGATGTGCAGGGCTTTGAGGCTTCAGCGGCAGTGTTCGGGCGGGATTTTGCCCGCGTTGTTTTCTCCATCGGTCAGAAGAACAATGGCGCGGCTTTTCGAGTGTTTGATCATTGAGCCGGTTCCCGCCGCGGCCATGGCAGAACCGATGGCGGTATCTCCTTCGACCAACCCGATCCGGACTCGTTCGAGATTCTGCAGCAGCCAGTCATGATCAAGGTCATCGGACTAACGACATAGGTGCGTTCCGGAACGCGATCATGCCGATTCGGTCGTTAGGCCGCGCTTCGATAAATTTGCGGGCTGACCTCTCGAATGGCGTCGAGCCGGGTCGCCTCTTCGACCGCCGATGGTGAAATCTTTGGTCAACATCGAGCCGGAAACATCGAGCACGAGCATGATGTCGATGCCGCTCGCTTCGATCTGGTTCAGATGTCTTGCCGAGCTGCGGTCGGGAAAGCGCGAGAACGAGGAAGGCCATGGCCGCGAAACTCAGGCTGCGCAAAATTCGGCCGCGTTCTCGACGCGCTCTGTTTGCCAAGCGCCTGCAACGACGCGGTCGAAGAAAAAAAGAGCGCCGCGGCTTGCCCGCGCGTCCCCGCAGCCAGGCGAACAAAGGCACCGCCAGCAAAGCAATGCAGAAGCCACGGATGCCCGAAGGTCAAGGCCGGTTTGCTTTGGCCACCAATCAAGCAGATGCATGAGCGAGATGGCCTCCTTTCACGAATTGCTCGGCTTCTTCGAGGAGCAGCCGGCTGTCCTCCAGGCTGGCCTCGTAGCGCGCGAACTTGATCATGTCGCAACGATTCAAGAATGCCTCCAGGAGTTGCTTCTCTTCATCCGAAAAGGTCGAGCCACGCCTGACATTGCTCGAGGAACTCGAACGATGTCTGGCGAGTCAGCGGGAGACCGAACTGCTCGGACACATAGCCGCGCAGAATATCGGAAACGCGAATGCTGAACTGGTAAGGCGTCAGCCGTTCGACATCGGGCTCGGCGTTTCGGAGGCGGCCAGTGCGCGAGCGCGAGGCAACGGCGGTGGCGGAGTCGGAACGGCGGTAGCGATTCGCTATCCACCAAATGACGCAGGCCGATGATGTGCGATGCCGGCAAGGACTGCGGCCGCGATGGCCCATGGAGGAATCGAGCGAATAATCGACCGGCGGCGCAATGTCGTGGAATTCTTCGGTCAGTGACAAGAGTTGAGAAAAACAGCATTGGCCACCTAACGAATAGCGAGCCGGCGCTCGCGTTGTTTGAAAAATGTTCGCAAGGCGGCGAGATAGTCTTCACCCGTGCGCAAGCCGATGGTATCGATGTTGTTTCGACGCAGCGTGCGCAGCAAATCGGCCTCTTGCTTCTGCGCCTGGTCGACAAAACGCGCCCGGGTCTGAGCGATCGGCCGTATTGATCTCTATTTGCTCGCCGGTCTCAGCGTCTTCGAGTGTGACGACGCCGACGTTCGGCAGCACGCGCCTCGCGCTCATCCTTGATGTGCATGGCGATGAAATCGTGCCGTTTGCTTGTGACCCTGAGTTCTCGCGAGAAATCCGGGCGCCTGAAAATCGGAAATGAAAAAGACGACCGACGCGGCGAGTGACGATGCGGTTGAGTTGATCGAGCGCCAGGGCCGGGTTGGTTCCGCGTCCCCGCGGCTGGTAGAACAGAATCTCGCGCACGATGCGCAAGGTGTGCGAGCGGCCTTTCTTCGGCGGAATAAAAAGCTCGACCTCGTCGCTGAAGAGGAGCAGACCGACCTTGTCGTTGTTGCGAATGGCGCTGAAAGCGATCAAGCACGCCACTTCAGCCGCAAGCTCGCGTTTCGATTGCGAGGTGCTCCCGAAATTCTCCGACGCGCTGACGTCGACGATCAAGCATGACCGAAAGCTCTCGTTCTTCGGTGAACTTTTTCACGAAAGGCGTCCCCATGCGCGCGGTCACGTTCCAGTCGATCGAACGAATTTCGTCGCCCGGGCTGATACTCGCGGACATCTTCGAAGTTCATCCCGCGTCCCTTGAAGACGCTGTGATAATCGCCGGCGAAGACGGTCTCAACCAGACCGCGGGTTTTGATCTCGAGGGTCCTGATTTTCTTAAGAATCTGCGGCAGTTTCCACGGCGGCTCACGGCACCGGAAGCCCGGCAAAGATTCGTTCGATAATTGTTTCGCTGTTACCGACTCGGCTTCGGCTTCGTAACTGACGATGATGCGATGGCGCAGAACATCGGGGCCGATGCTCTTCACATCCTGCGGTGTGACGTATCCGCGTCCGTTGAGGAAGGCATAGGCACGCGCGGCCAGGGCCAGATAAATGGTCGCGCGCGGGGATGCGCCATAACGCATCAGACCTTCGAGCCGGAAATTATAAGCCGCCGGGTCGCGCGTCGCCCAGACCACGTCGACGATGTAATCCTTCACCCGATCATCTATGTAGATGCTGTTCACGATCGTCGCGCGACGCGATTACGTGCTTCGGTCGACTACCGCGCTGACCTGCAAATCCGGAGCCGATGTGGCCATGAGATCCAGAATCTTGCGCTCCTCGGCTTTTTCGGGATAACCGACGTTCAACTTGAACATGAAGCGGTCGAGCTGCGCTTCCGGGAGTTGATAAGTGCCTTCCTGTTCGAGCGGGTTTTGTGTGGCCAGGACGAGAAACGGATCGGAGAGCGGATAAGTCTTTTCGCCGATCGTAACCTGGCGCTCCTGCATGGCTTCGAGCAAGGCGCTCTGGACTTTGGCCGGCGCGCGATTGATTTCGTCCGCCAGGATCAGGTTCGAAAAGATCGGGCCGAGCTTGGTTGAAAACTCGCCGCTACGCGGATTGTAAATCAACGTGCCGATCAGATCCGCCGGCAAAAGATCGGGGGTAAATTGCAGCCGCTGAAAACCGGTTTGAATGCAGGCGGCCAGGGTTTTGACCGTCAGCGTCTTGGCCAGGCCGGGAACGCCTTCGAACAGGATATGGCCGTTAGCGAACAAGTCCGAGAATCAGCCGATCGACCAGATACTTTTGACCGATAACGACGTGTCCGATCTGCTCCCGGACGGCGCCGATCCATTGGCCAAGTTGCTGGACTTCCTGTGTGATCTCCTGCGTGGATTTCATGTGTCTGTTTTGAGACAAAACGAGCGCGTAGATGTTCGATCTTAATGCGCTTTTCGTGAGCGCGACGCCAGAACGCGCGCTCGGATTCAGTGCGGGCACGGCAGGTGAGCAAGATGGGCAGGCCCGGATAAGGTTCCTGGTCGCGAATTTGCCCTTCGAGGTAACGGCGATAGGTATCGCCCAGGAGTTTGGGATCGTTGACGAAAAGCACGAACTCGGGCGGCGCGACCCCGCGCCCTGTCGATCCGCTCGATTGGGCTGCGTAAAACAACTTCAAACGGCGGCCGGAAACCATCGGTGGAGGATTGGCCGCGAAGGCAGCGCGAAGCAGGCGATTGAGGAGCCCTGTGCCGATACGGCGCGTGGCTGGCCACGCGCATTTTCTTTAGAATGCCAAAGACGCGCTTGATGTTTTCGCCGGTGGTGGCGGAAGCGACGAGGATGGGAGCGTAGTCTAGGAAGAAGGCCCTCTGGCGGGCATCCGTCACCAGTTCCCTGATTACTTCGCTGCTGCCGCGCTCCGGCTTAACCAGATCCCATTTGTTCAGAACAATGATACAAGCTTTACGCGAGGTCTGAATCAGGCCTGCGATTCGTTTGTCCTGAGCGGTCACTCCGGAGGAGAGATCGATCATGAGAATGCAAACGTCTGCCCGGCGAATGCTGCGCTCAGCGCGCATGACGCTAAAGACTTCGACTGAGCTCGAGTGGCTTCCGCGCCGGCGGATTCCGGCAGTGTCGATGAAGACGAAATGTTCGCCATCGTGCTCATAATTGATGTCGACGGCGTCGCGGGTTGTTCCTGGAAGTTCGCTGACGATGGTGCGTGTCTCGCTCAGCACTGAATTGATGAAGGAGGATTTTCCCGCATTTGGCCTTCCCACGACGGCGATGGCTAACGAGTCATCGGTTGGACCTTCGGTCTCGGGCGAAGATTCGATCGCGGGCGAAGATTTTGTCGGGAGAAGCCGGTCAATTAGACTCGAGCAATTCGTGAATGCCACGGCCGTGGGCTGCGCTGACCGGAACCACATGCTCCAAGCCGAAGCGCTGCGAATTCGGTCTCGAAATCTTCATGCTTCGACTGGTCGATCTTATTGACCGCGAGGATGACCGGTTTGCGCGAACGGCGGACCAATTGCGCCAGATCATGGTCGGCCGGTTGCAGGCCGTGCTTTCCGTCGACCACGAAGAGCAGGAGTCGCCCAGCGACATCGCCTCTTCGACCGCTTGCCGGACCTGGCGGGTTAATTCGAGTTTCGCCTGTCCTTCGATGCCGCCGGTATCCCAGACGGTGAAAGGATGCGCGCCCGCTTCTGCACAATCCCGAGATGCGATCCCGCGTGATGCCCGGCTCATCATGCACGATGGCGGTGCTTTTTTTGACCAAGCCGTTGAACAAGGCCGACTTGCCTACGTTCGGCCGGCCGACGATGACGACGTTGGCCCGAGATTGGCGACTGGCAGGCATGACTGGGAGATCTGCCTAACCAGTTCTGGCGTTGGCGTGGCCTTGCAGCCTGACAGCTGACGAACGCCGTCGGCTACGTAAACACATCCGGAAACGAACGTGAAGAGTCCGGCCGCGATGACCACGTATATGAGGGGAAGAAAAGTCAGCTGCAACATCACCCATGCGATGGCGGACATTTGCAAGACCGTGGCGACTTTGCCGGTCCAACTGGGCCTGACCTGCACTTTGCCGTTGAGAAGGTGGAGCACGGCGCTGCCCACAAGAATGACGACATCGCGTGTAATCACGAGAACAGGAAACCACAGTGGAAACCTTCCGTAATTGGGATCGGTTTCGTTCCAATTACTGATGCTCAAGGTAATGATCGCGCTCAACAAAAGGCCCTTGTCGGCGATAGGATCGAGAATGACACCCAGGGCGCTGCGCTGGTTGTAACGCCGGGCAACGTAGCCATCGAGGCCATCGCTGACCGCGGCAACCAAAAAGATAACGATGGCCGCGAAGCGCTGCCATTCTTCGGGGGCGCCGCGTTGAATGCTCTGGCCGTAATAGATGGCCATGAGCACGAACGCCGGAATCATGGCAATCCTAACGATCGTGATTTTGTTCGCGGTCGTCATTCCGAGATTAGTGTAAGGCCTTTCTGCGAAAGGCCAAACGATTGCAGCGTTTCCCGGGCCGATCCGGTTGGCGCGCCGGGATTTCGCTCAGGTCTTTGAGGCCGGAGCCGAATACAATGAAACAGCCTAACGAACTACGTGCTCGCGTGTGCGAGCCGGCCTGCGTGTTTTCCTTCGCAAAACTCTTCGATCATCTTGCGATTGAAAGCCGGGATGTCGTCGGGCTTTCGGCTGGTGACAAGCCCGTTATCGACGACCACTTCCTGGTCGACCCAGTTGCCGCCCGCATTTTTCACGTCGGTTTGAATCGCAGGCCACGAGGTCAGCTTTCGGCCCCGGACCACGCCGGCATCAATCAATACCCATGGTCCGTGACAAATTGCCGCCACTGGCTTGCCGGTCTTGAAGAAGTGCCGGGTAAACTCGAGCGCCTTTGGCGTGGACCGCAATTGGTCGGGATTCATCAAGCCTCCCGGAATTAGAAGCGCGTCGAAATTCTCGGGACGCGCCTCGTCCAGCGCGAGATCGACATCGAATTTGTCGCCTTTGTCGGCGTGATTCATCCCCTGAATCTTGCCTGTCTTCGGAGACACGATCGTTGTGGTCGCTCCGGCTTCATCCAAGGCGGCGCGGGGCTTTGTCATTTCCACCTGTTCGAAGCCGTCGGCCACGAGAATCGCAACCTTTTTTCCATCAAGTTTTTGAGCCATATGTGAAAAGTGTTGTTGAAGTTGAATGTTGGTAAAATCGGGGCGCCCAGGATTCTGCCCGCCCCGTTAAGATATTATCGCATCCGAAGCGCGATCGGGATGGGTTTCGTTGCTGTGCCCTGCCGGACCAGAATCAGGAGGACAATGATTCTGACAACACGTGCCCGGTCCGGTCAATGTCTTCGGCACTGTGTGCGCAGGAGATGAACCCCGTCTCAAACTGCGAGGGCGCGAAATAGACGCCGCCTTTCAAGCATCCGTGAAAGAACTTTGCGAATCGCTTGAGATCGGCGCGTTTCACGGCGGCGAGATCGTCGATCGGTCCGGCGCAAAGATCAGGCAAAACATCGAGCCGATCCGGTGAAAGGTGAGTCGGCTCGCTTCCTGTCGCTCGAGTAACTCGCTGAATTGCGCTTGCTCCATTTGTGCGCCGCGTTCTTCCAGGAGTTGCCAGGCATTGATGCGGTCGAGTTCGCGTAGCTGCGCCAGGCCGGCCGCCATGGCCAGCGGATTTCCGGATAACGTGCCCGCCTGGTAAACCGGCCCGTCTGGCGAAAGTTTGTCCATGATCTTCGGCGCGGCCGCCGAATGCGCCGACCGGCAGTCCGCCGCCGATCACTTTCCCGAGCGCGGTGAGGTCCGGCTTGATTCCGTATAGACTCCTGGGCGCCGCCGCGGGCCACCCGGAAGCCGGTCATGACTTCATCGAAGATGAGGAGCGCGCCGTTGCGGCTGCATTCTTCGCGCAGCAGCGTCGAGGAATTCGTCCGCGCGGAAAGTAAAGTCCGGCGTTGGCCGGAATCGGTTCGAGAATGACGGCGGCGATCTCTTTTGGATTCTCTCGGAAGGCGCGTTGCACGGCTTCGATGTCGTTGAATGGGACTGAGATCGTCAGGTCGGCGAAGGCCTGCGGAACGCCGGCGCTGTCCGGGCTGGCCATGGGTGAGCCCGCCGCTGCCCGATTTCACCAGAAGGCGTCAACGTGGCCGTGATAGCAGCCGTCGAACTTGATGATCTTGTTGCGGCCGGTGAATCCTCGCGCCAGTCGCAGGCAGGACATGGTCGCTTCCGTGCCGCTGTTGACCATCCGCACTTTTTCGATCGACGGCATCCAGCCGCAGATGAGCTCCGCCATTTCCACTTCGAGCGGATTGGGAATTCCGAAACTCAACCCTTTGCGGCAGCCGTGCGTGACCGCGTCGACGACCACGCGAGGCGCGTGGCCGAGGATTGCCGGTCCCCAACTGCCGACGTAATCGATGTATTCGTTGCCATCGACATCCCAAATGCGGGAGCCCTGAGCGCGCTCCACGAAGAACGGTTCGCCATCAACATTGCGAAATGCGCGCACCGGAGAATTTACGCCGCCGGGGATGTGTTTTTGCGCGGCGCGAAAGAGATCGGACGACTTCGAAGGCATGCGGAGGTAATAATGCGACGGTCACAGACCGCCGCTACAGAAATCCATGAGGGCCGAGATTCTTGTTGAGGCGGGAGCCGAGCAACACAGAGGAAACATTACAAGAGAGGCGGGGGCGGGAATCGAACCCGCGAATAGAGGTTTTGCAGACCTCGACCTTACCACTTGGCTACCCCGCCGATCGAAGAGCGGCAATATGCGATGGGGGTGGGGGTGTCAATGTAGGGTTGGATCGCGCTTGTCCGGAGAAATTTTGTTTGGCTGACGAAAGAGATCGGAATTCAGGCAGACTTCGGGCATACCGGAGTGATGAAATCTTTTCTGACTCTTTGCTGTCTGGCCGCGTTGATCCTCTCCGCCCATGCCGGTCCGATCCACACAGCGATTATTCCAACCGGTGGTACTGCCTTGTCCATCACGATCGATTCCGGCCGGCTTCTTAAGATTTTCGATTTCGTCCACGACGGCGCTGACGCCTCAACCGCCAGCCTCACGAAGAACAGCCAAACATCGATGGTCCTCCAATCGATCCCCATCGGCACTCCTCAGTTCAGCCGGACGTTCAGCGTTTCCGGGGCCGCCACGGTGATGATCAGCGTGCCGGCAAGCGGGAACGCGACTATCACTTATCAGCTCGTGGATAACACCGATTGAGCCTCGACTTCTAATTCGTCGTAGCAGCCGGATCTCGCTTGGCGATTGACAAGAAGATGATTGTCCGGCAAATCGGTCGCAGAGTGTTTTCTTCGTTCCGCCATGTTTTTGTGGCCACTCTGGTGATTGCCGCTTTCAATGGCATGGCAGCGGCCGAAGATCTCCGAACCACATCCGGAAGAGTTTACAAAGACGCCATGATCCTTCGCGCGGACGGACGGGCGCTCATGATTCAGCATCGGTTCGGCGTCGTGCGTGTGCCGTTTTCGGAGATCGCGATTTCCTCACGGCACAGTTTCAACGCGCAAAAGGCGGGCGAGATTATGCGGACCCGCCAGGCGGAAGAACGGCGGCACGTGGCTCAAAGAGCGTCTCACACCGACGCCGATTCTGCCCGGCTTGAACGCCTTGATCTTCAGCGCACGTCCTTGGAGTTGGAGCAGCGCGAAGAGGCAATCGCCGAAGGTGTGGGTGAGAAAATTCGGCGCGGTGAATCGAATGGCGAGCACGAGCGTCGTCCCGCGCAACGGCTTCGGCTCCGCGGCGAAGTCATCGGGATCGGCGCGGGTTGGATCCTGGTTCTTTGCGAATCGAACGACGCGTCTTATGTGAAACGTGAGCTGGCGCAGTTGCCTAACAGCCCTTTTGCGCCGCCAAAGCCGGCAGTCCAGGAAGTCGTGGCCGTGACTGCCCTTCGGCAATCCTTCAAAGAAGGAGAGAGCGTCGACGTTGCTGTTCAGGAAGTCGGAACTAAAGGAGAGTTCCGCACCAGAAACGGCGATAACTATTCCGGAAAGTACCGCGTCTTCCGGGCGGTCGATTAGTTAGGCGAAATCGCCGGACGCGCGAACTCGGCTGTCCCCAATCCGGCACGGTTGGAAGGGGGCCCGGTTCGGTGGGGGAAACGCGGCCGCAGGAAAGCGTGAGCCGACGAAATTGTCGTCAGCGCGAGCAAAAGGGCGACCATTAGAATTTTCATAATCTCAATAATGGCATCAACCGTGCCAGAAACATAGCATTTTGTCCCCCCGGGGGGCTATGGCCGTTGGAATTAAGTCCCGTCTGCGATACCATTAGGCAGATGCCGCAGTTCTCGTATCGCGCACGGAATGCGCAGGGGGGTCTGGTCGAGGGAGTCCTGGATTGTTCCGACAGGTCGGTCGCAATTCGCCAAATCGAGCAGCTGCATTACATCCCCATCCGAATTGAATCTATCGGCGGGGAGAGTAAGAACGGGGCGCGAGAAGCTGCGGCCTCGGCTGGCCCGCCGACCCAGCTTTTGAAAGTGCCGCACAGTCAGCTGCTCGTTTTCACCGAACAACTGGCGCATCTGCTTCAGGCGGGGATGACTCTGGACGAGGGGCTCTCAATTCTCGAAAAACGTCTCAAGCAGCCGCGCGTCCAGCAGATGACCAAAGCTCTGCATCAGGCGTTGGTGGACGGGCGGAGCTTCTCGCAGGCGCTGCGCGAATTCCCGAGAATCTTTCCGCCTTTGTATGTGAACATGGTCGCGGCCGGCGAAGCCAGCGGCGCATTGCCCGACATTTTGCATCGCCTTGTTAACCACCTGATGCAGGCCAAAAACCTGCGTGACCGTGTGCAGCAGGCCCTGATTTATCCGATGTTTCTCGCGTTCGCCGGCGTCGTGTTAATTACGATTTTCATCACCTTCATGGTGCCGCAGCTGACGCAGTTCATGTCGGCGAACGGCGGCTCGCTTCCACTGCCGACGCGCGTTCTTCTGGAGGTGAACCATCTTATCACCGGCTATTGGTGGCTGGTGATTTTAATCGGCATTGGCATCGCCGTGGGGTTTCGGGCGTTTGTCAGGAATGATGAAGGCCGCATCGCCTGGGATCGATTTCGCCTGACCGTGCCGGGTTATGGCCGAATCATCAGGCACCGATACTACGCCCAATTCTCTCGAACCCTCGGGACGTTGATGGAGAACGGCATTCCGCTGCTTCGCGCGCTCGAGCTTGTCAGCGAGATCGCCGGCAATCGGTATCTCGAGGTAAAACTCGTTGAGGTGCGCCGCTCGGTCATCGATGGCGCGACTCTGTCGACGGCCCTGTCCAAGCAAAATCTCTTTCCGGAATTGTTCACCGACATGATGGCGGTGGGTGAACAGACGGGGCATTTCGCCGCAGACCATGAAAACGATTGCCGACGTTTACGAGCGCGAACTCGACGAAGGTGTCTCGGTCGTGTCGCAACTGATTCCTCCGGTAATTATCTTTCTTATCGCGATCGTGGTTGGCTTCGTGGTCTACAGCATTCTCTCGGCGGTATTCGAGATGACACACAGCTTGCAAGTGAGGCCGCACTAATTTATGCTCAGCGCCGATTTACATGCTCCATCGCATTGTCGCGCTTGCGCTGCTCATTCTCGCAACGTCAACGCTTCGCGCGCAACTCGCGCTGAACGATGGGTTGCCGGCGATTGATGCCACTCCGAGCAAGCCGGCTGTAGCGGACAGCGCCTGGCTCGATTTGCGACAGAACAAGCCGGCGCATTCGAAGGCGCAATCAGCTCCCGCGTGGGTTGAGGCCGTTTCGTTAGTCAACGGGCAAATGGCGGACGGATCGCCCAAAGCAATCTTTCGTATCCGGCTGAGTCATCCCGCCGGTGACTATCAGATTCTCTACTTCCGCTTGTTTTTTGACGACCTGTCAAACGCACGGCCCGAGCTGGTGTGCTGGGATGAGTCCGGCACGCAGCTTCTTCGTTCCGGTGCATTAGGTGCCGGCATTGGCCTGGCGAGCTCGGATTCCGCCATGATCCCGATGAAAGGCGTTTCGGTTGTCGACGTCGAAGTTGCCGGGCGACGGCAATACGATTCGCGGCGCCTTTCTTGATTGGATGGCCAGCAGCGAAATGGTTCATCCGCTGAGCACAGAGACCCAGGACATTATCCCACAACCGTTTTCGGCGAGCGCGCCACTTGCGCGCGCCGGATCATGACGTGGAACAATTCGGCACGGTCACGGCAACGCTCGCAGCCGAGCCAATTCCGATCGGCCCCGACATCCAGGAAGCGGCGTCGTTCCAATTTGAGATGGAAACGCAACCGCTGGTCGCGCTCCTAACCTTCGATGTGGCGAGCCCGCGAATCGATTCGCCGCCGGAAGTTTATGTGAACGGCGAATCTCTCGGAGCGGTAAACCTCGTTCTGCCGGAACTGGCGGATCCCGGTTACCGCGGCGAAGTCGAGTCCATGGTCAAGGACATGCAATTTCATTACACCGGCTGGCTTCGGGCTCAGAAAGTGATTCCAGTGGGAAATCTCCGGGCAGGCAACAACAGCGTCATGATCATCGGTGGCGCGGCCAGTTCGACCTCGGCTATTCGAGCAACCCAGGTGCAGCTCAAATATCTGTGGGAGAAATCGGACTACCAGCTCAAGACAACGAAATAAACATTGCAACGTCAGGGACCCTGGTGTTGTCAGAGGAACGAATGAAACGACTGCGTAAATCTGCCGGCTTCACCCTTTTGGAGATCATGCTGGTCGTCAGCATTATTGTGATCCTGCTGGGCGTGGCCGTCTCACGACTGGGTAATACCACTGGCATCGCGAAATCCGTGCGCATTCAAGCGGACATCCAGGCGATCAAGTCCCAGTTAAGAACTTACGAAGCGATGAACGGATTTCTGCCGACGACGGAGCAAGGCTTGCAGGCTTTGGTAACTAAGCCCGACTCCGATCCTGTGCCCCAGCGCTGGACTCAGTTTTTTGAACAGCTACCGAAGGATCCTTACGGCAGTAACTACATCTACCGAAGCCCAGGCACTAAGAATCCCAACGGTTACGATCTTTTTTCTCCGGGGCCCGATCGCTTGCCTGACACGACGGACGACGACTGGGGCCAGTAGGGCCCTATTGCGAGGGGTTTTCGTTAACCGGCCGTCCGGTCTGTCCGGGCATTCGTTGAATCGGCGGACGAACGCGCGGCATGGGAGTGCGAGCGCCGGCTGGCATATTGGGTCGCGGCGGAATGTAAGATGGAATCGGAGGTTGTCCGGGCGCAGAGGGATTGGGTGGCTGGATTGGCTGTGGCGCCTGCGACATCAAAGCCTGATTGAAACCAACCGGTGCCGCTATGCCGTCCTTGGAAATCGTGGCCTTTGTCTCCGCAGGCCGCTCAGACCAGTCGATGCTGACAATCGAATAACCATGTTCGTTAGGCCCCTTTGTCGTCAGGTACTCTTTCATATTTCGATCGACGGCTGATTGGACCGTGATCATGTCGCAATCGGGAAGCTTGGCCGCGTTCGCCAGATAGAGATCCTTGGCGAAGTTCGGCTTCTCGACATTGACCGTGGCTGTGGCGACGGCGAAAGGCGATTTGCTCATCAAGCCGGTGTAACGATCGAACGGCGGCCGCTTCGGAATGTCATCCAGTGCGAAGCAGTTACTGGCCGCAGGTATCAAGAACAGCATCAGCGCGAGAAGGCGAGGGTGGCGGAGTCATGTGTTTATCCTGGACAGGTTTATCCGTTTTCAAATTTCACTTTATTTCTTCGCCCCGCCGGGAGCAAACCAGCGCGCGACTTTAAATTTGCCGCGCATCATCGTCGGGTCACCTGAATCAATCGCGAGGTTGACGTTCTCGAAGACGATGAACGCTTCCGGTTGCTGCACATCGTAGAGAAAGTGGACCAGCGAATCCCAATGACTCTTGGTGTCGAAGCTGGCGTGCACGCTTCGGTAGTTAGGGGTAGTTTCGCCTGCGGAGATGCTCGGATTTTCGAGCAGAATGGTATATTTCGCGGCGATCGGCCGAATTTGAGCGTCGAGAAGCGTCGAAGCTTCCCCTTCGCCCTTGTAGGCCGGCTGGTGCTGCTCCAGCCACTGCTGGCGTTTGGCCCAAAGCTCGCGCTCCTTCAGGAAAACCGACTGCTCAAGCCGCGTCTGCTGCCTGGTCGCGAGCTCCTCATGGCTGCTTGATATCGCGCCCATGACCCAGCTCCACCCCGCCAGGTTGGCGAGCAGGAAAACGATCGAGCCGACGATCGACGCGAGAATGCGTTCACGTTGGTTCATCCGCGCATACCACTCCTGCAACTTCATTTCGGTCTCCCTTCAACGCGAAATTGTGCGTGGTTGTTAGGCAGAATTCTCGGATCGCTCATGGTGAATTGGAAGATCCGCAGGCCATCGTTCTTTTTCAGGGCCTCGGCGAATTGATAGGCCAGGGCCGTGCTGGTGGCTTCGCCGTCGATTGAGATTTGGCGGGCTGACTGATTATAGGTCGTAATATGGATCTCTTGGGAGGGCAGGCTTTCCAACAGATGCTGCAGAATCTCAACCGGGTAGTATCGAGTATCGATGGCGGGCCCGAGCGCTTTCCACTTGGCGTCGGCCGCTTTGATGAAATCGGCCTGCGGCGCGTCATGCGCGATCTGCCTGTCGAGATAGGCAATATGGATCCGCGAATAAATCAGGTAGGCAATAAAAAGCAGGACGATGCCAGCATACGCTCCGGCAGCCCAGATCAGGCGCTTCTTCCACTCGGTCCGGCGCGTAATCTGAGCGCGCAGTTCGCGCCAGCTATCCGGCAGGAGGTTTAGCTTTACTGTCGCCGGCGGCGTTTCCGTGCCCACGAGCTCCGGCCGGTGATCGACAATTTCCTGAACCGTGTCGCGCAGCTCGTAGCAGGTTTCATCGAGGAGGACGCTCGAAAAGGAGGCCGGGATTCCCTGAAGTTCCGCGCTGAGCGCGAGCTGCGGCAAATCGGTTTGCAATTGTTCGCGCCCCACGCCTTCGAGCGTTCGCGTGAGGGTGACGCGTCCATTTTCCGTAACCGCGGAGACGAGCGCTTCGCCCTCGGGATAGATGAGAAGTGCGCGGCCCTGTGGCACGTGTGTTGAGGCGCGTTGCGATGCATACACCGTGACCTGTCGCGGAATAAAGCCCCGATTGATCAGAGGAGCGGCGATCTCGGCCAGATGCCGATTGCTCACGGCCACGGCGGAAACGACACTCTCGCCGTCCTCCTGCTCGACCACTTCGAAATCGGTGGTCACTTCTTCGGCTGAGTAGGGGAGGCGCTTTTCGATCTGCAGGCGAACCATCTCGGGAAATTCGTTAGGGTCGATCGTCGGCAGCCGAAACCGCTGCGCCAGCACGGACGAGATCGGCAAACCAAGAATAAGGTGGTCGCTCAATCTTCAGTAAATCCGCGGCTTCCTCGAGATTGGAAAGCAGCCGGACATCCCAGGACCCGTTTCCCTGCGGGTTTCGCAAGAGGTTCCAGCCATGAGCTGTCGGGAACAGGAATACCGGTGCGGCCGTGGTTTCGATATTACAACTCCTTCCAGGTTATCATTTGTGGTACGTTTCCAACCTTTCGCACAACCATTTGAACGACGCGCGTGGTGTCTCCCGATTTGCCAGTGCTCACAATCCTAACAACTGGATCCTTGAAAGAAACCAGGCCGTTGAGGGCGGCAAATTGATCAGGCGTAAGTCCCAGGACGGCGCGCACTTCATCGAGAGATTTAAACTGCGCATCATCATCTGTGCCATCAATTCCGTCCGGACCGCGACGCAATTGGAGAAAAGCTTCCACCACCGGCTCGCTCATGCCGGGCAGAGCCATCAGGACATCGTGTGACGCCCATGACAGGTCGATCGGGCCGCTGCTGTTCAAGGTGAAGTCGTCATCCCAACCGGGCTGGGCGGTAAATTTCTCCCAGCCTTTGACTTTCTTCACCTGATCGAGCCGGGTCAAAAGCGCATTTGCTGGATGGTAATCCGGGCTTTCCTCGGCCCCGTTGAGACGGACCAGATTGTCAGGATCGATCCAATCGAGCAGGCAATCGACCATTCGTTCGCGCTCATTCAGATCGACGCCTTTGCTCTCCAAATATCTTCTCAGAATCCCGAGCCTGACCGGATCTTCGCCCGCAAGCAACCAGTTCAAATTCAGGCGGCCGCCTTCGCCAGTGATCCGTGCTTCATAACTCTCGAAGGCGTTCACCTGCCGTTTCAGATTCGGCGAGGTCATCTGGATCGCCGGACATAAGGCGATTTCCGCGCCCGAGCATGCCATGGCCTCGGCTTCGAGAATTCGATTGGCACTGCCCGAGTTGGAGATTTGGGCATCAATATCGATGGCCCACGAAATGATCACCGCGCTCAGCAAGAGTAGAGCCCATAACGCGAGCGCCAGGGTCATGCCTGATCGCCTAACGAACTGGTGGTCAGCGATTCTCATAACGATGTTCGCCCCAGCGCGATGATCGCCTGCCACGGGGTGGTGGAATCCTTCCGCGCGACCGTGAGTCGAACCAGCCTGGGCAGTGCAACATTGTCCGTCCAACGCTCCTGCCAGACGTTCAGACGCGGGTCGAAATACCTGATCTCGAGGCCTTCCACGTTTTGCAGGAGAGGAATCCAGCTTTCATGAACATCCGTCGCGGCCTGGTCGTTTGCCGGGCGGCGGATGAAGCCAAGGTCGAGGCGATCAGGGTTTTTCGGTTCGGCGCGCAAGCGCATGCTCACGGTATAATCGTTGCCGGCGTAACGGGTCAGGAGCCCAGGCCCGGCACCGCATGTCCAAGTGACTTGGTCGCGGGAGAGATCGTTCACCTTCACTGCGTCGCCCGCCAGCGCGCCGGCGCCGGAGGGAAGGCTTTGCCATTGCTCGGTTAACAGCTCGCGTAATCCGTCGTAGGCCGCGTCCGTGGTCGCAATCTCCGACGACACTCGCAAAGCCACCAGGTTCGATTGGACGAAACGGTAGATGGCCAATGCCATGATGGAGAGAATAGCCACGGCAAGCATGACCTCGAGCAACGTGAAGCCCATCCGTGTATTGTTAGCCGGCGCGGTAGACATAGAAATCCACTTGTTTGCTCTGCTTAATGCCGGCCCGTTCCCATTCAACCCGAAGTGTGACGGACATGATCCCCGGCAACTCTGTGCCGTCATCTTCGGTCATGACGGCGGGCGTCGCCTTCTGAATCAGCCGGACCACGCCGTATCCGGTATCGATTTTCGCTTCGCGCGTGGAATCGGGGATGGCAGGTGTGGCCTGAATTTCCGACATGCGATTGGAAAGAATAAGTCGAGCGCGATTTTCTTCCGCGGTCAGCGAGCTCGCATTGATGCAGTTCTCGGCCGATCGCCCGAGCGCCACGACTCCGATGGCAAAGATGATTACGCCTAACAAGACTTCGAAAAGCGCAAATCCGGTTGTTTTGTTAACGCGGTGCATATGTGATGAGATCCGCTTGCGCTGTTAAAGGCGAATAGCTGGCCGTCCATGCTCCATTGTGGCTTTTGAAGGTCACTTCCGCGGGCTCGCACGTTCCGCTCGGCCAGAAAATCCATTCAGCCGGTGGGTCTTTGATGAGCGCGAACGGCAGCGCTAGCGAATAGGATTCCCCGCGGACCGGGACAAGGCGTGCGACCGGATCGGGGCCGTCGCTATCGACGAGGGTCTCCGGACGCAGCTCAATTGCCTTCGACGTCCACGTCAAAAGGTAAGCCCGGTGCTCGGTGATACTCTTCTGCTGTGCCTGGTGCGCCAAGTCGTTGAAACGATTGAGTGATTGGCGCAACCGCCGGTCAGCCATGACGCCGCTCAGGCTGGGCACAGCCAGCACGAGCAAAAGCATGATGATAAAAACCGAAAGAACGATCTCGATAAGGGTGAACCCGGCGGTTCTTCGCACGGGCAATTATAGTCTCCCGGGGTTGTTTTCACAACGTGGTGCACGCCCGGTAGTGCTGTAGGGCTGTAGGGGGAGCAATTCTCCGCTAAAAAAAAGCAATCAAACAACAGCCCGTAGCCCGGACTGTGATAGGGTATCATTGCTCAGATGACCAGAGTTGCCGGCCGATTTCTTTTTCTCGGCGCCTTCCTAGCGGCTAGTGCCGTGATTGCATTTCTGATTTGGCAAGGGATCACCGCTCACGGGGCGCCCGATCCTCTTCAGCCGAACACCACTGCTAGCGTGGCGGTGATGGACATCGGTGTGCTCGTTTTTCGCGAAGGCCTCGAGTGCATTCTTGTCCTGGCCGCGATCACCGCCAGCATGACCGGGGAAAAAAGCGGAGCACCGCCGTCCGATTGCCCTCGGCGCGGGCCTGGCCTTCATCGCCACCCTGGTTACGTGGTTCATTGCCGCGCGAATCATGAGCGCGCTCACCGACAGTGTGCCCGCTTTGGATCTACAGGCCGCGACCGGTCTTCTCGCGGTGGTCGTTCTGCTCGTGATCATGAACTGGTTCTTCCACAAGATCTATTGGGGCGGCTGGATTCGTGCGCACAATCGGCGCCGCAAATCGTTGCTGGCGAATGCAGGCACCGCCGAGATTTCGCGCGGCGCTCTTGTCTGGGGATTGCTCCTGCTCGGGTTCACATCGCTTTACCGTGAAGGGTTCGAGGTTGTCCTGTTTCTCCAGACCTACTATCTGCGGCTCGGTGGCGCGGTTGTTCTGAAAGGCACACTTCTGGGGCTGGCTCTGTCCGGTGTGGTCGCCCTGCTGACCTTTGTCATGCAACAACGACTGCCTTACCGAAAGATGCTGATCACCACAGGGATTCTGCTCGGGGTTGTTCTCCTGGTCATGGTGGGAGAGCAAGCGCAGGAGATGCAGCTCGCGCATTGGATCTCCAAGACCGATGTGCCGTGGCTGGCAAATGTGATTCCGCCCTGGTTAGGTCTGTGGTTCGCCGTTTTCCCGACTTACGAAACGCTCATTGCGCAGGGATTGGCCGGGGTCGTTGTCGTCGGTTCCTATTTTGCCGCCCGGCGCGTCCGCTGCACCGCCGAGCCGGAAGCGGAACCGTCGCCGCCGGCCAAGACGACGGTCTTGAAACCGGTCGGTTCTGCGAGTCGTTAGGTCGAGAGAATGGGACGAAGCTCGTCCCAAATATATTATTTTCCGGTCTGGGCGATTCCAGTTGCTTGCGACACGCCTCTTCCCACCTTCCTAGATGCCCTCGTCCCGCTCCTCGCTTCTCGCAACGGCCCTTGTTTTCGGCGGAATCATCAGCGCTCTCGCCGCGCCTTCTCCAACCCCGGGTCCGGGGGGCGCGAAGATTGACGAGAAACTCTTCAAAGGGATGCAGTGGCGCCAGATCGGGCCCTTCCGCGGCGGCCGCGCTTTGGCCATTGAAGGCGTTCCCGGCGAGCCGGGGACGTATTATTTTGGAGGGGTCGCCGGAGGTGTTTGGAAAACGACCGATGGCGCCGCCAACTGGACGCCGCTATTCGATAAACAGGACATCTCTTCGATTGGCGCAATCGCGGTGGCGCCTTCAGATCATAACGTTCTTTACGTCGGCACCGGCGAAGCGGCTATTCGCGGGAATACCACCTACGGCACGGGCGTTTACAAATCGATCGACGCCGGGCGCAATTGGAAAAATGTTGGCCTCAAGGATTCGCGTCAAATCGGCGCCGTCATTGTTCATCCGCAGAATCCCGACATCGCCATCGTCGCCGCGCTCGGGCACGCGTTTGGGCCGAACAACGAGCGTGGTATTTATCGCACAGCCGATGGCGGCAAGACGTGGGCGAAAGTTCTGGGCAAGGACGACAAGACCGGCGGCATTGATGTCGTATTTGATCCCCATAATCCAAACATTGTTTACGCAGCTTTATGGCAGGCGGTGCGGCAGCCATGGACATTTTCGAGCGGCGGGCCGGGAAGCGGCCTCTATCGTTCCGAAGACAACGGTCTGACCTGGAAGCATCTCGAGGGAAACGGATTGCCCGATGGAATCCTCGGTCGCATCGGAGTTTCGGTTTCCGGAGCGGATGCGAGCCGTGTTTACGCGATCATTGAAGCGAAGGAGGGCGGCCTCTTTCGATCGGACGACGCCGGCGAAAATTGGACGCGAGTGAACGACGACGGCCGCTTCCGTCAACGCGCCTGGTATTTCAGCAAGGTCTATGCGGATCCGAAAGCCGCGGACACGGTTTATATTCTGAACACCGGCGCGTTACAAATCCGTTGATGGCGGCAAGACGTTCAACCTCTTGCCTGCGCGGCACGGAGACCATCACGGTCTCTGGATTGATCCGCAGAATCCGAATCGAATCGGCAACGCCAGCGACGGCGGAGCGAGCGTTTCCGTCGACGGCGGCAAGACGTGGACGACGGAGAACAACCAGCCGACGGCGCAGTTCTATCACGTGGCGGTGGATAACGCGTTTCCGTATCACATTTACGGCGCGCAACAGGACAACTCGAATCTCGGAATCGCGAGCCGCACCGACTGGGGAGCGATTGGTCCGGCGGATTGGTTTGTCGCCGGCGACGGCGAATGCGGTTTTGTGGTGCCAGATCCGCGTGACTGGCATGTGATTTATTCGAATAGCGAAGGCTACGCCATTCGTTATGACCGCACCAAGGAGGATGCGACTGATATCAGCCCGGTGCCGGTCGATAACTCCGGGCACGCCGCCTCCGACATCCTGCATCGGTTCCAGTGGGTTTCGCCGCTGATGCTGTCGCCCGCACAATCCCGACACGCTTTACACCGCCGCTGAATGCGTCTTTCGGTCGACCGACCAGGGCCACAGTTGGACACAAATCAGCAAGGACCTGACGCGGAACGACAAGGAGAAGCAGCAGGCCAGCGGCGGCCCCCTAACGAAGGACATCACTTCGGTCGAATATTACGACACCATTTTCGCGCTCGCGGAATCGCCACTGAAGCAGGGCTTGCTCTGGGCCGGCACGGATGACGGCCTCATCCATGTGAGCAGTGACGGGGGCGCGAACTGGGCCAACGTTACGCCGAAAATGCCGGAATGGAGCACGGTCGACATGATCGAGCCTTCGCCTTTGGACGCGAACTCAGCCTACGCGGCGATTGATCGCCATAAGCTCGATGATTTTAAGCCCTACATTTTCAAGACCGCGGATCTCGGCAAGACGTGGTCCGCCATCACCACTGGAATTCCGGATGGCGCCTACGTGCATGTCGTTAGGGAAGATCCGCGCCGCAAAGGTCTGCTTTACGCGGGCACGGAGCTTGGGCCGTTCATTTCTTTTGATGACGGCGCGCACTGGCAGCCGTTGCAGCTCAATTTGCCGCCTTCGCCGATTCACGATCTGGTGGTGAAAGACGACGATCTTGTCGCCGCCACCCATGGGCGCGCGTTCTGGGTTCTGGATAACGTAACTCCGTTGCGGCAGTTGAATGAGCAATCCGCTTCGGCCGATGCCATTCTCTACCAACCGCAGACGGCTTTGCGGTTGCACTACCCGCAGGAATTCGATCGCCGCCAGCCGGTGGGCGACAATCCTCCGGCGGGCGCGATGCTCGATTACTATTTCAAGACCGCGCCGAAAGACGAGGTCGTCCTCGATATTCTGGACAGCCAGGGAAAACTCGTTAGGCATTTGTCCAGCAAGGAGAAGAAGGAAAACGAACAGCCGCCCGAGTGGCCGGACCGGGTCGAGAAGGCAAAGACTATCCCGGCGAACGAAGGCATGAACCGTTTCCCATGGGATCTGCGCTTCGACGATCCCATCCAGGTGCCGGGCGCTTTTTATGGCGGGGAAGGTCCGCGCGGGCCGCTGGCCCCTCCGGGGGATTATCAGGTAAAACTCACCGTTGGCGGCAAGAGCCAGACCGCTCCGCTCCATTTGGTGATCGATCCACGCATGAAGGGTTCGGAGGCGCAGGTACAGAAGAATTTCGCGCTCGCTGTGCAGATCAACGATCGCATCAGCCAGCTTCATCAGGCGATCAACGAGATCCGGGAGATGAAGACCCAGATCAAGGGTCTGCATCAGCACTTTGACGCGAACGATAAAATGAAGGACGCGCTTAAAGCGGCCGACGACGCCGAGCATAAAATGTCGGCTGTCGAGGAGCAGTTGATCCAGGTGAACGCCAAGGGTTCGGAAGCGACGCTGGCATTCCCAAGCATGCTTAATGAGCGCTGGGATGGTTTGAGCCACACGATCGAGAGCGATCACGAGCCGACCCAGGGCCAGCTCGACATCTTTAAGATGCTCAGCGACCAGCTCGACGCGCAGTTGCAGAAATGGACGCAGATCAAGGCCGACGATGTGCCGAAGGTGAACGCGTTGACCAAACAGCTCGAGCTTCCCGTTCTGAGCGCTTCGCAGCCTAAGAAAGATTAAATCAAATCGGACGAGACCCGTAACGCGGGTGAAGGAGCGGCCGGGCTTTCCAGCTCGACCCTCCCGATCACGCCTCCGGAGTTGTTAGCTCTCGGAGGGACGAGCTTGTCTCGTCCGTCTTTCCAATTCGATCCCCATGCGTAGGCTGTCGCGATGAGCAAAATCGAGAAAGCCGTCCTTCTCGCGGCTGGCCGCGGAACGCGCATGCGCGATCTGACGGCCGAGATCCCGAAGCCGATGATTGAAGTGCGCGGACGACCTGTGCTTCGCCATATCGTGGAGGGTCTGAGCGACGCGGGTGTTAAGAAATTTCTCATCATCGTGGGCTACCGCGCCGATGTTGTTCGGGATTATTTTGGGAATGGCTCGAAGTTTGGAGTCGAAGTCGAATACGAAACGCAGATCACGCAGGATGGAACCGGGCGCGTGGTTGACCTGGCTAAACCGTTCGCGGAGCAGTCGCCGTTTGTGCTCAGTTACGGCGACATCCTGGTCGACCCTGATAACTACAAAAAGCTTTGCGTCCCATCGGACGACGCGGAGGCCGTCATCAGTGTGAAACGAAACGAGGACGTCTCGCAGGGGGGCGCCGTTTTTTTGAATGACGCTTTCGAACTGGTGGATCTTCGTGAGAAACCGAAACCGGGCGAGCCAACAAGCCCGTGGTATAACGCCGGGCTTTACGTTTTCCGGCCGAGTATTTTCGAATTCACGGCGCGACTAAAAAAATCGCCGCGCGGCGAATACGAGCTAACCGACGCCATTCGCGATCTGGCCGTGTCAGGGAAGAAAGTGAAGGCGCTGGAACTTACCGGCGAATGGGCCGACGTGCGCGACCCGGAAATACTCGCGCAGTTAAACAAGTCCCGCTGATTCGTCAGCGCCTTTTCGTCCCACGCTTTCTTCCTGTCATCCCGAGGCAGGCGCAGCGCCGAGGGATCTTCCATGCGGAGCCACCTTACAAGATACCGGTTGCGTGATCGGGATGGTCACGTCCGGGTTTCCGACACTGCCGTGGACCGGTCGTGTGATCTTATTGCCGCGTGAGAGATCCCTCGCCGTCTTCGCTGGCTCGGGATGACAGACGCGGGAACACCGCGCGTTTCTAAAGAAGGCCCGAAAAATTAGAGAGGTGCCGGCGGCGTATTCGGCGCCGGATCGCTTTCGTTTCCTTCCTCGCCGATCTCTTCCTCGATCTCGCGCTGCCATTCGCGCGACAACCACGGGCGAAGAAAACCGTAGAGAAGATAGGCCAGGAACAGAATCGCCGGCATCCATTCGTAGTTCAGGACCGTGAAGAGAAGAACCAGGCTGATCACCAAAAAACGCGGGATCGATTTTTTGGTGCGCCAGTTGAGCGCCTTGAAACTCGGGTAACGAAACCGGCTGAACATCATGAACGAAAGGAAAAGCATCAGCGGCGGCAGGACGAACTTCCATTTGCCGAGATGATGTTCGCCTTCCGCCCACCAGAGCAGGAAAAGCGTGATCGACGCGATCAGGCCCGCTGCCGCCGGTATCGGGAACCCGGTAAAATTCTTGTCTGAATCGCCTCCATTCGCATCATGGTTCGCCGAGACGCAGTTGAATCGCGCCAGTCGTAGCGCGCCGCAGGCAAGGTAAACAAACGCGATAATCCAGCAGGCCCGCGGGAATTCCTGCAAAACAACGCGATAAACCATCAGCGCAGGCGCGACACCAAACGAGACGATATCGGCTAACGAATCGAACTCCCGTCCGAAAGCGCTCTCATGCCCGCCGAGACGCGCCAGGCGTCCGTCTAACAAGTCGAAGAAACAGGCCCCGAGAATCAGCCAGATGGCCGTGTGGAAAAGATCGCCGGCCGCATCCGCATCCGAGCTTTGCAGGAGCGCGCCCTCGAGGATTTTGAGTACCGCTGTGAATCCGCAGAACAGATTTCCCGCCGTCATCAAATTCGGCAGCAAATAAATCTTGGGCTGAGAGTCGTTCATCAGTCGGCCAGGCGCGCGATGATAGTGGATCCGCCGGCTACGCGGTCCCCAACTTTTACCACAATGGTGGCCGTAAGCGGTAGATATACTTCCGTCCGCGAACCGAAGCGAATCATCCCGAACCGTTCGCCTTTCTTCAGCTCATCGCCCACTTTCGACCAGCCGACGATCCGCCGTGCAATGGCGCCGGTGAGCTGCCTTACCACGAGCGTTGTCCGGGGATTCTGGAAGGCCCATGTCATCGATTCGTTTTTTTCCGAGCAATCCTGGCGCCTTGCATCGAGGCATAGCCCCTGCCGATGCTGGCGGTAGGTGACGCGGCCCTCGACCGGCGCCCGGTTGGTGTGGACGTCGAAAACGGAAAGAAAAATTCCGACCCGGCGCATTCGTGTTTTTACCACATCGGGTTCTTCGATTTCCATGATGTCGGCGACAACGCCGTCGGCCGCAGCGACGACCGCATGGGTGTCCGTAGGCACATCGCGGTCTGGGTCGCGGAAAAAAGCCAGGGTGTAAAGAATGAGCAGAACGAAGAGGAGGGTAAACCAGGGCGAGACCCACCAGCTAACGACAGCCAGGGCAGCGAGAATAGCGAAGATCCACCGACCTTCGGCGAGCGTTTGGAAGCGCATTTGAGACGTCTAGTTTCCGGGTCGAAAGGGATATGGTCAAGCCGCTCAAAAACGGCCAAAATGCGGCGGCTCAAAAACCACAAGATAATGGGTTTGGGCTGGTCTCCGCCTCCTACAGATAGGGCAAAAAAGGCCTAAAAAAGACCTGATATTTAGTTGTTTCAGACGCGTTTCTGCCTATCCTTTTTCCTACTCATGCCAGCCGCTGCTTTACCCACCCCAGATGCCGAAAATTTAAGCGCAGAAACTTACAAGAAAGGGCAGACGGAAACTTCGAAATCGCAGAGGTACGACGCGGCCCAGATCGACAAGCTTGAGGGCCTGGAGGCGGTCCGGAAACGCCCCGGAATGTATATCGGCGACCCCGATGAGCGCGGGTTGCACCACCTCGTTTTCGAGGTTTTGGACAACTCGATCGACGAACACCTCGCCGGTCATTGCACCAAGGTTGATGTCACCGTTCACGTGGATGGGTCCGTCTCCATTCGCGACAATGGCCGCGGCATTCCGGTGGACATGCATCCGAAATGGAAGATGCCGGCCGTCGAGCTCGTTCTGACCAACCTGCACGCCGGCGGTAAATTCGGCCAGGGCGCATACAAATATTCCGGCGGTCTTCACGGTGTTGGCGCAAAGTGCGTCAACGCCCTCTCCGATTGGTTCAAGGTCGAGGTCACGCGCGATGGCAAGGTTTATCACATGGCCTTCGCCAAGGGAAAAACGACCGACAAGCTCAGCGTCATCGGGGAGGTCAAAAATAAAAAGAACACCGGCACGCTGATTACTTTTTTGGCCGACCCGACGATCTTCACGATCACGACCGAGTATAAATTCGAGCGACTCGCGAGCCGGTTGCGCGAGTTGGCTTTCCTGAACCCCGGGCTCGAAATCACGCTGACCGATGAGCGCGCCGAGCCGCCCAAGAAGGAGACTCTTTCTTTATAAACACGGGATCGAGGAATTCGTTAAGCAACTGGGCGAGAACAAACAGGTCATTCATCCCAAGCCGGTCGTGATTTCGCGGCAGCGCGACGAAGTTTTCGTCGATGTCGTGATGCAGTACAACGACAGCTACACGGATCAAATCCTCCCGTTCGCCAATTCCATTCCGAACCCGGACGGCGGCACGCATTTGACCGGTTTCCGCACGGCCCTGACCCGCGCGGTGAATCAGTACGCCCGCTCAAACAGTCTTCTAAAGGACAAGGATCCGACGATCTCGGGCGATGACGTTCGCGAAGGTTTGACCGCGGTGCTCAGCATCAAGCTTCCGAACCCACGCTTTGAATCGCAGACGAAGGTGAAACTCGTGAACACTGAGATCGACGGCATCGTCAACTCGGTGGTTTACGAAGGTTTGATGACTTTCTTCGATCAAACCCCGCCGACAGCGAAACGAATCTTCGAAAAGGTTTTGACAGCCGCGCGTGCTCGCGAAGCGGCCCGCAAAGCGCGCGAAACGATTCGCAAAGGCGCACTGACCGGCGGCGGTCTCCCAGGCAAATTGGCTGATTGTTCGGAACGCGATCCGGAACTGACCGAGCTTTATATCGTCGAGGGCGATTCCGCAGGCGGCTCCGCCAAACAGGGGCGCGATCGGCGTTACCAGGCCATTCTCCCGATTCGCGGAAAGCTCATCAACGTTGAGAAGGCGCGTATCGATCAATTTCTCAAGAACAACGAGATCCAGTCGATGATCACCGCCATCGGCACCGGGATCGGTAAACCAAAAGAAGATCTCGATGGAAACGGTTCCACCAAGGGGAAGGACGAGACGACCTTCGACATCACGAAACTTCGCTACGGTCGCATCATCATCATGACCGATGCCGACGTCGACGGATCGCACATTCGCACTTTATTGCTGACGTTTTTCTTCCGGCAAATGACCGAGCTGGTACGCGCTGGAAAAATCTACATTGCTCAGCCGCCCCTCTATCAGATCAAGCGTAAGAAGCGCGAGGAGTACGTCGACGACGACGTGAAGCTGAACAAGATCCTGATCACCCTCGGCGCGGAAGACGTTCGCCTGAAGAATCTGGCGGACGACAAGGAAGTCACGGCCGCGCAACTGAAGGACATTCTCGAATCACTCGAAAAATTGGCCAAGCTCAGTGAGTCCGTTCGCCGTCACGGTGGCGATTTCGAGAGTTTCCTCGGAGAACGCGAGGCCAAAACGGGCAAGCTGCCGTCCTACCTGGTCAAGGTGCGCGACGGCAATGAAGAGATGGTTCATTATTTCCACGACGAAAAAGGAGTTCGGAAATTCCACCAGGAAAACACCGACCTGAACCTTTTCGAGGAGGATTCGCAACAGCAACAGGAACTCTTGCCGTTAGGCACGCCGGCCGCGAAAGTCGCCACCAACGGAGCGAATCGTCGCCGGGGCAAGCTTGTCGAGCTTCATGAGTCGACTACCATTCAGAAGATCATCAGTGAACTGGCGCGCAAAGGATTGAAGGTCGATCACTACGCCGCAAGCGATAAGCCTATTTTTGAGATGATTGAGGGCGAAGGCGACAAGGCCGCGTCTCATCCGCTCTTCTCGATCCCGGAAATCCTGCACAAGATTTTGGAAATCGGTCGGCGCGGCGTCCAGATCAAGCGTTTCAAAGGTCTGGGCGAAATGAACGCCAAGGAATTGTTCGAGACCACGATGAACCCCGAGAAGCGCAAACTGCTGAAGGTGGATCTAAACGACGACAACGCCGTCGAAGCCGATCAAATGTTCACCCGCCTGATGGGCGACGTCGTCGAACCGCGTCGTCAATACATTGAGGATAACGCCTTAAACGTCCGCAATCTGGACGTTTAAGGAATGACGAATGACCAATTCCGAATGACGAAGGAATCACTCAATGACGAAAGTAGCGACGCCTCGGAAATTACTTTTTGGGGCGCTGAATTGTCTGTGGTTCGGGAAGAACCTGGTGCCAATGCCAGTTCGTACGATCTCGAGGAGCGCACGGCCTGCTTCGGGGAAGCGGTCATCGATTTTGCGCGGACCATTCCTCAAGGGCCGCTAACGAATCGGTTAATCAGCCAACTCGTCGGCGCTGGAACAAGCATCGGTGCTAACTACTGCGAAGCCGATGACGCTGGCTCTCGGAAAGAATTCTTTCTGCGCATAGGGACATGTCGAAAAGAGGCTCGGGAAACAAAATATTTTCTCCGCATGATTGTTCATGCTGTGCCGGAAACGCGGGCACCTGCTCGCGAGCTTTGGGATGAAGCCCGCCAACTGCATCTCATTTTTTGCAAAATTTGCCGATCGAAGGAAGCCGCAGATCGTAATAGACCAGCATGACGAGAAGTAATTCGTCATTGGTCATTCGTCCTTAGTCATTATCCAAGTGTACACCGCTAACGAAAAAGTAGAGCCCATCAACGTCGCCGAAGAAGTGTCGAGGTCGTTCCTCGATTACTCGATGTCGGTCATCATCTCGCGCGCCCTGCCGGATGCGCGTGATGGCCTGAAGCCTTCGCAACGCCGCATCTTGTTTGCGATGCATGACCTCTCGCTGTTCCCGAACCGGCAGCATCGTAAGTGCGCCAAGATTTGCGGTGACACCAGCGGTAACTATCATCCGCACGGCGAAGCCGTGATTTATCCGACGCTGGTGCACATGGCGCAGCCATGGGCCATGCGCGAGCGCCTGGTAGACGGGCAGGGGAACTTCGGTTCTGTCGAAGGCGACCCTCCGGCGGCCATGCGTTACACCGAGGCGCGCATGACGCATCTCGGCGCCGCGCTCATGGTCGACATGGATAAGGACACGGTCGATTTCGTTCCGAACTACGACGAAACACGCACCGAGCCGAAAGTATTTCCGGCCGCTTTCCCGAATCTGCTCGTTAACGGCGGAACCGGTATCGCCGTCGGCATGGCGACGAATATTCCGCCACACAATCTGGTTGAAGTTATCGATGGCATCTGTGCGCAGATTGATGATCCCGATATCACGATGGAAGCGCTGATGAAGATTGTGAAGGGGCCCGATTTTCCGACCGGTTGCGCCATCTGCGGAGTCAGCGGCGTTCGTCAATATCTCGAGACCGGCCGCGGCAGCATGAAAGTGCGGGGTAAAGCCGGCGTCGAAGAAGTCAAAGGCGGCCGGGAACAGATTGTCATCACCGAGATTCCTTACAACGTGAATCGCGCGACGCTGGTCGAGCGCATCGCCGATCTGGTTAACGACAAGGTTTTGACCGACATCAGCGCGATTCGCGACGAATCGGACGAAAACACCCGCGTTGTCATTGAGTTAAAGCGCGACGGCAATCCGAAGGTTGTGATCAACAATCTTTACAAGCATACCGCGCTCGAGAGTTCTTTCGCCGCCTCGATGCTCGCGATCGATCACGGACGCCCCAAGCTTCTGAATCTCAAGGACGCCAATACGGCTTACATCGATCATCGGCGCGAGGTTATCCTGCGCCGGACCCGCTACGAATTGCGCAAGGCCGAGGAACGCGCCGAGACGCTCGAAGGTTATCTCATTGCGCTCGCTAACCTCGACGAATTTATTCGCATCATCCGCGGGTCGGCCAATCGCGAGGAAGCGCGCGTCAAACTTCTCGCTTTTGAATTTACCCAGAAACAAGTCGAGAAAATCGGCATCCTTATCCGAAATCCTGCTCGCCTAACCGATGGCCGTTACGCTTTCAGTGAGCATCAGACGAATCAAATTCTCGATCTGCGCCTGTACCAGCTCACTGGCATGGAGCGCGAGAAGATCGAGGGCGAATACAAGGAATTGATCGAAACGATCAAGGATCTTCGCGACATCCTGGCCAAGGAGGCGCGCGTCTTCACCATCGTCAAAAAGGAGCTGCGCGACCTTCGCGACAAACACGGTTCGCCGCGTCTGACTCAGCTCGTGCCCGATGAAGGCGAGATCAACATGGAAGATCTCATCGCCAATGAGGGATGCATTATCAGCATTACCCACGGCGGATTCATCAAACGCACCGCGGTGAGCGCGTTCCGGGCCCAGCGCCGTGGTGGCAAAGGCGTTATCGGCATGGCCACGCGCGAAGGCGCCACCGAAGAGGAAGAGGGCGATTTTGTCGAACACCTGTTTACCGCCACGACGCACGATTATCTGATGTTCTTCACCCAGTCGGGGCGCGCTTACGTCGAAAAAGTTTACGAGATCCCCGAGATGGGACGGGCGGCTAAAGGCCGTTCAATCGCGAACCTCCTCGAGTTACGCGCGGACGAGAAAATTGCCGCGACCATTCGCGTCCAGGCAAAGAAGTCTGGAACGGGTGCGAATATCGTCGATCAAACCTGGGATGAAAACTTCCATATCGTTTTTGCGACTCGCACCGGCATCGTTAAGAAGTCGAACCTCTCGGATTACGCGAACGTTCGTAAAGGCGGGATCATCGCTATTCAGATCGAGAGCGACGACTGCCTGATCGACGCCAAGCTGACTAACGGAAATAACGAGTTGGTTTTGATCACGAAGGAAGGCATGAGTCTTCGCTTCCATGAAGAGCAGCTGCGAGATCAGGGTCGCAATACCGTCGGTGTCTGGGGCATCAGGCCGGAAAAAACCGACCACGTGGTTGCCCTTGCCATCGTTGACTCCAACTCCATGCTGCTCGTTGCCGGCGAAAACGGGATCGGGAAACGGACACCGTTTGACGATTACCGAAAGCAATCGCGAGGTGGAAAAGGCATCATTACCATGAAGACCGGTGAAAAAACCGGCAACGTCGTCGGCGCTCTTACGGTAACCGAAAAAGATGAGCTGATGCTGATCACCACCAAAGGACAAATGGTTCGCACCCGTGTGAAAGAAATTCGCGCGGTTGGCCGCAACACCATGGGTGTTAAACTCATGGACCTCCGCGGTGCCGAGAAACTTCAGGCGATTGCGCCGGTTGTGGCCGACGCCGAGCAGGAAGAAGTTCCGAGCGAAGGCGCCGAAGCCTGAGGCACAAAGCTGTGGCAGCGCCGCGCCACCAGCAGGCCGATTGGCCAGGCTGATCTCATGACGGAGTGAGGGTTTAACGGAGCGCAACGTGTCAATCGAATCCTGGGACGATCGCCTTACGCCACTCGTTACCAAGCACCGATCACTCCCTTGATTATCTTGCGGGATCAATGTTCCGGTTGAGAGATCCTTCGGCGCGCTCCGCCAGCATTAAGGACGAGCGGAGAACGCGACGCGCAATTGTATCGCTGGCCGCGGCAAGCCTGCCGCGAACGCTACAGAAGAAGGAAAAAGGGATACGCTCACGCGTATCCCCTTTCCCAGAGCAATCTTTTCTAAGTGAGTTTTGTCGCCATCATTCACCCGCCCGCTGCTCTAAGCCGCAGCGGGATATTTGCTGAACGTTGGCGATATATTAATAACGACGCTGCGTAGTCGTCGTTTGCTGCGTGGTCGCGGCGGGCTGGGCTACGGTCGTTTCATGTGTGGTGGTCGTGGTCGTGGCGGCTTCCTCGTGATGCGCACAGGAGGCCAGGAATAGACCGGCCGAGACCGATAGAAGTAAGGACAGGATGGTAAGTTTTTTCATAATTGGATTCGTCTTGTATCCAGTATTCGTCGCAAGTGTCACCGGTAGATGTATTAACCGATACTTTTTCGAAGGAGATTTTCAGGGGATCGGGACCTCCCGGCCTAACTCGCTGGAGGCGTAGATGGCATCGATCATTTCCATCAGGGCAACCGCCTGGTCCGCGTCGTTGATGGCCTTGGCTTGGCCACGGACAGCTTCAACAAAATTCTGCAGCTGCAATTCGAATGGAGATCGCGTCGTGGCTTGTGGTTTGAGATCCACTTTGGTGAGCTCGCCTTTCTGGTCCTCGAACATGGCCAACGGGTTCAGCCGAATTGAAGCCTTTGTGCCGTAAAGCACTGAGTTGATCAGTTCCTGGCCAAAATATTGGCGCGGCGGAATCTCGTCAGTGAGATTTCCGGCCCACGATGTTTCCATTTGAACCACTGCGCCATTGTCGAAGCGGATGAAAGCGTAGGCCGAATCTTCAACATCGAAAACGGGGACTTCGACGAGGTGCGCGAAATTTCGAAAAACCCGGGCGCTGACAGCCGTGGGTGTTGGCGTTCCCATGAGGAACCAGACGGCATCGAGCGCATGGATTCCGATGTCGATAAGCGCGCCGCCGCCGGAGCGCTTTCGGTCGGTGAACCAGCCGCCTCCCCATGACGGAATTCCGCGCGACCGCACAAACGTGGTTGTCGCGTGATAGATTTGGCCGAGCCGGCCTTGCTCAACGCTTGATCGCGCCAGCTGCATTCCGGGAGTGAAACGGTATTGCCGGCTGAAGAAGTAAACCAGATCGCGTTTGGCGGCTTCTTCGCGAAGCACTTTCATCTCTGCGCCCGTCATGGTGGGCGGCTTTTCGCACAAGACATGTTTGCCCGCCTCGAGCGCCGTCAGAGCTGCGGGAAAATGCAGATGATTAGGCAGGCAAATAATTGCCGCATCCACAGCGTCGTCCGCGAGTAAATCGTGATAATCGCCGAATGCGATTTGCGGCGCGTACTCTTTTTGAAATTCTGCCCTCCGTGCTTCGTCGACATCCGCGCACGCATAGATCTGCGTCGTCTCGAGAGACCGGGCGGCGATGGCGTGCATTTGTCCCGGCCAACCGGTGCCGATGATGCCAAGGCGAAGTTTCTTCATTTTAAATGCATAAAGAAAATGCCCCTCACCTCAATCCTCTCCCCGCAAGCGCGGGGCGAGGAAGGAGAAGATAGTCTCGCACTGCTTCTTCCTCGCCCTTCGTGAAGGGAGAGGATTGAGGTGAGGGTTGAACCCGTGGCTATCACTCAATGATTCGCCCCCGGCGTTTCTTCACCTCACCGCGTCTGCGTTTCGCCTCCAGGATTCTTTTCTTCAGTGCCCGGGGTCGAGGGGACTTGCGACGACGAATCTTTTCTCGCTCGGCAAGCTCCTTTCGGCGGTGCTCGGTGCGAGCCCGCGCCAGGGCTTCCTGCAGCCTCTGCCTCGCGATCTTCCGATTCTGCGCTTGCGACCGTGAATCCTGGACCTTTACCGCGATGCCCGTCGGCTTGTGTCGAAGGATCACCGCGGTCGAGACCTTGTTTACGTTCTGCCCGCCAGGCCCGCCTGATCGTTCGAAGGACTCTTCGAGATCGCTCTCTCTCAGTTCCTTGTCACCCATAGTGACGCATTTTTTTCCAAAACTCCGGCCACGGTTCCTTTAAGCCGCGACAAATGAAAATATCACGATGATCGGTTGTTTCTTCGTTAGACACATTATCGTGGTTGGTAATTTGTCCGGCGAGTTCGCAGGATTGGAAGTGCGCCTGGCAGAATTCCCGTGAAAATCCCACAACGATCAGCGTCTCTGGCGGTGGATCCCCATATCCACGCTGCCAAAAGGAATTCACGCCGCTGATCGCCGCAGGCAGGCCTTGTGCCGGGCCATAGAGATTGATTGCGCCCGCCTCGCCGTAGTTCGCGGCCAAAATGCTCGCGGCCGAGCGAGTTTCCGGCTGGAAGCGAATCGCGAATGCTCGCAATCGTCGAAACCAATTCCGGCCACCCGAACTCTTCCGCGAGATCGTCATTAGTCTTCAGGGCAGTTCGCCACCAGGCGGAGCCGATCGGCGCAAGCGGAAGGACGAGGTAAATCACCGTTGCGACGTTGATCGTCACGGCCATAAAGGCGAGGGACCAGGCCAGGCGCCGCGGGCCGCGATTCCAGCCGTTCAGCAACGCCGCCAGCCATGTGCACCCGGCTGCGTAGAGAAGCGGATAGGTCGGCGCGAGGTAATATCCACGCCCTTTCGCGATGACAAAAAGAATCAACGGTGTGAGGTAAAGCCAGAGTAGCGGCCGCCAGGCCTTGCCTTGCTTCGAGAACGAACAAAACCATAATCCCGCGAGGACCAGCGGAAATCCAAAAAGCGTCATCTTCAATTGGTCAGGCAGAAAATCCTTTGTCCTGCCGATTCGAACATCGCGCGCGTGAATGTGCTGCAAAAATTCCAGCGAGATGAATTGATGTGATGCCTGCCAAAGTAAGTTCGGCAGAAAGAGGAGAATGGCGATGCCCGCGCCAGTCCACAACCAAGGCGACCGCAGGTCTCGCCAGCGACGGGCAAATGCGAATGCGACCAAAAGACCGGCGACGCAAAAGAGCATGCTGTACTTCGTGAGCATTCCGAGGCCTATGCTCGCGCCCACGCCTAACCACCAGCGCGGGTTGTTCGACTTGAGCAAGCGGATGAAGCAATAAAACGTCAGGACCCACCAGAGATAATCGAACGCGACGTATTGCATCAGGCTTCCGGTGGCGAGGCTGAATGGCAGCGTTGCCGCAGCCGCCAGAATCTGCGGAGTTCGTCCGCCGCCGAATTCGCGGACGGTCGCGGCCGTTAAAACCGCCACCAGCGCAGCCGCGATTGAGGCAAAAAGACGAAAGCCCGGTAGCCATGTTCCGAACAAATGCAGGGATATCCATCCGAAGAAAGGCGTGATCGGCGGATAAGCCACAAATCCCCAGGCGAGATGACGCGCGTCGTCCAGAGTGGCCAGCTCGTCGCGATGAAAACCGTAGCCGCGGTTTGTCCAAAGGAGAAAGAGAACCGCCGCGCCGGCGAGCAGCCATGAAAAGTCCCGGCGTTTGTCAGCCGGATCCGACTGTGTGGACAGAACTGCCGGCGGCATCGAGTTCGTTAGACCGGCGGAACATTGTTGCGCCCGTGACGCAGCACCCGCGCCATCCAAATCAATTCGTTAAGAAATTTGTCAATTCTGCTGATGAAAGCTTCATCGAGAAGCTTTCCGTTGTCGTCGAACAAATCCCCGATGTGACTGAAATTCACGTCGTTGAAAATGGACACCAGACCGAGTTCTCGCAGCACCGGCAGAAGGTTCTCAATCATACGGGCGCCGCCGAATGGCCCGGCCGACACCCCGCAAACTCCCACCGCCTTGTGAATGTACTCCTCAAGGTTTGTGTCGAGCGCGTGTTTCAGCAGGCCTGGATAACCGTGATTGTATTCCGGCACCACCAGTATCAGGCCGTCGCACCGCCGCACCGTGGCGGAGAACTTTGGATCCTTGATCTGTTCGCCCGCGTCATCGAGCCGCAATGGAATGTCGCGAACGTCGATGAACTCCGTTTCAACTCCCGCTCGGGCCGAGGTTCGCTGGAACACAAGACGCGCGGCATTCTCGCTCTTCCGGCCCTGACGCGGCGTCCCGAGGATCACTGGAATGAAGAGCGGAGCATCCGGCATGTTTGAAGTGTCGAAATCCCGCTGATGCGATCAAGCATAGAATCGCGGCCGATCACCACGCTGGGCTACCACGCGGCGCGATGACATGGAGGGACGACCTCCGTGTCGTCCCAAAATTTTTGGGACTGTAGGGCGGCCATCCTGGCCGCCGTCCTAAAGTCGCATCGCTACGGATTCACCAACCGCACGCGATAGTACCGATTGCTCACGTTAGTCGTGTCCATTTGCGAGAGCTGGATCTGGCCGACACCAGCTGTGGCCGTGTTTCCGAGAGCTGACCAAGTATCACCGAGATGGTCGACCGTCTCCACTTGGTATGTTTTTCCAGGCACCGAATTCCACGAGACAGCTGTTGTCCCGTTTGCGCGCGTGACTTGCGCGATCACGAAATCGATCGCGGGATCGAGTCGATCATACTTGCCGTCGGCATTTTCATCTTTGATCGCGGCGATCGAAAGAGGCAGGAACTCGCCGGGATCAATATTTCCATCGCCATTTCCTGCCGGACCTTGCGCTGCCAGCGCGCCGCCGTCGGCGGTCGCGTAGGCCGCGGCTGAGACGTAGATCGTGCTTGGGATGCTTCCAAACGCCGCCGCCAGATCGATCGTGCCCTCCATCTGTCCGCCGGTGGCGGACGACTTTGTCACCTTGGCGGAGGCCGGTGCGTTGAACCAGCCGCTGTAGCTGCTCAAGCTTTCGCCCCCGATAAAGGGTTTGTTTGTCGCGGTCGCGACCGTTCCCGCTTTCGCCCATGGCGCCACCGCGCTCGCACTCGGGAGGAGTTGGTCGGTCGCGAAAATAAAATGGTCGTTAGCGCCGCCGCTGGATCCGGGCGACCAAGTGGCGAGATAAAGAACGCCACCGCGGACGGCGGCATAAATGGTCATTCCGCTGCTGTTCTGAAGATAGCCGGAGGAATCGGCTGTCCCATCGAGCGCGAACGGAACCGGCGTAGGGCCCGGTGTCGGAGTCGGCGTTGGCGTAGGGGTGGGTGGTGGGAGTCGGCGTTGGCGTGGCGCCGGCATTGGGGGCAACGTAAACGTGCTGAATCGGCGTGTTCGTTACGTTGCCTTTCTGGTCCGAAGCCGTGATGTAGTAATCCACGTACGTGTCGGATAACCCGGAGACCTTCGCGTAATAATAGTCGGCATAATACTGCGGTGCGGGAACGATCTGCGAAGGGACGGATCGTTGCGTCATGCTAACCGATTGCCATGCGCTGGTGTCAGCACCACCGGCGTAGGTCTTGAATTCGTCGCGGTTCGGCAGGCCGCCGTTGCCGTTGGAGCGATACTTCAACGCCACACTGCCTATTCCCGAAGCGTCATAGGCGTACGTCCAGATCCAGAAGTCGGTGTTGGAAGGCGTCGTCGCGGTGTAGTTGTATTGCACGCCGAAATTCTGCGCACCCGGATTCCACGGGTGCCGTTGGGGGAGGAAAACCGTTGGCGACGTTGTGTCCTGCGCGAGACCGCCGTTAACCGTGGCATCGATTTCGCGAATCACATTGCTCTGGGCCACGCCGCATCGCTTGATCTGATCGGCCACGCCGTAATAAAGAAAGCCGCTATCCAAACCGGCGAGGTAATAATGCCACGCCAGCTCAACGTTGTTAGGCGTGGTCGAAAAACTTCCCGGATCGCGCACCTGATCTGTCCGCGGAATCACGCCGGCGATTTGTTGCGCTGTGCGCACGCGATTCTCCGTCGCCAAAACCGTGCGCCAGAAATCGCCTTTGACGGTTGTGCCAATACTTGGATCGACGACGTTCTTGCCGCTCGCAGTGTAACTCGGCGGCCAGTTCCAATTAATGAAGCTGGGGGAACCGAAATCGCTATCGGCGTAAACCCAGCCGCCATCCTCGACATGGACGATGTCATTTTGATCGACCGGCCAATCCTGCATGAATTGCTCGACCGTGGAAGGTTCGTAGCCGCGGCTGCTGGCCTGCGACGCAAACTGCGGAACCCACTCATTATAATAAGAGTTACCGCCGCTCCACGCGTTATCGCCATCGTGGGCCAGAAGAACAAAGGACGGCTTGCTCGTATTGTTGCGAGCAGCCAGAGGACCGATCAGACCAACGTCCCAGGTGCTGTAGCTGTCTTTCCAGCCAAGAGCCTGGTCGGCCGGGACAATGATAATGGTCGAGGCGACGCCTGTTGCCGGATCAACGTAACGCGCATTGTGCAGTTGAAACGAGAACGGCATAGCGGCGGTGGGCGAGCAACCGCGATCGATGCTGAGCTTCTGATAATTGCCGGCGCCCTGGGCCGGGTCGAGCTGATCGGCTTTGTTAGGCAGATCGCACATTTCGCCGCCCGATCCCGTGCTGATCGGCATATCGGGACAGGCGCGGGCGAGATGATTGTTCGCGACCACGGTCCAGACGATTCCCAGTTGTTTGAGGATCGGGATCATGTGTTCGGAGAAACAGGTCTCAGCCGGGAAATAGCCGCGAGAAACCGAGGGATTTGTGCCCCAGAAGATTTGCATCTGTCGCTGATGAATTTGCAGTTCCATCAGAAGAGTCGCGTCGCTCAGCAACGGCGCCATCGCGTGGTGATAGGTGAAATTGACCAGGTCCATGCGCGGTTTGCCGCTGGTCGTGGTCCAGCCGCGGGCTGTCTGGTTCGAAGTGTACCAATTGGATTGGTATCCAAACTGTCCGGCCGCCCCGAGGCTCTGCACATTTTCCATGAGCGCGCCCGACATGTTGAGCTGCACACCGGAATTGGTGAACGACCCGATTGCTTGCAGGGTGTTCTTCGGCTGTTGCTGATAGGCGTTGACCCGGTCGGAAAGCGAAAACACTGTGCTCAGCGATTCGTTAGGCTCGGAGCGATTGGCATTTTGCGCCTGGATCGTGTCCCAGGCATTTTCGTAGTGATCGTTAGCCGCGCGCTTATCCGGCCAATAGATCGGCTGATGCAAATGCCATAACCAGGACGTGTGGACACTGCTGTTCTGCGCGGAGGAGCGATTTGCGCAGAGCACGAGCAAGAGCATGAGAAAGAGTAAGACCGGAAATCTCCCCTTCCTCTCCCTTGTTCGGGAGAGGAGTGAGGTGAGGGTGACGCTCATGGTCTTGCTCGAGTTTGAACCCGAGTTCCTACTTCACCGCCGCCCAAACGCGGTGAACATCGTCGTGATCTTCGAGCGATTGCAGAAATTCGCCGACTTCAGCCCGTTGATCGTCGGACAGGCTGGGAAAACTCTTGGGCAGATAGCCAAGTTCGCTGGTCACAACGGTCCAGCCGTTGCCGGAAAGCCATTGTGAAACGGTGTGGAGATCGGTTCGCTCGGTGACGAAGCGCGCGCCGGTCGCACCTTCGGGAATGTCATCGTTTTGCGCGTGCTCGAGCGATTCCACCTCCTGCGCTCCCGCTTCGATCGCCGCGGCTTCGATGTCTCCGCCGGCCGCAGGCTGAAACGCTTCGACCAATCCGACGTGATCGAACAAGAATTTGTTGGAGCCCGGCGCGCCGAGTTGTCCGGTTTTTTTGAAAAGAACCCGGATCTCCGGCCCCGTGCGATTGTTGTTATCCGTCAGGATCTCGACAATCAGCGGAACCTTGTGCGGCGCGTAGCCTTCGAAAACGATATGCTCCATGACGAGCTTGTCGGCGCCGATGCCCGAGCCCTTCTTAATTGCGCGCTCGATGACGTCGCGAGAAACGCTCGCCCTACGCGCTTTTTCGATGGCGGCGAAAAGTCGCGGGTTACCGGCTGGATCGGCGCCACCCATTTTCGCAGCGACCATCATTTCCTTGACCAATTTTCCCACGAGCTGGCCCTTCTTCAGACCCGCGACTTCGCGCTTGGCGTGTAACCATTGCCGTCCCATGCGGCGGGATTAAACCATTTTCGCCCCGGCAGGGGAAGCGGGTTCCCGAGCCGTAGCCATCTATGAAGGCCGGCTAGTTTCCCACCTAGTGCGGGGTGATAACTCAGGGACGGGCCAGCGAGCGCCAAGAGCTGTAGGACGTGATCTGACTTCTTCGGGTTTTCGCGGTTTAAGTTTGACTTCCGAGCCCCGAACTCTATTCTCGCGCCGCTCCTCCCCACAACAGCATGCCCGTCCCCCCACTTTTGTCTTCTCGTGTCTGTGCGCGCGGGAAAAACGCGATCTCCGTTTCGCCCAGCGATCAAAAGGTAAACGCAGCTTTCGCACTTCGCGGGACCGCGGGCGCTTTGGCGGCAGTGTCACTGACAGCGCTCATGGTTCTGACCGTGTTTGGACTGCCGCCGGCCTCATCAGTGCTCGGCGATTCGGCACTCAATCGCGTGCCTTCCATTTTTCCCGCCGGTGGCGCGCGTCACGTCGGAAAGGTCGACGCGGAAACGGCCGAATCCGAACCAGATTCACTCGAGTCGAGTTCGCCGATCGAAACAAGAATTCTGAGCGGTGCACCGGCGAGCCGCGTCGAGCAGGCGAAAACTTCGTCCATTGCCTCCGCCGGGCTGCTGATCAATCCGACCTTCGATTCTTCGATAACAAGTAATCCGAACTCAGCCGCGATTCAGTCGGCCATTAACCAGGCGATCGCGTTTTACCAGTCGATGTTCAGCGATCAGGTCAGCGTGTCGATCCTTTTTCGATACTCGAACAAATCCCCGAGCGGGACGGTTCTACCAGCCAGCGCTCTCGCCCAAAGTAACTACGTTGTTTATTCGATCCCCTGGTCAACCTTCATCAGTTCGCTAAAAGCCGATGGCAAAACGGCCAATGACACGAAAGCGAACGCAAGTCTGGCGTTAACCGCTCTCTCGAACAATATCCTCGCGGCAGTCGGCTAACGGGAGATCGATCGGTTTGAACACGCCGACGGCCATGTTCGCCAACGGCACGGTCGCCAGCGGGGGACCGTATGATGGTATCGTGACGCTTAATTCCGCCGCACTCTTTCAATTTACCCGGCCACCGATCGGAAGTCATTACGATGCGCTCCGTTCGATTGAGCACGAAATGGATGAGGTTCTGGGGCTTGGCTCGTTCATTCATCAGTCGACCGACCTGCGTCCGCAGGATTTGTTTAGCTGGTCCAGTGCGGGCACCAGAAATCTGACCTCGACAGGCACACGCTACTTTTCGATCAACGGTGGAACCACCAACACCGTCGGCTTTAATCAGAATTCGAACGGCGACTTTGGCGATTGGATCAGCCCGGTCTGCCCCCAAGCGAACCCGTATGTGCAGAATGCCTTCAGCTGCCCGGCGCAATATTCCGATATCTCCGCGACCTCGCCGGAGGGGATCAATCTCGACGTCATCGGTTACGATCTTGTAACCCTGCCGGCTGCTCCGGTGGCCACCAGTGCTACCAGCCTAACGAGCAGCGGATTTGCGGCCAACTGGAATGCCGTCACCGGAGCAGCCGGATACCGGCTGGACGTTTCCAAGAACAGTTCCTTCAGTAGCTACGTCTCGGGATATCAAAACCTCGACGTCGGCAACGTCGTTAGCCGGTCGATTACGGGATTGGTTTCCAGCACCACCTACTATTATCGCGTTCGAGCTTACAACGGCGCCGGAACAAGCAGTAACTCCAATATCGTCACAGAGGTGACGTTAGCCGTCGGAACACCGACCCCGACGCCGACGCCGACACCAACGATTACGCCCACGCCTACACCGACTCCGACAGCCACGATCACGCCGACGCCGACGCCCACGATTACGCCAACGCCGACCCCGACCGTCACACCCACCCCCACGCTGACCCCCACGCCGCCACCAACACCGACAGTTAGTCCGACCCCATCGGTGCCACCCGGATCAGATCAGGCGGTGGCGTTCCAGAACACGGTGGTGCATGACGGTTACAATCCTTGGAGTTCAATGACGCTGCCGCTGGAGTTCAAGTGGCAGCATGATTTCACGGCGCAGAACGTCGCTTCGATTTCGTATCCAATTATCGCCCAAGGATCTGTTTTCGTTACTACTAACAGCTATCCTAACACCGCTACGCATTCATTAGTCGCATTCGACGAACACACGGGCCAGCAAAGGTGGTCAGTCGTTATCGGAGGCAACTTTGGCGTTCTCAATGTCGCCTATGATTCGGGAAAATTATTCGTCGTTAATTACGATGGATTAACGCAAGCCTTTGACGCTGGAACCGGGGCGCAATTGTGGAGCACGAGTATTCCTAACCAAATCAATTTTACGTCTCCGCCGACGGCGGCCAATGGGCTTGTTTTTGTTCCTTCGACGGGAGGCTCGACCGGAGGCGCCTTATTCGCCCTGGACGAAAATACTGGGGCTGTGAAGTGGACCGCTACCACTCTGAGCGGGGACCATAGCGCGCCCGCGGTGACTTCCTCTTCTGTTTATGTCTCCTTTGTCTGCCCATGGTCTTACGCCTTCGCACCGACCACCGGTGCGCTTCAGTGGCGTTATAGTCCGGGAGATTGTTCCGGGGGAGGCGGGAAGACGGCGGTTTATCATCAGGGGAAACTGTATGTTCGCGGCTTGGAGGGAGTCGATGCCAATGGCGTAATCCTCAACGCCAGCAATGGCGCGAACATTGGGACGTTCAAGTCCGACCGGCCGCCGGCTTTCGTGGGGAACCTCGGGCTTTTCCTTTTCGCCGGAACGCTTACGGGAGTTGACATTACCAACGGCAATGTGCTTTGGAGCTTCACCGGTGATGGCAGTTTGCAAACGGCGCCGCTGGTCGTGAACACGACCGTTTATGTCGGCAGCAGCACTGGCATGCTCTACGGTCTCGATCTCGATGGTAACCAAGTTTGGAGTGTGCAGGTCGGCGCGGCCATTCCTGCTCCTGACGAGCATAATTCTGTTCTAACGACAGGACTTGGCGCGGGCGACGGGTTACTCGTTGTTCCGACTGCCTCAACGGTGTCGATCTACGCAAGCGCATTCGCGACACCGACACCGACACCGACACCGACACCGACACCGACGCCGACGCCGACGCCCACCCCAACTCCAACCCCCGGACACTATAATGTCGCGGTTTCGGCGTCGCCGGCGAGTGAGGGTACTGTATCCGGAGGAGGGACTTTCACGTCAGGCGCCTCCGACACCGTTAGGGCCACGCCGAAAGCTGGGTTCACCTTCGTCAAATGGACCGAGAACGGGGTGCTCGTTACCAAATCAAGCAGCTACACCTTCACCGTCAGCGCTAATCGAAATCTCGTCGCGCATTTCCGCTGATTGCGCTGAAAAACGAAAGAGAACGATCGCGACGCTGAGGTCGCTCCCACATTAGAAGATGGTGCCGATGGCGGGACTCGAACCCACACGGGCGTTTAAGCCCAACGGATTTTAAGTCCGTTGCGTCTGCCATTTCGCCACATCGGCTTCTGACTCCAATTCTGTCTAAGCCCGCGCTACCTTAGCACAGTCGTGCCCGGGTATCGCACGGCTATCCTTCGCTGACGGTGACGACCACTTTACCCTTCGCGTGCCCCGTTTCCAGGTAGCGAACAGCTTCGGGGACTTGAGTGAAGGGAAAAGTCTTGTCGATCACTGGCTTGATTTTGCCTGCCGCCATGAGGTCGCGCAGCACCGTCATATCGGCTTTATTAAACTCAGCGATGTAGGCGATGAATTTTTGCTTAACAAATCGCGACGCGATGTAGGCTTTGAGCTCGCCGAAGAGGCGGCCGAAAAAATTGTCGTGCCATCCGGAGCCGCCGACGCCGGCCATCACGCAAATCCCATTCGGGTTCAGGATCCGCCGCCGTTCGCCGAAGGAATGGTTCCCCACGAGGTCGAAAATCATGTCGTAATGTTCGCCGCCGGCGGTGAAATCTTCCTTGGTATAATCAATCACGCGATCGGCCCCGATTGATTTCACCATTTCCGCGTTTTTCCCGCTGCACACCGCGGTCACCTCAGCACCGAACGACTTTGCGATCTGCACGGCGAATGTTCCGACTCCACCTGAGGCACCATTGACCAGAACTTTTTGGCCGGATTGGATCTTCCCCTTATCGCGCAATCCCTGTAACGCCGTGATGGCGGCTACCGGGACAGCAGCGGCCTCGGCGAAGCTCACGTTGGCCGGTTTCAAAACGACGTTGCGATCCGCGCGAACGCAGATGTATTCGGCCAGAGCCCCGGTCCTCCCGCCGAACACTTCGTCGCCCGCTTTGAACTCGGTGACTTTTCCACCGACGGCTTCGACGGTGCCGGCGTAATCGGTTCCGAATCGCGTAACCGAAGGTTTGCGCAGGCCGGTGGCGAGACGAACACCGCCAGAATAGGTGGTATCGACTGGATTAACCGAGGCCGCGTGCACCTTGACCAGAAGTTCGTTCTCGGCCGGCGTTGGCTTCTCGATTTCCCGTAACTGCAGAACCTCGGGCGGTCCGTACTCACAGTAGGCGATCGCCTTTATCGGGTTGTTCGGAACCCTGGAATATTTTTCGCAGTCGTTAGTGGACATCCAATAGGCGGCGAACAACCAGCAGCCGAGCCCAACGACAATCAGAAGGGCGCCCCATTTAATGATACGTTTGATTTTCATAAGCCTAAGGCCAGAGAGGGATTGGGCGAGAGCCCGCAATCCAAGGAGCGGCGTCCTTCGGCCGCCGTTTTGTTGGTCGGCGGTCACAGACCGCCGCTCCTTGTTCTTTCGCGGATGGGAGCGTCATCTCGTGCACAGCTAGGTTTTGCCGTTCTGTTCCACGGTAATGATGAGTTTCCCGCGCGCGTGTCCCTGGTCGAGATAGCGAAGCGCTTCACCCGCGTCCTTTAATTCATAAGTGTGCTCGATGACTGGTTTGAGCTTCCCCGTCTCAATGAGACCGGCGAGCGTGTCGAGATCCGATTTACTCGCCTTGGTTACGTACATGGCGAACTTTTGATCGACGAATGATGACAAGCCGCGCGCGGCGAAATTAGCAACGATGCGTGGGATAGCCTCGCCTCTTACCCCGGATCCGCCCATGCCGGCCAAAACGCAGATGCCTTTGGGAGTCAGAACATGGCGCCGGTCGGCGAAGGAATGATTGGCAACGTTATCGAAGATGACGTCGTAATGCTGGTCGCTCTTAGTGAAATCCTCGTTGATGTAATCGATCACGTGATCGGCGCCGATTGATCGGACAAGATCGGCATTGCGGCCGCTGCAAACCGCCGTGACCTCCGCGCCAAGAGACTTGGCGATTTGCACAGCGAACGTTCCCACACCACCAGTGGCCCCGTTGATCAGAACTTTTTGTCCCGGCTGAATCTTTCCCTGACGCAGGCCCTGCAGCGCAGTAAGGCCGGCGATCGGAAGCGAGGCGGCTTGCTCAAACGAAACGTTCGGCGGCTTGATGGCCAGAGCCCGTTCGGGAGTAGCGGCGTATTCGGCCAGTGAGCCTGTACGCGAAATGCCGAACACTTCGTCGCCCGGCTTGAATTGCGTCACGCTCTTGCCGACGGCTTCCACCTGGCCGGCGACATCGCGGCCCAGCCCGGTCCTTCTTGGTTTGCGCAGACCGAAGAACAAACGAACAAGCCACGTGTCGCGGGTCAAATAGATATCAAGCGCGTTGAGTGAAGCTGCTCGAACTTTGATTAAAACCTGATCGTCCGTGGGCACAGGTTTCTCGACATCTTCAAATTTGAGAACTTCACCAGGTGAACCATACTCGCAGTGTACAATCGCTTTCATAGGATCGACCAAGGCGGCCTTGCGATTGCAGTCGTTAGTCGATGCCCAGTAGGCGATGAACAACCAGGCGCCGAGCGCGACGACAATCAAGAGAACGCCCCATTTCAATACGCGTTTTATTTTCACCGGACTAACGAAAGCTCTGTTTTAGATCCCGTTTCCTCGCGCGGCTGGCTGATGCCTTTGATCAGGAGCCAAAGTCCGAGGCCAACTTCGTAAAGCCCCATCGGCGCCATGCAGGCCATCCCCAGAACTCCCGACGAGGGAAACACGATGAAAACCAGGGTGCTGGCGGCCAGTAAGAGCGACGCAAATATGCCCCAGGCGGCCAATACTTTCGGCACGTAGCGCGACCTCAGGAGTAAGTAGGCGAAGACCGTCGATCCCAGGCCGAGAAGGATGAATCCGACCCTCATCGCAAATCCTTGAGTGTTGTAAGCCAGCATGACCAGAGCGTTCCGCTGGCCGGTCTCGAAAGTTTTCAGATAATCAGCGCCGCTCAAAAGCTTGAGCACAACCAACGAATTGACCGTGGCAACACAGAGCACCGCGTTTTCGGCCAGTCGGAACATGACCGCGAGCAAAGCCAGGTTCCGGTTCACGGGCCTAACCAATACGTAGAAAGCCCAAATCAGGACGATCACTCCGACGTAGGTCACCAGGTCCCCGGCAATCGAGAGGCGGAACAAGCGTTCGCCGGCAATGATATTTTGCGCGGTGCGTGATGCATCGCCGGGCACGACCAATCGGCCGCGGGCGACGACCTCGCCAAAAACCCCGGTCGCCATCTGAACCAGGTAAAGCAGGCCCACGATTTTCGCCGCCGTCCTCTGCTCGGGTGTCACGGGAATTGTGCTGATGCTCATTCTTGTAATCGCCCCTGTGCGTTGTTAGGCCGCTGCAGCGATTGGTTCCGGCCCAGTCGTCCGGGTGGGCGGAGTCCGGACCTTCGCTCCCTTGATCACGAGCCATAAGAGGATTGCCAGTTCAGCGAGCACAAACGGCTGGGCCCAGCGAAAAGCCGTTTCGTAATAAGGCGGGAAGAGCAGGGCGGTAATGCTCAGGGCGATCCAGCCAAAGCACGCGAGGATGAGCCAGACGCCAAGAAAACGTGGGAGGAAACCGGAGCGAAACACCAGCAGTCCAAAGGGAAAGAGCCACAGGCCCCAGAAAATCTCGTTGATGAACTCTCCCTGGTTATGCAATCGCAGGAAGAGCATCCCGAGCGCGTCCCGTTGCGGTTTGTCAATGACCGCCAGGAAATCGGGGCCACTGAAAACCGTTAGGCCGGCGAGATAATTCAGCACGTTCAAAAAGGCGACCGCAGCGGAGACGAGGACGAAGCCTATCATTAAGCGTGCCCACCCTTTGCTCACGTCAGCCAGCAAACGATACAGGGCCATACCCAGGCAGATGAAAACAACCGAAGAAAGCAATTCGGAGACGATGCACAGACGAAACATCATCTCGTGATTGACTATGTTATTCGCCGTGGCCGCGGCGTTTCCGCGCACGATCAATTTGCTGGGAATATACATGAGACTGAGAGGCGCGGTCAGCACGAGCCCCAGATACGTCGCGCCTGCGATGCGAGCTGCTTTGTCAGTTGAATGCATTCGTTATGTCCCTTTCCGGCTTTCCGTTTTTCCTAGAGCGGTCCGCGATAACGCCGCAGGCGCACGGCGGCGAAGAGAAATGCCGCTGCTACCAGGAGGCCGAGCCAAAGGTCCGGGGTGAACAGATATCTTCCCGGCGTCAGCTGCCCCAGTGACTCGATCGAAGGGTTGTGTCCGCTGAAGGAGAAAGCGTGCGGCGCGAATCCAAAGAGACGGTGCCCGATGAAAGCGCCGAAGTGCGCGGTTCCGAATGTAATCTTCTCGAAGATCTGGATCACGATGACCGGCAGCACCGCCCAAAGAAAGGTGGCGCGCCGCGCCCAGCCCGATACCAGCAGGAGCCAGCCGTAAATCGGTGCGTGCCAAAGCGCCAGCACCACCAGGCCGTAGAGCAGCACCAGCCAATCCTGAAAAAATGGGATAATCAGCCAGGTCGACGCCGGGCTCATCCCGTGGGTTACAAGGACAATGCTGGTTTCCAAAACCATGATCAGCTGCACGCAAACAGCGATTGCGAAGCAGATCACCGGCAGGACAACCAGGGGAATGACGACTTTGGAGAGAATGGTGGTGAGATCGGATACCGGCAGCGATTTCCAGAAAAGAATGCTCCGATCCCGCCTTTCGCCATACAGCGCGTCGAGACAGTAAAACGCTCCGACGATGAACACGGTGAAGATCATCAACATGGCTGCGAGATCGTAGGATGCTTCGATTCCGGCTCGCTGTTTCGCCGGGTCGAGCAGTTGCAACAGTCCGCGCCTGCGCTCCGCCAGCCCAACCGCGCTGAAGGCGAACCCAATCACCTGCACGAAGGCCACGATCAGCGGCGCTATATAAAGGGAGCGGTTTTCCCAGAGCTCGCGCCAGACCGACCAGTAGAGTGGGCGCGTTGGCAGCCCTTCGTGGCTGAGCCCGTTGGCCTCGGCAGTGGCTGAAAATAACGGTCGTGGATTTGGTTGCGCAGTCATTTCTCGATACTGGATCCTGGATTCTGGATGCCTGAAGCTCCTTGCCGCGCAGTGGCGCCGCGCGAAGGCGGGCTCATTGTCGCTACGAAGAGATCCGCGATGCTTGGCCGTCGCACTTCGCCGAACGTTTCCAATTGTTCGCGGCTAGCTCCATCGAATAAGAGCACGCTGCGGCCGAATACCGGCCGCTCGTGCATCGGTTTGAGCGCGCGTGCTTCCGCGAGATGTTCGGGATTCACCATCACTTCGAGATAGCGCGCGTCGAATTCTTCCATACTGCACTCGAGCACGATTCGGCCGCGATCGATGAACATGAGATCGGTCAGGACATCCTGGATCTCTTCCACCTGGTGCGTTGTCACCACGATGGTGCGCGTCTTGTCGAAGTAATCGTTCAGCAGCGAATCGTAGAATTGTTTCCGGTAAAGGATGTCGAGCCCAAGGGTCGGCTCATCGAGCACGAGCAACTTCGCGTCGATTGCCATCACGATGGCGAGATGCAGCTGCGCCACCATGCCTTTGGATAACTCCCGCACTTTGCTGGTGCGTTTGATCGTCGTTCGACCCAGAAAATCTTCGGCCTTGGCGCGATCAAATCGCGGATGCACACCAGCGACGTAATCGAGTAGCTGCGTTACTTTGATCCATCGGGGCAGCACGGAGACGTCGGCGATAAAAGACACGTCGCACATCAGCTGATCCCGCGCGCTCCAGGGATCACGTCCGAGCACAGTGAGCTCTCCTTCGTACGGGATCAGGCCGAGAATCGCGTCGAGCGCGGTGGTTTTGCCAGCCCCGTTAGGCCCGATCAATCCGAGGATCCGGCCTTCCTTGACCCGCAGATCGATTCCCTCGAGCGCGGTGGTGGTGCCGTAAACTTTGCGAAGTCCGCGTGCTTCTATACAAGCCATAGGTTTATTCTTTTCCTCTGACCGATGCCTTCTGGCGTCGGTCCTGTGGTCTCCGTTTGGCTGCCGCCAAGAGTTCCTTCGGCGTAATGCCTAACCGCTCGATCGTCGCCGCCACGCGCGGCCATTCGTCCGTCAGGAACTTCTGACGTTCGCCCTTGAGCAGGAGATTCCGCGCTCCGGCATTGACGAACATCCCGAGTCCGCGGCGTGCTTCGACCAGCTGTTCGTCCGCCAGTTCCTGGTAAGCCTTCAGAACGGTGAGGGGATTGACCCGGGACTCGGTCGCCACCGTCCGGACGGACGGCAAAGGATCGCCTTCCTTGAGTAGGCCGTCGAGAATCATGGCCACGACACGGTCGCGCAGTTGTCGATAAATCGGCTGACTGTCGTTCCATTCACTGTCCATCCTGTGTTCCGTCCAACCTCATGTGTTATAGTAGACTATAACACTAATGCACAGGGGCAAGAACTTTTTTAAACTTTTTTCTCGGCTGGCTTCGCGCGCAAGCCCGCGCGAGCCAGGCCGTAGCCTTGAGGAAGGCTGGCCTATCGCGTTCCCGGCAAGGCGTAGAGCGCGATTTGGGGCTCCGTTGAAGCAGCGATTTAAACGCGACGCAGTGCGATGGCAGACAGATCATCGTCGAAACCCGGTCCACCGGATCGCTCGATGAGCTGTGCGATCAAACGCGGGATGAAATCTGCACTGGCGCCATTGCGGACAAACGCCTCCATGAGGTTGCTGCTCGTTAGGCGATCGCCTTTGTTTGATTTTAAACTGTAAATTCCGTCAGTGTAGAGTAGCGCTACGTCACCGGGGGCGAGCGTCTCGACAGTTTCGCCGATCTCGATCACGGGGGAAATGCCAATGAGCGAACTGCGCGACGGGACTGTCTCCACGAGACCATCGCGCCGGCGAATCAGAAGCGGTGGGTGGCCGGCCCCGGCAAACGACAACCGGCCGTCGCGATCAATAATGGCACAACACGCTGTCATAAAGGAACGTCCGCGAAGAACCCCGTAAAACTCTGCGTTCACGCGCGTCAAGATTCCGTGGGCCGTTTTCGTCTCGCTGCTCGCATGGTTGAAAAGCAAAGCGACCAGGGTTGTGAAGAGGGCCGCCGCGATGCCGTGGCCAGTGGCATCGGCGAGCCAGAATAGCCAGGCCCCGTCGCCCAGCTGTCGCCAACCGTAGACATCGCCGCCGACTTGGATCAGTGGTGTGTAGACGGCTTCGACCTGCCAACCATCGAGCCGCGGCACCGCCGAAGCGACTATGCCTTGCTGGGTCGTGCGGGCAACGGCGAGATCGGCCTCCTGTGCCTTGCGCCATATGAGCCATCTCGTTGTTTTGGGCGTGCAAGACAGCGGCGAGCTCTTGCTCCCGGTCGCGCGCGCGCTTTTTCTCCAGGCACGCGCCGATGCGCGCTTTGAGCAGGGTAGGATTGAAAGGCTTGGGCAGATAATCGTCCGCGCCCATCCCGATGCAGCGCACGACTGAGTCGAACTCACTCAAAGCCGAGATCATGATGACCGGGAGATGGCGTAATGTTTCATCGGCTTTGAGTCGCTGGAGCACCTCGTAGCCATCCATTTCCGGCATCATGATGTCGAGCAGTACAAGGTCGAAGGTTTCGCTGCGCAACCTTCCCAGTGCCTCACGCCCGTTTTCGGAGGTCGCTACAGCATAGCCCTGGCGCTTCAATCGTCGTGAAAGCACATCGCGATTTTCTTCGATGTCATCCACGACCAGAATGAATCCCTGTTGAATCGAGGTAACGGGTGAGCCCTGGGTGAATACTCCGCCGGCGGGCGCCTGGTTGATCGTCGTTGGCTCATTCTCAGTTGGGGCCGCATTCGCAGCGTCCGTTTCAGGCAAGCGGAAGGGTAGAAAGTTGCCCTGGATGAGCGCCAGCAGTTGCTTGCCCGCCGCATGCATCTTCTGCAGATCCGGCACGAAGTCCTCCTGGCCTTGCTCGCGCGCTTGTTCGATCAGCATCTCGGAGTAGCCGATGATCTGATTGAGCGGTGTCAACAGGTCGTGGATCAAACGCGGTGGCAGGGCGTGCCGGGCCGCCTCATTCGTTAGGTGCTCCGGCTCAGTCACGACACTGGCTTGTCTTTGGATGCTGTTGTGCCTTCGGTCAGGCCCAAAAGGGCCTCGATTTTCGTAAGCAGACGGGGTAGTTCGACCGGCTTTGTGTCGTAGTCATCGCAGCCTGCGTCGAGGGCTTTAGCGCGATCGCCGGACATGGCATGAGCGGTCAGCGCGATAATTGGAATATGTCTTGTCGGTTCGGCTGCTTTCAGGCGGCGGGCCGCTTCCCAGCCGTCGAGCACCTGCAAGCTCATGTCCATCAAAACCAAGTCCGGAGCCTGGGTTTGAGCCATCTCTACACCGCTTTGGCCGTCCATCGCCAAGACCACGGTGTATCCTCGGCGTTGCAGCCGTCGAGATAACATGTCGCGATTCATCTCGTTATCTTCGACTAAAAGAATTTTAGGCATGCTCTTCACTCTTCTCAGGAGCAGCGCAGCTGACGACCAGATCCCGCACCTGTCGCAGCAACGCTTCGCGTGAGTGACTGGCCTTGCTAAGCACGATCTCGACGTAGCCGTTAAGCCGTCGGCGCTCCCGGGCTGTCAGGTCTTTCGCCGTCACGACCACGATGGGAATTGCACGCCATTCGGGATGCTGGCGGATCTGCTCGACGAATTCGAATCCATCCATTTCGGGCATCATCAGATCAAGCAAGATCAGGCTGGGGCGGTCTTGCGCCATATATTCAAGTGCCTGGCGCCCGTGTTCGGCTTCGGTAACCTTCCAGCCTTCTTTCTCCAAAATTTTACGCGTGATGGATCGCGTCGCCGGATCGTCCTCGACCACGAGAACCGGGCAAGGCGGGTTGGGACAGGTGTATTTCTTGAGAATCAGAGATAACTGCTGGCGATCCACCGGTTTGGTGATGTAGTCGGAAGCTCCTAGCGTGAAGCCCCGTTCCGGATCGTCCAGCATGGTCACCATCACGACCGGAATATCGCGCAAGGAAGCGTCGGATTTGAGCGCCGAAAGGACGCTCCAGCCGTCCATCTCCGGCATCATTACATCCAGCGTAATGGCCACCGGCCTTAACTCGCGTGCCATACGCAGCCCGGCCTCTCCCCCTGCGGCGGTGCGGACGTTAAAACCTTCCTTTGTTAGAAAACGTTGCATTAAATCGCGCGGCACCGGATCGTCGTCGATCACCAAGACGCAGGTTTCGACGGGGACGGACTGTTCCGTGCCATGGTTTTTCAAGCCGTTCGCTAAAGCGATCGCCGGTTCGGTGCCAGCGGAATCGGAAGCAGCTTCCTCTTTCACTTCCTCGACAACGGCGGGCAGCTTGATCGTGAAAACACTGCCCTCGTTAGGCACGCTGTGCACGGTCACATCTCCGCCCATGATCTGGCAAAAACGACGCGTCAGCGCCAAGCCGAGACCGGTGCCGCCGAATTTGCGTGTGGTTGAGGCGTCAGCCTGGGTAAAGTCCTGAAAGAGCTTGAGGATTTGCTCTGGGCTCATGCCGATGCCGGTGTCCGTCACCCGAAACACCATCCACTCGCCGCCTTCCATGAGCTGGCGCTCGACTTCGAGGGTGATGCTGCCGTCGTGGGTAAACTTGGCCGCATTGGACAGCAGATTAAACAGACCCTGCCGCACTTTGATCTGGTCTGCGTGCATCGCACGCAGATTTTCCGCGCGCTTGATGTGCAGCGTGTTGGCGTTCTTTTCCACCATCGGCTGGATGGTGGCAGCGACCTCATCGATCATCTTGCTCACATCGAAGCTTTCTAAAAACAGCTCCATTTTGCCGGCTTCGATTTTGGATAAATCGAGAATGTTGTTGATCAGAGCCAGGAGGTGACGGCCGGCGCCGTTGATTTTTTCGAGGTCGTCGCTGAATCCATTCAGCTTTTGTTCCATGGCTTCCTCCTGCAGCATCTCGGAGTAGCCCATGATGGCATTGAGCGGAGTGCGTAACTCGTGGCTCATGTTGGCCAGGAAGACGCTCTTGGCTCGGTTAGCCTGGTGCAACGACTCCTCGTAGCGCTTGCGTTCGGTGACGTCGCGGGCCGCCGCGAACACTCCCTGCAGCTTTCGGTCGCGATCGTGGAAGGTGGTCGCATTGTAGGAAACCACGGTTTCCTTTCCATCGCGGGCGCGCGCGGTGAGTTCGTAATCAGTCACTTTGCTTTCGCCCAAGACCAGCTTGATGCCGGCTTCCGCTCGTTCCGGATCGGTGAAGTAGTCTTTGAAGGGGGCGCCGATCAGCTCGTCACGGGTGCATCCGGTGAGCGCCTCCATTTGTTTGTTCACGTCGGTAATAATGCCGCGCGGATCGGTCGTGATGAGTGCGTCGATGTTCGATTCAATCAGCGAGCGCGTGTAAAATTGTTGGTCGCGCACGCGCTGATCGAGGATCATTCTCTCGGCTTCAATCTGCTTGCGTGCGGTATTGTCGGTCCCGATCAATAGGTAGCCGATAATTTCCCCCTGTGCGTCGCGCAACGCCGTCACCGAAACGATGGCCGGAAAGCGGCTCTCATCCTTGCGGATGTAAGTCAATTCGTAGATGTCCTCGATGCCGCGCGAGGCCTTGAAAACCAAGGCCTCAAATCCAGGTGCGATTCTCGTCCCAAGTTCGGTGCTCAACGCCTTGGCGCGCGCGATGACCTCCTGCGGATCGGAAATGTCGGCCGGAGTAATCTTGTTCATTACTTCGGCGGCCGTGTAACCGAGCATCCGCTCCGCGCCGACGTTGAAGATCTGAATGACGCCTTTCTCGTCCGTAGCGATGCTGGAGAAGTTGGCGCTGTTGAAAATTGCGCTCTGCAACGCTCCGGCTTTGAGAAGCGCTTCTTCCGCACGCTTCCGCGCGGTAACGTCCTCCATTGCCAATACCAGCAACTCGCCATGACTTCCCGCGCGCAGCTTGCGACCATTAAGCAGCATGACCCGCCGTCCGATGACCGGGAATGTGTGCTCCAACTCGAAATCATTGAAGACGGAGCTGGTGGGAATCACGTCTTCAAGAAGCGTTCTCAGGGCGGGAATGTCCCACTGGCCGTTGCCTAATTCATAGATCAGGCGGTTTTCTGTCTCCTCTGAAGAAACTTTGAACGTCTGATAGAAGGCGCGGTTCGCGCTTTGCACACGCAGGGAGGTGTCCAGCATCAAGAGCGGTTCGCGCACCGTGTCCACGATGTCCTGGGCGTACGTCTCGATATCCTCAACCAGTGGGTTTTGCTTCATGAGTTGCCCTGCGGACCGGGAACATAAGCCGCGCCGAGCCATAACCTAATGCGAAGACTGACCTGCCTCTTACTCCCCGATCCTTCTTGCGAAGGAGGACGCTTGCGACTTCAGCCCAATCCTATTCCGTCCGCAGCGCGACCATGGGATTGATGCGAGTTGCGCGTCGAGCTGGCAACCAGGTCGCAAATAGTGCGGCAACTGTCAGAAGCGTTAACGAGCTTGCGAACGCAACCGGGTCGAACGCTCCGATTTCAAACAAGATTCCACTCAGTATCTTTCCGGTTGCGGCCGAGAGAAGCAGGCCGAGACCGAGCCCGGTCAAAAGCATGATTGAGCCTTCGCGCATGATCATTCGCAATACCATCCCGGGCTCTGCACCAAGCGCCATGCGAATCCCAATCTCGCGCGTTCGCCGTGCCACCGAGTAGGCTTTGACCCCATAGAGACCGACTACGGCCAGACCGAGTGCGATTCCTCCAAAGATGGAGAACAAGGCGGCGCCGGCGCGAACGATCCAGAGGTCCAGGTTCGAATCGAGATAGTGAGTAAATGTTTGCAAAGAAATGATTGGAAGAGACGAATCGACATCGCGGACGGCTCGTCGCAGCAAGTCGGCCGTTAGGGCTTCGTTCTCCGGCGTGAGCGAATGGAATCGGACAAAAAAAGAAACATCACTTTGGAATCCACGAGCAAATGGCAGGTAGATCGCGCCGGCCGCTTCCTCATCCGCAAAAAGCTGGTGACGCGTCACCGGCACGATGCCGACTACTTCAATCGTTTCTTCCCGCTTTTCGTCTGCGTACTGAACGCGTTGTCCCAGCGCGTCACCGTCTGGCCAAAGTTTTCGGGCAAGAGTTTCATCAATGATGGCCACTTTTGCACCGGTTCTGGTTGTTTCTTCGCTGGTGAACGCGCGACCACGAAGCACGGGTAATCCAACGGTCGCAAAATAATCCGCGCCGACACTATTCCAGGCTGCCTTCAGAGCCAGGCCTTCTGCGACGGTCGCGGGTTTGGCATCCGGACCCGGCCGGACACCGGCGCGTTGGATATTTTTTTCGGGCGCAACGATCCCAAACGGGACCGTGGCCGAGATGCTCGCATGCTCGACGCCCGGCAGGGCGGCCAGTCGCTCGTTCAAGTTCCGATAAATTTCCTCGGCGCGTTTGGGTTCATATCCGGCCAGACTGGCATCGACTTCGAGAAGGTAGCTTGGTCCTGGCCTCAGTCCGGTATCGACAGAAGCAGCCTTGCCGGCGCCGCGCACAAACAAAGCCGCCGCGGTGAGCAACGCGAGCGAGAACGCGATTTGTACAACCACGAGCGGATGGCGCGGAAGAAATTTCCAGCGACGACGCACCACATCTTCTCCGGCATGTTCCTTTAGGTCGGTCACCAAGGCCGTGCGCGAAATTTTCAAGGCCGGTCCGAGCGCGAACATCAGTGTGCCGAGCAGACAAAATCCAAAGGTCGCCGCCAGGATTGCCGGGTTCGCTCCTGTCGACCAGACCATGTCGAACGGCATCAGCCGACGCATGGAGGTCACCAGCAGGCCCGACGACCACAGTCCAAGCACAAGTCCACCCGCGCCGCCAAGCAGTGCGAGCACAAATCCTTCGCTCAGGAGCTGGCGCACGATTCGCCAACGGCTGGCGCCGAGCGCGAGACGAAGCGCGATTTCCTTGCGCCGCGCGGTCGCGCGCGCCAGCAACATGTTTGCAAGGTTCAGGCACGCGACCAGTAGCACCACCGTCGCCATCCCGAGCAGCAGCGGCGCGATGGCGTTAAGCCCGCTGTCGCCTGCCGGTCTTGTGCTTACCGAATTTCGCGGCACCGGTGCCGTTAGGAATACCTGATCTTTTTGCTCGACCGGATACGCTTTTTCCAAATTCCCGGCCAATCCTTCAAGCGCAGGTTTGGCGGCGGCGGCCGTCATCCCCGGTTTCAGCCGGCCCATGATGCGCAACTGCGTTCCACTCCGATCGTCGATCGTCGTCCTGCTGGTCGATTCGAAATCGTTCGCGACCTGATCGTGAACGCTCATCGGCAACCAAACCTCCGGCGAGAGCACCTGCATCGTGCCGACAAACCCTTGCGGCGCGATTCCGACGATCGTGAACGGCCGGCCGTTGATCGGCAACTGCGAACCGAGCACACCGGGATCCAGATTGTGTTTCTGCCAGTAACCGTAACTGACAATCACGACCGGAGCGTTGCGACCCGGCGTTTCCTCTTCCGGCAGAAATGCGCGGCCTCGCGCCAGCGGGACGCCGAGAACGGAAAAGTAGTTCGAACTGACAATGGCGGCGAAAGCCCGGCGCGTATTGTCTTTCTGGCCCAGGCCGATTAACGAAAACCTGAAACTCATGACTTCGCTGAAAACGGTGTTTTGCTCGCGGATATCGCGATAAGTCGGATAGGAAAATCCGCGGAATTTTTTTGGGTCTTTCCTGTCCTGAGAAAAAAGCTGCGCTACTTCGTGCGGTTTGGCGTAAGCCGGCGGAGCGAAGAACAGCTGATTTACCAGGCTGAACACGGCAGTGTTCGCGCCGATCCCAAGTGCGAGCACCAGTACCGCTGCCATGGTAAAGCCCGGCGCCTTGACGAGCTGCCGGAACGCGAACCGAAAATCATGGATCATATGGAGAAGACGGCGCTGCTGATCTTAGGATACATCGAACCGGCCAAACGGATTCAGAATTCAGTCTGCGCATCCAAGTTCCACCGTGATTCTTTTCCACCCGGCACGAAAAGGAGTGCCGACCGATGTCGTTTCTGACTAGGTAGCTTGCTCGATGGACTTCGGATCACTGCTTAGCGCTCTTGGGCTGAACGCCATTCCGGCTTTCGGCTGGTTCGTCGGTAACTGGTCCGCCGGGACCGTTCTGGTTCTCTACTGGCTGGAAACGCTCATTGGCACATTGTTCGTCGCCGGCCGGATCATGGTTCATCGTCACGTTCACCCGACCAAAGGACATTGGGATTATCAAGCGCCGCAGACCCAGGCGCAGCAGGGCACGGGTCGTTCGAGTTATCTCGTGGCTTTCCTAGTTCCATCGCTGGCATTCACCTTTGCCCATGGAATTTTCCTTGCCGCGCTTGGTTTCATGGCCATCAAGAACAACCTGACTGTTGAAGCCAGGGTCGACAGCCACAGTTTACTAGTCGGGTTAGCCGGTATCGGGGCGTTTCAGGCCGGCGATTTCATCTTTGACCTGATCTCGATAAGATATCGGCCGTTTATCTGGCTGGAGCGGCTTGGTCAGATGACGCTCAGCCGGGTTTTCGTCGTTCACCTAACGATCATTGGCGGAATGATCGCCGTCGCATTCACCGGCGCCAACCGGAATTTCTTCGGCGTCTTCATCTTCTTGAAGACCATGCTCCAGTGCAGCGCCGTTATTCCGCAATGGAATCCGAAAACGCCGCCGGCCTGGCTATCCGGTCTGATGGACCGCATCCCATCAGCCAAGCACAAGGACGAAAGCTTCGCCCAGTTTTGGAAACAGGAGGACGATCAGGAAAAGGCCCGCATCGCGCGAAACGAAAAGCCGATGGAAGCGCCTTAGATTACGTCAGGCGTCTGCGTCATCGAAGGCACCTTTTTGTTTCGAAGGTTGATGAACCTGTGCCTACCCGTCCATAGGAGGGTGACCGCAATCAATCCAGCCGTAGCCCATGTGGCCGGTTCCGGAACGGGCTCCAGCCCATCAGAGATTTGGTTGGAGCTGGCCGCGTCCGCGAGGATGGCGGAATAGAGTCCGCTGGCCGGCGCCAACTCGCCGAAATCGCCCGTGGTTGTCAGCGTGCCGGCACTAATGACGACCGTATTATTCACGGCCAAGCTGGAAAGGTTGCCATAAAAATAGAGGTCGTTGGCGTGGAAAGCGCCGTCCGGGAAGCCTGAACCCGCAGAGTCTAAATTCTGAGGATCGCCACCGTTAATGGAAAAGGTGATGTCACCGGTGACGTCAATGCCCCCTTGGCCGAATAGGTTGCCTACACCTTGAAAAATCAGGACGGGCGAAGCGTCACCGGCGGTAGTGATCAGGAAAGAGAGGGGGAGATTGAGAGTCACGGAAAGCGGCGATCCCTCTCCGCCGGTGAAGGTAAGATCTGCTATAGGGTCGACAGCGTAGGCTGAAGCAGTGAGGAAGAGAGTGGCGACAGTGGCCGCGAGTAGTGACGGTTTCCAAAGGTTTTGGATCTTAGTTTTCATAGGGGATATTCGAGTGTCATCCAGCGACCGCACGGCCCTGAAAGTATTCCCATTAACAGCAGTAAACAGGCTCCTGGAGACTTTTCGGTCCTATGAGAATGCGTATTTCCTAGCCGGTAGTTTCCCTGATCCCGGCCGGTCAAATAAAGGTGTGAATCGAGGCTATCGGAAAGCCCCAGCGTCACCGGCGAATTGCCGAAACCGATCGCTCCCAAGCCACGAATAATGTGGCGTTGTTCGAGGAGGAATGCGTCGCGGTAAACGATCTCGATTCGTTAGGGGATCGCAAGGCGGTAAAATTTTACCGTGCCAGCGCTGGCGTCGTTGTAGGAAATGGCTCCCGAGGAATTGGCCGTTACTGTCGTCGCGGTGGTGAACCCGCTCGCGGCTGGTGTGCTGGATGTTTGCAGCTGGTAAGTCTTGCTGGCCGCGCCGGTGCCCTGGAGGTGAACGGTGTTGGCTGACGGATGGGTCACGGCGGCGATCTGTGGCACGACCTTGATCCAGATGACGTGAACGAAGTTAGCGTTCTGGACAGTGCCGGTGGTGTAATTTCGGAGCGGCAAATTTTGGAAATCCGCACCCCAAAGGCCCTGAGCATTGTAGGTCGGGACCGCCGCGATTGCGTCCATTATCGTTAGGCCGGTGCTCGTGATAATGCGGCCAAAGACGGTAAATCCGCCGTCCTGCGTATCGAGGCCTGAAGGGCCTGAAGCATTGCTGTCCGATTCGTTAAAGAACCAGTTGTTAGTCGCGCTGTTGGGATTGTTTGCAAGCTTGGCCATGGCAAGTGTGCCGCGCGTGTTCGAGACGTGGAATTCATTGACCACCGCCGCATGCACCGGAAGCGCATTTGGCTGGTTGCTAACGATATTGTACCCGCCGCCCTGAATGACGAAGGCAGGAATGGAGCGGTGAATAACGCTGTTGTCGTAGATTCCCGGATTCACGTAGCCGAGAAAGTTGGCCACATTGTTCGGAGCCACATCCTGCAGAAGAGAGACGTCGATATCGCCGAGATCGGTGTGGAAACGGACGAGCGGATTGCTGCTCGAGGTTTGAGCGAAAAGCGCTTGCGAACCGATCATCAGGGCGAAACAGAAGAGAATTGAACGCCAATTTTTAAGATGAAAGTGATGGGAAAATGATCGGTTTGTAGTGGTAGAGGGCATTTTGGGAGAGGACCTCTACTATAAAACAAAGGAATTTCCAGACGATAGAGATTTCGGTAAAAAACCGGCCAGAGGCAGCGAGTGGATTCGAAGCTGGCGGGCTGTCAGGCGGGGGCGCTGTTGGCGCTCTCCTGAATCAGGAGATCGAGTTTGGTCAGATCGATCGGCTTCACGAGGTGATGTTTGAACCCGGCTTCGCGGCTTTTCCTGATATCGTCTTCCATGCCGAACCCGGTCAGGGCGATGCCGAAGAGGGGGCGTTGCGACCCGAGTTGCTGCATCAGTTCAATCCCACTGCCGTCGGGGAGACCGAGGTCGCTGATCAAGACATCAAACTCCTCCTTGCCGCTGAGCTCGATGGCGCCTTGTAGACTGGCCGCCGATTGGACGTGATAGCCGCGCCGGCGCAGCAGTCTCGTTAGGGAGCGGTTGGTGTCTTCGTGATCTTCCACCAGCAGGATTCGCTTTGTTTGGCGTTCAGCGGTCGCCGGTCGCACCGCTGGGGCGGCCTGACCATCCGGCTTGGCACAGGTCGGGAAATTTAAGCTGAATTTCGTACCGTGATTGCGTCCCTCGCTTTGCGCGCTGATCGCACCTTTGTGAGCTTCCACGAGTGTTTTACTTATGGCCAGGCCGAGGCCCAGTCCGCCTAAACGTGTTCGCGTTCCCTGTTCGAAGGCGTCGAATATTTTCGGCAGTGTCTCCGCCTCGATACCCAGACCAGTGTCGGCAATCTGGACATGCAACTGTTCGTCCGCGTCGTTGCTCGTCGAGATGGAGATTTGGCCGTTCTGCGGTGTGAATTTGACGGCGTTGTTGATCAGGTTCCAGAAAATCTGCTGCAACCGTGCCGGGTCGGCGCGCAAGTGGACGCGTTGCGCGGCCAGATCGAGCCGGAGGGCAAGATGTTTGCGTTCGATTTCGCTTTGATAAATATCGAGCGCGTTTTGCAACAGCGTGTGGGCATCGACCACTTCGAAGTTGAGCTGCACCTTGCCCTTGCTGATACGCGTCAGGTCAAGCAAGTCATCGATCAAACGCGCTTCCAACTCGACGTTGCGCCGAATCATGTGGAGCGATTCCTGAATGTTTTCCGGCAGATCTTTTTCGCCCTCGAGATCGAGAGCCGAAGCAATGACCGGCGTAAGCGGCGTGCGCAATTCGTGGCTGAGCATGGCCAGGAACTGATCTTTCGCCAGGTTCGAGCGGGCTTTTTCCTGCAGCTCCTGGTTGGTTTTCTGCAGTTCTTCCTGTCGCTTCTGCAACTCGGTGGCGAGCGATTGCGATTGGGCCAGCAGATTCTCCGTCCGAGTGTTGGCTTCGATGGTATTGAGCACGATGCCGATGCTCTCGGTCAGTTGATCGAGGAAGGCCTGATGCGTGGAATTGAAGCGTTCGAGAGACGAAAGCTCCATGACCGCTTTTACCTCGCCTTCGAACAGAATCGGCAGGACGACGATGTTAATCGGGCGCGATTCGCCGAGTCCCGAGCTGACCGTGAGATAATCTGTTGGGACATCGCTCAAAAGAACGCGTCGTTTCTCGACCGCGGCCTGTCCGATCATGCCTTCGCCGAGTTTGAAGCGTGGCTTGATGGCGCCGCTATCTGGTCCAGCGTAACTGGCGAGAAGCTTTAGCTCCGGGTCTCCGTCAGCGCTGCTCATTATATAAAAGACGCCTTGCTGCGCCGAAACCAGCGGCGCCAGTTCCGAGAGAATCAATTTGCCGACGGTGAGAAGATTGCGCTGGCCCTGAAGAATTCGGGTGAACCTCGCCAAATTCGTCTTTAGCCAGTCCTGTTCTTCGTTTCGCAACGTCGTGTCCTTCAAATTGCGGATCATTTCGTTGATGTTGTCTTTGACGAAGGCGACTTCTCCCTGGGCTTCGACTTGAATGGATCGCGTCAGGTCGCCGGTGGTCACAGCGGTGGCGACGTCGGCGATCGCGCGCAGCTGGGTGGTCAGGTTGGCCGCCAACCGATTCACGTTATCGGTCAGGTGGCCCCAGGTTCCGGCAGCGCCGGGCACGCTGGCCTGGCCGCCTAGTTTTCCTTCTACGCCCACTTCGCGAGCCACGGTCGTGACCTGTTCGGCAAAAATTGCCAGCGTGTCGGTCATGCCGTTGATCGTGTCGGCGAGCTCGGCGATCTCCCCCTTCGCTTCCACCAAAAGTTTTTGTTTCATATCGCCTTTGGCGACCGCGGTCACGACTTTGGCAATGCCGCGCACCTGGTTAGTCAGGTTACCGGCCATGAAATTCACCGAGTCAGTCAGATCTTTCCAGGTGCCGCCGACGCCTTTGACGATGGCTTGTCCGCCGAGTTTTCCTTCGGTACCGACCTCGCGCGCAACGCGCGTTACTTCCGAGGCGAAAGAGTTGAGTTGGTCCACCATGGTGTTGACCGTGTTCTTCAGTTCGAGGATTTCGCCTTTGACATCGACGGTGATTTTTTTCGACAAATCGCCGCTGGCCACCGCGGTGGTGACCGCGGCAATGTTCCGGACCTGTGTCGTTAGGTTGGAGGCCATGAAATTCACTGAGTCGGTCAAGTCTTTCCAGGTGCCGGATACGCCTTCGACGCGCGCCTGTCCGCCCAGTGCTCCTTCCGAACCGACTTCGCGGGCCACACGGGTAACCTCGGAGGCAAAGGAGCGCAGTTGATCCACCATGGTGTTGATGGTGTCCTTCAGCTCCAAAATCTCGCCACGAACGTCGACGGTGATTTTCTTCGAGAGATCGCCGTTGGCGACGGCGGTGGTCACGTCCGCAATGTTGCGGACCTGGCCGGTTAAATTGCCGGCCATCGAATTCACCGAGTCGGTCAAATCCTTCCAGGTGCCGGCGACGCCTTTGACCTGCGCCTGGCCGCCGAGTTTTCCCTCCGAACCCACTTCGCGGGCCACACGCGTCACTTCGGCCGCAAACGAGCTCAGCTGATCGACCATGGTGTTGATCGTGTTTTTCAGTTCCAAGATTTCGCCTTTGACGTCGACCGTGATTTTTTTCGAGAGATCACCGCGCGCGACGGCCGTGGTCACGTCCGCGATATTACGGACCTGGCCGGTCAGGTTGCCGGCCATCGAATTCACCGAGTCAGTCAGATCTTTCCAGGTGCCGGCGACGCCGCGGACATCGGCCTGGCCGCCTAGCTTTCCTTCGCTACCTACTTCGCGGGCCACGCGCGTCACTTCTGACGCAAAGGAGCGGAGTTGATCCACCATGGTGTTGATGGTGTCCTTGAGCTGCAAAATTTCGCCGCGCACATCGACCGTGATCTTCTTGGACAAGTCGCCGTTGGCGACGGCGGTCGTGACTTCGGCGATGTTACGCACCTGACCGGTCAGATTTCCGGCCATCGAATTCACCGAGTCGGTCAGATCTTTCCAGGTGCCGGCGACGCCACGGACATCGGCCTGACCGCCTAACCGGCCTTCCGTTCCTACCTCGCGGGCTACGCGTGTCACTTCGGCCGCGAAGGAGCTGAGCTGATCGACCATGGTGTTGATCGTGTCCTTGAGTTCCAGAATCTCGCCTTTGACGTCGACGGTGATTTTCTTGGAGAGATCGCCGTTGGCGACCGCGGTTGTGACTTCGGCGATGTTACGCACCTGACCGGTGAGGTTGCCGGCCATAAAATTCACGCTGTCGGTCAAATCCTTCCAAGTCCCGGCAACCCCGTGCACATCCGCCTGGCCGCCGAGTTTTCCTTCCGTGCCTACCTCGCGGGCGACGCGTGTTACTTCCGCGGCGAATGAGCTGAGTTGGTCGACCATGGTGTTGATGGTGTTCTTCAGCTCGAGAATTTCTCCCTTCACATCGACCGTGATTTTTTTCGACAAATCGCCCGTCGCCACCGCGGTCGTGACTTCGGCAATGTTACGCACCTGGCCGGTTAGATTGCCGGCCATTGAATTCACCGAGTCGGTGAGGTCTTTCCACGTTCCGGCGACATCGCTCACTTCGGCCTGACCGCCGAGTTTTCCTTCCGTGCCCACTTCGCGGGCGACGCGCGTGACTTCGGCGGCAAACGAGCTGAGCTGGCCGACCATCGTATTGACGGTGTTCTTTAGCTCCAGGATTTCGCCTTTGACGTCGACGGTGATTTTTTTGGAGAGATCTCCGTTGGCTACCGCCGTCGTCACGAGCGCGATGTTTCGCACTTGAGCGGTTAGGTTGGAGGCCATGAAATTCACGGAGTCGGTCAAGTCTTTCCAGGTGCCCGAGACACCTGAGACCTCGGCTTGTCCGCCGAGGATTCCTTCGGAGCCGACCTCGCGCGCGACACGCGTCACTTCCGAGGCGAAGGAGCTCAGTCGATCCACCAGAGTGTTAATGGTGTTCTTCATCTCCAGGATTTCGCCGGCTACGTCGACGGTGATTTTCCGGGAGAGATTGCCGTTGGCGATCGCAGTCGTCACTTCGGCGATGTTGCGCACCTGTGCGGTCAGGTTGCGCGCCATCATGTTGACGTTATCGGTGAGATCTTTCCACGTTCCGGCAACGCCTTTCACTTCGGCCTGGCCACCGAGAATTCCTTCCGAACCGACCTCGCGCGCCACGCGCGTCACTTCCGAGGCGAACGAGCGGAGTTGATCCACCATGGTGTTGATGGTGTCTTTCAATTCCAGGATTTCGCCGCGCACATCGACCGTGATTTTTTTCGAAAGGTCACCGTTGGCCACTGCCGTGGTCACTTCGGCGATGTTACGCACCTGACCGGTCAGATTGCCGGCCATCGAGTTCACTGAATCGGTCAGGTCTTTCCAGGTTCCGGCAACGCCCTTGACCTGCGCCTGGCCGCCGAGTTTTCCTTCCGTGCCTACTTCCCGGGCGACGCGTGTTACTTCGGCGGCGAAGGAACTGAGCTGATCGACCATGGTGTTGATGGTGTTTTTCAGTTCCAAAATTTCACCCTTCACGTTGACGGTGATTTTTTTCGACAAGTCGCCTGTCGCCACCGCGGTCGTGACTTCGGCAATGTTGCGCACCTGACCGGTTAAATTTCGGGCCATGAAATTGACCGAATCGGTCAAATCTTTCCACGTGCCGGAAACACCTTCGACGCGGGCCTGGCCACCGAGAATTCCTTCCGAACCCACTTCGCGCGCAACGCGTGTCACTTCCGAGGCGAACGAACGCAGCTGATCGACCATGACGTTGACGGTGTCCTTCAGTTCGAGGAATTCGCCTTTGACGTCGACGGTGATTTTTTTGGTGAGATCGCCGTTCGCGACCGCGGTTGTAACGGTGGCGATGTTGCGCACCTGCGCCGTGAGATTGCCGGCCATCAGGTTGACGTTCTCGGTCAGATCTTTCCAGGTGCCGGCGACGCCTTTGACTTTCGCCTGGCCGCCCAGTTTTCCTTCCGTGCCCACTTCGCGCGCGACACGTGTGACTTCCGACGCGAATGCCGAAAGTTGATCGACCATCGTGTTTACGACTTTCGACGTCCGCAGAAATTCTCCCTGGAGTTGCCGGCCTTCGATATCCACCGCCATCGTTTTGGAAAGGTCGCCCTTTGCCACGGCGCCGATAACACGAGCCATTTCGGCGGTTGGATGAACGAGATCGCCGATGAGCCCATTGACCGAGCCGATCGCGTCGGCCCACGAATTGGAGACATCGCCCAGTGATGCGCGTTGCGTGATGCGTCCTTCCTTGCCGACGACGCGCCCGATCCGGTCGAGTTCCGTAGTCAGGCGCTGATTTTTCTCTATAACCTCATTAAAGGTATCCGCAATTTTGCCGGCAACGCCGGTCCAGTGGTCGGGTAGACGCGCCGAAAAATCGCCGCGCTTAAAAGCCATCAAAGCATTGAGCAACTCGGTGCTGTCGCATGGGTCGGTTTCGACTCGCGCACCATTCTTTGCCGGTCGCGTGCGGCGTTTAACGGGAGTGTTTTCCTTCATAAGCGGTCAAAAAGAAGAACAAGGAGAGAGGGATTCTCATCGCTCCGAGGGAGCGTGAGAGTCGACCAGCCATAGTCGGTTCCCAGAGCAAAGCGAAATCTCATCGCACAAGTTCGCGGTACGAGCAAGAAACGGTCCGGTAAATCGACATTTCCGGTGCTCTTTTTTTTTGCCTGCAGGCGCAAAATAAAGCCTATTCCAACCCCCCCTGGGCGTCGGCGGACCGGCGGAGCAGGATTGGTTATTCGGTTTTATCGAAGGCGCGGAAACGCAGGTCGTTCGTGGTCGACTGTCTCAAATTGAGTGCTCTGACCGCCTTCTCACGGGCGGGCGTCGAGAGTCACGCAAAAGACGCCTGACCTTCGAATCTGCGGGAGGATGCGGCTCTGAATGGGCTCCGACCGGAATCTCGAAAGCCGCCACCAGTGGCCTTTTCCGCGAAATGCGATCGATCCAGTGGCAGGTCTCTCAGGGTTTTCCGGCGAGGTGTCTCCTCGGCCTTCGCGAACCCATCGGCTACGCGCATCGCCAGGACATAAAGAATAACAAGTAAGCTCATAGAGGTTTCTAATTGATAGAAACAGACAAGCGTCTTGCAGAGACTGCAGGTGGTGAAAGGTAACGCTGTCGTAACCTCTCGAAATCCGGCGCCGTTTCTTCGCATCGCCTAACGAAACAAAACGGCGCGTGAAAACTCTGTCGCCGTCACTCACCCTCCCGCTTCTCTGAACCGCAGCGGGACACTTGCTGAACGTTTGGAAAGGTAACAGCGCCGTTACTTTTCCGAAGTTTCCCGCCCGGGCGATCGTCCGATGCTTTTCTCATGAAAATCAATCCCCCAACAAAACCAATCAATACAGGTTTGGCAGATAACAGGGCGGCCGTTCCCCCCACGGAGGCTCAGTCATCCACTCGTTCGTCGCCTTTGGCGCGGCGTTCGTTCCTGCGGCGAGTCGCTTTGGGAGCTCTCGCTGCAGGACCAGGCGCTGGTCTTCTGGCCTCGGCTTCGAGAGCCCTGGCAGCTGACCAACCCACCCCCAGCAGTGGATTATCAAAGGGCGACACCGCGATTTTGCAATTCCTTGCCGCGGCCGAAATCATTGAGACCGATCTCTGGCAGCAGTACAACGAACTCGGCGGACAGGATTCGGCTGAGTCGGGCTACCGGGCCGGCCTTGAAATTCTGGACGGGGATCAGCCTCAATATATTTCGGACAACACGGACGACGAAGAGAGCCATGTCAGTTTTCTAAACGCCTATCTGCATTCAAAGGGCAAACCGGGCGTGAATTTCGACCAGTTCCGCACCCTCCCGAGCAGTCAGGCGAGTGGCGCGCAACAAATTGGCCGCCTAACGAATTTAACACAGTTGACCATCGACACCAGCTGGTGGACGCGTTACCGCAGCAAAACCAATCCTGATTTGGGCGCAACGTTTCCCAACGCCATTCCAAGTCTGGCTACCGGTTTGCATACTGCCATTCCGAGAAATAACAGCGAACTTGGCGATCCCAATAATCCAAGCGATCACGTCAAAGCGATCGCGTTCACGGCCGGCTTCCACTTCGGCTTCATCGAGCAAGGCGGGACGAGTTTGTATGCCGCCATGGCTTTGAAGGCCAGCAGCCTGGAAGTGTTGCGAATCATTCTGAGCATTGGCGGCTCGGAAGTGATGCATTTCCAGACCTGGCAGGACAAAGCCGGCAATGCTACGCCGCTGACTGATCATGACCCGATTAATAATTCCGATGTGACCTTTCCCGACCTGACAACCGGACAGCCCGAAACCTTGCAAGCCAATCTGATCATGCCGGAGCCTTGCGACTTCATCAGCAAGAGCCTGCCACGATGCTCGATTATTCGCCCTACCGGCGCCGCGCAAGTCAGCGCCATGGGGGCGGTGAACGCGTTTACCGCCGACGGCTTGTTCCGCGGCCAATCGACCGCGTTCCTCAACCTCCTGAGGAGTCTGGCAAAGGGGGCCGACGAGGCGAGTCGCAACGACTAACGAGTCTCAGCATTTAGCCACATTTCACCGGGTCCGATCCCCGGTGGAGTGGTTTGTTAAGAGCGATTGATTGGTTCCTCTCGGAAGTCAGTGTCTCGGCTTGAGTGCGGGGGAGTAACCAGTGCCCTGCCAAAATTCAGGCGGATAATTTAGCGTTGGTTTTCCCATCCAGCCGCGCACGACTTCGACGTAATACTTGCTGCCATCGGGTGCGGCGATGTAACGGACGCTCATCATGGGCATCTGATCCCATTGACCGGTGTATCGAAGTTCGCTCAGCTTTTGCGGATATCGACCGTAGCGGACTTTATGGAGTTCAATCAGCGCGACGGCGGTCTTGAGATGCTGATCGCCGAACATGTTATCTATTGGGCGCGTGATTCCGGAGGTGCCGACGTAATGAAAGGCCATGGCTACGGCCGCGCCGCCGATCATCAGGGGAACAACGACAACTGCTAAAACGATTTTCCCGGATCGGGTCATGGCGATGGCGTCACCAGCGGTCGGCTTACGGATTCCAAGAGGTCACCTGGAGTGTTTTTCCTTGTTCGACCGTGAAATCGAAAGGGTGCGTTCCACCATCACACATGATCGTATGCCGGCCGGGCTCGATCTCGCCGCCGGAGTGAAGCTGATGCCGCCATGGCCGACCGTCGATGAGAATCGAGTTACAAATGACATCGGAATCATCGATGACAAGAAAAGTTCCGCCATCGGGCGAGGTCTTCGTTTGGGTCGCGAAAGAATGTTCATTCCCGAGAAATAAAGGACGATGGGGTGCGGCTATCGAAGGATTGAGGAAGCTTCTGACGCGCTGTTTCTCGTAATGTGCGACTCGGACCATTGAGAGAATCGGGAACAATAAGACAAAAAGGATCGCGCATACCGGTAGCGATGCTGCGGAACAAACGAGAAGGATCAGACCTTGTTTGGCATGCGTCTTGATGAGTGCGGCGATGGCTATGCCGAGTGCGCCAAATAGAAAAAGGAAACCGAGCCCGAATACCCAGAAAGTCAGCAGGCCGATCGCGAAACAAATCCAGCCGAGGATCGTGGGAAAATTTGTCGGGGGAGCGGGAGGCGGGAGAGTTTCCACGGCGATTCGAAAATTAAACGATCGTCACCGCTCTCGTTCCAAGCCTAACGACCAAGGCATCACCAGCTGAATGTCGAGTTCCTCATTCCTTTGGATTGGCATCAGACGCCGGCGGTTCAGCGGGCGAATAGAAGAATGCGGCTGTTTGCGGCGCGAACTTCAAGAGATAGAACGCGGCAATGAAATGCATAAACGTCAGCGACATATAATAGTCCGGACCCGCAGTGGTTGGCCGGAGAAAATGGAGAACGATGGAAAACGTTGTAAGGGCATCGCTGAGCCCGTAAAGAAACTCCCAAACACCGAACAACCGGAGCCCTAAAATAAACCAATCGCGTGGGGTCATTCGACTTTCCACCTGGATATTACGCTGGTCCGGTGGGGTTGGGGCAATCACTTTCGTTGCCGGAGCGATTGGTTCCTTCCCACGGGCGGTGTCGCGTCCGCGGAGATTAATCAGGATGATTGGGGCAATTACACCTGCCAGTAACAAGAGAAAGACGATGACCTGCGCGATCATGATTATTATGAGAATCGAATCAAGTCCCGCGTCGTGAAGCGAGCTTCTTCAGGAGCCGGGTCCCGTTAAATCTATTCATGATTTCGCTTCGCCATTCTGTCTGCCCAGTAGCTCATTCACGCTCTGCAAAACCGATTTGTAGATTTGCGGATTCGTTAACGACGCGATTGCACTCGCGAGTTGCGGGTCTTCTTCGGCGGCGCGCATTTTGGCAGACATCTCGGAAAATGCGGCGTCACGCGTCGCCTTCGGCAGATATTGAAGAGCGAAGAACCAGTCTCGGAGGTGCTTCGTTTCCACCAGCGCCTGCGCCAGCCTAACCATGCCGTCGTCAATTGTCATTTTCGATCCGCGTGTGGCAGCCGCATGTTAACCCGAGTCGTGTTTTGGAACGACTGAGGGTAGTAAAAAGAAGGGGCAAAGAAAAGTTCGCTGCGACGAGACGTCGCAACCGACACGCGAGAAGCGTGCGCGACCCTGGCGAAGAGGCGGGAATTCCCACAGGGATTTTGACTCCTCGCTTGTCTCTGGTTCGCCATTGGACTAGGAACTCCCGCAGTGAGCAGCGCCCACCCGCGCATTCGCGCCGTAGCCAAGTTCTTCTTCGAAGGGGAGAGGAAGTTCTTTATCAAGGGCGTTACCTATGGGCCGTTCGCGCCCGATGCCGAGGGATTTTATCTCGGTAAGCCCGAACAGGTCGATGCCGATCTCCGTCAGATGCGCGAGATCGGGATCAACGTGGTCCGTATTTATCATTCGCCTCCGCGCTGGTTTCTCGATCGGTGCGCCGAGTCCAACATGCGGGTGTTGATCACGCTTCCGTGGGAAAAACACATCGAGTTTCTCCGGCAACGCAAGGCGCGCGAGAAAATTGAGGAATCGGTGCGCGCCGCGGTCAGCCAGCACGCGGGACACCCGGCAATTTTCGGTTACCTGGTTGGGAACGAAATTTCGCCGCAAATGGCGCGTTGGTTAGGCGTGCGACGAGTGGTTGAGTTCGTCGAGAAGCTGGTCCGTATCGGCCGGTCAGTCGATCCGGATGTTCTCTATTCCTACGCGACTTATCCGCCGACGGAATTCCTGCTGCCGCAAAATCTCGATTTCTATTGCTTCAATGTTTACCTGCACAACCAGGCGGATTTCGAGCGGTACCTCCTAAGACTACAAAACCTGACCGAAGATCGGCCTCTCATTCTTGGCGAGTTTGGCATGGACACGATTCGCCACAGCCAGGACGAACAGGCGGAGATGCTGTGCTGGCACGTCGATAGCGTGGTCCACTGCGGGCTCGCCGGAACGATTTTCTTCGCCTGGACCGACGAATGGTTCACCGGAAATGTGGAGGTGACCGACTGGGCGTTCGGCCTGGTGACGAGAGACCGGCAGCCAAAAAAGGCGTTTTACGCATTACGGGCCAAGCTCGGGCAGAACGACGCCGTCCTGCCGCACCGCAAACTGCCGGAGACGCCGTTCGTTTCCATAATCGTTTGCTCGTACAACGGCGCCAAGACGCTGGAAGCGTGTCTCGATTCGTTAGGCAAAATCAAATATCCCAATTACGAAGTCATCCTGGTTGACGACGGTTCCAAGGACAACACGCGCGAGATTGCAGCAAAGTTTCCCAGTGTTCGATATGTCCACCAGGAGAACCACGGACTCAGTCATGCGCGCAACACCGGCGCGGCCGCCGCCAAGGGCGAGATTTTTGCCTATACCGATTCCGACTGCATGGGGGATGAAGACTGGCTGTACTATTTAGTAGGAACGCTTGTCGCCGGCGGTTTTTCGGGAGTTGGCGGCCCAAACGTTACGCCACCGGCGCAGAATTGGATTCAGGCGTGTGTGGCGGCGGCACCCGGCGGTCCGAGCCATGTTCTTCTGACGGACACGGTGGCGGAGCATATCCCCGGATGTAACATGGCCTTTAGCCGTGCGGCCTTCGAAAGCGTCGGCGGTTTCGACACGGAATATCGAAAGGCGGGGGACGACGTCGATTTTTGCTGGCGCCTGCAGCAGGCAGGTCACGTCATTGGGTTCAGCCCAACGGCCCTCGTCTGGCACTACCGGCGTTTCACTTTGAAAGCCTTCATGAAACAACAGGAAGGCTACGGCGAAGCGGAATCACTCCTGCGCTTCAAGCACCTGATCTTTTTCGGCCCGACCGGAACGGCCAAATGGCGTGGGCAGATTTACGGAACGCCGCGATTCACCTGGTTTCTCAACCGGCCGATCATTTATCACGGGATTTTCGGCGATGGCTTTTTTCAATCGCTCTATCCGACGCCTCAATCGGAGATCGCGGCTTACCTGAGTTCGATCGAATGGTTTTCGCTGACGGTGTTCCTGTTCGGACTGGGGATTTTCCTGCCGAGTCTGCGGATCGTTCCTTACGTCATGTTCGGCGGGACGCTCTGTGTGGCGCTCTCTTATATGGTACGGGCGCGAATCGAGCCGAAGTACGACACCATTCATGCGCGCCTGCTCGTAATGGTTCTGGCATTCGTGCAGCCGTTGGTGCGCGGGTGGTCGCGTTATTTTACCTGGCTCCATTTCAAACGGACGCCCCGGAATGTTATCCGCGCGCACGAAACCTTGCCGGCCGGGTCCCGTCGCCTTGGCACCGTCGGGCGCCGTGTTTACTGGAATGAAGACGGGAAGGACCGGCATCATCTTCTCGGCGCGATCTTTCAATTACTCGAAGAAGAAGGCTGGCGATATTCGCCGGACACCGGCTGGAATGAATGGGACATCCGGATTTACGGCAATTTCTGGTGGAGCGTCGTGCTGCAAACGGTGACCGAATATCACGGCGGTCCGAAATGTCTGACGCGTGTCCGCATCCGAAACCAGCGGGTTCCGACAACGGTGATCGTTAATCTAATCGTGCTCGCGATTTTGATCTATCGGCAACTCAACGGCGCGCACCTCGATCTTTGGTCGATTATTCCGTACGCAATTTTCCTGATCTTTCTTTTCCGGCGCGCGCGCGCGCTAAAGAAGCGGGTGGCGGAATTGGTGGACCTGGCGGCTTATCGGACGGGGATGCAAAGGATTTCCCGGAAAATGCAGAAGGCGCCGGAGAAGCCGGTGGAGAAGGAAGCGGAGGAAAAGGAGGAAGTGAGTGTAGTGGGATGAGAAGCGGAAATCGGAAGCAACCCTCACCCTGGCCCTCTCCCTTCTGAGAAGGGCGAGGGGAAATAGGTTGGACGCGGCCGCGAGTCTTCTTCCTCGCTCCGCCCCGCGGGGAGGGGACTGAGGTGAGGGGATCCTCTGGTTGTAGCGGCTGTCTATGGCCGTCACATGACCTTGTCTGCATTTTTTTGCGACGGTCATAGACTGCCGCTACAGGCCGAGCGTTTTTCTGGCGGCTTCAAAATCATCCGGCGGAGGGGCTTCGAACGTTTTTCGCTCGCTGGTGCGCGGATGAGTAAAGCCGAGCTTCCATGCGTGCAGCATTTGCCGCGGAAAATTGCCGGCGCGTTTTCCCGCGTAGGTCTGGTCGCCAAGCACCGGGTGTCCAAGGTGAAGAAGGTGCACCCGCACTTGATGGGTGCGCCCGCTATGAATCCGGCATTCGACCAGACTGGCGTCGGCGGTGTCGGCGACCACCCGATATTCCGTTTTCGCGGTTCGGCCGCGCGACGCCGAGGCAGTCATTCGCGCGCGATGCACGGGATGGCGCGCGATGGCGGCGTCGATGACGCCGTTTCTTTTGCGGAGCTGGCCCGAGACTAAAGCGAGATAAACCTTATCGACACTGCGACCGGCAAATTGGGTGGAGAGACTGCGATGTGTCTGATCGTTTTTTGCCACGACAAGACATCCGCTGGTGTCCTTGTCGAGACGATGGACAATTCCCGGCCGCTCTTCACCACCGATCCCCGAAAGATTGGAGCAATGATGAAGAAGGGCATTCACAAGTGTGTGCTCCGAATTTCCGGCGCCGGGATGAATCACCAAGCCGGGCGGTTTGTTCAGGACAAGGAGATCATCATCTTCGTACAGGATATTTAGCGCGATATCTTCAGGGCGATATTGGCTGGGCTGTATCGGGGGCTCTTCCACTTCAATGGTGTCGCCTGTTCGGACAGACTCTTTGGAGCGAGCGGGTTTCCCATTCAGTCTAACAAACCCCTGCTTTATCAATTCCTGCAGGCGCGACCGTGACCTCTGCGGCATCACACGGGCAAGAAAAACATCGAGCCGAAGACCAGAAGCCTCCCTGGGGACCAGAAACTGGGCTGGCTGGGCAGGGGATTTGGGCGGTTTCATGAGATGGGCTCTGGTTCTTTGTCAGCATTGCCCATGGGATAGGCAATGATACAATCGACTTCGATGGCGCCAGAATCCAACGCCCCGACGAGCGAGACGTGTCCCGCGTGCGGAACGGTCATAGACACGACCTCGGCGGATCCGCTGGTGCGGGTGGACTGCCCGAAGTGCGGCGAGAAGGTCCGGGTTCAACGGAGCTTTAATAATTTCGAACTGGTCGAGACCCTCGGGATCGGCGGCATGGGAACAGTTTACAAGGCGCGCGATACTTTGCTGGACCGATTCGTGGCCCTGAAGCTTTTGCGCAAGGATCTCGGCGACGAGATCGATTACGCCACCCGCCTGCAACAGGAGGCGCGGGTTGCAGCCTCAGTTAATCATCCAAACGTCATCCAGGTTTTTTCGAGCGGCAAAGATCACGGCCAATTCTACCTGGTCATGGAACTGGTCGATCAAGGCAGTCTCGACGATCTCATTGAGCAAAAGAAAAATCTGCCGGAAGAATTGGTCCTGGAAGCGGGAATCCAGGTGGCCAAGGGATTGCGCGCAGCGCACTCCAAGGGTCTCATTCACCGCGACGTTAAACCTGCGAACATTCTCTTCGCGGACGATCACACGGCGAAGATTGGCGATTTCGGCCTGGCGGGAGTTGCGGCCGAGACGGGCGAAGGCCGCGGAGAAATTTGGGGAACACCTTATTACGTCGCGCCGGAGAGATTGAACAATCAGCCGGAAGATTTTCGCAGTGATATCTACAGCCTTGGCGCGACTCTGTTTCATGCGCTGGCGGGTCGCGCACCGATCGAGGGTGATACCAATTCGGCCACGCAGCTCCGGGATTTGAAGAATCATCCGGTCGATCTGCGAGCACTCGCGCCCACTGTTTCGGAAGAAACTGCGCAGGTTTTCCAACGAATGATCGCGCCGGATCCGTCCGACAGGTTTGCTTCCTACGACGATTTGGTTGCCGCCCTCGAAAACGCTTATGGGCTGTTGACTGGTCAGGAAGCCCTTCTGATTCATCGCCGCAGCAAGCGGCCGTGGATCATCGGAGCGGTTTTGCTCGGTATAGCACTTATTGCGGTGGCGACGTGGGCCTATCTCGTTAGGCAACGCAGCCGGACGGAGCTGAGCGCTGTCGCGGCGCAGGCCGAACGAATGGTGGCGCTGGCGCCGCTGGAGGGCCGCATGATCGAAGCCCGCCGGGAACTTGCCCTTGTGCATTTCAACAAGGCGAACGAGGCGTTCGCGCGGATCGCAACGGACGCGCGCGGGAAACAGCCAGTCTACGATTGGGCGCGATTCCAGCAGGGACTTTCCTCGCTCATTGCGCGCGAATATACGCAGGCGACGCAGGCCTTCCAAGATGTGCAAAATGCCGGGACGAGCGGATTCGCCAAGGAGGATGCGGAGTTGGCGAATTATTTCGTGAGCACGTCGAAACAAATGACGTCAGCAAACCAGATACCTGCCAACACTCCGCTCAATCCTAACAACCAGGAAGCGCTCTCCTATTTCGCCTACGCACTGAAAAACATCAGTCAGAAGAATTTTGCTGACGCGATCGTCTTGCTGGAAAAATTCGAGGCCGCCAAGCCAGCGGGTAAGTTCGCGTGGATCGCCGATTACAAGGGTTTGGCGCAAAAGTATCTCGATGACTGCCGGCTTTACGCGACTTGGAAGAAGGAAGCGGACGAGGCGCACGACCCAACATCCCTGGCGCGCCATTTGCAAAGAACGCACGAGATCACGAGCAAAAAGATGTTCCAAATGTACACCGCGCTGTCCGGAGAAGTATACGCAACCGAGAAATCGCTTTCGCGCGACATCGCGGACCAGCAGCGGGTTGACAAGGAAAACAAGGAGAAGGAGCAAAAAAAGCAGGAGGAACAAACGGCCCAACAAGTCGTGGGCAGGATTCCGCAGTGGCTGACGGAGTGGAAAGCGAAACTGATCCAGGACCTCAACACGACTCACTACACCGCCAACATCACTGCTGTTACCGGTGCGCAATACAGCGCCATTGTCGGCGCTACCCCTGAGCGCCTGAAAGTGAAGCTGCCGTTTGGCGACGCGGAAGTGCCATGGTCATTGCTCTCGCCGCAATCTTTGCTGGCCGTTTCGGCTTCTTTTGCGCGCCCGAACGCGCCTGATTTGGCGGATCGCGAGTGGCTCTGCGCGGTTTACGCAGTTGAAACCGGGCAGGCGCAAGAGGCCAAGCGCCTGGCGACGGCGGCCGCGCAGGCCAAGCCGGAGTATCAGGCTCAGCTTCAGCCGCTGCTGCAGATGAGACCGGCAAGCCGATAGGCGGGAAAACTTTCGAACCTTCAGCAGAGGAACCGCCGGATAGGGAACTATGGGACTTGTGCTACGGCTGTGCCGTTTGGGACTTCTTGGCCGCGGACCCTTGCATCCGGCCTAAAATGAACGAATTCTGCCTCCGAGAGTCAGATTTACACCCGTCCTTGGGATGTTAAATTTCCTACGCGACCTGAAGTCGCGCCAGATGGAGCCGAACCCGCCACCCTCATTTCCTTCACCGGAAGAGCTTAAGACGAAGATCGCCGAGTTCATGAAAACGAACTTTGGCGACCGCGTCTCTTTTGCCACATATACCGGCCCGGAGGTGGCGGAGCCGGCGGAGACACCGAGGGAGGAACCGGAAACGCATGACGAGAATCCGGAGTTTGAGTTCAATTTCCTGCCGCGTGACATCAAGGCGCATCTCGATCGCTTCGTCATTCAGCAGGATGAAGCCAAGAAAGTTTTATCGATCGCGGTCTGCGATCATTACAATCACGCAAAGTATTTGCGAAAGCTTGAGAAGGAAGATGCCGCGCGCGCGGAAGAGACGGAGTACGCGAAGCAAAACGTGATCCTGGTTGGTCCGACCGGAGTTGGGAAAACGTATCTGATCAAACACGTCGCCGAACTGATCAAGGTTCCGTTCGTTAAGGCGGACGCGACCAAGTTCAGCGAGACCGGATATGTCGGCGGCGATGTCGAAGACCTGGTTCGCGAACTTGTGCACAAGGCTGACGGCGATTTGTCGATGGCGCAGTTCGGCATCATTTACATCGACGAGATCGATAAGATCGCGGCTGCCGGAAACCTGACTGGCCGCGATGTCAGCGGACGAGGCGTGCAAACCACTTTGCTCAAGCTGATGGAGGAAACAGAGGTTCCGTTGCGAAGCATGAACGATCTCCAGAGCCAGTTGCAGGCGGCTTTCGAGTTTCAACGCAAGGGAAAAGCAAAGCGCGAGACAATCAACACCCGCCACATTTTGTTTGTCGTTAGCGGTGCCTTCGAGCGTCTCAAGCAGCAAGTCGCGCGGCGAATCGCCCAGGGACAGATCGGATTCAGTGCCGGGCCGACGCCCATCCTCGACCACGAATTGTTTGAGCAGGTTACGACTCAGGATTTTGTTGAATACGGTTTCGAGCCGGAATTTATCGGCCGTCTCCCGGTGCGCGTGGCCTGCCAGGAACTGTCGGCGGCGGATCTTTACAGCATCATGAAGTTTTCCGAGGGCAGCCTCCTCAAACAGTATGAGCGCGCCTTTCGGGCCTACGGGATCGGAATCAGTTTCGAGGACGAGGCTTTACATTTGATCTCGGAAGCGGCGGCCAAGGAGAAAACCGGCGCCCGCGGTTTACTCACGGTCTTCGAAAAACTTTTCCGCGACTATAAATATTATCTCGCCGGATCGGGGTTAACCCAGCTGCGGATCACGGCCGAACTGGTGCGGGAACCAAAACGCGTGCTCGAAGGTCTCATGGCAGAAGGGCACAAGCAGGAAGAGGCCATGCTTCGTCTGGCCACGCGCGAATTCACCGAAAAGTTCAAGCAGGAGCATGGCATTGAGCTCAATTTTGACGAATCGGCTGTGGAACGCCTGGTGTCTCGCGCGCAGACGGAGAGAATGCGGATGACGGATCTTTGCGCGCATCTCTTTAGAGATTATCAGTTTGGTCTCAGCTTGATTAAGAAGAACACCGGCCATTCACAGTTTGCCCTTGGCCAGTCTGCGGTGGATGATCCGGACAAGTTCCTCAGTGATTTGGTGGTGCAGTCTTACTATCCTGCGGCCCGCCAACAAACGACCTGAGCCCGAATGAAACGCTCTTTAGCCACTGCGCTGCTGATAACCCTGGGCCTGACGGTTGTGCTCGGGGCTCTGCACGGCTTTGGCATCGTTGGGCGATTGGAGAACTCTCTTCTGGCGCTTTTTTCGCATCACCGCGCCGGGCACACAAGTCGTTGGACTTTTGTGGCAGCTGCTCATTATTGCGGCCCTCGGTTTTTTTGTCTCGTGGCTGACACTGAGTAGCCGGCGACGCGGCCGAATCGGGCTGGTCGCGCTGGTTCTGGTTTTGGAGCTAATCGGACTCACGTGGGTTTGCTCGCTTTATCGCGTCGCGTTCCATCCGCTGCCATCGATCCTGGCGGTCGCCCTGGCGTTTGTTCATTTCGGAGAGATGGTCGGCGCTGAGCACGCGCAATCGCTCGGCCCTGGCGCTCTCGTTCTTTGGCGACCGTCTTTCGAGCGATCAGCTCCATCGCGTCATCGAGGGTGAAATACCGCTGGAGACGGAGGCGAAAGCTTACGAGGTCAGCGTTGTCGTATGCGATATCGCTAACAAATATGATCTGGCCGACGAAGCTGATCCGGCGGACTTCGCGCAGACGACTGAGGCGTTTATTCGCCGAACGACCGATTTATTCCTCGACGCTGACGGGTACATTTTGGCGGCCGACGGCGAAGGCGTTGTGGCAGTTTTCGGCTTTCCTGATGCGAACAGCGATCACGCCGACAAGGCGGTGCGCGTGACGCTGGGGATGATTGATTCCTTTAATAAAGAGCGTCAGCAAAACAACGGGGACCCCTTCGGGCGATGCGATATTCACATGGGGGTCAGCTCTGGGAACATCATCGTGGCTCCGTTACAGGACAGCGCCAAACCGGGTTTACTGACAAGCGGCGAGCCGGTGGAGCTGGCGCGCCGTTTCTGCGTGGCCAATCGGTTTTATGGGTCGCGCATTCTTATCGGGCCGCGGACATTTGATTTGTCGAGCAAGCAGATCGTCGCTCGCCCGATCGATTTCCTGAGCGGTGTGAACTCCCAGGAGCGGCATGAGATTTACGAACCGCTCTGGCTGGCCGCGGAGGCGAATCCGGAGCATATCGCCCGTCGGGACTCATTCTGGAACGGCGTCGTCCTCTATCGAGAAAAACGGTGGGCTGAGGCCTATACGGAGTTTCAGAAAGCAAAAGGCCCGGATGGCGAAGATGACGCGCCGCTCGCACTTTATCTGCGCAGGTTGGAGACGCTGGCGCTTCACCTAACGACTGCCGGGGAATAGCGCAGGGGCCGATTGAAACGCACCGAATACCCCGTCGCGTTACGGGAACTCATCGCGCAACTGCGGCAAATGCCCGGGGTTGGTCCGCGCTCGGCCGAACGAATTGCACTTTGGATGGTGCAGGCGAAAGCCGGACAACCCGAGCAGATCGCGGTCGCCATCCAGGCGACCCGTGAAGGCGTCCGGCCGTGCCGCGAGTGTGGCTTTTTCGCGACAGACGACGTCTGCGAAATCTGCGCCGATTCATCGCGAACCCGCGGTCTCCTTTGCGTGGTCGAGCAGCCGACCGATATCCTTCCCCTGGAAAAGACCAGCGCCTTTCGCGGTCTCTATCACTCGTTAGGCGGACGGATCTCGCCTTTGGATCACGTTACACCCGAAGACCTGCGCATTGCGCAACTGGTTGCCCGCATCGAAACCGGCCAGTTCACCGAAGTTATTTTCGCGCTCGCCGCCGATGTCGAGGGAGAGGCGACCACGAGCTATCTGGTCGAGCTCTTGCGCGGCAAAGGCCCGACTCTCACAAGGATCGCGCACGGCTTGCCGGCAGGCGGGGGACTCGAGTCGGCCGACGAGCTGACTTTGTTTCAAGCGCTTTCAGGCAGGACAAAGCTCTAATGAGTTTTAAGTTTTAAGTGTTAAGTTTTAAGGGAAGATGTGGCCTGCCACTTGCCTTTCCCTTCCTGAAACTTAAAGCTTAAGACTTAAAGCCGCTTCCATGTCCTGCGCTAAGATCGATCCGAGCCTGCACCAGGCGCAAAAGCCGCCCTGGATCAAGGTGCGCCTGCCGTCGAACCCGGTTTTCTTTTCGACCAAGGCGCTAATCTCGGACCTGCGGTTGCATACCGTTTGTGAAAGCGCGCAATGCCCTAATCGCTGGGAATGCTGGAGCCAGGGAACGGCCACAATGATGATTGCCGGCGATCGTTGCACCCGTGCCTGCGGATTTTGCGCCGTAAGCACCGCCAAGCCCTTCGCTTTGGAAGAAGACGAGCCCGAGCGGGTCGCGGAAGCGGTGCGCCGGATGAAGCTCAAGCATGTTGTCGTCACGGCGGTGGCTCGCGACGATTTGAAGGACGGCGGGGCGCGCCATTTTGCGCGCGTCATTGAAGCGATACAGAAGATGGACCGGTCCATAATCATTGAGGTTCTCGTTCCCGACTTTCATGCGCAGGATGATTGCATCCAAACGGTGCTGGACGCGCGGCCTGACATTTTCAATCACAACATGGAAACGGTCGAGCGTTTGACCCCGGTGGTGCGAAGCCGCGCGAAATACCAGACATCGTTGCGCGTGTTGCAGCGGGCCAAAGAATTGTCCCCGAAAGTCGTGACCAAGAGCGGCGTGATGCTTGGCCTGGGTGAAACCGAGCCCGAGCTATTCCAGACCATGGACGACTTGCGCGAAGTCGGCTGTCAGGTGCTCACGTTAGGCCAGTATTTGCGCCCGACGCCTAACCATCTTCCGGTGGTTGAGTACGTCCTTCCAGAGCAGTTCGATCTCTATGGCGAGATCGCGCGGCAGAAGGGATTCGAGCACGTGGCCTCGGGTCCTCTGGTGCGCAGCTCGTATCACGCGGCCGATTTTCATCCAGTCGTGCGCTGATGACTGAAGTGCCGGGCGCGTCCGCGCCCAACCGCAATGGTGTCGCCGCGATCATCCCGGCTTTTCATGAAGAAAAGCACGTGGCCGACGTCGTTCGCCGAACGAAGCAATTCCTCACAGATGTGCTGGTGGTTGACGACGGCTCGACCGATCAAACGTCACAGCAAGCGCGGGAGGCTGGCGCGGAAGTCATCGTTCATCCCCAGAATCGCGGGAAGGGTGAGACAATTAAGACGGGGCTGCATCATTGGTACGATCGGGGCTCCCGGTTGGTCGTGATCCTTGACGCGGACGGCCAGCATTTGCCTGAAGAAATCGATCGCTTTATCGGGGCCGCCGAACGCGCTTCGAATTCAAAAATGTTCATCGGCAACCGGATGAACGATGTCTCCCGCATGCCGCTAATTCGGCGGATGGTGAATCGATATATGAGTCGACGAATCAGTCGCGTGTGTGGCCAGGAAATCCCCGATACCCAATGCGGCTTTCGCATGTTGCACCGGGATCTGATCCCGGAAATGTTCGGCGGCGCCTCGCGTTTTGATTACGAGACGGAGATGCTGATTTTCGCCAGCCGAAAGGGCTGTGCTATCGAATCAGTGCCGGTCAGCACGGTCTACTCGGATGAAGTGAGCAGTATTCACCCGGTGCGCGACACGCTCCGCTTTTTCAAGTTGATGCGGCGGTATCGCAAACCCTAACGCTTGGGGCTTTCTGTAGAGGCAGCCGTGCCGGCTGCAGGATGCTATCCACAGCGCGCCGGCGCGGCCGCCTCTACAGTTGAGAAGACGCGCTAAAGCAATCCGCGCTTGCGGAAATCGCCGATATTTCCTTCGGAGGAACGCTCGATCATGTCGACGGTAAATTTGAGGAGGCAGACTTCCCAGGCATCATCAACGCCCTGAATGATCGCGCTCAAAGGTTCCTGCAAATGTTCGACTTCTGTTTTTGTGCGCGCGACTACGGCCTCAAGCGGGTCGCGAAACATGCGCTCGGTCACGTCGGTTTTGCGGAATTGAAAGCCGTAACGAAGGACGGCGGTGTTTTGTGCATGCTCGCGCAGCTGCTCCACGTACCTCTCGGCTTTGTCGCCGAAGCCTTCGAGAAGAAGTCGTGCGAAATTGTGCGGTGAAAGGATCTGGGGACGGTCTGCGTGAATGTGGCCGTCGCGCACCCGAACCTCGTTAGCGCGATCCATCAGTTCAGAAATCAGAAAGAAACGAAACCGGGTGCTGCCAAAAGTGGCGATCTTATGTTCTGGCGCAAGAATCACCTGGGTGTTCTCGATCGCGTAATTAAAATCGTCTGGCCTCATGGCGTTAACCAGCCCTCCGCTGAAGAGAGGCGAGTATCAAGAGTTATCTTGATGGAGTCGCAGCGATCGTGGCCGCCGGAGCTGCGGCAGTCGCACCTGAGGCAGCAGCCGCCGGAGTGGCCGCGGCCGGGGGAGTCACGTATTGGACAAAATCCCGGTAGCCTTGTGCCTCCATGGCTTCGAGTGGAATAAAGTGCAGCGCAGCCGAGTTGATCGCGTAGCGCAAGCCGGTCGGCGGCGGACCATCCTTGAACAGATGTCCAAGGTGCGAGTCGCTTCTGACCGCGCGAACCTCGGTGCGATCCATATTAAATGAGGTGTCGTGTTTCTCGACAATGCGGTCGTGAGAAATTGGCTTGGTGAAAGCCGGCCGGCCGGTGTTCGCTTCGAATTTATCCGCCGAGCTGAACAGAGGTTCGCGGGTGATGACGTCCACGTAGATGCCCGGTTTGAAATTATTCCAATAAAGATTCTGAAAGGCCGTTTCGGTCCCGTTCTCGCGGGTTACATGATACTGCGCGTCGCTCAGGGTGGAACGCAGTTTGGCATCGCTCGGCACCGCCCGAAGATAGCCAACCTGGCCCGGTGCGGTTGCGTTGGCCGAGTGGCGTTCGAAAAAATAGTAGGCCCCGGCGGCCACAGCGATCATACCGACCAGCCCGAGCCAAAGAGAGATATGGTGGGAACTCTTGTCTCCGTGATGTATCCGCGTGGCCATTCGGTCGTTCCGTTAGGCTATGGTAAATTCGGGGCGGCTGTCGAGAATTTCACGGTTTTTTTTGCGCTTTCTCGAACAGCTCGACGTATTGGCCGTAGCCTTCCTCCTTCAATTTCTCCACCGGAATGAAACGAAGCGAGGCAGAATTGATGCAATAGCGCAGGCCATTAGGACCGGGGCCGTCGTCGAACACATGGCCAAGATGGGAATTGCTAGCCGCCGACTTCACTTCAGTCCTCTGCATTCCCAGTGTGGAGTCGGTGTCTTCCTTGACGCTTTCCTTCTTCACCGGCTTGGTAAAACTGGGCCAGCCAGTCCCGCTGTCGAACTTGTCCATCGAGGTGAACAGAGGCTCGCCACTGACGACATCGACGTAAAGGCCGGCTTTGTGATTGTCCCAATAGGCGTTGTGAAACGGCGGTTCGGTCCCGCACATTTGTGTGACGCGATATTGTTCGGGCGTCAGTTTTTTGCGCAAATCAGTTTCGTTGCTAGCGGGCGAAGGTGAGGGGCTGGATTCGTTCATGGTTTTTTGAGGCGGAATTTCTTCCTTTTTCTGCGCACCGGCGCGGTTGAGAAATACGAAAATGCCGGCAAGGGCGATGAAAATGAAGGCGCAAAGAACAAGCATCCCGCGCGAGGATCGCTGCGGCCGCTGCGGCAGTTGGATCATACTAAAACATACGCTAACTCGGTCCCGTGCAACACCGGCTTTAGACCAGGATTAACCACGAATGGACACGAATAGACACGAATGGGAAGAATGAGGAGAGGCACGACAAATCTTAACGGCTAATGGATGAGCCGCTCCCATTCCAGCTTAGGCTTCTTGAAGTTCAGGATGAGGCCCACGCGAAGCTTGGTGATTCGCAGATAATTTAGCATCAGTCCGCGTTCGTGGTCACTGATGCGATCAATGACTTTGGTGTCGACGACTACGGAATCGAACGCGATCAGGTCGGGAATGAAGAGTCCGACCCGCGTGCCTTTGTAATCGATATCAAAGCTGGGCTGTTGTCGAAAGGGGATTCGGCGTAGCTGGAACTCCACTACAAGAGCATTCTCATACGGCTTCTCGAGGATTCCGTGGCCGAGGGTGTTCAGAACCTCGATTGCGCACCCCACGATTTGGAAGACCTCGCTTTTGTAAAGAATGGCTCCGTCTGGATCCGGATTAGTGTTCATTCGTGTTTATTGGTGGTCATTCCGCGCGACCTGCTTCCGGCACCCGGATGTAATTCCGGAATGTGAAGAGTCCCAACGGTGCGACGGAAGCGGCTAAGGCGAAGATCAGCCACATCTCCCCGGAGTGACGCGGTCCCTGCTCGGGACAAAACGCCGCCAGGAGCCAGCCGCCGGTGCCGACGAGAAGTTTGCCGACCAGGAACGGGAGATAAGCCAGAGAACCATAGGAAGCCTCCTGCCCTTTCGGCGCAATCGCGGCCGCATATTCATAGACCCGCGGCGAATAGAAGGCTTCGCCAACGGAGAAAACAATCAGATAGAGCGCCGACATGATGTAATACGGGTGAATGGTGCCGCTCAGGCGCAGGTATCCGTGGCCGAGCCATTGTCCGAGCGCGCTGTTCGTCGCGCCCATAAACCAGTCGGTCGGCAAAGCCATAATGAAAACGCCGGCCGCGCAAATGGCGCCGCCGAAAATCACCATTCGATAGGCTGAAGATTTTTGCGTCAATGCCCCGACGATGGGCGCGAGGAAAATAATAACGATGGAATTGATTGCCGCGATTTTCCCGACCGGTGCGTGCAGGCCCATCTCGCGATCGCCGAACTTCGGGAAAACGTAATCCATTTGGAGGAAGATGGCTTTCAGGAAACCGATGAAGAGAAAAAAGAGAAGAAGCCGGTAAAACCCCGCCTGATTGATCAGGCGCTTGAACAGCTGCGTAATTTCGACGGCACTCTGCCGGACGGTCGCGGCGATGCCGGCGGACACACTCGGTGACTTTTGTTGCTGCCTGTCCGGGCCCTCTGCGTTTCTTCGCAGGAAGTAGATGGCCGGGAACAAGACAATCTCGAATCCGAGACTGACGCAGAAGAGCTGTTGGTGCGGTGTCAGCGATAATCCGCCAACGTGAACGTGCAGATCGAGCGACCGAAAATAATCGAAAATGTAACCGGCGGCGAGGTATCCGACGTTCATGATCGCATAGATGATTGAAAACGAGATTGAACGCTGGGCGGTTGTGGAATAGACGCGCGTGGCGGCAAGCAGAACGGGAGTTCCGAGCGCTTCGCCGACCGCCAGCGGCAAGACGCCGCAGATCAATGCCAATGCCGGCGTCGTCGTCGTCACCATCACTGCGCGGGCGAACGTGCAAATGGCTACGCCGATGAAAAAGGTCCGCCGCAATCCAATCGCGTCGGTCACCGATCCGGCTAACAGCGTGAAGACAGTCATGGCCGGAGCCCAGACCCAGCCCACGATGGCGCCGGCCGATTGATCGCTGAATCCAAGATCTTTCGACAGCCACAGGACCATGGTCTTGTTCGTCACGGAGTAGGCCGTGTAGATCAGGAACTTGATCAGGAACGTGAGCCACAGCTCGCGTCGCGCTCCCTTGAGAACGGTGAATTTGGAGAGGAAACCGGAAAAGAAATTTCCCTCCACCGGAATCACGGGTTCTTCCGGGACCAGGGGAACTTTGATGGTGTCGCCCACAATCCTGACTACAACATGTTCTCGAGAAAGTCGCGCGCGTTGAATGGCGCGAAATCATCGATTCCTTCACCGGTCCCGATGAAGCGGGTCGGTACGCCGAGTTCGTCCTGAATGGCGATGACAACGCCGCCTTTGCCGCTGCCGTCGAGTTTGGTGACGATCAACCCGGTTAGGCCGATTGCCTGGTGAAACTCCCGCGCCTGCGACAAGGCGTTGCTTCCGGTGGTCGCATCGACCACGAGAAAGGTTTCCTGAGGAGCGGTCGGCTCATGCTTGCCCAGGCTGCGCTTCACCTTGGTCAACTCGGCCATGAGATTCGACTTCGTGTGCAACCGCCCCGCGGTATCGCAAAGGAGAAACTCGCAATTGCGTTTGTCGGCTGCTTGATAGGCTTCATAACAGAGCGCGGCGGGATCTGAATTGTATTGGCCTTTGACGATCTCAACCCCAAGTCGTTGCGCCCAGATTTCAAGTTGTTCAATGGCGGCGGCTCGAAAAGTGTCCGCCGCAGCCAGAAGAACCTTGTGGCGATCTCGAGTCAGGTAACGGGCCAGTTTGGCGGTCGAAGTTGTCTTTCCCGTTCCGTTAACGCCGACGATCAGGATGGCCTTGGGTTTCGCGGGCAAGGGCCGAAGCGGCGAGGGGTTCACCGGCAGAATGCGGCCGATTTCCTCGCGTGTGACCTCGGCAATATCGTCCGCCGTAATTTTGGCGTTCGTCGCGCGCTCCCGAAGGGATCGAATAATTCGAAGCGTGATCGGCACCCCAAGGTCGGCGCGAATCAGATTTTCTTCGAGCTCGTCCCAGTCCACCGGCCGCCCGCCGAACTTTTGGATCAGTGTTTGAAAGAAATTCATCTTACAAGCCTAACGAATCAAGCCTGACGGCGATGACAGGGTCGACCCGGCGCCTAGCTCGACGGTCCTTCTGGCCCGGCGCTACTCGGGGCAGCCTCTCTCAACGGGCGCGTGAGATCGCTTTTCACTCGATCGAGGATTCCGTTAACGAAACGGCCTGAATCGGCCCCACCGAAGGTCTTGGCCAGTTCGATGGCTTCATCGATCGAGACCACCGGCGGGATGTCGTCGCGGAAAAGCATTTCGTAAATGGCCAGCCGCAGGATGTTTCGGTCGACCGGCGAGATGCGGCTGAATTCGTAGTTCTCGCAATAGCGTTTGATGCGTTCATCAACCTTGTCGAGGTGTGTCATCATTCCCTCGATCAATGGTTGCGCGAACTCCTTCACCCGTGGCGTGGCAGGACAGAAGGCCCAGAAATCGTCGATCCGCTCGGGAGTTTCGCCATGCTGGAGGTCTCTCCAGAAATGATACTGGATGGCCGCTTCCCGGGCTTTTCGCCGTTTCCCCATCGCCCTAGGCCCCTCGCAATTCCGCCATGACGGTCGCAATTTGAACAGCGGCACGCGCGGCTTCCGTTCCCCGATTAATTTCGTGATCGAGGCAGCGCGCGCGCGCTTGTTCTTCCGAATCAAGAGTGAGCACCGAGTTAATCACCGGGAACGCCGTACTCGAGCGCGATTCGCTGCAGAGAATCGGTCACGCTTCTCCCGAGATTCTCCGCGTGATGCGTCTGGCCTTGAAGGATCACACCCATGGCGATGATGACGTCCGCTCTTTTTTGCGCAGCCAGTTCCTGAACAACCAGCGGAATTTCGAACGCGCCCGGGACCTGAACCAGGGACACACGAGAATTGGCGGCGAGGGCGCGGAGTTCGGCGGTAGCATGGTCGATCAATCCCTGGACGTAGGACGCATTATACTGGCTGGCCACGATGGCGAACTGGCGCTTGATCGAGGTGGCAAGGCGGGGGCGTGGCGGGATAGCGTTCGACATGATCAGGAATGACGAATGCCGAATGACGACTGACGAAGGAGAGAAAGCAAAATGAAAATTCGTGGCCTTTCTGCGTCCACCTTCACAAGGTGTGGCCCAGCTTCACCCGCTTCGTCTCGAGATAGCGGGCGTTATGCTCATTCGCCTCGCTCCGAATAGGCACCTGTTCGACCATTTGGATCCCGTATCCCTCAAGCCCGATAACCTTCTTCGGGTTATTCGTTAGGAAGCGGAATTTTCGGACGCCAAGATCGAACAAGATTTGAGCTCCGAGTCCGTAGTCGCGCAAGTCGGTTGGAAATCCGAGCTTTGCATTCGCTTCCACGGTGTCGAGGCCGCCCTCTTGCAATTTGTAAGCGTGAATCTTGGCCGCCAGGCCGATTCCGCGGCCTTCCTGCCGCATGTAAACCAGGACTCCGTTTCCTTCGTCCGAGATTTGGCGAAGGGCAGCGTGCAGCTGGTTTCCGCAATCGCACCGGCGCGATCCGAAAACATCACCGGTGAGACATTCGCTGTGAACGCGCACCAGTATCGACTTGTTAGGATCGATGACGCCTTTGACAAGCGCGAGGTGATGAGTTCCATCGAGCTTCGATCGATAAAGATGCAGATCGAAATCGCCGTAATCGGTCGGCATTTTTACGACCTGTTCGTGCTCGATCAGCTTTTCGCGAACACGCCGGTAGGCAATGAGAGCCTGAATGGTGCAGATTTTGAGGCCATGTTTGTGCCGGAAATCCATCAGCTCCGGAAGACGCGCCATGGTTCCATCGTCGTGCAGGATTTCACAAAGGACTCCGGCGGGCTGCAGGCCGGCGAGCTGCGACAGATCGACAGCCGCTTCCGTGTGTCCCGCGCGCCGGAGAACTCCACCCTCCTTGGCGCGCAAGGGAAAGACGTGACCGGGTTGAATCAAATCTTCCGGGACAGACTTCGGGTTCGCGATCGCCTGAATGGTGGCGGCGCGGTCGTGCGCGCTGATCCCTGTGGTCACGCCGCGAGCGGCGTCCACTGAAACAGTAAAGTCCGTGCCGAACATCTCCCGGTTCTGCGTAACCATTCTGCGCAATCCGAGTTGTTCGGCTCTTTCGTTCGAAATTGGCGCGCAGATGAGACCGCGGCCGTGTTTGCTCATGAAGTTGATTGCGTCGGCCGTCACCTTTTCCGCCGCCATGACAAGGTCGCCTTCATTTTCGCGATCCTCATCGTCCGTCACAATAACGATCCGGCCGGCGGCAATGTCGGAGATGACATCTTCAACCTTGTCGAACTGAAACATCTTTGTTTCTTCGGCGACCATCATTCGAGGCGTGTAACATGCCGCGGCCCAGCGCGATGGGCAAATCTTCGTCGCTGGCCCCTTCCTGGCAATTTTTAGAGAGGTGCCTGCGCGGACGAGACAAGCTCGTCCTCCCAAACAATTGGAGCTCGAGATGACGCGCGCGGGAGGGACGAGCTTGTCTCGTCCGCTTTCACCCGCCCTTTTTCGCGCTGCTTCCGATAATGGCCTCCGGCCGGTAAAGGTCCCGGTTACTGCCCTGAAACTCCGCTTTCAGTTTCACTTCGAACTTTGAGAGGTCGACCAGGTCCCATCTAGTAAATTTCCAGTGATCGGCCGTTCTGGGTTCGTGTTCGAATCCGACCACCAGATGGACAGCGTCATCGCGGACTTTGTTAGTCGACTTTTTCGGTTCGAAATAAAACGTGCGGAAGCTGCTTTCGCGGCTGCCCACGGCATAGAGTTTCGGGTCGAGATAAAAGACGCGCTGGCTCGCTCGTTCCACGATGCGCAGGTCGGGGTAACCCGATCGCTGGACCTTTCCGGCAGCGGTTCTGGGGAAATCGCAGCTCAAACCTGGTTGCGAATTAAGCAGTTCACGCAGCATGTCTTCGAAATGACTGCTGACTTCGTTAATTCTTCCGACCCGTTGGATTGGACTCTCTGTTGCGTTCATGCGCTTGATGGTTTCATCGAGCGTTTCTTCGATTTGCTTGATGACGCGCCGATCAACCTCGCTTTGCGGATCGATCGAAAGTACCCGCTTCCCGGTGGCTTCGAAGATGACCTCTTTGAACGGAATTCCGCGGAGTTCTTTGTCCTCATCAAGGAGCCAGGGAATCAACTGATCGACCGGCGCCTTCTCTTCCTTCGCCGGCACCAACCCGAGTGGCAGCAGCAAGAGCGCGCCAAGAATCGGGGCGAACCGAAGCTTCATCAGGCGATTTCCACCGCTTTGGTGAGCAGGGGACGCACCGACGAATAGGAGTCTTCGTTGCGGGCGTGAATCATGAACAAAGGCTCGTTCCTGGCAACGCGCTCGCCGACTTTTTTGATCTGCGAAAAACCAACCGCGAAATCGATGGTGTCGTCGAACTTTTGGCGGCCGCCGCCTAACAAAACTGAGGCGCGCCCGATCGATTCGGCATCCATTTTCCTAATCACGCCTGATTTTTTGGAGGAGAACGGCTTAATCAAGGGGGCGCGATGAATCTTTTCCATGCGTTCCAGAGCGGTGGCGTCGCCATCCTGGGCGTAAACCAGGCCGACAAATTTCTTCCAGGCGCGGCCGTTGCTTAGCCTTTCGGCTAATTCGCTGCGGCTGGTGGCCGACAGCTTTTCTGCAAGATCGAGTGTGAGTTTTACCAGATCGGGCGGGCCGCCTCCCTGCAATGTTTCGACGCACTCGGCTACCTCGAGGGCGTTGCCCACGGCCCGGCCTAACGGCTCGTCCATCGGGTTTAATTGATGGCTTACTTCCACGCCCATGGCCTGGCCAACTTCCGTCATGGCTTTGGCCAGCAGCTGCGCATCCTTCTTTGTCTTCATGAATGCGCCGGCGCCGAACTTTACGTCCAAAACCAGGCGGTCGAGATTTTCCGCCAGTTTTTTGCTCATGATGCTGGCGACGATCAGGGCCTGAGAAGGGACGGTCCCGGTAACGTCGCGCAAGGCGTAGAGCTTTTTATCGGCCGGGCAAATGTCGTTTGTTTGGCCAATCATGAAGACGCCGAGTTTTTCCAATTGTTTCAACGCGCGCCGTTCGTCCAGTTCCACATTGAAGCCGGGGATGCTCTCGAGTTTATCAAGTGTGCCGCCGGTGATGCCGAGTCCGCGACCCGAGATCATCGGCACCCAAACGTCGTCGCACGCCAGCAAAGGCGCCAGAACCAGTGAAACCTTGTCGCCAACGCCTCCAGTCGAATGCTTGTCCACGCGCGCCGGTGCTCCCTTGGGGTATTTGAGGATTCGCCCGCTGCGCATCATGGCGTCGGTCAGATGCTTGGTTTCGCGCGCGGTCATTCCGCGAAAGAAGACGGCCATGGCCCACGAACTCATCTGGTAATCGGGCACCGCGCCTTTGGTGAATTGGTCGATCAGCTCGCGGATTTCCGCCTGCGTCAGCTCTCCGCCATCGCGCTTCTTCTCAATCAGTGACGGAACATGCATGCGTTAGACGGGAATGGTGTCGAGGAAGGATATCCCGGTGTGCCATGGCTCGGGCAATTGGAAAAACTCCGCCAGGGACGCGGCCACGTCGGCAAAGGTGGAACGGGTTCCGAGATTGCGCGACTCCCTGTTGTGCAGGACAAACAACGGAACCTGTTCCCGGGTATGATCGCTTCCTGCGAAGGTCGGGTCGTTCCCGTGATCGGCCGTAATGATCACCAGGTCGGTGTTTTCAATCTTCGAGTGAAAGTGGCCTAACCAATTGTCGAACTCGCTTAAACTCCGGGCGTAGCCGGCAACATCGCGCCGGTGACCGTAAACCATGTCGAAGTCTACCAGGTTTGCGAAGATCAGGCCGTCAGCGTGCTTTGCCCACAGCGAATCAATCTGCTCCATCCCGGCTCGGTTCGATTCTGTCGGGTGCGATTCGCTGATGCCTTGACCGGCAAAGATATCGCTGATCTTTCCCACGGCCCGAACCGTGACTCCGGTTTCCTTGATTGCGTCCAGAACCGTCCGGTCTGGTTTTATCGAATAATCATGCCGGCGGCTGGTGCGTTGAAAGCTGCCGGGCTCCCCTTCGAAGGGCCGCGCGATCACGCGGCCAATTCGGTAGGCGTCCGCTTCGCGTCTCGCTATCTCGCATATCTGATAAAGGCGGCCTATCGGAACGATCTTCTCGTGCGCCGCAATCTGGAGAACCGAGTCAGCTGACGTATAAAGAATTGGTTTGGCCGTTCGAAGATGTTCCGGTCCCAACTCTTCCAGCACGGTGGTGCCGCTGCGGGCGTAATTGCCAATAAACTGCACCTCCGCCTTCTCTTCAATGGTTCGGACGAGCGCGTCCGGAAATTTCTCGAAAACCGAGAACGGTTCTTTAATGACGAGGCCGGCCAGTTCCCAATGGCCCGTGGTGGTATCTTTGCCGGCCGAACGCTCCTGCATTTTTCCGAAGCTGCCGGCGTGGCGCGTCTTTTTCTTCGGATCAGCTCTGGCAATGAGCTCGTCTAAACCGAGGCGAGACAGATTCGGCAGGGAAAAATCTGGAACGGCATCGAAGATGTGGCCGAGCGTGTTTGCTCCTTCGTCGCCATATTTTTCGGCATCGGGAGCGTGCCCGACTCCGACGCTGTCGAGAACAACGACCAGCGCGCGCACTTCAGAGGCCGATCGGATGCCAGGCCGTTTTCATCTCGACGGTGTCGAGGATCCAATAGGGATTTTCGGCCTCTGCGCCCATCCATTGCGCTGAAGAGAGATCGCGCCGGAAATATCGCTTCACATTGTAATCACCGCCGCGCTGCAGTTCCCGGGCAATTTTTTCGTCACCACTGGCATCGATAATGGCATTTACATCCATGTGACTGGCGAAATGCGGCGCAAGCTCGGTGCGATCGCCCGCGAGCACATTGACAACTCCGCCAGGCAGATCGCTCGTGGCGATGACCTCGGTGAAAGTGAGGGCGGCAAGCGCGTTAGCAGGCGAGGCGAGGGCGACTACGCAATTCCCACTCAGGATAATTGGAGCGATCATCGAAACCAGCCCGAGCAGGGCAGGTTCTTCAGGACAAACCGCCACCACGACGCCGGTCGGTTCCGGTGTGGTGAAGTTAAAGTGTGAACTGGCGACAGAATTCACCGCGCCGAAAACCTGGCTGAACTTGTCGGTCCAGCCGGCGTAATAAACCAGCCGGTCAATCGCGGCGGTGATTTCGCGTTCCGAGGCGGAATCGCGGGCTCCATTCATCCGGCCGAGTTCCGCCTGGAGCTCGTTCCGGCGCATCTCGAGCATTTCCGCCGCCCGATAAAGAATCTGACCCCGCAGGTAGGCGCTTTGTTTCGACCAGTTAGGCTGGGCGCTGCGCGCCGCCAGCACGGCGTCTCTGAAATCTTTCTTGGAAGCGCGCGAGAAATTGGCCACGACCTCCCCCTTGGCGTCGCGGGCCGCGATGACACGACCGTTTTCGCCACGGACAAACTTGCCGCCGATATAGAGCTTGTAGGTCTTCTGGACCTGCAGTCGTGTTTCCGATTTGCCCACGGGGAGACGATTGCGCAAAGAGTTAGAAAAGGAAAGGCAAAGAAGCGGCAGGGCTTGGGTTTGAAACTCTGTTCTGCCGCCTGGCCGAGCAATTGTGTCGCTCGCCACGCGCAGCCAGTCGATGCGGCGCTGATTGGAAGTCCCAGACTTTCCACCTTGAGAGATTCCCCAAATGGAAGCGCGCCTTGAGGGGGAATTTGCCTTTGCACTGCGGTTGCAGTTGAATGCGCCAGAGGCTTCGGCCGAGTTCCGTCGCGCAGAGTGAGTTAAATAATATCCTCATGGACCAATCTTCCGAGAAGAAAACTCTGCGTATTGGCGTTGCCGGCGTTGGGCACATTGGCTCCAACCACGCGCGCCTCTATGCCGAACTCCCCTCGGTCGACTTCTGCGCGGTTTACGACACCGACGCGCATCGAGCGAATGCGATTGCGCGCAAGTATGGCGTTACCCCGGCCGGATCGCTCGAGGAATTTGCCTCAATGATCGATGCAGCGTCGGTGGCCACGCCAACAAACGCGCATTATCCGGTTTCTCACGCGCTCTTATCGGCAGGCAAACATCTGCTGGTCGAAAAGCCGATCACGGAGAATACGAAAGACGCGAGCGAGTTGGCGGAGATGGCCGCGCGCAAACAATTGGTCCTGCAGGTGGGGCATGTGGAAAGATTCAACCCGGTCCTGAGCGCATTGGAAGCGCGGTTGACCCGGCCGCGTTTTATCGAAGCCCATCGGCTGTCGCCATATCCGGATCGCAGCACGGACATTGGCGTCGTCCTTGACCTGATGATTCACGATCTCGAGATTATCCTGCATCTTGTGCGCTCGCCGGTACAGCACATCGACGCGGTTGGCATAGCGGTCCTCAGTCGCAGCGAGGATATTGCGAATGCGCGACTGCGTTTCGAGAATGGTTGCGTGGCCAACATCACTTCGAGCCGTATCAGTCCGGAAAAGATGCGAAAGATTCGCGTATTCCAGGAAGACGCCTATCTGTCGCTCGACTATCAAAATCAAAGCGGCGAGATCTACCGGAAAGACAGCGGCCGAATAAAGCGCGACAAGGTTGAGATCGAACGTCAGGAACCTTTGAAGCGGCAACTGATGTCTTTTATTGAATGCGCCAGCACCGGGCGGCAACCGGCGGTCTCAGGATTTCAAGCCACCGCGGCGCTGGAGCTTGCGGTGAAGATTACGAAACAGATCGGCACAGCGGCCTAACCAACGGGATGGCTGATCACTCCGCGCGACGATCGATTTACTTCGTGGCCGGCGAAGCCAGCGGGGATAATCATGGAGCTGCGCTGATGACGTCTCTGCGCCGGTTGGATCCTGGAATTCGCCTGACCGGACGGGGAGGCCCGCAGATGCAAGCGATCGCGGACAGCCCGTTTCAGAACTGGATCGATCGCTCCGCGGTGGTCGGTCTGTGGGAAGTGATTAAGAATTATTCCTTTTTCCGCCGGGAATTTAGCCGGACGCTGATCGAGATCGATGCCGAACAACCGGTCTGCGTCGTCTTGATCGACTATCCCGGTTTCAACCTTCGCCTGAGCCGCGCTTTGAGTCGCAAGCCAAATCGGCCGCGCATCATTTATTACATTAGCCCTCAGGTCTGGGCATGGAATCGTGGCCGGATTCGGCACATGGCCCGGTGGCTCGACCTGATGTTGTGCATTTTTCCGTTTGAAGCCGACCTCTACAACAAGTCTGGGTTGCGGACCGTTTTCGTCGGCCACCCGATGCACGAGCGACTCGAATCGAAACGGACGTCTTCAGCGCGCGATCCCAATCTGGTGGCGCTTTTCCCGGGGAGCCGCCAACGAGAAGTGCGAAAGATTCTGCCTGTAATGATCGAAGCGGCAAATCTTCTGCGACAGCAAAATTCCAAACTGCGTTTCGAAATCGCGGCGGCATCTCCCGAGCTGGAGTCGTGCATCAGGTCGGAGCTGGAATCTTTGCCTAACGATCAACGAGAGTCATTTCGAGTCACGCAGGCTCGCGCCGCTGGGGCCATGCAGGAAGCATGGGCCGGGATCGTCGCTTCCGGAAGCGCGACGCTCGAAGCTGCCTGGTTTCGTCTGCCCTTCGTCCTGGTCTACCGGGTTTCGTGGTTGACATACTTCGCCGGTCGATTGGTTATCAAAGTGAAACACCTTGGTATGCCTAACGTTATTGCCGGCCGATCTGTTGTACCGGAATTCATTCAGCACGAGGCGGCGCCTGGACCTATTGCGAAGGAGGTGCTCCGCTTAATGACGGACATGTCCGCGCGCGAGCGCATGCTGGCTGATTTTGACGAGATTATCGGGAGTCTGGGAAGTGGCGGAGCAAGCGATCGCGCGGCTGCAGCGATTATGGCCGAACTGGATTCTCCCGCTCGCGCAAGAGAGGCCGCTGCTTCTACGGTATGAAACTGTGGGATGTTTCGCGAACGTTAACAGGCACTTTGGCGTCCTGGCCCGGCGACACCCCGTTTGCGTACAAACTTGTCAGCCAGATCGCAACCGGCAGTTCGGTCAATGTCGGAGCCATTACCACGAGCGTGCACAACGGCACCCATGCGGACGCCCCGTTTCATTTTGAAAATGCAGGGAGTGCCATTGATTCGGTGGCCTTGGAAAATTATTTGGGATCTTGCGTGGTCGTCGACCTGAAGGAGCGATTTTCCGAGAATCGCCGGCTGATTGAGATTGCCGATCTTGCGTCTAACGAAAGTGCGATTGCGGAAACGCGACGATTGTTGATCAAAACGGATATTTGGGCGGATTCGTCGATTTTTCCATCCTGGATTCCGGTGATCGCGCCCGGAGTCGCCGAGTGGCTGCAGGTCAGGAAAGTGGTCCTAATCGGATTCGACGTCCCTTCGGTCGATCCGATTGATGCGAAAGTGCTGGCGAATCATCACGCGCTGGCGCGCGCTGGAATTTGCATCGTCGAATCGCTGGATCTTAGCGCCGTTCAAGGAGGGCTCTACCAATTTGCCGGCTTCCCCTTGAAGATATCCGGCGGGGACGGCGCGCCGGTGCGCGCAATCTTGTGGCAAACTTAAGGCATGGTTGAGCGCGGCCATTCCGGCAACCCGCTCGAAGCGCGATGGCTGCTTTGGGTGGTGGCGATATTCGCACTAGCTCTCTTCGCCGTTACGGATTTGCCCTGGCATCTCGACGATTACGATCAGGCGAAACAAGCGTTCACCTCCTTCGAGATGGTGAAGCAGGGGCATTGGTTCTATCAGCACACACCCCGCGCTCGCCTCGCCACCAAGCCGCCGCTTGTCGGTTGGGCCTCGGCGGCTTTTTATGAAGTGACGCGTTCGTGGAGTTGGGCGTGGCGATTGCCCTCGTTGATTTCGGCCGTTGCCATTGCCCTAATCATCGCGCGGAACGCGAAAGAGGCATTCGGTGTGGCTGCTTCAGTGATCGGCGCGAGCGCGTTTGCTTTCAATATTCTAACGCCGCGGCTGGCAACGCTGGTTCGGACAGACATGCCGCTGGCACTGTTCATCTGTGCCGTTGGATTTTCCATTTGGCGCCACGCTCACTGGTCGCGTCCGTGGAAAACGCACGAGCGCTGGCTTCTGTTTCTCCTTCTCACGGCCGGCACAATGATCAAAGGGCCTATCGTTTATGCGTTTCTTCTTCCGGGACTGCTTCTTTATCTATGTTGGCGCAGGAGGAGCGGACCGAACCATGTCTGGCCGGGTTGGTGGCCCTGGATCGCATCGCTCCTACTGTTTTTAATTTGGGCCATCATTGGCGACCGCTTTGTACCCGGCTTTCATGACCAGGTTGTTCTTCATGAATTTCTCGGTCGGTTTGGCGGGACCGAGCATCAGTCGAAGCCGATTTACTTTTATCTGCCGCATCTCCTGCAAAAATTTGCTCCATGGAGTGTTCTTATCCTGGCCATAGGATGGCTCCAGTGGCGTCAAAGGGGTGATCGGGAGGCCGACCCCGGCATGACATGGCTCGTTTGCTGGATTGTCGGCGGCCTGGTGGTCATGTCGGTGGTTCCTTCGAAACGCGTTGACCGCATCTTCCCGATTGTTCCACCTCTCTGCCTGCTCGTTGCTGCACAAATCTCAATTCTGCGGCCTAACGAAACGCATCGCTGGATTCATCGAGCGGCCATCGTCACTCTTGTCCTCGCCGTCCTCTATTCCGGCGCCTACGGAGCTTACAAAGTCACAATCGGATTCCAACATCATGCCGATGCCTTGGTAGAGTTTGGCAAAACTGTCCGTCAGTGGAGTGCGGCCGCCGACTGGCGTTATGCCGCCGTCTACGGCGGCGACGAAGGGATGCTTCTCTACCTCGATAAGACCTCTTTTGTGGAAAAGGATGCGGCGATTTCCGAGTGGAACGCGGGAAGACTCGACGCGCTGATTGTCCCCGCGAGAGATGAACAAGTTTACACCGAGGCCCTTCAGCCGAGGCCGGTGACTTTCCTCCGATCTCGTTCCCGTGGCGACGATAAGCCGGATTACGTCCTCCTCGAGGTCAGGGAGTGATCATGGCCGACTCCCTAAACCGCCAAATGCTTGCTCGACTTTCTGGTTTGAAAATTTAACTTCGCTCCCACTGATGAAAACATGGCCCTGCGCCACCACCAAGCCTGTAGGCTCCCATAGTTCGCCAATCCAGCGGTCCCGTTGCTAAAGTTAAAAAAGGATGACGGCGGAGTTTCCAAAGTCTGAAGTCGAAACACTCTGGGCTCCCTGGCGTGTCGAATACTTTAAGAAGGAAGATCGAGACCCGGATTTCCTGTCGAAAGCTGCCGCCGCGTCCAATGATGCCGAGCACCTCGTGATTACCCGGCGGAAAAATGCGTTTTTGATGATGAACCGCTATCCGTATGCCGTCGGACATCTCATGGCAGTTCCTTATCGCAAGGTTTCGGAGCTTTCTGTGCTCGGGGAAAATGAAATCACCGAGCTTTGGGGTCTGCTAGTGCATGCGCAGAATCTTCTCCGCCGTGTGACAAAAGCGCAGGGGTTCAACGTTGGCATCAATATTGGCGAAAGCGCCGGCGCCGGTGTGCCCGATCATCTTCATGTGCACATCGTGCCGCGCTGGGTAGGCGACACGAATTTTATGCCGATGCTTGCCGAGACGCGCACGATTTCGGAGGGATTAAGCGGGCTTTATCAGAAACTGGTCGACGCACAAAATGAAGTCGATAAAGAGGTGCGAGGATGAGCGCCACCTGGATTGAGCCGCCGCCTCCGCAACGCGGGATGGGCTGCTTCGGAAGAGGCTGCCTCATTTTCTTCGTCTTTGTTCTCTTTCTGGCCGCAGCTTTCGCCGGCGGCACCTTCCTCGCGGTCCGATACCTGCGCACCTCGTATTTTGTCACCGCGCCCACAGAATTGCCGGCCTCGAACGCTACCGATCAGGAACGTGAGATGGCTCGCGCGAAATGGTACGACTTTGAGCGCGCTGCCCGGGCACATACCGCTTCGCGAGTCGAATTCACCGCCGATGAATTGAATGCGCTTATTGCATCGGAGCGCGAGATGCGCGGGAAAGCTTACGTTTCCATTGAAGGCAACACAGCGCGGCTGCAGCTCAGTATCCCGCTTTCGTTTTCGCGCCTGATGCATGGCCGCTACATGAACGCCGAATGTACTGTGCAATCGGATCCTGACGGCGTCCCGTCTCATGCGCACATCACAAGTGTGATCGTAAATGGCAAACCAGTTGCCGAAGATGTCCTGGACTACCGCGGACCATACGGTTTCCGCCATTATCTTGGGCAATGGTCCGACCAGGCCGCGCTCAAGACTTTCGAGATCAAGGACGGCAAGGTTATCTTCGAAAGCCGTAGCAGCGACTAACGACCAAAGCTTTTGAATTGATTTTTCTGATACGGACGAGACGACCTCGTCCCTCCCGATTCGCATTCAGCGCGCGTGGGAGCCGGGAGGGACGAGCTTGTCTCGTCCGTGAATCACTGCATGATCTCCCGGGCGAAGACGTTGAGCTGACCGTCTTCCTGCTTCCGGACTTCTGTGATCTCCAAGGGCCGGGCTTCGTCACGGTTAACGACTGATCCCTGCGCCGGCGGAGAATATCCAGCCGGAAATTCGACAATGATTCGGGCGGAAGACGCTCCGCTACCGAGGTGAAGCATGGCGGTTGGCAGTCGGGTGCGCGGACGCAGAACCGCCTTATTGGCGTCGGCGAAGTTGACCACGAACTGTCCCTTCAGGTAAACCCGCTCGCCGACAATGCCGCGGTCGGCCAGGTCCTTGAGATCGTTAGTCTCGATCAAACGGCCCAGCGGCATTTTTCCGGGAGCAAAAGTCTTCCAGCTTCCACCGCCAGCGGTCGAGGCGAGCGCTCCGGTCGGATTCACAGTGGTCGCCGCTGGGGCGGGCGGAACATCGGCACCCTGATAAATCGGCTCGCCTGAAGGAGCCGATGCCACCGCCACTGCGGTCGGCGCCGCCTTGGACGGTGGAGGTGCCACCGCTACAGCCGCCGGCGCCGGAGTCGAAACGGGCGGGTTTACCAAAGGTGCCCTTGGCGGCGCTGTTTCTTGGGCGACAACAGGCGGCGACTGAGAAGGCGCGGCCGTGGGCGCCGGTGTTGGCTTTTGATTCTTCGCCAGCTTTCCGTGCTTCGGCGTCGGCGTCGCTTTCGCAACGGCGGTCGGTGCCGGCGTCGCTTTGGCGGGCGCGGGAGTTTCTACCGGTTGTGCTGCTTCGACACCGACTAACGAGTGCTGCGCAGGTGGGGGCGCGCCGGTCGGGGGCAGACCGGGCACTGCCAGCGGTGCTTCGGGCGCGGCCCCGCGGCGGAAATCCGCGTAACGCATTTCGGCGCGCAGGCGCTGTTGTTCCTTGAAGATCGGCCAGCCGCCTTCGAGATTCAGGCTGAGCGGCGGTTCAAGGCTGAAAGTTCCGGGCCCGCGCGTAACGGTGTAAGTTCCGTAGAGCAGGGGAACCGCCGTGATCATGAGCCTGCCGTCGCTCAATCGCTCTACGTGAATGACGGCGGAGAGGTCGTGCGAACGCTCCAGCTTGATCTCGAGTCCGGGCGTGAGGGTTTGTTTCATTAACGGAATCGCCTGCGGATCAGCCGGGTAAATGTGTTCCATCAGGACTTCGCCGTTCTCCACCGGGCTCGTTAGGGCGACCATTCCCGAGGTGAAGATGTCCTGTGGTCCAAGGTCGCGCGCTTCCTCGATGACGTAGCGGCCGATGATGTAAGGCACCAGGCCGGGAACCTGCTGGAAATTGCGGATATAGTTGCGTGCTAACTGCGCGTTGGTCTTGGCGAGCGCGGCGGTTCCGAGCACGGCGTATCTTTCTTGCAACTGTTTTGGATTCAGGAATTCACCCGCCGGCGCGGCCGTCAGCTCGAAGCGTTTGGGCTGCTCGATCTTGTGCAGTCTCGTTAGCCAGCGATAGCTGTCCGGGCGTTCCGGTTGGCCGAAAATGTAAAAACTCAAGAGCCATGCTGCCAATGCGGCTCCCGTGAGCAGGAGCATCGCGAGCGTCCAGCCGAAATAGTTAACCCGGCGCCTGGGACGCGCGTACGGCTCATCGTAATGAAAATAGCCGTAATCCATCTAAGAGAATGCGTGAAGAGCAGCCTTCACGCCGGGCGCGCTGCTTCGAATGACGTGCCGCAACCGCACGTCCGCGCAGCATTGGGATTCGCAATATGAAAGCCCGTTCCCGTTAATCCACCGTGGAAATCCAGTGTGGCGCCATCCAGATACGGCGCGCTCTCGGAATCGACCAGGAACTGAACACCGTCGCGATCCAAAATCTCGTCGCCGTCCTGTCGCGCATCCAGCGACATTTCGTATTGCAGCCCCGAGCACCCGCCTTTGGCGATTTGCACTCGCAGACCTTTGCCAGAGGCAGATTCCGTTTCCGCCAGGAGAGACTGGAGCTGTCGGACAGCGTTGTCCGTGACGTTAATCATGGGGCTTCAAAGCTAAAACACCGTCCTTCGAAGTCAATTAGGCCCGAATGCATTTGGTTCTGGTTTTGACGCTTAACCCTTCGCCCGACTAGGCTCTTTCCATCTGTGTCTCTGAGAGTTTGATATTTGAAATCGGCAATTTGAAATTCGTTCATGTCCCGCATTCGCCTCCTCTCCGAAACAGTCGCTAGCCAGGTGGCTGCCGGCGAAGTCGTGGAACGCCCAGCGTCGGTGGTCAAGGAACTGGTGGAGAACAGCATCGATGCCGGCGCGCGCAAGATCGATGTCATTGTCCGGCGCGGCGGCATGTCACTCATTCGCGTGATCGATGATGGCTGCGGAATGGATCGTGACGACGCCCTGCTCTCGCTCGAGCGGCACGCGACCAGCAAGATCCGGTCGGCCGCCGATCTGGAATCGGTCGCCACTCTGGGATTTCGCGGTGAGGCGGTCCCGAGCATTGCCAGCGTCACGCGTTTTCGCCTAACGACACGCGAACCGGGCGCGATCGCCGGGACGGAGATTCTGGTTAACGGCGGCAAGCTCGATGTGGTGCGCGATAGCGGAGAAGCGCCCGGCACCCAGGTGGAGGCGCGTTCCATATTCTATAACATGCCGGCGCGAAGAAAATTCCTTCGCTCGGAAAACACCGAAAGCCGGAACATTGAACATCAACTTCATCTCCAGGCGATCGGTCACCCGGAAATCGCATTCACTTTTGTCAGGGATGATCGTGTCATTTTCCAGGTGCCCTCGGCGGTTAATCTGCTCGGCCGCCTTCGGGATCTTTACGGACCCGAGATGATTGAGCGTCTTCTCGAGGTGAAACAGGAAGGTGACGGCGATATCCGCATCGGCGGCTTCATCGGCAAAGCCGGTGTCAGCCGGCAGTCTCGGGATCAGCAGCTCGTCTTTGTGAATGGTCGCGCGGTCGAGAACGCCGTCCTCAGCACCGGCTTGCGCGAGGGCTACCACACCGCATTGATGAAAGGCCAGCATCCGGTGACCTTTCTTTTCGTCGATCTCGATCCCGGCGGCGTCGACGTAAACGTTCACCCGGCCAAGCGCGAAGTCCGCTTTCGTGATCCAAAAGCCGTTCGCGAGAGGTTGGTTGATACGATTAAGCGCACGCTCGAAAGCGATCGATCCGATTGGCAGGCGCAATTCCGCGCCGCGCCGCCGTTGGAAGCTACCCCGCGCGTGAACCCGCCGAGTGCACTGCCTGGAGGGACGACCTCCGCAGTCGTCCCAAACTTTTCACCGCGTCCGATTTCTGCTCCGCCCGAACTTCCGAAACTGGAGACGGAATTTTCTCTGCGCGGAGAGAAAACAATCGATGTTCGAACCCGTGCTCCTTTTTCTCCCAGCGAAACTCCGGCTACGCCGCGAACGTCACACCAGCATGATTTTCAAATCATCGGCGTGCTCAACAGGCTTTATGTCCTCATGGAAAGCGCCGCACGGCTTGGTCCTGGTGGATCAACACGCCGCGCACGAGCGAATTCTTTTCGAAGAACTTCGCCGGCGAATGGAAGAGCAAGGCGTTCCCTCCCAACGCCTGCTTCTGCCGCAGACTTTCGATTTAGCTCCGCGCGATGCCGAGTGGGTCGAGCGCAACGTCGCCACGCTGCAAAAAATGGGCATAGGAATTGAAAACTTCGGGCCTAACACTTTTAAGATCGACAGCCTACCGTCGTTCGTCGCCGCGCCGGACGCCGTGGCCTTCATGCAGGCGGTGATCGACGAGCTCAAGAGCGCAAGCAACAGCACGTCACCGCTCCGCCTGGGCGAAGACATGATCGCCAAAACCGTTTGCCGTCACGCGGTCAAGGCTAACGACCCTTTGCGCCATCCCGAGCTCGAAAAACTGATCCAAGATCTTCTCGCCTGTGACCTGCCCTACTGCTGCCCCCACGGCCGCCCCACCATGATCCAAATCTCCCACGCCGAGTTGGAAAAAAAATTCGGGCGCAAAGTGTAGCACCCGATAGGCCCTGTTAGTTGCGACCTCTTTGTGGTACATTTCTGATTATTCGTGGAAATCGAGCGCGTTAACGTTCTTGGCGTCGGTGTCAGCGTCATCAATCAGGATCGAGCGCGGGAATTCCTCTTCGAGGCTCTTCGCCAGGGGAAACGCGGGTACGTAACCGTCACCGGCGTTCATGGGGTGAGCGAAGCGCAAACGGACGAGACGCTTGCGCGAAATATTTAATCGAGCCCTCCTGGTCACGCCCGGACGGGATGCCCATGGTTTGGATGGGCCGATTGCAGAAACATCCCTCAATCGAGCGCGTGTATGGGCCCGATTTGATGCTAAACCTTTGCCAGCATTCAGTAGCAAACGGCTTTAAACATTTCCTTTTTGGCGGCGTTCCGGGCGTGGCGGAGGAATTGCGCGACAATCTGTACCTGCGATTTCCCGGGCTGAAAGTGGTTGGAACGTACACGCCGCCCTTCCGGAGAATGAACGACAAAGAGCTGGGGGATCTGCAGCAAATGGTCCGGGCGAGTCAGCCGGATTTCTTCTGGGTGGGCTTGAGCACTCCCGAAGCAGGAGCGTTTCATGGCTCAATATTTATCGGTCTTGCCCGAGGCAAAGATTCTTATCGGAGTCGGCGCGGCCTTTGACCTGCTCACTGGTCGGGTAAAGCAGGCTCCAAAGTCCATGCAGAAAGCTGGGTTGGAGTGGCTTTTCCGCTTAACCCAGGAACCTAAACGCCTATGGAAAAGATACTTAGTCAACAATCCGCTCTTCGTCATGCGCGCCGGAGCGCAGTTACTCGGTTTGCGAAATTACTTGCCTCAGCAAGGGTCTGACGCACCTTAACCTCCCTCTTAGAATGGCTTCTCAAAAGATCGTAGTTTGCGGCGGCGGCGGTTTCATTGGCGGACATCTGGTGGCGGACCTTCTTCGCCAGGGCGCAAGCGTGCGCTCAGTCGACGTCAAACCTCTCGATGAATGGTATCAACTTTTTCCGGACGCCGAGAACTTGCATTTAGACCTTCGCGAGAAGGAGGCCTGCGAAAAAGCAGTGGCCGGCTGCGACATTGTTTACAACCTCGCGGCCGACATGGGCGGCATGGGATTTATCGAGAATAACAAGGCGCTCTGCATGCTCAGCGTGCTGGTGAACACGCATATGCTCATGGCAGCGAAGGAGGAGGGGATCGACCGGTTTTTTTACTCTTCGTCCGCCTGCGTTTATGCGGCGGACAAGCAAACCGACCCGAACGTTACCGCGTTAAAGGAAGAGGACGCGTATCCGGCGATGCCTGAAGATGGCTACGGCTGGGAAAAACTTTTCAGTGAACGGATGTGCCGCCATTTCCGCGAAGATTACGGCCTAACCACTCGGATGGCTCGTTACCACAATGTTTATGGCCCGCACGGGACCTGGGATGGCGGTCGCGAAAAAGCTCCGGCGGCCATCTGCCGAAAAGTCATCGCGGCAAAGTTGTCCGGTTCGAACGAAATCGAGATCTGGGGCGACGGCAAACAGACGCGCAGCTTCATGTGGATTGACGATTGCGTGAAAGGCACGCAAATGATCCTGAAGAGCGATTTCGTCGAACCGATCAACCTCGGCAGCTCCGAGCTGGTGAGTATCAATAAGCTCGTCGACATCGCCGAGGAGATCGCCGGCGTGAAACTGAAGCGGAATTACAACCTCTCAGCCCCGAAGGGTGTCAACGGCCGCAACAGCGACAACACTCTGATGCAAAAAGTCTTCAACTGGGAACCTTCGACCAAGCTGCGCGATGGCCTGGAGAAGACTTATCGCTGGATTTACGACCAGATGGTGGCGCGGCGATCCGGCGCAAGCTGCACCGGCTCCTCGCTGGCGCAATCACGTTAAGCCGATGTGACGACGGAGGCGCCTCAAATTGCAGTGGGGAAGGCTGCCGGATCGACTAGCGCGGCTGCGAGCGACTACTCGCTGGTCGAACAAGGTCCTGCTTGGCGCCATCGGCGCGAGCATCGTCGGTTTTTTTGTTTCGTTCCGATTTACGCCCATCAGTCGATCATGCTTTGGGCCTGGCGACATTGGTTGCCTAATCTCGATCAAGAGCATGGAAAACTCGTTATTCCGATTTCAGCGCTTATCATTTGGTATCATCGCAAACGTCTGCGCGCGGCCGCTGAAAGTCCCATCAAATTGGGGCTGGTGGCTTTCTGGCTGCGGCGATTGCTGCTGGTTTTGCTCGGCACGCGGGCTCAGCAACCCCGGATCACGCTGCTGGGACTTCCAGTTCTGCTCTTTGGCGTCGTCCTTACGATTTGGGGCCGGCAGGTCGCGCAGAATTCTCTTTTTCCCATTTTCTTCCTGGTCTTCATGATTCCTGTGGGAGCTCTTGCAGCAGGCGAGCTTCCGATTGCAGTTTCTGATCACGGGCGCGGTTCAAGCCATTTCTTCACTGATCGGAATACAAGCTTGGACGCGGTCGGCACCACTCTGCGCGAAGCGCATGGTGCATGGGGCTTTGATATTGCCGAAGGGTGCAGCGGCATCCGCTCGCTTGTTGCGATCATCATGCTCACGGCGATTTACGCGCACGTCTTTGAGCCGGCGCTTTGGAAGAAATTCGGTTCTCCTGGCCTGCTCCATTGGCTTTGCCATTATCGCGAACGTCGGTCGGATTTTTACGATCATTCTGATCGCACGGCTGGGTTATCCTGAATTTGCCGGCGGGCCTTTATCACGAATATTCGGGTTTTATTTCGTTCCCGTTCGCGCTAGGAGCGATGTTGCTCTGCCATAAACTGCTGAACTTTGGGACGCAGTGAGTGAACAGTCCTGCCGCCGCGGAGGCTGCCGCATGACAACAAAGCGCCTGACTTTCGTTCTTGCTCGTTGTTGTCGGCTGGTTTGTGCTCGGCCTTTCTGGTTCCGACACGGACCGATTTTCAGCCGATCGGCGTGAATATGGATTTTCCCGAATCGATTGGCCAATGGACTGGAACGCCGGAAAGATCAGTGACGAAGAACTTAAGCAGCTCGCTGCCGACACTACTTTCGCGCGTCAGATTTATACGAATGCCTTTGGCGACAGCATTCTGGTTTCGATTGTTCTGGCGGGCGAAGATCCCGACAACAGCATTCATCGCCCGGAACGTTGCTTCCGGCTCAAGGCTGGACCATCATGGATTCGCGCACGGTCACGATCCCGGTGCCGAAAAGTCGCTAGGACAGATTGAAACGACTCGTCTGCATAACGAACAGAACTTCAAGGACGACCAGGGCTTGCATTCTGTCTATAACCTGAATTACTACTGGTTCGTCGGGTATAACCGGCTGACGCCTTCGCATATCGAGCGCGCCTTATTGGATATTCATGATCGCGTTTTGAGAGGATATAATCAGCGGTGGGCCTACGTCACCGTCGCTTCGAATATCACTGAGGGCCTGACGCGATTCGGTCGCTCTGAAGGTGACACTGACGCCATGTTGAAATATTTCGTTGGAGATCTCGCGCCGCAAATCGTGAAAGCGGGAACCCCGATTGCGACGTCTTCAGTACGTCCTTAGGCGTTTCACGCGCGCATAGCTGGTCCAAAATAGTTCTCCTCGTAGTATTTTTATTTCAATGGATTTGCGTAGGCCGCGGATTTCGGTCATCACCCCGTCCTTTAATCAGGGCCATTTCATCGAGGAGACGATCCGTAGTGTACTCGATCAGAATTATCCACAGCTCGAGTACATCGTGATTGATGGTGGATCGACAGATGCCTCTGTCGACGTTATTAAGGGCTTCGATCACGCGCTTACGTACTGGGTGAGCGAAAAGGACGACGGGCAAACCCACGCCATCAACAAAGGACTTCAGCGTGCTGACCGGCGAAATTGTCACGTGGCTTAACGCAGACGACCTGCACTTCCCCAACACGCTTTCTCTCATCGCCGATGCGTTTACGCGATTTTCTGAGGACGTGATCTACGGTGATTACGAGCTTATTACACAGCGGGGGACGACTTTTTTAAGGCGTTACGAGATTCCTTTTCGCAGGGAGATTCTTTTTTATGGCGTGAACTTTATTGGGCAGCCATCGGCATTTTTTCGCCGTTCAGTGATTGAACGATTCGGCCTGCTTGACGCAAGCTATCATTACGCGATGGACCACGAATTCTGGCTTCGTATTGCCTACGCTGGCGGATCCTTTCGTCATATTAAGAACTGCCTCAGCAAATACCGTTACCACAGCGACAGTAAAACCGTCGCCGCTCAAGAGAAATTTGCGGCTGAAATGAAAAGGACCCGGCGGAAATATGAGCCCTCACTTGGATTATTGCAGGAGAGGGGACTCGGGTATTGGGCCCGCGTCAAGCGCCAGCTGATTAAGCTGGTCTATCGAGGCCGCGTGGATTTGCTCGGGGGCAATCTGAATCGGATGTGGTATCGCCGAGTTCATCAAGCGGAGCAGCAAAGAGCTGCGGAATGACTTCAACAGTCGCAGCCTCAATCGTTACCTGGAATAGCGCTGGGACGATCGCTGAATGTCTGAAGTCGCTTTTGGACCAAACTCGTCCGCTCGACCGAATCTACATCCATGACAACGCTTCGAGCGATGACACTGGCGCAATCATCGAACGATACGGCTCAAGTGTAGACATCGTCCATGCCGATGAGAACACCGGTTTCTGCGGAGGCCATAACGCCATCATCCAACGGAGCCGGAGTGACTATCTTCTTTTAGTTAATCCCGATGTTAGGGCCGATCCGGCCTACGTAAGGAACGCGTTAATCGCGATCGAGCGGAACAGCCAAATCGGTACGGTTTCGTGGGCGATTGCTCCGGGAGGAGCCTGGATAATACCGGCGGGATCGTAGACGGGACCGGTCTGCTGTTCACGCGTTCAAGACGTTTTTTGCTTCGCGATCACGGTCGCGCGGCTGAGAAAGCGGAGCACCGACCTGGCGAAGTCTTCGGAACCGACGGCGCTTTGCCTCTTTTTCCGTCGCACGATGATCGACGATATCTCTATAGACGGGTCTTTCTTCGATCCTGCTTTCTTCGCCCACAAGGAAGACCATGACATCGCCTGGCGCAGTCGATTGCTTGGCTGGACGACGGTCTTTGAACCGACTTGCCTGGCGTATCATCCGCGGGTTTTTCGTCCCGGAGACTTGAGTGTGCGTAAGAGTTTATCGAGCGATATTAAATTCCACGCAGTCAAAAACGATCTGCTTATGTTGCTAAAGAATGAGCAACTAAGTAACTTTGCGCGCGATTTCCTTTATATCATTCCGCGGCGTCTCGCGATCGCCGCTTATTCACTCTTCGCCGAGCGCAGTTCGCTTGCTGCCTACAAATACGTCGCGCAGAGACTGGGCGCGGTGTTGCAACAACGGCGGCAAATTCAGGAGCGCGCTCGCCTTTCACCCAGCGAGATCAGACGTTGGATCCGAGACGACCGCTAACAATCTCGTCGTAGATCTTCAGGTGAATGTCTGCGATGACGGTCGGCGAGTATCTTCGCTTCATTTCATCCGCAGCCGATGCCCGGGTTTCGCGGCCCCGCTTTACCCAATCAATTACAGCTGTGGAGAGTCCGGACCAATCCTGAGGATCGAATAATTCTGCCGAGTCAACCCCCGCGGAGATATCGGGAATCCCGCCTGTCCGTGCCGCGAACAGTTTCAGGTTTCGGGCTAGGGCTTCTGCCACCACAAGGCCAAATGCTTCCTCCGACGGAAAATGAACCAGAGCGTCTGCCTGGTCATAAGCGGCAAGAAGCTGGTTTATTCCAGCAGGAGTTTGATAGCTCGCGAAGGCAGCATTTTCCACTCGACTCAGAGCGTCGTGAAATTGCCTCGCGTATTTGGTATCCGCTGAAGCTCCAATGAACCGCAGGCGAAATCGGGCGCCATCCTCGAACGCCTTACGCGCAGCGCTCAAAATTTGCAGTTGCCGCTTGTGCGCAGCGATTGAACCGATATTCAGAATCAACGCCTCTGGGTTGCGGGGCTTTGGTGGAATCGGCTTGAAGAAGACATTTCGCAGCGCATTCGGGACATCCCAAGTTCGCCGCGCTTTGCGTTCAACTTGTGACTTGGTGTAGGCGGAATTGCAAAAAATGCCGCACGTCCGACGCACCGCGAAAGATTCCAGCCTCGCTGCCAGCCAATAGTAGCTGCCGAACCCGGCGGCGCGGGCCCGCACCATGCCCGACATGTTTCCGTGAATGGTGATAACATTCGGGAAACCCGACAGGGCTGCGGCGAGGCCACAATATCGCTCCGTTCCTTGCCCATGGACGAGTTCAGGAGCAATTGCTCGTAACTTTTTTTGGATCGCCGCGATCCGCCCGGCATAAAGGAAGCGTGCCGAAGTCAGACGTGGCACATGGAGAAGATGATACCAAATGTTGGGGCCGAGCTTTTCCGGCGCCCGCATTTTCTTTCTGCTGCATGCGACTATATGCAGCTCCAAGTCGGAACGATCGGTTAGGCCTTCGAGCAGCGCTGAGGGTGCCGGGCCGAAGAAAGGCATCGGCTCTTCGGACCTGGCGAAGTTCATCCCGATCATCCGGGATCAGCATCGCTACTCTCATTGGAAACCTAGCGGTCGCCGAGAACGCGTTTGTAAATTGCCAGGTATTGCTCCGCGACGCCTTTCCATGTGATTACGGGAAAGGTAGGAGAATCCTGTCGATGCGCACCTTCGTAGAAGCTTCGAAGATGAGAAACGATTTGGGCACGGTCTCTGAGGCTGACGAATCGAGCGGTCTGGAGGGAGGGATACCCTCGCGTAGCCCAGGGAAGGTTAGGCAGAAAAAGAGGCAGGCCCGCGGCTGCAGCTTCGTAGATAGCGATGCAGCCTGACTCTTCAACTGGCTGAGCAATTCCGAAGCCGCGAGCGTGCCGCAGCAACGTCATACTCCTGCTTCTTCATCCACTACCCCGCGTATCGCACGTAATGGCCATCTGTTCGTTCCTGATAAGGCTCGGAAATATGGGTCGTCTGAAGCGTAAGGTTTGCCACGAAAACGATTGGCGACCTTAGCCTCTTTCGCAGCAGCGGTCATAAGGTTGGTATTCTGGCGTGCTGAGATGGTTCCACCGAAACGAGGTAGTCGCCTTCTTCTGTGGGCTCGCTGAGTTTGATTAGTCGTCGCCGGGTAGGCCGTGAGGAATAACAAAGCCACGGTCGGGGGAAATATCGAAGACTTTTGCGGTCTCCCATTCGTGCGGAACTGCGTAAACCATGGCGTCGAGCTCCTTGTAGGTGTTCCAGGCCAATCGTCCCGTGAAACCGTAAAAGAAACGTCGCATCATCGAGACACAGACTTTTTGCGCCCGAAGCTTCACGGTGCTGCGTGACGAGGGCTCATCGAGAAATTCGGTCATGACAAGACGGAACCCTTTCTCGCGCGACCAGTCGCACATCGTTATGGACGAACGCCGAATGACGAAATGAATGATGTCGCGAGCCTGATTCTGATCCCATCCATCGTTCCGCTCGACCTCGATCCCGACCGTGGCAGTTCTCGCATAAGCGCCTCGACGAATGTTTGCGTTCCTCCATGAGCAAGAAAAAATGGAAGGCTCTGCGAGAACAATACCTTCATGATCAGGCTTCACTCGAACGCGCGCAGAAATCAACCTCGGCCTTGTGCGAGTTTCAACGAGACTTTCTCAGGTAAACGGTTCAAGACCCAACCGCAAATAGCTGCAGGAACCAGGGCGGCCGCGACTTCTGCTGGTTGAAGGCGCATCCGCCGCAAATGTGAACGTGCACGGCTTAAACTGGCGCGCGATGGATGAGTTGCGGTCTTGGTGGCAACGAACAAACCTTCGTCGCTGACCTCATGGATTCTTGATTCCCAGTTATCGAGGCGCGAAACATAGGGAATTAACCATTTGCCTTTCCGCAGTTTCGCGTCGTGCGACATGAGTGTGCCGCCGACGGGCAGGTATGGATCGATAAGGCGAAACTCAGTTATCTGTTCCAAAGGGTTGTTTCCGTCCAAAAACGCGACATCTATGTTAACGAATCGTCTTGCTCCGCCAGCCACCAGCGGAACGACCTGCTGCGAGAGACCCAACAAAGGAGTAAATCGGGCCAAGGCCTCGGGCACGGCTGATCTGAGATTTGCGATCATTCGGTCGTAAATGGCTTTTTTCAGCTTCAACTCCCCACAAATGCCCACATTGGTTTCGTTCGAGGGCCCGGATAATGTGAACGGTTATTCCACCTCCTAGCCACGTCCCTACTTCCCGGTCCCGTTCGCTTTGCGGCCGGTCTAGGATCGCACCGGTGAGGATAGCTCTTTCTTCCGCATTCAGCTGGCCTGCGATTTCAGGAGTGGACATCGTGACGAACAAAACTAAGAAGAGCAGAATCGCGCGCGCTCGAAATCAAATCGGCAATGGTCCTTGGTTCGTTATCAAGGAGCTAAGAAGCTCTTCCGGCGCTCCTAGTACAATATTTAAAGCCGAAGCCTTCGCAAGAGCTTTATCGGACGCAATAATCTGTTGAAGTCGGAGAAATACGCCAGCGAGGGCGAATTCTTGCGGCAAAAAAGAGCCGATAGTTGTCGCGCCCATCCAATAGCAGAGGATCGCAGCTCCAAGCGTCAGAGCAAGGAAGCGTAACGTCATAGCACCGGGCTGATTTAGTCCAAAAGACACCCGTAATGCGCGACCAATAAGGCGAAGATTCCAAATAATAAAAAAGAATGTCCCGACGATTCCAATAGCATCAAGAGTCGCGAAAAATCCATTGTGAATATTGCCGACTTCCACCATCTGAACATCCTTATATGGATCGCCTTCAGCCGTTGGGGTTTCCGCCCATTCGCTTTTGAATCCGAACCCTCGACCTAACAGCGGATGCAACGGAAAATACCTGCTTGTCCAGAGCGTCCAGATACGCGCCCGAAAATCGTTCGAACCTTTGGCATCCATCTTCCATTTCGGTATCCCATTTTCCGGGAATGAAGACTAGGCTTCTCTGAATTTGTTTTGGCAGAGTGACGAATTCAGAATTGACTGCAGAAATCGCGAATAGGAAAGCGGCGCCCAGCAGCGCCAGGAGTAGAACCCGCCATTTCAAATCCCGAAGGCCGGCGACGAAAATAAGAGCGAGCACGTTGAAAACAGACGTTCGAAATCCGGAGTAAAGCACCGCAATGCTACCGGTCAGTGCAGTAAGAATATGGCCGATACACGATAAGAATACGCCGGAGCGAAACCGAGGCGAGAACAATGGTAATGAGGATAACCCCAAAGTTTCCCACCGACCCTAGCCTGGCTGCGTTGGCAGCATCCCCTGTAATGACTTGTTCAAGGCCGGCGCGCGATACCGCAGAATAAAAAGGATAAATCGTATAGATTGTGCCCGGGAAAATCGTCGTGATGAGAGCAATTACGAGGTCAAAGGCAGTTACCGCCAAAATTACGTAGGGCAATTTCGCCCACACTCGGGACGGCGTTGGGATGCTCTGAACCGACAAAAAAAGCACTCAGTCCTATGTAGACGTTGATATAGTTTCGTCCTCCCCAAATGGTGGATCCTGACGAAAGCACATACGAAGCGGTCGTGAAGGGCATGCAGAGTGAGGATTTCCATGAAGCCGACTAGAAAAATGAAATCCGTCCGGTTGCCCCTTTGCAAGCGCGTTCGCCGCATGATGACATCCTCGATCAAGAATTTGCAGACGCCGGTCGCCATGAGGAGTTGAAACGGAGTAAACGAACCGCCCAGGACGGGGAAGGTTCCCCCGAGGAATGACGAGGCTACTGTGATGACCCAAAAGAAAGGGCCCCCGAAAAGTCCAAGGCAAACAACTCCAACGATAGCCGTCGCGAAAAGGAGGGAAACGTCAATTACCGTGCCCAACCCAAACTAGTTTACCTCGCCTCCACCTCCTCACCCTCCACCTCCCTCTGCTGCTAGAGTTTGTTCATCCATGGATTTGGAATGTAAGGCACACCCTAACAGACATTTGCTCCGCAAGAGTTGGTGTAATCGCGTTCGCATGTCAGTCGCGTCGAACTCTTGGTGGGCGCACCGCAACAGTTCTTCCCTATATTTCGCTCGTCCGTTTTGCATCAATCCCTGACTTACAATTTCGTCTATTCGGTCGATTTTATCGCCCTCGACAGCCACGCCGAAATGATATCTTCCCGCTAATCCTGCGACGGTTGATTGTTCGTGACCGAGAGTGATGAGTGGAATTCCGGCCGCGAGATAACTGACGACCTTTGTTGGCAGACTAAAGCGGTTATACTAAATTGTTGTCAGTCAACTCCATTGGAGCAAATCCCCAATCGCAGCTTCGCAAAGCGTCCCTTAGCATTCTTGAGTCAAGATCGCCATGCTCCGTAATCCAGGCTGCATCGAACCAGCTCGCAAACCGGTAACTATGTGCTCCGAAAAAGTGGAGCTCGATTGCCTGGGTCTTAACGGAGCGAATACGTCTCAAGCTTTCGACGAACGTGACGAAGGCGTCCCACGCCACAATTGTGCCTGCGTAGGCAATCTTGATCTTCGGACCCCCAGGCGTTCGATTTTGCTAAGAATACTGGAAGTCGTCCGCTTCCAGTCCGCGTGGATGACGGCGTCGCTCCTTTCCCGGTGCGCGACGTCAGGTCCGCTGCCATGTTCGAGCAAATCACATCGCGAGACGTCGCCTTACTATAGAGATCGGAGACAGACCAGACCAGGCGAGCCACCAATGCTGCGCCGAACTTTTTCCACAATGATGCACATCGGGATAGTCATGGATGGAGATATGGAATGGAACGTCAGAGGTCGGCAAAACTTCCAGCGGCAAAATCGACCATTGATGGGGAATCGCCCAAATCATCGCGGGTTTGTAACGTCGATCAGTGAATTTATAATCGCCCATTCGCCCATCTCTTCCACACATTCTCCACGTCCTCACTTTAATTACGATTAGTCTGGCATTTGGATAAAGTCTGTTCGGGATCTTCGCCACCGCATGGTGAGAGACGCCGATCTCGTGCGGCCGGCCTGTTTCCGGCAGACAGCTCCACCAGAAAAGTTTTTCTCGGGGCCAGCTTCAGCATTTGGCGAACGACCGCAGGCCCCCCTCCTGCCGCATTTTGGAGTTTCTGTGGCGACCAGAAGGCGAGGAAAATTATCCGACATAGAATGCGAAGCTCTAATCAGCGAATAAGATAATTAATCGCGGTCCTGTGGGTAGGCGGCCTTGCGATGGGTCGTCTCTTCGCGACGGTCCTTTCCCAGCTGAATAATTTATGTCGTTCCCGGCCTGATGTTTGCGTCGTGTCCGGAGGCGTGCTGGATCCGAGAGTGTCTCTTCCATGACAGATCGAATGCTTTCAATGTGGTCGGGATCGAAAAAGGCAGCCGCATCTCCCGCGATCTCGCGAAGCGCCCCGCCTGGAGCGGCACAAATGACCGGACAGTCTTGCCCCATTGCCTCGAGAACCGGGATCCCGAAACCTTCATAAAGGGAAGGATAGACCAAGGCGACCGCCTGTTGGTATCGCGAAGCCAGTGCTGCATCCTGTCCCTCCTCCTGACGAATCTTGTTCGTCAGGCCGAGATTCGTAATCAAGCGGGTTTCGTCTGCCGCAAACGGGCCCCCTCCAAATGCAACAAGATCGAAGCTTTCTCTAAGGAATCCGGAAAGCGCGAAAGCATTTTCAGAAGACGTGAGAAATTCTTGTATCCACCGCGTGCTCCTCTGAAGAGAAGAAAAGGTTTTGTGTTTGATGCTGTCCTTCGCACGGACGAGGTCGAGAGCGAATCCCCATGATAAATGACGGTAACCTTGTCGGGTTCCAGTGCGAATACCCGAACGAGGTCCGCTTTTGTGTTTTCCGATACCGTAATAATTTGATCGGCCCGCTCGCAGTTCTGACGCTTCAGCCCGACGGGTACAGCGGTCGGTCTGTCCGGGAACAATTCGTCAATCATGGTCATCACTACTCGATTTGAGGAGGCCACGACCTGTTCTGAATAGTATGTGAAATGAACAATTGCAGAGGATGCCTTGCCAGAACCCTGCGCGTAAGGGCTTGATTTATCTTCAATCGGTCACGCCCTAACGGACCGAGTTTTGGAAGGTAAACGCCGCGGTTGGGGAAAGATCTCTCAAATGGCGGTTCAAGTGCAGTCCTGCAGGTACTGAAGCCAGAACGTCCAAGGGCAACCGTCGGATTAATTCGCAGATGTAGCGGCTGATTCCTCCTACCCGTTGCAGCGAGAAGATATCAGGCGTGTAGATCACGCGGAGCGGATCTCTTACTTCAATACGCAATATTGTTTGCTGACCCAGCCTTCGGTCGGCTCCCCCTCGAAAAAGCGGAGATCACCATTGAAGCCCGGGTCGGTTGAGTTTGTGATCTTAATGTCCAGAAGACGAACTCGTTCACTCGCTAACAAGGCCCGGATGCGGCCTTCGGGGATGCAGTTCATTTGCATGACATTCCGGTTTTCTTTGACGCTACGCGGAGTCCGATCATCGCCATCAACCGCCTTATCCTCGTTCTCAGCTGGACGGCAGACCGAATTTTTCGCCAAGCGATCTTTTCCCTCTCATTCGGCGATTTGAATTTTTCCGGCATTTGAAAGACGAGAACACCATTCGGTCGAAGTAATGGACGAATTCTTGAAGATACCGGACGACGTAATGTACGGGAATATGCTGGAGAACGATGCTGCTGTAGATGAAATCGAAACTTTCCGTCGAAACTTGAACGAGATCGGGGGTGGTGTTGAGATGAAATTGGCAGCGTCCCCCCCTCGGCTCAATCGGTTCGCCTGAGCGATCATTTTTTCCGAAATGTCCACCCCGTGAACTTCTCCGCATCTGTCGGCAAAGCATCTTCAGTCGGCCGACTCCGCATCCAAAATCGAGAGCGACTGCTTTTAGCCCGGGTCGCAGGCCTAACGTCTGCAAATAATCAAAAAGAACGCCTACCTCCCTCTTTCCGGTCTCGAAGAACTGCTCGTGATCCCAGCCGCCGCCCGCCTTGTCTTTATCGGTGAGAACAGCCCATGGATGATTCTGGGCGAGATCATCCCAGGTTTTCTTGCACACGTCGAACTCATTCATAGCTACGTTCTTTGGCGAGACCAATTTCGTCGCTGGTCGGAGAGAATCTCAATTACTGAAGCGATAGCCCTGAGGAATGAAGCCTGGACGGCATGAGTGTAGGCGCCTCGCCTGATCGCCCTCAGAACTGGAGAGGATTCATCCTTCGATAGCGCAACGCGGAACGCGCGGTTGCGAACAGCGAGGTTGAGCATGCACTGCGTTTGCAGCCTGAACCGGGTGGTCAGGCTCAATGCTGATCTAGAGATGGCTTCGAGAAGGGCGCACGCAAAGTCGTTATAGCTCGCCGTTATCAATCGACTACGATCGCTGGGCAGAAGTGTCTGAGCTTGATCCGTTCCCGTCTTGGATTTGAACATTCTTTCTGTCCAAAGCGTTTCTGGAATGTGAACAATAGGCCCTAGTAAGCAGAGTTCCGCGATGAGTATGACGTCGCCGCCAAATACGGCGGGAAATCCTCGCGTCCTTTGAAGGGAAGACCGTCGGATCAGGCTGTAGACATCCACCCAGTTTGTCACGCTCGTTAAGGCATCAATCCGTCGTAAGGTTGAAGAACCGCCGGGGTGCTTTGTCCGGAACAATTCAAACGGAAGGTCATTCCATCCTCGTCGATGAAAGAAACATCGGTGCAGCACATAACCGCGTCAGGTCGCGCCAGAAGTGCCTCGACACATTTACGGACATACTGAGGGTGGCGAATATCATCGAACGCGGCCCACATGAAAAATTCACCGTGGGTAATACGGAACACCTGATTAAAGTTGGCGGCCGCGCCCGTGTTGCTGTCGTTCCGCCTGTAACGAATTCGATGATCCTTGCCAACATATTCATCACAATCGCCGCGGTCTTATCGGTGGACCCGTCATCCGAAAGAACAATCTCCAGATTTTGATAATCCTGAGCCAAGAGACTATCCAGAGCGATGCGGAGATAGCGATCGGCATTGAAGATTGGAACTCCGATGCTAACAAGCGGGGTATCCGCCGTGAATTCATTCACGGAGT
>CAWGOG010000002.1:0-190523 GCA_963824205.1 uncultured Verrucomicrobiae bacterium | reverse complement strand
GATGACAGGTGATCCGGATTGGCGCATTACGAACCAGGAGCAATACCTCATGGGAGTCTCGCTGGTTCATTGCCGTTACGAGCCCGCCGCTGGAGACGACCATGATCATTGTTCATTCTGCTGGGCCAAGTTCATGATCCAGGATTATCCGGATGTTCTCCACGAGGGCTACGCTACAATGGATTCTTCGCACTGGATTTGCGCTCCATGCTTCCACGACTTCCTGAGAGATTCCGGTGGCAGCTTGTTCCCCATGCGACGCCACAGATCTAACCAGGCGCTGGAGCTAACGACCGCCCGTACCGTGTTCACCTTCTCGATGACTACTTCCATTGCGGCCCATTTGACGCCCGCTCTCGGCGGCCGTAGCTCAGCTTGTTCTCGTTAGATGATGAAGCTGCGGTTGTGAAAAGCTCAACGAAAGTCTTCGGCATTGTTACTAATTCTGTTGTTGATAGCTGTTGGACGAGCCTACGAAGAGACCCTTAGCCCGCTGATTCTTCGAGTTCCAGTCACCCTGCAGACTGGTGCAAATATCACTGAGAGTTTCAGACAGTCCACCGGGGAGGATCCTACGATCTGGAAGTCGAGTGCGAGAGAACGCCGGAATTGATGGATGACCTAGACGACGCTTTGGTAGACGGATTGGATGTCGATGTAGTCGAATGACTTCCGAAGGACAACCTATACAATTTCACTCGCACTTTGGGCACCGCAGGGGCGGCGGCGGTTTCTACTCGCGCGTTTTGGGCACTTTCGACGGTGTGCCTCGCAAGAGCTACACCCTCACCTTGCACGTTATTCTTGATGCCGGAATATCCTGTACGTGACGGCAAGCCTGCAGGGACCTGGGACGAAAATCTGCTGATTCCTGAAGAAGCGCATCCGAAGTTGAAAATAGAGATCGACCCGCTCACTTATGAAACAGATGCAATTTCGATTCCCCTGGCAGTGGTGATAGGCTTGATCTGCGTTATCGCGCCAGTGAAATTTTGGATACGGCGAGCATGGAAGCGGCCCGCCGCGCCCATCTGCAATTCTAGACGATGAAGCCAACGGCCCCAATGCGACGTGTCGCCAGTGTCTTTGCCACGACGCCCTGCCGTGGCTTATCTCTTTCTCGTTAAGATCTGTGCGCGTCCTCGGCTTAGTGTCCTGGGTCCGGTCAGTTACAGGTTGCGTTACGATGCAGCCTGGAAACGTGCGAGTCGAAGGCTTCGAATGGCTCGTCTCGCGCGAATGATTTCGACAAGCGATAGCTGCAGAAAGACGAGGAAGATCTCACCAAGCAGGCGAGAAGATCGTGCACATTCAAATTGTAAGTCGGGATGAGATCCAGATTTTTTACCACGTCGGATATGCAAGTTACTACGACGTCCACCGCGTAAATGGCGGATGGCGCCTCCGAGGGCTCACGATAATCACTTCGTGATACGATCAGACCTAACCAGGCGCTGGAGCTAACGTCCGCCCGTTCCATGTCCACCTTCTTCGATGACTACTTTCTTTTCACCGCATTTGACGCTCGCTCTCGGCGGCCGTAGCTCAGCTTGTTCTCGTTAGGTCTATGCCAGCTTGCCACAACTCTAGCCACCTGCCCAAAATGCAGTGCGGTAATCACTGATCGCCATTCATACAGCTGGTGCTCGAAGTGCGGTGAGCCGCTGCCATCCGACATCGCGGAACGATTGTCGGATGCTCGGGCAGCGCGCGCGGCGGCAGCAGCCGCACGCACGCCGCGCCCCCATGAAACTGCATGCCTATTTGGACTATGTCAGCACAACTACAGGATCAACAGGATCCCGGCATTCTTATCGGATACTTTGCTACGCGTTCCGGTCCTCATACCCGTGGCCAGTCTGGCTAGCGGGCGCTTTAATAGTGTTGGGCATTGTCCTGTCATTCGTAGCGAAGCGCGTTCGCATCCGGCATGATCGAATTGCGGCGTTGCCGAAGACCTAACCATGCGCTGGAGCTAACGTCCGCCCGTTCCGTGTTCACCTTCTCGATGATTACTTTCCTTTTACCGCATTTGACGCTCGCTCCCGGCGGCCGCAGCTCAGCTTGTTCTCGTTAGACGATATGACACTCGTCGATGCAAGCGCCCGCTTTACGAAGGACTACTTCAGTTCCGAGGAGGAGGACACTGAGCTTTACTCGTTCTACGAGTGTCCACGATGCCACGAGAGGGTCGGCTTCGAGCGCAAGAACTTAGAGAAGCACGAGCACCAGCAGTTCACCAACCTGTCCTCCGAAGATTCCGCACGGATCGACAGCTTCGTTGCGGCACATCCGATCGATTCACGCTCGTTTCTCGACTTTTATTGCCCTGGCTGCCACCTTGGTGTCAGGCTCTATTTCAGCTTTTGGGCGGGAGGCAAAGACAGTGGCTTTAATCTGGATAAGATCATCGAGATTGAAGCCACACCTGTCGTCTAACCAGGCGATGCAGCTAACCGCTGACCGGTCCGTGACCACACTGGAATTTCATGAGAGTGTTCCCGATATCATTAACCTCGGTTTCGTCAGCGGTAGCTGATCTTGTTCTCGTTAGATGCACGCCGCACCGCCTGAGTCAAAAGCGTCTGAGCGATCAGATGGCATCTGGTGGTCGCGTCTTCCGCTGAGAGCTCTCGTCGTATCAGCTGCGCTGCTCGGGACTCGCTTTGTTTGCGCACAGCTCCGGCTTTGCGGTTCCAGCTTTCGTGTTGGCCGTCCTGCCCATCATTACCGGGCCTCGCCTCTATCGTATACTCGGAATCCGGCCCGCGACTCCTGCCCTGGCATACGCGCTGATCCACACATGAGTATTTCGATCGCACAGGCATCTAACCAGGCGCTGCAGCTAACGGCCACCCGGTACACGTTTACCTTTTGTGATGATTAAATTATCTTGGTTCGCAGTTCAGCCTCGGCGCTGGTGGCCGTAGCTGAGCTTATTCTCGTTAGTGGTATGGCGCTTCTCGATGGATGATTGATCGCACAGGCCAGAAATTCACTGCGTGCAGGCGTCTGGAGATTGTTCACTTCACGGTTTATTGGGGCTCGGCTCCCACGCCAGAATGATCGAACGGCGCAATGGTAAATTACGCCTTCATGCAATCCGGACGGTATGTTTCGAGAAGACCTTCCATTCTCGGCCTGGCGAGCTCTTTGACCGGTCGCTTGATTCTTACTATCGGTGTGCGCAATCGACTTCACTTCGGGCATTGATTGGCCTTTAGCGAGGTGCTGATTGGTGTATCCAGGGCGAAGGATGACGGTCCCCACAACACCCACGGGCACGTCACTCTAACCAGGCGCTGCAGCTAACGGCCACCCGTACCGCGTTTACCTTTGATTATGAATAAATTATCTTGGTTTCAGTTTAGACTCGGCGCCGGTGGCCGTAGCTGAGCTTTGTCTCGTTAGAACTATGTGGCGTATCACTGCTCTTGCGCTGATTGCCGCGACATCTTCCAGCTACCGGGGTTGCGCGTGTTATTGGCCGACGCAAGAAGACGTTCGCGTTACCGCCGCCATGATGAGGCGAGAGATCCGCATTCCGACTCACCTCACCAGATACAAGCCACTGTGATGAGATTAGTTTCTACGCGAGGCTATGATACCGATCATGCACTCACCCACGTGATATACCGTCGTGTTGATAATCGATGGGTTTATGAGGGGCATAGTTATCGTTACGGGCGATCCCTTGCACCATGGCAATCGAAAAAGTTCTAACCAGGCGATCAGCTAACCGCTGACCGGTCCGTGACCACACTGGAATTTATGAGAGAGTTCTTGATGTTAGTTAAGCTCGGTTCCGTCAGCGGTAGCTGAGCTTGTTCTCGTTAGACCGACTCGCTTCTCATGTATTCCATCGACAAGGACTCAGTTGCGGCGCTGAGCGATATTCCGGGCCGACATCTGGAGCGCCGTTACCAGTAATCCAAGGGACCGAGGAACTTCTCGCGGTTGCCTACTATACCAAAGGTAGCGACGATGCCGTCGCTTTGGTTTCGTTTACCTCGCCCTATATCCATCTATTTGGCGCGCCGAATGATGACACCGTGAGCGGCCATCCACTATACGAACGCGGTCTAACGCCATATGGCGCTTTCGAGGTAAACCAATCCTCTTGGATTGCCGCTTTGGAGCGCATGAACAGCGTTCATACATTTCACGATCCGGCACACTTCGCGGGATATCGGCATTTCATCATCACCTTTCATGACACGACTTTTGAGTGCGTTGCCACCGGGTTCTCCGTGTCCATGCACCGAGAACATCCATCTGACGCGATACGTCTTGTTCATGCGCCGTCAGTCTAACCATGCGCTGGAGCTAACGGCCGCCCGTTCCGTGTTCACATTCTCGATGGCTACTTTCTTTCCACCGCATTTGACGCTCGCTCCCGGCGGCCGTAGCTCAGCTTGTTCTCGTTAGGCGTAGCCGTCCGCGTCATGAGGATCGTCCCTATTCTCGCCTTTTTGAGCTTGTCCGCGATGGCAGAGTCTCCGGTCCCTGTCCGGAACAGCCAGTCCCCCGATGCCCATTATGCCTTGGTTATTGTTCCCGACTCATCGGGGGACGGAGCGTCAGGAACGCTCAAGATCAGAGACACCGCGACGCAAAAGCTGTCCGGCGCATTTGAGTGGGGAAGTTTTGGTCTACGCGTAAGCGAAGATTCGATTGACGCAGTTTTGTGGAGTTCCGACAGCCGTTGCTTCGCCATATCGTGGCCAGTGACTCGCGGTTATATGGGATGTGCGCTCTACGCTCACTCTTCGCGCGGATGGAATCAGCTTCCCCTGCCGAATTACATGTCCCGGATTTTCAAGCGCAGCAAGGTGATCGAGGGGATGCCTGCCAAAGGATGCGAAACACCAAAGAAGTGGATTGCCCCAAACCGGCTGCGAATTGAAGTCGCCAACCAAAACATACAGGAACCCAGCGGTGGGGACACCATGCAACTTTTTTGGCTGACGATTGCCATCGAAACAAATAAGAAGACTCACAAGCCTGTCGCCACTCTCAAGACTATTGAGTTAGCACCAGAATCAGCATATGAACGTTGAAGCGCCTAACCAGACGATGAAGCTAACCGCCACCGCTGTACGTTTTGGAGATGCCATTTCGGTAACTACTTTCCTTTCATTGCACAGTCGTCTTTGTGCCAGTGGCGGTAGCTTATCTTTTTCTCGTTAGATCCATGCGCGGACCAGCGCTGCTGTTAATGCTTCTATTCGGCATCGCCGTCGCGGATGCCGGTGAAATCAGGTCGGCAGATCTCGTGGGCGAGTGGGTCGGTGGCACCTCAGCGATACCTCGGCGGCTCACCTTCCGAGCCGATCATTCATACGATAGCTTGGGTGGCGACGCTTACTCGGCAGGAAGATGGGAGTTGCACGGTGGAAATCAGCTCGAGCTGATTATTCATTACGATTACGATCCCAAGCCAATTTCCAGCTCATCGCCCCGAGGTTGGATCACCATCGAGTCGATCAGCAAAGGTCGCATGCGGCTAAGATGGCACTCGAATCTAAATGGTCACCCTTTACCATCCGAGGAATGGACGAAGCGACGTTAAGGATCTAACCATGTGCTGCAGCTAACCGCTGACCGTCGCGTGACCGCATTAGAATTTTATGAGAGAGTTCTCGATGTTACTCAGTCTCGTTCCCGTCAGCGGTAGCTGAGCTTTGTCTCGTTAGGTCTATGCGACTGTTCGTTTCGGCTTTGGCGTTGCTCACGGTAAGCTGCGCTACAGAAACAGCCCGTTCTCGCGAGCTGCCACTAGTGCGCAGCTTGCGCACGCTCTCGACCTCTACATTACTGCCCACCCGATCGTCATTCCTATCCCGCTCACAAAGAAGATCTATGCCTTCGCGAACTCCCGTAGAATTCCGCTGGATCTGTCATCTATCACTAGCTGGAGGCGCATTGGGCCAGATACACTCGGGTTTATTGGAACTCCGGGATATCGCGGGATCATGACATGGTGATCGTGTTCAGCACAAACCCGTTATGAACCAGCGACCTAACCATTCGCTGCAGCTAACCGCTGACCGGCACGTGACCACACTGAATTTTATGAGAGTGTTATCATGCCAGCTAGCCTCGGCTCTCGTCAGCGGTAGCTGAGCTTTTTCTCGTTAGATGATTGGCGTATTTGTTCGCTGCCTGATGGTTGTCGTTGTTGTCGCGTCGGCCCGAGCCGAGGGCCGTGATGTTAGCCCAGATCAGTTGCAGGAGATTCTGGACATTGCGAAGCACACCGCGTCTGAGCAGCACATCGACGTAAAACAATATGTGCCGCGGCAGGCTTGGTTGTCGGCAGAAGGCGAGTGGCACATCTTCTTCGTTCGCGCGGACCTCAAGCCCAACGATCACTTTTCGGTTCTAATTCGCGATGATAACCGGAAGGCTACAGTCGTTGTCGACAAGTGAGATTTTCACCTCTTATCATCTAACCAGGCGATGCAGCTAACCGCTGACCGGTCCGTGACCACACTAGATTTTATGAGAGAGTTCTCGATGTTGCATTAACCTCGGTTCCGTCAGCGGCAGCTGATCTTGTTCTCGTTAGGCCCATGAATGCGCTCGCTCCGTTTAGCTATAGCGCTGCGATGGTCTCTGGCCGCTTTCGAGTTGGCGCCGCTGACCCACTGCGGTTGATCGAGCCGTCTGACATCCTCACGGTCACAGTCCGTGGATCGCAGGTAAATGTCGTTCTTCACGCCGAACGCGGGCATAGACATTCATTGGACGGGGCAGCCCAAAAGCGATCAGTTCAGTTTACCGGTTAGCACTTGTAAAGACGCTTACTACGTTTCCGATGAGAGTTCTTGCAGCCCATCTCCCACCGTTATCGTTACGAATGCCCGAACGACGCCTGTGCCATCGAGTTGGCGGCCTCGATTAAAGCCATTCTGAATGCAACGCGAGAGCACCTAACCATGCGCTGGAGCTAACGTCCGCCCGTTCCGTGTCCACATTCTCGATGGCTACTTCCTTTTCACCGCATTTGACGCTCGCTCTCGGCGGCCGTAGCTCAGCTTGTTCTCGTTAGATCTATGCGTGCGCGTGATTACTCTATCGTCATTGTGTAGCGTCGTCCGGATGCGCTCTGCGTCTGCCGCAGCTGCGATCGTTGGACCTCGCGCGTCTACGCTTGTCGGCCTGCAGACATCGCAGATCGTCGCTGTTGTCGCGCGACGCATCTCGAGGCGGACGTTCACCGATGCGTGCTACTGGCTCGTCTCGGCGGATAGAGTGGTCGCCTGGTCTATGCCTCGTGTGGACGCTTGCAGTCGCGTAGAGTACGTTCGCAGTTGCTCAGTGCTTCCACGTGGAGCAGTTGACATTCGATCATTGGGATGCATCACCTCTGCGAATCGGAGGCGTGATCGTCGATGCCTGACACAGACATCTAACCAGGCGATGCAGCTAACGGCTGCCCGTACCGCGTTCACCTTTTCGATGAGCTAGATTTCTTCATCTCATTGCAGCCTCGCTCTCGGCAGCCGTAGCTGATCTTGTTCTCGTTAGATGATGAAGCGCGGTTGGACACGAGCCAGAATTGTATATGCGATCACGGCTTTGCTTTGGCTCGTCATTTGCGCGGCTTTCACATTGCCGGGGATGGCGCGGTATATCACGGAAAAACCCTGGGGTGATGCATACTTCACTTACACGTGGTCATTTCAGCTCACGATGTTCGCCATATTTCGTCTACCTTTCTGGCTAGCCGCTTTGGTCTTCGTCATTGTGATCGAGCGGCTGCTGCTACTAGATTCTCGGAAGCCATCTTGATTTGCCTTGTGAGATTGCGACACACATCATCTAACCAGGCGCTCGAGCTAACGGCCGCCCGTTCCGTGTCTACGTTCTCAACGGATTCATCCCTTTCACTGCATTTCGCGCTCGCCGTCCGCGGCCGTAGCTCAGCTTGTTCTCGTTAGATGCAAGCTAGCCTGCTCGTCTGCTCAGTGCTTTTGCTCACCGCGTGCGAACGATCGCTCGAAGCGCGGTTGGTCGGCAGATGGCGCATGCCCGGCACATCCATGGAGATTGCGTTTCGCTCAGATCACACATTCACGTTGAGCAGTGGCCACACTTTCTCAGGCACATGGCACACGCAATCTGGTCAGCTGATTACGGTCTGGGATTTCGAGGGCCGCGAATTCACCGACACGTACGACATCACACTCCGAGGCGATGAGCTCTTGTTTGGACGACACGTCAGTGTTGGGAAGCGTGATGGGAGGTATCTTGGCGAGCCGCACGTCGAAAGCGGTGGGTCACTTTATAGACGCGTTCGATGAAATCACCCGAAGCATCTAACCAGACGATGAAGCTAACGGCCACCGCTACGCGTTTTGGCGATGCTTTACTGATGATTAGCTTCCTTTCGCGGAGCCGCCTCTGTCCCAATGGCCGCAGCTTATCTTTTTCTCGTTAGATGTTAAGCACGATTGGACGTTGTCTTCTTGTGGATGGCCGTGATCGCTCTGCTTAGCGGCTATTTGGCTGTTGTGTTCTGCGGCTTTCGCATCGAGCATCGGGCGCGGCATTCGCCACACGATCGATATGATCACTTGCGTCGCTCTTTTTGAGATTCTTTTATGATCAGACGCATTCCGCTGATCTACGCGTCTTCGTTTCGCTGCGGTCGCGGCTTACATTTGGTCGCAGTCGGGAGCTGCGTCTCTCGCATTCCGGCCGCATTAATCTAACCATGCGCTGGAGTTAACGGTCCGTCCGTCCCATGTTCACATTCTCGATGACTACTTCCCTTCCACCGCATTTGACGCTCGCTCCTTGGATCCCATTCCAAGCTCTCGACTTCCCTAGTGCGACTCCGCGCACTCCCGTCGTATTGTCTTCCGACGAAGGCGGCCGTAGCTCAGCTTGTTCTCGTTAGGCCTAAACGTAGCGAACATATATGGAGAACGGAACACTTATCGCGGCAGCGCAATGGTTTCTGCGGGTAGCGTTGGCGGCCGGCTTCCTCTCGGCCGTGGCAGATCGATTTGGCCTTTGGGGTACTGTCGGAGCGGCCAATGTTGCGTGGGGCGCCTGGAAGCCCTTTATCGATTACGTTGCCAAGCTCAATTGGTTCGCTCCCCCAGCTTCTATTCCTATGCTCGCCTGGACATCAACTGTGGCGGAGGTGGTTCTCGCTATTGGCTTGCTCATTGGCTGGCAGTTGCGATGGTTTGCACTTGCTGCTGGCCTTCTATTGTTGTCTTTTGCCATCACGATGACATTGGCGCTTGGGGTGAAAGCACCACTGGACTTTTCGGTATTCGCCGCTGCGGCGGGTGCATTTCTGCTGGCGGCGAGTTCTGGCAAGGCCTAACCAGGCGATGCAACCAACCGCTTCACCGCGTACCGCGTCACTTTCCGATGACTAACACGCGTTCATTTCAGGCCGGTCTTGCTGTCATCAACGGTGGCTGATCTTATTCTCGTTAGGCCTAGCACGACATGACTCTGTTCGAACTGACCTTTACTCTGTCGGCGTTGATTCTGGGGCTGGCATTGACGCACATGGCGTCATCCTTATACCGGCTGGTGCTGGCAGGACGGCGCGTACGTTGGGCGCTGGAGCCTCTGATGCAAGCGACGCTCGTTCTCCTGATCGTGGTATTCGTCTGGCTGAATGAGTGGAACGGACGTGGCGTGACCACAATCATTTACGGACGCGTCCTGCTACGCTCTCTCAACCTGCTCGTCCTTTATATAGCCGCGGCAGTGTGCTTACCCGAGGCAAGGGAGGGAGCGGGCGAAGTCAACATGCACGCCTATTATGACCGCGCGCGTCGGGTCTCGTTCGGTGCGTTAGCTATCGGGCTCGTATTCTTCAATCTCTACAATTGGACCGGCGAACAGTCGTTTCATTGGCGCTGGGAGATGTTGAGAGGTCTGACCTTTCTCCCTCCATATGTTGTGATGATGTTCGTCAGATGGCGGTGGCTCAACGTGTCGTTACTCGCAGCGATGCTAATCTACTTTAGCATCATGACGACGGGTTATCGATTGAGCGGATGAAAAGGGCTGACGCGAACCCAAGGCCTAACCAGGCGATGGAGCTAACCACTGCCCGTTCCGCGTTCACCCCTTTCGATGGCTAAACTACTATCACTTCGAGCAACGCTCGCGCCCGGCAGTGGTAGCTCATCTTATTCCCGTTAGGTCTGGCAGCGTTGCTTATATGCTAATGCCTTTGATGGGGCTGCTCCTGACGTCAGCGTTGTTTTCCGCTATCGGTGCGATTGCGCTTGCGGCGATTCCTCGCCTGCGGATTCGCGTCTGGAGTCTTATCCTTTTCGTGCTTTCCGAGTACGCGGGCGCCGCGGCATTTTCTATTTTCTACACGCCGCGTTTTGCGACGCCAGACGGACAGCTTACGACACGTGCCGCAGTTCTCGGTTATTTTGCCGGGGTGTTCTCCTGCGCCATCATCGCCGGCACACTGGTTGTGTGGCTTGCGACGGTGATCATTGATCGCTACGCTCACGGCGATGGCATCCAGAAGACCTAACCATGCGCTGGAGCTAACGGCCCCCGGTTCCGTGTCCACCTTTTCGATGACTACTTCCTTCCCACCGCCTTTGACGCTCGGTTTCAGCTGCCACAGCTCAGCTTGTTCTCGTTAGATGTTTGCCGTCGGGATTCTAGATTATTGGTGGCGTTTGTTCGGTCCCGCTGCGTACGAGAGTTCGTCGTGGACAGACGGGGGAATTTATAAGACCCATCCGGCTGCCTGGCAGATGACGACAGCCGTTGTCTTCGTTTGCTGCGCCGTGCTGCTGTTAGGCTGGCGGTCGGGCAGGTTCAAGCGACTCCTGATCTTTGGTCCGGCCCTGTTCGGTTCCTTCGCTGCGATCTTTCAGATGCACTGGATGTTCCTCGGGATGGCATCCGAATGGATCGGACCTTCTCCAGTGTGCGAGGATGTCGTGCGCTACGCTCTCCTAAGCACGCACATTGGCCTAGGTGGCACCCTACTGCTGCTTCTCGCGCACGGCATTTCCACCCGCTTCGCGTCTCGTGCCTCTGACATCTAACCAGGCAATGGATCTAACCGCTGCCCGTACCGCGTTTACCTTTTTCGATGACTAAAGTAGCTTCACTTCGAGCAGCGCCCGCTCTCGGCAGCGGCAGCTCATCTTATTCTCGTTAGGTCTATGAAGGTGGCGACATGCATTCTCGCTCTGGTAGTCGCGGTTGGGTGCCAATCAGCGTCCGTGTCCTCGTCATCATGCCCAGTTCCGCGTGCGCTTTGCTCCGCTTATCCCAGCGTGGGTTTTGGAACCGTTACCAAGAATCCTCTCCCGAAAACCGAAGCGAGGAAGCTCACAATTGACGATGTCCGGCAGATCGTGGCTCTGGCGGAGCGCCGCCCTGACATCAGGAGACCGGTCTCGGGAATATATTTCACGCGTTCTGATCGGGCAGAAGTTAGTGCGATGCCTCAGCCCAATCCCGATAATCAGGTAACAGGCTTCGACGTCCGCAAAGACAATGGCGTCTGGAAGGTTATTCCAGGTTCCGTGTATCAGACTACCTTTATCGTCACTCCGTGAACATTCCCGCTAAACCTAACCAAGCGATGCAGCTAACGCCTTCCCGTACCGTGCCCGCATCTTTCAATGATTAGTACGTCCTCATTTCAATTCAGGCTCGCTCTCAGAGGGCGTAGCTGATCTTATTCTCGTTAGATGGTGTGGGCGCGTTAGACGTTGCGTTTCTTTTCTGCTGTCCTAGAAACTGTTATTGAACAATGAACCCAATGCACTATATGAAAACTCCCTTCGCTCGGATCCCAATCATCTGTGCCCTGCTTGCCTGCTCGTCTATTGGCCACGCGGCGGATCCTGTGGGACAAACCGACGACCAAGAAGCCATTCGCAAGGTGATCGCAGGCTCCAGCGAGGCGTTTGCAAAACTCGATGCACACGCTTTTTCGATGTGCTTTCACGAGGACGCGGATTTCACCAACGTCTGGGGAATGACCGCACACGGCCGCAAAGCGATCGAGGAGTTTCACCGGCCGCTGCTCGAGGGCGACGGGGCGGGCCCGGTCCCATCCTTCAAACATGCTAAGTTCCAATTACTGGAGACCAAGATCCGTTTTCTCAGACCTGACGTCGCATTCGTGGACGTCACTTGGAGCCAGACGGGAGCGGTGCAAAACGGACATGATATGGGGCCACGGAAGGGGCTACTCATGCAGGTCATGACAAAGGAGGCAAATGGCTGGGGCATCGCGGTCATGCACAACATGGACCTACCGGTTGGGAAGTGAGGCGTCTAACCAGGCGATGCAGCCAACCCCTGGCCGCTCCGCGTTCTAACTTTCGATGACTTCCACATTCAATCAGCAGCGACGCGCGCTCTCACCAGCGGTTGCTGATCTTGGGTCTCGTTAGGTGTTACCGTGCGGTACCTACTGTTCTCGGCCTGCTTGCTTCTGATTGCTTGCGAGATTTACGCACAAGGCACCATATTTTTGTTGGAGCAGCGGGATGACATTGGCACGCGTGCCGATGTAGAGCAGAGGCCCGCCGTTACTAGCCTTCGGGCGGAGTCCGCGGAACTCAGAAAGGCGTTCCTGCATCTTCATGAGGCCGATGCCCGAACATTGTTTACATCACCATCTCGCGAGCGGCCTGATACGGCGGTCCGATGCCTGACACAGTGATTCCGCGTAGGGCAAAGATGGGAAGGCCGGGTTCTTCTCGCGTTGGTTCTCTTTGCAAGTTCCATCGCGCGTTATCAGAGCGTCCGGTCACGCCTCGCGTCGAGTCCACAAAACCACACTCCCTCAGCTAACCGCTGCCCGCTCCGTGACTACACTGGATTTTATGAGAGAGTTCTCGATGTTATCAAAGCTCGGTTCCGTCAGCGGTGGCTGAGCTTTGTCCCGTTAGGCCTTATCTCAGCGCAAGCAGAAGCATAGGAACCGATCGAATGCTGGATGTCCACCCACCGCCGCACGCAGCGCACGCATGGCGTGATTTTTTCGTTCATATCGCCACGATCGTAATCGGTTTACTGATCGCGCTTGGCCTCGAACAGTCTGCCGAAGGGATTCACCACCGGCGTCAGCTGGGTGAGGTGCGGGACGCGATCGCGGAAGAGCGCGCCGCGAATGAGCGCGAGTTCGCGACCACCACCGACATGTTCCGGCGCGAAACCAAGCGCCTCCAAACGAATCTCGCCGTGCTCCAGTATTTACAGCAGCATCCGGGTGCTGCACCGGATACCTGGCCGGGCAAAATCAGCTGGCACACTTACATTACGAGCTTCTCGACCGCCGCCTGGCAGAGCGCGCAAAATTTGGGCGTGACGGCACGCATGGCTCCGCCGGACGTGCGGCAGCTGGAACATCTTTACCACGCACTCAATGTCGTACAAGCAAGCAATGCCGAGCGGCTGCGGGCGCTCTCCGCTGCCCGCCGTTACACCGCGTCCGATGCCGACCCCTCGCGGCTCACTGCCACGCAACTGGCCAATGAAATCGAACTCGCCGAGGCTCTGCTGATCGCGCACTACCGCTTCGGCGGAGACATGCGCAACCTTCACAGCAATTACCCGGACTTCACGCCTTCTCCGGAGACGGACGAGCTGCGGGCGATCGTGCATGAGCCGCCGGTGACTGAAGAGGAGCGGCGCGAACTAACCGGACAGTAACCAATTAAACTATCCTACATGCGATGGACAAAGGCCTAACCAGGCGCTGCGGTTAACCGCTGACCGGCCCGTGACTACGCTGTTATTTCATGAGAGAGTTCCTGGTGCTTATAGACATCCGTTTCATCAGCGGTAGCTGAGCTTTGTCTTGTTAGGCCTCTGCTATGACTATTCAGGACCTAGGAAGTGTGGGCGAGTTCGTGGCGGCGATCGCTACCGTTGGAACTCTTATCTATCTTGCTATTCAAATTCGCTCAAACACCAGCGCGGTCCAATCTGCCGCCGCCCAATCAGTCCACGAGGCCTTCACAACTTGGTACCGGCTGGTCGCTGCGGATGTTTCGCTCGCCCGGCTTGTCACCGAAGGGCTGCAAAATTATTCGAGTCTGGCGGAGGGTGATAGGCCTCGCTTTGTGGCCACATGCATGGCGTTTTCATTTTGCGCTCAGGACGCCTTTCTAAAGTGGCGACAAGGCTCGCTCTCTCCAGAGCTCTGGAGGGGCTGGGAACTTGTATTCATGAATTTGGTGCACACATCCGGTGGTAAGGAATTTTGGAATGAGCGGGGTTACCTGTTTGGAGACAGATTCCGTGAACACGTCGAGAACGACTTGATGAAACGAAAGCCACATCCTCTAGCGAAACCATTGGGGGCGTTCGCTATCGGGTTGACTCCTCACCCAAAGGCCTAACCATGCGATGGAGCGAGCGGCGGACCGGTCCATGCCGGCAGACAGCATGATTACAGACCATAGACCACGGACTCGCGGTTTCTGGAATGATCTGGACGTCACGAAGGCATCCCCAGACTGGCTGGACCGTGCCGCGGTCGTGGTGTTGCCAGCGTGGGTGGAGCGTTGGCCACGGCGACTTCTGAGGGCCGTCGCCGCAGGGGTGCCGGTGATTGCGACTACATCGTGCGGCCTGGCAGGCGTTGCAGGCGTCACGGAAATTTCGCCGGGAGATATCAATTCATTACGAGAAGAGATTGGGGAAGCCATGGCGCGGCACCGGGTAAGCGGGACTGAACGTTGAAAACGGATTTTAACTTCGCGGTTGAACCGATCGCGGCTCAGATGTAAGTGGCTTCGCCGCCGCAGCGGCAATCCCACACCATGGTTTCACGCGGACTCGAAGGCATCGTCGCAAATAGCACGCGGCTGAGCGACGTCATTGGCGACAAAGGCCAGCTCATTTACGCCGGCTACGACATCAATGAGCTCGCCGGGAGGGTGAGCTATGAGGAAGTTGTTTTCCTGCTTTGGAATAATCGGCTGCCTAATCGTGAGGAGCTGACATCCTGCGCGAACACGCTTCGGTCTCTGCGGCGTTTGCCGGACGCGGTTGTGGATTTCCTGAAGACCGCGCCCAAGAACGCGCTCCCAATGGATGTGATGCGCACGGCTGTCTCCATGCTCGGCCTCTACGACCCCGACATTCATCGGGAGACCGACCGTGGAGATCAACCGCCAGCGTGCCCGGAGCATCACCGCGAAAATCGGCGTCATCGCCGCGTATTTTCATCGCGCGCGCAAACGTTTGCCGTTGCCGCCGATCCGCGAGGATCTCGGCGAAGCGGCGCATTTCCTCTACCTGATGTCGGGAGAGACAGCGCCGGCCGAGGCCGCGCGAACGCTCGACCTGGCGTTTGTTTTGCACGCCGACCATGGGACGAACGCATCCACCTTCAGTGCGCGAGTGACCATTTCCACGCTGACCGACATTTACTCGGCGGTCACCTCAGCCATTGGGACGTTGAAAGGCCCGCTGCATGGCGGCGCGAACGAAGGCGTTATCCATATGCTCGAGAAAATTGGGAGATATTGAGAACGTCGATCAATATATCGAGGGGCAACTGGCGGAGAAAAAGAAAATCATGGGCATCGGGCATCGGGTTTACAAGACGCTCGACCCGCGGGCGCCGCACCTGCGCAACATGGCAATCAAGCTGAGCGAAAAACTGGGCGAGCCGAAGTGGATCAAGATGAGCGAGAGGATCGCGGAGCTCATGAAGGAGAAAAAAGAACCTCAACGCCAACGTCGATTTCTATTCGGCGACGGTTTATCATTCGTTAGGAATTCCGACGGATCTTTTCACGCCGGTCTTCGCGATCGCGCGGACGTCCGGCTGGTGCGCCCATATCCTTGAGCAATTGGAGGACAACCGTCTTTTTCGTCCCTTGAGCGAATATGTCGGCGAGCCGGTCGGCAAGAAGGTCATCCCTATCGAACAACGGCCCTGAAAAGATCGATCGCGAGTCTGGCCATGGGGTTTCTGCTGTGCAGTGCGCGATTGAGCGCGGCCGAGCAGGAGCCGCAGGATGTTGCCGCTCAATTGCGTGGAAAAGGAGCGGGCGGAACCCTCCGCGGGCGGCCCTGGGACGAAGGTTTATTTACGGGGCGATGATATTCAATCTGTCGACTGGACGACAGAACACGGCAGTGAGGTCATTCGCCGCGAATACTATTTTCATCGACGCACCCTGGTCTCGGTAGTCGAGACCATTCATAACAAATGGGATCGTCACCTGGGCCCGCTGAAACATCCACGATTGGTTTCGACGACCAAGTTCAACGTGGAGGACGAATCTTGTGCCCGGCGCAGCGAATTTCTTCAGCAAGCGAAACAGCTGTTGGCAGATTTTCGCGAACATCGCGCAACTTATCGTTCCTGTGGCCTGTCTCGCGATTGATCTCCTCGTAACAAAAGCTTGTTCTGGTTAACGCGCGATGGCACGCTGGCCTGATGAAACCGGGCGAATTCCGTCGCCGGACAATTGGCCAGGAGTTTCGTGATTCTCTTCGGGCTGGCCCGCGAGCCTGGCTCATCGCGATTCTTGTCTTCTTTTTCCTGTGGGCTTTCCCGCTGTTCGGGTTGCTGGCGCTTGTTCTGGCACCGTTGGTTTTGATTCCTGCCATTTTCGGAGCGGCGCTCGGTCGGGCTGTCGGCGGCATCCGCGGTCGCTGGATTTTATGGCGCCTGCAACGCAGCCCGGCGATCAACCAAAGAAGATGATAAAGTCGCCTAACGAAATGTGGGTCCTGCCTCTTACCATCGCAGCGGCGGGACTCCTCATTTTGTGCCTTTGCCTGCCGCTGGTCTATCGCAAGATTCCGATGAACCATTTCTATGGTGTTCGCATCCGGCAATCGTTCGCTTCGACGGAGCGCTGGTACGAAATCAACCAATACGGTGGTCGTCTCCTCGCGTATGGAAGTTGCGTCATCATCCTGGCCGGCCTGGCGGGATTCGTGACGCCGCCCCGGTATTTTCTCTGGTATGCCGGCGCGGTCATGGTGGTCGTGCTGGTGAGCGTGCTATTGCCGCTTATCCAAACCATCGCTTGGGCGAGATCGATTCGTTAAGCGGCTGCGCGCGTGGGAACGACCGTAAGGCGCACAGGACTCGCAAGTTAGACCGCGCTGGGCGAATGGTTTCTTTGGGGCGCGGCCGACAAAGAGCCGTCGGGCGAGGTAACAATTGAGGATCCGCCCTCGCTTGTAGTATCCTTGTTCCCTTCAAGAAGGAGGGAGAATGATCGAGAAAACTTCGTGGACCGCCGGGAGGAAGAAAGTGCGTCTGGGGATGGCGGCGTTGCTTCTTGTTCTTGGAACGGCGCTCGCGGCCGTGAGCTTGTCCCGATCGAAAGATCCCAGGTCCGGGCCGGTCCTCGGAAGGACAAAACTTGAAGTCGTTAGGCCGGTTAATATCGTCATCCCCAGACCTCGCATCCTGGTGGACCCGTCGGTTCGGCCGGCTTCATTGCCCGCTGATGCGCCAGCGTTCGGGCACCCGGTAATCAGCGGAATCGGCGGCACCGGTTTCGAGGAATCAATCCGCATCGATCCGACGAATTCGAATCGCATCTATACCAGCGCTCCAGGAACGGCCTCGGCGGACACCAGTTGGATCTGGCATTCGCTCGACGGCGGCAAGACTTTCAAATGGGTCGTGGGCGCGGCTCCCCTGGAAGGAAAGGTGACCACCTGTCATGGCGGCGGTGACACCGAAATCGCCATCGATACCGTCGGGCACCTTTATTTTAATGATCTGACGCTGCTGAATTTTAGCACGTCGCGCTCGGACGACTTCGGCGCGACCTTCACCTGCAGCAACACCGGCGTTCCTGACACCGTGGTCGATCGCCAGTGGTATGCGGTCGACGGCGATCCGACCAATGGCGGCACGCTTTATCTCGCGAACGATGAAGTCGGCCCAGGCGGCGCGAATTGTCCCGGCACTTCGCTTCCCGGAAACAACGTCCTGGTGATGTATCGCTCGCCAATCACGGGAGCCCTCGGCAGCACGGCCGGAATCGCCTTCGGTTTGCCGAATCACATCACGGCCGTCGGCGGTTGCGACGAAGCAATCATGGGCAATAACGAGATCAGTCCGGTGGCCACGAAAACTGGGCAGCCTAACGGACCCGGGGGAGTTTTCGCCCAGTTAACGACCGCGGTGAAGCATATCTATGTCATTCACGACACCGCGAATCTTCAGCAGGTGCGAATTGGTCGCTGTTTCCCAGTGGCGTTCAATCCCATCGCCACGCCGAATGTGGCCGACCCTACGGGCTTGAACTGCACCGATATCCTCGTGGCTGACCTTGGACCAAACCTCAAGACGGGCGGCGATTTTCCGACGATGGCGATCGACAAAGCCGGGAATCTTTATGCCGTTTGGGAACAGGCACCTGTCTCCGGATCCGCTCTCACCGGGGATGTCCAACTGATGTTCGCCTATTCAACAAATGAAGGAAACACCTGGTCGACCCCGGTCCAGATCGACACCAGCGGTTCGTCCGTGGGCACGCTTCACCAGAATGTCTTCGCCTGGATCAATGCAGGCGATGACGGACGCGTGAACATTGTCTGGTACGGAACACCGGATATGCCCAGTGGCGGGAACAATGGCCCGGATGATTGCAACACCTGCACCTGGAGCGTCTGGATGGTGCAGTCGCTCAATGCCCATGGTCCGGGCGAACCGGTCTTTACGCCGCCGATCCTGACGACCGAACATCCTGTCCACCGTGGCGCGGTCCAAAGCCTGATTGGCGGGCAGAACATGCTTTCCAGCCGTTCGTTAGGCGATTATTTGCAGACGCGCATCGGGCCGCAAGGTGAAGCGAACATCGCCTATGTTGATTCAAATAACATCATCGGCTCGGCCGCCGGGCACGCCATGTATGTTCATCAAAATGGTGGCACCGGATTATTTTCTGCCTCTTCGCCGGTGAATGTTTCCGGGATTACCCCATTCAATACCGTGACCGATGTGACCGGTGACGGGAAATACGAAGCTTCGGGAACGAGCAGTGCGAACATGCCGCAATTGGACATTCTGAAATCTCAGGTGGCGCTGGTAACCTCCGGCCCATGCTCGCCGTCAGCGCCTTGTTACAAGATCGATATGCAGCTGAACAATCTGAGCCTCGCGCCTACTTTGGCTCAGGATCCGAACACAGATTTGGTCTGGTCGACGCAATGGTTTGTCCCGTCGTTGACCGACCCCGCGGGTGGCAAAAATTTTCATGTCTACGCGGAATCGAATAACGGCGCGGCCTTGCAGTGTTTCGTGGGAGAAAACGCCGTGGCGCTCGTGGGCGGTGGCGGTGTCCTGACCTATCCCGGCAATGCGCAGCTGCCGGCGGCGAATTGTCAATCCATCCTCGGGCCTAACGGGACGATCACGATTTACGTGCCTCTTTCGCAGGTCAGCGAAGCCGATCCGATGGACAACAAGCTGCACGAAGTCACGGCCAGCACCATGACATTGACGCAGCCCGCCAACAGTGTGCCGTCGGTCGGCGGGATCGGAGGCTCGTTGTTCAATTTGATCGATGTCGCTCAAGGTTACGTCTTCGATCCGGCCCTGGTTCGGATCACATCCATTACGCGCTCCGGAACCGGACCGGCCATCATCACCGGGCTGACGCAGCCGAACCTCACAGTTACGATGCAGATGTCGCCGGATCTGTTGACCGCATTTGGTTTTCTCGCGTCGGTCACGGCTGACTCGACTGGCACGTTCCAGTATACCGACAACGACGCCATCGGATTAAGCAGGCGATTCTACCGGGCGACCTATCCATAGCCGTCGCTACGCGACGGAAACACGAAATCCCAAGCACCAAGCTCCAAAAATTCTAGAGGTCATATACCACCGAGCCACCGATTGACCTCCCCAATCCGCGTTAATCTGTGTAATCCGCGGTTACGATTCCTCGTTCGATATTTAGAATTTCTATACTAAGATCCTCGCTTCCGTGTTTCGTTTTCTTCCTCTCGTTCTCCTGCTTGTTGCCGGTTCCGCCCATGCGAGCAGCCCGCACAAGGAGATCGTTAATTTCTCGATCACCAACGACGTTGGTTTTGGGAACAGCGTTTTTGTTACAGGAAATCATCCGGACCTCGGATCGAACGATCCGACACACGCGATCAAGCTTCGCTTCACGGCAAACAACGTGTGGACCGGACAGATCTCGATCCAGGCCGGGACAGCGCTGCAATATCAATACATTAAACGGTCGACGGCGCAGGGAAGCTGGTGTGATTCGTCGAACACTACCGCCCTTGGTGGCCCGCTCTCCCAGGCAATCGCTCCGCAACCAGCCGCGCCCTACAACGGCAAGACCATTTACTACCTGAGTTCGTGGAGTTCAGTCGACCTGCTTTATAACAATGGCAGCGCTTTCGTCGGCATGACCATGACAAAAATCGGCGCGGGTCGGACAGCTGGTGAATCGCTTTTCAAGATCACCGGGGTTGGCCAGGCAGGGGAGAACATCGAGTTTGTCTTCAGCGATGGGCACAACAACTTCGATAATCCGCCCGGCGGCGGAAATTACCTGACCAATATCGATGACTTCGAGGTCGAAGACGGCAATGTCTTCGCCTATCAACCGCCGGTCACATTTTCTGCGCCGACGATCGTGACGAGCTTCGTCAATTCCAGTATCCCGAACATTCCCAGCCGCAACGTTCATGTTTATCTTCCGCGCGGTTACGCCCAGAACATCAGTCGCCGCTATCCGGTCGTTTATTTTCATGACGGCCAGAACGTGTTCGACCCGGGTGGTCCGTTCGGCTCGTGGAGCGCCGACGCCACGGCCACGAAAGAAATTGGGGCCGGCCGAATGCGCGAAACAATTCTGGTGGGGATAGATAACGACAGTGCGCGAATTCCCGAGTATCAGCCGCCTAACGATTCCTATCAGGGGACACAAGGACGCGCCGATGCCTACGCCAATTTCGTCATCAACAATGTGCGGCCTTTTATCGACAACACCTACCGGACGCTGAATGACCCGAAGAACACGATCACGATTGGATCTTCTCTGGGCGGGCTGGTAGCGCTCTATTTCGGCCGCGAGTTCACCACTTTCGGAAAAATTGCCGTCATGTCCCCGGCACTCTGGATTTCACCGAATTATGTCGCACAGGTGAACGGAGAGGGGAAGAAGCCGGTCCGAGTTCATCTCGATATGGGGACGGCTGAAGACCAGAGCGATTTCGATAATTGCCTGGCCATGTACGACACCCATCTCGCACAGGGTTATTCCGTGAATGACGACGTCGAGTTTGTCGCCGGCTGCGGCCAGCAGCATAACGAAGCGGCCTGGTCGGTGCGTTTGCCGCAGGTTTACCATTTCCTCCTTCCGTCACGCGAAGACCCGGACGAACTGGCCGAGCGCGATTATCCGCCGAGGTTTTCGGTCCTGAGTGTGAACGGCGGCACGGCTACTCTGAGCTACGGCAGCCTCTTCGGATTTACCTACAGTCTTGAACGATCGACCGATCTGTCACACTGGGACCCGGTCTCAACCACCGTGGTGGAGACCTTTCCCTGGGCCACGCGTTCGTTAGGCGACGCGACCTCGCTCCCGCAAACATTCTGGCGTTTACGACCTAACACGGCGCCGTAAACGTTCCAGGCCGGCTATTGCATTTGGCCACACGGCACCTGTGCGGCCTTCCAATCCATGGCCATGCGAATGCGCGCACGGCCGCTCGGGTGATCAAAAAAGATGAATTCTTCGAGCGGGCCGGGATTGAGTTTTCGGTAGCTTCCAAGTTTGAGAGAGACCTGCGCCATTCCGTCCGGTTCACGAGATGCGTTGATGCCAAAAGCATCGGCCTCCTGTTCGATTTTCCGTCCGACGGTGTTTGTGACCGGGGTCAGGAGGAAAAAGACACCAGCAAGAATGAGAATAAAGAGGGGCAGGCCCGCCGGGTCACTCAACCCGCGGACGCGCCATCGTGATCCCCACCGCCGAGCGATTGCACCGAAGAGAAAATTGGTCAGCGCGAAAACAAAAAGGAATTGAATCCCGGAAAAGGCCACCAGCTTGGCGCCATGGTTGAGAACGTAGTGGCCCATTTCATGTGCCATGACCTGCCGGATCTCCGGTAGCGAACAATTCTTCAGCAGGTTGTCATTCAAAGCGATGCGGGTGGTTCCCAAAAATCCTGCGACGTTCGCGCTAATTTTTGTCGTTTGGCGGGAAGCATCGACGACGAAGACCTGTTTGACTGGAATCTCATTAGCCTCGGCCAATTTGATGATCGGATCGCGAATCGAGGGATCTTCCAGAGGCTTGTAGCTATTAAAAAGCGGTTCGATGTAAAGCGGCGCAATAAAGGAGGCAAAGGCAATGACAAAGACCACGACGATTGCCCCCCAAAGCCACCAGGTTCTTCCTGCGCGCCGAAGCACCGCGTAGAAAACGGGCAAGGCAATAGAAAAACCTATGACCGCCACCCCCAGTCCAATCAGCTGTTCTGAAAACCACGGCCCGAACGTCTGCGTAGCCAGTCCATACTGGTGTTCGCGAAAAAAATCCTGGTAAACACCAAGCGGAAAGTTAAGCGCCGCGAAAAGGAGAATGAATGGAACGACATAAAATATCGTCTGCAGAAATTTGAAGCGGGTGAACTTCTCAGCGAAGTCGCGCAAACGCGCCGAGATTCCTGATTGCAAAAGAATGATCGCGATCGCAGCGGTAGTAAGAAAATTCCAAAGAATCAGCCAGTATCCGCCTTCAAAATATTTGTCGGATTGCTTCCGTTTTTCTGCAGGCACGGTATCGAGCCAGGCCTGCGTGGCTGCGGCCGGGTCGAATGACTTTGGATTATCCGGATGCAGCACAGCCGCCGGCGGCGGAGCAGGGGAAGGAGCGACCGCGGCTGCGGCGGATAAGGCGAAAAGAGCGAGACAGAGGGTGGCAAGGGACACTGACTTCATAGGCCGATTTCTAGGCCGCGGAAGCTCCAAAAACCAAGCACCAAAATCCAATGAATGACCCAGCTTCAAGCTCTAAACAACGCGGCCTCCCGGCCGTTTTATGGTCGCGGGACGACAGCATCAGGGAGATCGCAAAGGATGCGCATGGCGCGCCGCCCCCGGCGAGGCCGTTGACAGCGCACTCGCCCTTCGCTAAGCACTGAGGCTGCGCATGAAGCGGGTGATTCTCTTCTCACTTCTCTGTTCGGTCTGCGTGGCCCTAAGCGGGCCGCTCTCGGTTGAAAGCGTTCCGGCGGACCCGAGTCTCTGCGGACCTCCTCCGAAGTATTACAAGGAAGTGATTTATAACTGGATGAAGAGCGCGCTCGTCGACGCGGATAGCGCAAAGATCGAATGGACTAACGAACCAAAACCGGTCGATATCGGCAAGGATGGCGAGCACTTTTACGGCTGGCTGGTTGATTTCAAGGTCAACGCCCGCAACCGCTTCGGCGCCTACACGGGGAAACAAAGTCACGCGGCTCTGATTCGTGATAATCAGATCAAGCAGACCTACGGCTTCGGTTACTAACATGTCTGAAACAATGCTGGCGCAGAGTAAGATTTAAACAACGTTCAGCATTTGTCTTCGCCGTCTTGGAGGCGGAGGGGGAGGAGTGCTGGCGCAGAGCTAAAATACAAATATGAAAAAGCAAAGTGTATCCCAATTCAACCGGCGCGGGGAAGGCCTGGTCATCGTCGTCATCCTGGTACTGATTCTCGGGGCCGGTGCCTGGTGGCTCTTCTCAACCAAGAACACCAGCGAGAAAGAAGCTCGCGCTTTCGGCCGGCAAATGATCGAGAACCTGACCGTGAAGCACGACCTGGCGTTCTTCTCCAATAATCTCGGACCGCAGGCAAAGCTGGACTATCCGCCCTCGATGCAACAGATGGTGATTCAGAAACTCACCGAACTGGGCACACCGGTGCAGCCGATCAAGATCGATGAGAGCGTTACCTTCGAATCTCAGTTTTTTTCGCCGCGCGGTATCTTCACCGCTCATCTGAATTACCCAAGCGGTCCGGTGTTAATGGAGATGGCCATTTCCCATCCGGTCGGCAAATGGCAGGTGGATAATCTTACGATTACCTGGAAAGCCCCCGCCCAGTAGGGCGGCGGCGGTCTGGGACCGTCGTAGCTTAGCGAAAGAGGCTTCAGCGCCATCTGACGGGGCGGCGGCCAGGATGGCCGCCCTACAGTTGCCATCGGCTCCTCGCGCGCTTGGTGGTTGAATCGAAAATCCTGTAGCGGGAAATCGCCTAACGAATCAGTGTGTCCAAGCCGTCGAGGCAATACTGCGACCAGCTCTCAAGCGTTTCCCGGCGTTGCCCGAGCTCCTCGGGCGTTAAAAAGGAAAGATTGGTGATCATAGCCTCGCGCTTTTCGACCTTCGGCTCCGCCAATTTAAAGACGTGGACGATTCCGAGATGAACCTGGCCAACCTCCGTGGCGTCGTCGTTTAACAGGGCGACGATCTTGTCCTCAAACGGCGAATCGATCTTGATCTCTTCATTGACCTCGCGCTCGACGCCCGCTCGATAGGCGGCTTCGTCCCAGGCAAAGAGCGACTCGTCGGTATCGTTCATGTGTCCGCCGATCCCGATAGATCCCTTGGCCACCAGTCGCTGCTCGCCTGCCTTTTTGCCACGAACGTAATAGAGCACGCGCCCGTCGCACGAAATTAAGACGTAGGGAATGATCTGCTTGTGTGTTGGATCCGTCTCCGCCTTGCTACGCGGCAGAAAGAAATTGTTCCCGCGCGATAAAAGTGCGTCGAGGTAACGACGCGGCTCAAAGTTTAAACCTTGAAAGGAACCGAGCTCATCAAGGAGGCTACGCCTAACGACCAGGATATTTTCTTCTGCCATGATGCGAAATTAGAAGGAATAACTCACGGCCAGCTGCGGGCCGAGAAGATTCAGGCTGGGGTTCGGGTCGGTCTGGCCTCCGTTGGAAAAATGTTCCCACAAAATTCCGGCGTCGACCTTCCATTGGTCGTTAACGCGATAGGAAATTCCCGCGGCGCTCAGGATATTGAAAGTAAAATCCTGTCCCTGTGAACCGCCCACGGCTGCGTTGCTATCGATCCATCCGAGGCCAAGGCCGCCGGAAATGTAGGGGCTCCACCGGCTGTGCGGCTGGACGAAGTTGTAACGCATTCCGAAGTTCAATCCAAAGTAATGATTCTCCACGCCGCGCACGATCGCCTGGCCTTCCGCGGTGACGTAAAACTGTTGAAATCCGCGCGTCCAGTTGTCGGCGTCGTTTACGCCCCAGCGAATTCTTCCGGTCAGAAACTCAGCCGCCACTTCGTATCCGTGCGGATTATTCGCGATGCAGAGCAGATAAGCTGATTCAGCCGCCACTTCGAATCGCGGCGGATCGAGCGGATCGCGACCACTCGGTGCGGGTTCAAAGGAGCCCGCGAAAGCCGTGGCAGAAACCGAGATCAACATTACCCCGAGGAGAAGACGCTTCACGAGCCGCTCACGATATGGTGGGCCGATTGATTTGCAACGAAGGCGACTGTAGGGCGGCGATCTTCGCCGCCGTCTATCAGTTCGGCGTCCAGGATGGCCGCCCTACAATTATCCTCGGAGAAACCCCATCATGTCTGCAGGCAACGGCGCCTCCCAAGCGAGGTTCTCGTCGCCGGCCAATCGAGATGCATGCAAGGCGTGGCGCGGCATCAGAAGTTTCTCTTCGAGTTCCGGCGTCCATCCGGTTCGGATAAACTCCAGGTAAAGCTTTTCGTCCGGCCCATAAATCTTGTCGCCGACGATTGGGTGTCCAATCGAGGAGAGGTGAACCCGAATCTGGTGCGTCCTCCCCGTCAACGGCAGCGCGCGAACAAGTGCAAACCGGTCACCATTCGTGATTCGCTTTTCAAAACGCTGAAGCACCTGAAACTCCGTGCGAGCGGGAGAGCCAGCGTCGCAAATGGCCTGCTTCAACCAAATCGTCGATGGGCCATGATTTCCCTGCCGGTCGAGAGCTGCATCGACAACGTGCATCTCCCATTGCGGCCAGCCCCACACGATCGCGAGATATTCCTTCCGAAATCCCTGCCGCTGCATGAGCAAACCAAACCGACGCGCCGCCGCCTGTGTCTTAGCAACAAGAACAAGCCCGCTGGTTTCGCGATCCAGCCGGTTGACAATCGATACCTGCCCGCCATTGGCAATTTCAAACGCCAGCACTTCTCGCAGAGCTCTCCAAAGTGTCGGAGTCCCGTCCGGCTTTTTCGGGTGCGTCAGCAACAGCGCCGGCTTATCGACCACGACGTATTCCGGCGTCTCGTCGACGATTCGGAACCGAAGGTCTTGTAGAGGCGTTTGTGCCAAACGCTTGTCTAAAGTAAATAGCGGCTTGGCACAAGCGCCTCGGCAATTTTTCCGGAGCGACGCGCCAGCGAGGACTGCGCCTAACGACATATGCCGGTTTACACATTAAGGCGGACACAAATAGTCCGAATGTCACTGACCGATTGCTGGGACTTCTTCTCCGATCCCCGCAACCTCGCGAAGATCACGCCGCCGGCGCTCAATTTTCAGGTCCGCAGCGAGGTGCCGGCAAAAATTTATCCCGGCTTGATGATTCGTTACACCGTCACGCCGGTCTTCGGCATTCGAATGTCATGGCTGACAGAAATCGTTCAGGTTCAAGAGCCGTATTATTTCGCAGATGAACAGCGTCAAGGCCCGTACCGCCTTTGGCATCACGAGCATTTTTTCCGCGAAATGGACGACGGTCAAATCGAGGTGCGTGATCTGGTCCACTACATCCCGCCGTTCGGCCCGCTCGGCGGCCTGATCAATGGCCTGATGATCAAACAGCAACTCGCCGCTATTTTCGACCACCGGGGCCAGGCGCTCGAGGCGTTATCCGCGCGGCGCTGAATCGGTACAAACCAGTCGGTTTGGGCGCGCCCGGCGGAATGATTCAAGATAATGGGTCAGCGGTTTATGATCCCATTTTTGGCGGTGCCCTGCTGTGGAGGGAATGCTCCGGGATCGCCCGGCCGACGAGGGGAGTTTCCGCCGGCGGAGCATGAGGCCCTTGAAGCGAAGCTGAGCGCGGCCGCGGCCGACACAAGAATCGGCGGCCAAGATGGCCGCCCTACAGGTTGGGAGACGGCGGCGTTGCCCGCATCGGGCTTGACCTAAACCCTAAAAGCGCTTTACCTAAGCGCCTCTAGCTCGGAGATCGAACTGTGGAACTGAAAGACATCAAAGCGATCATCGACTTGATGAAGGAGAACGAGCTCTCGGTCTTCGAGATGGAGAAGGACGGCTTTAAGCTGAAGCTCCAAAAGGAGGGGACCGCCACCCAGCCAGTTCTGGCTGCGCCCATTGCGATTCCAGCCGTGACAGCCGCCGCGCCCGCGGGGACGGCAACGGGAACATCGCCGGCGCCTGCGGCAAAGCCCGAAGGCCCGGCGCTTAAGGACATCGTTTCGCCCATGGTTGGAACTTTCTATCGCGCCGCTTCGCCTGAATCATCGTCATTTGTCGAGGTCGGCAAAACCGTTAACGAAGATTCCGTCGTTTGCATTATCGAAGCGATGAAGGTGATGAACGAAATCAAAGCCGAAACAAGCGGTGTGATTGCCGAGGTTATCGCGGAAAATGGAAAGCCGGTGCAATTCGGCCAGGTCCTGTTCCGGGTTCGTTAGTTGAGAGTTGAGTGTTGAGAGTCAAAATGCAGCGGTTTTTCTGTCGTCTCTCAGCTCTCAACCAATGACTCTCAACTGATGTTTGAGAAAGTCCTGATCGCAAATCGCGGCGAGATTGCTCTGCGCGTGATTCGCGCATGCAAAGAGCTTGGGATTCGCACGCTCGCGGTTTATTCCGAAGCCGACGTCGATTCACTCCATGTGCAACTGGCCGACGAATCGATCTGCATCGGTTCGCCTCCGAGTTCGGAAAGCTATCTGAGGATCGATCGAATCCTGAGCGCGGCCGAAGTCGGGGACGTCGATGCGATTCATCCTGGATACGGTTTTCTTTCGGAGAACGCGCACTTCGCCGAGGTTTGCGAAAGCTGTAAGATCAAATTCATCGGACCGCCAGTGAGCGCGATGCGCGCGATGGGCGACAAGAATTCCGCGCGCGCCTTTGCACGCAGGGCCGGTGTCCCAGTCACGCCCGGAAGCGACGGCATCGTCGAGACGGAAAAGGACGCCATCAAAGTGGCCAAGAAGGTCGGCTACCCGCTGATGATCAAAGCTGTTTCAGGCGGAGGCGGCCGCGGCATGCGCATGGCGCATAACGAGCCGAGCCTGATCACCGGCTTCCACGCCGCGCGCATGGAAGCGGAGAAGGCGTTCGGAAACGCCGAGGTTTACATCGAGAAGCTGATTGTGAATCCGCATCACGTCGAATTCCAGATCATCGCCGATCAGCACGGCCACACCATTCATCTCGGCGAACGCGATTGCTCCATTCAGCGTCGTAATCAAAAAGTGATCGAGGAATGTCCGTCGTCATTTCTTACCCCGGCTTTGCGCAAGAAGATGGGAGCCGCGGCCGTGAAGCTGGCCAAATCAGTTGGCTACGAAAACGCGGGCACGATGGAGTTCCTGGTCGATCAGGACCGGCATTTCTATTTCATCGAAATGAATACGCGCATCCAGGTGGAGCACACCGTGACCGAAGAAGTTTATGGATGCGACCTGGTGAAGGAGCAGATCCGCATCGCTGCGGGTCAGCCGTTATCGCCCCATGTTCAACACGCCGAGCCCCGCTTGCACGCGATCCAGTGCCGCATTAACGCCGAAGATCCGGCCAATAATTTCCAACCGTCGCCGGGCAGAATCGCTTTTTATTACGCCCCCGGAGGCCGCGGTGTGCGCATCGATTCGCATGTTTATACCGGCTACACCGTCCCGCCTTATTACGATTCCATGATCGGCAAGATCATCACCATCGGTGCCACCCGGATTTCAGCGATCGATCGAATGCGGCGCGCTCTCGACGAGTATTATATCACCGGAATCAAAACCACCGTGCCGTTTCATGCTGCCATGATGCGGAACTCCGAGTTTCGCGCCGGTAATTACGACACCGGGTTTGTCGAGCGCGTGATGAATTCCGGAAATTTCGAGTTGAGCACACCGCCGACGCGATTGCTCCAATAGTTTTGGCACCTCTTTCCGGCGCTCGCCTCTACGGCATTCTTGATCTGGCCTACGTCGCTCCAGAAGAGGCGGTGCGCGTTGCGGGTGAGATGATCGATGGTGGCGTGGACATTTTGCAGCTCCGAGGCAAAAAGAACAGCGCCGCGGAGCTCGAATCGCTCGCCGCGAATCTTCGGGCGCTGACCGCCAAACATTCCGTACCGCTAATCATTAATGATCATCCAAAGATTGCGCGATCGGTTGGGGCCGACGGAGTGCACGTGGGGCAGGACGATCTTTCGGTTAACGAGGCCCGCGAGCAGGGCGGGGGACGATTATTGGTCGGAAAATCGACCCATAGCATCGAACAAGCCCGCGCGGCGGCTGATGAAGGCGCGGATTACATCGGGTTCGGTCCGCTCTTTGCCACTCCGACGAAGCCTGATTACACGCCGATCGGCCTAAGCGACATTAGCGAAGCGCATCGGTTCATCAGTGTTCCGATCTTTTGTATCGGCGGGATCAAATTGGAAAACCTCGCGCAAGTCATTGCGGCAGGGGCCAGGCGGGTGGTGATTGTATCAGGGTTATTACTGGCGCCAGATGCGTCAGGATACGCTCGGGCTTGCAAGGAACTGCTCGAGGAAAAATGCCGAATTCCCAATGACCAATGACGAAGGAAGTTCAAATGACCAAATGCCGAACAAGGCCGCGTCCGTGCGATCGGTCGAATCGCAGCGAGTGCATCGGTCTTAAATCCATTCGACATTCCGGAATTCGTCATTAGTCATTTCCCCTCATGTCTGTCCTTGTCGTCGGTTCCATCGCCCTTGATACCGTAAAAACTCCCGTCGAGGAACACGCCGATCTGTTAGGCGGCTCGGCCTCTTATGCCGCCTTGAGTGCGAGTTTCTTTTCGCCGGTGCGACTGGTGGGAATCGTCGGCTCGGATTTTCCGGCGGGCGAATTCGAATTCTGGAAGAGCCGCCGAATTGACACCGAAGGCGTGCAACGCGCTGATGGGAAAACGTTCCGATGGTCGGGCGAGTACGCCTGGGACTTGAACACGCGCGAGACCCGCTCAGTGGCGCTGAACGTTTTCGAGACTTTCAAACCGGATCTGCCGGCGTCGTATCGGTCGAGCGATTTCGTCTTACTGGCCAACATCGCGCCGGCCCTGCAGGGCCATGTGCTTGATCAAATGGAAGAACCGCGCTTCATCGTTGCCGATACGATGGATCTTTGGATCGAGACGGCCCGGCCCGATTTGGACAAATTGATACCGCGCGTGGACCTCCTGATCCTGAACGACAGTGAAGCTCGCCAAATGACCAAGGAAACGAGCTTGATCAAAGCCGGGCGCGCGATTCGGTCGATGGGCGCCCGCTACGTCGCAATCAAGAAAGGCGAACACGGCGCGCTTCTTTTCGGCGAGAACGAATTTTTCAGCTGCGGCGCTTATCCATTGGAAGACATCCACGATCCCACGGGAGCCGGCGATACGTTCGCCGGTGCCATTGCCGGATATCTGGCCGCTAATGCCGGTGCCGTTCGCTTCGCTGATCTGCGAAAGGCGATGATTTACGGCAGCGTCCTGGCCAGCTTCACAGTCGAAGCGTTTAGCCTGGAGCGACTGCGGACCCTGACCATGGACGAAGTGAATGAGCGCTACGAGACGTTCAAGCTCATGAGCCAGTTCGAGATGCAGGCGTAAGGTGTTCATTTCGCCGGCCCGCCGCTACACAAGGTGCGGACGCAAAACTTGGTGAAAGAAAGCGCGTCCAGGGACGTATTCACACCATGGCGAGCGAGGTTTGCTTCCCAACTTTAATTCTCGATCCACACCCGGCGGGGCCGTTAGGGTAAATCAAATGATCCGGAAACTGCGACTCACGGCCGCGATTGTCCTGGTGTGCACCATCTTTCTGCCTTTGAGCGAATGCTCTCAGGGAGAGAATCATTCGCAGACCACGCAAAAATCTGTGGCTGAACGGCTTTATCCTCAATCAAACGCCGAGTTCAGTTATCAATATGGGTATCGCTCCATCGGCTTTGACACCATGGGTTTGTTTACCTTGCTGGCTTTCGGCTGGCCGCTCGGATTCGCTCTATTTGTTAGGCGAAGTCTTCGGCCGCGAATGAAGTGGACCTTCCGGACCCTGGAGCTGCTCCTTTGCGCCGGATCAATCTATTGGCTTAACGTCCTCTCGTTTCATTCCTTTGGCGCGACCTGGCTTTATGGCGCTTACATCAGCGTCATCGCGGTAGCGCTATTCACAGGCCTTGGGATCGCAGGGTGGTTTGCCGGTAGCGAAGCCCACGCGAGCGCTCCAGCTCTCCGGGCAGCGCTTGTCTTCGCAGTCGCAATGCTGGGAACCGCATCTGCCAAGGCGGGCGCCTATGATTCTGTCAAAAATGCGCAGGAGTTCGCCATTGGCGGCATCGGCGTCGCGGGCACACTCTCGGCGTCGGAATTGGCGTTGCGCGAAGTGCGTGACGGTCCCGGAGCCGAGGAACAGCTGCGTAGGATTCTGAACGAAGGAACACAGGCGGGACGGATGTATGCCTTGTATGGCCTGCGCCAGCTTGGCGTGCAGGATTATGACCATCTCGCGGAACCTTATCGGTCGAGCCACTCGCGGTTAAAGCGCGTCCAGGGATGCATGATTTCTGAGGACGAAACCGCCAATGTGGCCAAATGGATCGATCAATACGCCAAAGAAATCCGCGAATGGGAAAAGAAAGAACCGCCGCAGGCAAAATGACAGCGTCGTCTCAACCGAGAGACAAACCCGCCCTTATCTTTGGCCTTTCTAATGAGGAGCACTGGTTCGCAGCGACAGAACGGTCAACCGTATTTTCCTGACTGGAGTCGCCTGAGAGGGAGCCGCGAAGGAATTCCTCAATCGCAGAGATCGCGGAGGCCGGCGGACTTGAGATGCGCGCCCGTGAAGATTCGAACTTCAAACCTTCTGATCCGTAGTCAGATGCTCTATCCAGTTGAGCTACGGGCGCAAAGTGAGGCCCTTATTATATTCGGTTGGAGCCGCCGTCAAATGCGGCGTCATTCGCCCTCGTGAAACAATAGATCAGGGTCATGCAAAAACGAGCCCGTCGACGCGCAGTGTCTCAGGCTCCCGATCCCGGTCGGTGAGCGATATGCCGAATCAAGAAACTACCTAACGAGTTGCAATCCCGGCCAGCGCCTGGCGGAGCGCGCTTCTGGACACCGGTTTTTCCAAAACAAGATCGATCGCGGCCGAATGAGTTCGCGGCGCAGGAGAATCGCCGGCGTAGCCGGTCAGGAAAATAACCGGAGTTTTCGGACTGATCTGCTTGATGGCGGCGGCCATTTCTTCGCCGCTCATTCCCGAGACGAGTTGGTCGGTCACGATGAGATCGAAATGACCGGCCCTGAATCTCTCGAGAGCTTCGCTTCCACTCAGGGCTGTTTCCACGATGTGGAGATCGTCCTGCAAATACTCACACACGAGCTGACTCAGGATTGGAATATCGTCGACCACAAGAATGCGCAGGACGCCATCTGATGGCGTCGAAACATCTTGGAGTACGAGCGTCTCGACGTTCGCGGCCGGCAGACGAAATTCGAAATCGGTTCCAGCACCGGGCTGGCTTTTGATTTCGATGGTGCCGCCGAGCCGCTCGACAATGCCGAACACCATGGAAAGGCCGAGACCGGTCCCGCGCTTGCCTTTGGTGGTGAAAAATGGTTCGAGACACTGGCGGCGCACTTCTTCAGTCATGCCGATGCCGGTGTCGCTGATGTTCAACACGACCGTCTGGCAGTCGTAATGTGTGCGGATGGTAATGGCGCCTCCCTCAGGCATGGCGTCGACCGCGTTGAAGATCAGGTTTGTCAGCATTTCACGGAGTTCGGCAGGTTCGCCAAGAACGTTTCGAATTTGGCCGAGCTCGGCGGTGATCGTGATGGGGCGCCCGCTGGCCGTGGCCTGTGCCTGCCACCGAGGCTCAGTCAGGAGGATCACTTGATTGATGAGCTTATTGAGATCAAGCGGCTGGTGCTGGAGTGTGCTTTCCTCGGGATGATAAAATTCCCGCAACCGATGCACGATCTTGGCGGCGTCCTGGGCCGCTGCGAGAATGGCCGTGAGCTGTTCTGTCGACCGTTCCTTGGCCAGGCCCCGCTTGGTATCATGCAGCATGACTTCGCCGAAACCCATGATGATGCTGATGGCGTTATTAAAGTCATGGGCGATGCCGCCAGTGAGTGTGCCGAGAGCAGCCAGACGTTCCTGCTGGATGACCTGCTTCTGAGTGCGTTGGAGATCGACTAATGTTCGTTCAAGTTCGATCGTGCGCCGGCGCACGCTCTCTTCCAGAACCCCCTTTTGCTTTTCGATTATCAGGTGGGAAAGGCGGGCCTGGAGCAGATTCCGCACGCGCAGCATGACTTCAATCTGATCGAAAGGCTTGGTCAGAAAATCAGTTGCTCCCGCGGTAAGCGCGCTCTTTTTTGCCTGTAAGGTGACGTCCGCGGTGAGAACGACAATGGGGAGATAATCGTCCGTCGCCATCAGGTCGCGCAATTGCGCAATGACTTCGCGGCCGTTCAACTCCGGCATGAGCCAGTCCGTCAGCACAAGGTCTGGTTCAAAATCGACGAAAAGCGCGGCGGCCTCGCGGGGATCGGTCGTGCTCAGGAAATTGACGAAGCCGGCGCGCGACAAAACACGCTCGAGCAAAAGCACGTTAGGCTCTTCGTCATCAATGATGAGAATCCGGCAGGCATGGACGGCGTCGGGCTGGCTTCGATCCTCCATCGGCGGGGATATGCTCGTCTCCATTTTCTCGAGTTCGACCGTGGCGCCATTTGCATGCATCGATTTGGATAAGATTCGGCCTGCCGGCCTGGCGGAGCCAGAGCGGGGAACCGGTGTTTTCGGCTGAGGGTTTAGCCTGATGCGGTTAGGCCGTGATGATGTTGTTGCGAACGGCGTAACGAACCAGATCGGCGAAGGATTCCAGTCGCAGTTTGCGCATGGTGGCGGCGCGATGGGTTTCGACCGTCTTGATGCTGATTCCCAGAAAGGCGCCCGTTTGCTTGTTGCTCTTGCCCTCGCACAGGAGCTGGACAATCTCGCGCTCACGCGGGGTCAGGCCTTCGGTCTTGTCCTTGCCGGCGCCGGAAGTCCCGGCGAGGTAACGAGCGAACACCACCTCGGAGATGCGGGTGGTGAAGTAATGCTTATGCTGGCCCAGAGCCGAGATGGCTGCGATCAGGTGAGAACCAAGGTCGCTCTTCAGAACATAGCTCCGCGCGCCCGCGGCGAAGATCTCATGAATCAGATTCTCGCTCTCCTCCCCCGTAAAAACCAGGACTTCGGTCTTCGGGTGGGCTTTGCGAATCTGCCGAGTGGCCTCCAGGCCATTGAGATGAGGCATCCCGACATCCAGGACGACCACATCGGGTAAAAGTTTTTCCGCGAGCCCGACAGCTTGCCGGCCATCCACCGCTTCACCACAAACTTCCCAATCTTCTTGAGTCTCGATTAATCGCCGCACCCCTTGCCGGACGACCTCATGATCGTCGGCGACGAGAATGCGAAGCTTTTTCAAAACATCAGACCGAAGGGCGTTCGTTCCAGAGAAGACCTGCTGGCAATATACACACTTTCATCCCTCCACACGAGACGCGACTGCGATTACCTTTCCTAAGTGCAAACACCAGTCGCATTTCGGAGAAGAGTTCGTGCAATTCGAGCACGCACTGAAGTTGTGACGGGCCCGGCGTTTTTGCGCGGAGGGTGATCACGTTCGACCCCCACGCGCGCGGGTCGCCAAGATTCCTCAGGGGTGATGAGGCCCGGGTCGTTAGGGCCCGACAAGGAGCGAGCCGGCCACGCCGGGGATCCCAAGTGAAAATTGAAACCAAACTTCTTGGTGCGCTCCTGAGTATGGCGTTGCTCGTGGCCGTGGTGGGCGCGCTGGCAGTGAACCGGCAACAGGCCGCGGCAATGGTCGGCGCGACCAAGGAAGCCGAGGACGTCGCGCGCGTGGTGAGTTTTCTACTCACTCCCGACACGAACCGCTTCCCTGGCTCGTCCATCCAGGAAATCGTGGCCCGATTGCATCAGAGCCAGGGTCGCGATCTGTCCGTGATGGACATCAATCAACGAATCCTGGCTGATGCCGTCCCTAACGAGATCGGCCAAAAGTTTTCCCATGACCCGAACGATGAAGTCGGCCGGACAATCAAAGATCGGAAGGTGCGGACATTCGTCGAGAAGAGCACGGATTATTCGAAAGGGATTAAACAAGTCGTCGTGCCGGTTGAGAGTGGATCCGGGCAAGTGATCGGAGCGGTGGTTGTGGAATATACGCCCTTCTACAACGAGCTGATGCGATTGACGCTGGTTACCGTTTACCAGGCGGTCGTTGTGGCGATCGCCAGCATTGTGATCGCTCTGTTGATTGCCTGGTATATGGGCCATTCAATTGTGTGGCCGCTCCGCCAACTGACCCGGGCGATGACCGGGTTCGCGGCCGGCCGCGGTGATTTGCCGATGCCGCTGCAGCAGAACAACGAAATAGGCGAGCTGGCGGCAGCCTTTAGCCATATGGTGAAAGAGCGGCAGGCCGACGAGGCGAGACTGGGACGCCTGCGCGACGATCTGGAGGCGCGCGTCCTTGAACGCACCGATGAGCTGGCCCAGACCAATAACACCCTGAGCGTGGAAAACAGCGAGCGAACGCGAGCCGAGAGAGCGCTGCGTGAAACAGAGGAACGTTTTCGGGGCTACTTCGAACTTGGGCTCATTGGCGCGGCCATCACGTCGCCGTCCAAAGGTTGGCTGGAGGTTAACAATGAGATTTGCCGCATACTTGGCTACGAGCGGCAGGAACTCTTAACCAAGAATTGGGCGGAACTGACCCACCCCGACGACCTTGCCGCCGACACAATGCAATTCGAACGCGTCGTGGCCGATGAAAGTGAGGGTTACACCCTGGATAAACGTTTTATTCGCAAAGATGGCCGGATCATTGATGCCACGATCTCTGTCAGGTGCGTTCGCCGCGCCGATCGCTCGATGGACTATTTTATCGCTCTGCTCCAGGACGTTACTGAGCGCAAGAAAGCTGAGAGGGCGCTGCGTGAAGCGGAGGAAAAGTATCGCTCGATTTACGAAAATTCGAACGAGGGAATCTTCCAATCCACGCCTGAAGGCCGCCTCATCTCGGCCAATCCGGCGTTGGCGCGGATCCTTGGCTACGATTCTCCGGAAGAACTAGTTAACGAATGGGGCAACGTCGATAAGCAGCGATACTGCAAGCCGGGTCTGCGAAAGCAATTCCAGGAGCTCCTGGAGAAGTGGGGGCACATCAAAGACTTTGAGTATGAGGTCATGCGTGAGGATGGCGTGCGAATTTGGATTTCAGAAAATGCGCGCGTGGTGCGCGATCCCGCGGGCGCGTCCGCCTACTACGAAGGGAGCGCGCAGGATATCACCGCGCGCAAGCGGGCCGAGGAGGAGTTATTTCAGTCGCGCGAAACCCTACGCGGGATTCTCGATCATATTCCCCATCGCGTCTTTTGGAAGGATCGCGATCTCGTCTACCGAGGCTGCAATCAGGCGTTCGCCTTGGATATGGGATTTACCGAAACGACTGAGGTTCACGGTCAGACGGACTTCGATGGAGTTTGGAAGGCCTTGGCCGAAGCCTATCGCGCAGACGATCGAGAAGTTATCGATTCGGATAAGGGAAAGGCTGGTTTCGAAGAGCCCGGCGTCGATTCGAAGGGACAATCGAGGTGGCTCCGAACCACCAAGGTTCCATTACACGATTGGCAGGGTCAGGTAACCGGAGTGCTCGGAACCTATGAAGATGTGACGGAGCACAAGCTGGCGAAACTCGAGATCGAGCGATTGAACGCCGACCTGGAGCGGCGGGTGGCCGAACGCACGGCGGAGTTGGTCGCGGTGACAGCGGAAGCGGAGCGCGCCAACCGTGCCAAGAGCGAATTCCTCTCACGCACGAGTCACGAATTGCGAACCCCGATGAACGCCATTCTGGGTTTCGGACAACTCCTGGAGATGGAAGAGGCGCTTGGACCCGAGCCGCGCGAAAGCGTTGAACAAATTTTGAGCGCCGGGCGGCATCTGCTGACCTTGATTGACGAGGTGCTCGATATTTCCAATGCGGAATCGGGCAGCATCGTGCTTTCGCCACAGCCGATGGTGGTCAATCAATTGCTCCGGGAAATACTCAGTCTGGTCCGGCCGCTTTGTGCGCGACTTCATATTCAACTCGATCCGCCGCCTTCGCTCGACGGCGATTGGAAAGTGCTGGCCGATCCGCAGCGACTCAAACAAGTTCTTTTGAATTTGCTGGCTAACGCCATCAAATACAATCGCCCTAACGGCACGGTCCAGATGGAATGCGTTCTCGTGGAAGGGACCGCTCCGCCGGCCATGCGTTTCTCTGTTAAAGACACCGGCCCGGGTATAAGCGCCGCAAATCTTGGGCGCCTCTTCACGCCCTTCAATCGATTGGACGCTGAGCGGAAACGGCCCTACGTGCCCGGGACCGGCCTCGGCCTCTCGCTGTCCAAACAATTGATCGAACTCATGGGCGGCGCGCTTGGCGTGGAAAGCGTCGTCGGCGAGGGGACCACGTTCTGGATTGACGTGCCGCTGGTTCAAAAGGCCCGCTCTGGGGCAATCGCAACCTGAAGAGAGCAGCGGCAAGGCCGCGAATCAGGGTTCTCCCGCGGGTGAAATCCACACTCTGCCCGAGTGGGCCGGTATCGGGAGCGCTTACAGGATAACGCGCATGAAAACTCTCATCGTCGACGACGACGAGTCCACTCGATTGCTTCTTGGCTTTACCCTGAGAGCGATCGGGCACGAAGTGCACGAGGCGAGGAACGGCCGCGAGGCTTTGGAAGGCTGGGAAAAGGGCGGTTTTACCCTGATCATCACCGATTGGATCATGCCCGATCTCGACGGCCTGGAGTTTTGTCGGCGGCTCCGCGCGAAGGAGGGCTCAGATTACACCTACATTCTTCTGCTGACCTCGCGCCTCGGGAAGAAGAATTACCTCGAAGCGATGGAGGCCGGCGCCGACGACGTCATCACCAAGCCTTTTGAACGGGATGCGCTCGCGGCGCGCATTCGTGTCGCCGAGCGCATCCTGGGTCTGCAAGCAAGCCTCCGCGCCCAGAATGCGAATCTTGAGCGCCGCGTCCAGGAACGCACGGCTGAGTTGGAGAATGCGCTCCACGCCAAGGAACAGTTTCTTGCCAGAGCGAGCCACGAGCTGCGGACGCCGCTGAATCACGTGCTTGGTTTCGCGCAGGTCCTGGAAATGGATTCGCTCACCGAAAGCCAGGAGAGCAGCGTACGCCATATCCTCACCAGCGGCGTTCACTTACTCGGACTGATCGACCGCATTCTGGAGGTTTCGAAGTCAGCCCCGGAAACCCTCGATTGCGTCCTGGATCCCCGAATACCCGAAGCGCAGTCGCGCCCCTTTCCCGCCACAAACAGGATGTCCGCGCTTTCAACAACAGTCACCGCAGGGTGACCTGACCATAAAAACAATGAAAAAATCACCGTCTTTTAAGACCCTTGCAAAATCTCTTACCGGAATTCGCGGTCTCGACGAAATCACCGGCGGCGGATTGCCCAAGGGGCGGCCAACTCTCATCTGCGGCGGACCGGGCTGCGGGAAAACCCTGCTCGCGATGGAATTCCTCGTAAACGGCGCGACTGAGTTTCATGAGCCGGGTGTTTTTGTCTCCTTTGAGGAGAGCAGCGAAGAACTGACGGCGAATGTCGTTTCGTTAGGCCTGGACCTGGCTGCGCTGGTGGCAAAGAAAAAACTGCTGATCGATCAGATCCTGGTGGAGCGGGCCGAATTTCAGGAAACGGGCGAATACGATCTGGAAGGGCTCTTTATCCGGCTGGGTCACGCCATCGATTCGATCAAGGCGAAGCGCGTCGTGCTCGACACCATTGAGACGCTCTTTGCCGGGCTGCCCAATCAGGCCCTTGTCCGCACGGAACTTCGCCGGCTGTTTCGCTGGCTTAAGGAAAAGGGGGTCACCGTCGTGATAACCGGCGAGCGCGGAGAAGGAACCCTGACCCGGCTTGGCCTGGAGGAATATGTTTCCGATTGCGTTGTCTCGCTTGATCACCGCGTGGTCGATCAGGTAACGACTCGTCGAATTCGGATCGTCAAATATCGCGGCACGACTCACGGAACCAATGAGTACCCGTTCTTAATCGAGAAGGATGGGATTTCCATCTGGCCCATCACCTCCGTGCAACTCGAGCATACGGCCACGACCGAGCGGATTCCCACCGGCATCGAGCGCCTCGATACGATGCTGGATGGCAAAGGCTTCTATCGCGGGAGCAGCATCCTTCTTTCAGGCACTGCCGGCACTGGAAAGACCAGCATGGCCGCCACTTTCGCCGATGCAACCGCGCGGCGCGGCGAGCGATGCCTCTATTTTTCCTTCGAAGAATCGCCCAGCCAGATCATGCGGAACATGGGGACGATCGGGCTCAACCTGGAGCAGTGGGTGAAGAAAAAGCGGCTTCAATTCCAGGCCATGCGCCCATTCTATCACGGCCTTGAAATGCACCTTGCGCGCACGATCAAGTTTATTTCCGAGTTCGTCCCGGACGTGGTGATCATCGATCCGATCTCGGGTCTCGATACCACCGGGACCGGCCTGGAAATCAAATCGGCCCTGATGCGACTGATCGATTTTCTGAAGCTCAAAGGAATCACCGCCATGCTGACCGACCTGACCTTAGGGGGAAGTTCGCTGGAACGCGCGGACGCGGCCATCTCGCCGTTAGTGGATACGTGGCTCGTCCTGCGGGATCTTGAAACCAACGGCGAGCGCAACCGCGGTCTGCACATTTTGAAATCGCGTGGGATGGCGAGCTCGAATCAGGTGCGCGAATTCATGGTCACGAACAAAGGTATTCAGCTGACCGATGTTTATATTGGCCCGAGCGGGATGCTGACCGGGTCGGCGCGGGTGCAACAAGAAGGCCGCGAACGAGCGGAGCTTGTTACGTTGAGTGAAGAGGCTGAAAGACAGCAACTGGCGCTGGAATGCAAACGAGCCGCCCTCGAGGCCCAAATCGCTGCGCTGCGCGCGGAATTTTCCGGCGAGGAAGCGATCATCACGCGGACGGTTAGAAAAGACGCCCAGCGCGGCGCCGTACTGGCACTGGACGAAGCCGCCATGGGCCGAAGCCGCAAAGGGGACGCCATTAAGCCGCATGTTGCCAAGAGCAATGGGAACCGAATCCACCGCAAATCCTCCGGGCCTCACTCATGAGAAAACCTCTCAAACCAAATCGTTCGCCCCGCGTAGAAGCCAAGCGCTCGCGAGCGGCGACCTGGGATCTGCGACTTTACGTTGCCGGACGGACGACCAAATCGCTCGCAGCTCTCAGTAATCTCGAGCAACTCTGCAAAGAACACCTGCCGGGGAAATATCATATTGAGGTGGTCGATCTCTTGAAAACGCCACAGCTGGCGAAAGGCGATCAGATTCTAGCGCTTCCGGCGCTCGTTAGGCAGCTGCCGATTCCCATCCGGAAGGTGGTGGGAGATCTCTCTGACACGGAACGTGTGCTGGTCGGCTTGGACTTGCGAGCGCACCCGCCTGAAGGACATGTCCTCCGGGCTGAAAAATAATATGCCAAAGAAAAAACCGGCCAAAGAGGGTGTTTTCTCTCTGCGCCTTTACGTCATCGGCGACACGCCGCAATCTGCCCTGGCGTTGGGCAACCTGAGAGCTCTCTGCGACAAGCATCTCGCCGGCCGCTATCGGCTCGAAGTGGTTAACCTTTCGGATAATCCGGAACTGGCGAAGGCCGATGGAATTTTGGCGGTCCCCACGCTCGTGAGGAAACTGCCTGTTCCGATTCGAAAGTTTATTGGCAACCTTTCAAACCCTGAACGTCTGCTAGTCGATTTTGACTTCGTTTCTCCTGAGGCGGCGCCGTCTGCTGCATAACGATACGAGGAGCGATGCCCAACAGGACACACCCGCAGGAAGGCGAATACGTTTTAACCCTTTACGTCGCCGGAAGCACCCCACAATCGAGCCGCGCCATCAAAAACTTGAAGACCATATGCGAGTCCCATTTGAAAGGTCGTTACGTCCTGACAGTCGTGGACCTCTACCAGCAGCGGGAGCGCGCGAGAGGCGCCCAGATTGTGGTGGCGCCCACGCTCGTTCGAGAATTTCCCGTCCCTGCTCGACGCCTCATTGGCGATCTTTCGCAGACTGGACGTGTCCTTAGCCTGCTGGAATTGCCGCCGTCCCTCTCTGAATTATGACGCCTCTAGTTTCCGGTCGTGACGAGTCGGCCGTTGCCATCTCTGAACTGCGGAACCAGGTCGCCGAGCTGAGCGAAACCTTGGACGCCATTCGGAGCGGCGAGGTGGACGCCGTTCTCGGGCCCGGTCCGCAAGGTGATCAACTCTTCAGTATTAAGGGGGCCAATGATCCTTATCGAGTACCTGATCGAAGAGATGAATCAGGGGGCGGTGACGCTTTCGTCCAGCGGTCTGATTCTTTATTGCAACCGTTGTTTCGCAGTCCTTTTGAAAACATCGCTCGACGAAATCATTGGATTCGAATTTGAGACATTTGTCGCTGAATCGGAGCGCCCAATCTTCGCCGATCTGCTGGCTTCGGGCAATAACCACGCGAGCGCGGGAGAGCTCACTCTTTGTGCGCGTGACCGGACCCCGGTTCCTGTGCAGCTCGCGCTCGGTCCTCTTCCCAGCGGCTCCGCGGCGGCGGTCTCCCTGGTGGCAACGGACATCCGCGAGAGACGGGAGAAAGAGGCCCGTTTGACCAAGACGATGGGCGATCGCGCCGAGGCCGAGCAAGCGGCCAAAACCGCGCGCACCGAGGCGGAGCGGGCCAACGCGGCCAAGAGCCAGTTCCTGGCGAACATGAGCCATGAGATCCGTACCCCCATGAACGGCATCATCGGGATGACTGACCTGACCCTCGATACCGATCTTAACAGCCAGCAGCGCGAATACCTCGAAATGGTGAAAACGTCCGCGCATGCGCTGCTTGGATTGATCAACAACATTCTCGATTTCTCCAAAATTGAGGCGGGCAAGTTGGAGCTGGAGTCGATCGATTTTGGCCTGCGCGATTGCGTCGGTGAATTGCTCAAGCCGTTAGGCATCCGCGCTAACCAAAAGAGCCTCGACCTCGTGGCGGAAATCGCCGACGACGTGCCGGACCAATTGATCGGCGACCCTCTGCGCCTGCGTCAGGTTTTGATCAATCTGACGGATAACGCGATCAAGTTCACCCACCGCGGGCAAGTGGTGCTCAAGGTCGTTTATGAATCGATGGTCGAGAATGAATGTGTTCTGTCTTTCTCAGTCAGAGACACGGGCCTTGGTGTTCCGGAAGATAAACAGAAAGTGATCTTTGAAGCATTCGCACAGGCGGATGCTTCCACCACAAGGACGCACGGTGGCACCGGGCTCGGCCTGGCCATTGCCAGCGAACTCGTCGAGAAAATGCGGGGCAAGATTGTGATGGAAACCGTTCCCGGGCAAGGAACCACCTTTCGTTTTCGGGCGCGTTTCAAACTGGGTCAGGGACTGCAAACACCGCCTCACGCGCGGGCATACGATCCTTCGCGCACGTTGGAAATTGCGAGCGCCGTCGAAACTGGCGGGCTTATTCGGCTGCGCATTTTGCTGGCCGAAGACAATGCAATCAACCGCGCCTTCGCCGCCGGTGCGCTGTCCAAACGCGGACACTCACTGGCTCACGCGCTCAATGGCGTGGAAGCCGTCGAACTGGCCACGGCCGAGAAATTCGATCTGATTTTTATGGACGTGCAGATGCCGGAGATGGATGGCTTTGAAGCCACTCGGCGCATTCGCGCGGTCGAGCGGGAGAAGGGAAGACCGCATGTTCCGATTGTCGCCATGACGGCCTACGCGATGGCCGGGGATCGCCAGCGATGCCTGGCTGCCGGCATGGATGATTACCTTTCCAAGCCACTCGAGAAAAGGGATCTAATCGCGCTGGTACAACGAATCGCCTCCGGAACGTTCGGAAGCCTGACTTCTGCCGGATCTCACAATGGGACCGTCCTCAGCCGGGCGCAAAGCGGGCAGACGATCGTGCACGAGTCGAAATTGTGAGCAGCATATGGACAGCTTTCATCAGAATGCGCCACATCCGACGGAGAAAACCTGCCAATTGATTCGGCGGCGTGCGCTTGCCTTGTTCGCGGGAACTCTTCTCAGCTTGAGCCTGACGGGCCGTGGGGTTGCAACCGAAGCGGACGTCCCGGAAATCGTTCTCGGCATGTCTACCGCTCTGAGCGGGCCGACGGCGGCGTTAGGGCAGAACATGCGCGAGGGCATGCTGGCAGGATTCGAGCGGGCCAACCGCGCCGGTGGAGTGAACGGCCAGAAGCTGCGGCTTATCGCACTGGATGATGGCTACGAGCCGTCGCGTACCGCGCCTAACATGCGCCGATTGCTCGACCAGGAAAAGGTCCTGGCCGTCGTTGGGAATGTCGGCACACCGACGGCGATTGTTGCCGTTCCCATCGCCGTGGAGCAGAAGACCCTTTTTTTCGCGGCCTATTCCGGCGCCAGCGTTCTGCGCAACAAACCGCCTAATCGTTATGTCGTTAACTATCGCGCGAGCTATACCGAAGAGGTCGGGACGATGATTGATGGACTGGTCGATGAACTTGGATTTAAGCCGGAAGAGATCGCCTTCTTCACCCAGCGCGACAGCTATGGCGATGCGGGTTTCGCGGGCGGCGTAGCAGCGTTGAAACGCCATGGGTTGAAGAACGAACGGACTCTTTTGCATGTCCGTTATGAACGCAACACCCTCGCGGTAGAGAATGCCGTCGCGAGCCTTGTTCTCGCCGAGCATTCGCCCCGCGCCATTATCATGGTCGGCGTCTACGCCCCGTGCGCGAAATTCATCCAGCAGTGCCGGCAGGCCGATTTGCGGGCGATCTTCTTGAACGTCTCATTTGTCGGCGGCGTTGTCCTGGCGAAACAACTTGGTTCGACCGATGCCCTAGTTGTCACTACGCAGGTGGTTCCTTCGCCGACAGACGTGAGCCTGCCCATCGTGCGTGACTATGCCGAGGACCTCCATGCTTTGAATCCGGACGCGGTTGCGGGCTTCGGCGAGTTGGAAGGTTACATTGCGGCGAGGATTCTGGTGACCGCCTTGCAAAGAACCAAAGGCGTGCCGACCCGCGAGAGTGTTATCGACGCGCTTGAAGGCCTGGGGCGGTTCGACATGGGGTTGGGGGAGCCGCTTAATCTGGCGGCGGAAGAACACCAGGCATGCCATCGCGTGTGGCCGACGATCCTAAAAGATGGCGCATTCGTCCCGTTTCACTGGAAGGACATCGCCGAACTCGTGAAAGAAAAACTCAACCGATGACCGGTCCCGGAGAAAGTCGGCGGATTTTCTGGATGGTGCAATTGCTCGCGGCGGTCGGCTTAAGCACAATCATCGTCCTGATTTGGGTGGTGGGTCGTCAGATCAAAGTGATCCGCACCGAACGCCTCAAATTGCAGGAAGTGCAGGAAGAGCTTCATCGGAACGCAGATGAAATCATTCGCCTCTCCACCAACGCCCGGAGCGAAATCATTACGCTTCTCGATGTAAACGAACCGGCTCGAAATTTTAGTTCGTCCGAAAGCCTGGCCAGGCTGGCTAACCACCTACTCAACACATCCGACCATCGGTACCCATTGGATCTGCTCAAGCGCCTGGACGTTCAGGTGGGCAGATTGACTCAATTCGCGCAACAAGTCATCGCCTGGCGTGGAGAATACGATACTGTTTGGCAGGATCTCGGTGAGGAACGAACCGCGGGCCAGGCGCGGGACATTGTCATTAGCTTGCGTGGCGCGGTGGAAACTCTCGAAGGCCAACAGCGACTGCGGGAAGCCGTTCAATTCAAGCGTTGGCGCGCAGCCAGCGGGGGCGAAGCAGCGCTCCTGGGAAGGGCCCTGCTCGCCGCGCAAGTCAGGAAGCAGAATCACGGCACCGACAACCTGGAGAGAGACCTGGCCGAGATAGACAGCCTGGTGGAATCGCTCGCCGGCGAGGAGCGACCGGATGACCTTCCCGATCTGAAGGATAACAAGCTCAAGCCCGCGCTTGAGCGACTTAGGCAGGACGTTGATCAGTTCCTGGAAGCAGAGCCAGATACGCGCACCCTTTCCTCCGAGCCGATTGAGAAATTGACGACGGTGCTCTTTGGCCGGGGATATTCAACCGATGATAATGAAGCGCATCAAACAATCCGGACTGGTGCCAACGGCCTTTACTCACTTCGCCGGGATATTCTGTTACTGCGGACCCAGCGAAGTAAGCTGGACAAGGACCGCTACGCCCTGTCGCACGAAACCGACGTCGTCGTTCGAGACTTTATCCAATTGGCCCAGACTCAAACCGAGTCGCTGGCTGCGCAGGTGGAAACGGACCTGGCTTCGAGCTGGCGCAGGATGTTGGTCACCGGCGTGCGTCTGTTCCGCTCTCTTCTTTTGGCTGGCCTGGTTAATCTCGAGAGCGATCCGGGAGCAGGTTGGCATCATTCAAAAGGCAAAGTCGGCCGCCGAGTCGGGCCGGGAGAGCACCCAACTGCTGATGCAAGACCTGCAGAAGCTTCAGCGCGACCATGAGCTGGTTTTAAATTCCATTGGCGAAGGAATTCATCGGATCGATTGCGATGGCCAGATCATTTTTGAAAATCCGGCCGGACGCCGCCTTCTTGGGTGGCAGGCATCGGAACTGTCGGGACGACCGGCTCACGAAACGATGCATCACAGTCGCGCGGATGGCTCTGCCCTTCCGAAAAGTGAGTGCCCGATTCACGAAAGCCTGAAAACTGGATTGTCGCGGCGGGTGGATAACGAGGTGTTCTGGCGCAAGGATGGAACCAGCTTTCCCGTCGAATACACGACGACGCCGGTGCGCGACGAAAAGAAGAACATCACTGGCGCTGTCGTCGTATTTACCGACATCACGCAGCGCCAGCGATCGGAAAAGGCCCTGACGCAAAGCGAGGCGCGTTATCGCAGTTTGTTCGAAGCCAACCCGTTTCCCATGTGGGTTTACGATCTTGAGACCCTCTTCTTTCTCGAAGTCAATGACGCCGCCGTCTCGCATTACGGCTATGGGCGCGAGGAGTTCTTGTCCATGACGATTGCCGACATTCGCCCGATGGCCGACAAACCGCGTTTGCTCGCAAACATTGCCGGGATTGCAGATGACGCAGTAAACGAGGCGGGCCTCTGGAAACATTGCAAAAAGGACGGGGCAATCATTGATGTCGAAATCACGTCTCATGTCTTCGACTATGACGGACGCCGCGCGGAGCTTGTCCTCGCTTCTGATATTACCGAGCGAAAGCGAGTTGAAGCAGAGCGCGAGGTCATTTCTGAAATCGCCACCGGCGTTATTACAACAAGTGATCTCGATGAGTTGCTTGCGCTGGCGCACCGCTCCATCGGCAAGCTGCTCTACGCGGAAAACTGTTTCGTGGGCCTGCGCGACCCCCAGACGGACCTGATCCACTTTGAATTCTGGGTCGATAAATGTGATGCCATCCCCGCGCCACAACCGATTTCGAACGGCTTCACACGCAGCAGCTACGTCCTGCGAACGGGCCGGCCTCTTTTGCTGACGACGAACTTAAAAGCGGAGCTGTTCGAGCAAGGCGCGGTCAGGCAAAGCGGATCCGATTCAGCTTCCTGGTTAGGCGTGCCCTTGCGAACTCCGACCGGCACCATCGGTCTTTTGGCCGTGCAGCATTACGAGAAAGAAAATGTCTACACCGAGCGCGACGCAAAATTCCTCGCTTCAGTTGGACACCAGATCGCTCTGGCGATCGAAAGGAAGCGCACAGAAGTCGAACTCCTCCTGGCCAAGGATACTGCCGAAGCGGCCAGCTCGGCCAAGAGCGAATTCCTGGCAAACATGAGCCACGAAATTCGCACGCCGATGAACGGCATCCTTGGCATGACTGAGCTGGTCCTCGAAACCGAAACTTGATCGGCAACAGCGGGAATACCTGGGCATGGCCAAATCGTCCGCTCGAATCCTGCTCCGCCTGATCAACGACATTCTCGATTTCTCCAAGATCGAAGCGGGAAAGCTGCAGCTCGAGATGGTGGACTTCAGCCTGCGCGACTGCATTGCCCTGATTTTGAAAACGCTCGGCTTCCGCGCAGACAAAAAAGGAATCGAACTCATGGCCGACATTTCCGCGGACCTGCCGGACCATCTGGCCGGCGACCCGCTTCGGCTGCGCCAAATACTGAGCAATCTCGTGGACAACGCGATCAAATTTAGCGAGGGCGGCAACGTCATGCTGCAAATCACGGCGGAGCCGGCCTCGGGCGACGAGCAAATGTTCCACTTCTCGGTCAAGGACGCGGGTATCGGCATTCCCGCGGAAAAACAGGCATTGATTTTTGAAGCGTTCGCGCAGGCCGACGGAACAACCACGCGCACATACGGTGGCACCGGCCTGGGCCTCTCGATCGCGGCACGTTTGGTCGACCAGATGGGGGCCGAATCTGGGTGGAAAGCTCGTTAGGCAATGGCGCCACCTTCCACTTTACCGCTCGTCTCCTCATCCGACAGGCGGCTGCGCCTAGTCTGCGCCGCGCGGAAACGGAGGATCTCGAAGGGCTGCGCGTACTCGTTGTCGACGACAACACAGTCAATCGCCGCATTTTGCAGGGTATGCTGACGAACTGGCGAATGGAGCCATCACTGGTGGCGTCAGGCGCGGAGGCTTTGACGGAAATGTTGAAGGCCGCACGCGAGGGCCAGCCATTTCCGCTCGTCCTTCTGGATGGGATGATGCCCGGGATGGATGGCTTTTCCGTGGCCGAAGAAATTCGCGATCATCCGGAACTTTCCGGCGGCACGATCATGATGCTCTCTTCGACAATGGCCAGCGGGGCCGCAGCCCGTTGCGCGGGGCTCGGGGTGGCCAGCCATCTAACCAAGCCCGTTTCCCAAGGAGAATTGCTCGACGCGATTCTCGTCGCCATTGGTCGCTCCGGTGGACGGGAATCGGCTCAGCCCGAGCCAGCCGTGTCGGAACAGGCAAACCTGCATATTTTACTGGCCGAGGACAACGCGATCAATCGTAAGCTCGCTGCCGGAATTCTGGAGAAACGTGGGCATTCGCTGGTCTACGCGACTAACGGGCCCGATGCTGTGGCCGCGGCCGCGCGCGAGGTCTTCGATCTCATTTTGATGGATGTGCAAATGCCCGAGATGGATGGATTCGAAGCGGCGCGTCTCATCCGGGAGTCGGAAAAGGTGTCGGGCCGGCACGTCCCGATCGCGGCCGTGACGGCCTACGCAATGGCGGGGGATCGCGAACGCTGCCTGGCAGCAGGAATGGACGATTACATTTCCAAGCCGCTGCAGAAGGCCGAGTTGCTCGCTTTACTTAAGCGAACTGCAGTCCGGGGCAACCGAACCACGACAGGACCGACGTCGGCCATCTTCAAAGCTGCCGATTCCCCGGCTGTCAGCGGAAACTCACTCCCGCGAGCGCCTTCAATTTTCAGTCGCAAGGAACTCCTGGACCAGGTTGACGAAGATGTTGCGCTCATGGGGAAGCTGATCGCACTCTTTCAGCAGAATACTCCCCGCCTTCTCGACGAGATGCGCGGCTCGATCGCCCACGGAATATCGATTGATCTGGCCCGCTCGGCGCACACGTTGCTCGGGTCGTTAGGGGTTTTCGGGGCCAGGCAGGCTGGACGGCTTACGCAGCAGCTTGAAACGCAGGCGCGCACCGAAAGTTTTGAAGGAAGCGAAGTCACTTTCACCGAGCTTGAGCGCGAAATGGAAGCGGTCTCACTGGCACTGGAGGAACTGGCTTCGTGCGGAAGTGAAGCCGACTAAAAATCGCATTCTCTTACTCCGCCATACGATTTATGCTCTCGTTTCAGCCTAACGCCTCTTCCTCCCAGCAACGGGAGCCAAGGATTACCATCCTTGTTGCTGAGGACGATCCGGTCTCGCGTGAACTTGTCTGTACCCGTCTGGCCAAATGGGGTTACGACGTCATCGCCGCCCAGGATGGTTCTGACGCCATGACCGTCCTGCGGGAAAAAAACGCGCCGTCCCTGGCCATTCTCGACTGGATGATGCCTGGAATGGATGGGCTGGAGATTTGCCGCAGGGTGCGAGAGGTCAACCGGCAGGTTTATCTGATTCTCCTGAGCGCGCGCGGGACAAAGGCGGATGTCGTCGAAGGACTGCTCGCCGGCGCGGATGATTATTTGATCAAGCCTTTCGATAAGGATGAGTTGCATGCACGCATCCTTGTCGGGTTGCGAGCCATCAGCCGCCAATCAAATCTAGCCACGCGCGCAGACCTGGTCAGGCAATTGACCGGAGCGGCGGATTACGACGTAGATTTGGCCTTGTAAGCCTCTGAGGCTGCGCTGGTTTAAGAAGCCATTGTCCCTAAGAATCGATGCGCTTTACAGCGCATCGATCTGTCGCCATTATGACGGTTCCCGGTTACGGACTTAAAATCTTAGAACTGCAGGTATTAGATGGTGGTGTCGGATTCCTGAATTGGTAAAAGAGGATAGAAGCACTTTAAGCGAGGCTCAGGCCCCGGGTCGCCGAGCGCCACTCAGAGGTTGGCAGCCCTACCTCCTGGCGGTGGCCGCGACCGCGGTGACGCTCTGTTTACATCTCCTTATCGGCCGCAGGTCGGGCGCGGTGGTCCTGTTGATGTTTGTTCTTCCGATCATTCTTAGCGCCTACGCGGGCGGTTTGGGTCCGGGATTATGCGCCACGGCGCTGTGCTGTCTTAGCGCGAATTATTATGTGATCGCGCCAGTCGGGGGCTTCTCTGTTACGTCCATCGCGCAGCGGTGGGAACTGCTTTTCCTCGCTTTCGCCGGGACACTTATCAGTCTGGGGAGCCAATCTCGCGTTCTTGGCGCGCGTGAGGATGACAAAACCCCGGCAGAGTTTGAACGCAACGCCTCTGCGGCCGCCAGGCTCATAGCCGTCGTCGAATCGTCCGATGACGCAATCATCGGCGAGGATATGAACGGTATCGTCACGAGCTGGAACAGAGGCGCGACGAAAATCTTTGGGTATACCGCCGAGGAGATGATGGGAACGTCGATCCGACGTATCCTTCCGGCCGATCGACCAAGGGAAGAGGACATGTTACTCAACCGTATTCGAGGCGGTGAGAGCATGGAGCATTTTGAAACGACGCGAGTCAGAAAGGATGGGCGGCAGATCAAGGTCTCACTGACCGTCTCGCCGATCCGGAGCGCTGCTGGGGAAGTCATCGGCGCTTCCAAGACAGCGCGCGACATGACGGAAGAGAGACGGATGGAAGCGGAACTCCGGGGATCGCAGTCGCAGCTGCGCTCTCTCGCAACCAATTTGCGCACAGCCCGAGAAGACGAAGCCGTCCGGATCTCGCGCGAGATTCACGATCAGTTGGGCCAGGCTCTGACGGGCGTGCAAATGGATGTGATGTCTCTCCGGCGCGCGATGGAAAAGCGAAGGCAATCAAAGGAACAAGCGGGCACCGTTGCCAAGCTCAACATGATATCGGAGGAGATCGAGACGACTCTTCAGATCGCGCGGCGCGTTGCCACCGAACTGCGCCCCGCGTTACTTGATTCGCTCGGCCTGGCGGCTGCCATCGAATGGCAGACACGCGAATTTGAAGAACGCTCCTCGATTTTCTGCAATATCACGCTGCCCGAGGAGAGCCTGGAGCTGGATCCGGAAAGGGGCACGGCCGTCTTTCGGATATTCCAGGAGGTCCTAACGAACATCGTGCGCCATGCGCGGGCCACGGAAGTTTCGGTGGTCTTGCGGATGAACCCCGCTGCCATCGTCCTGGAAGTGAGCGATAACGGCGTTGGGATCGAACCAAGCAAACGGTCGCACCTTGAAGGCCACGGCCTTCTCGGAATTCAGGAACGGGCCTTGGCCGCAGGGCTTCGGGTCAGCCTAACGAGTGAGCCAGGGCAGGGGACCTGCACGACCATTGAAGTTCCAACCGGGGGCGGCGCCTGAAACCGCGCCAGCTGAAAATCCTCCTGGTCGAGGATCATCCAATCGTCCGCGCGGGCACGCGCCAGGTTTTATCGGAAAATTTTCACGCCAAATTCACCGAGGTCGAGAACGCTGCGGCTGCGGTCCAAGCCTGCCACGAACAAAATTTCGACCTGATCCTGCTCGACTTGAATCTGCCCGATCGCAGCGGCCTGGATTTGTTGGGAGATCTGAAGTCCTGCTGCCCAGCAGTGCCGGTGCTCATGTTGACCATGCACGACGAGGAACACTTTGGGCGGCGTGCCTTGAAGGCCGGGGCCTCCGGCTTCGTGACCAAGGGCAGCGCCCAAAACGAGGTGGCCACGGCGGCAGCAAAGGCGCTGAGCGGCGGAATCTATGTGAGCGCGGCCCTGGCGGAATCTCTCGCTACGAGTCTGGCCAAAGGTCAGGGGGAACATCCGCACGAATCGCTTTCGGCACGAGAGTTCGAAGTCTTTCGCATGATCCTTGCCGGCAAGTCGGGAAAGGAAATTGCCGCCCAGCTCTCATTGAGTTTCAAGACCGTGAGCACTTATCGGACAAGGATTCTGCAAAAGGTCGGCGTTTCCTCGACGTCCGCACTGGTGCAATACGCCGCGCGCGAGGGGTTGCTTTAAGCGCGTGAACAATCACGTAAATTGTAGGAATATTCCTACGACATAATCAGAGTCTCTTGCGGCGACGCCCAACCTATCCCGGAGCGATAGTTATGGCGAAGTGGCCTGCTGGCATTCTTACTCTTCACCGCCCACGCGAGGCTCACCGCGCCCGCCGCCGCCGATTACCCGTCCGGATTCGGCGGTTAGTCTGCCGGTATGAGCCTCCTCCTTCAACCTGACGAAGAAACGCGGCTTCAAGAGCTGCGACGTTACGCGCTCCTCGATACTCCCCCCGAGAAGGCGTTCGACGACATTACCGCTCTGGCGGCGCGCATTTTCAAAATGCCGATCGCGGCCGTTACCCTGATTGATTCCGAGCGGCAATGGTTCAAGTCATGCGTCGGGTTGGAGACCCGGGAGGTGGGACGGAATTTCGCTTTCTGTGCCCACGCCATCCTGACGAATGAGGTCATGGTCGTGCCGGACGCGCAGGAGGATACGCGCTTTGCCCATAACCCGTTGGTCACCGGGCCCCCGCACATACGATTTTATGCGGGCGCGCCGCTGCGCACGAGCAATGGGCTCAATCTCGGAACGCTGACCGTGAGCGACTCGAAACCGCGCCGGTTCTCCAAGGCCAGTATCGAAATGCTGGCCGGGCTGGCGAAGCTGGTAGTGGGTGAAATTGAATTGCGTTACGAACAAGGCGAACGCCGCCGCGCTGCGGAGTCGCTTCGTTTGCTGCAAGCCGCCATCCAGCAAAGCACGGAATCGGTCATGATCACCACAGCGGATCTGGAGAAGCCGGGTCCCGAAATTGTCTTCGTTAATCCCGCCTTCACGCGATTGACGGGCTTCGCCGCCGCGGATGCTGTCGGCAAGACGCCGCGCATCCTGCAGGGAAAAAGACAGAACGTGCCGTTCTCGATCGCGTTCGCAAAGACCTTGTCGGCGGAGAAGGGTTCGAAGGCGAGGCCATCAACTACCGCAAGGATGGGAGCGAGTTCGTTATCTCCTGGAACATTTCACCGATTCGGGAGGCTGATGGCAGCATCACTCACTTTATCGGCTTCCAGCGGGATGCCACTGAGAGCCGTCGCGTGGCTGTCGCGTTGCAGGCGGCCAAAGAGGAAGCCGAGCGCGCCAACCGCGCCAAAAGCGAGTTCTTATCTCGAATGAGCCACGAGTTGCGCACGCCGCTCCACGCCATTCTTGGTTTTGCCCAACTTCTCGAAATGGATGGCCAGAGCAAGCAAGACGCGGAGAGTGCGTCTCAAATCATCCGTGCGGGCAATCATCTTCTCGGCCTGATTAATGAGGTCCTCGATCTTGCGCGCGTCGAATCGGGCAAGGTGGCGTTCACGGCCGAACCGGTCAATCTGCGCGACATTCTGCAGGAAACTTTGTCACTCGTTAGGCCACTGGCGGCCAAGCGGCAGGTCTGGATCATGGAACCGAAGGGCGATCTCGATCAAGAGGTGCTTTGCAGCGCGCTGCGTTTCAAGCAGGTCATCCTCAATTTGCTTTCCAACGCGGTGAAATTTAACCGCGAGGGCGGATCGGTGGCGATTTCCTGCGAAAAGAATGATACCTCGCTTCGGCTCCAGATCACCGACACAGGCCGCGGTATTCGAGCGGAGGACATGCAGAAGTTGTTCGCGCCCTTCGAACGCTTCGAGATTCAGGATGCGGGCATGGAGGGCGCCGGCCTCGGGTTGTCCCTCTCCAAGCGATTGGTGGAAGCGATGGATGGAAGTATCGGCGCGGAAAGCGTCCACGGTCAGGGCGCGACCTTTTGGGTAAAACTCCCCCTCATGCCGGACAACTCGAAAGGCAGCCCCCCGAAGCCAAAGGGGAAAAGGGCCCGTAACGGACAGATCCCGGCCACGACTCTTCCGCGCACTGTACTCTATATAGAGGATAACCTTTCGAACCTCCGCCTGGTAGAGCGAATCCTGGCTCGCCGGCCGGAGGTGAAATTGATCTCCGCTATGCAGGGAAGCCTGGCGCTCGACCTCGCGCGGCAGCATCACCCCGATCTCATCCTGCTCGACCTTCACCTGCCGGACATTCAGGGGGACGAGATCATGCGGCAGCTGCGCGCCGATCCGGCGACAACCCCCATTCCGATCGTCATGATCAGCGCCGACGCGACTCCCGAACAGATCGACCGGTTGCGTCGCTCAGGCGCGGATGACTACCTGACCAAACCCATCGACTTGAACAAATTCCTGTCGCTCGTCGATTCCACTCCGCCCCTCATTTCTCAACATTCTTTCCCGAGCCAGGACAACGAAAAGGCGGTGCCGGAGAGCGACGTTCACGCGCCGCTGGCTTCGCAAACGTCATGAAATTTGTGAAACAGCGAATCATCGCGTCCTCCTGGCGCAACCAGACAGGGGGAAGGCGTGCCGGCTGCAAACTTTATGAGCCGGGCTGATCCGAAAGTGCGGGCCTTTGCCGAACAGCTCCTCGCTTGGGAGATGAAAGCTAACCACCATGGGACGGACGCGGATCTGCCGGCCGTTTTTCGCGTCTGCGAAAGGCTGCGCATCAGTGTTACGGCTATGTCAGGAGTTTCCGGTTTTCGGGCGCTTATTTCGCGCGCGCTAACGCTTTCGGACCGAGAGGTTCCCTGGCTGAAGACGGTCCGGGCAAGCGCTGATGGCTCGTTGGAGGGGATAGACGAGATCAAAGAGCGCCTGCCCCAAGAAGAAATTTTTCACGGCGGCCTGGTCCTGGTCGCTGAGCTGATTGGATTGATGGTCGGTTTTATCGGCGAAAACCTAACGGTGCAATTGGTGCGCGAAGTCTGGCCGGACGCATCCCTCGATAATTGTGAGTCGCAAAAAGGAATCAAAAATGAGCAAACGAAATAATCCTTCACCAAAGCAAAGGCCCAAAAGCCATGAGCCGCCGGGGAGGGTAGTCATCCATCAGCTCCCGTCCGGTGTTCGCGGGCTCGATGAAATTCTCGGCGGCGGGATACCGGAATTCTCCTTCAACGTGATCGCGGGCACGCCGGTACAGGCAAAACCACGCTGGCCCACCAGATCGTTTTCGCCAATGGGACCGACCGAAAACCCGCGCTCTACTTCACGGTTTTAGGCGAACCGGCGATCAAGATGCTGCGCTATCAGCAACAGTATTCGTTTTTCGACGCCTCCAAGTTGGGCAAGGCCATTCGCTTCACCAACTTGAGCGACGTCGTCATGGATCATGACCTGGACGCGGTGCTTGCTGAAATTATCAAACAGGTCAGAGAGGTCAGTCCGGCCGTGGTTGTGGTCGATTCATTTCGCACCGTGGTGCGAAAGACCATGGCGAATGCGGGTGAATTGGAAATGCAATCGTTCATCCAACGCCTTGCACAGTTTCTGAGCACCTGGGAGGCAACCACTTTTCTAGTCGGCGAATACGAGAAAGAGGAGATGCGCGACAACCCGCTCTTTACCGTGGCCGACGGTCTTTTCTGGTTGTCGCAAATGACGGAAAGAAATTCTGTCGTCCGAAAATTCCAGATTCTGAAGCTCCGCGGGCAAACGTCCGTGCCGGGGTTGCATGCCTTCCACATTCGCGAAAGCGGGCTTCAGGCTTTTCCGCGCAGTCTTGGGCGGGAAGGCAAAGAGAAAGGCCGAGTATTCGGGAAGTCGCGGCTGGCCATGGACATCCCGGAGCTGGATAGGATGATGAGCGGCGGTGTTCTCGAGGGAGACAGCTTGCTGGTGGCTGGGCCTTCCGGAACTGGGAAATCGGTTCTGGCCACCCAATTCATCGCGGCTGGCCTCAAGCTTGGGCAACCGGCCGTTATGGCGCTGTTCGAAGAGCGGCCATGGGGTTATACCCACCGCGCAGATGCCCTGGGGCTGAAGCTGGAGAGCGGCGCAGAAAAGCGGCAAACTGGAATGTCTCTACCTCCGGCCGCTGGACCTTTCGGTCGATCAAATCACTCAAGAGATCTTGGACGCGGTGGCGCGGGTCGGCGCCAAACGACTGGTGATCGACTCCCTGGTTGGTTTCGAAATGGCCCTCGCGCCGGGTTTTCGCGATGACTTCCGCGAATCGCTCTACCGGTTGATCAGCGCCCTGACCGACGCCGGGGTGACCATTCTGACCACGGTCGAAGTGGAGGATAGTTTCACCGCGCTGCAATTCAGTCACTACACCGTGTCTTTTCTGACTGATGACATTGTCAGGCTGCGTTACGTCGAGATCGACGGCCAGCTCCGCAAGGTGCTGATGGTGATCAAAATGCGCGGCGGGAATCACAGCAAGGACATTCGCGAGTACGTGATCACGGAAAAAGGCCTGATGGTTATTGGTCCGCGCTCGACAGAATATATTGGCCTAACGACCGGAATCCCCGAACGCACCGGCCCGCGGCCGGCCCAGGCCGAAGAACTTGCGCCGGAGCCGAAGGCAAAAAAATAGAGCATCTCTTCATGGAACTCGATTTACCAACCGTTGCGCGCTCTGCCGATCTCTCTTTGCACGCGACCGCTCTCATCCAGCACTCGCCGGGAGCCATGGCCCTGTTGGAGGGAGAAGACCATGTCGTGCGCTATGTGAACCCTGCCTTTGGCCTGCTCCTGCAGAGACCGGAAATCGAACTGATCGGGAGATCTTTCCGCGAAATCATGCCGGAAAACGCCGAATGCCTGCTGCGACTCGACCGCGTCTTGCGAACCGGCGAACCGGATAACCACACGCAGGAGGAGCGAACGAAGTTCCCTCTGATCTTTTGGTCTTATGTCATGTGGCCGGTGAGCCAGGGCGCGGCCGCCATGGGGGTCATGCTTCATGTTACCGAGACGGCCCGCTTTCACGAGACGGCCGCGGCGATGAACGAGGCCTTGCTGATCGGTTGTGTGCGTGAGCACGAACTGGTGGATGCGGCCGAAGATCTGAACGCCAAGCTGCAGGCAGAAATCCAGGAGAGGGCCTGGGCGGAAGATGCCTTGCGCGCCAGCGAGGAAAGGTTCCGCGTCCTTTTCCACCTTGGCCCGGTGGCCATCTTTTCCTGCGATCGCAAAGGGGTTATCCAGAACTATAACCAGCGTGCCGCTGAACTTTGGGGGAGGGCGCCCACGTTCGGCGAGACCGGCGAGCATTTCGCCGCCTTGCTGAAATTTTATGACGCCGAAGGAGTCATTTTGCCGCATACGGCCAGCCCCATTCTCCAGGTCCTCAGAGGAGAGGTCTTTGCCAGAGATAAGAATGTTTTTATCGAGCGTCCCGACGAATCACGAGTCGCGGCTGCGGTGACATTCGTCCCCTTGAAAGATAAACAGGGCATAATCGTCGGCGCGATTACGGCCTTTTACGATGTGACCGAGCGGCAGCTGCTCGAAGACTCACTGGTGGCGCAGGCGGACGACCTTCTGCGCGCCGACCGAAGCAAGGATGAATTTCTTGCCATGCTCGCGCATGAGCTGCGCGGCCCACTGGCGCCTTTGCGCAACGTCGCGGAGATCCTCGGCCTGGGGGATGCCAGCGCGGAAATGCGCGACCAGGCTCAGAGCATTCTCGTTAGGCAAACGGAAAACATGAGTCGCATGATCGACGACCTCCTCGATGTCGCGCGCATCAGCAATGGTAAGATCGATCTCCGAAAAAAAATCGCACCGCTGGAAGGGATCATAACGGCGGCGGCCAGTCTCGCCCAGCCCGGGATGGAGGCGCGCGGCCAGCGGCTCATTATTAAGTTGCCCCAAGATCCCATTTTTCTGGAGGCGGACACTGCCCGATTGGACCAGGTCTTCGGCAATCTTTTGAACAATGCCTGCAAATTTAGCAATGTCGGCGGCCGCATCTGGATCACGGTCGCGCGCGCTGCCGATGTGCCGCCGGAAGAATCCGCTGTCATCGTGCGAGTGCGCGACGAGGGTATCGGCATTGGTGCCGATTTGTTGCCCCGCATTTTTGATCTCTTTGTGCAGGCGACCGGAACGCTCGATCGTTCGCGCGGCGGGCTGGGCATTGGTCTTACACTCGTTCAACGGCTCGTGGAAATGCATGGCGGCAACGTCGAGGCCCGCAGCGATGGCCTCGGTCAGGGGACCGAATTCGTTGTCCGCCTTCCCATCCTTCCTGTGGGGGCACGCACGCCGCCGCCCTTAATTGAGCATTCCACACGAGATATTCCTCGCCGAATCCTCGTCGTGGACGATAACGAAGATTCCGCGCGCAGCATGTCGACCATCCAGCGCTTGCACGGTCACGACACGCGCATCGCGTTCACCGGACCGGACGCAGTGGCGGCCGCGGCGGAATTTTCGCCCGAGGTCGTGCTCCTCGATATCGGCCTCCCTGGCATGGACGGCTTTGAAGTGGCTCGTCGTCTGCGAGCCATGCCGGAGACGCGGAACGCTTTCCTCGTGGCCACGACCGGTTATGGCGATCCGGAAGACCGCGCCCGCGCGCGCGCGGTCGGTTTTGACGAATATCTGCTCAAACCAGTTGATCTCGACCTGCTCCGCACCTGGCTACATAGCCGCGTCCAATCCGCGAACCTGCCTGATCATGCCTAAATCACGATCAAACTCCTCAGTAGTTATGCGTTCGAAAAATACAGCGTCGGCCCCGCAAGCTCGGCCCCCGTCAGGCTCTCGTTACGGCGGTATGTCATCACACCATTCGAGCGCTGGCTTGATCGAGTCGCCCCCCACCATTTCACGTCGTTCCCTTCACGTCCTCGTGGTCGACGACGAACCGGCCCTTTGTTCGCTGTTCTGTGAGATGTTGCAAAGCGATGGGCATTCCACGGAATGGGCCGCCGACGGCTCCGCGGCGCTATCCAAGTTTTCCGACGGAATTTTCGACCTCGTTATCACGGATCAATCCATCGCCTGGATGACCGGCCGGGAATTAGCTGCGGAAATCAAGAAACTGAGACCGAAGGTTCCCGTGGTCCTCCTTACAGGATTGATCGACGAAAGGAATGATGCCGGTTCCATCGACGCCATCGATCTTCGTTTGGCCAAACCGATTTCACACGGTGCCTTGCGTGACGCTCTCGCTCCGTTTTCAAGCTGAGCGCGTCTTATGTGGTTCTTCCGAAAAGCCCCGCCAGAAGTTGTCGAGCCAGCTCCACCGCCTCATCCACGGCACGTCGTCCGACCGAAGAAAGTCGAATGGATTACGCTGACGGAAGAACAACGGGTTGCGCTCTCAGTTCCGGTTAAGATCGACATGCCGGACGTGGCCGGGCCAGAGGAAGGACTTGGCCGCATTATTTCATTTAAAGCCCACCGGGAAGAAGGAAAGTTGCCAGGGACTGAGAAGGACGGCCGCTCAGAGAGCGGCTGACATTCCGCGGTTTACAGGATTTCGTTTCGCCTAACGAATGCAGTTGCGCATGGCGCGCTCTGGGAATCTGTCTCCGAAACTCCGCTTACCTGCCGATGAGTTTTCGCAGCCGCCGGCGTTGAGTGAAACAAAGATAAACAAGCGTCAAACTTGCGGTGGCCCATGTCGCCGGCTCTGGAACCGGTCCGAGTTCGCCATCCATGGCAAGTGAATAGCCACCGGTTCCGAGCGCGGTGGTTCCGGAGTCCGAATAGAAGACGACTTGGCTCAACTGTTCGGCGGTCAAGCCGGTCGAGTCAGTTCCGACGTAGAGTTGATCGACACCGCCGCCTGTGATCGGGGTCCCGGTCCAGTTATAGATACTGAGAACGCCGGTCCACGCTTGCAGGCTGCTGTTGGCGAAGGCGAGGATGCTCGAGCCTGATCCCAAATCGATGACAGAGCTGCTCGCGAGTGTGAGTGCTCCAATTCCCGCGGTGACAGTGCTTCCCGTAAGTGCGAACTCGCTGTGCCCGCCCGTGGCGAAGGTGCCGCCATTCAACGACATCGTGCTGCTGTTATTGATTCTGTCGGTTGTAAGCGCTCCCGGCTGGCTGAGGAGCAATGTTCCGCCCGCGTTAACGATAATGCCGGAGGTTGCTCCAAGAGCGCTGGTCGCCCCGGCGGCCAGTGTCCCAGCGTTGATCGTCGTTGCGCCTGTATAGGTGTTCGCGCCGGTCAGCGTCAGGAGCTCTGTGCCTGTCTTGGTCAGTCCGGCGGTCCCACTGACATTTCCGCTGATCAATAAACCGGCTGAGTTATTGACCGCTATCGTCTGGGAGGATCCCGCAAGTGCCACCGCGCTGCTGATAGTCGTTAGGCCAGCGCCGCTGTTGGTGGTTATGGCGGTCGCTCCCGAAATCGTAAGCGTGTGCGATCCGGAGATCGTAACCGCGGCCGGATCATTGACCGTCAGGCTGGCAATCGTTTTGTCCTGATCAAGAGTGGTATTTTGATTCTGTGCGCTAACGCCGGTGGCCGAAAAGACGACATCGGCATTGGGAGCAATTGAAGAAGAGGTCGCGCCCGCCGTGTTCGGAGACCAGTTCGCTCCCGACCAAAGATTGCTTTGATCGCCCTTCCAAACCGTGCCCGTTTCGAAACCGTTAACGAAATTAGTGTCCATGGTCACGGCAGCCCCAATGGCAATGGCGCGCCCGTTTATGGCGGCGCCGCTGTTCACAGTGATGCTTTGGTCGGCCAGGATGTTGCCGTAAAAGGTGCTGTTAACGCCAATGGTCGCGGACGTCCCGACGTCCCAGAAAATGTTTATCGTGTTGCCATTGCTCAACGTGATCGTGGAGCCGGGATTGGTCGTGAGAGTGGTGCCGATTTGGAAATGGAAGACGGCGTTCGGGTCTCCCTGGGTGTCGAGGACAAGTGCTCCGTTCAGGAGCGCGGTTGCTCCAAGGTTGTAGACTCCGGGGGTCAAAACCATCGCCGGGCCCGCCCCGCCGCCAAGGTTTCCCGAAATAGTGATCGCGTCCTCGCCGAGCACTTGGGCGTAAGCTCCTGAGGCGCCGGTATGGGCGTCGTTCGCCAGACCGGGGCCGATGTACTGACTGCCAGCTACGATGACTCCGGATCCGGGGCCGAATCCGGTGATCGAGACTCCGGGACTGCTCAGCGCCACATTTCCGATGACGAGGGTCGCGCCCGTATTCGTCACCGTGGAATCGCCGAGAACTGCGACCGATTGTGCCGCGCCGAGGGAAATTGTCTGCCCTGCCGCACGAGAGAGAGCCCCGAACAGGCTAAGGGCTATGACGAGGGACAGGCAAACGGGTCCCGGTATGCAAATCCTCTGCGGGCAGTTCTTTCTCACGCCACATATGGAGCACGCCCGATACAAGGGACGGACCGGTGATCCTGTATATGGTCTGCGGGTTACTACCGACTATCTCGGCGCATTCCCATCGCCGGATCTCGGGGCGGAGAAGGCCAGGGCGGCCTACAGCTTTCACCCGTTTCGCGCGTGCGGAATGGCTCAACCGGCCGTTACGACCCGGTCAATTGTACGATTGGGTGCCGAACAAGACTCGGCGCGATTCAGAAGGGCCGCTGAGAGGAGCCGGCAAAGGCATCGCCATGATTTGACTGACGATCCGCTTATCTCTCGCCGGTCTCAATTCCGGGGTTGCGCCGCTTGTGCAGGTCTCGCACCAGTGGCGCTGGGCACTGCTCAGGCGCGCCCGGCTGCCGCATCCATCGCAAATGAAAACTTCCTTCTTTATCGAGGGATTTCTCATTGCGAACGCGCCGTGGGATTGAGCCGCTCGGCCGCGAAGAGGAGTTGATGCGAGTTAAACAAGATATTCCTTTGGGCTTTTTAATGACAGCCACCCGAAGGATACCACCATTCCACGTTATCCCTAACGATCTATGGCCGATATGAATCCATCGAGTCGAGCTGCGGGCGCGGCGAGCATTGCGCAGGCTGAATAATAGTCTAAAATTGGGGCCGATGAGACTCCCCAGTGACGTTGCTACCGAACGACTCGAGACGAATTCACGTCTCTTTGCCTTTACCCGATGGGATATCATCCCTGTCGCAGCCGCGTTGCTGCACTGCGCCTATTTCTTTGGAATGTTCTTTCTTTTTCCGCGGCTGCCGCTCTGGGTGATGCTCATTCTCGGATTGATCTACTCCGTGAGTATCTCCTGGAACATCAACGGGATATCTCACAACTTCATTCATAATCCGTATTTTCGGTCGCCCATTCTGAACCGGTTGTTCAGCATTCTCGAATCGGTCACGGTTGGCTTCAGCCAGGTGTTCTACGAATGCATCCACATGCAGCATCACAAGGGGAATGCCGATCGCCCCGATGAGAGAGGTGAGACGATCGATTGGATCTCGATTTACAAGCACGGAGACCACGGCGAACCGGAGCATCCGCTGAAATACACTTTCCTGAGTTTTTTCCGTGAAGATCCCAAGACGGTCTTCAAGGAACTTAAGCGAAAAAATTTGAGTGAGGCTTTCTGGGGCGTGACCGAACTGGTGCTATTCGTTGGGACGTTCGTCACCCTTGGAATCCTGAATTGGCATTACATCTGTTTCCTGCTCGCCTTCTGGTACTTCGGCCATTGCCTCTCCTATTTGAACGGGTATTACCGGCACTACGGCGGCAATCCGGACGAACCGATCGCCTGGGGTGTCAGCAGTTACGAAAAGCTCTACAACTGGACGTGGTTCTACAACGGCTACCACGCCGAACATCATTTCCGCCCCAAGGTTCACTGGACGCGCATGCAGGCGTTTCGTGATCAGATTCTCAACGAACAGAAAGCCGCTGGTGTTCGCGTCATCAAAACACCGCACGCGCTGGGCTTTCTCGACCCTGATTTGCCACCGCTGAAGTCGAACCGCGATCGTCCGTTATCCGGGGCGGGCGATCCCGCAGAGGTTTAGCTGTTTTGGGCGACGGCAAATGCGCGCCCCCATTCGTTTTAATGCAAAACAGTTGAGCGAAGCGAACGACGGCGATAGAAGTCCGTCCGGTGACCATCTTTCTCGGCTGCGGCTTCGCCGCCAAATATCGCGAAGGTGGGGGGAATTTCTCGGTGCCGCTGCAATGGATGCTTGGGCTGCAGCGCCTGAAGCTCGACGCGATCTGGTTGGAGGTGTTGCCTACCACTGGCGACCCCGAGGCGGATCGGCAAAACATTCAGTCTTTCCAGCGTCATCTGAGAGAGCATGGTCTCTCGGGTCGCTACTGCCTGCTTCTGCAAAATCCGAAAAGTGACGAGCACAGCCTGGAGGGCATGGAGTGTTTCGGGATTTCCAAGCGCCAACTCCTCGAGCGTCTTGCCGGTCCCAATGTCCTGCTCAATCTCAGTTACTCCGTCCATCCGCCGCTCCTACTCCAGTTCGAGCGCAGGATCTTTTGCGATCTCGATCCGAGCGAAATCTTTTACTGGATGACGAAAATGGAGATGGGTCAGTCATTCCATCACGAATTCTGGACGATCGGCTTGAATGTTCATGGGCCCGATTGCCGGCTGCCGGCGTCGCCGCTGAAATGGAAAACGTTTTACCCGCTGGCGGATTGCGTCTTGATGAAAAGTCAGCCGCGCCCGCCCGTGCTGAGATTCACCACCATTGGCCAGTGGTATTGGAGCGGGGCGGTGGAAGTGGACGGCGAATTTCCGGACCTGTCGAAGAGGTACGCCTTCGAGCCTTACCTGACTCTGCCCGAACTGGTGCCGGAGGCGGTTTTTGAGATGGCGATGAACATCGGTTCGGACCCCGCGGAGACGACTCGCTTGCAGGGTCACGGCTGGCGATTGGTCGATCCGCATCGGGTGGCGAGAAGCCCGAGGGTTTACCGGCGGTATCTCACATCGGCCGCGGGCGAGTTTACCGCGATCAAAGGCGTGGATGTAAGCTGGAAGACAGGCTGGATTAGCGATCGCGCGGCCGCCTTCATGGCCCTGGGTCGTCCTGCCATCACCGAAGACGATGGAGCCGGTAAGTATTTGCCGGACTGGAGTGGCATGTTCTTTACCCGCGGTGTGGCCGAAGCGGCCGAGGCGGCGCGCGAGATCGTCGGCCGTTGGCCATACTGGTCGAAACAATCGCGTGCCTGCGCTGAGGAGGTTTTCGACTCGACGCTTAACCTGCGCCGGATCCTGGATCTCTAGGGTCTGTCGAGGCCCGGAAAAAGTACCGACGATTCGGCATTGCAAAACCCTTTTGGAATGTTACTCGTTCCCCGATATATGGCGGATTTACTCAAATCGGACGAGCTGAAGACCAAGCTCAAAAAGATCCCCGAGTGGGAACTGGAGAAGAAGCATATCGAGCGAACGTTCGAGTTCGATGATTTTTCCGATTCGATCGATTTCGTAAACGCCGTTTCGGAGGTGGCCGAGGAGGAAGAGCATCATCCCGACATCGACATCCGCTACAACAAGGTCCGGCTGCTCCTTTCGACCCACAGCAAAGGCGGGTTGACCGAATTGGATTTCGCGCTCGCGGAACGCATCGACACGCTCGCCGAATAGGCGATGCAGCAGGCCCCATCTGCGTTTCGACGGTGGATTGCCGCTGTCGTGGTCTTGCTGTTGATCCTGACCGTCTGGAAAATCATCGACTGGCGCATGCAACCGCCGCCCGCCGCCGGCACCGGCGGTTTCACTTCCGTAGGGAAGCCTAACCAATCAGTGGTGATTGCCGATCGGCGAACGGCCTTCGTCGGCGTCGATGAAGGCGAACATCGTTTCGATCTCCGAACGACCGGCCATGCCCGCTTCTTTCTTGCGCCGTTTCAACGTCTCACTGACTTCGTCGTTCCAGCCTCGCTTCCGCATGAACTCGTTCCAGACGTAGATCTCTTCGTCGGTCGGTCGGCGGCCGTTGGTAAAACACCAGTTGAGTAGGTCCTCGTCCTGGCCGCCTTGTTTCACCTGATCGACCAGATCGTTGTAATCGATCCGCAAAAAATGCACACAGCTGCCGTCGAACCCCTTTCCCAGGTTGGCCTGGTAATCATCCGGGAGATCGCCTTTCGCGTGCGCGCGAATCTTATCCAGCATGCGTCCGAAATAGACGAAGCCGTTAACCTTAGCGAAAGGGCTGCGCAGAGGAGGTCGCTCCATCAAGACGAAGCAATTCTTTCTCGTTTTGCCCGCGGATTCAAGCCCCGTCGTGGGCTAATCGACGGCAACCTCGATACCCGCCGTTAGCTCGGCTGGTGGGCCCGTTAAGGGCCGCGTCGATATCCGCCTGCGACAAACGGAACACCAGGATCGAGTACCCTACGTCCGCGATCGGCTTTTGATGACGCAAATAGGCGCAGAGCCGGCCGAAACGCAGGGCACGGAACGTCTGCAACCTGGTCGAGCGCTTATCGGTCTCGGGAGCCGCGGAATTCACCGCGACAAGGGAAGAGTCGTTGGCCTCCCGCGACCCAGACCATGCCAGGCCACTTTGGTAGGCCTTTTCGTAGACCGCCGCCCACGGGCCGCGTTCCACTTCGTAAACATGCTGCAGGATCGTGGCGCTGACGCAATAGATTCCGGGACCTAACGAGCTCAAGGGAGCGCCATAGCGTTCCTCCGGAAGAATGGTGGCGTCGATTCCGTAGTAAGCCGGTCTGGCCGTCCCGAAATACGCGAGGTACAGATTCGAACGTTGAGCTTGGTCGGATGGAAGCTGACTGATCCACGATTTCAGCTCCGGCAGGTCCTGTCCCCAATCGAGCGAACTATCGACCATGTGCTTGTAACCATTCGCCGGTCCGCCTACCGACTCATTGAAATAGGCGAGATAGTGAGGCCGGACGGAGAACGAGGAAAAAACCTGCCAGGAGATCAACAAACAGACGAGAGTTGCGGCGATTTTGGAACGGTGCGGCTTGAAGAACCACGCGCAGGAGCCGCATAAAATGAAAATCGCGGGATACAAAGGAAGGAGATGACGGTGCCCGATGTTCAGCCTGGTCGAGCATGCCGAACGCGCCATAAATGGCGATCATCACGAGGAGAGGGGAGAGTTGAATTGGACGTAGACTGAAAGGGGCCGGGGTCTCGTCGCACTTTTTTAGTTTGCGCACAACAAGGATGCCCAAGGTGGTTCCGGCGAATATGAGGCCAGCGCGATCAGGGACAGCGGAGTCTTGTACAGAAAGGCTTTAAGAAAAAAGTTTCGGAATCCCACGTTGCTCCATTGCTGGTCGAGAAATGAGGGACGGGACTGCGAATTCTTCACCACATAAGTGGCCCCATAAACAAAGGCTTCCGGGAGGACGTGATGATCCCGGAACGAACTTGAGAATCTTTCCGGTCGATCCCGTGTCGTCGAGGTAAAAATCCCAGCGCGCATTCAGGATATCGCGCGGCCGCCCATTTTCCGTGAGAGCCGAGATAGCGGAAACCAAACGCCGCCCAGATCGACACAAAAGTGAAGGCACCGAGGACAGTTCCCAGAGCTGCAATTGTGGCAGTCTTCGCGATTTTGGCCGACGCGATTGCCTTTAACCCGGACAGCGCCAGCGCGATCGGTTTCTTTCACCAGATCCGCAGAAAACCAAGAGCACCAGCCATTATTAAAAAGCATGGGCGCGGACATTTTCGTTAGGAACAAGTCCGGCGATGCTGAGCGCGGCAAGAGTAAGGGTCCACCATGTGACGAGGTGAAACAGTCGCCAGACGCTCCAGACGGCGGCGGTAAAGAAAAAGGCGGCGGCGACATCGGAAGTGACGAGAGCGCTATGCGCAAGCATGTTTGGGTCGAAAACCATCAGGGTTTCGGCGATCAATCCGGCGGCAGCGCCGAAGAGAGACCGCGTCCAGGCAAATATCAGGAGGCACAAGGCCGGCGCCGAACATAGCATCATCATTCTTCCGGGGAAGAGAATACTTTCGGCATCGTTGCCGAATTCGAAGAAAAATTGCCGACTGGTTAGGCCGACCGAGGAGTGTTGCCAGGCCGCGCTGTTTGGGCCGGGAAGCGGAAGTCGCCGAACAGAAGAGGCAGGGCAGCCCAGCGCGCCGGCAGATTGCCGTTCTCCGGGTCCAACCGGTAATCGTGTTTCAGCCAATAGCTGTATCCGGCAGTCAGATGCGTCGGCTCGTCAAATGTAGGCGACTCGTTGAACGCGGCCGTGAGGCGCAAGGCGGCATGGGTTAAGGCGAGAAGAGTCGCGATCATCCAGGAACTCCGGGCGCCGAGGACACTTCTTGCCGTTGGCCTTTGCAGGGTTGACTCCACGGGCCCACGTTAAAGCAGGCCGCGTGCTCTGAACCGCGTTTAGCATGTGTCTCCCGATTTTAGGGGCGGAAAAGGGTGACTGCTGGCGCAGAGCTAAGTTTTAAAACAACGCTCAGCATTTTTCTCCGCCATAGCTTTCCAGCGTGCAGCGCACCTGCTTGCCGATTTAGGGGCGAGCGGGGGTGAAGATGGGGCAGAGATAACAACAGGCGGAGGGGGTGAGTGCTGGCGCAGAGTTCAGCCTATTGCGGCTTGTCCGGCGTCTCTCCCTGACGGATTGTCCATGCCATGGATCGGATCGTTGGGATCGAGACCGAATACGGCTGCCTTATTGACGGACGACGCCGCCCATTTCAGCGCCGACGTCTGGCCGTCCAAGGTAAAGAATTACCTTTTTCGAAGAGGCGGCCGCCGGGAGCATTGACCTGCATTATCGCGACTACGAGGAGCCGCCCGGCAACGGCGGATTTCTGCTCAATGGCGGCCGCCTTTATCTCGACATGGGGCACATCGAATACGCCTCACCGGAGTGTCTCAACCTGCGCGACCTTGTCACCTACGACCTCGCCGGCGACGAGCTTGCTGCATTCGTCGCTCTGCTGCGCTCGGGGTCGCTGAGCAGGTTTCGTTCATCAAGAACAACGTCGACCATTACACCGGGGCGACCTTTCGGCTGCCACGAGAATTATCTGATGAAACGCGAGGCGCAGTTCACGCCGCCGATTCTCGGCACTCTGCTGAGCTTTCTGGCGACCCGACAGATTTTCACCGGAGCCGGCCGCGTCGGGCAGGCGAATCCGCTGGCCTTCGATTTCGAGCCGCCGCGCGCCGAAGCTCGGGTGCAATTTCAATTCAGCCAGCGCGCCGATCACATCGTGAACGACATCTACCAGTGGGTGCAATTTAATCGCGCGATCATCAACGCGCGCGACGAGCCGCTGGCCGATTACCGCAAATATCGGCGTCTGCATCTTTTGATTGGCGATTCGAACATGAGCCCGTTCGCCACGGCGTTGAAAGTCGGGCACGACCGCCTGCGTGCTGGCCCTGCTCGAAGACGGCCATTTGCCGCGCAATCTGATCTTGAACGATGCTGTGCAAAGCACGCGCGATATCTCGCGCGATTCGAACGGTCGCGTGGCTCGTCGACCTCGAGAATGGCAAAACCATCGGGGCGCTCGATGTGCAATGGCAATTCTACGATCTCGCGCAGAAACATCTCGGCGGCCAGAAGCGCCGAGACCGATTGGCTGCTGGAGAGCTGGAATTTCACGCTCGAATCGCTTGAACGAAACCAGCAGGCGCTCATCGGCGGAGTCGATTGGATCACGAAGAAATGGCTGCTCGAGACGTTCATCGAGGCGGAAAACGTCGACTGGAACGATCCGTGGCTGCAGAGCATCGATCTCGAGTATCACAACATCGATCCGGCGCGCGGACTTTTCTTCAGCGTGACACCCGGCAAACGAATCGGCGAATGGAACAATGGCGTCCGCCGAGCGGAGGCCATGCGGGAGCCGCCGGCGAACACGCGCGCGGCCGGCCGCTCACTGGCGGTGGCGCATTTTCAGAAGGACGACCGGCCCTACGTCATCAACTGGGATTCGATCGCGTTCGACAGCCGCGATTTCCTGGTCATGGGCGATCCCTTTCGAGACCTACACGGACGAGGTTCGAGGTTTTCCTCGCAGCAGTGAAAGACCGGCCGCGTGGACGAAGCGCGACGAATCGTGCCTAACCGGCCGGACTGGAGCGGCGACGGCGAAGAGCTCCGGCGGTCGGGCTCGAGCCGCTGCAGCGAAGGGATGCCGTAGCTTTGCTGCAAGCTCGGCCGCTTCCTGCTCGACCTGCGCTGGCGTCGAGCTCCATCTGTTTCGGATCTTCCTCGGTCTCCATTTTGATGAAGCCGTCGATCGGCTGCTTTCACCGCCTCAGCCAGATCGGCCAGGGATTTGATCTCTTTGCCGTTCACTTTCGTGACCGTGAGATAGGCGAAATCGTCGTAACCGATCGTGCTGGTGGCCGGCAGCACCTGGCTCAGAATGACGACGCGGCGATTTCCTTCCGGAAACAGTTCCGTTTGGAATCGATCCATGTAAACAAAACGCGGCGGCGCTTCTTTCTGCCAGTTCGCGCCCCATTCCTTGAGATACTGCCGCGAGAGCTCCTGGAAAATCAGGCCGCCGAGAACGTAATAGGACGGCGGCTGGTCAGGCTGTAAGGCGGAATGACGTAATCGTTCGGCGCGCGATGCTCGAGCGTGACGTTCAGCGGCATCGGTTTTCCGGCGCGCTGAATTTGAAAGGCACGGTGTCGCCGGCGAAAGTGTGGGCCGTGAGCAAATTCGTGAACTCGATCTTGCCGTAAAGCGGATCGACGTAGTTGCCGTTCTGGATCGATCTCGTTGTTGGCGATCGAGGTGATGATGTCGCCGGCCTGCAAGCCGCCTTTCATCGCCGGGGAGTTCGGCTCGACGCTGGTCACGTAAACGCCGCCCGGCTTGCCGGTTTGTCCGGCGAAGTTCCGCAGCTGCGGATCGCGCGTCGGGAAAAAGGAGAAACCGGCGGAGGGAAAGCCGCGATAATGCTTGCTCTCCGCGTCCTTCAGGAAATGCGCGATGATCGGCGCGGGAATGGCATCGAGCACCTGCGAGCGCGGATCGTAGCGCAGCAGCAGTCCCGCGAGCTTGTTATTTTTGACCAGCGGAACGGTGTAACTGTTCTCGCGATACTGCATCGCGATGCTGACGCGATAGGCGAGGAACTGCCCGACATCGATCGGGTAACGCATCATCTGCACGGTGGTGACGAGGCCTTCGGTCACGGCGAGCGCGCCGGTCTGTTCCAATTGCCACGCGGCGACGCGATCGCCGACGACGGTGTCATGCCCGAGCTCGAGCGGCGGAAGGCCATTGAGGAATTTTTTGTCGGTCGGCTCGAGCAGCGCGAGGTTCGCTTCGTAGTCGATGACCTCGACATTGGCGGCAGTTTTCTCGCCCGACTCAGCGCGCTCCAGCTCGACGTAGTTCTGGTTCGTCACCAAATCGGCCGTGACCAGCACGCGGCCCTGCGAGAGAACCGCGCCGAGCCCGCGCTTGGAGAACGGCGCCTTTTTTTGCCACGGCCGAAAATAATCGTAGGGCTGGCCAGTGACATTGACGCGCACGAGCGAAAGCTCTTTGGCCTTGCCGCGTGCCTCTCTGGCCGCTGGGAACCGCCGGATCTTTTTTGACCGCAGCCTGAGCCGGCTACGCCTAACGATACCGCGATCAATAGCGATGATGAAGCGTCGCATATCAGCTCTTCGGTTCCGGCCGCGGGCGGTGGCGTTGCGCCAGCGGCTGTTCGTCCAGATTCTGTTCCTTGGTGACGTTGTAGCGCGTCTTGATCCGCTCGCGCGCCTCTGCCGACCTGCTTCGGGTCGAGCATCAGCGGCGGACCGTCGCCAATCATGTTAATCACGAATCGGTCGGCCGGTTCCGCCAGCGCTTTGGCCAGGTCGTCGAGCGTTCGGATTTTCTTGCCGTTCACTTCGTCGACGATGTTGCCGCGATACGGGGCCAGATAAGTGTTGATCGGATCGGGCAAAATATTCGTCAGCACGATGACCTCGGGATGTTCGAGATAAATTTGATCGAGGACGAAGAAATCGAAGAAATGGCGCAGCCGCAGATCGCTCGGCTGATAGGCCTCGATCAGCTCGAGGTTCAACGGCTGAAAGAGCAGGCCGCCATAAACCACGTAACGCGGGCGCACATCGTAAGTGTGGCCCTGGATGAGATAAGGCTTGACCGTGTCGAGCTCGACGGTCGCGCTTGAAGCCGTCTTATCGCGAATGATGTCGAGCTTCACCTTGTCGCCTTTGAATTTTCGCTCGACCACTTCCGGCATCTCGACGCGCTCGCCTTCCAGTTCGACATTGCCGTCGCTTGCGATCGGGTGATCGTCGATCGCCACAAGCACATCGCCGGCCTTGAGAGCCTTTGCGCACGGTCCGGCAGCGACCACCGTGTTAACCAGCACGCCGCGGTCGTCATCTTTCAAGTCCGAGGAAATGGCGCTGCGCCGGATTGTGCAACTTCGAATAAGTCATCCCGAGATCGACATACTTGTCGTAATGCCCGTCCGAAATGTCCTTCAGGAAACGCTGAATCACCGGCGTCGGAATCATGTAGGCCACGCCTTGCGCGACGTCGCCGCTGTATCCCTGGAAAGCGACGCCGACGACTTTGGCATTTTGCATCACCGGCCCGCCGCTGTTACCGGGATTGATCTGCGCGCTGATCTGCATCGCGAGGTGCTGATCGATCGAGGAGTGCGTGTAAAGCTGGAAATCGATGCGCGAGACGATGCCTGTGGTGACCGACATGCGCTCGCCGCCGAGCGGAAATCCGTAGGCCGACACGACCGACTCGAGTTCCGGGATGCCGCCGAACTTCAGCGGCATCATGTCCTTGAAAAACTCCGGAGCCGCAACCGTGACCAGGGCGAGGTCGCAATCGTGCGCGACAAAGAGCACGGTCGCCGGATATTTGTTAGGATCGCCATCGCGCTCGACCGTCAGGTAGCGGCTGTTGCTGACGACGTGCGCATTCGTCAGGATGCGATTGCCATCAATGACAAATCCGGCGCCGATTCCGCGAGCGATGACCCCGGCGTTCCACGGCGCCTTGTAATCGGGCTCAACCGCGGTCGCGGTGATGCGGACCAGGCTTTTCTGGATCGGCCCGTTAGGCCGGGGCGGCGTGATCGGGACCGCGACGACTGCGGGAGCGGGAGGAGGGGCGGGGATTGCGCGCCTGGCTGGGCGGCCCGGGAGGTCCGGCGGCCCGGAGGTTTCGTCTCTGGCCGCCATTGGGGTTCCTGTGCTCGGCGGCGTCGGAGGCGGAGCTTCTGCTTGTTGAGCCGGCTGCTGTGCGAGCGCCAGGTCAGCCAATGCCAGAAACACAAAACAAAAAAACGCGCCGCATGAAGTCCGAGAAGATGAAACGATGTCCCCGAAAAGCAAATTGGATTCCCCGGAGAGAGTCGAAACGCTCGGCCAAGTCCTACACGCCCGGCGCGTTCGAGAAGCGAACCCACAACCTTGGTGGCCTCAAAAACTTCGCGACCGACGATCCGCGGCCGCGCGGCAATGCTTGCGATAATCCAGCCTGAATTTCCCTGGCGGCTTCGACAATCTCGCCTAACGACTTAAATCCGAACAAGCCGCCACTCCTGTCCGTAGATCTTGGTGAACCCGGTTTCCTGCGTGATGACCGGACGGCCGGCCGCGAGGTAACAGGCGCTGCGATCGCTGAACCAGCCGGTTTTCAGGCGGACATACTGATCCTTCGCCACCGTGAACTCGCCTTTCGATCGCTGGATGTATTTGCGGTAAGACCAGTAATCGACGCTCAGTCTGATGGGGCGAAGTAAGTCGCCAGCCGTTTCGCGCGAAGCGCGCCTCGAGCTTCGGCCTCTTTGACATCGGTCGCCAGTTCGAAGGTTTCGCCGCACGCCTTCGGCGCGCCGATGAAGCGAAGAAACTCAAGCGACTTGCTCCAAAGATATTTTTTGCCGCGCCAGGTGATGTCCTTCAGACCGCTGGTCGACCAATTGGCGATGGAAGTGAAAACGCGCCGCTGTCCCGGTGCGCGAGCGGTCCGCCAGAGATCGGTCACCACCGGTTGCCGTGTCGGCAGCCACTTGAGGCCGTGCGTCGGAACCGGAAAGTTTGGTGTGCCGACGTTTTCGCCGAAAGTGAAAAGAGCGTGATGCCGGCGAAGATAACGGCGCGTCGTCGTGACGCCCTTGTCGACCTTGATCTGTTCCACGCCCGGATCGCTTTCGACGTAGAGAATGCGATCGCTCTTCAAGCAGATCGTCGTTGAATTCCTGCCTGCCGCAAACGTTGAGGATCGCATCGGCGTCCCGATAGAGTTGGCGGATCTTCTGGAGCGAAAGACCCGCGGTCGGATGTTTCGGGAAGATAACGCGCGCAAAATGCCCAGCGTCCTTCGAAATTCAAACTCGCGCGACAATCGCGCCAGCAGCCGACGCGGCGTACTGGAAGTCTTCGCTGATCTCGAACGTCTCCGGGTTGTACGGCATCCGCGCGGAGTCCTCGATGTAGTAAACATCGTGTCCGAGGCGCTGCAGGCCGACGATGTAATGCACGTGCTGCCAGATGACGCCGGCGATCGGGCATGAGCCCATGAAGCCCATGACGACAATTCTTTTCCGTTTCACTTGGAATGTCTTGATCGGGACCGCCGGATTTCCGGCCACGACCGTGTTGGCGGCTACGCTTTTGGTTACCACCGAGCCCGGCGGCGACGACGGAATTATCTCCGATGGTGACGCCCTTCAGGATGGTGGCGTTCATTCCGATCCAGACGTTGTCGCCGATGATGACCGGTCGCGTGGTCAGACTTCGGACGGGGCGGCCGGCCTTCGAAAAACGGCGCCAGGGCCTTCGCATCGATGAGCCGTTCTGCCGGCGGCAGAGGATGAAAATCCGAATCGGCAATCCCGACATTCCATGAGATGAGGCAATGCGAACCGATCTCGATTCGCTCTTCGACCATGATCGAGCGCGCCATTGAGAAGGGTGAAATCGCCCACGGAGCATGCTTCCTGCCGGGCCCACTGAAAAAGAGCAACCCGCGTAAATGGAAACGTGGTTGCCCAGAACGACCGCGCGTCTCGTGCCTGGCGCGCAGATGGCGGAAAACCTGCGCGGTCTCGCAATAAAAACCTTCGCCGAATTCGACGTTTCCGGAATCGGTTTGTCCCACCAGTCATCCTGGACGGTGCGATCAGCGGTTAATATTGGTCATCCCGGGTAATTGCCCGACTGATACAGTTTCGCATAGATCCCGGCCGCGGCCTAACAATTCCGGACCGGTGCCTTGTTCGACAATCCGGCCGTGTTCCATGACGACGATCTTGTCCACCTTGTGGATCGTGCCGAGGCGATGGGTGACGATGAATGTTGTTCGGCCTTTCATCAGTTCCTTGATCGTTGCCATGATAGCCGCCTCTGTGGTCGGATCGAGCGCCGAAGTTGGCTCGTCCAGCAGAAGGATGGGCGCGTTTTTCAAGAAGGCGCGCGCAATTCCAATGCGCTGGCGTTGCCCGACGCTGAGATGACCGCCGCGTTCACCGACCTGGCTGGCGTATCCGTTCGGCAGTTGACTGAATGAAATCGTCGGCCTGAGCCCGTTGCGCCGGCGGCAACGATTTCTTCCTCGGTCGCATCGGGACGCCCGTAGGCGATGTTTTCGCGGATGGTGGTGGAAAAAAGAAGGGTGTCCTGCAGGACGATCCCGATCTGCGCGCGCAAAGATTTCTTGGTGATTGTTCGCAAGTCGCTGCCGTCAAGCGTGACCGATCCCGCGAGTCGGATCGTAAAAGCGCGGCACCAGACTGAGCAGGGTGCTTTTGCCAGCGCCGGTCCCGCCGACCATGGCCACGATTTGGTTAGGCGCGATTTGGAGGTCGATGTCATGAAGGATTCGCGCTCATCCGGTTGTAACCGAAACGAGACATTCTGAAACTGAATCGCGCCCGTGGTCGCGGAAATTTCGATGGCATCCGGCGCGTCCGCCGACATCGTCCTCGCGATCGAGCACTTCGAAGCAACGCCGCGCGCCCGGCGGTAGCGCCTTCCATGGCCCAGGCGGTGTAGGTGAGCGATTCGAGCGGCTGATAAAGCATCAGGAGTAGGCGCTGAAAATCCAGCAGCGAACCGAGCGTGAGCGTTCCATCGAGCACATGCATCGTGCCCAGGTAATACATGGCCGCGGTGCCGATGACCATGAGGGTGCTGATGACCAGCGCGCTGTTCATGTTGGTCAGGGTCAGGCGCAGATTCGCCTGCAGGCTTTGCGCGCCTGGAATGAAACTGGCGCACTTCCCATTCTTCGCGGCCAAACGCGTGCACCATCCGGATGGAGCTCAACCCTTCCTGCGCCTGGGCCAGAACGGCGCTCTCCTGCTTCCTGGATCGAGGTCGATTCGCGTGCGAATGCGTTTGCGCGAAAAAATAAATCGCGCCGAGGAGAAAGGGAACGACGACCAGAGACAAGAAGGCTGAGTTGCCAGTCGATTTCGCAGCATGATGACAAAAGTGCCGACCAGGGTAATGACGGAACCAAGAATGTTGGTGAAGCCCTTGTTGTAAATCGTCTGGATCGACTGCGAATCGTAGGCCACGCGGAAGCTGGAATCAGCTCGAGCGCCGCGCGTCGTGATATTTCAGGGAGAGCGATTGCAGGTAGCGAATAGAGATCGGTGCGCAATTTGAGGAGCGCCTGTAGACCGATCTTAACGAAGATATAATTGGTGACCCAGTTGAGCAGGCCCCAGAGAACCTGAATCACGACGAGCGCAAGGCAGAGAAACACGACCAAAGTCTGCGGATCGAGTTGCCGACCGGGACGACTGATTGACATGAGAAATGGCGTCTTTGCTGCCGGCCGGTGAAACGTGGAATGACGTTGTCGACGATGATCTTGAATGGCCACGGCTTTAGCAGGCTCAGGCCGATGCCGGCGAAGCGAAAGCAGCAGCCCAATCACGCGTCTGGCCAAAGAACGGCCGATAGTAGGCGAAGGACGCGCCGGTAAATCGACATGGAATTGGGATTGCGGTTTCGGCTGTTTCGATTTACTAGCGCGGCGCCTGTTGGTCCCACTATTACGACATTCGAAATTCTAAATGCAAAATTCTTTCCGATGCATCAGCTGATTGAGCTCTGGTTTAACAGCCTGGGCGGCCCGTACGGGTATCTTTTGGATCGTCGCTTCTCATGGCGTTGGGCAGCACGCCGGTTCCGGTCCCCGCCGAGGCAGTGATGCCGCCGGCCGCCTTCCTGGCGGCTCAGGGAAGATTGAACTACGCCGGTGTCCTGATTGCGGGAACTGCCGGTGCATATCTCGGGGCGGCCATTACCTACTGGGCATCGCTATGGATCGGCCGGCCGCTGGTCGTTCGCTACGGGCGTTATGTTCTTCTGTCTCCTGAAAAGCTAAACCAGGCGGAGCAATGGCTCGCGCGCTACGAAGCGGGCGGAATCTTCTTCGCGCGCTTGCTCCCGATGGTGCGGCATCTCATTTCGATCCCCGCGGGCATCGTGCGGATGAATTTCACCCTTTTCAGCCTGGTCACGATTGCCGGTTCCGGGATTTCATGCGCGATTTTGGGATATCTTGGCCGCTACGCCTACCGGGTGGAGCCCCAGCTTTTCAACGATCCCCAGGCGATGGTACACTTCGTAAAGGCGAAATCGGTGGTCGTCTTGGCCGTAACAGCCGTGTTTGCGGTGCTTTATATTGGGACCGTGCGGCTGATGAAGCGGCCTCAAAGTGACACCGCGGGTGTTAATTAATCGAACAGTTGTGTCGAATTCAGGGCGATTTTGACACCGCCGCGACCGGGATTTCAGCCCGTTTGCCTCGGGAAACGGCATTTTTGAACGCTGGCACCGGAGTTGCTGTCTATCAGGACAGGTAATTCATATGAAAAAGAACAGCCAAATCCTCAAACAGCCCCGTACGAAACTTTCACTTGGTGACCTGATCCTCGCGGTCAGTTCCTGCACGAAGAACACCAAAGAAACGGTCGCAACAGTGGCTGATCTTTTGGGCAGCGGACAGGTTCGCGTCGAAAACAACGGCCGATTCCTCCGCGCCAAAGTCTGCTAAACAGACATTACCTGAAGTTTTCGAAATCGCTCCGGCGCGTCCCGCCGGAGCGTTTTTTTTTGTCTTTCCAACGTTCAGCAAATGTCCTGCGCCGCCTGAGAGGCGCGGGCAGGGTGAGTGTGGCGCAGAGCGATAAAACCCGTTTTGCTTTTGGCCAAGGCCCGTATCTTGTCTCGACGTGATTGATCGATATTCCCGGCCAGAAATGCGCGCCATTTGGTCGGACGTGCGCAAATTCGAAATCTGGCTCGAGATCGAGACCCTGGCCTGCCGAAGCCATGGCCGAGCTGGGACAGATCCCGAAGGAAGACGCGGCCGAAATTCGAAAGCGGGCCAAGTTTTCCGTTCCCGAGATCCTCGAGATCGAAAAGCGGACCGGCCACGATGTCATCGCTTTTCTTGAGAATGTGGCCGAGTCCGTCGGTCCGGCGGCGCGATGGATCCACCAGGGCCTGACATCGTCAGACATTCTCGACACGACCATGGCGGTTCAGATGACGGAGTCCGCGAAACCTGTTGCTGGCTGATCTGCGTGGATTGCAAAAGGCGGCAGCGGATCAGGCGCGGCGTCACAAGATGACTCCGATGATCGGCCGAAGCCACGGAGTTCACGCGGAACCGATCACGTTCGGTTTGAAACTGGCCCTGATGTTCGACGAGTTTCGGCGCGCGGAAGAACGTCTGACGCAGACACTCGAACGGGTTCGGGTCGGCAAACTCAGCGGTGCTGTCGGCACCCATGCGCATCTGGATCCGGCGGTGGAGAAGAAGGTTTGCGAACGTTTGGGACTGAAGCCGGCGACCATCTCGACCCAGATTGTGCAGCGTGACCGTCATGCGGAGTTTCTGCTAACCCTCGCCATGATTGCTTCGAGCATCGATCGATGGGCGACGGAATTTCGTCACTTGCAGAGAACGGAGGTCCTTGAGGTTGAAGAATTTTTCGGCGCCGGGCAAAAGGGAAGCTCGGCCATGCCGCATAAGCGCAACCCGATCACGAGCGAACGCCTCAGTGGATTGGCGCGCGTGGTGCGAGGAAACGCCATGGCCGGTCTGGAGAACGTAGCCCTTTGGCACGAGCGTGATATCAGCCATTCAAGCGCGGAGCGAATCATCTTCCCGGACTCGTGCACGCTGGTGGATTACATGCTCGCGACGTTAACGAATCTTGTAGCAAACCTTCTGGTTTATCCGGAGCGGATGAAAGAGAACCTCGAGCGGACCAAAGGACTCTATTTCAGCCAATCGATTCTGCTGGCGCTCACACGTACCGGGGCCGATCGAAAGTCCGCCTACGAAGCCGTTCAACGAGCAGCCATGAAAACGTGGCAAGGTTCGGGAACTTTCATGGAGAACGCGAAGCAGGAGCCCGAAATCAGAAAAAATCTCAGCGACACCGAAATCGATCAGCTTTGTTCGCTGGAACCTCATTTCCGGCACGTTGACGAAACATTCCGAGCGCTCGGTCTTTCGTAAACGAACATACCGCCACCGGGCGTCGCCGCCGCGATTGCATGATGTGAGCGCACCGATTTTGTACATCAAGCGCGGATGTCCGTATTGCGAAGTCGCGATGGAGTATCTTAACGAGCAGGGAATCGCCTACGATCAGGTCGAAGTGCGGGGCGATGATGCAAAATTGAAGGAGTTAAGGGAACTCTCCGGCCAAACAAAAACGCCGACAATGATCTTGAATGGCAAAGTTTTGGCGGATTTCGGCGTTAACGACTTAAAGCGTTTCCTCCAGGAGCAGACAGACCACTCGGCCGACGAAGCCGCTTAGACCGGATTCAAAGTCAGCTCGACGATGTGCGCCGCGCTGTCGATCTGCACGGAAGTTATCTCGCAGACCGTTCCAGTCTTTTCGGGCGTGATAGCCTGTTCGCTCAGCGTTACGCGCACGCGGTTGCTGCGGTTCTTCAAGACGATGTTCGAAACCTGGAAAGTGTTTGAAAGCTCCACGCCCGCGGTTTCCAAATGCGCGATCAGCTGCATGCGCATTAGTCCATTCGGTGTCGGCGTGAGCTGGAGGTTCTCGTGTGAGTTGTGAGGCACGAGTGAAACGCCGCCGATCTGCAGCGAGTTCCGCGTCGCCAGAGGTGTAAAGGGTTGCACCGATGGTTTCACGCGAAGGTTTGTGATTCGCCCATGACGATCGAGGTCGACCGCTCCAAGCTGGAAGCCGGTCGGCGGGAGCGAAGCCATCAAGACCGGCAGGGCCACTTGCAGCGAAATCGTCTGGGAGGACGGCCGGGCTCGAAGCGTTCCCAGTCGAAGCGACGGTGTCAGCTGAATGGAAACGACCTCAAGAAAAAGGCCGAGCACAATTTCGTTAGGCTTTTGCGCGAAGACGGGAATTGCCGCAGCCGGTTCCTGCCCGATTCTGGCCGGGAACGGAGCAAGCGTCTCAATGGATGATCTCGGGGGCCGATTGCGCGATCTCAACCGGGTGAGGGACCGGACGCTGCATCGGTATGACGGGCGGCGGTTGTGGCCGCGGGAATCACAGGCGTAGGCGGTGTTGCCTCGACCTTCGGCGGGGGGGGCGGTGCAATGACCACCGGCGGTGGTGGCGGAGCTGCGGTGATTACCGGCGCCGGTGGTTGTTCCTTCCGCTCAATCGGTCGGCTCTGTTCCGGAACGTCGACGATCACGGGTGCGGTCGAGCGCTGAGATCGCCCAGGCGTAACCGGTGGCGCCGCCGGAACGGTTTGCGGTGCAACCGGAAGCGGGACTTCCACCACTGGTTGAGGCGCGGGTTTGGGCGGCGTTGGCTGTTTCTTTGGTCGCGGTGCCGGCGGCGATTCCAAGGTCTCGCGAACCAGCGCGACCAGAGCCTCGGACAAAAACGGCTTCTCGATTGTGGCCACGACGTTCTCCATCTCCGACGCCGTCCGTTTCATTTCCAAGACATGCCCGGACATCATTAGAATCGGGATCTTTGCGGTCCGCTCGTTTTCGAGAAGGCGCCGGCAAACTTCGTCGCCATTGAAATCGGGGAGGCTATAATCGAGGAGGACAAGGTCGGGAAGAATTTCCGCGACGGTCTCCACGCCTGCGGCACCGGTCGGTGCCGTCGAGATCCGCAGCGTTGGGTCCTCGGTCGTTAGGACATCCTCGACGAAAAGCAAAAGCATGTCGGTATCGTCAATCAGGACGATGCTCTTGCCGGTCTTAGCTTCCTGTTTTGGCTCTGTTGGCGGCGGGGCGTGCGAGACGGGTTCAGCCGAATCGGTTTCCAAACTGCGCAGCACCTTTAGAAAATCCTCGGTCCATGGACTCGGGATCGTTCGTTTCGGCGTGGCGCGGGACTTCCATTCTTTCTCGTGAAGGTCTGGTTCCTTCCAGCTGAAGAGCTCCTCGAGGGCCTCAACTCCGGATCGACGTCCGTTTTCGGCATGTCGCAACTGGCCGTCGACAAAATGAAGTTCGCCGGACTTGGTGCTGTTCTTCTTGGATACTTCGAGAATAACCGAACGCGCGCTGGCACACTGCAGGAGGGCCGCATCGATTGCATTGAAGCAACGCAAGGTTCCGCGAAGCTTTTCTTCGTGGGTCCACGGACCCACGAGCGCCTGGATGGCGGCGCCGAACTCGGGGACATCGAAAGGCTTTTGGAGAAATTGAAGCGCTCGCTCGGATCCATGCTGTTCGATAATTTCCTTGGGAACAGTGGCCCCGATGATCAATGCGCGCGTGGCCGGAAGCGTCGACCGCAATTTGCCTAACAACTGGGTGAGCTTCGGCCAGGGTGGATCGACGTCGATCACGAGGAGCTCCGGCTGAAGCTTCGCGGACAGTGCTTCCAGCTCCTTGAGAGACTGCGCTGTCTGCGTCGAGTGGCGCGGCGCGAACTTCTTCAGCGCGGAAGTGATCGCGGTGGCAAGGGCAGGGTAATCCTCCAGCAAAATGATGCTGGGGGTAACCTGCGTTGATGATGCCTTACGAACATTAGACACGACGGAAAAAGCTTTCGATTGAGGTGATTGGGCCTGGGGAAACCATCTCAACCCTCGGAAGTGCAAGTTGTGTGCCCCTCTGGTTCCAGCCCCCTATAGCCTCCATAAGTATTACTACTCGAATCGAAGGGCTTCAATCGGATCGAGCGCGGCCGCCCGATACGCCGGATAGAGGCCGAACCCGATCCCTATAGCAGAACAGACAATGAGTCCCGCCAGCGCCCACCCGTAAGGAAAGATGAGATCAACTTTCAGCCACGCCGCCAGGAGGTCTCCGCCAATCACCCCCAGGATGATGCCAATCACCCCGCCGGCCTCTGAAATGAGCACGGCTTCGGTTAGGAATTGCCGAAGAATGTCGCGTGACCGCGCACCGATGGATTTTCGCACGCCGATTTCCTTGGTTCGTTCGGTCACGCTGACAAGCATGATATTCATGATCCCGATTCCGGCGGCCACCAGGGCGATGAAGCTGATGACAAAGGCGCCGATTCGGACGATCCCGGCAATGGAAGTAAAGGCGCTCTTCAGCGAATCGTTAGAGTAAATCTCGAAATCATTTGGCTGTTCGGCGCGGAGCCCTCGCGCGATCCGCATGGCGCCGACTCCCTGATCGAGTGTGCGCTCGTAATCTTGCTGAGTGTGCGACTGCGTGGCCACGTTCACCGTGCGTTTGGCCTCGCCATAATTCTCGAAGAAGCGCGTGATCGGCATAATGCAGATGTCGTCCTGGTTTTGGCCAAACGAAGTGCCTTTCTCCTCCAGCACGCCGATGATGTTAAAAGTGTGCCCGCTCAGCCGGATCTCTTTACCGATCGGCGTTTCGTGGGGGAACAGTCTTTTCTCAATCGCTTTTCCAACAACCAATACGCGCCGCGAAAGTTCCACGTCTTCGTCGGAAATGTTCCGTCCGTAACCCAGGGTGTAGGCGTTGGCCGTCAGGAAGCTTCTGTTGCTGCCGACCACCGTAAGGCTCGGCGTTGTCTTGACGCCGTTGTAAACCGCCTGGCCGTTGAAATCGAATGTCTTGAGACAAACTTCGCGCGCGTAGCCCTCCATCAGCTCCATGTACTTTAAGCCCTCCCGGTAAGTCACGTTGCGCCGGTTCTCGAACTTCTTCGCCACATTGCCGCCCTGGTTTCCGGCAGCGGGATATTTCGCGAACTGAAAAATATTCGACCCAAGAAAGCTGATGCCGTTTTCGATTGAACTCTGGAGCGCGCCGATGGCAGTCATGACCGAGATGACCGAGAACACGCCTATGGTAATACCGGTCATGGTCAGGGCGGAGCGAAGCTTGTTCGCTCCAAGCGACGTCATGGCCATGGCTAAAACCTCTTTAAACCTCATGGTTTAAAACGCCGAAATTCGAATGTCGAAATCCGAAACGATGAACCTAGTCCGCATCATTGTTCCTCTGACTTTCTAACTATCGCTCCGAAAATCTCATCAATTCCGATGCCTCCCAGCGAGTTCATCACGCCGAGCGGTTAATTCATCTCCTGTATCGATCAAGCGTAACCAATAGCCACTTTCTTTCGCTTCTCGTCGACAAATCTTAATCTTCATGATGAAGTCCTTCTTCCCAATCGCCTCGTTCGTCTCGATGTAATTCTTCCTTGTTGCTGATCGTTCGCGGCAGGAATTTCACAAAATCACGGCTATCGCGCGCGAAGTTAAAAGTACGCTCCTCAAGATCGAAAGGCTTCCCGTTTCGGTCATTCATTATTCGAGCTTGTCGATATTCGGATTTCGATATTGGACTTCGCTATTCATAACGAAGCGCCGTCACCGGATCCAGGCGAGACGCGCTCCAGGCGGGCGCGAAGCCCGAGATCAGGCCGGTCATAATCGAGACAATCATGCTAATGATCACCAGGCCGGCGGAAAACTTGATGGGAAACGACGGAAGGGCCGCGCCAATTCCGAAGCACATCAGGTAGGCGAAAGTTAACCCGATAACGCCGCCGAGCAGGCAAAGCGCAGTCGATTCGATAAGAAACTGGAGCAGAATCGTGCGACGCCGCGCGCCCAGTGCTTTGCGGGTGCCGATTTCTTTCGTGCGTTCCTTCACGCTCACAAACGTGATGTTCATGATGCCGATCGCGCCAACAAAGAGTGAAAGACCGGTAATAAACAATCCGGCAACGGCGATGGAATTTTTGATCGGATCGAGCGTGCTCTTCAGCGCCTGTTGCTCGTTGATGCTGAAGTCATCCGGCTTCTCGGGAGGCAACCCGCGCACCCGCCGCATCAGCCCGGTCAGTTCGTCCTTGGCGTCGTTAATTCGCGTTTTGTCTTTGACCTTCACGAGAATGTCCGAATCGCTTTTGGCGCTAAAATATTTCTGAAAGGCCGGCAACGGCATAACCACAATCGCGTCGAGACTGAACAGACCGAGGAAGCTTCCCTGGCGGGCAATCACTCCGATGACGCGAAATTGTTGCCCCTGAATTTGAACCGATTTTCCAAGAGGACTTCCGGACGGGAACAGGGCTTCGGCGACGTCGTAACCGATCACACAAACATTATCGCCCGCGCGCGACTCGATTTCGTTGAAGAAGCGGCCCTCCTGGAAATCGAAAGTCGACGTGATGATGTAATCCGAAACGGTCCCGCGAACGAGGATGTTATCCACCTCGTTGTCTCCGTACTTGATCGCCCGGAAAAAGGCTGAGCTCGGCACCGCCACCACCAGGTTCGTGTTCGGTGTCGCCGCGATCATCCGATTGATCGGTTCGGAATACTCGGTTTTGATTTTCTTGCGGTCGCGGTAGTTCCACCAATCATCGACTTTTCGCCAGGGCCATTGCTCAACATAGAGAACGTCGTCGCCGAAAACGGCCATGCTCTTGTCGAAGCCGATCTGGATGCCGCTAATGGCGGTTCCCATCAGGGTCACCGCCACGATGCCAATGATCACGCCAAGAGCCGTTAGGATGGAGCGCGTCTTGTTGGACCGCATCTGCGCCGCGGCGATTTTCCAGCTTTCCGTCAGCTCGTAGAGGAAGCGTTTCATCGTCGAGAAGCTACGCGTGCGACAATGTTCTGTCTTTTTCCAGCTTCCGCAATTCGTCACTCTCGACGAGACCGTCCCGCAGATTCACTGTCCTGCGGGCGTGATCTGCGATGTCGCGCTCATGGGTGACCAAAATGATCGTGTGGCCGCGGTCGTAGAGATGTTCGAAAAGCGCCATGATCTCGTCGCCGGTTTTCGAATCCAGGTTGCCCGTTGGTTCGTCTGCCAGGATGATTGAGGGATCGTTCACCAGGGCGCGGGCAACGGCCACCCGCTGGCGCTGGCCTCCGGAGAGTTCGTTAGGCTTGTGATGAATGCGATCACCCAGGCCTACCTGGACCAAGGCCTGTTCGGCGCGTTCCGCGCGTGTTTCCGGATCGACTCCCGCATAGATGAGTGGCAGTTCCACGTTGCGCAGACTGGTTGAGCGGGGGAGCAGATTAAACGTCTGGAAAACGAAGCCAATTTCACGGTTTCGAATTGCGGCCAGTTCGTCGTCGTCCATTTCGGCGACGTTCTTTCCGCTGAACTCGTAACGTCCGGAAGAAGGCGTATCCAGGCAACCCAGCATATTCATCAGGGTCGATTTGCCGCTGCCACTCGGCCCCATGATCGCAAGGTATTCGTTTTTCCGGATTTGAAGGGAGACGCCCCGAAGCGCATGCACAGTCTCTTCGCCCATCACGTAGTTCTTGGTGATGTTTTCGATGTCGATGACGATCGGTCCCGGCGTCCTGAAGTGATGGCGGTCCATGCTATTTCGACGAGCGGGAAGATCGCCGCACCCCTTTCAATGCTTCCGTAGCCACAGGACGCAGCATCGCGAAGCCGGGCTATTTGCCCGCTTCCTTGTCGATCACGACCTTGGCGCCGTCCTTCAGCTTGCGGCTGATCGCGCTGTAGCTCCCGGAAATCACTTCGTCTCCCGAATTGATGCCGCTCTTGATCTCCATGTAGGTATCATCAGCAATCCCGGTGGTCACCGGCGTCCAAACACTCTTGCCGCCCACTTTCTTGAAGACCCCTTTCTTGATCTTTTCGCGCTGATCCTTCTGGGTCTGCTTTTCCAGACGCTCGTTAGTCACCTCGGCGTTACTATCGCTCTTCTCGCGTGCGGCCTGTTTCGCCTTGTTCTTTTCAATCTCTTCCGGGCTCTGCGTGCTGTCGGTCCGAATGGTCACGCTCTGCATCGGCACCGCCACGGCATCTTTCACCATACTCGTCTGGATCTCCGCGGTGCAGCTCAACCCCGGTTTCAACAGGACATCGTGATCATCGATTCGCACTTTGACCTGGAAATTTGTCACCTCTTCCTGTGTGCCAGAACCGGTGGTCGTTCCGGTGTTCGCGATCTGGTAAACCGTGCCGTGAAATTTACGGTCGCCATAGGCGTCGATTTTCACGTTTGCCTTATCGCCGATCTTCACGTTCACCACGTCGTTTTCATTGACGTCAACGCGCGCTTCCATGTGATTCAGGTCGGCCACCCGCATGACTTCGGTTCCAGCGAATTGTCCGGTGGCGACGATGCGCTCGCCCAGCTTGCTGTTCAGAATCGTTACCGTGCCGTCGATCGGCGAATAGACGGTGGTCTTGGAAAGTTGGTCGCGCGCCTGACTGGAGGCAGCTTCAGCGCGCTCGATTTCGTGAAGAGAGCTTTCGAAGGTGTTTTTGGCGACATCCGAGGCGGCCTGGGCGGCGTTGTATTCCTGAATCGAAATCGTCTTTTTATTATACATGTCCTCGGCACGCTTCAGATCCTGCGAGGTTTTCAGCATCGTCGCCTTTTGCTGAAGATTCGTCGCTTTCGCCGAGCTAATTCCGGCTTCCTGCTGTTCGAGCAGCGCCTTGTATGTGTCAGGTTTGATCTTTACCAGAAGATCGTCCTTCTTGATTTTCATTCCGTCTTCGACCGGCAATTCGATGATTTCTCCCGCGACTTCCGGCGAGATTTTGACTTCATTCTCCGGTTGAATCTTGCCGGTTGCGGAGACTGTTTGGACGATCGTGCGGCGTGAGGCCTTATCGGTCGTTACCGGAACGGGCTTTTCGCGTTTTCCGGCGATGATGGAGCCGACGATCCAGAGCAGCAGGACCCCAACGATACTCAGGATGATGATGCGGCGACGACGGGGCCGGCGCTTCTTCGGGGAAGACGCTGCGACGGGCGTAGGAGAGGCGGGTTGATGCATGGGAGGCGCCGGGGGGCCAGCGGGAGGCGAAACAATTAATATTTCGGCGGATGTTTGCAACGGAATTCGGGCGGAATCCTACTTCCAATTAGATGCGGCTCGGAGAGGCGGCGGATTCGGAAAAATAGGTGCTGCAGTCCGCTGAACGGCTGCGGATCTGGTTTATGGCCCATTGGGCATGTTCCGAGATGAGTTCGTCCGGGTCTCCGGCCGCACTTCTGCAGCGCCGGCAAGTCTCCCTGGTCGCCGACATTACCCAGGGCAACACACACGTTCCGTAGGAAACCTCGACGCTTGATTCGTTTGATCGGCGACTTCTTGAAGAGGAGGCGAAATTGCTCATCCGAAAGCGCCAGATAGTCGCGCAAGGCCATCCCGACGGTTGCCGGTCTCGCGGCAAACGAAGTCTCTCGCGATTCCTGGGCAAATCGATTCCACGGACAGGCGCTCAGGCAATCGTCACAGCCGAAAATTCTATCGCCAATCAGGCTTCGGAACTCGAGCGGGATGCTCGATTTGAGCTCAATCGTCAGATACGAAATACAGCGGCGCGCGTCCAGGCGATGCGCCGAAGTGATCGCGCCGGTGGGGCAAGCCGTCATGCACCGCTCGCACGTGCCACATCGATCCGCTTGAGGAGAATCCGGAGCGAACTCAAGGGTCGTTAGGATTTCCGCCAGGAAAAACCACGTCCCGAGCTCCTTGTCGATAAGCATGGTGCTCTTGCCGTGCCATCCCAGGCCTGCTCGCGCGGCAAAATCGCGTTCGAGCACCGGGCCCGTATCGACGTAACATTTCTGCGTGCCGCCGCGCGTTTTCAGGAACTGATCGATCTGGGCCAGCTTCTCTTCAATCAGCTCATGATAATCTTCGCCCCAGGCATACCGCGCGATTGTGCCACGCGCTGCGTTATCATCTTCCGCGCTGGACACCGCAGCGAAAGCGTTCGGAATTGGAGATTGAAGTTTGGAATTTCTCTGGAGTTTAAAGTTTGGAATTTGGTGCTTCCGCGCCTCCGGCGCGGCTCCTTGCCAGTAGTTCAAGGCTAACGAAATCACCGACCGCGCTCCCGGCAGAATTTTTTGCGGATCGGCCCGCTTCTCGGCGCCGCGAACCATGTAGGCCATTTCGCCGGCGGCCCCGGCCTCGAGCCATTCCTGGAACGCCTGGCCGTGGTCCGGAGAATCGCACCGCGCCATCCGACACCGATCAAAACCAACGTCGGTCGCGAACTTGATCAGTTCTTCTTTGAAGCCCGTCCCTGTTGCGCTCACGATCAATCTCTTTCCGCAAGCGCAGCGACTTCGCGCAGCACCTTGTCGGCCGTTTCCACTTGCGTCAGGCCGCTGGTATCGACCCGGAGATGCGCCAATTGCTGATAAGTCGGACGACGTTTGCGAAGCAATTCCACGAAGGTTTTCTTCGGATCCTGGGCAGATGCAAGCAGTGGCCTGAGCCGGCTCTCTGTTGCACGGGCGAACAAAATTTCCGGATCGGCGTCCAGCCAGACAATTATGCCCAGTTGTCTCAGCTTCGCCTGGTTTTCCGGGCGTTCGACGATGCCGCCGCCGGTCACGATGATCGCGCGCAGACTTGTCGGAACGTCCGTCAAAATCTTGCCCTCGAGATCGCGAAACCCGCTTTCTCCCTCGCGGGTAAAAATTTCCGCAATGCTTGTGCCCGCCTTCTCTTCCATCACGTCATCGAGATCAATGCATGGTATTCCGGTCCGGCGCTGGAGGACCGCTCCCACACTCGACTTGCCCGCGCCCATCATGCCGATAAGGACGATCGATCGAGTCAACGGGTCCATCTGCCAGATTCTACATCGGATTTCCGAAAAAGGGACCACCGGATCGCTTCTCGCTTGCGCCCGCTCCCAATTGATTCACCCTTTCGGGACCGATGCCACGTTCCAAACCGCGTCCTGTTGTCGCTGTCGTCATGGGAAGTTCTTCTGACTGGGGAACGGCGCGTCTTGCCGTCGAAACTCTGAAGGAATTCAAGATCCCGTGCGAATACCGAATTGTCTCCGCGCATCGCACGCCTGAGTTGTTGGCAAGGTTTGGCCGTGAAGCGGCCGATCGTGGGCTCCAGGTGATCATCGCGTGTGCCGGTGGTGCAGCGCACCTCCCGGGAATGATCGCGTCGCACACATGGCTACCGGTTCTAGGTGTGCCCATTCTCTCGAAATCGCTCAAAGGAATCGACTCGTTACTCTCCATTGCGCAAATGCCGGCTGGCGTGCCGGTCGGGACGCTCGCGATCGGTGAGGCGGGCGCAAAGAACGCGGGGCTGCTGGCGGCGAGCATCATTGGTTTGAGCGACCCAAAAGTGCGGCGTCGCGTGGAACTTTTCCGCAAAAAGCAGACGCGCTCCGTGCTCAAGCAGCGGTTGTCATGAATCGCGTTTACCTGCCCGGTTCCACCATTGGAGTCATGGGCGGCGGGCAACTCGGGCGGATGTTTGCCATGGCGGCGCGACGCATGGGTTACCGCGTCCACGTTTACACGCCCGAACAAAACGGACCGGCGGCGCAATTCGCCGATATCGCGACTGAGGCCGACTACCTGGATGAAAATGCGGTCAGGCGCTTCGCCCGCGATGTCGACCTCATCACGTTCGAGTTCGAAAATATTCCCGCCGAAACCCTGAGCTGGTGCGCCTTTCACCGCGACGTTCGGCCTAACGGGAACGTTTTGCAGATTGCGCAGCATCGGTTGCGTGAAAAAACCTTTCTGGCTGAGAACGGATTTCCGGTCCCGCAGTTTCGCGCGGTCAAAGACCGTTCTGAACTCGAATCGGCCGTGGAATTGATCGGTCGCGCCGCCATCCTCAAGACGGCCGCCTTCGGTTACGACGGCAAAGGCCAGCAAACCATCGCATCCCGCGAACTGGACGATGTCTGGTCGACTCGGGCGGGTGACGAACTCGTTTTGGAGCGATCAATCGATTTTGAAAAGGAAATCAGCGTCATCGTTGCTCGCGATCCCAGCGGCAACGTGATCACGTTTCCGATCGCAGAGAATGTTCACCGGAATCATATTCTCGACGTCACCTTGGTGCCGGCGACTGTTTCGCCGTCAATCGCAAGACAAGCTGTCGACCTCGCTACGGCCATTGCCGAAAAGCTCGACGTTATCGGGCTGCTTGCGGTGGAGATGTTTGTCGATCGCTCGGACGAAGTGCTGGTTAACGAGCTCGCTCCGCGTCCGCATAACTCCGGCCATTGGTCGATCGAAGGCTGTGTGACGAGCCAGTTCGAGCAGCACGTGCGCGCGGTTTGCGGTCTCAAGCTTGGACCGGTCGATCTGTTGCGCCCGGCCGCGATGGCGAATTTGTTAGGCGAAGTCTGGCAGGATGGGGAGCCAAACTGGGCCGCAGCGCTCGAGGTCCCGGCGGTGCATCTTCATCTCTACGGAAAAACGGAGCCAAGGCCGCGCAGGAAGATGGGACATCTGACCGCACTGGCCACCACGGTCAAAGAAGCAGCCGACGCCGTCCGGCTTGCGCGGGAGAAACTTTGCAAACCGAAGTCGTAAACGCCGACGATAAATCCGCTGTCGATCGTGCAGTCGAATTGTTGCGAACCGGAGAGGCTGTCGGGCTTCCGACAGAAACCGTTTACGGCCTCGCGGCCGACGCGCTGAATCCGGAGGCCGTGGCGAAAATCTTCGCGGCCAAGGAGCGGCCGAGCTTCGATCCGCTCATTGTTCATCTGCCCGATAAGGGCTGGCTGACCAGAGTCGCCGCCATTCGCGCCCCTGATAGGTCGCTGGTCGATCGTCTGGTCGCGCGTTTTTGGCCGGGCCCCTTTACTTTGGTCCTCCCGCGCGAGCACATTGTTCCCGACCTTGTCGCGGCGGGACTTTCAACCGTGGCCGTCCGGATGAGCGCGCATCCGGTCTTCGATCGCATCGTCAAAGGTCTCGGTAACCCGCTGGCAGCGCCAAGCGCCAATCGATTCGGGCGAATCAGTCCCACGACCGCGCAGCATGTCGTGCAGGAGTTGGGGGGCCGCATTCGCCTTGTCGTAGATGGGGGACAGGCAAGCAACGGCGTCGAATCGACTGTCATTCAGATCAAAGAGGGCAGGATTGAGATCCTGAGAAAGGGCCCGGTAACTGCGGAAGAACTCTCGGAACTAGCTGATATTAATGAGATTGGGCAGACAGACAGGATTGTTTCGCCCGGGCAAACGCCAAGCCACTACGCACCTTCGACGCCTTTGCTTTTGGTGGGTAAGGCTTCTGAGTTTACCGGCTCCGGCAATAAGGTGGGACTGCTTGCGTGGGACGCCCCCGACGCCGACCGCTTCGCCGAGGTCCGTTGGTTGAGCCCAAATCAGGACCCGATCGAGGCCGCCTCCCGTCTCTTCTCCTTCTTCGCGAGCTCGATGCCGCCAATCTCGAGTTCATCGTGGCCGAATCGGTCCCGGAAACCGGCATCGGCGCCGCCATCATGGACCGGTTACGACGCGCCAGCGCCCGTAACTGATCGCTAGCCCTCTCCCTATTCTAAGGAGGGCCAGCGGAGAGAGGCACAGGAATGCGACCAATTCCATTGGTCGATGGGGCATCTAGAGGTGACCGATTTAATCGGTCAAGGTGAACCGCGCGCGTCATTTTTGGCGGTCGAGCCAATCGCCCGAGCAGTCGGTAAACCGCCGCACCTTCCAATTCGCCATTCGCAATTCGCCTTTCGAAATTTATCTTGTCGAGTGCTCGAGGGACTTAGGGTCAATCTAACCATTCCCGATTTATGGCAGCAGGAAGCCTTGCGTGCTTTGCAGGAAGGCAACGACGTCGTCGTCCAGGCGCCCACCGGTTCGGGCAAGACATATATATTTGAGCTGCTTTACCCGAATCTGAAGCAGCAGGCCGTGTTCACCGTTCCAACGCGCGCGCTCGCGAACGACAAATTGGCCGAATGGCGCGGGCGCGGCTGGGACGTCGGCATTTCCACTGGTGACGTAGCGATTAAACTCAACGCGCGCGTCGTCGTCGCGACTCTCGAGACTCAACGCGGGCGTTTTCTTCGAGGAGAAGGTCCGTGTCTGCTCGTCATCGACGAATTTCAAATGCTGGGCGATCCGATGCGCGGCGTCCATTACGAGCTCGCCATTGCGCTCGCGCCGCGACACACCCAACTGCTCTTGCTCAGCGGCAGCGTGGCTAATTCGCGTGACGTTGTCGGCTGGCTCGAACGCATCGGGCGCAAAGCGATTCTCATCGAACACAAGGAGCGGCCAGTGCCGCTTGAAGAACGCGATCTTCAAAGCATGTCCGACTCGCAGTTCGTTCAAAGCCGAAATTATTGGGCCCGTGTCGTTGGGCGAGTGGCTCGCGCAGAGATGACGCCGCTGCTTCTTTTTGCACCGCGTCGTGCCGCCGCCGAAGAGATTGCGCGCTCGATTGCGTCGGGTGTGCCGATCCGCGACCCTCTCTCGTTGACCCCGGCGCAGGAAGCGCTCGCCGGAAAACAATTGGCCAAGCTCCTGCGGAACCGCGTGGCCTACCATCACAGCGGATTGAGTTATGCCGCGCGCGCAGGCCTGATCGAACCTCTCGCAAAATCCGGTCAGCTCAATGTTGTCGTCGCCACAACCGGTCTGGCCGCGGGCATCAATTTCTCGATGCGCTCTGTGCTCGTGACCGACCGCCGGTATTACGCCAACAATTTTGAGCGACAGGTGGAGGCGGACGAGCTTCTGCAAATGTTCGGGCGCGCCGGCCGCCGTGGCCTGGACGATGCCGGTTACGTTCTTTATTCGTCAGAGTTCCCGCGACTCGGTGACGCCCGGCCGCTTCGCCTGAAACGGGCGGCCCCGGTCGATTGGCCAAGCCTCATCAGCGTGATGAATGCAGCGGCAGGGCGAGGGGAGTCTCCTTTTGTCGCTGCGGTCGAAGTCGTGAAATCTTTGTTCAGTGCCAATCGCGTCTCGTTAGGCGTGGAGCATTCGCTCGAAACGGGACCGCGGCCGTGCGGTTTGTGGGTCACAGACGAACGCGCAAGGTTTGTCCGGCGCGAAGTGGTCGAGATGTTGAATTCCCACAGCCAATGGGAGCCACAGCCCGCCGCTGTCCGTTCGACCCTGGGAGAAGCGTGGGTTCACGAGCAGGATCAGTGGCGGCGTGCGCTTCTCGTCCCGCGAATGCTCGATGGGTTGGGGCAGGGGAACCTTTGCCGTCTGGTAGATCGCGGAATCTATGGCCGCGAGATGGCCGTCGCCACGCTCCAGGAAGATGGAAATCTTCTGATCGCGAAATCATTGCGGAAGACTGCCGGCCACAAAGTGGTCGATCGCACTCTCTTCGAGAAAGAAGTGCTTCCGGCGATTTCTGCTTTGGTTAGGCCAGGCGTCATCTGTGGTGAGATCGTGCGCGGCGTGACCCTTTCTTTGCGTATCGATTTTTCGAACGCGCCGATTGATGCCTTCATCGATTCCTCGGGCCACGCCCTCGTTTCGCCGCCGACGCGAGAGAATATCCCGGCGATCTGCGCAACCTGCGATCAACTCGAACACGATCGAACAGTGCCGATCACCGGGTCGCCCGCATACGCTTGGCGTCAGCTTGGATTGATTGAAGCGGACGGAACTCCGACGCAGCGCGGCATCATCTTCTCTTTCTTTCACGGCGGCGAAGGACTGGCGATTGCCGTCGCCCTCGAGGATGAAACCTATGATCTCGACGCGCTCGTCTTCGACCTGGCCAACATCCGCGCTGGTCCGCGTTTTGCCGGCGAGGACGCTCCCTTCGGGGGTCGACTCGGCATTCTCTGCCAGCGTATCTACAAGCGCCTCGATTTCCCCGGCTACCTGTCCATGGGGGTACCGGCTCAATACGGTTCCGGAGCGTCGGAAGTAGTTCGCGAAATCGTGACCAGCCCCGCCAGCCGCTACAAATTGATCAGCGAAGTTCTGCGCCAAGGCGACATCGAGCGAGCCCTCATGGAATGGCGCAGCCTGCTCCGTCACATCGTCGCGGCGCCTGATTACGATCTCGCGCGCTGGCGAGGTTTGAAAGTCCTGGCGGAAAAGTACGCCGAGAGCACAAAATCACCGGCACTGATTGAGTTGCCACCGCTTCTAGCCAGCCAGCAACAGCGCCGACTAATTTGAAGTGTCAGTCTCCTTCGTGCGCCACTAGATATGCGGCCGTTCGGTTGTCCGGAACTCCCGCGAAATAAATGTCGAGCACCTTCTGGAATGGCGAATCGGAGGGCGACACCGCGGCGAACAACGTCATTGACGACAGAAGTTTCAGGTCATCCGGATATCCCATGATTTCCTCGGCCGTCCTGCCTTTCAGTTGCAGGAGCGCATTGGCGCAATCAACCAATCGGGGACCGAGGATCGGATGCGCCAGATACGCGATTGCCTCTGATCGCGATCTGATGGCATAACGCTCGGCCATCGCGCTGCTGCCAAGCCCGGCCACCTGTGGAAAGACGAACCACATCCAGTGGCTGCGTTTTTGCCCGTTCCGAAGCTCGCTCAGCGCCGCATCATAAAAGCCGCGCTGGGCACTAACGAATCGTTCCAGGGCGTATGGATCTTCGATATCTTCAGTCACGGTCTGCCTTCAGCGTATTCGCTGGAGTTTGCACTTCCTCGCAGCGACCCGCAAGGCAAGCGCTCACGGACCGTAGGCGACGTGCTCGACGTATTTATAGATTACGCAGCTAAAGACGATGAGCGCGAGAATCCAGACCAGGACTGAAAGCAATGAAACTCGATTCCCGCCGCTCATTTCATCCAATCAGGCAAGGCGGATGGCTTGGGCCGAGAAATCGCCTAATCACGATACCAATCTTTTGGGCTTTCTTCACGCCGGCGCGTGCAGAAGAAATAGATGACGTAAATCCAAGAAAGAATTCCTGCGATGATCGCCCAAAAGATCGAGCGGTTTCTCTCCCAGGAACAAACGACGGCAATAATGGAACCGAGACCGACGCCAGTCTGCGTCGCCACCCGCGCGCCATTCGCCACAATATCAGCAACGATCATAAGGCGCTTCGTCTAACGAGAAGGTCGTCAACTCACAAATAACGCGCCATGATGATGGCGACAGCGATGACTCCAAGCATGAAAACGATCAAGAACGTTCGGAGCCAGGAACCAATTTGGTAGCCCAGCGCCCGTTTGGCCTGATCATTCTGCGCTTTCTCCAGGGTCTCCTGGAAGCGCTGCCAGCCATCGCCCATTTTCTCCAGGCGCTCACGAGCCGCTACCGACCGGTCAAGCGCTTCGGACAGCTTCGCTAGCTGCTGCTCCTGGAGCGCGCACAACCGCTCAAGGAAAGGTTTTATGTCGTCGTCCGCCATGAGATTTACATTATCGAAAGCAAACCGTGAAAATGGAGCCGCGATTCATGCTCTCCGGATGCAAACGCTCGACGCCACTATTGATCGAATGAATCCGGGAAGATCATCGTCCCGTCTTTGTCGAATCCGAAAGTCACGTGAGATGAGCCTCCGTGTCCATCAGTAGCGGACGCGGAGTAAACGCGACCGACGATGAGCTTCTGCGGTTTGATCATGGTCGTAAAACCAGGAGGCGTCACCCCGTACTCGATCGGCTGTGCCAGAGCGCGGCTGCTTAAAATCGACCACATCGCCTTCCACCGGTCATCCTCCATGCGCATGGAAACGGTGAATGACTTGATATCGGTCTTCGGATGTTTCGCCGAATCACGGTAAAACTCGAAGCGGATCGGCCGGCCTAATCTCCCGCTCGCCTTACAAACAAACGAGTGTGACGTCGCCCCGGGAGCCAGACCTGCGGACAGCAGTAACATGACAGCAACAACGCGCATTAACATGTGGCGGGAAGGAGATCAGCTTCGCCCTCCCTTAGCGAGGCTGAACTGAAATGAGCGTAGACTATTCGTGAAGAAAGGTAAACGCGGTACGGGGAAGGAATTAGCTGAGCCACGGTCTCCTTTACCTTGGTTCGATTCATCTTCCGGCGACGTCCCGTCAGTGAGTCGTGCGGGAGCCGATTAGGAAAGCAATCGGGACGCGGAGTACGTGTATGGATCGTGGTTTGGCTTGCCATTGCTTCAGGGCGGCAATCGTCGTTTTCTGCAACCGCGAACTTGAAAGTGCTCTTACAACGTGGACTTCCCGTAAATGTCCCGTCTCGTAATCGAATATCAGATCGAAAACACCGTCGCCCTCCATATGGCGCGCCCGGGCCTCGTAATCATATTCTAGCGGAACAACGCGGACCAGTAAGTGGTTTCTGACGGCTTCCGCCGCTGACGTAACCTCAGGCGCGCCTGCCGAAAACAAAACCGAAGTGGCGAAGATTAAAAACAACAGAGACAGCACACGCATGGATCTAACGACCTGCCCGTAACGCGGGTAAAGCCGCGGCCGAGCTTTCAATGTTATCGGAGTTCCCTCTATCGCAGGGTTAGGCCTTTGTGGACTGGTTTACGGCCGTGGCCCAACGATCTGAGTTCAGTTCCATAACAAGTTCTTCGCCGTCATCGGGCATGTCCTCTCGTGCAAGTTGGAATCCGCATTTTTGTAAGACACGAATCGAAGCAAAATTGTGCTTGGCCACATGCGCGTAAACTGGTCGCGCCTCTATCGTGGTCAGGAACTGGGCCAGGGCTGCGCTGGCAATCCCTTTTCCCCAATGTGTCTTGCCGAGCCAGTAGCCGATGTTCGGCTCCCCCGCCGCTTCCCAATAGAGAATGTTTCCAGCCACGGTGTCGTCCGCGAGGATGGTGTTGAGGATTCCGGTCGGGTTCGTCTCCTTATTCATGATTTTTGCCCAGTGCGCCATAAAGGCGCCGCGGTCGCGGCTGGGAAACCCCGCCATCCGCGTCGCCTCAGCATCCAGCTGATGCTCAAAGAAAATCGGAAGATCTTCCTGGGTCACTTCACGGAGTGTAACAGTCATTTCGGCAGACCTAACGAGAAAAGGGCCTAATTATTCCGCAATTAAAGGCGGGATTATTCAGCCTAATACGACCACTACGCTGGGTGAGAACCGGAAACATGCCGGGTGTGGCCACCAGTTCAGGACACATTAGGCGCCGTTGGATTTTTTGTCCTGCTGAAGACAAGCCTCGACGAAGCCTTTGAAGAGAGGGTGCGGTTTGTTAGGTTTGCTTTGGAATTCCGGGTGGTACTGGCAGGCGAGGAAGTATGGGTGGTCCTTCAATTCGACCAACTCGGCGAGCGCGCCGTCGGGAGATGTTCCGGAAATGGTGAAACCTTTCTCGGTCATGGCGTCGCGGTATTTCATGTTGAACTCGTAGCGGTGACGATGCCGCTCGAGAACTTCGTGGGCGCCATAAATTTTTTCGGCGTGTGTGCCGGGCGTGATTTTGGTCGGCCACGTTCCGAGACGCATGCTGCCGCCTTTGTTGCGGACGCCGCGCTGTTCTTCCAAGCAGGGAAATGACCGGCTCTTTCGTATTCTTATCGAACTCGGTGCTGTTGGCGCCCTCTAATCCGCAGACGTCGCGCGCGAACTCGATCGTGGCCACCTGCATGCCGAGACAAAGCCCGAGAAACGGCACCTTGTGCTCGCGCGCATACTGCGCGGCCTTGATTTTTCCTTCGACACCGCGCTCGCCGAATCCGCCGGGAATCAAAACGCCGGCGACGTTCTGCAACTGGCCATCGACTCCGTCCTGCAAGATTCTCCGCGTCGATGAGTTTCAAATTGATCCCGCAATCCTGGCTGGCGGCGGCGTGCGTGAGCGATTCGTAAATCGATTTATAGGCGTCCTGGAGGTCGATGTATTTCCCGACGACCGCGATGGTCACCGTGCGCGCCGGGTTGACGATGCGATCGACGAAGCGCTTCCAGTTCGTTAGGTCGGGCTCCGGCGTTTGCAGATGAAGAAGATCGCAGACCAGTTTGTCCATGCCTTCGGCGTGAAGCATCAACGGCACTTCATAGATGGTGTGCTCGACGTCGCACGCTTGGATAACGGCGTTTTCGGTGACGTTACAAAACATGGAGAGCTTGCGGCGCACTTCGTCGTCGATCGGCTGTTCCGTGCGACACATGAGCACCTGCGGTTGCAGACCGATCTCGCGAAGTTTGGCCACGCTTTGCTGGGTCGGCTTGGTCTTCAGTTCGCCGGCGGCTTTGATGTAAGGAATGAGCGTGACGTGAATGTTGACCACGTTCTGCGGGCCGACTTCGAGAATGAATTGCCGGATAGCTTCGAGAAACGGCAGACCTTCGATGTCGCCGGTGGTGCCGCCGATTTCAGTGATGACGATGTCGTATTTGCTCTCGTCGGAAATCTCGCGGATGCGCTCCTTGATCACATCGGTGACGTGCGGAATCACCTGCACGGTTTTGCCGAGATAATCGCCACGGCGTTCCTTGAGGATCACGGATTCGTAAACCTGACCGCTGGTGAGGTTGTTATTGCCGTGAGAGAACGCAATTGGTGAAGCGCTCGTAGTGACCGAGGTCGAGATCGGTCTCGGCGCCGTCGTTCAACACGTAAACCTCGCCGTGTTGGAACGGGTTCATGGTCCCGGGATCGACGTTGAGGTAGGGATCGAATTTCTGGAAGACGACGCGCAATCCGCGGAGCTCGAGGAGTGTGCCGAGCGAGGCCGCGGCAAGACCTTTGCCGAGAGAACTGACCACGCCGCCGGTGATGAAAATGTATTTCAATCTAGTTTCAAGCTTTAAGTCTTAAGTTGGGAAGGAGGGGTCGCGACCAATAGTCCCTCCCACATTCCTGCTGATCGCTGACTCCTGCCCTGTGACCTCTATTTGACGACGTCACCGAGAGGCTCCTTTCTTGTCCGCGCGAGCGATGATTTTCTCGAGCGCGGCTGCGTCTTCTGGCGTGTCTACGCCTGGGGAACCTTGTTTCGTGACGAGCACATGAACTGTTACACCATTTTCTAAGGCCCGCAATTGTTCGAGCCGCTCCTCTGCTCTCGCGGCGACGGTTTCCAGCGCACAAAATCCAAGAGAGTCTTGCGGCGAAACCCATAGATTCCCTGATGACGGAAGAAGACGGATTTTCCAGTCTTTGATTTGGATTTGGTCGTGGTCTTTGCCGGGGGACGCCCGGGAATGGGTTCGCGCGAGAAATTCAAGGCGCGACCGGACTTATCGATTGTCACCTTAACCTGATGGGGGGAGGAGACCTCGGATGGTCGCGAAAATGGATGCGCCGCCGTGACCATCTCGATCTGCGGTTTGGACTTAAGCAGCCGGATCAAGCCGTCGATCACGCGGGGGTCGATCAATGGCTCGTCGCCCTGGATATTGATGATGTACGCGAAGTCCCTGGCCGTGCGGGCAACCTCGGCGATACGGTCGGTTCCGCTTAAATGCTCTTTTGAGGTCAGCACAACGTCGGCACCCCATTTGGGCGGCCGCGCGCCAGATGCGAGCGTCGTCTGTCGCAATGACCAAACGATCGATACCGCGCGCCTTACGGCAACGTTCCCAGACGCGTCGCAGCAGAGACACGCCCGCGATCGGGAAGAGCGATTTGCCCGGGAACCGCGTGGAAGCGTAACGAGCCGGTATGACCGCGAGAACTTTAGAAGCCATGGCCAAAGCGGAAACCGGCCGTAACGCGGGCGAAGGAGCGGCCGGACTTTCCAAGCGGAAACCGGAAACGAAGCAGAGAAGCCGGAAAGAAAGTCGTGGTCACTTTACACTCTGCTTTAATATGTAGGCGGCGGCGGCTGTAAGGTCAGGAGCGACGGCATCGGGCCGATCGTGGTCAGCGGAGCCGCCGTAGCCGGTTTCGACGAGAATCGTTTTTGTGCCGGCGCGCTTGCCGCATTCGATGTCGCTGTCCTTGTCCCCGACAAAATACGATTTGGTCAGATCGATTTGATGTTCCTCAGCGGCCTGACGCAGCATTCCGGGCGCTGGTTTGCGACAATCGCATGACTCATCCGGAGAATGCGGACAGAAATATGTCGCGTCGACAAGGTCGCTCCCTAACTGCGATTCAAATTCACGTTCCACGGCGCGGTAGTCGTCTTCGGTCATGTAACCGCGCCCGATTCCGCTCTGATTGGTAATGACCACGATCTTGAAGCCTCGATCTTTCAATTGCCGGAGCGCATCGGCGGCGCCCTGAAAAACCTCCACTTTTGCGGGATCGTCGCAGTAATCGGCATCTCGCATCAATGTACCGTCACGATCGAAAAAGACAGCAGCTTGTCTGTGCTGCAGGCTCACTTCGTGGCTTCTGATCGGAAACTGGAAATCAATTCGTCCCGTGAAACCGTGGCGGTGCCGAGTTTGCCGACCACGACCGCGCTGGCGTGATTGGCGACTTCAGCGGCTTCGGTTGGGGTGGCGCCGCTTGACAGCGCGAGGGTGAAGAGAGCGATGGCGGTATCTCCCGCACCGGAGACATCAAACACCTGGCGAGCTTTCGTGGGGATATGATGCGGCGGCTGGCCCTTTTGGAACAGCATCATTCCGTGCTCGCCTAACGTGACCAGCACAAGATTCGTCTTCCACTTCTTAAGAAGGATCTCTCCGACTCTTAGAAGATCGGCATCTTTCTCGGGCTCAACGTCGCGGTCATGTGCGACAACTCCGGCTGCCGCGAAAGCTTCCGATGCGATTGGGCTTCACCACGGTCGTGCCGCTCCAATCCAGGGAATTTTGTGGATTCGGGTCGGCGGCGACGATTTTGCCGGCCTCGGCGGCGTCTTTGACGATTTTGGCGACCAGTTCCGAGCCGATAAAACCTTTGCCGTAATCCTCAAAGATAATGGCGTCGATTGAGCCGATCATTTTGCGAACGGCCGCAGCCACGGTGGCGACATGTTTGGCCGCCAAAGGCGCGACGGCTTCGCGGTCGACACGCACCACCTGTTGATGACGGGCGATGATTCGCGTCTTAACGATGGTCTGGAATTCCGGCTCCTCGACGATAGCCGAGGTATCGATGCCTTCCTCCTTGAGGAGCTCGCGCAGCTGCCGGCCACGATTATCGGCCCCGACTAAGCCGATGACGGAGACGTTGGCGACAAATTCCCGCAAGTTGCGCGCGACGTTGGCGGCTCCGCCCGGATAGAAGGATTCGCCAGTCACTTCGACTACCGGAACCGGCGCCTCGGGCGAGATGCGGCCTACCTTGCCCCAAACGAACTCGTCGAGCATCACGTCGCCGATGACCAGAAGTCGTTTGGCAGCTGCCTGCTTAAGAATTGCGTCGAGACGGTCGGTTGTCATAAATTGCACTTGCAGCGCAACCTATCGTTGCCAGAAACTTACGGAAGGTCAAAATGTCCTGCAGGACGTTTGCTAGACGTTAGATAAAATTTGCCTAGAGTTCCCGCCAGTAACCCTGAATAGGATCGCCCAATCAACAGTCGAAGCTTCCCGATGACTCAATTTGCTAAATACCTGAACTTTAGCAGTATCGCTCTGGCGGCGATGACATTAACCGCTCAAGCGGCCACGGCACCGACGCATATCGACGTCAACAAATTCTCCACCAAGGTGGAAGATGTGGTCGTGCCTTTGCCGAACGAGGTCTTTGGCGCGCTGAACAAGCTCGGCTCGGTGAACTGGAAGGAATACGTTCGCGCCGATCGGGGGAGCAATTTCACGAGACCGGCCGCGAATCGCGCTTTTGCTGGGCTCGGTGATCGCCGACGGCTTTATCGCGGTTCAGGCAAAGGACGCGCCGGCGGTGAAGGACATTGGCCAGCGCGTGCTCAATCTGTCAAAGGCAATGGGGGTGGGCAATTCCATCACGCCGCATGCGAAGGCAATCATCGAATCGGCGGACAAGAGCCGTTGGGAAAACGTCCGCTCGGAACTCGACGCGACGCAGAATAGCGTCCAGCAAGCGATGAATGAGGTGCACGACCAGCAATTGTCGCAGCTGGTCAGCCTTGGGCGGCTGGCTCCGCGGCACTGAGGTTCTAACCGCGGTGGTGAACAAGAATTATTCCACCAACGGCGCTGAGCTTCTCCATCAGCCCGACCTGCTTTCTTATTTTCAGGACAAACTGAAAGCCATGCCGGAGTTCAAATTGGAATTGCTCCAGCAGATCCACGGGGCACTTGTCGAAGTGAAGCCGCTGATCGACATCACGCCGACCCAGCGAATTTCTCCCGAGTCAGTTAAGAAAATCAACGAAATTACGACCCGGCTGGACAACGCCATCGTGACGAAAGAATAAGGGCCCCGCATGAAGCGCTCTTTGCATCCATTCATCGCGCGAAGTTTGCTCGTTGCTTCCTTTAGCGTGGCATTTTTCGCGGCGCGCGCGTCGGTGGACGATGCGCAGTCGTTCGCGCTGCAGGCCGCCGAGCCTTACGTCAAAGAAGGGTTCCAGGTCCGCGAAGACTACTGGGGCGGCGATCTCGGGGTAGGGGAGAAGAAGGCCGTTCGCCAGCAGCTCTTCAAGGGTAACGAATACTGGTTTTGGATGGGGACGGAAGTGGAACGCGCCAAAGTTTCCGTTCATATTTACGATTCGGAAGGCAAACTGGCGGAGCAACCCGACGGATGGGAGAAGGGGCACTTCGCCGCGGCGCACATTATTCCAAAGGCGACCGGCAGTTATTTCATCATCGTGGCGATCGAGGAGTCCACGGAGGAACGGACGCATTGGGCGCTCGTTTACGGCTTCCGTTGATAAGTGGCATGCGCTTCCAGCGCACGGACTTCCGCAGGATGCCGATGCCGCGGCTCCCTTTGCAAAGTTAAGCCATGACTGAAACTCGCACTCTGCAGTTTGAAAACGCCCGCGCGCTGCAATCGCTTTACGCGAACGATTTCAAGCTCCTCAAAACCATGGAGGACTCGCTGGGCGTCAAAGTCACGACCCGCGAAGGCTGGGTGAAATTGGAAGGCGAGCCGGCGGGTCTCGACAAGGCCCAGCGCGTTTTCGATCAGCTGGAGAGCGCCCGCCAGCGCGGGGTCGACATTCACAAGCACGAATTTAGCTACGCCTTGAACTCGGTGGCAGAATCGCGCGACGAAAACCTGGGCGATGTCGTCAGCACAAAGATTTCGACCTCCGCCCGCAAGCCGGCCATCGTGGCGCGCTCGGCGGGGCAGCGCTCGTACATCGAGGCCATCCAAAGTCATGACGTTGTCTTCGGGATCGGCCCCGCCGGGACTGGCAAAACTTATCTTGCAGTGGCCATGGCGGTGGCGGCGCTGAAAAAAGAGCAGGTCAGCCGAATTATCCTGACTCGACCCGCTGTCGAAGCGGGCGAGGCGCTCGGTTTCCTGCCGGGAGATCTGCAGGAAAAAATCACGCCGTACTTGCGGCCGCTCTACGACGCGCTGCACGACATGCTTGAGCCGGACGAGATCGAGCGGCTGGTGGCGCGTCAAACAATCGAGATTGCGCCTCTGGCCTACATGCGCGGCCGGACCCTTGGAAATGCCTTTGTGATCCTGGACGAAGCGCAGAACACGACCACGGAACAGATGTTCATGCTTCTGACGCGAATCGGATTTAATTCAAAATGCGTCGTGACCGGCGATGTCACGCAGGTGGATTTGCCGCCTAACAAACGGTCCGGATTGGTCGAAGCCTTGCAGGCGCTGAAAAATGTTCCTGGAATCGCGATGGTTTATTTCAACGAGCGCGATGTCGTGAGACACGAGCTGGTAAGGTCGATCATCAATGCCTATCAACAACACCGGTCGCCAGCGCCGGGCGCGCGCAAATAGCCTTGTTCGACTTCCTTAAACGCGGTCAGCTCGTCCGGCGCGGGCTTGCTTCCAAGAAGACGCGTCGCCGGCGAACGCGGAACGAGCTTCTTTTCACGCTCGAACGCTCCCCGTCGGCCAAGGTTCTCGTCATCGCGCTTTTTGCCGCCGGTCTCGCTTTCCTGGTTTTCAGCGGGCAGCAGGCGCCGATGAATCGCGGGCTGGTCGTCGAACCGACAAAAAATTTCGTAATCGCGCTGCTCTTTTTGGCGACGGCGCTGGTTCAGCTGTGGATCAATCAGCCGCAAACTTTTTCGCGGACTTCGCGGATCCTGCTGGTTTTCGGGATCATTCTCGTGCAGCTGGCGGTGACGAAGCTGTTGCTGGTAATTTGCAACAGCGGCCACTACCGAATCCTCAGGCCGGAGACGGCCGGCCTGGTCACGCCGTATGCGTTCGCGCCCCTGGCCTTTAGCGTTCTTGCTCGGACGGAACCACGGTCTTTACGCGGCGGTTTTCGTTAGTCTCTTCAGCAGCGTGCTCTTCGGCGACCATCGATGCGCCACTGCTCGTCACGAGTCTGATCAGCGGATTCACCGCCGTTTCATTGACCCTCCAGGTTCGGCGCCGGAGCAAGCTGATGCGGGCCGGCTTTGGCGTCGGAATCGCCATTTGGCTACTTTCGCTCGCCTTCGGTTTGATCGGTCCGATAAACCTTCCGTCGTTCGGCGAGAATGACTGGCGCATGATCGGCCTGCAGAGCGCCTACGCGATCGGAAACGGAATTTTCACCGCCATGCTCGTCGGCGGCGCCCTGCCGATTCTGGAACAACTTTTCCAGATCACGACCGATATCTCGTGGCTGGAAGCGTCCGATCTGAATCATCCGCTTCTCCGCCGCATGACGATTGAAGCACCCGGGCACGTACCATCACAGCCTGGTCGTGGCCAATCTGGCCGAGGCCGCGGCCGAAGCGATCGGCGCCAACGCCACGCTCTGCCGTGTCTGCTCGTATTTTCACGACGTCGGCAAACTGGTGAAGCCGGAGTATTTCACCGAGAACATGAACTTCGAGCGGAACCCGCATGACGATCTCGCGCCGACGATGAGCGCTCTCATCATTATCGCGCACGTGAAGGAAGGAGTGGATCTCGCCCTGAAGGACAAGCTCAATCACCGGATCATCGACATTATCCAGGAACATCACGGCACTTCGTTAGTCTATTATTTCTACCAGCGCGCCCTGCAGCACCAGGAAGACGCCCGGGCCGGCGGAAAGATCATGAACATGCGCGAGGAAGACATCCCCGAGGTGCGCGAAGAGAGCTTTCGCTATCCCGGCCCGAAGCCGCAGAGCAAGGAAAGCGCGATCGTCAGTCTGGCCGACATCGTGGAGAGCGCTTCGCGAAGTCTCTCCAAGCCGACGCCGCAGAAGGTGGAGCAGCTGGTTAACGAATTGATCGAGGAACGCGTCGCCGACGGCCAGCTCGACGAATGCGAGCTAACCCTGGGCGACCTTCGACATCATCGCCGAGCGCTTCCGGTTTACCCTCATGACCATGTTGCACAGCCGCATCGCTTATCCGAAAGCAGAGTCCAAATACGCGATGCCTCGCGACGAAGGCACTGCGGCCGATGTCATGGCCGCAACGAAGAAACCGGCCTCGGCGCCCCCGTTTCGGCCGCGTGAACGACTCCTCTGAGCGATTGCGCGGTTGGGGGGCAGCTGCACGGGAATCATTCTGGGTCTGGGCTTGAACCCGATTGTTCCAGAACAACGCCGCGGAGATCGATCCCCTACGCCGAGTTTAGCGAAATTCCCGCAACCGTCGTGTCCCGGTCATGCCGGGCGGTTTGCGCTTTGCGAAATGGGCGGCGTAAAGGTCATCTTTGCGCAGGGCCGGGTTCATCTTTACGAAGGACATAACGCGCAAGGCTGTGACCGCAATCGTGCGCGCCCTGGGCGCAGCGGGAATCAACCAACCTCATCCTGACCAATGCTGCCGGATCAGCTAATCCGCAGTTCGCCCCGGGAACCTGGATGATGATTAACGACCATCTGAATCTGACCGGAACCACGCCTTTGTTAGGCGGTCCGAACTTTATCGACATGTCGGCCGCCTATTCGCCACGGCTGCGCGACATCTTTCGAAGCGCCGCGAAACAAACCGACTGTTGGGTTGCATGAGGGAATCTACGCGGGCTTGCTCGGGCCTCAGTACGAAACGCCCGCGGAAGTGCGCATGATTCAGACGCTGGGCGCCGACGCTGTCGGCATGTCGACCGTGCTCGAAGCTATCCAGGCGCGCGCCCTCGGGATGAATGTGGCCGGTTTTTCGTGCCTAACGAATTTCGCCGCCGGCATCTCGCAGACGCCATTGAGCCATGACGAAGTGCTTGAGACCGGGAAGCACGCGGCCGGCGATTTTGGACGTCTGCTGAATGCGGCCCTGCCGGGATCTGATCAAGGACAGCGCCGTGAACCGGGACGCAACCATCCTAATCACGCGAAGTGGAGTGTTCGTTTAGCGCGGCCTTCGGGTGAGAGATTCCTCGGCGTCCTACGGCTGCCTCGGAATGACAGGTGTGCTAATGAAAGCTTCGAGTATCGCGACGACGATCAAAGATCTGGCCGCCGCGCGCGCGGCTCGCGATCCTTTGTCGTAGCGGTCGAAGGCATGGTCACGAACGGACCGCCTTCCATTGGCGCCACCGCGGTGAAGGCAACGTCAGGCATCTCGCTCGGCAAACCTTCCAGCGGAAATTCTTTCCGCAGGGGAAAGTAGGGATAGCCATCCCACATCAGAATCCGGCGCAGGTCCGGATGGCCATTGAACTTAATCCCCATCATGTCGAAGACCTCGCGCTCATGCCAATTCGCCGTCGGCCAGATATCGCGAAACCGTATCGACGATCGCGGGATCCTCGGGAATCCGAACCTTCAGCCGCAGATGAATCGAAAGCGTCATCGAGTAGAGCTCGTAGACCATCTCGAAGCGTGGTTCTTCGCCGAAATTATCCACGCTGCTCACGTCGATCAGGTAATCGAACGAAAGTTCGTCACGGCAGAACCTGGCCACCTCACGCAGGTCTTCGGGCGCAACCGTGTAAGTGGTTTCGCCGCGAAACTCGGTTTTCGTCAGAAGCTTCGGTCCGAAGAGCTGGCTTAACGAATCGAGAAGCTCCGGCCCGGTCATGTCGAGGGCTTCGTCGAGTTTCGCCACCAATTCCGGCTTTTGACCGGTGAAAGATTTTTCCCCGGAAATCTTCTCCTGCAACTTCATCAGACCCTCGAGCAAGGCTTCCGGGCGTGGCGGACAGCCGGAGACATAAACATCGACCGGAATGAGCTGATCGATTCCCTGCAAAACCGCGTAGGAGCGATACATGCCACCGGTGGAGGCGCACGCTCCCATGGCGATGACCCACTTGGGTTCGGGCATCTGTTCGTAGATGCGCTTCACCGCCAGCGCCATTTTGTAGGTCACCGTCCCGGCAACGATCATGACATCGCATTGGCGCGGTGAAAATCGCATCACCTCGGCGCCGAAGCGCGAGATATCGAAGCGGGAAGCGGCCGTGGCCATCAATTCGATGGCGCAACAGGCCAGGCCCATCGGCATGGGCCAAAGAGAATTTTTGCGAACCCAATTGAGAGCTGCGTCGAGCCGAGTAAAGATGATGTTGCCCTCGATCTTCGAATCGTAGGCAGCCGGCCGAACGTCGCGCATGCGGCAACGTATGGTTGCAGGAGGGTGCCGCAAGTAGAAGATACCCACAGTTTCATGTCCAACCGCTCACATCTCGACGTCCTGGAAAACCAGAGCGTCTTCATTTTTCGCGAGGCCTATCATTCCTTTAAGAACATCGCCATGCCATGGTCGATGGGGAAGGATTCCAATGTCCTCATCTGGCTGGCGTTGAAATCGTTTTTCGGAAAGATCCCGTTTCCCAATTCTGCACATCGACACGACCTACGAGTTTCCGGAGATGCTCGAGTTTCGGGATTGGGCCACGAAACATTACGGCCTCAATCTGATTGTGAAGATCAACGAGGAAGCGCGCGCGCGCGGCGTTGGTTATGAGACGCACGATCCGGTGACGGTGACGCACGAACTAAAAACCGTCGCACTGCAGCAGGTGCTGGCGGAATACAAATGGGATGCGCTCATCACCGGAATCCGCCGGGATGAAGATCCGACGCGCGCGAAGGAGAGATATTTCTCGCCGCGGAACGCGCAGTATCGAGTGGGATTACAAGGATCAGCCGCCGGAATTTTGGGGACAGTTCGCCGCGACCGCGGCCAAGGGCGAACACGTGCGGGTGCAGCCGTTACTCGACTGGACCGAAGTCGATATCTGGCGCTACATCGAGCGCGAAAAAATTCCCATCCCGCAGATGTATTTCTCGCGAAACGGCAAACGCTTCCGCTCGTTAGGCTGCAGTCCGATCACCAGCCCAATCAAGAGCAACGCCTCCACGATCGAAGAAATCATCGCGGAGCTGGAAACGACGAACACAAGCGAGCGGGCCGGACGCGCGCAGGATCATCACGAGCGAAACGCGATGCAAAAACTGCGCGCGAAAGGATTCATGTGATTCGCAGCGCCGCAGACCTGAATTAGCCCCGATGTCTTCCAATCCGCAATCCGCAATCCGCGATCCGCAGTCATCAGCCGGCGAAGCCCGGCTGAAGGTTGTTTTCGTCGGTCACGTCGATCATGGGAAATCCACCTTGATCGGGCGAATCCTGCACGACACCGGGTCGTTGGCGGAAGGCAAGATCGAGCAGATCGAGAAGGCGTGCGCCGCTGAAGGGATGGAATTTGAATTCGCCTTTCTGCTCGATGCGTTGCTCGAGGAGCAGGAACAGAACGTCACCATCGATACGACGCAGATCCCATTTCGCACGCAGCGCCGCCAATATGTCATCATCGATGCTCCCGGGCACAAGGAGTTCCTGAAGAACATGATCACGGGCGCATCGAGTGCGGACGCCGCCATCCTCGTGATTGCAGCCACCGAAGGCGTTCAGGAACAAAGCCGCCGGCACGCATATCTGCTCGGCCTCCTTGGAATTCAGCAGCTCATCGTGGTGGTGAACAAAATGGATCTGGCGAATTACGCGGAAGATCGTTTTCGCTCGATCGAAACGACCTATGGCGCATTCCTGACCGAACTCGGTCTCAAACCTCTCTTCGTGATTCCGGCGTCGGCCAAAGCAGGCGAAAATATCGCGATCAAAAGCAAAAAAATGAGTTGGTTCGATGGCCCAACCGTCCTGGAAGCGCTCGACCAAACGGAAAGCAAACAATCCGGCGATGCTTTGCCACTTCGGTTCTGCGTTCAGGATATTTACCGTTTCGACGAGCGCAGAATCGTGGCCGGTCGGATTGAAACAGGAGTCCTGAGGGTAGGGGATCCAATCGTCTTTTCGCCGGCCAACAAAGCTTCGACCGTGCAAACGATCGAACGCTGGAATTCGCGATTCGCAGGAACCGGCGATCGAGTGGCGACTCGATTGGCATCACGTTGAGCGAGCAAATTTTCGTCGAGCGCGGATATGTCGGTTCGCATCAGACAGACACGCCCATCGAGACGAATCGATTTCACGCCGACCTGTTTTGGATCGCGAAGGAACCGATGCGCGTCGGGCGCCTCTACGATTTGCGGCTGGCGACGCAGGAGATGAAGTGCCAGGTCGGCCTCGATCGAGGAGGTGATGGACTCATCCACGCTGGAGCGGAAAACGGAGAAGCGCGACCAGCTGGAGCGAAATCAAGTCGGCAAGCTGACGATCCAAACGCGCGCGCCGCTCGGTGCTGGACAATCACGATCGCATTCAAAGTCTCGGGCGCTTCGTTATTGCTGATGACGGGCCAGATTTGCGGCGGGGGCACAATCTTCGGTGGCGTTTACACCGATCGAACGGTGGCCAAGAGCAAAAACATTTTTTGGAGCGAAGCAAAAATCACCCGCCGCGAACGCGCGGCGCAAATGGGCCACCGCGGCGCGGTCGTTTGGTTCACCGGATTATCCGGCGCCGGGAAATCGACCATCGCGCAGGCCTTGGAGCGCGATCTGTTTCGCCGAGGGATCCATACTTACGTGCTTGATGGCGATAACGTCCGCCATGGGCTTAATTCCAATCTTGGTTTCTCGCCGGAAGATCGGGTCGAAAACATTCGGCGCGTCAGCGAAGTTGCGAAGCTGATGGCTGACTCGGGCGTGGTCGTGGTGACGGCTTTCATTTCGCCCTATCGAATGGATCGCAGGCGCGCGCGCGAGATCGCTCTCGAAGGCAATGCCGAATTCGTGGAAGTTTTTGTCGATGCGCCGCTGGAAGTCTGCGAAGCGCGCGATCCAAAGCATCTCTACAAAAAGCGCGCGCGCGGGTGAGATTCGTGATTTCACCGGGATCGACGCGCCCTACGAACCGCCGGAGGATCCCGACATCGCTGTTCGCACCGACCGGCAGAGTGTTGAAGAAGCGATCGGAGTAATCCTGGAGCAATTGCTTCCCCGGCTTAAGGGCGAAGAGATCGAGTAGGGGGACCTGACGGGGCTCTGCGCCAGCACTCACCCTTCCGCGCCTCTAAGTCGTCGCGGGACAATTGCTGAACGTTGGAAAGATGTCTCAGGCGACGCGTGTCGCGAGACGGCCACCGTCGAATTGCTCGGCATTATAATTCACGTGGCTTGAACTGATCGTGTCGTGCACGATCCGGCCGAGCTCGGCCGCTTCGTACGGCTTCGCGATGACGCCGCGGAATCCGAAATCCTGATAGCGGCTCATGGTCGCATCGGTCGCATAGCCGCTCGAAACAATCGCGTTCACTGTTGGATCGAGTTCGATCAGTTTCTTCAGCGCTTCCTTGCCGCCCATGCCACCGGGCAGCGTGAGGTCGAGAATTACGAGGTCGAAGCGCTCGCCGGTTTCGAGTTTCTCGCGGTACATGTTCACACCTTCAAGGGCGCTTTCCGCCTGAAAAACCTGATACCCTAAGTGGCTCAGGGTAAACTCGACCAGAGCGCGAATCGCTTCTTCGTCATCAACCACCAGGACGCGTCCGGTGCCATTGAGCGATTCGGTGATCGGTCCGGGCTGTTCGGTTACCGGCAGCTCCACGTGGGTGGCAGCCGGGCAGATAAACTGTGAAGGTCGAGCCCTGGTGAAGAACGGAGTCGACCGTGATCAATCCATTGTGATTGCTGAACGATCGAATATGTCGTCGCCAGGCCGAGACCCGTTCCCTTCGGCTTGGTGGTGAAGTAAGGATCGAAGATTCGCTTCATGATAATCCTCGGGAATACCGACGCCTTCGTCCTTAATGCTGATGCGGATGTATTCCCCAGGTGCCAGATCCGCGATGGCGGTGCCATTCGCTCCGTTGTAGCTGAAATTGTCGCAATGTGACGTGAAGCGTGCCGCCGTTAGGCATCGCCTGATCGGCGTTAACGACAAGGTTTCCGATGACCTGGCTGATTTGGCCCGGATCGATCTCGGCCGGCCAGAGGTCAGCGCCGAAGGTGAACTGGCTGCGGCTGTGGCTGCCACGGAGAGAGAAGCTGACCGTGTCCTGAATGAGTTTGCCGATCGAGGCCGTCTTTTTGATCGGAGCGCCGCCGCGGGCAAAGGTGAGAAGCTGCTGAGCGAGGTCGCGGGCGCGCAGTAGAAGCGTTTTTCGCGTCAACCAACCGCGTGGTGAGTTCGTTATCCGGCGGCAAAAGGAGCGATGCCAGCGAGATATTTCCGATGATGGCGGTGAGCAGGTTGTTGAAATCGTGCGCGATGCCGCCGGCGAGCAGGCCTAACTGCTCGAGTGTTTCCGCCTTGCGGCGCTCGGCTTCGTTGCGTTGACGCTCGGTAATATCGCGGAAGACCAGGACGACGCCGGCCACTTCGTTCTTATTGTCGCGGATGGGTGAGGCGACCTGCTCGATGATGTACTCGCTGCCGTCTTTCGCGGTGAGAGTGGCGTTCTCGGGCAGGCTGAGGAGAATTGAGTGCGCTTCGTTGCGATAACCACTGCGCTGAGCGCGCGCTTGCGCCGCGAGATCGATGGCGACGTTAAAGACGGTCTTGAGCGAGCGGCCCATGGCTTCCTTCGAAGTCCATCCGGTGAGGCGTTCAGCCTCGTTGTTGACCATGATGATCCGGCCCTCGACATCGGTGGTGATAACGCCGTCGCCGATGGACCGCAGTGTGACGGCAAGACTTTCTTTCTCCGCGGCGATTTCTTTTTCGAAGCGTTTGCGCTCGGTGACGTCGCGCACCATGGCCACATAAAGTCCCTTCCCGTCGACCTCCATTTGGCTGAGCGAAATTTCGACGGGGAAACTGTAAAGCTTGTGAGTGCGACCCAGAGCCAGCACGGTTGAACCGGTTCGTTTGGCCATCTGCTCCCAATTCCAGGAAATCGGCTGCGCGTCTGGCTCAGACGGATAATTCTTCGGCACAAGCTTGGTAAAGCGATGACCGATGAGTTCGTCGGAGCGGTAACCGAACATCTGTTCGGCAGCCGAGTTGACCGACATAATGACGCCGGTTTCATCCATGGTGATCATGCCATCGAGAATGTTTTCGATGATCGAGCGGATGCGTGTCTCGACGCCCGCGAGTTTCGCCAGCTGCCGCCGCACCATGACAAAGCTGTAACTGTTCGAGGCCACTAAGAGCGCGACCGAAAAAAGGGCGAGGACACCCAGCACCGTCGTCTTAATAATGCGCTCGCGACTAGCTGCCTTGGTCCGCATCTCGTAAATCGCAATCTCATTCTTCTCGAAGGTTCCAAGCATCTGTTTGATGTCGACCATCAACGCCTCATTCGTGCTGGCGGTAGGAAGCGGCACGGTGGTCGGGGGGCCGTTCTTCGTTGCTGCGCCCGTGACCACTGTGTTGTTAATCCACGTCTCAACCTTTGAACGAATCTCAGCGAGCAATTGTGCCTGGCTGGGACTGCTGGCGACCAGAATCGAAAGGTATCCGTTGTAGGTGTAAAAGTCGGTGATCGCGCGCTTATAGGCCTCGGCAAAACTGTTCTCGCTACTTAAGAGATAGCCTCGTTTCTCCTTCTCCATCTCGAGGACGGAGCGCTCGAGCTTGGGAAGAAAATCGAGAATCTGAGTGGACTGGCTGGCCCATTCCTGCTCAACCATTCGCTGGTTCAGGATGATTTGCTCTTCGTCTTGAAGGGATTGCAGGATCTCCCGGGCCTGATCGAGGATCGAATTGCCCAGCGGAATCGTGGCCGGGGCCCCGCCAGCTGCTTGAGTTGTTTCGATCGCCTTGCCGCTCGCCCGCGCCTGGATCTGCGGCTTGGCGACTGCTAACCACTTCTGGACGATCTCCTTAACCTTCATCACCCGCTTACGTTGTCCCGGTCGATCGATGATGTAGGTGGTTAGGGTATCGAGGCGGCGCTGGATCAGATCCTGAAGGCGTTCAAAGGGTACCAGGTTGTTTTTATCGCCAGTAAGTAGAAAGCCGCGGTGGTTGGTTTCGAGTGAAGCGATGTCGTTCTCGATGACGCCGCTGAGACGAATGACCTCAATGGTGTGAGCCCGCAGACCGTCCTGCGCGTGATTTCGAATCGTGACGTAGAGGAAGGCGCCGGCCAGGAGGACGATAACAAGGACGCCGGCGGCGGTTCCGGAAAGGAGCTTGAAATGAAAATGTCGCTGGCTAAAAAGCCAGGCGAACGCGCGTCCGAACAGGCCCCGCCTAACGTCGTTTACTACCGGACTGGCCTCGTTTTCCCTGGGTTGGCGCATTTATAAAAACTAGAAAGCAGGTCTTCTGCCATACCGAAAATCCCCCCGAGTTCCCTCGCGCGGATATCGACAAGCAAAGCAAACTCAATACCGGACGCGCCGAAGAAATAGACCGGCTGCCGGAGCGACCAGACGTTGGCCGGTTCCAGCTCCGTGAACCAGAGCGCTCGAGATCTCTTCCAGGCTCAATTTGCCCTCGTTATTCAGGAGCGAGAGCGCCGACGAGCATCCGCACCATCTTGTAAAGGAAGCCGTCGCCTTCGATTTCGATGATAATACAGGCGCCACTCTTCCTGCAGTCTGGCGCTCGTTACCGTGCGAATGGTATCTTCGCGCCTATTACCGGGGTTGGCCGAGAACGCGGCGAAATCGTGACGACCAGCGAACTTTGCCAGCGCCGATTTCATGAGCGGAATGTCTAGCGGCTTCGTTAGGTGCCAAACTCGACCGAGCTCGAGCGGCGGCAAGACCGGCCCATTCCAGATCCGGTAACGATAGGCCTTTGACTTCACGGAAAATCGCGCATGAAACTTTGGCGAAGCAACTGAGCAGCGCAAAACCCGAATGGTTCGCCGGCAGGGTCGCATTTAAGGCTTTTTGAAGCTCCGAAGAATCGAGGCCGCGTTTGCCGAGATCGAAATGCGCGCATTGCTCAAGCGCATGAACTCCCGTGTCCGTCCGCCCCGAGCCGTGGACCCGCGCATTTTCTCCAGAGACCTTGCGAATGGCGCGCTCCAGATGATCCTGAATTGTGTTGCCGTGGACCTGGCTTTGCCAGCCGGCAAATGGGCCTCCGTCGTAAGCGACAACCAATTTGAAGCGCCGCGGAGTCGTGGTCACTCGCCGGATTCCGAAATCTCTTGCCGAAGCTGCTCCTGGTCGAGATAGCCCTGCAAGATCATCTGCGCCGCCACCTGATCGACATACCCTCGGGTCTCCCTGGTTTTCTTGCCCGCGTCTTGAAGAAGGCGATGCGCCGCTACGGTGGTCAAACGCTCATCCCACGCGACAACCTTGCAACTAACACGGCCGCGCAGTCGGGCGATGAATTCGTTAGCCTCGTCTGCGGCGATTCCAGATTCGCCGCTCATGTTTTTGGGGACGCCAACAACAATGGCGTCGACTTGTTTTTCGTTGGCCAAGGCGACGATTCGATTGATCGCGTCTTTGCCGGCAGAAATTGTTTCCAGCGGATGCGCCAGCATCCTGAGCTCATCTGAAACAGCCGTCCCGATGCGCACGCTGCCGTAGTCGATTCCCATGGCGCGCCTCATCGCTCAATCCTTATTGCAGCGCCGGCGGCAACCGGCTGATCAATTGCTTGATCTTCTCAACCTGATGCCGATGGCAGACCAGCACGGCGTCATCCGTCCGAACAACAACCAGGTTATGAACGCCGAGAAGCGCGACCGTTCCGCCCGTCTGATCGAACACGATATTATTTGTGGAATCGACCGCGGTCAGTGTTCCGCGGGCAGCGTTTTCGTGCTCGTCTTTTTCGAGATACTTCGCCACCGCCGTCCAGCTCCCGACATCGTCCCAATCAAATTGCGCTTCGACAACGAGAACGCGATCGGCTTTTTCCATGATGGCGTAGTCGAAGGAAACGCGCGGCAGTTTGCTGAAAGAATCGCGCAGCACCTGGTCGAATTTCCCCGGGGCCTGGATTTGCGAAATGAAGGTCGCCAGCGCAGGCGTGTGACGGTTGAACTCCCGAAGCACCGTTGGCACCGACCAGACAAACATTCCGGCATTCCAACGAAAATGCCCCTGCCGGACGAACGACTCGGCGAGATCTGCGTTCGGTTTCTCGCGGAATCGCAGAACCTGGTGAACGGTCGCGCGCTCCTTCTTTAGTTTAATAGGCGCACCCTGTTCGATGTAGCCGAATCCGGGGCAGGCCCACGTGGGTTTGATCCCGATCGTGACAAGGCTTCCGGTCTCTTCGGCCGCGGACGCGGCCAGCTCTAACGTTTCCTTGAAGGCCTGCGCGTCCGTGATGACGTGATCCGCCGGCAACACCACCATGGTGGCCGAATGATCCCGCAGCGCGACCCATGCGGTGCCGAGAGCCATGGCCGCAGCGGTGTCACGCTTGGCCGGTTCAGCCACGATGTTTTCCTGCGGAAAATTCTTGAGCAAGTCGCGAACGCTCTTTTCCTGGTCGACGTTCGTCAGAACCAAAATTCGCTCAGGCGGAATCCAATCAGCCACGCGCGTGACCGTCTCCGCGAGCAAAGCCTCCTTCGAGACCAAGCGCAAAAGCTGCTTTGGCAAAGTGCGCCGGCTCAATGGCCAGAAACGCTCGCCGCTGCCGCCGGCGAGGATTAACGCGTAAATCTGATTGCCCATGCCGATGAATGACCGCGAAATTCTTCGAACGAAGATTCCCGTTTATTTTTCGGAAACGCGAAGTATAGGGTAGGCGATGTCGTTCTCGATATCCATGCCAAAAACAACAGAGCCAATACAGTTCGACACGCTCCTGACGCTCACGCGAACCGCGATGGGTCTCGGCATCGGCATGCTGGTGGCCGACAAGATCAAGCATGGGCCTGTCCGTCAGGCAGCCGCGCTAGCTCTTCTTTCAATCGGGGCGCTCGCAGCCGTTCCATTCCTGTGGAAGCTGACCACGGAGCAGATTGATCGTTCGGAACTCGGAACTCGCGCCAGGTTGCGCTCGATTCGCGCCGGCTCCGGCTACCAATCCGAGCCCGACGCGTTCTAAGGCCGCTCTGCCGCCGCCATTACCTCCAACCCTTGTAGTGGGTTTGGAACAAAGCTCAACGTTGTTACGCTCCTTTGAGTCCTCAGCGCGTTGATGCCCTTGATTACGGCGGCGACGCGTATGACGGTGGACCGCATCATGCCGAGCCCGTCAAAAAATGATTCCGCCCCGCTCCGGGACCGCTGCGCGGAAATCCTGAGTCAGGAAGCCGTTTTACGCGAAGGGGGCGGCAAGGCTGGCCTCGAACGTCAGCGGAAACTCGGCCGGCTGCCCGCGCGTGAACGCGTCGCCGCGCTGCTGGATCAGAAATCCACCTTTTTCGAAGTTGGCCTCTGGGCTGCCTACAAAATGTATGAAGAGTGGGGGAACATCGTGGCCGCCGGAGTTGTCGCCGGTATTGGCGATATCGCCGGCATCCCGTGCATGATCGTGGCAAATGACGCCAGCGTGAAAGCCGGCGCCTTCTTTCCGCAAACGGTGCAAGAAACTTCTGCGCGCCCAACGCATCGCCTTTGAATGCAATTTGCCCCTGATCTATCTGGTCGATTCAGCCGGCGTGTTTTTGCCCCTGCAGGATGAGATATTTCCCGACGAAGACGACTTTGGCCGAATCTTCCGAAACAATTCCGTCATTTCGGCGGCGGGCATTCCACAGTTTGCCGCCATCATGGGTAATTGCGTCGCCGGCGGCGCTTATCTACCGGTCCTTTGCGATAAAATCCTGATGACCGAAGGCAGCGGGCTCTATCTCGCCGGACCTTCGCTGGTCAAGGCTGCGATCGGTCAGGTGATCGATGCCGAAGAGCTCGGCGGCGCGAAGATGCATTCGGAGATCAGCGGCACGGTCGATTTCTGCGAAAAGGATGATCCTTCGTGTCTGAAGCGCTTGCGTTCGTTAGTCTCGCACCTCCCGGAAGCCGGGCCGCCTAAAGACGAGGAGAGCCAGGTTCCTCCGCCAGCACGGGACCCCGAAACTCTTTACGACTTGATCGGCTTGGAAGGGCAAAAACCTTACGACGTGCGCGATCTCCTGGCCTGCGTCATCGATGCGAACTCGTTCGATGAGTACAAGGCGGAGTACGGCAAGACGTTAGTGACCGCTTACGCGCGAATTGATGGAAAGGCGGTTGGTATCGTGGCAAACCAGCGGCTTCAGGTTCGAACGAAAACTGAAGGAATCCAGATGGGTGGCGTTATTTATTCGGACAGCGCCGACAAGGCCGCGCGATTCGTGATGGACTGCAACCAGACCGAGCTGCCGCTGATTTTCTTCCAGGACGTTACCGGATTCATGGTGGGGCGTGATGCCGAACAAAGCGGGATTATTCGGAGCGGCGCGAAACTCGTTAACGCCATGAGCAATTCGATTGTCCCAAAGATCACGGTTGTCGTGGGCGGATCGTTTGGTGCGGGTAACTACGCCTTGTGCGGCAAGGCTTACGACCCGCGCTTCATCCTCGCCTGGCCTAACTCGCGATATGCCGTCATGGGCGCGGCCCAGGCGTCCGACACCGTTTTCTCCGTGCTGGCCAAGGCGCGAGAGCGCGACGGCAAAGCGACCAAGGCCGAGCTGGAAGCGCTTCGCGAGAAGGTCAAGCAGACCTACGTCGAGCAAACCGATATTCGTTACGGTGCGGCGCGAGGGTGGGTCGATGCGATCATTCAACCACATGAAACCCGGGATGTTTTGGCGCGACTTCTCCGGTATGTGTCACGGCCGACACCGAAGGGTCGCTTTCACACTGGTGTCATCCAGGTCTAACGAAACGGCGCTGCATCGGCGAACCCTCACCCTAGCCTCTCCCTTCTAGAAGAAGGGCGAAGGAACCTGGCGCGTTACAGCAAGCGTGAGCAATCCGGGCGCGTGGAGGGTCGAGCTCCTGCGAGACCGCACACCCGGCGTCGCAGGAGCTCCGCCCTCCATTTTATCCAGAGTTGCGCGACACGCGGTGTAACCTCTTCTTCCTCGCCCTTGGGAAAGGGAGAGGATTGAGGTGAGGGTTTCTCTTGTAAAAGACGGTCAGCTCGAAAATTCCGCCGCGATCTCGTGGTTGATCGCGGCCACTTCGGCGATCCGATGGGCGAGGGGATGGTGAATTCCCCGTTCACGCAACGTTTGCAGTACTTCTTCGGTCGGCAGATTGCCCACCAGTTCATCCTGCGCAAAGGGACAACCGCCGAGGCCGCCTATCGCGGAATCGAATCGTCGGCAGCCGGCGTCGTAAGCCGCCAGGATTTTCGCGGCTGCGCCCGCCCGGGTGCTATGAAGATGGATCCCCACTTCGGATCGACCGCATTTCGGAACCACAAATCCTAGAAGAGAAGTGATCAGCGCGGGTTCCGCCGCGCCCACCGTGTCAGCCAGAGAAATTGACGGAACGTTCAGCGACGAAATTCTTTCGGCGCATTGCGCGACCTCCTCTTCGCTCCACCGGTCTCCGTAGGGATTGCCAAACGCCATTGAAACGTACGCCACCATCTTCAGCCCTGCCTCATCGACGCGCCGCTTGATCTTTTCCAACATCGCGAAATTCTCCTCCAGCGATTGGTTCTGGTTCCGGCGCAAGAACGTCGCTGAGATCGAGCAGGGAAACCCAAGCGTTGTGACCGCTCCAGTCGCGATCGCGCGTTCCGCGCCTTTTTCATTGACCACGATCCCTATGATTTCGACGCCGTTCAGCGGCCCCAGTTCCTTGAGCACGGCCTCGCTATCGGCCATTTGCGGCACCGCCTTTGACGAAACAAAGCTGACCGCATCGATATGACGAAATCCGGCAGCGATCAGGCTGCGAAGGTAACGCGCCTTAAGATCAGTCGGGATTTGGCGCGCCAATCCCTGCCATGCGTCACGCGGACACTCGATTAGCTTGACCGGCTCTCCCATCTTACTGGCAGAATAACTCAGGAGTCGCGGTTTGCACCCGCTTCGCCTTACTCAAATCCGGAAACTTCTTATGCCCAGTATCCTCATCGAAAAGCAAAGCTCGAAAGTGAGCATCATCACTCTGAACCGTCCGGAGCGCCGTAACGCGCTCACCGTCGAGCTGATGAACGAATTCATCTCCGCGTTGAAGGTCGCGTCGGACGAAACGGCCGAACGCGTCCTCATCATCCGCGGTGCCGGCGCTGCTTTTTGTGCCGGCCTGGATCTCAAGGCCGCGACTCCGCAGAACGCGCATGCCACCGCCGAGATGGTGGCGAAAATGCTGCTCGCTTTGAGCCAGACGCGACTTGTCACGATCGCTGCGGTTCATGGTGCTGCGGTTGCCGGCGGCGCCGGAATTATGTCCGCCTGCGACTACGTTGTCGCGGCCGAGCGCACCAAGATTGGATATCCCGAAACCCGCCGAGGACTTGTGCCTGCTCTCGTCATGACTTTTCTGCGGCGACAGGTCCGCGAGCGCGATATCCGCGAACTTCTTTTCAGTGGAGAAATTATCGACGCGCAACGCGCCTTGCAGATCGGGCTGGTCAATCGCGTTGTCTCAGCGGCCTCCGTCATGGCAGAAGCGCAAAAATTTGCCGATCAAGTGGTGTTGGGCGCTCCGGAGGCAACCGTGCAAACCAAGCGGCTCATTGAAGAGCTTTGGTCGACGCCGGTTGAAAAAGATATCGATCTCGCGCTGAATCATCACATGAAAGCGCGCGATTCGGCGGAAGCTCGCGAAGGCATCGCTGCCTTTAACGAGAAGAGAGCGCCCAAGTGGACGCTCTGATCTGTTGATCGATCTGGAGGGACACGCTCCGCCCGCCGAGCCGTAGCCTTGGCGAAGGCTGGCCGTGTCCCATTAATTTGGGACGACACGGAGGTCGTCCCTCCACGCTTCAGATTTACGCCAGTGGGGGTGGCGCGCTCGGTCCCTGATAAGTCGCGCTGCCAAAACCCAGAATCGGGAAGAAAATAAACCCGAGAAACGCGAGCCCGATTCCGAAGCCAGCGCCTTTGCCGAAATTCTTCGCGATATCGATGCAAAGAATGATCGCGATGATGAAGTTCACGAACGGAATCAACATCAGGATCACCCACCAACCGGGACGTCCGGCGACCTTGCACAGAATGTAGCAGTTGTAGATCGGGATGATCGCCGCCCAGCCGGGTTGGCCGGCCTTGGTGAAGACCTTCCACAAGGCGACAATGAGGATAATGCCGATCAGTAAACCTATGCAGCCGCCGATTGCGCCAGCGACAGGGTTGGGCGCCTGAGTCGTCGTCTCGGTATCAACCTGGGCGAGCAGGGCCGGTAATTTGAACAACAGCGTGGTGGAAAGAATCGATATCATATTAGTGAGCAGGTAGTTATGCCCGTGAGGCTTAACAGAGCGTAACCGCGCGACAAGCTAATTCTTTGCAGATCAGACCACAGCGTGCGCCTGAACGGGAAGTAACTCCCCGCCTTGTCATCCCCGCGCAGTGTTTTGCGCTACTTCGCTGCACGTTCCTTGGAAGGAATCTTGAACCGCTCGATCTGACCTTTGATGTCGTGCACGAAATTGGCCGCGCCCGCCCCGTTGACCACGCGATGATCGAACGTCAGGGAAAGAGTGATCACTTCCGCGGTGGCGCTCTTTTTGCCATTAACGACGATTTCATTGTGAGCTGTTCCCACGAAGAGCGTGGCCACTGATGGCGGCACGACGATTGGCGCGGCCGCGCGAACACCGAAAGCGCCGAGACTGCTGATCACCACCGGCGCGTTCATCGCGTCCACTCGACCAGAGCGCGTGGCTGCGATCGCGTCGTTGTAGGCATGCACAAAATCGTTCCAGTCCTTCGAGTTCGCCTGCGACACGACCGCAGTGGCCAGACGATCACCATCCAACGCCACGGCGATGCCCAGATCGAAGTTGTCGTTCTCCACGATTTGATCGTCCTCGAGCACAAGGCGCCTGAACCCGGGTGCTTCTCCATCGCCCGGACAACCGCCCACGCGATCATTACACTCGGCGACGGCGCATCTTTGCCATCGCTCTTCTTGGCCGCGTCGCGTGCCTTGCGAATGGCTTCCCATTGCGCATCGATTTGCAAATTTGCCGGGACAACGCGGCTCAGCTTTCGCGTAATGGTTGCCGACAGCGCAGGCTCGCGAAATTGTTGCGATACAGATGTCCCTCTGTCGTTAGGCTTCTTTGCTTGTCCACTTCCGTTGCTCGCATGATCAGGAGAGGTCGATTTGGCTGCGCCTCGCGGCTGCTCGGTCAGTTCGCCGCTCAAAATCGTGCCGAGTTCCTGCCCGATTTCTACCGTGTCGCCGACCTTGGTCTTCCATTCACCCATCACGCCTGCGAAAGACGATTCGATCGGATAAACCGCCTTGTCCGTTTCCACTTCGCACAAGGCGTCATCCAGTTCGATGTGGTCGCCTGGATTTTTGAGCAGCGAAACAACTTTGGCCGCGCGAATGCCTTCTCCCATGATCGGCACGGTGATCGCCTGGGCCCGACTGGGACCGCCAGATTGGCGAGCCATGGGTTTGGACGGTTGCGCTTTCGATGAAGCTTCTTCGGCCATAATCGGTTCCTTCCCGGACACGGTTGCGTCGGGTTCGGCCCCGGAAATTTTCCGGGCCGCTCGCGTCGCGGCGGAGCGACGGATCGCGGCCACGATTCGATCAACGTCCGGCAGCGCGGCGTATTCATAGATCGGGTTGTAGCCGATCATGACGTTGCCTTTAGCTGATCAACGTTGGCGGGCTGAGCATGGTGTCCCAGAGATCGCCTTTACTGGCGACGTGCGTGATGACCATCTGGCCAACGCTGCAATTTTCGGTGTCTTCCTGGACAACCACGAGCCGTCCCGTCTTGCGCACCGATTCTTCGATCGCCTCCTTGTCCCACGGCGAGACCGTGCGCAGATCGATCAATTCCACGCTCACTTCGTCTGCAACCTTCGCGACCGCTTCGAGCGATTTTTCCATCGTGTTGCCCCACGCCACCACCGTGACCTCGGAACCGTTCTGACGCTTTCGCGCCACGCCCAACGGAACGGCCTTGATTGGCTCGGCCGATTCAACTTCGGCCCAGAGCAGATGCTTCGGAATCAAAAACATCACCGGATCTTCGCCGTGCATGGCCGTCCAAAGCATTCCAGCGGCGTCTTCCGGCGTGCTCGGAATGACCACGGTCAGACCCGGATAATGAGCAAGCGCACGCCTCGTTAGACTGGCTATGCCACAAACTCCCGCCCGGAAGATAGGCACCGTAGGGCGCATAGATCACCGCCGGACATTTCCAATGGCCGTACGATCGCCAGCGAATCGTCGAAATATTCGTCACCAACTGGTTGAACCCGGGATAAATGAAATCGATGAACTGCAGCTCGAAGACCGGACGCTTTCCGTAAGCTGCCAGACCGCAGGCCACGCCCAGGATGGTCGATTCCGCCAGCGGCGAATTGTAAACCTGCTTCGGAAATTCGGTCGAAAGTTTCTGCGTCAGGCGAAACACGCCGCCTTTCGGATCTTCAATGTCTTCACCGAAAATGAATTCGCCGGGCATCGTCCTTTAATCCGGCACGCAACGTTTGGTTTACCGTGTCGCCGATGCGGTATTTGCCAGGTGGCAAAACGTCTTCGGTCAGCACCAGCGGCTTTTGCGCGACCTCGGCTTCGACTTCGGAAGCCTTCGGATCCTCAGCCTTTTCGGCCGCGCCGTATTCGCCGCGAATGCGCTCTTTGATTTCGCTGTCCAGCTTGCTCGTACTGCTTCGGAAGTGATAACGCCTTCGCCGATCAGCTGCTCCTTCCAGGAAAGAAGCGGATCGCATTTATCGAGACCGGCCAGCTCCTCCGCGGTGCGATAGAGCTTGTGATCGTCCGAGCTCGTATGACTCGAGAGGCGCTCCATCTTGACCCAGAAAAACGCCGGACCGCCGCCTGCGCGGATTTTGTCGATCGCTTCACCGCAGGCTTTGTGCAAGCCGCCGACATCCTGGCCTTCGACGTGTTGCCAATCGTTAGGCTGAAGGACATCAAGGGCGAGGGGATTGATCTTTCGCGTGGGGCTGCTGATTCCGTAGGCGTTGTCCTCGACCACGAATAGCACCGGCAGTTTGCGTTCCTTGGCGAAACAGACTGCTTCGTAAAAATCGCCCTGGCGCGTGGCTGCGTCGCCAATGGTGGTCACGACCACATTCGGTTTCCCGTCGAGCTGCAGGCCCCAGGCCATGCCGCAGGCCGGCAGTAACTGCGAGCCGGTAGGCGTCGGCACGCTCCAGATGTGGCGATCGCTGTCGCTGTAGTGCGAAGGCATCTGCCGGCCACCGCTGCCGGTATTGCGCTTCGCGAAATATTCCAAGGCCAGTTCGCGGGTTGTTAGGCCACGGCCAATGACCAATCCGCGGTCCCGGTAGTACGGAACGATGTAATCGTCCGGCTGCAGCTGAATCGATATAGCCGCCAAGCCTTCGTGGCCCATCCCGGAAACGTGGAAATGCCCTTTGCCCTGGCGATTGAGGTTTTGTTCGCGGAGATCGGCATGGCGGCTCTCCAGCATCACAGTGAGAAGGCGCAGCTTATCTTCAGTGGTTAACCTGGGCATAAAGGCGAAACCGCGACGGCGCGATTCCGCATAAAGGAAGACAGCAGCGCCTCATTTGCAACGCTTTTTCAGTTCTCGCTGGAGAGACGAGGAGATCGTCGGAGTTATCGCTCGTCTGTAGCGGCGGCCTATGGCCGTCGCATTATTTACGAGTACGAGTTGAACCGGCAATCGAAAGAGCGGTCGCACCTTTAATGCCGCGACGTCCCGCGTGCTTCCTGTAGGGCGTCGATCCTTGGCGCGCCGTAGCTTTAGCGTAGGAGGCTTCGGGGCCACCTAAAGAAACGCCGGCCAGGAATGACCGCCCTTCAGTTGTCTTCGATCCTGTCGCGCGTGGCGTAAACAGCAAATCAGGGGAAGAAAAAACAGGTGCGATGCGCCGCAACAGCCGCTAGAGAACACCCGTGGAGCAAGAGTCTGGCAAAAATCCCGGGACCTGCGCCGGCGTGATCGCGCGCTATCGGCAATTCCTGCCTGTCTCCGACCAGACGCCAATCATCTCGCTGGGCGAGGGGGGCACCCCTCTGATTCATTCGCCAAAGCTGAGCAAACGCGTCGGGCGCGATTGCGCTGTCTATATTAAGTACGAAGGCGTGAACCCGACCGGGTCGTTCAAGGACCGGGGCATGACCGTGGCCGTTTCCAAGGCGGTGGAGCAAAACGCCCGCGCCTTGATCTGCGCTTCCACCGGGAACACATCCGCCTCCGCCGCGGCTTACGCAGCCAGGGCTGGCCTTCCGGCATTGGTCGTCTTGCCCGCGGGCAAGATCGCGTCGGGCAAACTCGCGCAAACCTTCGCTTACGGCGCGCGCATTATTCCGATCGAGGGGAATTTCGACGACGCACTGCGGATCGTCGTCGAACTCGGAAACCGTGGCGATTTCAGCATCGTTAATTCCATCAATCCATTCCGCATCGAAGGTCAGAAAACGGCCGCCTTCGAGATCGTCGATGAGCTTGGAGACGCGCCTGCAGTTCACATTCTTCCTGTCGGCAACGCCGGAAATATCACCGCGTATTGGGCCGGCTATCGTCAGTATCGCGAAATGAAACGCGCTTCGCGGCTTCCGGTGATGCTCGGGTTTCAAGCCGCTGGTGCCGCGCCGATTTTCCATGACCGCGTCATTGCGCAGCCGCAAACAATTGCCACCGCCATTCGCATCGGAAATCCCGCGAGTTGGAAAGGGGCGCAATCAGCGCTGACGGACTCCGGCGGCGCGATCGATATCGTCACTGACGAGGAAATTCTCGCGGCACAAGGCTGGCTCGCCCGCAGCGAAGGCATCTTTGTGGAACCAGCGAGCGCGGCTTCCATCGCCGGCCTCTTCAAGTGCTGCGATTCGGCCGACGCCCGGTATCCGCGCGAAAGATTCTCGCCGGGCAGCCGTATCGTATGCACGGTGACTGGTCACGGTTTGAAAGATCCGGAAATTTTTGCAGAAGGGCTCGCCAAATTGAAGGCCGTGCCGGCCAAAGTGGATGACGTTTTGGCCGCCGCCGGCATTGATATTTAGCTCTGCTGCCGCCACTCACCCTCCCGCGACCCTCAATCGTCGCGGGACAAATGCTGAATGTTGGTAAATTAAACTTTCATCCTGATGTTGACTCTGGCCGTGTTTGAGCGAAAACGATTCGGTTTTGTGTCAACCGTTCCACTTCTTCACGCTTCCTCCCGATGCGTTTGATTGTTCAGAAGTACGGCGGAACATCCGTCGGAAATACCGAGCGGATCCGCCGGGTTGCGCAGCGGCTGATTGAGACTCAAAAATCAGGGGCGCGCGTTGTCGCTGTCATTTCCGCCATGGCCGGCGTGACTGACAATCTTCTGAAGCTTTCAAAAGAACTTTCCACACAACCGACGCCGCGTGAGCTCGACATGCTGCTCGCAACCGGCGAACGCGCCGCCACTGCGCTCGTCGCCACCGCCATCAACGCACTCGGCGGCCGCGCGATTTCCATCACCGGAGCGGAAGCGGGAATTCTGACGGATCGCTCGCATAACAAGGCGAAGATCGCGAACATCAGTCCGCGACAAATCCATGAATTGCTCGCCGACGATTACATCGTTTTGGTCGCGGGGTTTCAGGGACAAACGCCGGATGGCGACACCACCACGCTTGGTCGCGGCGGCTCTGATCTGACCGCGATCGCACTCGCTGGTGCATTGAATGCCGATGCCTGCCAGGTCTTCACCGACGTCGACGGAGTTTTTACCTGCGACCCGCGTGTCGTCGCCGACGCCCAGAAGCTCGATGAGATCGCTTACGACGAACTTCTTGAGATGGCCGGCGCCGGTTCCAAAGTGATGCAGTCGCGCGCGGTCGAGTTCGCGAAGAAATTCGGAATCGAATTCGAAGTCCTCTCCAGTTTCAAACAGGAGCGGGGAACCATCGCGCGCGAAGAGGCGGCCAACATGGAAGACGTCGTCATCCGCGGAATCAGTGTCGAACGAAACCAGGCGAAACTGACGATCGACGACGTCCCTGACGTCGCCGGCGTGGCCGGACGGATTTTTTCAGCGATCGCGCAGAGCCAGATCATTGTCGACATGATCGTGCAAAGCGTGTCGGAGCACGGCACGACCGATATCTCGTTCACGATTCACGAGAACGATCTCGAAGCTGCCAAGACGTTGCTCGAACCGCTCGTGAGCGAATTGAAAGCCGCGCGACTCCTGACGAAAAGCGGTGTCGCAAAACTCAGCGTCGTCGGAATAGGAATGCGCTCGCACTCCGGCGTTGCCGCCCGACTTTTCGAATGTCTCGGGAAAGGGGGCATCAACATGCAGTTAATCTCCACCTCGGAGATCAAGATCGCCGTCGTCATCGACGGCAGCGAAGCCGACAAAGGCGCGCAGCTGGTGCACAAGGAATTCGAACTCGCCCCGAGCCCAATCCAACCTCGATAATCCGGATCAGATTTACGCCACAGATAAACACGGATAGACGCGGATTTACGCACCCGGAGGCCACGAAGACCGGACAACTGTAGGGCGGCCATCCTGGCCGCCGTCTTCTACCGGTTCTCGACTGTTTGCGGCGCGGGTTTGGTCAGCTCGACCTTGTCACTAACGGTTTGGATCTTGGAGTCGAGCTGCTCCAAGCGGGCGGTGAAATCCTTCTGCTGCTGAGCAAGAGTCGTTTTGAGCTGCACGTTTTCCGTGGCCAGCGCCTGGATGGCTGACATCATGATTCCAGCCATGTCCCCACTGTTTATGGTGGTGGGCGTCCCGCTGGTGCCGACCGCATCTTTGCCGAAAGCGCCGAAGAAATCCTGGGACATCGGACCGTAGTGACGCAGCGTCTTGGCGTCCTGGCCGATGTAATTCCAGCTCGTGAGATGAAACTGGCGAATTTTTTGCAGGACCTCCTCACCATCGACGGGCTCGAAGTTTTCTTTTAGATTCCGGTCGGAAGGAAACGTATACGCCACCTGACCTTCGATGACAGTAACGCTGGTGTTGCCGATGCGAACCTTGTTGCTGGCATTTACAACTGCATTCGCACCGATGGCGGTCGCGTTTGTTAGGTTGCCCGCTGCAACATCCGCCTGGTTGCCTATGGCTGTGTTGAAGCTGCCGGTTGTATTGGTAGAGAGGGCAGAATAACCGATACTGGTGTTCTGCGACCCGGTTGAATTGGTAAGCATCGCCACATAGCCAGTGGCCGTGTTGAAACCGCCGGTCGTGTTTTCATCGAGCGCGTCTAACCCGGAGGCCGTGTTCGCGACACCAGGTACTATTGCTGGCGAGCGCATTTACCCCGTTGGCAGTGTTGCTGCCGCCGGTGGTGTTATCAAAGAGCGCATTAGTCCCGGTGGCGGTGTTGTCACTTCCGGTGGTATTGGCCAGGAGTGTATCTACCCCGGTAGCAGTGTTGCCGTCCCCGGTTGTATTGTTAGTCAGGGCGGCTCCGCCCACGGCGGTGTTGCCGCCGCCGCTGGTGTTGAGCTCGAGCGCGGCCGCGCCCAGGGCGGTGTTAAAACTGCCGGTCGTGTTGTTAAAGAGTGTGACTACGCCGTGAGCCGTGTTGTTGAGGCCGGTGGTGTTTTTTGAGAGCGCTTGACTGCCATGGGCCGTGTTGCCCACACCGGTCGTGTTGCTAAAGAGCGCGCGATAGCCGGTCCCGGTGTTGCTGTTGGCCGTGTTGGAGATGCCCGCCTGGTAACCAAAGAATGTATTTGCCGTAAGGTTGTTAGACTCTATCCGCCCGGACTCCTGATTATTTACCCGGATATTAAACGGAACATTATCGGTGGTTCCGATAAAGTTAGTGCCATCGACGGTGCCGGCGTTTCCAGTGAGAGACCATGCATCGAGTGAACCGGCAGTGCCGGTCGCACCAGTTGGACCGGTCGGGCCGGCGATGCCTTGCTGACCGGTGGCTCCAGTGGCACCTGTTGGCCCGGTCGGTCCATTCGTTCCAGTGGCCCCTGTTGGTCCGGTCGATCCAGTCGAACCTTGCGGGCCAAGTGACCCCGAAGGTCCGGTTGGACCGGTTGCGCCGGTGTGGCCATTTGCCCCGGCTGGCCCGGTCGCTCCCGTTGCGCCCTTCGGACCAGTCGGACCTGTTGGTCCGGTCGGTCCGGTTGCACCAGCCGGCGGAGGCTGCTGTTTGTTCACTAAAGCGGCCTGCGACGCCAGCGGCATCGTTAGGCAAATCGATATGGCGGCAACACGTGAAACGAATGGAGAGATTGTTCCCAGTGACGACGCGTTAAACAAATTCTGGAGACGGGCGATGTTTCGAAGGTTCATTTTTTTGTAAGGGGCGGGGCAGGTAACTGCATTTTTTTCTGCAAACCCGTTCCGCGTGGAACCCAGGAATCATCCGGCAAAACCGCTTCCGGGCGGCCTTCGCTCGGCTGACTAGAGAGCTGCAGTTGGAACTGGAAATCGCGTTAGGCGGCAGCCAGCGCAGATTCAACCCCACGAGCTCGTTAGGCTCGGCCGAAGGTGCGTCAAACCGTCGGATACGTAATCGCTTTTCTTGTAGAGATAACGGATTCCTGAGTCGAGAGGTTTATCGCCGGTCGACCGTAGGATGCAACCCTACGCCGGCCTCGCGTAAAGACTTGCTCATGCGGACATGCTGAACCTTGCCGCCAAAAAGGGCGCCGGCCTGTCCGGCCAAGGCGTATCCATGCTTCTCGTAGAAACCGACCGCATTATCGCGGGAATTCAGAATCATCATCTGAGCGCCGCGTTTCCGCGCCTCGTCCTCAAGGCTTTGAAGGATCCGGCTGCCCAGACCTGACCGATCCCATTCCGGATCGACCGCCATATATCGAACCTGAGCTTCCTCGGGCGAATTGAAATGCAGGCGGCCGACCGCCACCGCGCGATCGCCGGGAGTCTTGAGCATGAGCTTGAAGCTGCCAGGATCCAGATCGTCGCGCTCAGATCCGCGCGGTTGGTCCCAAGGTTTCCGCAAGATCCGCCAGCGCAGATCATAATAAGCGGCGAGTTCCTCGTCGGTGGAAGGTTCAACCAGCCTGAGATCGTCGAGTGAGTAGGGACCAAGCATCGCGAGGAGGGAAGAATCGCCGCAGTGATCGTTCTGGCAAGTAGTCCCAACCACCTTTAGAGCCTCCATGATAACATCAGACAATATATGTCATATAAAATAGGAAGGTGTTGAGCCGGGCGTCGGCGGTGACTGAAGTCAGGTCGGAAAGACGCTCGGCGCCCGCGCCACCGCCAATGGCGCCCCACAGCAACGGTCGACTGATATTGTTAGGCTCCAGTGACGATGGCTCGAGATAGCCGTTGGCAGACGCCTGACTATATCCCGCGCGCCCGAAAGCCTTTTCCTCTTTCGGCTTTATAGAGTCGGCGTTGGTAGGGTTTGGAATACAGGAATCCTAAACGCCCGTGAGTTGCCGCCGTCGGACCGCCTTCTGAATCTCTCTCTGTTCCGCTCTCTCCTTAAGTTCTCGCAGGTAGAACTCTAGCTCCAGTGCGAGAAAGGGCATCGCGTAGCCGATGACGAGTATCACGGCCAACCAAAGATCAACGGGATCAATTTCCCTCATCTTGTCCGAAACGTTACACCAGGACTCAAACCCTACCAAGATCAATAGGTCGGCATTGGCGCTGATTCCGTATGCCCTATGGCAATTAGGATTCTGCCACGGCTCCCTATCTGCTGCCTTGATGGGCATGTCGAACTACTCCAAGCCGGATGTCATCACCCAGGTCGAGGAGATTCGATCACAGATTCAACAGTTCGGCGAAAGCCGTGTCGGCTGCGAAGAATTGTCTTTGCTCTGCTCGGACGTCACCGCCGCACAGGAGAAAATCGGCATAGAACAGATCGCGGAATACGAGGGATGGACCTTTGAATATTTGCCGGATGGGCATGTGCGATTTTCTCCCGCTTTGGCTCTAAGGGTGCCGGCGCCGCCTCAAGTTTAGCATCCCTGTGTCGGCCTGCCGGTTGGTTTGAGTCATTTGAACCATCCGTTCTTCGGCTATAATCAACCCACCCAATGAAAGCTGTTGCTCTCTTCGCCACGTTCGCCTTCGCCACGGTTTCGATGGCGCAAGATCATCCAAAAAACACCATGTGCGTTAAGCAGAAGGACGGGACATACAAATGCCTGGCCAGCGGCAAGATTGAAAAAGAGCCGTGCTGCGACCTCGGGAACGATCCAACGCCTACCGCAAAGCCCAAAAAGAAATAGCGGCGGGCAGCTTCGACGATTCTGCGCCCGATTTTTTTTCGCATGCGGTTCTTCCTGGGCCTTTTCTCCAGCGTGCCAGGTTTGGCCGCGATTCTCTGCGTTGCCGGCTGCACCACCGCTTCCAACCATCAGGTTGTGTTTGATGAATCCGCCTTCAAAGCCTCGAGCGGACCAGGCAGCGCCACCATCACCGGTCGCGCATATGCCGTTTATCGCGGCGACGAACACACGGCCACCGACGAAGCCGTGGAACTCCTGCCCGTGAATGCGTACACCACGGAGATGGTTCAGGGCGGCCTTCTCACCGGACACCCGATGCAATCCGATCCCCGCCTAACCAAGTACCGCCGCTCCGCCACATGCGATTCGAACGGAAACTTTGCTATTCATCGAGTACCCGCGGGCGACTATTATGTCGTTTCATACGCCGAGTGGGAACATCATTATGAGGCGGAGAACGCTGATGACACCGGAACCGACAAAGTCACGGCAGAGTTCAAAAAACCCATCTTCGCCAAAATCAGTGTGCGCTCTGGCGAGACCGTGCGAGTCAGTCAGTGGAACCAGAATTGTCCCGACATCGGTCCTCCATTCGCTCACGGCTAGCTGCACGCTTGAACGCTGTAAGCCGCTATCCGACGATACGTTGAGGCTATGCAGGGTCGCAATGCGGGTACCTCCCCTTCCGCCAGCGGGACCGAGATGATATAATGCTGTCACGATGCTGGACGGACGCGCTCGCCCCTTCCTTTCTCGCGAGCCGCGGGAAAACCTGTGAATTTGCCTAACAGCAGGCTGATTATCGCTACGGTATTGGGGGTGGGATTTTGCGTTTGCGGAGCCTGGGGCACGACGCTCCGTGTCGTTTCCTACAACATCGATTGCGCTGACCAAAGCAGCGACAATAACATCACCGGCACGACCCACAGCCTGCCGACGGTGATCAAGGCGATCGGCCTGCACCACCTCGGGTCCAATGCGCAGCCGGTTGATGTGCTAAATGTTGAGGAGCTCACTTCGACCACGCTGTCGAACTTCGCGGCGCAGCTCAACACGATCTACGGGAGCGGAACTTACGCATTCGATCCGACAACCGATCCGAATACAGGAGGCGGGCCCGACGGCTTGATTTACAACACGCATACCGTCCAAGTGATCTCGGCGCGCGCCTTGCCCACTGGGCTGAAAGTTCTTTTGCAGGCCAACGGCCAATACACGAATGCCCATTCCGCCGGTGGCGGAACCGATGGTGTTACCCGCGCGCCACTAGTCTATCAACTCCGGCCGGTCGGTTTCGGATCTAGCGACGATTTTTATTTATACGTCAGCCATGCGCGAAGCACGAGCGACAACTCCGTCGGCGACGCGCGCTACCAGGAGGCACAGGAAGTCCGCAGCGACGCCAAGTACAATCTGCCAGCCGGTGCGCACATCATTTATTCCGGCGATTGGAATCTGTTCAACGGTAGCGGGGAAAACGCCTACAAGTGTCTTACCGGACAGGCGACCTCCGATGGAATTAACTGGAGTGACACGAGCGCGGTCTGGGCCAATACGAATCAAACGCAGGCGTACGATCCGACGTCCAAGACCAGCCCGCCGACGATCACCACCTGGGGCAACCTGGCCGGAGACAATGCCAATTACCTCTACGACGATGCAACAGATGCGCTCGCCTCCCGGCTCGATATTCAGCTGCCTAACGCCCCGATGTTCGCCGCGTATAACAATACGGGTGGAGTGCAGCTGGCGCCTGATACGTCGGACCCGTTTGACACATCGAATTTCCCGGCTGCGCGATACCCGTACGCATTCGAGGTCTTCGGCAACAATGGGACGACGCCCCTGAGCGGTGCGGCTACCAGTTCAAGCAACCACTCGTTAGACGATCTCATCAACACGGTTCCGAATGCCGCGACCGTCTACGCCGATCTTAAGATCACAGGCAGCGGCCGCAGGTTCACCGGGAGCGATCATTATCCTATCGTCGGGGACTACATCGTGGTGCCGCCGGCGCTTACTCTGAGCGCGCAAGGTTTTGCGACGGACGGGTCTTTCCAGATTGAACTCTCTTCCATTCCCAACACCGAGTTTGGGATTCAAGCCTCAACGGATCTGACTCACTGGACCAAAATCGGCTCGGGCAGCACCGACGCGAACGGATTGCTCATTTTCCCGGACCCGGACGCCGCCAGTTTCCCGAGCCGCTTCTATCAAGCCTATTGGCCCTTTCCGTAGCCGGGATGCGGACTGACCGGGAAGACTTGTCTGGACGAAATCTAAGCGGCCTTCGCTCAAATCGCTTGGCAATGTTTGCAAGATCATTCATTCCTCGGCGTAGTTATTCAATAGCATGAGCGATTTCCGCTACGCTTTGCGGCAGCTGATGAGGTCGCCGTCCTTTACGGCGACGGCCTTGCTCACGCTCGCGCTCTGTCTCGGCGCCAACCTCGCGATTTTCGCGGTGATCGATTCGATTCTGCTGCGTCCCCTTCCCTTTCCGCAATCCGATCGACTCGTCACCATCTACAACACCTACCCGAACGCCGGAGTGGAGAATGACGGCGCGTCGATCACCAATTACTACGAGCGGCGCGACAACATTCCAGCCCTCGAGAGCCTTTCTCTTTACATGGAGCGAACCGAGACCGTCGGTGATCCGGGATCCATGCAACAAGAGGAAGTCGCGCGCATCTCGCCGGAGTTTCTCACGACACTTGGGGTATCGCCCGCGATCGGTCGCAATTTCGTTGGGGAAGAAGTGGCCGATCAACAGAATGTCATCATCCTGACGGACGACTTCTGGCGGGAGCGTTTCAATTCCGATCCTTACGTTTTGGGGCGTGATACCCGCATAAATGGTATCGCAAGAAAGATCGTCGGCGTCCTCCCTCCTGGCTTCCGCTTTCTCTCGTCCGAGGCGCGCGTTTTCCTCCCGTTAAAATCCAGTATGGAAGAGCGTGGACCAAAAGCGCGCCACTCGGGCGGCGGCGGCACCCACATGATCGCGCGATTGAAACCGGGCGCGACGATCGCGGAAGCGCAAGCCCAGATCGATGCCCATAACGACGCGGTCGAGAAGGACAATCCGGAGGCGAAAATGATGGCGGATGCCGGCTTCCGATCATTAGTCAGGCCATTGCATGCGGAGCACGTCCGCTCGATTCGCCCAACGCTTCTGCTCATGCAGGGCGGCGTGTTTTTTCTCCTGCTCATTGGCGCGGTCAATCTGGTCAACCTTCTTCTGATCCGCGCGAGCGACCGAGCGAAAGAAATGGCCATCCGTCAATCGATGGGCGCGAGCCGGGGACATATCGTTAGGCAGGTCTTGACCGAGACCGTTCTTCTGACTACGACCGGCGGATTACTCGGTGTCCTGGTGGGCGTCTGGGGAACGCAATTGTTGCAGGTCCTCGGGGCCAATCGTTTGCCGCTCGGCGCACATATCGTGTTCGATGGATGGCTCGCCTCGATCGGCCTCGTCGCTGCGGTCGCTCTCGGGGTGGTCATCGCGATGCCGGTCGCCTGGTTCAACCTTCGCAGTCATCTCGCGAACGCGCTGCAATCGGAATCGCGCACGGGCACGATCAACCGTGCCACCCAGCGGCTGCGTCACGGTTTCATCGTTGCCCAGATTGGGCTCGCATTTGTCCTGCTCGCGGGCGCGGCGCTACTCGGTCTGAGCTTTAAAAAAGTGATGGCGGTTTCGCCAGGGTTTCGCCCAGATCACGTTCTCACCGGCGAGTGCACCGTCTCATGGCACCTGCAGCCGGAGCGAGTCGGCATCGTCGATCGATTGCTCGAGTCCATCCGCCAGCAACCGGGAATCGCTGCCACCGGAACGATCACGAACATTCCGCTGAGCGGTGACAGCGGAAAAACCGCAGTCACACCCAAGGGCTACGTGCCGCCGCCGGGTCAATCAGTTCACGGCCATTATTCCTATGCCGTTCACGGCGACTACTTCTCGGCCCTCGGCATTGCCCTGCGGGAGGGGCGCTTCCTGACCTCGGCGGATTCCCACCGCGCGGAACGCGTTTGTGTGGTGGACGAAGACTTGGGCCGGCGTTACTGGCCCAACGGCGGCGCACTTGGCCAAAAGATCGCGCTCGGCGACGAAAAAGACGATGCGCAGATGTTTACAATTATCGGCGTCGTTGGCGCAGTGAAGCAGGCGGCGCTCACCGAAGCGCAAGGGCAAGGCGCAGTCTACCTGCCTTATGCTTATCGCGACAACCCCAGTATTTTCGTGGTCACGCGCACGACCCAGCGCCCGGAAGCGTTCGCCGAGACGCTGCGCAAGCTGGTGCGCGCAGCGCATCCCGAACTAGCAATCGATAACATTCGCTCGATGGATACGCGCGTTACGGAGAGTCTTGTCGCACGTCGATCGCCCGCGCTGCTCGCAGGAATTTTCGCCGGCGTCGCCTTGTTGCTTGCGGCCATCGGAACCTACGGCGTCCTGAGTTACGCCGTCGCGCAACGAACGCGCGAGATCGGCATTCGCATGGCGGTGGGCGCGCAAAGGAAACAGATCGAAACGCAATTTCTTTCGTTAGGTCTACGCTTGCTCGGAGCCGGTACCGTCCTCGGCTTGATTGGCGCGTGGCTTGCCGGCCGGGCGATGCAGAGCGTGCTCTTCGGCCTGCCCGCGTTTCATCCTGGCATCATTCTCGCGGCCGCCGTGGTCATGACTGGCGTGTCTCTGATCGCCTGCATCATCCCGGCGCGCCGAGCCGCGCGGGTTGATCCGATGGTCGCCCTGCGCGCGGAGTAAAGGCGGACGACACAAACTCGCCCCTCCAAATCACGCGCGGTTCGGGAGGGACGAGCTTGTCTCGTCCGCCTTGCCCACAGTTCCGCTTAGAAACTAGGTGCGATTCGAATTGTTCGGCAGCGTCGCGGTTTGAACCCTTTCAACGGAAACCGTGACTCGCAGGAAGGTTGCCGGAATCGACGTGGCATCAGGACGCGGGCTTTGGTTTTGGCGACTAAAAAGTTCTTCCAGCTCCTTCTGCAGGTCGTCCGCGCGGCCGTTCTTCTCCGCCGCTTCAAAGGCGTTCATGGTCGGCCCATAATATTTTCGGAATTCATCCACAAACGCCGAGGGAGCGCCGGGATAATTGAACACAAAGGTGTCCCGGACGAACGAGATCTTCTCTGCCGCAACCCCTGCGCCGGCGAATCGCTCGATCACATCGCTTTCGATTCCCCATTTCATTGGACTAACGAAACCTTCCGGCGGCGGTGGCGTGTAGGCCGAACTGATTTTGAGAATCTGCGCCACCAATGTCGGATCGCCGGGAATCCAGTTGCCCATCACGATCCGACCACCGGGCCGCGTCACTCGAACCAGCTCCCTCGCCACCTCAAACGGTTTGGGGGCAAACATCGCGCCAAAGATGCTGACGACGAGATCGAACGCTTGGTCCGGCACCTGGTGCAGATTGCTGGCATCGCCTTCCTCGAACCGGCAGTTGGCCAGACCGAGGTTCCCTGCCCGCTTGTTCCCGGCCGCAACCAGATTGCTCGCGATATCGATCCCCAGCACTTCGGCTCCGACTTTTGCCGCGGGTATGGCGGTCGTGCCGTCGCCACATCCCACATCCAGGACCTTTTGGCCTTTTGATACGCCAATGCGCTGCATGAGAGCTTCTCCACTTTCTCGCATGCTGTCGGCAATGCGCGTGAAGTCGCCCTTTTCCCAAAGGGCTTTGTTCGGATTGGTGGGAGCATCCATGGGTAAAACTCTTTCGACTTCTGGTTTTGGAAATTTACTCGCCTGACTGGCGGCTAGTTAGACCTCATCAGGGCATTAGGTCCGCGGGCAAACGATGCAGAAATTGAGGCGGTGCCCTCTTTAGGAGGTCGGGCACAGAAGCAATGTTCGACAGGGTGGTGTGCTTATCGGAAAACTCCATCAGCAGCACATCTTTGTCGCCATTGTATATCCAGATTTCGCTGGCACTGACTGGGTAAATAAACCACCGGTGATTCCGGGCGATTGGTTCCGCCTGCGGGCCAACGGTCTCCACGCCGTTGCTTTCCTTGTGCCTGACCGTGTAGTTAATACGGCCGTCCAGTGTTTCGAAAACGTTAACTACGACCTGCTTACTAAAAAGTTCGAAGCTTCCCGTGGAAGTGATGAACTTTGGAGCGCGGCTGACATGGTCGCAACCCCAAAGGGCGACGCCCAGAAATGCGCCAAAAAACAATATTCGTTTCATACTGATGGCGACTGGCAGAGACCAAAAATATTTCCGGCAGGATCGCGGGTCATAGACCTGACAGCTGAGTATGCCGACAAATTCGGCGGTTTATCTAGCGTATAAACGGCAGGAGCCAGGCGCTAAGGGCCCGCTTCGGCCGCGTCCACGCTCGGGACAATGCGGAAAACCTCGTTGAGCTTAGAGGTCTCGAAAATCGCGCGAACAATTTCCTGGACGGACACCAGATAGAATTTGCCGCCATAAAACTCCACGCCCTGCATCCCCTCAAGTAACGCGGCCAGTCCGGAGCTGTCGATGTACGTGACCTTGGAAAGGTCGACCATCAATTTGGACGGCTTTCCCGCCATCGCGGCCTGGAGTTCGCGTTTCACATCGGGCGATCGATGAAGATCAATTTCGCCTTCGAGCGCGATCAGCTTATGCGCGGAGGTTTTGCCAGTGTTCATGCCTAACGTTGCCGTCTCGTTAACCGGCCGCGTCAGCGACCGGAGCAACATCGACCAAAACACCCTCCGGAATCTTGCTGGCGAACTGCAGCACGCGAAATCCAAGGTAACATTCCGGCAGCGAAAGCAGCTCGCCTTCCGAACGATCGGTTTGGACAGCGATGATTAATTCTTCCGAGCGATAAAGACTTTTGCAGACGCGCTGGATGTGCGGATCGGCACTAAATTCTTGCAAAAAACGGCTGGCAGCCTCGCTTGCCAAAGCGTGCCAGTAGCCCGGCTCAAAAACCTGCCAGTCGTTCCGGGTCGCATCCCGTTCTTCCGGCGCCAGGGCAATCCATTCGTTGAACGTCATCCGGTTATCACCTTTCTCCGCGTGCCAACTATTTCAAGCGAAACCGCCGCAACGATTCTCAAACGTTGCTGCCGCTCCACTTCAGCTTTTGGCGAACCACACTAAAGAAGGAAACTTCCGGTAGCACGGCCAACGGCAACGTTCGCCCCAACTTGCGGATCGTCACGACCGCGCCTTGCGGCACTCCGACAGGATCGCGCCCGTCCACCGTAAGAAAACAAGGATAATCCCGCTCAGATACCTCGACCTCGATCAAGGCGCTGTCGCTCACGATGATTGAACGATTGGTCAGCACATGCGGACAGATCGGGGTGATGACGAGCACGCCCGATTCCGGCATCATGATCGGCCCGCCAGCCGAAAGCGAGTAAGCCGTGGAGCCGGTCGGCGTCGCAATGATCAATCCGTCGGCGTTGAATTCGGTTAACGACTCGCCGTTTACGCGGGTGCGCAACCGGATCAGCCGGGAAATTTCGCCGCGGCTGAAGACGGCGTCGTTCAGAGCGATGAACTTTTCCTCCTTCTTACCGCTGCCGGCGTTGATGCTCACATCGAGCAGGGTGCGCTCGCTGAAATTGATTTTGCCTTCGGCGATCGCCTTGACCGCGTCGCGGTAGGCGCCCGAAGGAAGACACGTCAGAAAACCGAGCGATCCCACATTGATTCCGAAAATCGGCCTGATGTTCGAACCGAGTTGATCGGCCACATTAAGCAATGTGCCGTCGCCGCCGAGGACCACGAGAAGTTCAGACTGCGCGGCTACTTCTGCGATCGAGTGACCGGATTTCTTGATCAACTTCGCGGTCGCTTCTTCGAACGCGACCTTGATCGAGAAGCGCGCGAATTCGTCGGCCACGTTTGCGATCAGCTCGGCCACGCCCGCTTTGCCGGTGTGAGCGATGATTCCTACTGTTTTCGGAGACATGCAAAAAATTCCTGGTTGCCCTCGGTTCCCTGAATCGGTGAAGGAATAATTCCTTCGACACGATGGCCCATTCGTTCAACGAAATCTCTGATTTTCCCCTGCGCTTTCTCGTGCAAGGCCGTCTCCTTGACGATTCCGCCGCGACCGACATCGCGCCGCTCGAGCTCGAACTGCGGTTTGATCAGGGCGAGAATCACACCGTCTGGAGTTATCAACTCGAAGGCGTTCGGCAAGATCAAAGTCAGTGAAATGAACGAGACGTCGACCACGCAGACATCGATCGGCTCAGGAATTTGATCCCGCGTCAGATGGCGCCCATTGAGTTTCTCGAAGACGATCACGCGCGGGTCATTCCGGATTTTCCAGGCCAACTGGTCGTGGCCGACATCGACGGCATAAACTCGCGCCGCGCCACGCTGCAGGAGGCAGTCAGTGAAACCTCCGGTGGAAGCTCCGATATCGAGAGCGATTTTGCCCGCGACATCGATCCTGAAAGCGTCCAGCGCGCCTTCGATTTTCAGACCCCCGCGGCCGACATATTTGGGCGCCGCTTTTACCTCGACGGGATCGTCCGATGTGACCTGCTCGGAAGCTTTCGTCGCGACTCTTGTCCCAATCTTGATTTCGCCCGCCATGATGGCGCGCTGAGCCTGTTCGCGACTGGAAAAGTCTCCGCGGCCAACCAGAAAAGTGTCGAGGCGGGATTTTTTGGTCATTCAAGGGATCTTTGGAACTGGTGAACTATGGGACTGAGTCCCTGCTGGCTGATCGCCTTGCGCAGAGCCTCGAGCGCGGCGGAAAGTTGCTCGTCGCTGACGCAAAGAGGCGGCATCAAGACGACAACATCTCGAATTGGCCGTGTCAGCAGTCCGTGCCGCCGCGCGGCGACGCAGATGTCCTTGGCGACGGCGGCGCCGCTCCTTCCGCCTTGTGACGCCATTTCGATCCCGGCGATGAAGCCGCACTGCCGGATATCGGCTACGCCGGGCTCGGCCCTGAGTTTCTCCAAACCTTGGCGCATTTGCTCGATCTTCGGGCCCAACCGTTCCAAGACATGATCGCGGGCGAAAATCTCCAGGCTGGCCTTGGCGGCTGCACAGCCCAAGGCATTGGCAGTGTAACTATGGCCGTAGGCAAGGGCCTTTCCCTCCGCCACCGAACCGTCAAAGCGGGAGAATATTTCTTCCGTCACTAAAGTAATAGCTAAAGGAAGATACCCGCCACTAAGCCCTTTACCGAATACAGCGATGTCCGGAATGACGCCTTCATGTTCCATCGCAAACATCCGGCCCGTCCGGCCGAATCCCGTCATGACTTCGTCGACAATCAGCAGCGTCCCCGTCCGGTCGCACCATTCCCGGACCGCCCTCAAGGTTCCGGGTGGCCACAACTTCATCCCGGCCGCCCCTTGGATGAGTGGCTCAATGACGACGGCGGCCGTCTTGGCCACGTCCGTCGCGGCCATTTTCTCAAGGGCGCCCAGCGTCGGGACAAGCTGAGCCGGAAAATTCCAGCGGCTCGGCCCCACATGGAACATCGCCGAGGCCCCAAGACTGGCCGCACCGGCGGTATCGCCATGGTAACCGTTCTGGAAAGCCACGAACTGCGTCCGTCGGGTACTTCGGAGCCGCCAGTACTGATCGGCGATTCGGAGAGCAGCCTCGATCCCTGTCGAGCCGTCATCTGAATAAAACACGCGTGTCAGCGTGTTCGCCGGGAAAAGGTCCACCATCGCCCGTGCAAGCTCGATCGCGAGTGGATGAGTGAATCCAAGGAAGGACGTGTGAGCCACGCGCTCAAGTTGGCGACGCACCGCCTCGTTAATATGCGGGTGGTTATGACCGTGGATGTTTGTCCAGATCGACGAGTTCCCGTCGATATACTCGCGTCCCTCGATGTCTCGGAGAATCGCGCCGCGCCCTTCGACCAGGATCAGTGAAGGCTCAAGAAGCTTCTGCCATTCACCACTATCGGTAAACGGATGCCAGATGTGACGCCGGTCCGCGTCGATGAGCCCCTGCACGCTCCAGTCACTCATCTGGGGTTTGCTGGCGGATCAGGTTTTCGATCGCCAGAACATCTTCGTATGAAGCGCGCCGGCGCTGGTATTTTCGGTCTATGATGTCTTTTAAGGTCATCAGGTCTTCCATGGGAGGGGCGTCAAAGTAGGTCCAGTTCTCCTCGCCCGCGGTCTTGGCTTGCAGCTTCCATTGGCCGCCGAACTTGGTAGCCCGGACCTCACGTTTCCGGCCTTCGGCGTCTCTTTCCGTCCATATGTGTTGACTCCGCATCGATTGGAAATCTTACATTAACAGGCTTGAAGGACGCTGCCAGACTCCTTGCCTACCTGATTGGGACCGTCCTTCTGGGATGTCTCCTGGCACCGCTATTGTTTTGGCTGGCCCAGACCGCGGCTGAACACGGGGTTTTGCCGGGGCTGGCTAGCTTCGACTTCGAATCCTTCTTTCATCGCGCGCTCCTTGTCAGCGGCCTGATCCTCTTATGGCCGCTGGTGAAGTGCGGGCGTATTCATACCGACGACCTGGGATTGGCTCGGCGCGGTAAGACCGACAAGGCACTTGGTCGCTGGCTTTCTGATCGCATGCATTCCCCTGCTTCTCTGCGGGGCGGTTCTCGTTATACTGAAATTCTACGCGGTCCGTGTGGCCCTTTCGCCCCGGGCTGTCGGCACGGTCGTCGGCGCGACGCTCATTGTCCCGTTAATCGAAGAAGTCTTTTTCCGAGGACTGATTCTCGGACTTCTCCTGCGAAGCACTCGGCCGCTGGTCGCGAACTTCATTTCTTCGGCCCTCTTTGCCCTTCTGCATTTCCTGAAAGGAGACGAGCAATCGGCCAGGGAGGTTAACTGGAGCTCCGGTTTCGTTTCGCTGGCTCATTCGTTTGGCCAGTTCTCGCAACCGATGCTGATCATTGGCGCTTTCGCGACCTTGTTTTTGATCGGCTGGATTTTGGCCGACGCGCGACTGAGAACGAAAGCGCTGTGGCTCTCGATCGGTTTGCACGCCGGATGGATCTTTGGCAACGGCATCTTCAACCGGCTGGCGCATCGCCGCGTCCTGGCGCTTCCGTGGCTGGGCCGGAATCTTCTTATCGGATTGGTCCCGTTAGGGGTTTGCCTGTTGACCTGGGGCCTTGTTATCCTGTTTCTCCGACAGCGCACGTCGCGCAACACAAACATGTTAGGCCCGTTGGTCTCTCTTTTTTATCCGCCGATCTGCGCGGAATGCTCGGCCAACGTTCCGGCCGGCGAATATCTTTGCGACGACTGCGATGGAAGCGCGCTTCGGATCAGTTCGCCGTTCTGCCAGACATGTTCCGAGCCTTTTTCCGGCGCCATCACCGGCCCGTTTACCTGCGCGAACTGCGCCGATCGCACTCTCTATTTCGAAACCGCCGTCTCCGCTTTTCGCAGCCGCGGCGTCGTCCGTCGCGTGATCCATCAATTCAAATACGGCCACGAGATGTATCTTCGACACATTGTTAGCCGGTGGCTGGACGCGGCCTTCGATGATGACCGCATCGCCGGGCGGCAGTTCGACCTGCTCATCCCGGTGCCCTTGCATCCGACGCGGAAACGCGAGCGAGGCTTCAACCAGGCTGAGACTCTGGCAAGGCTTCTCGCCCAGAAACGCGGCATTCCTTGCCAACCGCTCCTAAAAAGGGTTCGCTACACCACGACACAGACTGCCTTCGACCGCACCGAACGGATGAATAATTTGCGTGATGCCTTTCGTTTACGAAGAAACGCGGACGTGCGAGGGTTGCGGGTGCTCCTGATAGACGACGTCCTCACAACTGGTGCCACTCTTAGTGAGTGCGCCCACGTACTGACGAAGGCTGGGGCTGTTTCCGTTTGTGCGGCAACTGCGGCGCGAGCCTGATCGGAATCCATGGCGATCTTTAAAAAACCAGTCATAAAAACGCAGAGCCGCCGGAAGCGCGATATTCCTCACGGGCTTTTCCAGAAATGCCCGGGCTGCGGCGAAGTGGTGCACGAGCTCGAGCTTTCGCAAAACCAGCGGGTTTGTCCACGCTGCGATTTTCATTTTCCGCTTTCGGCCAAGGAACGAATCGAGCAGCTGACCGATCCGGAATCGTTCGTCGAAATGGACGCCGACCTCACCTCGGTGGACACGTTGCGATTCCAAGGCATGGCGACCTACAAGGATCGCCTCAAGAAGTATCAGGAAAGCACCGGCCTGATCGACGCCGTCATCACGGGCCATGCAATGATCAATGGCTACAAGGTTGGGCTCGCGGTGATGGATTTCAGTTTTCTCGGCGGCACCATGGGTTCGGTGGTGGGAGAAAGGATTACGCGTGTGATCGAATACGGCACAGAGAAGCGGTTCCCCATCATTATCATCTCCGCTTCCGGCGGCGCACGCATGTATGAAGGCATGCTCAGCCTGATGCAGATGGGCAAAACAAGCGGGGCGCTTGCGCGTCATGCCGCCGAACGGCTTCCTTACATTTCTGTTCTGACGAATCCGACCATGGCGGGCGTGATGGCCAGTTATGCATCACTCGGTGACGTTATCATCGCCGAACCGCGCAGCATGATCGGTTTTGCCGGACAGCGGGTGATCAAGGAAACGACCCACCAAAATTTACCCGACGGATTTCAGACATCTGAATTCCTCGAGGAACATGGATTGATCGATATGATCGTCGATCGCCGCCGGATGCGTGACCAGATCACTCAGCTTTTGAGCTATCTAACGGCCACGGCGTGACGAAATCGCCGCAGGCGCAGCCATTCAAAGGCTACTCGGAAGCGCTCTCCTGGCTTTACGGCCTCCAGCGTTTTGGTATCAAGCTCGGGCTCGAGAACTCACGAAATCTTTTCGCGGGATTGGAAGGCGGGCTCCGGAAGAGCCGCATCTTTCATGTCGCCGGGACGAACGGGAAAGGCTCGGTCTGCGCGATGATCGACTCGATTTGCCGTGCCGCCGGCAAGCGGACCGGGTTGTTCACTTCCCCTCACCTGGTCACCTTTCGGGAACGTATCCAAGTGAACGGCGAAATGATTCCCGAAAACGCCGTCGCCCAAAGCCTAACCGATTTGCGAGCTGCGGTTCTCGACTGGCCAACGCACCCGACCTTCTTCGAAATCGTGACAGCGCTCGCGCTGAATTATTTCCTCGAACAGAAATGCGACGTCATCGTGCTTGAAACCGGTCTGGGCGGCCGCCTCGATGCGACGAACGCGGTGGCATCCAATATCTCTGTGCTTACGCCGATCGACCTGGACCATCAGGAGTGGCTCGGGAACACGTTGCGCGAGATCGCCGCCGAGAAGGCTGGAATTATCAAACACGGCGTTCCTGTCATTTCAGCTCCGCAACGTCCGGAAGCGGAGGATGTAATTGGCAAACGGGCCGCAGAATGTGAGGCGTCTCTTCAGTTCGTTAGCGCGCCCTACGAGGATTCTCCGATCAGCCTTCGCGGCTCGTATCAGAAATGGAATGCAGCCGTCGCTGTCGCAGCCGTTCAGAGAATGGGCCTGGATGTTTCAGAGGAAGAGATCGCCGGCGGTTTGCTTAGCGTGTATTGGCCGGCCCGGTTTCAGTCGTTCGACGACCGCACGATCATCGATGGCGCGCATAATCCGGCCTCGGCGAATGTGCTGACGCAAACGTGGCAGGAAGTGTTTGGCAGCGAAAAAGCGACCATCATCGCCGCGACCCTGAACGACAAGGACACGGTCGGGATTCTTAAAGCGCTCAAACCGATTGCTGCGCGTTTTATTCTACCGCGGATCAAAAGCGAACGCGCGTCCGAGCCACAGGAAATTAAGAAAGCAACCGACGAGCTTCGCCTGGAAGCTGAAATCGCGGCCTCGTTCTCCGATGCGCGGGCGAAAGCCTTGTCTGACCGCGAGCGAATCCTGATCACAGGCTCACTTCACTTTGCCGGCGAAGCCATCGCGGCGTTGCGCGGCGAACCGGCCGCATTCGAAGAATGCGCGCAGTGAAACGACAGATGTCCTTGCGTTGCGCACTATTTTTTCAGCTCTCGCCAATAGACACTCAATGGCGCTTTAAAACTTGACCGCTTAAAGCGGTCAAGTTCAAGAGGGTCTGTTGTTTCCGATTACTCCGACGGTCAGAGACCGCCGCTTAGGGAAGAGATCCAATTATTGGGGCGACACGGAGGTCGTCCCTCCAGTGACATCGATGCGCGGGAATAACGGTATGGGTTTACCAACGACATGACCGTCGGGTAATCCATCGGCTCCCACGTCCTGAAGGTGGAATCGCGTTTCCCGGCCCTGCGCTTCCATCTTCCAATTGAGCTGATCAAAGATGCCGTGTGCAGCCGCCGGCAACACTGGAGAAATCAAAATCGCGATGACACGCAACGACTCCGCCAACCGGTAGAGCAAGTTATCCAAGGGCCTGGACATCGCCGGATCTTTCGCCAGGGCCCACGGCTTGGCGCTATCGATATCCTGGTTGCACTTCGTGGCCAGACCGACAGTACGTTCGATGGCGGTATGAAACTGAAACGCGTCCATCGCCTTAACGAACGAAGGCAGCACATCTGCCGAGGACGGATCAGCGCTCAGCCGGCCTTCCCGGTATTTCTGGGCCATGTTCAGCGAACGATTCAGGAGATTTCCTAACGAGTTTGCCAGCTCGGTATTGTAACGTGAAATCAGGCGTTCCTCCGAGAAATCGGAGTCCTTGCCGGTCGCGATGTCGCTCATCAAATAATAGCGCAGCGCCTCCGCCCCATATTTGTCGACCAGCGCGTTTGGATCGACCACGTTTCCCGCGCTCTTGCTGATCTTGGCGCCGGAAAGATTCCACCAGCCGTGCACCAACAGCTGTGGCATTTGTTCGTCCGGGAAACCGAGCGCATGCAGCATGATCAGCCAGTAGATTCCGTGCGCCGGGATTAAGATATCTTTGCCTATGACCTGAAGCGCCGGCCAACGACCGCGAAACGTTGAGGGTTGAGAGTCGAAGGTTGATAGGCTGGGATCGTAATCGGCGAAGCTGATGTAGTTCGTTAGGGCATCGAACCAGACGTAAGTCACGAAATCCTTGTCGAAAGGTAGCTCTATTCCCCAATCGAGCCGCGATTTCGGACGCGAGATGCACAGGTCGCCGCTCAGTTTCTCGACCGCGTTGCGCAGCTCGACCTGGCGAAAATCGGGCGCGACCGCGTCCTTCCGGGTATCGAGATACTTGAGCAGCCAGTCCTTGTGCTGGTTGAGCTTGAAGTAGTAATTCTCTTCCTCGCGAAACTCGACCTGGCCCCATTCCGGTCCGAACTCGCCATCCGGGCCCTTCTCCTTGTCGGTGAGAAATTGTTCCTGCCGGATCGAGTAGTAACCAGACTGCTTGTCCTTATAAATCTGTTTGGCCTCGTAAAGACGTTGCAGAATTCCCTGCACCACACCTTTGTGAAGAGGGTCCACCGTCTCTGCGTATTTGGTGTAATCCACCTCGAGCCGTTTCCAGAGATCGATAAACTTCTGGGTTGTGACCTTAACGAACTGGGCCGGCGGCACCCCTTCCTTCGCAGCCGACTGCTGGACCTTCTGCCCGTGCTGATCCGCCCCGGTCAGAAAAAAAACCTCCTCACCTTTCAGGCGATGATAGCGAGCAAGAACGTCGGCCAGGATCTTCTCGTAGGCGTGGCCGATGTGCGGAGCCGAATTGGTGTAATCGATCGCCGTGGTGATGAAGAACGTCCGTGACATCGGGCGAACAAAGTGCCGGACGCAGGCGTAGTTAGCAACTCGGTAAACTGCGGGCTGTGGCACGGGCGGATAAGCCCCTCACCTCAATCCTCTCCCCGCGTTGCGGAGCGAGGAAGAAGAAGGCGTTCCTCGCGTAGTGCGCTTCTTTCCCCTCGCCCTTCTCGGAAGGGAGGTAGTGAGGGTTTTGTCTTCTTGAGTTAAGGCGATCGGTTCCTAGACGACCGGTTCAGCCAGAACAGCCAACCCATGACTGCCAAGGCCGCCAGGTCCAGCCATGAAGTGTAATTCCACCGGATCCCCATTTCCATCACCGGACTTGGCGGACGGGGGCCGGTCGGGACAAGACCGAAGGCATTGAAGAGCAGGTCGATCGAAACTCCGGCGAGAACCATGCATAGAAAAAACACTGCCACGATGTAGCCAGCTGCGCGCGCGCCGTAGTATTTCACGTAGATCATGATCAGCGGAAGAATGATCAAGTCGGCGAAGATGAATGAGATGACCGCGCCGAAACTGATTCCGGCGCTCCAGAGATGCGCCGCCAAAGGAATGTTGCCAACCGAACAAACGAAACTCGCCACGGCGATCAGGGGACCGACGATACAGTTTTCGATCAACCGGAGCCAAGGGGGACCGCTCGTTAGAAAAAGAACATTCCACCAACGCGGCGGGACCAGCGTTGCGATGAAACCGGCCAGCAAAAATCCGGTCGCGATTTCCTTCCAAAGCATCGACCAATCCATGAAAAATGCCCGGGCTACCCGGCCCCACCTTGAACTCTCCTCGGGCTCCTGAGGGTGGTCGCCATGGCCGCAACAATCTCCGTCCTCTTCCCCGCTTGCGTGATTACGGGCCTCGGGTTCCAGGTTTTTAGGAAACAGGAGTCGCGACGACAACCAGACGAGCGCGACTAACAAAAGCGCGCCGGCAATGTTTGCCAGGAGAAATTGCCACCCTAACAACAGCCAAAGAACCGCGCCCAGTTCCGCGACGAGATTCGTAGAGGCGAACATGAACGCGAGCGTCACTGTGAGAGCCGCGCCTTGTCTGAACGCTGACCGGCCCGCCGCGGCGGCAGCGTAAGAACAGGAACTACTGGCGGCACCGAAGAAAGTGGCCATGGCCATGGACTTCAAATCGGTTCGTCCAAAGGCTTTGGTCATGGCCGTCTTGCTCACGAAGACCTGCAGCAATCCTGAAATTAGAAAACCGAGCACCAGCGCCCAGAACGTTTCCCACGCCATGACCAGCGCGTGATAGAGACATTCGAGGAGAATCATTGTCCGGGAGCCATCGAGGACATTCCGGCCATCTTCATTTCCGACGGACGGATCCTGAAGAAGATCTGAAAACCAAAATCAGGATTGTCCCCGTAATAACGGTTTAACGAATCGGGATGAACGTCGACGGTAAACTGTCCCCCCAACCCGACATCAATTCCCTTGCCGTGGCAGAAGTCGTGAACGTAGCCGAGTGAGAAGGCTTTAATGTCGTACATTCGGCGCGGGGTCGGGGTCGCCAAAACCAGTTCTTCTCCCGATTTTTGAACGAACTCGAATCGCCCGTAAACCGTCTCCCGTTTCCATTGAAAATCTGTTTCGACCAGGAACGACTGCGATTTGCCTTCACTGGTGGTGTCGTTCTGCCCCCAGACAAAACTGTTCGACCAATTCGATTCTGGGCCGAGACGCCGATTGTAAATCACCGAGGCGGTCGTGCGATGGACTTTCACGTCTGGCTCGAGGGCCTCCGGGCTTTTGATGTAACCGTGCGAGACCTGAAGAGCGAGGGCTGGTGTCGGATTCCAGGACAACCGTACACTGGCAGAATCAAAACGCGGCCGATCGAAATCATAACGATCCTCGTCCGGCTCGCGGCCGGTAAAGACACTCCCTTCGAGTTTCAAATTCTTCCAGACAGCGCCAATCGTCGCCACACCAAAAGTGATATGTGTTGAATCCTGCCAATGATGCGAGATCGGCGCGTCCGGATTGTCCATGGCACTGAGTCGATGCATGAAAGTCGGCGGACCCAGTGCGGGCTCACCGGGATACCCGAAATAAAGAAAGCCAGAGAAATCATTTCCAAAGACTTGTGAAACCGTGGCCGATAACTCATCAAACAAGTCGTGCGGATGCTGCCGGTCATGCAGAGCCTGACCGTGCCAGGATTCACCCGTCTGATAGAGCAAAGGATATCCACGCCCCCCTTCCGTTAGGGGATCAAGGCTCATCATCCCCCTAAACCCGATTTGAGTCGTGTCTGAAAATGGATGGCTATACATGCCCATGAACCAATTCGGCGCATCGATGCGATCGTCCCCGCGCGGGCTATCGACATTGGTATAACGCGGAAATGCGCCTCCGTGAAGCATGAGCATGTCGTCGCCGAACATGAACATCTGGCCGTACATCGGCGTAGAATCGGGCACCCAGCTCGTGCCGGAACTCTCGCGACTCATCGGGTCAGCCATGTCGATCGATGATTTCATTCCCGCGTGCTCCGGCATCGCCGAGGCATGCTCTTGATCGTCGCCGGGCGACAGGTCTTTGCCCTCGGCATGATCCAATCGCTTGGCCGTCTGACTCATCGGCACTAAAGGCATTCCGCATTTCGGACAGTCGCCCGGCGCATCACGAGTGACTTCCGGGTGCATCAGGCAGGTGTACTTGTGAGCTGCTCCTGAGTGCCCGGCTTGATGCTCCGCATCTTCGGCGACAATTGAGACCGAGCCTGCGACGAGAATCACCAAGGCGAGAAGGACTCGCCAAACTCTCAGGAATATGGATTGCACGAGCGACATGATCCTTTGTTAACGATTCCCCGTTACCGAGGGGACGATTGCTTCTGCCCCTCCAAATTCATAAGAAACGAGAAGCACAGTGGAAACCGGAGGGGAATCACTGCCGCAGCCAAAGAATGTCGTAAGAGAAATTCGCGCCTGACGCCAGGGTTTCCATGAAATCAGCGGACCGAGCCCAAATTCGTCACTGTGTCCCAAAACGCTTTGGCTAGTCGAGTGGAGGTATCGCATCTCCGCGCCGAGCTCGACGGCGCCCTTTGAAAGCGCGTAGCTGGCGGATTGGTTGATCTTGAATTGGCGCCCGGATCCTCCAGCTATTTCCTGTTCGAGGCCGAAGTTGATCGCGTAACCCACTCGATCCTGAGCGAAGGAACGCGCCATGAGGATGCGCATGGCCATGGCATCGGGTTGATCGGGTAACACTGTTCTACCTTTGCTTCGATGATCGCTTTGGACGTTATCTCCCAATCCGACCGCATACCCGAGTGATACGGCCGGATTGAAAGGAATCTTGTCCCAATCCGCGAACGCATAACGGCCTTCGAAAGAAAGCGCTGTCTCGTGGCCGGCGCCCCCGAAAAATCCGAGATCATTCTCGACCCCCAACTCAATTCGATGAGGCAATCCGAGCTCCACTTCCTGCGCGAGCTCGCTTCGAAACTTTCCATGCGAAACGAAATCGGCCTCCCAATCGACGCCCGCGAACGCTTCAAACGGCGATAACACGTACGCTTTGGTCGTTGAGCCGGCTCGATTTCTTTCCGCCCAGGCAGGCTGCCCATATTCTCCGAGCTCCAGGAACTCGTCGTGCTCGGCCTCATCGTTTTCGCCGTTAACGACTACATTAGGGTGTCGTTCCTCCTCCGCCAGGGTCATACCGGCTGACAGCGAGATCAGAAGGAACGCAACAAGCAGGAGCTTCCCAAACATCCCGTTAGAGCCACTGCTCGCGCCGCACGACACCGGCCGACTACTAGCCGCGATCGCGCACAGAAGTTGATAGAAAGCTTTCAAAGATGGATAGCGATAACGAGATTGACGGTTCAGGGGCGCAAGCGCGACCCGAGGTTAACGACCGAAGACCTGCGAACGCAGGTGCATTCGTTGTTAGGCTATCGACGGCGGGGCGTGAGCCAGAAGGCTCCGCTGCAAGACGAGTTCGGAAAACGAAAAAGCCTTTGGCGGACCGGTATCAAGACAGAGCGCCGGTCTCTCTTCCCGCTGGCTCTCAAAAAAAGCGTGACCATCGGAAAGGACGGCCAGCAAAGGCGCCACGACGACAGATACGAGCGGCTGAGCTTGTTTGAGTGCCGGTGCCGGCAAGTTCTTACAGCAAACCTGGACGTCGTTTTGTTTTTTCGGCTGGGCTGGCGCGGGTGTCTGGCTCGCGTGCATCGGGCAGCACTCGTCCTGCGCGACAGTCGATTCCGGCGCCTGGGCCGACAAGGCGGCGTCGAGAATGCAGTGATTCGAAATAAGAAACCACGCCAGGATCGTGATGACGCCAGTCAAAAGAGGAAGCCTCTTTATGATTCGGTTCACGAAAGGGAGTCGCTCACCCTCTCAATTTTTCAAGTGGTTTGTCTGCGGTGGGCAACTTCTCAGTCGCCGGCTACTTAAACAACGGCCAGAGGCCGTCGATCCTTGGATCGAAGACGGCCGGTCTGAATACTTTGCTCTCGATAAGCATTAACGCGGCACCGGTGGCGTTGGCGTCGGATGAGGCTTGCCTTTACCACCCCGCGCGGGCGTGCCTCGCGGCCGTGGATTATTGTCGTTCGGATTCTTTCCACGCGGAGTGAAGTGAGGCCGAGGAGTGGGTTCATGACGTGGCGTAAATTGAGGCCGCGGCGTCGGGGTGGGTCCTTCATGACCGCAATGCCTGAGCGCTTCTTTCCTGGAATCGTAGCTCTGGCCGCCTTTTTCACGGCATTCCTCTTCAGTCACCTGGACCACCTGTCCATCCACGCAGCACCACACCCTCCTCCCGTTGCAATGCGCGCGCGCTTCGTCCTCCGATCCGTAACATTGCAGCTGTCTCGATCGGGCCGCCGCTTGCGAAATTTGGAAGACTTTTCCGGCGACGCAGACCCAGCAGCGTTGTTCCTCGCAATGTCGGCGCGCTTCTTCCTGCGACGGATAGCATACGAGGTTCTTCGCTTGGCTTTCGGCCTCGGTCATTTGCACCACTCTACCGTCGATGCAGACCCAGCAGATCCTCTCCTTGCAATGTCTGAGCGCTTCTTCGCGTGTCGGATAGCATTGGCCACCCCGCCGCTGGCACTCTATCTCCGATAGCTGGACGAGCTGTCCGTTAATGCAGCACCAGCATAGTTTTTCACAGTGCCGGAGAGCTTCCTCCGGCGACTGGTAACACTGCAGACCCTTCGCTTGTGCCTCCCCTGGCGTGGTCTGGACAGGTTTGCCGTCAATGCAGATCCAGCACGGCCGGCAGTTCTTCTGCGCTTCCTGTTCGGAACCGTAACATTGAAGCTCTTTCTGTTTGGCCTCCTCCGCGCTCAGTTTGACGACCTTCCCGTCGATGCAAACCCAGCACCATTTTTGGCAGTTCCTGTTTGCCTCTTCTCTGGAAGCAAAACATTGCCCGCCTCTCCTCTCGCACTCCGCGGCCGGAACCAGGACAATATGTCCGTCAATACAGCACCAGCAGTAGTTCGGAGGCGGATTACAGCCTAACGGAGGCGGCAGCGGCCACCACCAGCAAGGGGGTTGCTGCGGTGGACATGGAGGATGATTGCCGGGAGGGCCGTGCCATTTGTAACAACCGCAGTCTGTTTCCCACCACCATCCGCCGTCTTCCTGCATCCAAACCCACTGGCAACACGAATAACACCACCTCCCGCCGCCAACTAGCGTCGGGGTCAGCATGAAAGCATGCTTCTCGCCGCTCAGCGTCACGCCATCGCCGATGATGACGCAGCAATCATTAATGGTCTTGGCGAGAACCAGCACCTTGAAGTTGCTCGATGCCAGATCGCAAAGGGTGTTGAGATCGAACATTTGTCCCTGGGTGAAAAGGAAAGCGTGCTCGGAATTCTCCTTGGTGGTGGACGAACCCACGACCATGCCGGCGGCGTTGAAGTTTTGCTGTCCGGCCACGCTTGCCGTGCTGGCCGATCCACCGAGCGTTCCCAGATCGGTCACCGTATAGCTAAACTCTGTCGGCGCTGGCGGTGGGGGTTGAGGCTGGGCCTGGATGAATGCAGCCGTGGCAAAAAAAGCGGCGAGCAAAGTTGGCTTTGGCAGGAAAGCACAAGAGGCGAGTCGACCTGAGATACCGTTCATAACAACATCTCCAATTTGTGCGCCCGGACCCTGCGAGCGCGATTTCCCGGCGGGAAGGAGGTTAGGCTGTAAGCCCAACGGGCTTGACGCGCCTCAAGAGTTGTTAAGGCGCCGGCTCTCTGTCAATCCAATACTTCAGGAAAATCAGCCTTCCAGGATGATCATTGCCATGGCGTGATGATCGGTGTGACTAAGCGTGATCATCGTAGAAGTCACGCCGCGCGCGACCGCCAGATCGTGGGCGCCGCCGGTCAGAACAAGATACGGTTCCCCGCTTTCTTTTTTTTGAACGTCGATGTCGCGCCAGCCCATGGCTTTTCCGATGCCGGTCCCAAACGCTTTCGAAACTGCTTCTTTTGCGGCAAAACGCGCGGCCAGATGGCGCGCCGGAAATTTCATCGAGTTAGAGTAGGCAATTTCCCCGTCGGTGAATACGCGATGCAGAAAGCGTTCGCCGAATCGCTCGAGCGAATGCTCGATGCGGGCGCACTCAACCAGGTCGACCCCGATTCCAATAACACTCATCCGTTGTAATTCTGCATGGCGCTCATCATTTGATGCACTGCTGCTTGTAAGCCGATGAAGACCGCGCGTGCAATGATGGAATGACCGATGTTGAGCTCGGTCAGATGCGGGATTTGATGGATCAGCTCGATGTTTGTGTAATTGATGCCGTGACCGGCGTTCACCTGAAGATGCAACTCGGAAGCACACCTGGCCGCTTCCTGAAGATTCGACAACTCTTCGCGCACAATCTTGTCGGAAAACGCGTTAGCCAGTTTTCCGGTGTGCAGTTCAACCATGTCAGCGCCGAGTTCACCGGCGGCATCAATCTGCTCCAGCTTCGGATCGACAAACAAACTGATGCGAATGCCGGCGGAATGAAGCCGGGCGATGGTCGGCTCGAGTTCCTTGCGATTCGCCACCACGTCCAGTCCGCCTTCGGTAGTAATCTCCTCCCGTTTTTCGGGAACCAGGCAAACTTCATCCGGAAGAAGACGCAGCGCCACATCGACGATCTCCGGCGTGTTGCCCATTTCGAGATTCAACTTGGTGATCACGTTCTGCCGTAACCGTTCCAATATCCCGATCCTGCATATGACGCCGATCGCTCCGCAAATGCGCCACGATTCCCTGCGCGCCCGCTCGCTCGCAGATGGAGGCAGCCGCGATGATATCGGGCTCGGCATTTTTGGAATCCGGCATGGTCGCGTAACGCGCCTGTCGCAGGGTCGCGACGTGATCGATGTTTACCCCGAGCCGTAGAATCCCCATGCGTCCGTCAATAGGCGCTAGACTGTTCCTCCGGGCAAGCGGAACAGAGCCGCTTTCTCCGTTACACTCACGGCATCTTCTTCCTGTCCTCCCGAGGCAGGCCCAGCGCGCCGAGGGTTCTCCCATGCGCTCGAGAAATTACGCAGGCAGTCCTTTCGTCACCAACGGGAACCCATGATCCCGCTTTTCCAACCATCCCGCCCACACTAATCTTTGATCGTGATCACTCGCTCCGAATGAGAGATCAGCGCTCCACCCGGTCGCGAACCCAGCGTCTGGCTCGGGATGACAGGAGTGAATGGCGGGGTATAAGAGAGCGTCGCTTGCCAGGCGGCCCGGAAAACTCTAAGATCGTGCCCGCGCCCTTTTCAGGGCAGTAGTCCACTCCGTTGGTGAACGCTTTTTCCGAAAAACTGAACGCTGAAGGTCTGCAATTGCGCCACGCGATTCCGCAGAGCGTCCAGATCAATCTTGGCCATTGGCTCGATAAGTTCATGTCCCGCGAGACGATGGATCGCATTGTTGATTGGATTGCGAAGTCAGAGATAGAAACGGTTGATCTCGCCGGAGCGCGCGCCGGAGACCGCTCCCGATTTTCGCTATCTGGTCGAGCGGCTGCGCGCGCTTCCTTCCGTGGGTCGAATCATTGTTCGCTGCAATTTGGCGCTTCTTCTGGAGGACCAGTGGTCATGGGTGGCGGATTTCCTGGCAGCGAAAAAGGCTGAGATTATTGCCGCGCTGCCTCCGAAAGTGGCGGAACCGACGATGATTCAGCGTGCAGGTGAATGCCAGTTCGAAGTTGCCGTTGCGGCTTTGCGAATGCTTAACCGCCTTGGATACGGCGTTGCCGGCGGCCTTCAACTTCACCTTGCCGTTCGTCCGGCTGGACTGCAGCTTCCGCGCGAGCAAAGTCAGGTTGAATCCGAAGTGAAGCGAGATCTGGCGACGAACTACGGGATTGTTTTCAACAGAGTCTTTGTTGTCCCCAATGTTCCGGTTGGCCGTTTCGCCTCACTGTTGCGGGCGAACAAGAGGCTGGACAACTACGTGCAATCGCTCAAGGGGGGCTTCGATGCGTCTTTGGCGAAGACGGTACCGTGCCGGGAGACAATCAGCATCGGCAGGCAGGGTGAGGTCTATGACTGCGACTTCAATCAGCAACTCGAGCTGCAATGGCGCAACGGTCATCCGACTTTTCTCTGGGACGTCGATCCGGCCACGATTGTCGACCGCGAAGTCATGACCGGAGATCACTGCTTCGCTTGCACGGCGCGAGCAAGCGCAGTCTGCGGATCGTTTCGCTAGCTAAGATTCTCGATCAACCACTGCGCATCGCAGTGTTCTGCGCGACTGTAGGGCGGTCCTTCCTGGCCGCCTTCTATAAACGGCGCCGAAGATTGACGCCCTACAGGTGCACTGGATGCGGCGACACTGTGTGCACCACCACCACAAAGAATCCGAACACGTTTACTCAATCGAATACTCGACGCGATCTTCTTCTTCGCGCTGGACGAGTTTGTTGCGCTCGATGATTCGCGCGCAGGTGTTCCACCGGAGCAAGGCGTCGTCATGGCCAGGCGGCCGGATCTTCTCCGCTTTTTCAAACCAGCTCATCGCTTCCTGAAAAAGATCGAACGCCTGAAACCGGCAATCCGGGGTGTTCTGGGTCAGTTTCACTTTGGCGCGGCGTTCCGCCACAATACCGCTGTAATACGCCCGCTCGTATTCACTCTTGATTCGCCCTAACAACTCGCGCGCCTGCGTATCACTGACGCCATAACCCTTTGTGAAGCGATCGGTCACCGCCAGAAGCAGCGTGATCAATGCTTCCTGGTTTTCGGCGTCCGCCTTTAGAACGTCGAGGCAGATACTTTCGGCTTCGGCCGGCTCATTCAGCAGGCGGTATCGCATGGCCTTTTCCAGGGCCGCCGGAATGGCTTCCTTCGACAATGGCTTCAGTTCGGACATGGAGAATTGTTGAAGCGATGAAGAGTTGAACGATTAAAAGGGGACGAACGCCGGAGCATATCGAAACCTCTTCAACCGTTCAACCCTTCATCCCTTCAATGGTTCAGGGCCGCCCGCAGTTTCTTCCAAATCCAGCCCAGTGGATCGTAGAATTCATCGACCACCCGTTCTTTCAGGGGGATGATCCCGTTGTCCGTGATGGTGATCTCTTCCGGGCACACCTTGGTGCAACATTTTGTGATGTTGCAGTAGCCGATCCCGTGGGCATTTCGCAATTCAGGAATGCGATCTTCTGTATCGAGCGGATGCATCTCGAGGGCCGCAACATAAATCAAGTAACGCGGCCCGATGAATCGATCATGCATCTGGTGATCTCGCAGCACGTGGCAAACATCCTGGCAGAGAAAGCATTCGATGCATTTTCGAAATTCCTGCACCCGATCGATGTCCTCCTGCTGCATTCGCCAGGTGCCATCGGGCGCGTCCGGCGGGCGCGGCTTGAATTTCTTAATCCGCTTCTTGACCTCGAAATTCCAGGAGACGTCGGTGATGAGATCCTTCAATAACGGAAATGCCTTGAGTGGCTCGATCGTAACCGGTTTGTCCAAAGGCAGGTCGCTCATGCGCGTCATGCACATCAGCTTCGGCATGCCGTTTACCTCGGCTGAACACGAGCCACACTTTCCCGCCTTGCAATTCCAGCGGCAAGCGAGGTCGTTCGCCTGCTCGCGCTGGATGTCGTGGACCGCGTCGAGCACAACCATGCCTTCGGTGCATTCGGTATCGTAGTTGCGAAACTCGCCGCCACTGGCGTCGCCGCGCCAAATTTTGAACGTTGCGTTCACTTCATCTCCTCGATGACTTCCCTGAGATACTCCGGAATCTCGGGGAGCGGCTCCAGACGAATTCGCATCGCACCATCATCCGCTCGCGAAACCATCGTGTTTACTTTCGCAAACTTGTCGTTCTTCGACGGGTAATCGTCGCGGAACTGTGCGCCGCGACTTTCTTTGCGTTCAATCGCCGCGCGCGTGATCGCTTCGGAAACGATCAGCAAATTCTTCAAGTCGATCGCCGTGTGCCAACCCGGATTAAATTCACGGTGGCCGATCACTCCGACCGTTCTGGCGCGTTGCCAAAGTTTCTGCAGTTCGCCCAACGCCTTCTGCATTTCCGCGTCTGTTCGGACAATGCCGACGTTGTCCTGCATCATTTCCTGAAGATCTTTCTGCACTTGATAGGGGTTTTCGCCCTCGCTGCGCTCGAAAGGTGCCAGCGCTTCTTTGACGACGCGCTCGATCTCTCCCTGATCGACAACACCAAGAGCATTTTCCTTTGCGAACTTGGCGGCGTATTCACCGGCGCGCTTCCCGAAGACAACAATGTCTGAGAGCGAATTGCCGCCGAGCCGATTCGCGCCGTTGATTCCAGCGGCGCATTCGCCCGCGGCGAACAATCCCGGCACTCGCGACATCTGCGTATCGGGATGCACATGAATTCCTCCCATGGCGTAATGGGTCGTCGGGCCGACTTCCATCGGCTGCTCGGTAATGTCGATATCAGCTAATTGTTTAAACTGGTGATACATGCTCGGCAGTTTCCGTTTGATGTGCTCCGCGGAGTTGGGAATCTTCTGTTTGATCCAGGCGATATCGAGATAGACGCCGCCGTGCGGACTCCCCCGCCCTTCTTTGATCTCGCGAACAATGCAGCGCGCAACATGATCGCGCGTCAAGAGTTCCGGCGGACGCCGCGCGTTCTTGTCGCCCTGGCAATATTTCCAGCCTTCTTCCTCGTTATCTGCCGTCTGCGTTTTGTAGTTGTCCGGAATCTCATCGAACATAAACCGGCGCCCGTCCTTGTTCGTTAGAATGCCCCCTTCCCCGCGAACCCCTTCGGTGACGAGAATTCCCCGGACACTCGGCGGCCAAACCATTCCGGTCGGGTGGAATTGCACAAACTCCATGTCGATCAGCTCCGCGCCCGCTTCGTAGGCAAGAGCAACGCCGTCGCCGGTCGATTCCCAACTGTTACTTGTGATCTTGTAGGCGCGGCCGAGTCCGCCGGTCGCGAGCACGACAGCTTTGGCGCGAAAAATCTTGAAGCGCCCTCGTTCGCGTTCGTAACCAAAAGCGCCTGCGATTCGCTCGCCGTCCCTGAGCAAGGACAAGACTGTGTGCTCCATGTGGACATTGATGCCCTGATGAATTCCGTGATCCTGCAAGGTGCGAATCATTTCGAGTCCGGTGCGATCCCCCACATGGGCCAAACGTGGATAACGATGGCCCCCAAAGTTTCGCTGAAGAATCCGACCATCCTTCGTCCGATCGAAGACGGCGCCCCATGCTTCCAGTTCGCGCACGCGATCTGGCGCTTCCTTGGCGTGCAGTTCGGCCATGCGCCATTGATTGACATACTGTCCACCGCGCATTGTATCCGCGAAATGCACCCGCCAGTTGTCGCGGTCGTCGACATTTCCCAAAGCCGCGGCAATGCCTCCTTCGGCCATGACGGTGTGTGCTTTTCCGAGGAGAGACTTACAGATCAAACCGACCGAGACCCCGGCAGCGGAGGCTTCGATGGCCGCGCGCAGTCCGGCTCCGCCCGCACCGATGACCAGGACGTCGTAGTCGAGAGTTTGATAGTCGGGCATGGGGTTGTGAGAGTTGAAGCGTTAAAAAGTTGAAGAGTTAAAAAGGCGAAGAGTCGACGGCGCAGTCTCCCCCTTCAACCCTTCATCGCATTTCACTTCAACCGTCATAATAGTCGCCAATCGTGCCAGATACCCATTGCGCAAAGGCGAACATAAAGGTCGGAGAATCCGACCCAGAAAAGACTCATCCAGGCCCAGAGCATGTGCCGTCGATTGAAGCAGCTCACGCAATTGTAGGCCTGGCGGCACGCAGGCGCCTTTGAGAATTGATCGAGGAATCCGCCGGCCAGATGCCGGAGCGAATGACAACCAAAGGTGTAGCCTCCGAGAAGAACAACATTAATCGCCAGAACGATCGTTCCGACTCCAAGCCCTAACGAGCTTGCACCGGTTGTGGGATTGACAAACCAGAGCGCCTTCCAAACGTCGAAAGCCAGAATGATGATGAACACGAGAGCCACATACAGGAAGTAGCGATGAACATTCTGGATGATCAGCGGAAAGTGACGCTCACCGAGGTAAACCTTACGGGGCTCGCCCACGGTGCAGGCGGGCGGGTCGGCCCAGAACGCCTTGTAATAGGCGCCTCTATAATAATAGCAGGTCAGCCGGAAGCCGCCCGGAGCCCAGAGAATCAAAAGTGCGGGCGAAAAGAAGAGCCACCCCGGCCACCATCCAGGTTTGGGCCCGAACCAGGCGTGCGGCGAACCTCCGACTAATTCGGGCGAGTAAAATGGAGAAATGTAATTGCCGAAGTAATAGTTGCTTCCCTGGAAGGCAGCCCAGGTGGAGTAAAGGATAAAGGTCGACAATCCGAGGAACACCAGGAGCGGCTGAAGCCACCAGGTATCGGGCCGCATTGTTTTCCCAAAGGAGCGTGGCGGTAAGGCAGCTGTAGCAGAGCCGTTCATTGTTCGTTAGGCTTTTCTTCGGGAAATTTGGCTTTTTTCCATGCTTCCCAGCTGCCCGGGACATTCCAGATCTTCGCGAAACCTTCGTTTTTCAAGATACTGGCCCCAATGCTCGCTCGATAACCGCTGGCGCAATAGATCGCTGTCGGCTTGCCCGGATCCAGTTCTCCCTTCCGTTTCGAAAGTTCCGGCAGAAAAATATGTTTCGCGCCGGGGACGTGCCCGTTTTTCCACTCGCGCGGTGAACGCACATCCACGATCTGCAGTGTCTCCATGCGCTCTCGCAGCTCGCGCACATCCATTTGCTCGAGTTCCTCCTGCTCGAACCCCGTTCCCTGCCACGCCTTCATTCCTCCAACGAGGTAACCGGCAAACTTTGTGTAACCGGTTCGAAGAAAAAGAGGGACGATATCTTCGAGCGAATTGTCGTCCTCAAGGACCAGCAAAATCGGTTCGTTAGGTGAAAGCATCCAGCCCGCCCAAATGGAGAGCGTCGGGGATCCACCGATATTCAAGGCACCGCGAATGTGTCCGCCGCCAAAGGCTTGCATGCTTCGCGTGTCCACCAGGACGCCGGCCTTTTCTTCCAGTGCCTTCTTGAAGGCTTTGGGCGCAAGGCCCGGAACCCGCGGCAGGTTCCCGATCACTTCCGGTCCCTTCGCGTTCAGCTTCTTCATTATCGGGTAATAATGCGGCACCGGCGGCGCGGTTTTGATCGCGTAATCGGTGAAAGCGCGCGCGTCTTCGAATTGGAGGAACCGGTTAAACTTCCGTTCGTAGCCAATTGTGCTACTGAGCCGATCGCCGATGTCCGCTCCACACGGTGATCCCGCGCCGTGATTCGGGTAAATCATGACGTGGTCCGGCATCTTTAGATAAAAATCGCGCAGCGTCTTGAACTGCTGTTCCGCAAGGTGTGCGGTGTGTTCCGCGCCAAGAAAGTCGGGACGGCCGGCGGACGAAACGAAGAGAGAGTCGCCGGTCAGAATGCCCCAAGGCGTGTCCGGATGGTCGGCCTCGCTAAGAATGTAGGACATGTGCTCCGGCGTATGTCCGGGCGTGTGTTTTGCCCTAACGACTAATTCTCCAAACGTAAAGGTATCCCCGTCCCTGATTCCCACGTGCGGAAAACCGTAAGAGGCTCCCCCTTCCTCACTGACGTAAACCTTGGCCGAATCGAGCCGGGCACAAAGTTCACGCGAGCCGCTGACAAGATCCGCGTGAATGTGCGTCTCAAAAATGTGGGTGATCGAAAGTTTCTCGTCACGCGCCATTTCGAGATAGATCTCAACGTCAGGGCGCGGATCGAAAACCGCCCCAGTCAATTCCTCATCGTCCCCGAGCAGGTAAGAAAGCTCCGCGATGCCAGGTGTCTGGATCGTCTTAAAGATGAGAGACATCCGCTTTGAGATTAAACCGAGTGGCGCGGAGAGATCAACTCCGCTGTGATCGTCTCACGCCACCTGAACCTTAATCGGCAGGACATGATGAATCATATAAGTCCCGAAATCAGGATCCCTCTGCATCGGCTGCGTCTTACCGTCTTCTCCGACCGCTCGGGCCATGAGAGTTTGTTCGCCCGGGCGCGATGGAACAGCCCATTCAATCTCCCACCGGCACCAGGCTGTTTCGCCCGGCTGATCGCGCAGAGTAGCGCGGCGCCATGAAGATCCGCCATCGACGCTGACTTCAACATCTTTCACCTTTCCGCCCCAGGCCGCACCGTGTATTCGAAATGTCGATCCGGCCGTGACAGTGGAGTTGTTGGCAGGCTGCGCAATTTCAGCCTTCAAAACCATCGGACCAAGCGGGGTCAGTTCGCTATGCTGGCCACGCCGCCGCCAATAAGCATAGTCGAGAGTCTGATAATATCCGTTGAACGGCCGATCGGTGACGGTGATTCGCTGCAACCATTTGATGGAGGCCATCGCGTACCATCCGGGAACAATCGCGCGCAGCGGGAAGCCGTGTTCCGGCAGGAGTTCCTCGCCATTCATCCGGTGGGCTAACAAAACATCGCCGAGCGCCTTGGCCAGAGGAAGGCTTCGAGCGAAATGAATTGATCCGGCGGGAGCTTTGCTATCCGCGATCTCTCCGTTGTCAGCGCCTTCCAGGATAACCTCGAGCGCACCACGCTTCGGCTCCGCACGTTGCAAAAGCGCCGCCAGCGGCACGCCAGCCCATTCCGCATTGCCAACCGCGCCCAGTTCCCATTGCACACCCTTGACCTTTGGTTCCAGGAAAATGCGGTTGTTACCCGCACACTCGAGCGTCACCGGAGCCGAATGACTCGGAAGACTAACGAGTTCCGAGTAATCGATCTCAAACGGGTGATTCACCTCGCCTTCGACGCGCAGGCGCCACTTGTCGCGATCAATTGCCGGCACCGGGAAATGGGTCCGGACATAAAAGGACTTTGTCGGAGTAATAAATCCATCAAGCGACGAAAAAGGCGTTTCCAGATTCGGCGGTTCGGCGCTCCGCTCGATTCGTCCGTTCAATTCTGTCATATTCCGGGGCCGACCATTAATTCACGGCTCGCTCATACTGCACCGGCCACTTGACGGCGTCCTTTTCGCCCGACTCCTGTGCCGCATGCAAAGGCCAGTACGGTTCCCGCAAAAATTCGCGCGCCATAAGAATGATGTCCGCCTGTCCCTCTGTGATGATGGCATTGGCCTGCTTTGGCTCGGTAATCATGCCCACCGCGGCTGTGGCCACGCCGGCTTCCGCGCGAATGCGTTGAGAAAATGGAACCTGATATCCCGGACCGGCGGGAATGCGAACGCCGGGGACGAGCGCGCCCGAAGAGCAATCCACCAGGTCGACTCCCAGCGGCTTGACCATCTTCGCAAGCGCAACGGAGTCATCAACGTTCCATCCGCCTTCAGCCCAATCGGTTGCCGAGATCCGAATGAACAGCGGCAAACGTTCAGGCCAAACCTTGCGAATGGCCTCGACGGTCTCACGCACTGCGCGAGTGCGGTTTTCGAACGAGCCCCCGTATGCATCTTCGCGAAGATTGCTGAGCGGCGATAGAAATTCATGAAGCAGATAACCGTGCGCCGAGTGGATCTCGACGAAATCGAAGCCGGCCGATTGCGCGCGTTTTGCCGCATCGGCAAAGGCCCGAACGATCTCGACGATCTGGGAAGGCGTGAGCGCTTCCGGGACCGGAGATTTATCATCGAAAGCCACAGCGCTGGGCGCCCAGATCGGCCGCCAGCCGCCTTCTGCAGTCGTTAGGGCGCCTCTCTTTTCCCACGGAGGCGCTGTACTCGCTTTGCGCCCCGCGTGGGCGAGCTGAATTCCCGGGACCGCGCCCTGCTTGCGGATAAAGTGGGCGCACCGCGCGAGCGGTTCGATGTGTTCGTCCTTCCAGATCCCCATGTCCTGGGGCGAGATCCGCCCGTCGGCCGTTACGGCTGACGCCTCTACCGTCACCAAGGCCTGCTCCCCCAACCGCGCGGCTCCCCAGGTGCACCAGGTGCCAATCGTTGGCGGACCCGTCCTCGCAGGAATACTGGCACATCGGGCTCACGCCGATGCGGTTTCGAAACGTGACGTCGCGAATGGTGAGCGGAGAAAAGATGGCCGATCCCATGATGTAATCTGGCGAAATGACTACTTCGCTTTGGCCGTTACCTGCAGCATCAGGCGCCCCTCGATTTCGGTGAACGATGCCTCGGCCTTATGGTCGGCTCTCTCAATCTTTCCATCGGGAGAAAGTGTGCTCGCAGGCCAGCGACTTCGGCCGGCATTCGCCTGTAGAAAACGCGCGATCTCCTTGTTCGACAATTTGATCCCGTCCCCGCGCGCGTAAGCCTCCGAGACGCTGTGCAGATCCTTGAACACGACGAAGAAATAATATTTCTCGTTGTGATAAAGAACGCTCACGCGTCCCGTCGTCGCGAAGGTGCCTCTTGGAGATGTTGCCATACATGGCATCGATGGCTTCGTCATCGTTCCCGAGAGAGGCCCATGCCGGATGAGCTATCGCGGTGAGCAGGACGAGAATGCAAAGAAGGCGCATCCGCAGACCTTAACCTGTGATTTCATCAGGACTCCAGTGATGGAGATACGTGCACGGGCAGTTGCAGTACCTGCCGGCGCGATCGAGATCTTGACAAGGTTCGCATCAAACAACGGCCACGGTCAGAGAGCGCAGCGCGCCTGTCGCCAAAAGAGGAAGATTTCAGATCAAGGCCAGAGCGCGCCTAAGTCGGACTTTGCCGGTCAAATCATTCAGACGAATTTCGATCCCCTGTCGGTCACTTCCGCGTTGACACCGTCGCCTATGCAGTTAAAGAGCGCCGCATGAAGCAATTTGCACTAGCTCTTACCACGGTCCTTGCAACTGGCGCCCTCGCGTTGGCAGGTTCCGATTCCAAGGACATGAAACAGGTCGCGACCTCGACGCCGCCGGTGTCGTGCGATTACACTTGGACCGGGTTCTATCTTGGTGCGCACATTGGTTATGGCTGGAGCACGGGTGACACCTCGTTCGAAGCTCTACCGAGCCCGGCCGCCTTCGGCGCGCTGGAAACGCAGAAGTTCAGCTCTGACGCTGACGGCATCTTTGGCGGCGGTCAGTTCGGCTATAACTATCAGTGGAACAAGCTCGTCTTCGGCGTTCGAGGGAGACTTCTCCGGCGCGGACTTCGACGGCACCAAGCATCGCAGTCCGATCGCGCCAGTTCAGTGGCGGCACGACCGCCCGGCATCCTCACGGCTCACGAAGACACCGATTGGTTTGGCACATTCCGCGGCCGCTTTGGCTTCACACCGATGTGCCGTCTGCTCCTCTACGGGACCGGTGGTCTGGCTTTTGCCCACAACAATTACTTCGCGAACACGGATTTTGGCGTTATCGCGTATCCGGGCGAGCACCGACGAAACCAGCGTGGGCTGGACGGTTGGCGGCGGCCTTGAGTATGCCCTGAGCCAGCACTGGAGCGTCAAAGCGAGAATATCTCTACCTGGATTTCGGGAGCAAAGGCTTCACCGGAAATCCGCGTCCTGCCAATCCTCCGTTCCAGGTTCGTTACGACGCCCAGTCTCAGGAACACACGTTCAACGTCGGCTTGAACTACAAGTTCTAACGGCCGGATAATTCGTCAGGTATTATTTGAAGACGGCGGTCGAAAGGCCGCCGTCTTTTTTTTGGGAGAGACAAGGAAGAGGAGCGTCCGAAATTCCTGCGCAGGGCCCGCGTCTAGACACGGAGTAACTGTAGGGCGGCCATTCCTGGCCGCCGGATTCTTAGAAGGGCGCCGAAAATCGACGTCCTACAATCGCGAGCGATGCTAATGAACCCACCCTCGTCAGTTTAAGTTTGTGCGATATCTTCTCCTGAAACATATGGAAAACAGCAGATCGGACGCTCGTTGCCAAGGTGCCGCAGGTAACCTTGCTATTCTGGATCATTAAGATCCTTGCCACCACGTTGGGAGAAACTGGAGGCGATGCCGTCACCATGTCGTGGCTTGGCGAAACCACGGCCGAAGCCAAAGGTACCGGCTATCTTATCGGCACGGCCATATTTGGCGTTATTTTTATCGCCGCCGTCCTCGTGCAGATCAAAGCGAGGAAATTTCACCCTTTCCTCTACTGGCTGACAATCGTCGCAACGACCACGGTCGGAACCACGCTGGCGGATTACTGCGATCGATCGCTCGGCATCGGCTATACCGGCGGTTCCACCATTTTGCTGATCCTCGTGATTGCGTCGCTTCTGATCTGGCGCTGGTCAACCGGCAGCATATCGGTCGAAACTGTGAACACGCCGAAAGTCGAGATCTTCTACTGGGTCACGATCATGTTCTCGCAAACTCTGGGAACGGCACTTGGCGACTGGGTCGCGGACACTAATGACATGGGATACCTCGGGGCAGCGGGGGTTTTTGGCGGTCTGCTCCTCGTGACCGCGCTTCTCTATTATTTCACCGGCATTTCGCGCGCGATTCTGTTTTGGGCGGCCTTCATTCTGACCCGCCCGCTCGGCGCCGTCGTCGGCGATTTTCTGGATAAACCGATAGCAAAAGGAGGATTGGCCCTAAGTCGCTACACTGCATCTCTCTCTCTTCTCGCGGTGATCGTCGTGTTGATCCTGGTTATCCCGCAAAAGCCGGCTTCCAGAGCTCATTGATCTATCAAAAAAGAAACTGCACACCGAAGTAACCGATCAGCGCCAGAGATTCGTCAGGTGAATGAACCTCATGACCAAGTGACACGATCAGGATGTGCGCTTTGTCCAATTCGTGGCGGATTCCAAAGTTCAAGGTCGCCGTTTGCTCGGTGAAATTCGTCCGCCCGGTAACGTGCAGCTCGGCCATCAGGCCGGTTGTTTTCGTTAGGTCGAATCCGCCGACCACTCCGTAAAGCCATTCACTGCGTCCGACCGTGCCCACCAGCGGCCCAAATTCAGCGTCCGCGTGAAATCGCCCAAAGGTTTTCGCCACTTGAAACGGAATCTGAAACCTTGTGCCACTTTCAGATAAGCCGCGGCGCAGCGGAAGAGCTTTGGATGTTGAAGATAACTCGAGGAAACATCGACATGTCGACCGTCGCATTCTCCTCATCGAGGAAGCGCCATTTCACGGCGGCTTCTGTTCCACCCAGTCCCCCGACAGCGCCACGCCCGCTCCTGCTTCAGAATCACCGGCCCCGTCTGAAGCGTGAGTTGAACGTGCTCGCCGACTCCATAGTTCAGATCGAGCGCCGGCACCTCGTACGAGGTCTGGCTGCTGCGATGCTCAAACGCAATCGCGACGTTGTTCTCCCATTTCCCATTACCCGGCGTTCCGGGATCGTCCGTGATCATCGGCGGCCCGCCTTGCGCAAGAGCCTTCGAACCCGCGCACGCCACCACCACGGCCAATGCGATGCACCAATGTGGGAGGGACCTATTGGTCGCGACCGCTTTCAAGCGCGCCGAATTCTTAAGACTTGGTCCCGTAAACCAGCAGCTTGCAGGTGTTCGGCACAATCGGCGGGCGTACCGGTTTTTCACCGGGCGAAGGACTGGGCGCAGATCCAAACTCCGCCGTCGGGAGAAAAATGCGATGCGTCTTCGGATCGAGCGCAATCGTGCGCGCCCCTCGTTGTGTCTTCAATGTCTGGACCACCGTCAGGCGATCCGGCGCCTCCTCCTTGGCGATAGTCGTTAGGCCTTCGCCACACGGAACAAACACAAGTCCCGATGCCGCATCAAAGGCGCATCCGTCCGCGCCGTTCCCGGTCGGAACGCTTCCCACGACTTTGCCGCTTTCGGTATCGACCATGACGAGCAATTTGCGGCACGCCGCGAACAGCCTGTGATGGGCCGCGTCCAGGGCAATGCCGCTGGGCTCTTCACCCGGCGCGAGTGGCCATGTGGCCGTGACCGCGTGTTTCGCCGTGTCGATTACCGCTACTTCGCTCTTGTCTTCGATATTGCAATAAACCCTTCCGGCAGCCTCATCGCAGACGGGAAACTCCGGACTTCCGTCGAGTGGAATGGTTGCCGAGACTTTCCCTGCCGCCGCATCAATCACCGTCACGGAATTACCGCGATGATTGAACGCGTAGATTTCCTTATGCTTCGGGTCGTAAGCAATCGCGTCCGGACTTTCGCCGGTATCGATCTTCGCGGTCGTCTTTAACGTTTTCAGGTCGACGACACTGGCCTTGTTTTCCTTCCCGTTGGAAGAGAAGCCGCGTTGCAATTCTGGCACCGCCTGGAAAGCGTGCACTCCCGGCGTATCGGTGACTTCTCCCACGACCTTGTCAGCATCGATATCGACCACTACCACCTTGGTCGCGTGCGCCAGGTAGAGACGCCGGGCGGCATCGTCGATCGTGAGAATATCCCACCCGCCTTCTCCCCCAATGGGGATTTCCTTCTCAAACTGATAATCCTGCGCGGCTAGTCCGCGGCAGAGAACCATCGACAACAGCAGAACGGGCCAAGTCTTCGTCATACTCTACTCATGCCCCTGATTTTGACCGAATTCCAAGTCTTTCGCATTTTTGTGCATCCGGGCGCGGCCGCGCGGCGGACTACCCGTCAAATGACCCGGTTCTCGCCTCAACCAAGCCCGTCACAACGACTGGGCCGGCGCCGCCGGGACGAAGCAAAACAACCTATGATTAAGAAAAACATCACAATCGCCGCTCTCGTCGCGGCCACCACACTCGTCACTCTGTTCGCGGCCGAAAATCCAATGGTCGGCGGCGCGCCCATGTATTCGAGCAAGAACATCGTTGAGAACGCGATGAAATCGAAAGATCACACCACGCTCGTGGCCGCGGTGAAAGCAGCCGGGCTCGTACAAACGCTGGAAAGCAAGGGACCATTCACGGTCTTTGCTCCGACTAACGAAGCCTTCGACAAATTGCCTAGCGGCACCGTGGAAACCCTGGTGAAGCCGGAAAACAAGGAGAAGCTTACCGGTATTCTGACTTACCACGTTGTCGCTGGAAAAGTCACGGCAGAGAAGCTGGCCGAAAAGATCAAGGCCGGCGGTGGCAAAGCCGAGCTAAAGACGGTGAATGGCGAAACCTTGACCGCCAAAATGGATGGCGACTCAGTTGAACTGGTCGACGAAAAAGGCGGGACATCCAAGGTCACGATCGCCGACGTCATGCAGTCGAACGGCGTGATTCACGTCATCGACACTGTCCTGATGCCCTAAGGTCTGCTGATTAACCAGCGGGCGGCCGCCAATCCCGCCGGTGTGCCGCCCGCATTCCCCAAAACCATTCATGAAAACAGAACTCGTTAGGCTCGGAATCATCCTTACTGTCATTACTTCAGGCGTCCTGCTGCTTGTGAACAAACCGCATGCGCAGCAAGCCAGATCCGCTGTAAACCCGGTCCCCCTCGTGCCCACGCCGGAAGACTTGGCGCCCGTCCCTAAGGTCGTGAAATCGGATGAGGAGTGGAAAAAGCAGCTAAGCCCTGTTCAATTCGCAATCCTGCGCGGCAAGGTGACCGAACGAGCCTGTTCCTCCGTGCTTTTACTTGAGCACCGTCGCGGCGTTTTTCATTGTGTCGGTTGCGGCGCTCCGCTCTTCGCCAGCGATGGAAAATTCGAATCCGGAACGGGTTGGCCGAGTTTCACCAAGCCGTTCGTTCCGGGAAACATCGTGACCGCGCCAGATCACAGCCTGGGGATGGATCGCGACGAAGTTCTTTGCGCGCGTTGCGGAGCTCATCTGGGTCACGTTTTTGATGACGGACCGCCGCCGACCGGGTTGCGTTATTGCCTGAATGGCGTCGCTCTCAAGTTCGAAGCACGTCCCTAGAAGTGCTGCCTGCGGCAGACTGCTCTTGTCACAAGCCAATCACTGAGTTATCTGCGGGCGTTATCATGGCGCCATCCCAATCGGAATCAGACCGCGTCATGCTCGCCGCCGTTGCCACCGGGGATCAAAAAGCCTTTAGCCAACTCTACGATCGGCTGAGCGGCCCCCTTTATTCACTCGCTCTGCGCATGTTAGGCGATGCCGCGGAAGCACAGGACGCGTTACAGGATGTCTTCCTGCAAATTTGGCGACGGTCGGCCGCCTATGATTCGGCGCAAAGCAGCGTTTTCACCTGGGCGGTGTTGATCACTCGCAGCCGCGTGATCGATCGACTCCGCGCGCGCGGCCGCCGATTGCGCGTTCTGGTTGATCCGGGCGACGAGGATACTGAAGCCGCTGCGTCCGATGCATCCGCGGGACAGACCGCTGCGGATAACGCGAATAGAAACGATGAGGCCGCACGCGTGCGATCAATCTTGAATGAATTGCAGCCAGATCAGCGCCAGGCCATTGAACTGGCTTTCTTCAGCGACCTGACCCATCACGAAATCGCAGAACGACTGAATCAGCCGCTCGGTACAATTAAAGCGCGCATTCGCCGCGGGCTGTTAAGATTAAGGGAGCGAATCGCCTTATGATTTCGGAAGAAATGCAAGATCAGGCGGCTCTTTACGCGCTCGGCGCGCTTGATCCGTCGGAAACAGCCGCGTTCGAAAAACTTCTCGAGCAGGATGCCGCCTTGCGCGCGATGGTTCGAGATCTCAGGGACGCATCGGCTGCCTTGACGCACTCGCTCCCGGTGAAAATTCCACCTCTCGAGCTGAAGCGCAAAATCTTGAGCGAGGTCGCGCTCGAAAATCAGCGCGGGACCGCCAACATTTCAAAAAAGAGATCGCGCGTTCCCGACTGGCTGCCTTGGGCCATCGCCGCGATGTTCGTTCTCTTTTGCGGAGCACTCGCTCTTGATCGAGCCCGATTGCGCCGCGAACTCACTCAGGTTCGTACCGCCGATCCCATGGCACAAATAACGGTTGTTACGCTGACCTCACCAACGCCGGGACACGAAAAGAGTAAGGTCGCCGTCGCCTGGCAATCGGAACAGCAAAGCGGCGTTATCACTGTCAGCGGCATGGAGCCGGCAGCTCCCGGTCAGGACTATCAGCTTTGGGCGGTCGACGACAGCCATGCGGATCCAATCAACGCCGGCATTGTCCACGTCGACTCCAACGGCGTCGCTCGCGTGCGTTTTCGTCCTGATCAAAAGGCCACTCGCATTAAGGCGTTCGCTCTCAGCCTCGAACGAGAAGGCGGTGTGCCGAAACGCGAGGGTCCAATCGTGATGATCGGGACAACCTGATCGCCTCGCGTCGATCACGATTCAGGCATCACCCTGCTCAGCCTGCGCTTCTTGATCACGCGCAGAATCATCATGGCCGGTGAGATCAATACGAACGTTAGGCCGCTCCACCGCACAAGCGTCGGGACCCGGGCCACCACTGCGGCCAGAACACCAAATGCCATCAGGATAAACAATCGTTGCAACTGGTAGCGCGTTTCCGACTTCTCGAACTCGGTCAGTTCCAGCTGTTCTCGTAATTTCCACGCATACAGGTAAAGAAGCGCGAGCGCGAAATAGACGGCCGAAAATCCGAGCCCATAAATTGTCATCAGATTCGAAAAATCGGCCGCGGACATATGAGTCGCCGGGTGACCAGAGCCGAAAATCCCGCCGGTGATGCTGATCGCATTGAATAGAAATTTGAGGGGATAAACGTAGAACAGGACGACGAACAACATCAGACAGGTTAGGAATCGGCAAGGCCCGTCATCGAGACCGAAGCGCCGGCAAAACTTGTAGTGGCCATTCCAGATTAGCGCCAGGAACAGAAAGCAGATTGCGAAAGCCGGGAATCCGCGCATCGCAGTGGCGAGATCGCTAAAGGTTCGAGGCACATCGAGCGAAACCACCAGCAGGGTCAGGGCAAAGCCGAAGACCGTGTCGCTGAATGCCTCCAGCCGAGTCACTTCCTTTCCCCGCATCCGAAATTCGCCCGCTTCGATCGTGCTCATGCTCGTAACCATGATCACTTACCAGAGATTCAACCCGGGCGTGAACAGCTAAGATCGGGCAAGAACTCGCGCCTGAATCGTTTTTTCGTGCGTAACTCCAATACGGGAAGAATTTTACATGGCTTTTCCCGCAAAGGACGTCCCGTGACCCACCGAAATGCGTATATATAGTGAGTACCACGGCTGCCCCCTGGCAATCGGCGAACGGGCATCGGTGTCAGTGTGAGTCCGTCGCCCTCCTCCCGGAATCTGTCCGGCCGGCCTTGGCTCAGTTGTCGCACAGCTGCGTTAACTCCGGCCGACGAGAACGCGCACCCGTTTAGGCGGCTGCTATGGGGCTCTGCCTAAGGCTTTCCGGATTTTCTCTCGCCCTTTTTTCCGCCGCAAAACTTCGCAAAGTATCGCTCCCGCGCAGGATGCTACCCCAAAATAGGCCGGGTTCGATTCTGGAACGACCGTGTAAGTGATCGGACTGAGACCGACGGCTTGGGCCCCTCTGCCGCTGTCGGCGTTGGACCATTCGAAGGAAAACTGCGTGATTGGCTGGTTGAACGCGATGTCGACCGTCCCTTCGTTTGTTGTGTTCGTGGCGCCGGCAGTACCGCTAATAACCGCACCCAGGCCACTTCCCGTTATGGTATTGTAGCCGGCAACTTCGCTCGCGATCGAATCGGCGCCGACTGTCGCCCCGCCGACTGCCAGGGCCTGGATGTTCTTAAAGGTATCGATGAACTGACCCGGGGCAGCGTCGCAGTCCCACAGTTGAAAGGATAGATTCGTCACCGGTGTGGCGAAGCTAACCGTGACGCGCAGAAAATTACCGACCGCCGCGCTGTTATCCAAATAGAGCTGGAGCGCGTTCACGCCGCTAAGTCCGCTGGTCGTCTCCGTGCTATTGATGGCGGGATAACCACCGTGGTTGCCCACGCCACTGTTGTAGATCGAGACCGTGATGTCGTTAGTGGTAACACTGGTGAACGACTGCGTTTTCGTCTGTCCGGTGTTTGGCGCTCCAGCAGTCCATCCCGAGTTCGGCCAGTTGAAAACGACCGAAGCATGCGCCGCCGGCATGACCGCGAGAGCCGCGAAAATCGCAAGCTTCCAAGCGGTTAGGCGTACATAGGGGTATCGTCGGAATGGGTGTCGGGCAGGCATCCGCGGTGGGTTTTAGCAAAAACCAGACCCAGGTCGCCTTTTCCGGGCCCTAACCGTTGCGGTTTGGCGTCTAAACCCGGAGATTGCGACATGCGCTCCTTATTCGCCTTCCATCTCACCGTATTTCCTCGATCGACGGAAATTCTGGGACTCGCCCTCCTACTCTCTGTTGCCTCTCCCTTATCCGCCTTTGCCGAAGAAGACATCGTCCCCCAGCTCACCCGCCAAACCCAGGAGCTTTACGACTCCTTGATCCCCGGGAATCAAGAGCCGTGGAAGAAGTATTACGCCGATGACTGCATCTTCGCCGACGAAAAAGGCCGTCTTTTCAACAAGACACAACTGGTTAACGACGTCACGCCCATGCCGCAGGGTTACAGCGGCTCGATCAAGCTGGAGAAAGTTCAGAGCCGCGTTGTCGGTCAAACTGCAATCCTGAGCTACGACGCTAACGAAACGGAAACAATTTTTGGCCAGGAACTGCACGCCCGTTATCACACCACCGATACCTGGCTGCGCCGCCACGACACCTGGCAAATCATCGCCAGTCAATCCCATCGTTATTACGAAGACCCGGCCATCGGCGATACCGATCCCAGGAAGTTCGCAGACTTCGCCGGCACCTACGAACTCGCGCCGGGCCAGATCCGGACCGTCACCGCCGAAGGCGCCAAACTATTTGTCGAGCGCAAAGGTAAAAAGGAAGAACTCTTGCCCGAAGCAGCCGATATCTTCTTTCGCAAAGGAGTCGAAGGCCGCATCCTCTTTCGCCGCGATAAGGCGAGCAACATCGTTACTACGCTGGTTGATCGCCGCAATAATGAAGACGTCATGTGGAAGAAGCATAGCGGTTGATGGTTGGGGGTTCGCCCTCTGCCGTCCGACCCTGATCGCTAACTTCTGAATTCCTCCCCCCGTTTTCGGGCTTTCCCTTTTTAATGTGGGAGGCGCCTATCGGCGGCGACAACAATTTCTCCCGGTTTCCAAATTCATTCCGGATTTCCGCATTCCGAGATTCGCATTCCGCGATCTCCCCGGCATATTCCCCCATGGTCCTCAAGGGCGGCCACTGGTTAATGCTCGGCCTAACAGCATTGTTCTTCGGCCTTGTTGTCCGATTCGTTGATCTCAGGCCGCACGTTGACGAGAATTTCTTCTTCGCTTCGAACGATCCTCAGCTCACTCAATCGAGGAAGATTGATCAACGTTTCCCTTCCCCCTCCGAGCTGATCCTCACCGTTTCGTCGCGCGATATCTCGTCAGCTCGTTATCTGGGGCGCATTCAAAAACTCACGAGCGAGGTGCAAGCCATTCGTGGCATCAGCTCGGTGAAGAGTCTGACCGCCGGACCAAAGGACTTTCAGGATGCCGCGGCCAGCCCGTTTTGGAGCCGCTTACTCCTCCCACCTGACCATAAGGCGAGCAACGTCCTCGTCTTCGTTACGGCCAGGGATACTGGAAAGGTTATTCGTCGCCTCGAGAGCATCACGCACGACCTCGACGAATCCGACTTTCGCATTCACATGGCCGGCTCTTCCTATGTCGTCGAAATGATCCGACGCAGTCTCGCACACGATTTTGGGTATTTCAGTCTGACCGCGGTGATTTTGTTCGGCCTAACGATGGCCGTGATGTTTCGGTCGGTCCGCGTTTTCATTGGAATGCTCACCACCTGCACGAGTGCCGTCCTTTTGACCCTGCTCTTTCAGTCGTTCTTCGGGCAAAGGATTGGAGTCCTGACGGTCAACCTCGGCACCATCATTTTCGTCGTGACGCTTTCACATCTCGTTTACATGACTTTCAACTGGCAGACGCTGGCTGATCGAAAGGGAGCAAAATCTTCCGGACTCGCGATCGCCGCATGTCGCATGACACTCCCGGCCTCATTCTGGTCGATGATCTGCGCGTCGCTTGGCTTCGGGAGTCTTCTCCTGGTGCAGGCCAAGCCGCTGCGCGACCTCGGATTCGGCGGTGTCCTCGGATCGGTCATCGCCTTCGCCTGCGCTTACCTGATGTATCCGTCGTTCCTTCATCGGGTCGTCCCGAAAAAGAACGAATTTCTTGAGCAGGAACCTCCGCGCGGATTTTGGACGCATCGATTTATCCCGCTGTCGATTGGCGTGATTGTCGTTACCGCTGTGCTGGGGATGGGGCTTAAGAAAGTCAATACCGACCCGAGCCTTCTCGATTATTTTAAGCGCGACCAGGAATTGCGCGACGGGTTGCAATATGTCGATCGCACCGGCGGTTCTAATCCCCTCACCCTTGTCATCTCTGATGCGAACGGTCGTCCGCTCAACACCGACGAAGCCTATCACCGGATGTGGGACCTGCAGGGCGCCTTCGAGAAGTACAAAGGCGTGGGCACGGTCGTTTCCCTCCCCACCCTCCTCGCCGAAGGCGATCGCACGCCTTTTTCATTTCTCATCAGCTACGAGCACATGATGCGCATCATGGAGGAACCGAAGCACGCGCGCGTGGCTGATAGTTTCGTTAACAAAGATCGAACCCAGGCCGTGTTTCTCCTTCGCATGGTCGAAAGCAAACGCAGCCAAGAACGCGTCAACGTCATCGACGATCTCCGCGGCATCGCCAAGAAGCATGGATTCAAGGTGTCGCTTGTCGGCGGCGTTTATTACTTGCAGGGGCGGCTTGCCACACTGGTGAGATCCAGTCTCGTGACCGGCCTTTTCTGGCTGAACGGATTATTCGCCGTCATCGCCCTTCTCATCGGCCGCTCCCTTCGAACGGCCATTGCCATGATCGTTAGCCTGACACTCGTTCCTCTTTGCATGCTCGGCGGGATCGGATGGTTTCATGTACCGATGGATGTGATCTCCGCCCCAGCCACGAACGTGTGCATCGGCATCGCCATCGATTCCATGATTCATCTGGTGTTCGGGGTTCGCCGGGCATTGCGCGACGGAAAAAAAGGATGGGCCACCTGGATCGCTGCGCGTCGCGAACAATGGCGCGGCATCGTCTACTCCGATGTGATCATCGCCGCCGGATTCGCCATCTTCATCTTGTCAGACTTTCCACCGACGCAACGTTTCGGCGTCGTTGTCCTCGCTGGTTGCATCGTCGATATCCTGGCAAACCTTTTCGTTCTCCCTTTGCTCGCCGGGGCTGAACTGAAAAATTAATCTTTCCAACGTCCAGCCCGTAACGCGGGTGAAGGCGGTCGGGCTTTCCAATGTCCCGCAGTCCTTCCAACGTTCAGCATTTGTCCCCGTCCGTCTTAGAGGACCGGGAGGGTGAGTGCTGGCGCAGAGTTAATCCCAATCCCCTAACGATCCGATTTCACACCGAGTGCACCCTGAACTTCCGGGATGACTTTGCTGTAGCGATCGAGAATGAGGGGCTCTTGCTGATTAACGTCGCCAAGATAATTCTTCATGGCCTCCGCCATGCCCGTCATGTTGCCGCTCGACATGCTCGCGGGCGTGAAGGCCGAAGCGAGAAAGCTATTTTCCAACGTCTGAATGGCTGCCTGCTCGGTGTAAACCTTCGAGATATCGAAGGCCAGTTCCGGTTTCAAATATGAAAGGGCCTGCGTCGCGATGGCGAGATCCCATGCCGTATGCTCGTAAATGACAGGACGAAGCCCTTCCCAATTAAGCGCCTCATAAAATCCCTCCTGCGTTGCTGGAACCGCTTTCTCTTTAAGAAGCTGGTCCAGCTTGCCCGCGAGAGTCTCGTGATACGATTGATAGTGCTGCGTCGCGTCACGGTTGGCTTCCATTTCACCAAGAAAATTGCGCAGGGCCGCCTTCGCCTGCGCGCGGTGTTCGCGCTCCTCGTGCCAGTTGTTGGCCCATAAGGCGAGAAAAACGCCGACCGCAATCAGGACCACCTCGAATAGCAGCCCGCCCAATGTTCGTCCGTGTTCTTCGCCCCGCAAGCTCATGCGCCCGATCATCGTCGAACGTTGACGCGAATTTCAAGCGTTTGTCTTTGTAGCGGCGGTCTGTGACCGTCGGAAAATTAGCGCCGTAGCTTTACGCAAAGGAAAACCGCAACGGCCGTGGAGGGACGAGCTCGTCTCGTCCGCACAGCATCCACCGCCTCAGAAATCGTCGAGCGCTTCAATGTCCGAAATGATGTCCCGCAGCTCTTCCGAGACGATCGGCTTGCCCACGACTTCATCGACATCGAGTTCTTCGTAAATGCCGATATTTTCGGGCGAAAGATGGCCTGAGAGGACGATCATCCTGCCGGTATAATCTCTGGCCCGCAGTTTTTTCACCAGCTCGAGCCCGCCCGCCCGCGGCATGCGATGATCCGTGATGACGACATCAAATTTCTCCTTCGTAGCCAGCTTCAGAGCTTCCTGTCCGTCCTTGGCGACGACAATCGTCCGATGAGGCGCCTCCAGGGCGAAAACAATGGACTCGCCAATGATTGGTTCGTCATCGACGCAAAGAATGCGCAGTTTCTTTTTCATAAGGATGGAGGACAGCCGCCGGCATCCTGATGGAGCAAGACGAGGGCCGTGGCGCCGTCGAAATGGCCGGCGTCAACTGGGCGAAGCCGGCGCCCGGTCCGCGCGTTTTGCTCCCTTGTCCTTCAACCCCAAGGCGCGCTTGGTTCCCGCGAGAACGTCGCGAACCTGACCGGTCCTCGCATGCGTCTCCCGTTGGACTTGGTCGATCGCTTTTTCGAGCGCCCCTTTGATACTGGCGGCCGTTCCGCCTTTTTCATACTCGCGAACAACCGCACCCTCGATCCGCGCAACCACCGCGTCGACGGTGAAGCTCGGATTCACTTCGGTTTCGCCGACCTCGTCTTTGATCAGGCTGTAAACATTGATCATCTCTTCGCTGTGCCAGGCCCATCGCATGACTTTGTAGAAGAGATAGCCTTCATTTTTCATGACCAGATCCAACAGCGCCGCGACTAACGACACCGGAACCAGTGCAAAATCCCGGAAGCTCCCGAGCAGCATCTTGAATTGAAACACCAGGACGTCGCGCAGAAAGCGCCAGCGATGACTGGACGTTTCATCCGGGATTGTTGCAGGTTCCGTATTCATTTAATTTAGAGAGAATAACGGAAACCAACGGCTTGGAAAAGCTTCAGGCACCTAAATGTGGGAGCGACCTCAGCGCCGGGACCCTTCGCCCTCTGCCCCCTGCTCTTGGCCCTCTCCTCCACTTCGTCATTCGCTCGCCGCGCCGTAGCCTCGCGCGAAGGCGGGACATTCGTCATTTCGCGCCAGAGGCGTCTGCGATCCTTCCCTCATTCGTCATTGGTCATTGAAAGCCCGGCCGCTCCTTCACCCGCGTTACGGCGACATTCGTCATTTCGCGCCAGAGGCGTCTGCGATCCTTCCCCCATTCGTCATTGGTCTGTCATTCGTCATTTCCGCCACTCGCGCTCCCACATTCGTCATTCGTCATTCGTCATTCGTCATTTCGCGCCAGAGGCGCGATGCTATCCTTTACCTCATGAGGCGCGGCGTTAGTTCACCCCTGCTCATCGTTTGCCCGTGGCTCGCGTTGTTGTGCTCGAGTTTTCTGTTCAATTCCTTTTCCGGCCATCTGACCTATGCAAAGGAAAGAGACACACCAAAGCAGGAATGGGTCGCATGCAAAACTATCACTGACTCGCGACAGGATGGCGACAATCAGATGATCACCGCCACGGTGACCGAGAAATTTAGCGGCATGTTGAACGGCACCTGTGAAGCGGCGGAACGCGAGACGCTGCGCAAGGATGGGTCGCAGAGTTTCAGCGGTAGCGGCAGCTTCACCGGCCAGGTCAATGGACGCTCCGGGTACCGCCATCTTCACCTACTCCGGCGCACTCGATACCAGCGGCAGAATGACTGCGCACTGGGTGCTCGACAAGGGCACCGACGATCTCGCGCGCATCGATGGCCAGGGAACTTTCGAGGGCAAACAGGTGCATCCTGCCCCTAACGACTGCGGCGATTCAGAATCGCAATCGGCCTGGAGTGGAGCTTATTCCGGCACGATCCAGTTCTGACAGCTGCCTTTCGCTCCCGGCGACACTCCGCGCAACTGTAGGGCGGCCATCCTGGCCGCCGACCTGTCTAAAACGGCGTCTTCAAGCCGCAGGCCCGAACAGCGCACCACCCAATCCAGGCTTCAAAGGCGCAAAAGAGACCGATCAAAATGAAGATCGCGCCGAGAAACAGCGAGTTACCAACGAGGCACGCCCCTATCAGCAGAAATATCACCGCCAGACCACCACGCGCAGCTCTGCCTTTAGTCTCAATGTTTCGCTCCATAATCATGTCTACACCACGTTCGGCATTTGTCCCCCGCGGGTCGTCTGTCGTTTAGACAGCGCGCCGGAGGTCAGAGGTCGGTAGTCGCCGACCGCCAAGTCCTGACTTCCGTCCTCCGACTCCGACTCCCGACTTCCGTCCACCGTGGGACGTCTGCTTCGCGACGCCCATCCCCGTCCGACTTCCGTCTTCCGACTACCGACTTCGGGACGCCGCATAGCGGCGCCCATCACTCGTCCGCGCCAATCGGAGATCCGTCGGGAATTCGCGGTGGCTTGGGCAAGTCGAGCGCTTTCGGGTCGCGACGGAATTGCTCGATCTGAGAAAGCAGATAAGCGGCTTGCGCCTTCTCCGCCGGGTCGGTGGCCGCGCGAGCTTTGACTTTTGCCTCCAGCTCGGCCACGCGCTGCACGACGTAACCCGTGACCTGCTGCTCGCTGCCTCGATTTAGCGCAAGTTTGAGCAACTGATTCAGATACTGCTTCTCGGCCGCGCGAGCGATTTCCTTCTGCGGGCCGTTCTGGGTTCCGGTACGCTCAACCGCGTGCTCGATCGCGTCGAAGATCTCCGGCACCGAAAGCGCCTTATCCGATTGCGCATTCTGCGCGACGACACGAGCGAGGCGGTCCGGATGCAGCAGCAAATCGAGCTCCGCATCGATCCAACTCTCCGCTGCCGCCTGGGCATCGAACACCAGACCGGTATGCGAATCGAAGGTTTCGCGGTCACGCGGATAGCCGGGAGGCCGCGGCGGCAAGAGCCCAAGGATCCGCGGCGGAATCTCTAAGAACTCGGGACGCACAGTTTCCAAAACCGCATCGAGCGCCGCTCGTTGTTGGTCGGACGGCAACGGTTCGTTAACCGGCTGGCCATCGCCGCGAGCAGCGTAGGAGTAATTGACTCCGCCGATCAATTTCGTCGCCGCCTCCGCCTGATATCGATGCATCAGGTAAACCGGGACAAACACGTTTTCCAGGGTCGCCATGGGCGCGCCCGGCGGAATATTTTTCTCACCAAAATGACTCAACGCAGCTGCGCGCACCTTGATCAGCCGCCGGAGTTCTTCGGGAGCGGAGTTTCCACTGTCCCACAAATGCGCCAAAGGACTCGCGCTTCCCGGGCGGTCGCGCATCGGCATCGGTCAGATAGCGAAATCCTTGCGCGATATTTTCCTGAAGAATCTTCTCCAGACCGGTCCCCTCCTCCGCTCCATCAGGGAAATCCTGGTAGCCGTACAGGATCGTGCGCTTGTCCCACGCACCGATGCCGGTCGCATACGCATGGCTTAGATCGATCTGGCCCTGTTCGTTAAGCGTCACCAACGGCGGCGGATAATCCATGACCGACGCGCGATCCTGTGTGCTTGCGGCAAAATTATGTTGCAGGCCAAGGGTGTGCCCAACTTCGTGCGCCGCCAGTTGTCGCAGCCGCGCGAGCGACATCTCCAGCATCCGCCCGTCCGGCTGCTTTCCATTCGGGTAAGCCTCCAACAATCCCTGGGCAAGAAGAAAGTCCTGCCGCACCCGCAACGAGCCTAACGAAACATGGCCCGCGATGATTTCGCCCGTGCGCGGGTCGGTCAGCCCAATCCCATATGACCAGCCGCGGGTCGATCGATGAATCCATTCGATGACGTTGTAACGCAGATCCATCGGATCAGCGCCTTCGGGCAATTCCTTTACCTGAAAAGCATTCTTGTATCCGGCCGCTTCAAACGCCTGGTTCCACCAGGACGCGCCCTCGATCAGGGCCGATCGAATCGGCTCGGGCGCAGCCCGGTCGACATAATAAACGATCGGTTCCACCGCTTCGCTCTGCGCGGCAGAGGGATCCTTCTTTCGCAGCCGATGTCGAATGATGAAGCGCTTGACTAACGATTCCTGGATCGGTGTCGCATAATCCGCGTACTGCAGCGGATAATAACCGGAGCGCGGATCGAATGCGCGCGTCCTGTATTGGTCGTCAGGGAGTTGAACAAAGGAATGGTGCTCTCGCACTGTGACCGCTTGCGGCGTTGGTGTTACCGATCGAATCCATTCTCCGGTCGGCTCGCCCGTAAGGGTAAGAGTGGCTTCGAACTCACTGTTCTTCGGGAAATTCTTCGTGAACGGCAGAAAGATCGCCGAGCGCGCTTCGTCCACCTTGTAGGTCCCCTGCTCTTTCTTTTTCAGTTTATCCGCAACCCCATGCGCATCCTGCAAAAGAAACGGCGTGGCATCGACAAGCACGCGGCCGTTTTCTTCCGCTTCAACCTTGAACCCTCCCAGCGTTGAACGCGCGAATGATTCGGCCACCGCGCGTTGCTCGACGAGATCTTTTGTCACCGCTCGGTAACTAAGATTTTGTTCAACCAGCAAAACTTTGGGACCCGTTCGCTCGAAACGGACGAGATGCCCCGGGTTGCTGTCGCCTTCCAAATCGCCGAACTGGCCCCGATCCAATCCGATGTCGTTGGAGCCGACGCCCGACGCCAGTGACACCACGTATAGAAAGTCGGAGTCGAACCGGCTGATCTCGAGCCAGATTTTCCCGGCCCGCGCGTCCCACCAGGCATTGAAGAAGCCGGGCATCGACTGCATGCCGCGCGTTTTTTGCGCAATCGTAGGAAGCGGCTTGTCCGCCCCGCCTTCGTTAGGCTTTGGAGAATCTTTCGGCGCACCGTAGCCGTGACTGAACGAAATAACCGCAAGAACAACAGCCGCAGAAACCGGGCGAATCATTGGACGAGCAAACCCGGAAAAGCCTGGCGCGAGAAGTCGAAAATCGAAGAAGAACGCTTCTTCTGCAGCGGCGGTCTATGACCGTCGCACTCCCTTTCCAGCGAATTCCTCCTGCCTGCGAAGACCCACGCGCAGTGACGCTTAGCGCCCAACGACAAGGCGTGCAGCCTTCTGAAACCGGGCCGCGACACGACCAATAGGAGCTTCTTTTACGAATCGTAGGAAAATCCCGGAGACCTTCAGCCTCTCCTTTCTTCCCGTGCGCATTCTTGTCGTCGAAGACCATTCTAAAACCCGCAAAGTCATGGCTCGCCTGCTCCACCGTTGGGGCTTCGAGGTCGAATCTGCGGACACTCTGCACGACGGACTGGAACACGTTGAGAAGGAGCCGTTCGACGTCATCCTCAGCGACATTGCTCTTCCCGACGGCACCGGATACGCCCTCATCAGCGAAGTCCGTCGCCGCGGAACCGATGTCATGGCCATCGCCCTCTCCGGGTACGACTACCCGGAAGACGTAAAGATCGCCAAGCTCACCGGCTTCGATCATCACCTAACGAAACCGTGCGACTGCCGCGCCTTGCGCGCGCTGCTGGAGGAGCGCGTCGCCGGCGCTGGCCGGCAAGCGGAGGTCGTAGTCGGGAATCGGCGGTTCGGACAGCAGCGGTATCATTCCGGCCTGACGGTGGGACGATAAGCTTCGACGATTTTTTTCCATCGTTCCCTGCCGAGCATTCGTCCGATTCTTTGGCAACCTCAATCTCGTTAAGCATCCTACGGTTCAGCCGCGCTGGATGTATGCTCGCAATCTCTGGCGATATCTGAGTGAGGAAGTCGTGCCTCTCTCCAGCTTCGACCGATCGCAATCAGCTTCTTCGAGCTTGCCATCGAGAAGCTATAGTGCAGCCTCGTAACGGCGCTTCGCCCACTTGGCTCACGCAAGTTTTGCAGACAAATCGACCGAGACGCATGCTGTCGAAGTTTGGCTCGTTAGGCGTACTTTTCATCGACTTGGAAACTTCTTCGAAGGCCATGACTTGAAGAGCCGCTCCCAGTCGCAAGAGACGTATGCGATCTGGTAAACCTCAAGACTCTTTCGCCGACTTAATGGATTTGTCATGTGATCGTGCCGATCATCCTGCATTGACACGACGCGCGGTCGGGGCGCCGCGCGGATAGGCTGGTCAAGCAGCGAGGGCAGCTGGCACGACTGGCGGGAGCCATTGTGCCCAATCGTTAGGATGCAAACTTCGAGGATGTACCTACGTCTCAGATCGCGACGCGAATCCGCATCCGACTGCCGCCCTCCGACACTCACCTCCAACGACGCAAAGCGCCTAGCGGCCTTTGCCAAACAGCATGGTATGAATCGTTTTGAGCACAATCATAGCGTCCAGCATCAGCGAGTAATGCCGGATATAATAGAGGTCGAACTTCAGTTTCTCGACCGCATCCTCGTCGCTCTCGCCATAGGGATAGTTCACCTGCGCCCACCCGGTGATCCCCGGCTTAACGAGATGGCGAAAATGATAGAACGGAATCTTCTTGGTATAACGCTCGGCGCACTCAACCCATTCCGCGCGCGGCCCAATCAGGCTGATCTCGCCGCGTAAGACGTTCCAAAGCTGTGGCAGCTCATCGAGCCGAAACTTCCGGAGCAACCGCCCAACCCGCGAAATCCGCGGATCATTCTCCCGCGTGTACATCTCATCATCGCTCAGCGCCGTCTGCTGATCGCTGCCCGCTGCCTCCTGACCGCCGACTACCGTCTCCCGACCTCCGACTTCCGCCTCCTGCTCGCTGCCTTCTCTCGGCCGACCTCCGACTTCCGTCCTCCGTCTTCCTGCCCCTGCCACCCTCATCGTCCGAAACTTGTAGAGGACGAAGACCTGCTCATCGCGTCCCACTCTCGGTTGTCTAAAGATCACCGGCCGCCCGTTCGTTAACCAAAGTATCAAACTGATCCCCACCAATAACGGCCAGCCAATAACCAATAACCCGGCTGAAGCGACAACGTCGAACAGCCGCTTGAGATAGTGATAAGGCGACGTGCGCGACAGTTGAAACCCCGATTGGAGTGGCCAGAACGGATCGATCGAATCCATTGGCACATGCCGCCAGTGTGCTTCGTAAAAGGATTCGAGCGTATAAACCCGTGTCCGCTGAAATTGCGCCCTAACCAGCGCGTCCAAAAGATCGGGACGAATGTTCTCCACGCTTTCCGCCAGAATAATCCCGCTGTAACGCCGGCCCGCTTCGCCCAGCTTCGATGCCAGATCTCCCTCCACCAGCGGCGTCCCCGGTCCCGCGATCCCCTGCCCCACCCGCTTCTGCTCGATATCGACGAACTCAAGTCGCTGATTGTTAGGCGACTCCCGGTATTCCCGAAAAAATTTCGTCGCGATCTCGCCCGCTCCAATCACGAGGAACGCGCGATTCGCTGAAGCCGCCGCAACTCGCCCTCCAAGCGCGCGCCGATAAAGCAGCGAAACCGGCGTAAAGAGAATGAAGCTCGCCAAAACAACCGAACGACTCGGCTTCATCGAATGATCGAAAGTCGCCGCCGCATAAAGAATCAGAGCGCTCACGCAGAGCGCAACGATCATGGCGATGATGTGCTCGGCGGTGTAAGTCAGTCCCCGCATTTCCACGCGCGAACTGTATCCGCCGATGATGAACAAGGCCTGAACGATGACGGCGAGTTGAATGACGTCGATGACCGCGAACTCAAATCCGCTGGAAAAAAGGGCGTCGTGCCGGATAAACCCGAGCAGTCCGTAAATGACAAACCAGACAGACGACGTCGCAGATAAAAAAGAAGAGTCCCGGAGCCCATTCCTGCTCGAGGAAACGCTTGCCCGCGCCTGGCGCCTTAGCGGCGGCCGCAACCTCGACAAATGTCTGCTGTGCCCGGGAGTGTTCTGGCAAAAGAGTCGTTTCCATCGGGGCGCCCACAGGGGGTTAGCTATCATATTATATACCATCGCAGGCCGTAACTGAAATTTACGGGGCCTGCGGGTTATCGGTTATTGGTTATCAGGTCTAGGGGTTCCCTGTAGGGCGAATGCCCGCAGACGGTCAGATGTCGGTAGTCAGCTAGGTAGGGGCGGTTCGACGAACGCCTTCTTGACCTCTGCGGAATCCGCAACGCTAACTGCGGTCCGATGTCTGACCGGGACCTCTGACTTCTGCGACATCGGCTCCTCGAGGCGATGCCGTTCGATCAACAGCCTTATCGACAGCAGTAGTTCGGCAAAAGTCCGTTGCGCGACATAAAACCAGCCAGGCCAGCCGTCGAGAATCAATCCGCGCCGAAAAAACAGATAAAGAAACATCGCCGGCGCAGCGAAAAAGATCTTCTTTCTCAGTCGGTCCTGGATGCTCAAGGAAGCAGGCTTTGAAAGCCCGCCGCTCCTTCACCCGCGTTCGGCCGTTTTCCGATTTCCGATTTCCGATTTCGAGCAAATGCCGCGCCTCCAAGATCGCGTAGCGATCCTGTGATTGAACCCAATGAGAAAGCGGTTTCCGATCATCATGAACAATCTTACCGGACAGCGTTTGGATGCCTTCCGTTTCAGATGGAGGGCGGAGCTCCTGCGACGCCGAATAAAAATGCAAGGTTTGCGTATGTCCGTCATCGACGTAGCGCCCTGCTTGACGCGAAAGAGAACGACCCGCGAAGGATAACTCGATCCGCGCAGGGCGTGTCCGTATATTCGATAAACAACTCTGCCGAATCCCGTTTACATCGTTAGGAGGATTAAGGGCGGAAATTTCAGCGCGAAGCTCGTTGGATAATTCGTAATCGGCGTCGAGCGTCAAAACCCATTCGGTCCGCACCTGATCGAGCCCGAAATTCCATTGCTGGGTATGCGAATTGAATGCTCGCGAAATTACGCGGACCCCCGGATTGAGCGACACCGCTATCGGAACGGTCTCGTCACTGCTCTCACTGTCGATAAGCACCACTTCATCGACAGCAGGCAACGCGGAAATGGTGCGGCGGATGTTCTCCTTCTCATTATGGGTGAGAATCAGGGCGGTTAGGGAGTGCATTTGAGCGGCCGGTTCCTAGATTAACTTCGCGCCCTGATACTTCCGATTACGTTACGCCTTTGTATATTGGCGCTTCCGGCCGCGACCTGAGTTGAATCATATCGCCATTGCCGGCGCTGCTTGCAATTGACGCCCTCGTTTTGCGGCGGCCCGGCGCGTCGGAAGAAACTGCGGGAAGAAAACCTCGAAATTCTTGCGACACCAAACGCGGTTCCGGCGCCGGCAAGCGCACTAGCAATCACAACCATGATTTGCTCAATCCCGCTGCCAAAGGCCATAAGGAACATCACGCTCGGCATAAGAACATGAAGTGAACGATCGCACGATGCGACGAACCGCTCGAAGCGGGCGCATAAATAAGTGAGGATAAACATCCTCCCAGGACGACAAACGAGGCTCCTCCATTCGCATACAATTCGAATTGCTGCGGCACACCTATTGATGTCGTGTCTTCACGGAAATTCCCCGTATAGCGGCCCACGAAGTCCGCATACCCGGCCACGATCGGCTTGTCCGGCCAAAGCGCCCGCGGCACTATGGAATACAAACCGTCGATAATCGTGCCGCCGTAGCGAAACTCATCTTCGCCAGAGGGGGAGGACTCATAATCAGCCTCTTGGGAAAGAAGATCGGTCATATCAATTCGCTCAAACAGCAGGGCCTGAACATCGTAGGGAGTGATCTCTATCTTTGTCAGATCGTCGATGAAAACGTCAGCAAATCGAGACGCCCGCTCTCCCATGGAAAAGTTCTCCAGTTCACCGGATCGAATAACGCTGCGCGAAGCCAGCCACGCGAACATGAGGTATACACAGGGAATCATGCAAAGAAACAACTTCACAAAGGACCAAATGGTCACCCGATCCAGGCAAGCTGCCACGAGCGCAATGCATATAATCGCGTCCACCGAGAACGGCGAATGTCCACTGCGCAACGCGTTAATGATTGCGGCTGGGATAAGAGGGCGCTGGCAATCAGCAGCGGACGAACTTTGCCTTCTTTCTTGTAGAGAACAACCGACCCAATAAGGCCAATCTTTAGCCAACTGGCCAAGAGGCTGACGCCCGTTCCGAAGGTGGGCACTGCAAACAAGACAAATGGCGCGGCAACCGCCGCAACTGTTCCGATGACTAAGGCGAAATAAATAAATCGCTCGGTCACCCACGGAAAAGTCCCGTCCTTCGCCGCTCTTTCCTTGTTCTTCCTGCGCGAAGGCCACCATGCCAGCCACATTGCCGCAACCATGGCGAGAACCATCCATCCTGAATATTTCAAGACATCTTCATGATGCTCCGTAATCCACTGCTCTCTCAACCGAAAGAGCCGTCCCCAAAAAAACGCCGACAAACTCGCGCTCGTAACGTTAAAAAAGAAGAGACAGGTAATACCGAGATATGCGGTCTGCTTCCAAAAAAGAAGAGCAATCAGCCCTGCCGCCGCGAGCCAGCATTGGAAAAAAACGAAATGTAACGAATCAGACATGCTCGAAAACCTCAAGCATTCGCGTGAAACAGTACGTCCAAGAATGCATCGCGTTGTTGATCTAGACTGAAGAACTTCGAAATACGAGTGCGGGCGTTCTTACCCATTTCTAGACGAACAGGATCATCTGTTAGCAGTCTTTGCACCGCAGTCGCCAATTCCGCGGGGTCTTCCTTGTCCACAAGAATCCCAGTCTCGTTGTCGATAATAATCTCGGTCGCGCCACCACTGCGTGTCGCCACGGAGGGAACCCCGCGTTCGGCGGCCTCGGCAACAACCAGGCCGAATCCCTCGTCATGCCGAGAGGCGAGAACGAGAAGATCGATCGAATCAAAGAACTGAACCGGTGTCTCAAGCCAACCCGAAAACCGTATTATGTCTTCCAAATGTTGGGATGCAATTCGGGCTTGGAGCGCAGAAAAGAAGGGTTTCGTCGGCTTTCCTCCAATCACAAATCTGACGCGCGGATTCAAGCGGGCGACTAGGGCAGCGGCGGCGATAAAGTCTTCGTGGCCCTTAGTTGGCGTCATTTGCCCAGTGAGACCAACAATCAGGCTTGTTTCGGGCCAGTCGAATTTCGTGCAGAAAGCATCGCTACGCTTTCGCGGAAGGGTTAGCTCGCGCACGGCGACGCCATTCCAAACCACGACATCGTCATCTCTGAGCTTCCCAAGTCTTGCCAATCGCGCTTTGGCATTCGCAGAGATGAACACAAATCGGCCAACAGCCAGCCTCCACAGGCGAAAGCTCATCCTTTGAAATGAAATTGCGGGAGGCGGATCGTGCATATGGCAAACCACCTTCTTTCGAAGAAAGATAAGAAGTGGCCAGAGCAAGATCACTTCGTGATGGTTTGCAAGCAGTATGCAAGTAGGCCGAAACCGGCGATAGACCTTCAGGAATACCACGTAGGCTGAGGGTAATTTGACAAGTGCCTCAAGCGACATCTTCAGGTTATGCCAGTCCAGTTTCCGCGAAAACATTCCTAGCCACGCTGAGGAAAAAGGAAGCTGCAAGTCTATCAGGCGACGCGGAAATTCTCCGTCGTTCCAGTTTGTGATCAGAAAATGACAGGAAACGTTTGGCGGCAGCTTTTCAAAAAATCCCAGTGTTATGTTCTGTAGTCCGAAGCAAAAGGCGCTGGGAATGATTGCGAGAATACGTGATCCCTTGTCCTCGAAAACTGCGGCTCGGCTAACCACCAGCAGTTCCCTCGGAATTTCTACTGATTCGCGATGCGAACGGTCTCTTCGCGCCGAAGCCTTGACAAAAGCCCGTGACCATCCCTGATGAACTCTGCGGCGTTAGAATAAGGGGCATCGCACAAGCTCCGAAAGCAATCTACTCACGCCGCTGGTTTCAGAGGGGTTGGCGAAAAAGAAAATCGCCCGCAAGTTTCCCTGCTTGCAGCGCCGCCACACTGGAATCGTGCAACTTCTTGTATCCTCTGAAGGAACCTCTTTCCACAGTGTAAAAGAATCGATAGCCAATGCTTGTAAGAAACGAAACCAAGTCACTTGCGGACGTCCCGAAATCTCCTAGCCAGTCCGGATTGATTTCCATATGCATAAGCGGCAATGAACGGGCAAGGCATTCCTGCGCTCCTCTTAGAACATCTAACTCTGATCCTTCTACATCGATCTTGACGAAGTCGACCCGATCAACCTGAGCGTCACGCATGTAGGAGTCTATTGTTATCACGGGTACGAGTTCACGCCGAGTTCTGGTTGCTATAGACCACGAACCGTGCTGGTGAACAGCGAAGGACGCCTGCTGGGCGTCGTCTCCCGGGATGACAATCTCTTGCTCGCCTTGTCGGCTCCCCACGCCTTGTCGGTTTAGTACGACGTTGTCGGCCTTGAGCAAATGCAATCGCGACGCCAAGCGCTCAAAATTCGCTCCCACTGGCTCAAACGCGTGCACTCTTCCTCTACTGCCGACTAATCTAGAAAAGAGAGATGTATACACTCCGACGTTTGCGCCGATTTCAATAATCACGTCCCCTCTTCGAACGAGATTGACGAAAACCCGTCGATTAATATCGCTGCCGCCGCCCATGAGATGGACAACAGAAAACAACGATCGGCTGAACTCGATGCTGTTTAAAATCGCTGGCCGATTAAGCATAGAGATGAGGCCAAGGTAGTGCGGCATTTTACGTCGTGCCGAGTTCAATATAACCTGCAGGCCAACTAACGTCCTTTATTGACGAGGGCAGTTCCGAGGTAGGAACAAAAAGAGATGGGTGATTGCTAATGGACTCCGGGTATCGGTCGTCATTTATCCAAGTATGCGCGGATTTCGCCGCTTTAGCCCGCAATCGCTCCCTGTTTCCCAGCCAGCATCCATGATGGAAGGTGGCGATGTCCTTGGGGCACTCGAGGAAGCCAAATATCGCCGCTGAGAAATCAGGAAGGCGAAGAATTCGCAGAAGCTTCTGAAGGCGCGATTCACTCCATGTGACCTGACGTATGGACGTGAATGTCACGCCGGGGCGCACAAATCCAAAATGGCAGAACGGTACGGCTTCCATCGGCACGCGCCGATTCCAACTCCCCAAATAATTATAGCCGTGAACCCGCATACCTCGAGGGCGACGCTTTCTCAACAATTCGACCATAGCCGGTATAGTCGCTGGATCGTAGATTTCGTCTGCATCGACAATCCAAAAGTAGTCGGGAGTTTGATGGAATCGTCTTATATCGCTAAGTGGCGTCCCATGACTCTGCACACGCCTCGCTGGGTTGCACGACAAGGCCCCCATTTCCGAGTTCAACGCAGCCGCCTGGTCTCTCCATCTCCGCAAAACCAAATGGATTTTTCCTTCGGGGTCAGGAAAGCGTGCGACCAAATCTAACGTCTGATCTGGAGTGACTGGTTTGCCGTACCAGTCACGATCATATTGTGTAAGAACGCTGATTCCACAACAAAATGGATATAGCGTGCGCAGCTGATTTAATATAAACGGCTCTTCGTTCAGCGCTAAGACGAGCGCGTGGACTCGTAGATTCATTTATCCGCTTTTCCGAACGTGTTAGTGAATTTGTCGGACTTGCAGCCGTCGATCACTAGCAGCTTACGGTCTGAAACGTATCGGCGCAGGTCCGACGGTAACGGCATGCATGAAATCTTCTCTTTGATCCAGGAAAGTATTTCCGGTTCATATGTGAGGTAAACCGCATCTACGTCGGGGCGAAAGGAATCTACAAAACAGGTTGGAGCAAGATTGATAAAAAAGCGCGGCTGCCGTCGCGCCTTAAAGCGGCAGATTTGGCTCGCGATTGGCAACCTTAATCGCGTATCAATCGCGGTTACAAAAGCGTCGAAAATTTGGCCGCGCGCAAGCTTCTCGCGACCGGTACCCGCCGAAAAGCCCAATCTCTGCGAGGAAATAATGCCTTGCCCGAGAAAATCGGGGACAAGATTATCAGCCGTCCGCCTTTTTTGAGAACGCGCGCCCACTCATCAAGTGCTAGGTGTGGAAATACGCAGTGTTCTAACACGAAGATCGATATAACAAGGTCAAACGTTTCACTCGCAAAGTCGAGTTTAAACGGACTTTGCAACAGCTCGAACGTCGCCCCCGAGAAACGTTCGGAGTTCGATTTTATCAATTCGGAACTGAAATCTACTCCCGTATAACGGGACGGCAGGGAGCGCTCTTGGAGCAAGATGTTGGCGCGTCCACAACCGATCTCAAGGACGTTAAGAACACCCTCGCTCGCTTTTCGAATCCACCGATAGGCGGGATCTGATATCCAGTTGTCCCGAGTAAAGTCGATTGTGCTGTAGTAATCCTCGCGACCAGAATACCACTGTCTCATATCCTTTTGCAGTCGGAGGAGATCTTTTGCGGAGTGTCTATCGAGCGCAGATACCCAAGCAAAGCGGCGAGAAGGACCCAGATTCATTGCAGACTCATTCCCACAAACGCGCCACGGTTCCAGTCGTCTGAGCGAACGACGGGCGAATCCCTGAGATGTTGACCGGGGAATCCGCCGTGCACGCATTCCAACCTAACCGCGAGCTCGGCTACCTGACCCGCTGGGAACGTCACGTTGGGACGAACTGTCGCCAGATCTAGGGCACATCCACAACGATCACTCACCACGGAGGGCAAGCCGCTGGCCATCGCTTCATTTACAACTAATCCCCAAGTTTCGCTGTAATCGCTCGGCAGCACAAGCACGTCAGCGGCAACGTAAGCTTTTGAGATTTCACTCTGGTCCAGAAACCCGGCGAAGGAAGCGCTGGGTTTTTGGTTGTCGATTATTTGTTCTCGGGTAATAGGAAGAGCGTCGGAATCAAAAACAACGTTGCAACGCGAGCGCATTTGGCGCCGAGTTCGCCACTGCCGACAAATAGCAAATGCGGCTTCAATTCGGGATGCGATTTTAGCAGCAACTGCACCGCTTCGATTAGATCGAACGGGCGTTTCTTCGGAATAAACTTTCCACAGAACAAGACGAAGAAGGCGGTCTCCGCAATTCACCACTGACGTCTGATCTCTGACCGCTGACCTTCTGAGCGTTCGCTTGACGGCGAAAACGCTCGTTGTCCACCGCATAAGGCGCAGAATAGAGACGTTCCTCGGAAACTCCGAATTTCTGGTAAAGCCGCCGATTGGCGATCCGATATAAAGGAAACGATCGACTCGCTTGAAGAATTGCCCGAGCAGCAATCTCTTTAGCGGCGCCTTCCACCATGCCGCCGGCGCCAGATCGTTACTTTCGCCGCGCAACCACATTTCCGTTCCCGCCGTTTTTGCTTCCCGTACCGCCTGCCAGTATGCCGCCACCTGCCACCTTGAATCCACAAGGCGTGCACGCCCGATCGCGTAAGCGATCGCGCAATCTTTCCGTTAGGCGACAACCCAATAAAGATCCCGGTCTGGCGCCTTTTGCCACTTCGAGAAACCGATGCGGATAGCCTTCAAGCATTTTGATGTCCCAGGCAAATTGTTTGCCGAATTCGGGATCATGGCTCGCTTGCATTCCATGCGAAGTCAGGTACCAAACTTCAAACGGAACACGCCCATCTTTGGCCAAGCCTGCCAGAGCGGCACCTGATACTGAATCGGATGGGTCGTTAGGATCGCCAGCATCAATTGAGGCCTTGAAGAATCGCCTTCCATCGATCTCCATAAGCATCCCAGGTAAATCTTTCGCTGTCGCCTGAGCCTTTTTCCCCATGGCTTCGATCCGATCTCGGGTTTTGTAAGCAGAGTTGCATCGCTTGCAGAGCTCATCGAGATTCCCGGGATCGATAATCCATCCATCTTCGCCTTGCGTGAGAATGTCGGGGCCCGCAGTGCGGTCGTCGTCAAGACCGGAAGTCCGGCAGCCATGGCTTCGAGCAGCACCAGTCCGAAGCCTTCGAAGTAGCTCGGAAAAACAAAGACGTCACTCTCGCGACATAATCGACGCCATTTCGTGATTTGGAACCTTACCCGTTAGTCTTACACTAGGCATCTCGCGGATATTTGCTTCCGCTGTTGGCGTGATTGGTCCCACGATCAGGAGCTCGGCATTCTTCGGTTGCAAGGCGGTCCATGCCTGCAAGAGCAACGGAATCCCTTTCCGAGCGCAAACGAGGCCTGCGAATACAAAACGAAAAGGACGGTTGGTTGCCGGTTGATGTTGGCGCGAAAATCGTTCCAAATCGACGCCGTATGGATTCAGCGCAATCTTATTAGGATCTATTCCTTGATCTACCAGTGTAGTCTTCGTGAAGGAGTTCAGC